>WYBM01000004.1 GCA_011525915.1 Ardenticatenaceae bacterium | reverse complement strand
GCGGCGAAGGCACCGAGGGCGCGGGCGTGATTACCGGTGCTGGTGGCGGCGAAGGCACCGAGGGCGCGGGCGTGATTACCGGTGCTGGTGGCGGCGAAGGCACCGAGGGCGCGGGCGTGATTACCGGCAACAGTGACAAATAAACAATCGCCAAGATGGCAGCATTAGTACCAAGTTGAGTGAAGCAAAACCACAAATTGATCTGTCAATGAGCGATTAAACCACAAAACTGTTTTAAGGTGTCTGTGTTTTCAGGCGGAGGTCAGCCAGTTTGACCACATTGTCCTCGGCGTTGGGGCCCACGGCCGTCAGCCGCTCCCCCGTTTGTCGGTTAAACAGGCCGCCGCTGAGCGTGTAGGTGCCCGCCGGTAGGGTCGGCGGCAAAACAATGGTCAACGGATGGCGAATGGTGTCGCCGGGCTGCCACAGGCTGGTGGGCGCCAGCCCTTCTACAGGCTGCTGGTCTACCTGGGCCACAATGCGGCCCTCTTCATCCAGCAGGTGAATGAACACATCATAATCGGTTGGCACGGCCTGCCGGCTGTGCCAATACAGGGTCAGGTTCACGGCCGTGTTGGTCACGTCCACATCATACCCCAGCAGTTGGATGGCCTGACCAAAGGTGGCATCTACGGCCGTGCCCGGCTGTGCTGCCGCCACATAAGGCCAGGTGGCCTCATAGACAAAAGCTTCCGGCTGGAAGATGATGGTGTGTGTGCTGGTTTCTACCTTGTGTTGTGGGTGGGTCACGGCCGTATTTTGGGTCAATGGCCAATGCCACAGGGGAAAAGCAGCCACAAAATCTGGCGACGATTGGGAGAGGATGCGTGTCAGGCGGGTATCCCGCGCCAGCCCTACCGGCTGGCGCACGGCCGGCCACACCTCCGGTGATACCAGCCCGTTCATGTCCACAATGCGCCGGCCAGAGAGAAAAGCCACTGCGCCAATGTCATCCACCGCGATCAGGGCATCAGGTGGTGTATTAGCCGCCAGCCATTCACCCAGGGCCACGTCAATATCTTGTACTTCTTTGACGTTGTGGGCCAGCATGGTGGCCCAGGCGCGGAACTGCCAGCCGGCGCCCAAGATGAGCACAAGGGTGAAGGTTAAAAAGAAAATGGCCTGGTGCCTGGCGCCCGGCGCTTGAAGCTTTGCCTGCCATCTCTCTACCAGCCAATGAACCCCTATTGCGGCGATCACCATCTGAAAGGGGATAAGGGGCATGGTATAACGGCCGTGGTGCCAGGTCTGGTCAATGATCACGGCCGTAAACAAGGGCAGCCCTACCAGCCACCCCACCGCCAACCGGCTGCGCTTCCAGGTAGGCCAAAGCCCCACCACCGCCAACAGCAAGCTGGCCGGATTATCGGTCCAATGCAGCCACCCCGTTTCCCGCAAGGTACGCAGGCTAAAAAGCTGCTCAGACCCCACCTTGGCATAAAATGTATTGGGCAGCGGCCGGCCGGTGACACTCAGGCTAAACAGGGCATAAGGCAGCCCTACCAGCAGATAGGCAGCCAGAGACATTGCCAACAGCCGGACGTTGTGTTTTCCGTTAGCCCTTACCCAGGGACCATGCCCTATGAGCCAATCGCCCAGCGCCAAGGCAAACAATGCGTGCCCTTCGGGCCGTATCTGGCTGGCCAGGCCAAAAAGCAGGGCGGTAGACGGCCGTAACCCTTTGACGCCATACCACCACACGGCAGCTACGCTTAAGGCGGCAAATGCTGTGGTCTCCATACCGGCCAGCCCCGCCCAGAGCAGGCGTCCGCTCAGAGCGGCCCCCAGCCCGGCCAGAAAGCCGGCCCACCGCGCCCCCGTCAGCCAGACGGTAAACCCATAACTCAGGCTCACAGCTGCCAGTAAAAACAAGGTGCTGAGAAGCAGCGCCGGTACCAGAAACTCTGTGGTGAACAGCCCAACGCCGGCCAGCAGCATCGTCCATAAAGGGGCTGTGGAGCCTGGCTGCGGCTGGCCGGCGTTGTAACTAAAGCCATGACCCTGGCTGATGTTGCGGGCAAACTGAAAGTGAATCCAGGTATCATCGAGCGGCGCGCCCAATGCCCCGCCGGTAAAAGCCAGCTCCACCCGTAGATAAAAAGCCAGAGCCGCCAGCGTGATGCCTCCCAAAAGCAGCAGCGGCGCCGCATGGGGGCGAATTTTGTTGGCTAAGTGTGATAAATGAACCAAAGTAACCATCCATTTTGGTGTGCAGTTACAAACGGGCGAGATTCTAACGGACACGGCCGTCACCAGGCAACTCCATTCGCGCGCCAATGCCAATTCAGGTATAGTTGCTCCCTATAAAATTGAGTACGAAAGGGCATTGTGTGCACTGCACAATTGGCTTGATTGATAAGGGCTCATCCATTTATGAATAGGAAACCAATGGATGAGCTTGAGGGGTGCTTTGGTAACGAATGTCCAAAGTTGTTTCTGAACGCACCCTAGAGGAGAAAATGGAACCAACCGAATATAAAACCATGTACCAGGTGGAAGATCGCCACTGGTGGTATGTGGGTATGCAGAAAATTACTACCACCCAAATTGCGGCCCTTTACCCGGGGCGCACAGATTTGCATATTTTAGACGCCGGGTGTGGTACGGGGGCGGTGATGGACTATCTGGCCCCTTTTGGTTGTGTGACCGGTTTTGACTTTATGGCCGAAGCCCTGCACTTTTGTCAGGCACGTGACCTGTCCCGGCTGGCGCGGGCCAGCGTCACCCACGTACCCTTTGCGTCTGATACGTTTGACCTGGTAACGTCGTTTGATGTGTTGTGCCACCGGTCTATTGGCGATTACCATGATGCTCTGCGCGAATTCGGCCGTGTCTTGCGGCCGGGGGGCCGTCTCTTTTTGCGCTTGCCGGCTTACAACTGGCTGCGCGGCCACCATGATCAGGTCGTACATACGGTTCGCCGTTTTGCGGCTGCCGACATTCAGCAGGCGTTGGCGGTGACAGGCTTTACGGCCGTACGTGTTTCTTATGCCAATGCCCTGCTCTTTCCGTTGGTGTTGGGTAAACGTATGGCTGAACGCATCTTCCCTTCCCAGGGCACGGCTTCAGACGTCCATCCCAACCCCCCCTGGCAAGACAAGTTGTTTGCCCGCTTCTTGTTTGCTGAGGCCGGGTGGCTTAAACAACACAACCTTCCCTTTGGATTAACCCTTATGGCAGTTGGACAAAAAATATGAAAGACAAAATGAGTATCACCGCCTTTTTCCCGGCTTATAATGATGCCGGCACCATTCCCAGCATGGTCATCACCACGCTGATGACCCTGCGCGAAGTGGCCGATGATTTTGAAGTGGTGGTCATTAACGATGGCAGCAAAGACCACACCCCCCTGGTGTTAGACGAACTGGCCCGTGTTTACCCCAACGAAGTGCGAATTGTGCACCATGTCAAAAACCGCGGTTACGGCGGTGCCTTGCGTTCTGGGTTTACCAATGCCACCAAAGAGTGGATTTTTTACACCGATGGTGACGCACAGTATGATCCGCAAGAGTTAAAGTTGTTGGTAGCCATGGTTTCCGATGAGGTCGATTTGGTAAACGGCTGGAAGCTGGAGCGGCATGATCCCTTGCACCGGATTGTGATTGGCCGGTGTTACCAATATGTGGTCAAGCTGGCCTTTGGCCTGAAGTTAAAAGATGTAGATTGTGATTTTCGCCTGATGCGCCGGGCTATTTTTGACAAAGTGGAATTAACCCAAGACAGCGGCGTCATTTGTGTGGAGCTGATGAAAAAGATTCAAGATGCCGGGTTTCGCCTGGCAGAGACGCCGGTGCATCATTTTCACCGCGCCTATGGCAAGAGCCAGTTCTTTAACTTCCGTCGCCTGGCGCAGGTGGCCCGTGACCTGGCAAAGCTGTGGCTAAAACTGGTCTGGCGCAAAGAACATTTGCAGACCACGGCCGTGTCCCATGTCAGTGACCGGTATTCGGTAAACAGCCATCAGTAATGTTTGACCCAATCCTGCTCACAGGCGACTGAATCCCAAAAATGCCCACCATCACCCCCCCCTTTGAACAATTTGCCGGGAAGCACGTGCTGATCACCGGTGGCCTGGGGTTTATTGGCGCCAACCTGGCCCGGCGGCTGGTGGCGCTAGAGGCCAACGTGCTGCTGCTTGATTCGCTTATCCCCGAATATGGCGGTAACCTGTTTAATGTTGTGGACATCCGTGACCAGGTACGGGTAAACATTGCTGACATGCGTGATGAACATGGGCTGCGTTACCTGGTACAAGGGCAGGATTATATCTTTAACCTGGCCGGGCAGGTCAGCCATATAGACAGTATGCAGAATCCGTACACTGACCTGGAGATTAATGCCCGCAGCCAGCTTTCTTTGCTGGAAGCGTGCCGCCACGGCAACCCAGATGTATCTATTATATTTGCCAGCACACGCCAGTTCTACGGCCGTGCCCAATACCTGCCCGTAGATGAACGCCATCCTATCCAACCAGTAGACGTAAACGGCATCAACAAGCTGGCCGGTGAGTGGTACCATATTGTCTATCACCACGCACATGGTCTGAAAACCGTGGCCCTGCGCCTGACCAATACCTATGGCCCGCGCATGCGCATCAAAGACGCCCGCCAGACCTTTATTGGATGGTGGCTGCGCCTGTTGGTGGAAGGAAAACCGCTGACCATCTATGGTGATGGCCTGCAGGTACGTGACTTTAACCACGTTGATGACGTGGTAGACGCCATGCTCATGGCCGCCCTGAGCCATGCGGCCAATGGCCAGATTTATAACCTGGGCAGCGACGATCCTATCAATCTGCTTAACCTGGCTCAATTGATGATTGAAATTTGTGGCACGGGCCGCTATGAGATGCTGCCCTTTCCGGAAGAGCGCAAGCGTATTGATATTGGCGACTTTTACGGTGATTACCGCAAAATTCGCAGCAAATTGGGCTGGCGGCCCAAAGTGAGCCTGCGTGCCGGGTTGGCCCAAACCATTGCCTATTACCAGGAACATTTGCCACATTACTTGTAGGATTTTGGGGTGCCCAGATGAGCCAGATTCCTTTTGTTGACTTAAAGGCAGCGTATGAAGCCCATCAGGCAGAGCTTGACACGGCCGTGACCCGTGCCGTTGCTTCTGGTTGGTACATTTTAGGGCCGGAAGTGGCTGCTTTTGAAGCAGCATTTGCGGCTTACTGTGGTGTGGCTCAGGCCGTGGGTGTGGCTTCGGGCACCGATGCCGTGCTGTTGGGGCTGCGGGCTTTGGGTGTGGGGCCAGGTGATGAGGTCATTTCGGTGGCGCACACGGCCGTGGCCACCATTGCCGCCATAGAGCTGGCAGGGGCCAAACCGGTGCTGGTAGACGTGGACCCAGCAACACTGACGTTGGATCCGGCCCAGCTGGCCGCGGCCATAACCTCGCGCACCAAAGCTGTGGTGCCCGTGCATCTCTACGGTCACCCGGCAGACATGGCCGCGATCTTGCCTCTGGCCCGGCAGCATGGTCTGGCCGTGCTGGAAGATTGTGCCCAGGCGCATGGGGCCACCGTAAACGGGCAGCGTGTAGGCGGCCTGGGGGACGCGGCGGCTTTTAGCTTTTACCCCACCAAAAATTTGGGGGCGTTGGGTGACGGCGGCGCCGTAATCACCCGCCATGACGACGTGGCCGAACGGCTGCGCCAACTGCGGCAGTATGGCTGGCGCGAACGGTACATCAGCGACGTGGCCGGGTACAACAGCCGCCTGGATGAGCTGCAAGCGGCAATTTTGCGGGTGAAGTTGGCCCACCTGGATGCAGACAACGGCCGTCGCCAACAATTGGCCGCCCGCTACCATCAGCAGTTGGCCGGTTTACCGGTGCAGCTGCCCCCGGTACGGCCGTCTGCCGGTCATGTCTTTCACCTCTATGTCATCCAATGTAACCAACGGGATGAGCTGGCGGTTTTTTTGAAAGAATGGGGCATTGGCACGGCCGTGCATTATCCCGTTCCTGTGCATTTACAGCCGGCCTATGCCCATTTGGGGTACGCACCGGGCAGCCTGCCCCACACGGAGCGCGCCGCCGGGCGCATTCTCTCACTGCCCCTGTACGCTCATATGCCAGACGAACATGTAGATGTGGTCAGCGGGGTGCTGGCAGAATTCTTTTTGAGACGCTGATGAACGCAGCTCTTTAAGATTTTGCGGGTGTGGACATGTTACGATCCATGCCCCTACTTGCCTTGTTCCAGCCGGGAAAAAGCGCTCAAAAACGTACGGGTCTGTTCAGACTGGGGGTTTTCAAACAGCTGTTCCGGCGGGCCGGTTTCCACAAACAGCCCTTCATCCATATAAATGATGCGATGGGCAAACTGGCGGGCAAAGTTCATCTCATGGGTCACAATCAGCATGGTCATCCCTTCGCCCACCAGCGTTTCCATGACCGCCAGCACTTCGCCAATTAGCTCTGGGTCCAGGGCCGATGTGGGTTCGTCAAAGAGCATCACCTGTGGCTGCATGGCCAGGGCTCTGGCAATGGCCACCCGCTGCTGCTGCCCGCCGGAAAGCCGGGCCGGGTATTCGTCCCGTTTGGCCGACAGCCCTACCCGTTCCAGGTTGTGCAGCCCCCAGGCCAGCGCCGCCTGTTTGGCCATGCCCTTGACGGTGACGGGGCCTTCGATGACATTTTGCAGGGCGGTCATGTGGGGGAACAGATTAAACGATTGGAAAACCATGCCGGTTTTTAGGCGTAGGTCGTGGATTTGCTGCTGGTAGGCACGGCCGTGGCCCTGGGCTGTTACCGTCAGTTCATCCACCTGTACCTGACCCCGGTCGGGCTGCTCCAGAAAATTGATGCAGCGCAGCAGGGTGCTTTTGCCCGAACCGCTGCGGCCGATGATGCACACCACCTCCGCCGTTTGTACCTCCAGGCAAATATCGTTCAACACATGCAGCTGGCCAAAATACTTTTCCAGGTGGGTAATACGTACCATGGGCTTCATACGGCCGTGCGCTCCCCTTTCGCCAGCCGGGCTTCAATGCGTGACTGGATGGCTGAAAACAGAATGGTCATCACCCAGTAAAACAGCGCCGCCATCAGCAGCGCTTCCAGGCTGCGAAAGTTCGCCCGCCCCACCTTTTGGGCCCGCCACAAAATCTCCCAGGCAAACCCTGTCACTGAGATGAGCGCTGTATCTTTCAGCATGGCAATAAACTCATTGCCAATGGGTGGAATGACCACCTGCAGCGCCTGCGGCAAGACAATGCGGCGCATCACCTGTGTTGGCCTCATGCCAATGGCCAGTGCCGCCTCGCGCTGACCAATGTCCACGGACTGAATCCCGGCACGCATGATCTCTGTCATGTACGCGCCGTAGTTAATGCCCAACGCCAATACCCCCGCCCAAAAACCACGCAGCACAATGCCCAATTGGGGCAGGGCCAGAAAGAAAAAGATGATTTGCAGCAGCAAGGGCGTGCCCCGAATGAGGGAAACATAAAAGGTGGCCAGTGCATACGCCGGCGGAAAACGGGAAAGCCGCCCCAGCGCCCCCAACAATGCCAGTACAATGGCCAGCGAAATGGACAAGAAGGCCAACAGCAGCGTCAGCCAGATGCCCTGGGCAATAAAGCCGACGTATGTGCGCATGAAGGTAAAATCAAGTTGGATCGTTTTGATGTTCAGCCCCAGGAAGGTAAAGTGCAGCCCGCTAAACAGCAAAGAAAGAATCGTTATCAGCACGACCCAGGAGGCTACCACGCCGAACAAAAAGCGCCGCCGCCGCTGTTGTTGTAAGGCGACTATCATTTGCGCCTGGCTCTTGGGCGGCGCCTGCTTTCTGCCCGTAATTCTGGTGAATACACCCATGCCGTCTCCGTTTGACAAACGTGCCAGCAGCAGCATGCTGCTGCTTATTTTGATGGGTCTTGGGTCAAATCTACACCATCAAACCATTGAATAGAGAAGGCGCTCAGGGTGCCGTCATCATGCATTTCCTGGATGATTTCGCCCACGCGGGCGACAAGCGTGCCGCTGTCTTTGGCGCTGTTACTGTCTACGGCCGCCGCCAGGTTTTCTGAGAAAACCGGGTTGCCCACTTTGTGAATAGGCACGCCACCAGCTATGGCCGCATCGACGACCGTGTTAGAGGTGAGGAAGGCCTGGAAATCGGTGCGACCAGCCTGGATGGCCTGGAAACATTCGTTGTCGGTTGCCAGCGGAATCACGGTAATGCCAGTGGGGGCCGTGGCGAAGTAGCTGCTTTCTGGCAGGCCCAGCGCCGCTAGATCGCCATTTAGCCAGCTTTCATAGGTGGTGGCGCTGCCTACACAAACGGCCTGGCCATTGATGTCATCCAGGGAATCGATGCCGGAATCATTGCTGGCGGCAAATTGAGCCGGGGTGTAGTAATAGGCGGGTTGGGCAAAGTCCAGCACTTCATCACGAGCGGTGGTGACGGTCATGGAGCCGACGCTTAAGTCCCACTGGCCGCCCCAATTCCCGGCCGTAATCACATCCCAGTCTGGCGTCACAAATTCCACCTCTACGCCCAGCCGTTTGGCAATCTCGCGGGCCACATCAATATCAAAACCGACAAAATTGCCGGTTTCATCCAGAAAGGATTGGGGAGCATAGTTGGGATCGGTAGAGATACGAATGACGCCGCGCGCTTCAATGTCGGCTAACAAATCATCATCACCACCGCCGCAGGCAGCCAGCAGGGGGATCATCACCACCAACATTGCCCATAGTAATCGTTGCCACATCTTACGTGTTCTCATCCTTCTCTCCTTATTTTGAGGGGTTGATAAGTCAGTATCGGTAATCCGCCATTGGCAGCACCTGCTACGGGAAAGTATTGGGCCTAGCACACAAATTTTGGGTTACAGATACTGGTACGATGTTACTATAGATGCACCAGTTGCCGCAATATCAATAGAACCTGGTTAAATAGGTCGCCGATTTCTCTAAGAAGTGGGATGTTGTCCGTGGAAAGGCCTGTTCCTTTGGGAACTTCAAAAAGATCACTTGAGATCATTTCGATGATCACTTGAGATCATTTAGTGTGCCCCACACCAGGGTTAAAAACCCGGGTACAAGCGATGAAGATCAATAGCAGGGTCAGGGCGGAGATGAGGCCGCCTGCCAGGAAGATACGGCCGTCAAAACGCCATTCCACCACATGCTGCCCGGCGGGCACACAGACGGCGCGCACGGCCGTGTACGCCGGCATCCATACCTCTTTTTCCCCATCTATTGTTACCTGCCAGCCCGGATACGCTGTCTCGCTGAGTACCAGCAGGGCTGGCGCTTCGCTGGTTGTTTCGATGCGCCAGTAGCCGTCTTGTTGGTCGGTGATGACGGCCGTGCCTGGTTCAGCTGGCTTGACCAGGTCACAAGCAGGTGCGGCCTTCAGAATGGCGGTGGTGGCCGGATCAAAGTCAGGCTGGTGGACACGGGCCACAGCGGCGGCATCCGCGGCAATGATTTCTGTGGCGTATACCAGCCGGGCCAGGGGCAGGATGCGGGTGCGTTCATAAACCAGCACGTTGTCTGTCTGGCCTATAAGGGTCAACGGCCGTTCCCCCTCTGTATATTGCACCAATTCCGTTTGCGCCAGCACATAGCGCGCCCCCAACACATCATACGCCGATGAGCGTGGGTCTGGGATGGAGGCCACAAAAGTGGTATTGGCCCCCACTTCCAGGGCATTGTACCCAAAGATGCTGGCCAGCCCCACCTGCCCTGCGCCGTTTTGCTCAAAAATGGAGATGCCCCAGGGCAGCACCCGCCCTTCTGCGTCACCAATGATGGCCCTGGCGTCGGCCCAAAGTGGGTCTACGGCCGTTGGCCCCACCTGGACCAGCTTCCAACCAAAGAGCCACAGGTCGGTAAGCAGGAAGAAGGTGAGAGCCATGAAAACGTAATCGGTGGTCCATCGTCGGAAAGCGGCGGCTGTATTTGGGCGCTGATCGCCTGCCAGATACCGCCATAACAGCGTGCCGCCCACCACAAATAACAAAAGGGCCAGCCCCCAACCACCCATCTGATGCCAATAACGGCCGCTGGTGTCACTGGGGTGTTGGGCGGCAAAAACAGCGGCTGTGGCCGCCAGCGCCGCCAGCCCGGCAACCACGGCCGTGGCCAGCACCCAGCGCATCAACCGGGACGGGTCATGGCTGTGTTTTTCCCAAATGGCAACCGCCTCACCCAACAGGGCGGTCATGGCAAACACAACCAGGAAGGCGGCGCGGGCGGGGGCGCGGGCCAGCCGAAACGGCGGCAAAACGCGGTAGAAAATCTCATACAAAAAACCGTAACTACCAAAGGCCAACAGCAGCCCCAACACTATCAGCACCACGTAAAACCAGGTCAGGCGTGACGGCCGTCGCAGGGCCATGATGATGCCGATCAACGGCAGGACCCCCACATAGTAGGTTAATTCATCAAAGGAAGGCACGCTCCAATAGCCGGCGCGGGTAGGTTCGCCAAAAAATTCGGGGATCAATAGAGTGATCAGATGGGTGGGCGGGAAGGAGAATTGGGTGGCAAAGGCCAGGGTGGCTTCTTCGGCACGGGCGGAGACGGCCGCAAATTGCAGCATAGGCGCTAACTGCACCGCACTCAACAGCAGCCCCGCCACCCCGGCGATGATCACCTGCTGCCAGACCCACCAGGCGCGTTCCTCCAGGCACAGGTAGAGGGCAAACCCTGCCCACACCAGCCCTATGTACAGCAGCGAGGCAGTGTGCCCGGCCAGAATGGCCAGGGCAAAGGGCACGCCGGCCAGGATGGCTGACCAGGCATCTCGCCGCTGCACGCTCCAGATGGTGCCCAGCAGCAGCCAGGGCAGCCAGGCATCTGTGGCCAGCAGCCCCACATGCCCGGCCCAAAGCCGCGCCGCGCCAAAGCCGCTAAAGGCAAAGGCCAGCGCCGCCAGCAGCGCGCCGCGCCCACTGCTGCTCAGCGAGCGCACCAAAAAATACATGCCCAGAGCAGCCACGACCATGTGAAACGTCACATGCCAGCTTAGTCCCACGTTCACCGGCGGCAGCAGGGCAAGCCAGGTAGGTGGGTAAAAGAGCGCCACCTGCGGGTTGCTGAGGAAGGGATACCCGGCAAAGTGGGCGGCATCCCAAAGTGGCAGACGGCCGTGCAGCACCGCCTCTCGTGTAAAACTCAACCAGGGCACAAACAGCGCTCGCGCATCATGCCCACCCAGCGCCTGCCCGGCTGGTGGCCACAGCACCCGGCCCATGAAAATGAGGGCCAGCGCGGCAAAAAATAGAGCGACCATGATCGTTTGTCGGTGGCGCATTACGCTGGCAGCTCCAACCTTCGTTTCATAAACACGGCCACCTCACGGCCGGGGTTCATATCTTCATTGCTGTAGTAGGAGATGTCTATGCCTTCTACGCGGAAACCCATGCGCCGGTAAAAGCGAATGGCCGGCACGTTGGTGTTTTGTGTTTCACAGACGATGATGCGCAGCCTGGCCGCCTGGGCCTGGGCGATCACTTTGGTCATAAGAAGCCGCCCCCATCCCTGGCCGCGATAACCGTTGGCCACGTGGAATTCCCACACCACCAGGCTGTTATTCCACGTCTGGCGTTCGGCCAGGGCTACACCTACCAACACATCATGGTGACTCAGGCCAAAGGAGAAGCCCTGAGCAGGTATAGGGCGGTAACGGTCCAGGTCATCCTGGCTTAGGGGTGGGAACTGCTTGTTCACGGGTTGGGGCACGGTGATAAGACGCAGGGCCACGGTCGTCATCTCGGCTGTGTCTATCACCTGGACCTCGTATAGTTCCTGTGTCTGGTAGCCAGAAATGACCTTTGGTATGTGCTTCACATCATTGGCTGTAAGTGGTTTGATCTCCAATGTTATAACCCTTTTATGCCTGGGGCGCAGCATGCTGCACCCTACGGCTGCGCATCAAGCGGGCCGATGACTAAGCGGTCATGTCGACCATCATCAAACAGCCAGCGTTCACCGGTTTCACGACGGTAAAGGCCAAACTGTACCCAGTATCGCCCTGGTGGCAAGTCGGCACCTGTTTGCAGGTGATGCACATGCAGCAGGCGGTCTCCTGCTCGCCAACTGTGCGGCGGAAAGCCCAGGCCGTCTTGCTGGGCCACAATGGTATGGTTTTTATCCAACAGGTGCACAAAAAAGGCCAGCGAAACAGCCGCACTGTCTTGCCGGATGTGCCAGTCGGTAAGAAAGGTGAGGGTGTCGCCGGGGTGCAGTGTGTTCGCAGGCAGATAGGCGCCGCGCAATTGCAGCGTATCTTGAAAAGAGACAGGGCCGGACAACAGCGGCTGAAGGCTGTCGGCCGTTGGGCCGGTGGCCGTGATGGGCAGGGTATAAACGGCCGTTGCCTCCCTTTCCTGCCAGTTAGCCAGATCTGTCTCATAGAGGGCGATGGCGGCGTCAGCATAGAGCGGATGGGGGTTCATACCAGCAAAGGCAGAAAGGTCGCTGTCTATCCAGCGGTTGGCCCCCAGCAGGATGCGGGTCTGCGTTTGTCCGGCGGGCATCACCAGGGCCAGGCCTGTGTCCACCCAGCGTATGGTCAGATCGGTGCGGTCCAAGATGCTGTCAAAAATGATAGGGTCGGCGTCTTCAATGCCACGTGTATTGATGAGTACAGCCCGACTATCGACGTCATGTTCCAGGGCGCGGGCGGCGGCGCTGGGAGAAACGTTGTATTGGATGGCAATCAGTTCTTGTTGTGGCCATACGTGGAAATAATCCTGCCAGGTCATGCGGCCAATGAGCCAGAAGGCCAGCATGATAAGCAGCAGAGGGGCGGCGGCCGCCTGCGGCCCGGCGCGGCGAGCGACCCAACGGATGGTTTCTACCAGACCCACGGCCGTCAGCAGCATGGCCGGAACCTGGGCGGCGATGGCCCGGTTGTAGTTGGGGGCGCTGGTGGTTAGCACCGTGGGCGCCAGCATGACCAGCAGCCAGATGAGTACAAAGGCATACACTGGCTGGCGCCAGCGCCACAGGGCTGCCCCCGCGCCGGCGTAGAAGAACAGGCTGGTCCAGGCAGGCACAAAGACGGGCCGTCCCGGCACGTTGTAAGCCACCAGTGGATCACCGGCAAAGGAGAACATCTTAAACGTGGCGATGGCGTTGTGGAAAACCGGGCGGGGATCACCGGCCAGCAGCTTAAGCAGCGGCTCTACCAGCCAGTCACGGGTGGCCAGTTCAATGCTGGCATGTTGGGTAGCGATGGCCAGGGGGACGGTGATGAGTACGGCCGTGACGCCGAAGATCACCAGGCCCCGCCAGTTTTGCTTAAACGCTGGGCGGTGGACCAGCAGCAGGTAGCCACAAAAGAGCAGGAAGATAAAGGGCGCAAACCGGGCCGGCTGGTAAGTGTAGAGGGTCAGCCCCAGCAGCAGCCCAGCCAGCCCATAGGCCGCCATTTTGCGCTTGTGGACAGTGGGGGGCAGCTGCCAGGCCCACCAGAAGGCTAGAATGGCCAGCCCCAATACAAAGGGCAGGCTCATGTGGCGTACACCAAAACGGCTGGTGAAGAGCGACCAGTAGTTGATGCCCAGCAGGGCGGCCGCCAGCAGGGCCGCTGGCCGGTTGAGGGTGCGCCGGGCAAACATGTAGGTGGTGAGGATCATACCCAGGCTGCACCATACGGCCGTGAACCGCAGGGCCAGCATGTTGTTGTTTATCACCTGCAAGACGGCCGTTACCAGGTAATAATATAATGCCTCTCGCCCCCAGCCTTCACTGATGTATAGGGGGCGCGCACCGTCAGCCACCAGCAGGCTTTGCTGCAGGTCTATGGCCTCGTCGAAGTGTAGCCCGGCAGGGATGGTATCTAGCTGCCATAGGCGAAAGATCAGAGCCACCAGCAAAACCAGCCCCAGCAAGGCCAGTTCTACCCCATGGGGAACACGCTTTAGTGTATTGTTTGGGTCACTGTCTGGTGGTGTGTGATGGGTCATCTTTACTTGGTTAACCTGGCTGGTTCACCCAGAGCTTCCAGGGTGGGCAGGTAGTAGAAGCCGGTCTGTATGGTCACATCTTCTATGGTTATACCAGGTGGTAAGGGGATCGTGTAGGTGTCCATCACTCTTTCACCGGGCTGCCAGTCGCTGGTGGGGTAGCCGCCGGGTTGGCGATCTAGCTGAGCTGCGGGTGTGCCGTCTGGCCCGATGAGGTGGACGTAGGCCGTATACGCCCGGTCCATCTCTTTAAGTGCTTCCCAGGTCAGGGTCACGGCCGTGACCTCACCTTCCACCTTCACCGTCCAGCCTACCAGCCGAAGCTGATCGCCAAAAGAATGGGTACTCTGGTGTTCCGGTAGAGGGCGGGGGGCGTTGGCGGGCACAAAAAAGGAGAGGTAGCCATCGCCCGATTTGCCCAGGGCCCCAGTGGGAAAAGCGGTTTGCAAACGTGTCAGGGAGATGGGCGGCATGGCCGGGCGCACCAGATACAAAGCTGCCCGCCCCGGTATGCCCAGCGGCACGGCGCCCTCTTCCCCGGCGTAATTGTGCAGCCGGGTGCTGCCACCCAGGGCAAAATAAAGAGTGGCCAACTCTGCCTGGGTGGGGGTCAGGTAGACGGCCGTGTCTGCCCCAAAACTGGCTGCGTATTGTCCCATCTGCCACTCGGGCAGGTAAAAATCGGCAGCGATCTGCGGATGGTGAGCATAGCGGACGAAGTAATCATACCCGGTCCAGAGGGCACTTATAAATAAGACAGTGATCAGTAACCAGTAACCAGTCATCAGTTTCCCTTTACTGAACACTGAATACTGAGTACTGATCACTTTGACAAACCAATCAGCACCCAGTCCTACAAAAATTGCTACCACAGGGGCTGCACCAGACATGCGGCCAAAATGAGGCGCGTCACCGCTAAAGACGGTGGGCAGCAGCATAACAAGCAGCCACAGGAAGAGGAAAAAGATGCGCGGTTGTAAAAGACGTTTGCTCACGGCACCTGCCCCGGCCAGGCAGGCAATGCTTTGCAGGGGGTCAAGGTATGGCCGTCCTGGTAAATTGTGCCGCAGGTGAGTTTCTCCCTGCCAGAACAGCCCTCTTAGCACGCGCCCGGCGTTATACAGCCATGTCAGCCAGGGCTTACCTTCAATGGCTCCTTTGCCTTTATTGCTGACATAGGCCAGGCGGAATACAAAAAAGTATGGGGTGCGCCAGAAGTAGAGCAGGAGGGGCAGTGCCGTGAGTACGGCCGTGCCGGCCATCAACCCTACATCCAACCAATGCCGCCGCCCGGCGCCCCGGTCACGCCAGAACCAGAAGGGTACAAAAATTACAAACAGCAGTGGAAAGAGGCGCGCCGCTGCGTAAATGTACAGCCCCAGCCCCAGCAGGAACCCGGCCAGGCTAAACCAGAGTGTCGATGTGGTGAGGCGGCGAGCGGGTGGGGGGGCATCGTTCACCGCCCGCCCGCCGCTGTTGATGCCTTGCCAGAAGCAGTAGATGGTCAGCGTTTCCACAAACACAAAGACCATCATGCGCAGGCCAAAGCGGCTGAAGTGGATGGCCGGAAAGAGGATGGCCAGGGTGAAGGCGGCCACAAGCGGGGCCAGCATTGTGGCGGGTGCATGAAACGGTGGCGCTGATTGACTGCCTCTTGCACCTAATAACGTTTTGGCGGCCAGGAAAGTGGCAAACACGGCCAGTACGCCAAAAAAGGCGGGTACGGCGCGGATGGCAAAAGGGGCAGCGCCAAAGAGCTTGATGCTGAGCGCCATGAGGTAGATGTGGGCCGGTTCACGGCCGTAATTCCCCTCAAAAAAGAGCGGCCATCTGGTTTTTGTGGCCGGGCGGTTGGCATGGGCATCATATTGGTACAGTTCCCAGCCTTCGTAGAATTGGGGGAAGGTTTTGCCCTGCACCAGTGAAAGGGCATCCAGCCCATTGTAGGCTTCGTCATGGTACAGCCCAGGGGGCATCTGTTCCAGCCGCCAGAAACGGAAAAAGGCAGCCATCATCAGGATGAGCAGCAGCAAGACGGCAGCGGCGCGGCGTAGATAATGAGTATTCCCTGCATCGTGTTCAGGGGTAAAAGACGGCCGTGCCCTCATGTTTTACTCCCCCACCTTTACCATACCAGCGGCGATATAGTCTGCCCCCGATGCTGTGAGCCAGCGTGCGGCCGTTTCTGGATGGTACAGCCCCACCCGAAGTTCATAATGACCAGAAAGGACATCTTCAGGTATCACCAATGTATGCAAGTGGTCTAAATGATCGTTTTCATGCCAGCCTTCCCAGGCCGTGCCCAGCCCGTCCCATTGGGCCACAATCTGCCCCTGATCATCCACCAGGTGGATGAAAATTTTAACCGGCAGCAGCCGGCCGTACTGCTGCCAACTGGTTCTGATAACCAGCGGTTGGCCAGCTGCTGCCCCAACCTCTTGTAGGTGTACGCCCAGAAGTTGAATGTGCCCTTCCCCCCAATTGAACATGGCCAGGGGCAGTGTAGAGGGCTCTGGCGGTGGCAGTTGATACATGAAATAGGTGTCGGTTTCGGCAGATAGTGACCAGGAAGGGAGGTGAGCTGCCAGGGTGGGGGAGACGGCCGTGTCTCTGGCCAGCACCAGCCAGCCATTGCCTGAGGAGGGAAACAACATCGCTGCTGCCGGGTCTACCCATCGGAGGGTTACCTGGTTGCTGCTCCATCTGGCAAAATCCTGCGGCGCAATGTCATCTAGTTGCAATCCGGCCAGCACCACGTCTACCGGGCCGCCATGGGCGGGTACGTTGTAGATAAAGATGCTGTACCCGATCTTGGTCAGGGGGGGGCGGTCGCGGAAGTAAGCAAACTGATCGTGATTGGTAAAGTGGACGCCTTGCAGGTTGGTGACACTGATGGCATAAAGGCCGGGAGCAGGGTCATGGGGGTAATACGGCCGTGCTGCCGGGTTCATCAGCCGCGGTGGCCAGCTGTCAAGCCCCTGGTAAGCGATGCCGTAATAGTCTGGGCGCGCTTCGCCGAAGTAGCTGAGCCACACCCTGGCGATATTGTTTTCATCCATCCATACTTTGAGCCCTGCCAAATCCTGCCCCCAATCCAGGTTGCTGTCTACCAGGTAGCGCCAGCCGTTATCTGGCCCGCCGGCCAGCACGTTAAAGGTGCTCAGAAAATGGGGGTAAATCCAGAGAGCGATAAGGGTTAACCAGGCGAGAGTGGCGTAAACGGTAAGAGGTAATCGGTAAATGGTGATCAGGGCATAGGGGCGAAGCGGGTAGGTATAATGGTGCCTACCCACGACACCATTTCCTGTATCTGCCTGGCCCCGTGGTTGCCGGTGACTGGCGATGGTGTTGGCGATGAATACGGCCGTGAACGGCAGCAGCGGCAGCAGATGACGATACCCCAGGTTGATGTCGCTGGTGAGGGCGATCATGAAATAACCCAACGCCGGTATGAGCAGCGCCGCATCATCAAAAACCGGCCATCGTGTAGTCAGGGGGGGCAGCGGGCCATGGGGGAGGGCATACTGCCTACTATTTTGGCTACCTGGTTTGCCCTTGATGTAATACCTGATCCGTAAGCTGAAGGCCACAATCAGCAAAAGCAGAATGGGTAAAGGCGTTTTTAACAAGAACGCCACCGGAAAGTAATACCACCAACCGGTGCGGCTGTATTGGCCCCACAAAAAGGAAGGGGTTTCTACCTGTAACCGGCCCCCGATGTCTGACAGCTGCTCGACATGGTGAGACAGGGGGATGGTCAGCCCGGCCAGTTGGGGAAAGGTGGGTAAATCTGGCGGCAATGTGCCAACCTGGAAACCATAAGCCGCCCACAACGTGATCACGGCTGCCAGCGGAAAGAGGGCGGTGAATATCACTAAGGGTCGCCAGGGGAAGGGACGGCCGTGTCGCCGACTGTGCCGCCACTGCATCATGTTCCCTATCACCACCACCAACGCGAACAAAGGCACAAACAATGCGGCCGTGAATTTGGTGTTTTGCAGCAGGCCAAACCCCATACCGGCAAGAATGGCCGTGGTCCATGATGGCCGTGTCCAGTAGTGCCATAACGTAAACCCGGCTGCGGTTGCTCCTGCCGCCAACCCTAAATCTGCGGTGGCCAGCTGGGTATGGGCCAGGATGTTTGGGTCCAGAGCCACAAGGGTGAGCGCCAGCAGCCCCGCCCAACGGCTGCCAGATATACGCCGTGCCCAACGGCCTACCAGGGCTGCCAGCAGCAGCCCCAGCCAGATAGTGGGCAGCCGGGCCAGGAACATCACATGAGCTACGTTATTCCCTATGCCCCATAGGAACAGTTCCGAGGGGCGGTGGAAGCTGGTTTCCTGCCACGAAGGATCGGCCGTTGGCAGATGAACGGAGGTATCGCCGGCGAGCAGGGCGGCGTTCAGGGCATTGAGCCCCAAAGGATGGCCCACGCGCATGTGCCGGTTTTCGCCGCGTAAATACCCCAGCCCACGGGTGATAAAGCCTTGTTCGTCAAACGTGGGTGACAGCGATGAAATGCTGGTCAGGGACAGCGTGAACATCAACAGCAGCACGGCCGGGCTCCCCAAGAGCAGTGGTTGTTTTAACCAACGATACCCGGCAAACCCTTTCTCCAAAGTTTCCCCTTACGAACAACAAAACCTCGGAGGGAGTGTACGTTCCCCTCCGAGGTTTGACTGTTATTGAATGGTGAGACGGCCGTTAATTATCCAGCGGCGTTACCTTGATGTACTCATAACGCCAGGTGGAGTTGCTGTACTCGTCTGTTGAGGCAAAGACGCCAAAGTACGGGTCATGGATCCAGGCCAATGCATTGGGGTCGTCACTTACATCATACGTAAATTCCAGGTGGTTGTTTACGTAGAATTTGATGCTGTTTTCACGCACCTCAATACGATAGTCGTTCCAACCGCTGGCATAGACGTCCAATTCCACCACATTGGTGTCAAAATCAAGGTCGCCCAGGCGCTTGAGCGGGCTGCCGCCGCAGCTGGGACAATAAACCAGTTGATCTACCCGTTCCCATAACATCCGCATATTCTGGTCGCCATACCAGATAAGGTTGGTGTTGTAAAAGTGGTTAAAGCAGATGTTGTGCGCGTAGACGCCTTGGGGTGTACTCCAGTCCGGACAGGGTTGGCCATTCCAGTCGCCGCCAAAAACGACGCCATGTGATAGCAGGTTACCCAGGTTGGCCGGTTTGGAGCGGAACTCAATGGAATAAGGCAGTTCCGGGGCTGGTTTCATGGGGCTGGCAATGCCCCAATCCCACGAATCCTCTACACGAATAATAAACCAGCGATCATTATTAGGCCATTCATACCAGGCATCAATCTTCTCAATAAACGTCAGGCGGCGCAGCCCTTCCTTTAACGTGGGGCCAGACCAGCCTGATTGATTGTTGTCAAACTCATCATAGTAGGCGCTGATAACCTTCACCACGTTAGACCAGGGACTGGTGCTCTGAGCGCTCACGGCACGCACCCGGTAATAGTAAATATTGTTGGATGATGGCTCGTGCGTGTTGATCAGCCGAGAAGTGGTGTTGGGGGCAATCTGATAGGTGGTCACGCCTGTGCCAAAGGTAGCGTCCTGGGACTCTTGCAGTTCAAAGCCTTGCAAGAATGGACTGTTAATGGCTGTCCAGTTCATTTGCCAGTCATTAGAGCTGTTGGGCCGGGTAGCGGACAGCACCGGGGCATTCAGTGTGGTATAGATAATGGGTAAGAAGGCCAGGTCATAATTGGCGACGGTGGTCAGCATCAGGGTTGTACTGATCAGAGCATCAGATTGGGAGGTGGCCCGGATGATGGCTGTGTCTGTGTCCCCTTGCATTGCCTGGATGGGAATGGTGACGTTGATGACCACGTTGGCATCGCTGCCAGCAGTCAGGGTAAAGGTATCTGTGGGGATCATTGTCAGCCAGGTGGAAGCCTGGGAAATGAGGAAAGTGTCGGTCAGGGTGCCGGTATTACTGACGATGAGGTTGTAAGCAACGGTTGAGCCCGGAGCGCCCATCATGAGCGTTGTGCCGGTCAGGGCGACACTATATGTTAACCCGCCAGCGGGCCTGACGCCGGGTGCAGATGCGTGGGGAAATAGGGCCGGCGTTAAGGGACCCTGGACAGTGTGGGCATCCAGGTACTCCCTAAGGGCATTATCAAAGGAGATGGTTGGCGTCACCGTTTGGGTGACGGGTTGCACCTGGGGTGAGCGCGTGTTGGTGTCTGCGACCACGGCCGTGACCAATGTCTGCACCAGGAAAAACAGCAGACCAAAGGCAACGACGGCCGTTGTTAATAGGGCCAGACGCCGATTGAAACGAACAAATGGACGATTCATACTTTTGTTTTGTCTACCTCCAAAACCTTTTCTCTTTACTTAAGGGTTTTAATATATCTTTGTGTCATCTGACACAAAACGTTTGAATAATACCTGGGGGCTTATTTCTCGTCAAAGAGAGGCCCATAGGCCAACACCACCACGTCAGCCGGATTCCCGGTATGGGTCAGCCGCCGGTTATCATGGGGTGTATACAGGCCAACTTGCAGCGTGTAGGGTTCGTTGACCGCTGGTATGGGAAGTGGGTGAAGCTGAATAACCCGGTCACCAGACTGCAACATGGCCGGGGCGGCATCAAAACCGTCATGTTGGGCTACCAACTTCCCCTGGCTGTCTAGTAGATGGGCAAAGGCTTTCAGGTTCCAGGGTAAGGGATTTTCTACGCGCCACAGCGTTACCAGGGTAGCTGGTGAGGCATCTGGTCTGGTTAGAATCTTATGTCCCTCTAATGTGATCAACCCGTCAAATGTTACCGGAGCCGCCAGTTCAGGTATGGGCGGGAGAGGGGGGAGGGTGTATACCACGAAGATGGGCGATTGGGCGCTGTGGTAATGTGGGGTCGTGGGCAGGCCCAGCAATGCCTGGAGTATGGGAGAAAGAGGGGCCGTTTCTGGAACGTAAAGACGGCCGTCACTCGCCCCATAGGGAAAGACGATGGCCCCGCCGGTGCCTGGCCCTGCCTGTATCCAACGTGCCCCGGTTTCCTGCCCGGCACTGCGCCGAAATGAATCGGCGTCAATCGCTTCAAAAAAAGGATCAGCGATCACCAGGTTGGTGACAGGGTTATCTTGCCAATATTGGGCCATGTCCCACAGCGTCGCCTGGTAATGGTTGAGGCGTGTTTCTACAGCTTGTGGCCAGTTGATGAAGCCGTCACGAATGGTGCGGCCTATATTAAGCCCCAGCAGCAGCATCAGTAAGCCGTAAGTCATAAACCGCCATCTATGCTTCTTAGACCGCTGCTGGCTGACGGATAACGGTTTACTGATCGCAGCGATGGATAGTCCGGTTATCACAAAGACAGGCGGCAGTGCCCCGATCAGGCGGATGGTGCTGGGTGCCTGGGGGGTTAGCATGCTGGGCAGCAGGCCGACCATCAGCCATGTCACCAGCAGCCCATAGGGAACATGGCGTATGCGGCTGAGGGCCACGGCCAGCCCGGCATAAAAGAACAGGGAAGTGAGTAAGTCAAACAACGGCCGTGCCGGTAATGTATACGTCCAGCGTGGGTCCCCGGTAAAGGTGAAAACGCCGGCTGTCATCCCAATCGCTTCCAAAATGGGCCGCGTATGGCCGGTGCGCCATGCGGCCAGCGGGCCGCCCAACTGGTCTACGCGCTGCAGCAGGGAAGGGTCGGCGCGCCAGGTGAGATACAGGGGCACGGCCGTTAGCCCGGCGGCTACCAGCACAAGGCCCCCGGTCATAAGTGCCTTTTTCCACGAGGGATGATGGGTGAGCAGTTGTATGCCTATGACCAGCACTGGCCAGGCAAACATGACCTGTGCGGCGGTGTACGTATACAGGCTCAACCCCAGCAGCAGCCCGGTGATCAGCGCCCGCGCCGGGCGGCCACCTGGGCGTGGCCAAAACCAGGCGGCCGCCACCCAAAACAGCGGCTCCATGATGGGGCGGATGCCGATACGGCTGAAGATGATGGGCCACCAGCTGACAGCCAGACCGATGCCGGCGGTAACGGCCGTGACCGGGCCAAAATCCCGTCTGGCCCAGCGCATGGTGGCGGCTACCAGCAGCAGCCCCAGGAATACCGATGGCAGGCGTATGGCCAGGACATTGTCTCCTAATAGAGGGGCAAAGGGGGCTGCCCAATAATGATACAGCGGTTCATGCCCGTACCCTTCACGGAAAAAGAGCGCATGGTGCCCGGCGCGAATGAAGGCGGCGATGTCTGCATCCAGCACTTCATCCTGGGCTAACCCGGGTGGCACATCTGGCAAGGCAATGATGCGAAAGACAGCCGCCAGCAGGAGCACGGCTGTAGCCACGGCCGTGAAGCGTAAGCGGTGATGGCTGCTGTTGGCTGCTTGAAAACCGGACACTATGGTTTCACCTCGTAAATAAAAATCGAGTAGCCGATGCGGGCATCGGGTTGGCGATGGCGAAACCAGGCATAGGCTGTCTTGTCTTCATCACGGCGCGGAAATTCCCACAGGCTGGTGGCGCTAATGGCGTAGACGCCTGGTTCAGGCGCGGTAGGGCTAAAGGGCAGCGGCTGCCACCAGGCGTCAAAAAACGCGGGCTGGCCCACGCCGCCTAACCCAGGTAGTGGCTGGTAGATGATGCCATAATAATCGGGGCGGGCAGTACCAAACCAGCCCAGCTTCACGGCCGTGACGCCATGGTTATCCAGCCACACTTTCAGGCGGCGCAAATCCTGCCCCCAATCAATGTTGCTGTCGATGAGGATAGTGTGTCCGTGGGCCGGGCCACCGGCGGCCTGATTAAAAAAACTCAGGTAATGGGGATGAATGGCCAGGGTTTCAAAGAGCAGAAGTAAGGCTAGGCCGTAAGCGGCCAGCCGTAACCCGTGAACGGAGGCCCGAGATATGCCCCCAACCCCCGACCACTGGTCATGTGTGACCAGCCCGCTGATCAACACCAATAAAAAAGGGAGTATGGGCAGCAGGTGACGGTAGCCAATGTTCAGGCCGCTTTGCATGCTCAGCAAAAAATACAACAGCGCTGGCAGCAGCAAAAAAAGCGCCCTGGCTCGGGTATCTTGCGATTTTAATAAGACGAAGCTGGCAAGAGGCAGGGCTAAGAGAACCGCCAGCGGTGTTTTGACCAGGAAGGCGATGGGGAAGTAACTGAGGAAGCCGGTATCGGAGAAGTGGCCCAATAAAAACGACGGCCGTCCGCCGCCGCTGAGCAGTAAAATCTGCTCAATGCCAGCCCAGAAGACGGGCATGGGTCCCTGCTTGCCGTTCAGGCTGGTGAGGGCGGCTGACTGAAACTGCATGAAGCCCCATTGCCCGCCAAAAATCACCCAGACCACTAGAAGCGAAAACGCCCCAGCCAATGCCAGTTGCCCCAACCGCCGGCCAACGCCGCGCCCGTAGGCTTCTGAACGCCTGGTTTGGAGGTTTGATGGAGCTATGACCGCCGAAGGTTGAGCATGGGGCAGGAAAGCCAGCAGGCCTAAGATGGGCACAAAGGCCAGCGTAGAAAGCTTGCTGCCGAAGGCCAGCCCCAGAGCCAATGCCAGCCAGGCCCATCGCGGCCATGACCAGCCCTCTACCTGCCACAAGCGCCACAGCAGGTAGGCTGCTAGAAAAACAAACAGCGTACCGCCCAGGTCTGTGGTTGTCAGACGGCCGTGCGCCAGTACATTTGGCTCCAGCAGCAGCAAAAAGAGAGCCAGTAGAGCCGCTTTTTTGCCCCATAACTCGCGGGCCCAGTGAAAGGCCACCAACCCCAGGCCTAATGTTAAGAAGACAATGGGCAGCCGGGCCAGAAACACCATACGTGTGACGTCATGGTTGTATACCCACAGCAGCAAATCGGCAAAGAAATACCAGTAGAGGCCGAGTGGCTCCTGCTTTGTCCAGCTCACATCGTCAAAGGGCAGGTGCACATCTGGCAGCGTTAACAGCGGCAGGGCGCTAAGGCTGTTGATGAAAGGCGGATGCTCCAGGCTGAGGCGCGGGTCACCGGAACGCAAAAACGCCAACCCACGGGCCAGGTGATTTTGCTCATCCATGGTAGGGCTGTCTAGAACCAGGCTGTTCAGCGCCAGCCAAAAGAAGAGCAGGAACAGGGGCACGGCCGTCCAGCTTGCCGGTAGTTTGCGCCACGTTGCCATAGGGGGCGGATTATATGACAAGGTGAAAGGGTGACAAGGCGCCAGGGTGACGATAGAATGACGTTCTGTTTACGGTTTAACGATGATGCAAAAATATGCTAGCACCATGATCAAGCTGGGCATGACGGCCGTGGCTCTATTGTTTGTCTTCAGCCAGGTAGATATGCGCCAGATCGCTGCCAAGCTCACCGAGGCCCAATTGGGATGGGTGTTGGCGGCTTTTATGTTGGTGAACGCCAGCATGGTGATACGTGCCTATCGCTGGCAGCTTTTACTACGGGCATTGGGCGCACCTGTGCGCTTTGAGCGGTTGGTGTCATTGTACTTTGCCGCTAACTTTTTTAATTCCGTGTTGCCGTCGGGGTTGACCGGTGATGTGATTCGGGTGGTGGAAGTGGCGCGAGATGTACCAGCCGGGGCGGCCGCGGGCACGGTCATCGTAGACCGGACAACCGGGTTGTTGGCCCTGTTTATGTTGGCACTGTTGGCGTTACCGTTCCGCCCCGCCTATTTTCCAGCATCATTGTTAACGCAAATTATGGTCTTGTGTGCCGTGGGGCTGGTTGGTGGGCTGGTGTTTTTGCAAGGGAACCTGCTGCGGCGGTTGGGGGGCAGGGTGCCGGCATGGCTGTGGCCGTATTGGCGTAAACTGGATCAGGTGATGGCGGCCGTAGAAGGGTGTGGCTGGCGGGCTATTTGGGCGGCCCTGGGGGTGTCTTTTATTTTTAACCTGATGCAGATTGCCTGGTGGTGGGCGGCTGGCCGAGCCTTGGGTTACGCAATGCCTCTGACCATTTACTTTTACACAACACCCCTGATGGCGTTGGCCTTTTTGCTGCCTTCTATTGGTGGGTTGGGCATACGTGAATACCTGGCGTCGTTGTTGTTTGTTTCTGCCGGGCTGACGCCGGCTGAAGCCGTAACGCTGTCCCTACTGGTTTTTGCCATTGAGCGGCTCTCTGGGTTGCTGGGAGCGCCCATTTATATTTACACTGTCCTCCGTGGCAGCAACGGCCGTCAACGAAGTGCTTCCCCCAAGTAGTTTGGGCTACGTTTGGTACTTTTTCACACACAGTCCCGATATTTCATGGCAAAATGGCATCAATTTACAAGTGTAGTCTCCACAGAGAGGATATTATCATGCGACAAAGATTCTTTTTTGCCCTGGTGGGTTTGATAGTCTTGTTGAATGCCTGTGCCCGTACTGCCACCACGACGCCTGAGCCAGAAACGGGCGTGACCATGGATGGCAAGGTCCTGGTAGTGGGCGATATTTCTGACGAAGCTGTAGAAACCATTAAAGGGACGCAACCTACTGCCGACTATCTGGCCGGGCAGCTGGACGCCTACGGTATCACCCGTGGTGAGGTCAAAATTGCGCCTGATCTGGACACAATGATTCAGTGGATGAAAGAAGGCCGGGTTGACCTTTACTTTGACAGCCCTTATCCGGTGCTGGTCATCAGTGATGAAACGGGGGCAACGCCTATCTTGCGCCGGTTTAAATTTGGCGTGGCGGAGTACCATTCAGTCTTTTTTGTGCGTCAGGATAGTCCTGTTGCCTCGCTGGATGATTTAAAGGGGCAGTTGGTGGCCTTTGAGGAATCCTTTTCTACGTCCGGGTATATGCTGCCGCTTTCTTACCTGATCGAGCAGGGGTTGAATCCGGTGGAAAAGCCCAGCCCAGAAACGGCCGTGGCCTCCGGTGAAATTGGCTATGTGTTTAGCAAGGCCGACAATACTACCATCCAGTGGGTGATCAGCGGCAAAGTGCCTGCTGGTGTGGTAGATAACGTCACGTTCTCCCGGTTGCCGAAGGAGACACAGGCGGAGTTAAAGATTATCGCGGCGACGGAAGATGTGCCCCGGCAAATGGTATTGGTGCGTGCTGGTATGGATGAGGCGTTGGTAGAAGTTATTCGCAGCGAGCTGCTGGCTATGGATGAATCAGCAGCCGGGCAGGCGGCCCTGGACACATTCCTGACCACAGAGTTTGCTGAATTTGCTGAAGGGCCAGAAGCGGCCCTGGCGCGCATGCGTGTTTTATATGATATGGTTCAGGCACAGGATTAGGTTTTACGTTTTATTGGCGTTTTCTGATAGAGTATTGTTATGCATCATCATTTCTGGCAGCAGCGGCCGTTGGCCTTAAAACTCACGGTCATCATCACCCTCATCATTGTACTGGTTGTTACGGCCGTAACTTCCCTGACGGTGCGCCGCGAACGGCTGACATTCCGGACAGAGTTGGAACAACAGGCATCCTTACAGCTCAATACCCTGGCGGCCAGCGGGGCTGACGCCTTGTACTTTCTGGAAGCTGACTTTCTGTCTGACCTGATGTTAGACCTGGGTCGTTTTGAAGTGGTCACGTTTGGCCGTTATTATGACCGCGACGGGCGGGTGATTGCTGATGCTATTGATGCGAATGCCCGGTTTAATATTGAGCCAGATGTGTTTGGCAAGGTCTTGTTGGCCAGTGACAAAACCATATTTGTCTGGGAAGATGATGAATTGATTGCCGGGCAGCCGGTTCGGGTGGGTGCCGAGACAATAGGCGCGGTCAGCGTGGGCCTGCCCACACAATCACTGGCGGCCAAGCTTACGGCCGTGCGTGCCCAGGGTATTGTGGTGGCTGCCAGCGTAGCCCTGGTAGGCCTTGTGCTGGCACTGATGGTCAGCCGCTCAATTACTGAGCCCTTGCAGCAGATGATGGCGGCTACCGAATATGTGCGCCAGGGTGATTTGAGCCAGCGGGTGAACATCCGCACCGGCGATGAACTGGAGGCGCTGGGGGAGCATTTTAACCAGATGACAGCGCAGTTAGAGCAGACACATTACCAGATGGAGCAAGAGATTGAAGAGCGTAAACGCGCCCAGGCTGAACTGGAAGCCGCCAAAGAAGCGGCAGAAACAGCCAACCGGGCTAAAAGCGCTTTTTTGGCAAATATGAGCCATGAACTGCGTACACCGCTGAATGCCATCCTGGGTTTTGCCCAACTTATGGCCCGGCGCAACACCGTTGGTCCTAAAGACCGTAATAACCTGAACATCATCATTCAGAGCGGCGAACACCTGCTGACGTTGATTAACCAGGTGTTGGATATGTCCAAAATTGAAGCCGGACGCATGACGCTGCATGAAAAAGAGTTTAACCTGTACCAGATGATTGAAGATCTGGAAGGCATGTTTCGCCTGCGTGCCCAGGAAAAACAAGTGCAGTTTATTATTGATGCTGACCCTGATATGCCGCCGATTATTTGTGCTGATGAGATGAAAGTGCGTCAGATATTGATTAACTTGCTGAATAATGCTCTGAAGTTTACCCTACAAGGGCATGTGATGTTGCAAGTGCGTTATAAGCTGGAAACGGCCGTGCCTGATGCGCCCATGCATCTCTTGCACTTCTTGGTAGAAGATTCCGGGCCAGGTATTGAACCGGAAGACCTGGATAAGGTCTTTGAGGCGTTTGTGCGTGCTAAAGCAGGTGTACAATCTGGTGAAGGCACCGGGTTGGGGCTGTCACTCAGCCGCCAATTTGCCCGGCTGATGGGCGGCGATATGTCCGTGCGTAACGTGCGTGGCGAACCAGGGCATGGCGCCATTTTTGAGTTTTTTATGCGTGTTACACCGGTAGCTGGTGACCTGGTGCCTACTCTCCCCTTGCCGCAGCAGGTTGTGGGGTTGGCAGATGGTCATGCAGAAGTCCGGGTGTTGGTGGTCGATGATAACTGGGAAAACCGGCAGTTGTTGGTGCAGCTGCTGCAGCCATTGGGGTTCCAAGTTGAGGAAGCCCAAAATGGGCAGCTGGCCGTAGAGGTGTGGCAAACGTGGCAGCCACACCTGATCCTTATGGATATGCACATGCCACAGATGAACGGCTATGAGGCCACGCGTACCATTTTGCGCCAGGCGAATGGCGCTGAACCAGTTATTATTGCTGTTACCGCCAGCGCCTTTAACGAGGAACGGGAATCTATTTTAGAAGTAGGCTGCCGCGACTTTTTGCGCAAACCGGTGCAAACCACACACGTGCTGGATGCTATTCATCGGTATCTGGGGGTACACTATGTTTATGCTGAGGCTGAAAACCAGGCCACGGCCGTGCCTGCTATGACGCAAACAGGCGCCAGCCTTCCTGAGGCGCTGGCTGCTTTGCCTTCTGAAATCCAGGCGCAACTTATAGACGCTACCTCTCAGGCAGACATGGGCCAGGTTAATGAATTAATTGCTGTGATACAACGGCATGATCCGTTCCTGGCGGCGAAACTTAAACGGCTGGCTGATGATTTTGAGTACGGTAAAATATTAACATGGCTGAAAACAGTAGCGAATTAATCTTGAGTGGGTCCGCGGATGGGGCCAGCCCTGCCAATATTCTGATAGTCGATGATACGCCGGCAAACTTGCGTTTATTGGCCGGGCTTTTAGGGAATGCCGGTTATCAGGTGCGCCCGGTGCGTGACGGCCGTATGGCGCTTACTGCCGCCCAATCTAACCCGCCTGATCTTATCCTGCTGGACATTATGATGCCGGAAATGGATGGCTATGAAGTGTGTCGCCGGCTCAAAGACGATGCCCGCACCCGCGAAACCCCCATCATCTTCATTAGTGCTCTGGATGATGTACATGATAAAGTAAAATCTTTTAGCCTGGGCGCGGTAGATTACGTCATGAAGCCCTTTCAGGCTGAAGAGGTCTTGGCCCGTGTTCATAGCCACATCACCCTCTATAAGTTGCAGCGTGACCTGCGTGCTCAAGTAGCTGAGCTGGATGCCTTTGCCCATACTGTGGCCCATGATCTCAAAAACCCACTGGCGCTGGTGATAGGGCTGGTAGATTTTGTCATGCTTCAGTTTGCCGACGCCCTGCCTGAAGATGTCATTAATTACATTCAGAAAATTCAAGACACCGGCTACCGGGGCATTAACATTATTGATGAGCTGCTGTTGTTGGCCAGTGTGCGCAAGCAAGACGTCCAGGTAAGCCCGCTAGACATGGGAATGATCGTTGCTAAAGTCCAAGACCGCCTGACCATCATGATTGACAATTATAAAGGTGAGATCACCTTGCCCGCTCAGTGGCCGACGGCCGTCGGTTATGCTCCCTGGGTGGAGGAAGTGTGGACCAACTACCTAAGTAATGGCTTGAAGTATGGGGGCCAGCCGCCACATCTGGCATTGGGTGCGGCCGTGCAGCCCAATGGTATGGTTCGGTTTTGGGTGCAAGACAATGGACCGGGGCTCTCTTTAGAAAAGCAAGCGGTGCTCTTTACCGAGTTTGTGCGTCTGAGTGAGATCCGTGCCGAAGGGTTTGGGTTGGGCCTTTCCATTGTGCGCCGTATTATCGATAAACTGGGCGGCCATGTGGGCGTCAGCAGCGTAGAAGGCCAGGGTAGTGAATTCTACTTTGAGTTACCGGCGAGTTAGGAGCGCCAGCCTTTGCAGCAAAGCACGGCGCTTTCTGAGGCTAGAAAAAGCGAACTTCTACCCACGCTCCGGCCATCACCCCCCCTTTGTTTAACGGCACTTTAATTAAACCATCGGCATGTACCAGCGTGTAGATGAGGTTGCTTTTGCCAAAAACGGGTGTGGCCACGAGGCCGTCTGGGCCATCTTCCAGGCGGGCGGGCACATAATCTTCACGGCCGCTTTCGCTGGCAATGTTCTGGCTTAACCTGGCCCACACCACCCCCTGGCGGGGCATGGTCTGCACCCCTTGCAGGCGGTAAATGGCGGGCACACCAAACATATCAAACTGCACCATAGCGGAGACGGGGTTGCCCGGCAGCCCCAAGACCGGCTTGCCGTTTACGGCCCCGACAATCGTGGGTTTGCCGGGGCGAGTAGCCACCCCATGCAGCAGCACCCCGGGCGATCCTAGGCTATCAATGACCTGTACGGTCATGTCACGCAGGCTCACGGAAGAACCTGCCGACAGCACCAACATATCACACGCCGACAGCATGTGCGCCGCGGCCGTTTGCAGCGCTGCCAGCCTGTCTGGGATGATGCCGCCCAGCTTTGGGATGCCGCCTGCTTTTTGCACCATGCCGGCGATAGTATAACTGTTGATGTCCCGAATCTGGCCGGGCCCGGCCGTTTGCTCTGGCGGAATGACTTCATCGCCGGTGGCCAGAATGCCCACCTGCGGCTGGCGAGCCACCAACAGTTGCCAGATGCCCAACGCCAGTAATCCCCCTAAATCTTGTGGCTTGAGGATGTGGCCGGCCGGCAGCACTTCGGCGTTCTGGGCCACGTCTTCCCCTATTTGCAGCACATGTTGGCCGGCAGCCACCGCTTTGAAAATCTCAATCTCAAAGGGAAAGGCGGCGATTGGTGGCTGACCATCAATGGCTGCATACTGCTTGCCGTTTACTGAAAACTGCTCCCCCATCACCTGGGTATGCTCCACCGGCACCACAGCATCGGCCGTGTCTGGGATCATGCCGCCGGTGTGAACGATGGCTGCCTGACCGGGTTGCAGGCTGAGGTTAGCAGCCTGGCCCATAGGCACTTCCGCAATCACTTGTAGGAAGGCGGGCAGGCTTTCGGTGGCGCCGTGTGTGTCGCTGGCGCGGACAGCGTAACCATCCATGGTGCTGCGTTGGAATTGGGGCAGAGGATGAGGCGCGGCTAATGGCACGGCCGTGACCCGGCCTAAAGCCGCCTGGGTGGCAATGGTTTCGGCGGGCAGCACGGCCGTTAGATGTTGAAACAGAAGGGTGCGTGCTTCATCTGGTGGCAGAACGTTAAAAAATTCAGGCATAGGGCAAGTGTAACAAAAGTCAGAGATGGTGTGAAATCCAGATTGCTGTCAGGCATACTTCTTCAGGGGAGAGTGTCCCTTTTATGTGTATGACACTGGCGTAAGAATGCTTTAGTGCATTGCTAACAGCCTGATGAACTATACGGAAAATATGCTGTTCAACTTGGCGCGGAGATGATGTCTCGTGTGTTAGACTGGCAAGATCGCGGGACATGTGTCTTATTTGGTGACGGTGCCGGGGCTGTTGTTTTACAGGGATCGTCTAGACCAGGGGGCGTGTTGGCATCAAAGCTGCGTTCCGATGGATTACAAAGTGATATTTTATGTTTGTCGGCCGCCTCTATTCCCGTTGCCTGGTGTAAAGCAATTCAAGATGGCCGCATCCACCCGGGTGATCATCTGATCCTGGTGGGATTTGGCGGCGGCTTGACCTGGGCTTATGCCTTAGTCAAATGGCAGCAGCTCTGCTGAAAACTGGTTGCTGATTACTGAAAACTTAACTCAGCCACGGCCGTGGCCTCCCCCGTCAGATCACGTAGAGACCCATCCGTTTCAAGTTACAGGGCGACCATCGTTTCATCATATTAGTATATAATATGGTTATGGGTTAAGTACTTTCTCTTCTTCAGAGAAATATAATCATATCCTACAACATTACACGCCACCAAATATTATACAGCAATTCGAAATATGGAATGAGCGAGATAATATTGGGTGCATGAGACAAGAACTAACCCTTGACGCCTTTATTCAACGCTTGAAATCCAAGCCGTTAACCGACAAACGCACCGGTCAAAATGT
>WYBM01000001.1 GCA_011525915.1 Ardenticatenaceae bacterium | reverse complement strand
CCGGTGTGACTTGAGCCTGTTTCAATTGGGTCTTGACTTGCTCGATCATTTTCTTAATGAATCTATGGAAATTCCTGTGGCTTTTTGTATGCCCCAAGCATCACATTAAAAATGTACGGTAGTGAAAGTAGTTACCCCAAAACAATCGGGAGATATGCTTCACATGAATTATATGGTTCCCAAATCCAGAACCAATCTTGAAATTCAGCTTTGTGCAATGTGCCGTTTCCTTCCTCACCTGGATAAATACTAATTATTTCAGCTTGAAGTCCCGGCGCAGTTTCTGTACCCCAAGTTTCGGGTTTGGGTGTTCCGGTAAAACGACTTGGATAAAATTTACCATCTATAGTAAGAGATGTCGTTCTCCTGCGAAAATCAAACACCATTCGAAGTTCATGCCAAGATATATCGGGTTGCAAGTAACCGACTTTTTGCCACTTTCCCCCGTCAATATCAGTCCAACATCGAATGTCACCAAATTCAAAATCATTGCCTCCCCAAGGATTGAGCATCCACTGAAATGCCAAACCATAATCTAGTCTTGTGTTCCCTCCATCCCAAATGAACATTCCTCCTTCCAACGTTTGAGCATTCAAGTCTGTATTGATTGTAGAGGGCAAATAGGGAAGTCTAAATTTGTAGCCACCAGAGTACACGAAATCAAAAGCATTCTCTTCTATCATTCTCACGAAAGTAATATTGTGAGCCATTATGCCCCGTTGCTGAATATTAGCTAACAACTCACTATGATCACCATGATTGACGGTTTCTATATCATCGTCATTAACTGGCGGCTCTCCGGGTGCAGCGTAGATACCATCACCAACTGCTACTCCCCATCCAGAAAAATCAGCACCTTGATACTCCCTTGTACTTGTAGAGATTACTTCTTGAGATACTTCAGCATTAGTCTGGTTGCAATTGATCAATGAGCCAAATAGTGATGCTCCTGCTAGTTTAATAAAGGTTCGTCTACTTTTGAATAGCACTCTTTCACCCTTTTATTGTGTCGGACAATCTTGCCCAGAACCACACTCTTTATCTCTGTATCAATGAGGCATCTCATAGGTAAGAAGTTCGTTTACTTTGTTATCACTACCCACCCGCTATGTGAAGGTGTATCAATCCCTCCCACCCAAATTTTAATCTCTGTCACTCCAGAATCAGGTGCACCGAGTTCAAGGGTTGTTCCAGAACTAACGTTTTCGTAGTAGCGTATTGGGTCGGGTTGCATGTTTTGATAAGATTGAACAGTCATTACACACCCCGCTGGTGCCCATGCAATTTCGATTTCATTTGAAACTGGAGCGGAATTTGCCAAGCTCTTACTTTCAGCTACCTTTGGGGTTATTATACGAGCTCTAAAACAAGGATCAGTGATCGGGGTTGGGGTTGACTCAACAGTAATGCAAGACACAAGAAATAGACATAATGTTAGAACGATTGCAATAACTGATCGGAACTTCATGAAACAGACTCCTTCATTATCAAGAATTCGCTTAGTTTGCTCTTACACGTTTTTTGTTACTTGCTCAGTGATTTGATTGCCCTGATCATCTCCTTTTGGCGCGCCTTCGCTGTGTTTACTTTGATTGTTTCCTAACGTTTGTGGAGTGCTTAATTGCTGCTTTTTGAACCGAGGAAGAATTAATTTTGGATAAATCACGATGCCCCAGAGCAATGCGTAAAGGGAAATAAAAACTGTGGGCAACATAACTAATTGCACGAGGACTATAGATTCTGTAAAAATGTTTCGGTTTCTGACTATCCAGTAAAGCAAAAGCCATATTATGTATCCCATCGGCACTATCAGCGTAATTGAAGCTACAAATAACTTCAAAAAGGGCTTTAGTATTGCTGTCCAGAAAGGCTTTAAGTACTTCTTTGAGAAGGCCGAGACGGCCGCAAAAATTGCCCCTATAGCCACGATGGCCTTTGCTATGTCCTCAAGCATCTTCCGTAAACTTTCTAGATCTAGATTTGCCATTCTTATTTCCTTGTAAAGTATGTAATTCTCAAGTCTATTGACTAATGTGTCGCCGGTGGTGGTACTCTGCAAAACGAGGGATAATTCGCATCTTCTCGTTTTGGGTCAGTTTCGATGAAGTGTGCCTGCAAATCCGGTAAAATTCTGGCTTCGATTCTCAATCTTACCGGATCAGCTCATGAAGTTCAATCTGACATTCCTCAGCAATTCTCAGTCTAAAATTGACCATAAGCATTAAGGCGGAGGCATCTCCAATTCGAGGCCATCAATCATAAACTCAAACAGAGATTCCCAACTGTCAAAGACCATGTAACGGGTCAAAGCTTTGAGGTCATTGAAGAAAGTGCGACGAACAGCCAGGGTGTCTCGCAAGAGACGGTAAGGCTTGTTAAGCAAATGCTGGGCAGTGTGAACGAGAAAGGCTAAGAGGTTAAGGGAAAAGAAGACATTAGCCAGGTGGCTTTGACCATGACCGAAATTGTGGTTGACCGAAATTGTGGTTGAGGTTGTAGCCCTTGGTCTTGAGGACATTGATGTTTTCATTCTCCACCTTCCAGCGAGTGCGCCCGATTTTGGCTAGATGCATGACATTGTGGGGTGTGACGGGATGATTGGTGACCCAACTATTGTGGAAGAGTGGCTGGCCGGTTTGCTCATGGGTGATGGTTAATTCAGCAATTCTCAGTCTGAAAATGACTGGACAAATTTCGGCCCATTTTGCGCTTCAATTATGTAAAAATTGGCTGAATTCAGTCAAATGGCTTTGAATAATCAATTGTTTAGAGACTTTTTGTCAGTTTACTATCAGTTTACTGGGCGAAACCATGCGGATTTTGACTTTTTTATAGGTCCACCCATGCCACCAGATACATCACGTATTCCATTTCCTTTTGACGCCTTAGATGAGCAATGTCCATTGATTTATATTTCACTGGGGACTGTTTTTAACAGCAACGTTACAACTGATGTACCAGCCATCCTATCGTACCCAAGCTGCTCATTTTGGGGCTTCGTTTAAGCATACAGGTGGTGTCAAACGGGCCGCCGATGCTTGGCTCAAGAAAGATATAATAGCCTATAACGGACCTGGCCCCATATTACAACGATATTTTGACATAAAGTGATAATTTTATGGGCCTTTAACGGTTGGGCAAACGCTAACTATAAAAGAAGTGAAATAAAATTGAGAGGAACAAGTGGCAATGATTCAAACTAAACCAGTTATCCTACATAAGGCAGATAGCGAGTCAAGCTGGGATGATGAACTACACGGTTGTGTCCAGTGGCGTACATTGTTTAGTGCTGACCAAACCCCAACCAAAGCCCTGACAGCAGGTGTAGCTGAAATTATGCCTGGGGACCAACTCAAAGTTCATCACCACGCACCGCCAGAATTATATTACATACTGAGTGGCAGCGGCGTGATGATGATTGAGGGGGTAAAATATCCTGTCAATGTTGACACCGCCATATTTATTCCAGTTAATGCCAACCATGGCATCCAAAATACAGGACAAACTGTCTTGCGTATTTTTTACGTATTTGCCGTTGATTCGTTTAGTGAGGTGGAATATATCTTTCCAGATTAAAAGAGAGGGGGCAAGTTGGGAATCAGGGTAAACATAACATGTTTCTGAAAAATGTAGCCAAAGAAACCCTCACGATTTTAGAAAACGGTCACTATGTTACCAGCTCTGGTATAGTCGTTGCGTTCTTGTCTGAGCAAAAGGCGGCTATCGCAGGGACACGCCTATATACGCCTGAGCAATTACATACTATGCTGACCAGCCAGCATGACTGCCAGAAAGTTGCTCCAAAGCCTGAAACAGATTTAGTAATTAAGGTAACCGATGAAACAACACAAATTGCTGCTCGGCGTCTGATTCAGGATGAAGGATGTCATGACTTAGTGCTATTAAACTATGCCTCAGCTCGAAATCCAGGTGGCGGGTTTATCAATGGGGCGAAAGCACAAGAGGAGGATTTAGCCCGTTGTTCCGGTTTGTATCCTTGCTTGACAACTCAACCTGATTATTATGAGGCGAACCGCCAACAGCATTCCCTCTTGTATACGGACCACATCATCTATTCTCCCAAAGTGCCTTTCTTCCGCACGCACAGCCGGAATCTGTTGGAGAACCTATTTTTAGCCTCTATCATTACTGCCCCTGCTCCTAATGCTGGTGAGGTTTTACGCCGCCACGCAGATGCTGAACCAGTGATTGAGGCAACCCTGCGCCGTCGTGCGGGCATGGTTTTAGCTGTCGCCCGGGAAAATGGACATCGTTCACTCCTGCTGGGGGCTTGGGGCTGTGGAGTTTTCCGCAATGACCCCAGCATGGTAGCGGGTGCATTTGGGCACTGGTTAACCAGTCCGGAATTTGTTAATTGTTTTGATCAAGTTGTTTTCGCTGTGTATGATCCGCGCAAAGACAAAAGCGTATTGCAGGCATTTGTATCTCGATTTCAATAGAAGGGGTCAGGATATCAACAGAGATCATTGACAAAATGAACACTTTACCCAACAAGGCTTCCGTCCAACCGCAGGCATCGATGATTCGATGATTGATACTAATGGCTAATTTACAGCGACCAAATCGTTTTGGCACTTCCATCCTCTTTATGAGCATGCTGGCGTTGCTCATTTTTATCACTCGTTACCAACCAGCCGTTGCTGCCTGGTTGCCCCCTGTCATAATGATGCTAGGGGGAGGCATCTTTACCCTGGCCTGCATCGGCTATGGTCGGTATTACCGCGTTTTCGATTACGAACCAGCCACCCTGCTAGGTCGAACCACCAATGGCAAACGAGTGCGCAGTTTATTCAAAACCCTGGGCTTTGTGGGAGGATGGTTCATCATCCTGGGTGGCTCACTATTAATGTTCACTTAGGTTTGATGGAAGGAAACGAGACAAATGGTTAAGCGCTGGAAATCAATCGCCCCACAGTTGTTGTAGCAGAGCGCGAAAGAGAGGCTCAGGGGCCAGACACGGCCGTGGAGGTTACGAGCCTCATGCTCGCCGCCAGCCAGAATAACAAAAGCATCAAGATTGGTTGCAGGGATGGCAACTATTTGCGAGCAAAGATCATTATGCTAAATAGACACCAACATCGGCAAGAAGTCTTGACCTTTCTGCAAAATCGCGTTTCTGCTCATCATTGGGAACTCACCATACCTTCATCAGGACGTGGACATGAAACCTATATCGCTCAGGCGAATGGGGACACCTACTTTATTAAGTTGGGGGCACAGGTCTCTTACTATCAGGTATTAGCCTCATTAGACCTGACACCTGCTGTTCTCATGACTGGTCACTTAGCTGATGGCGTCTCTGTCTTAGTACAACCCTTTATCAAAGGCAAACATCCATCCTGGCAAGATTTTCATCAATACCTTGAAAAAATCGCGACCATCATTAACAAAGTGCATCATAACCCAACGATAAAAAGGGTCTTGCCTGCCGTGCCTTCTGAGCGCTACCAGGACGTGGGCATGACCAAACTTGCTAGCCTTCGCCAAAAATGGGTACAGTATCGGTCACAAGTACTTGAGGCTGCCGACTATGTTGAGGCAACACTTGCTCAACTTGAACAAGAAGTAGCCAGGTTTGAAGGGGCTGGTCTAATTACCTCTCACAATGATATCTGTAATGCCAATTGGTTGATTAGTAACGAGGGGAAAATCTATCTGGTTGATCTAGAGGCCATGTCCCGAGACGACCCGGCTCATGACATGGGCTCCTTGCTTTGGTGGTATTATCCCCCAGCATTGAGAGAGAAGTTCTTGCAAATAGCCGGATATCAATATGATGAAGCCTTCAAGAAGCGGATGCAGGTACGGATGGCAATGCATTGTTTAGACATCACCCTTCCACGAATACAAAGCTTTGACAGCTTCGAGGCCAGCGAATTCTTGGCCTGGTTGACAGATTACAGAGCGGTTATTGAGGGCAGAGAAAATCCAAGAGGGTATGATGATTGAAGTCAAATCAGCGGCGAAACAGTCTAACAGTTGTTGCAGCGGCGTGCGAGACTAAGGCCGATTGGCCTTTTGAGTAGGTGGTGAGTGAAGGTATCGTCCTGGTAAAGGATTCACGTCCCCTCGTCCACCGGTGAAACTGGCGTTAGGCGGCTAACCAAGATGAGTGTGTGTAGGAGCAATTGTTATGAATTTATCCACGACCAGTCTCAGCCTCGCTGCCAACGCGACCATTGATCTTCAACTGCATACGACCTACAGTGATGGCGACTGGACAGATGAAGAATTGCTCGATTATCTCATCGCTGAAAGGTTTAGTCTTGCAGCCATTACCGATCATGATCGGGTAGACATTGCACGTGGACTACAAAAATTAGCCGCTGACAAACAGTTTCCCCTACTGGTGGCCGTAGAAATGAGCGCGATGTGGAAAGGGAAGCTTACCGATTTGTTGTGTTATGGCTTTGATCCCGATGACAACCATCTCGATGCTCTTGCTCAGGATGTGACCCATCGTCAGCACGAGAACACCCGGCAAATTTTCAATTATCTTCTCAGCAAAGGCTATGCGCTTGATCTGCAAGATCTTGAACAGATGCTTGCTAAACCCGCGGCCCAACAGCTTCCTGAGCTTTTAGCTCTGGCCACAAAAATGATCCAGGATAAGAAGGCCATTGGGCAAACCCTCCTAAATGGTGGTTTCGCTTACATGACCCATGACCCGGCTACGATTGTTGAGGCAGCGCATCAAAGTGGGGCAGTGTGTATTCTGGCACATCCGGGACGCAGTGATGGATTCGTATGCTACGACCACACTCTGCTGGACGAACTTCGTCGTGAGGCCCCTATTGACGGGATTGAAGCCCATTATCCTTTACACACGCCTGAACAAACGGCGATGTATCGAGAGTATGCCCGGCGCCATCACTTACTGATCAGTGCGGGTTCTGACTCCCATAATTTCAACAGGCCGCCTATCAAGTACAGGGCAGAATTGTGTCGCGATCTGCTGCAACAATTCGGTATCCAGATTGAATAACCGGCCCCAAAAGTTTTCTGTTTTTAATGATGTGGAAGCGCTGCTGCGCTATTTGATATTCTCAGATTGGCGTTCGGTTCTTAAGTTTATGTTTGACCAACTTGAACTTGTGCCTGATTGAGGTCATATGCTGAATTGCTGGTGACCAGACAAACGTTGGTTTTGGCGCTGCCCGGTGATAAGATAGGGGTATCTACTTACCCAATGGAGGAAGCATAATGCTTAAGCTGATTAACGAAGACACCGGCCAGCCTATCGGTGAAGTAAACGAAACCGAATTGCGCTTTTTGATAGATATGTTGGAAGAGGAATCACCGGAAGATGCCGATTACTTTATTAACCAGGACACCATCGATATGTTAGAGGTGCGAGGAGGAGACCCGGCCCTGATTGCCATGTTGCGCCAGGCCGTGGGCGAATCTGAGGGGATTGAGATTACCTGGGAGCCGGCTTAAGTTTCGTGAACTGTCATGGGCCACTTGTTTGTTGGCCTACCCTTCACGGATGACGAAGATAAATGATAAGATCTGACGGCCGTGCACCTGACCACCTACGTCCTATTACCTTTGAAACTGGCTTTACCCGCTGGGCTGAAGGTAGTGTCCTGGTTAAATTTGGCGATACACACGTTTTGTGCAACGCTACCATCGACGAGTCGCTGCCGTCCTGGCTGCGGTATGCGCCGGAGTCTCATGGCTGGTTGACAGCCGAGTATGCCCTGCTGCCGCGCAGTACCCAAAAGCGCAGCCAGCGGGAACAGCGCTGGCCCAAAGGGCGTACCCAGGAAATTTCGCGGCTTATTGGCCGCAGCCTGCGCATGGCACTGGACTTAACCCAGCTTGGTGACCGCCAGCTGATTGTGGATTGTGACGTACTACAGGCTGACGGTGGCACACGCACGGCCGCTATTACTGGCGGTTGGCTGGCGGTGCAGTTGGCGCTCCAGCCGCGCATTGAAACTGGCCAGATACCAGCGGCCGTATGCCGGCATCAGGTAGCGGCTATTAGTGTAGGACTGCTGGAAGGGACGCCGTTATTGGATTTGCCTTATGTAGAAGATGTGGCCGCAGACGTAGACTTAAATGTGGTCATGACGGGTGACGGCCGTCTCATTGAAGTGCAGGGAACCGGCGAGAAGGTTCCCTTTTCCCGTGACGAACTTGACCAATTAATCAATCTGGCGGCCGCCGGTATTGCTGAGTTGGTCCATTTGCAGCAAAAAACACTGACCCACGGATAGACGAGCCCATGCTTGTCAAATAGGAGGTCCCATGATCCCCATCGATGCCCCCAATTTCGCCCGAAGGCATTCGGCAGGAAGGGCGGGAAAAACCGCCAGGCCCCTTTGTTTACTTCCACTGCCCCACGTGCCACTTTTATGCTGATGGCATACTGGGAGAATGCCTCTATTGTGGTGCACCTTCACCCGTGGAGTAACGTATGCGCCTGAAAGCGATTGTAACGTTGAAGTGCCCCCACTGTTTACAAGGGGCGGTTTTTCGCAAACCATTTATCATGCACCCCACCTGCCCCCATTGCCATATCCGTTACGAACGAGAACGTGGCTATTTTATGATGGCCGTATTTGTGGGGTACGTGATGGGCTTTTTTGTGGTTGTGCCGGTGCTGGCGGCCTTGTACCTGGCCGTACAGCCAACCTTGCTCGGCTATATGATGGGGGCGGTGGCAGCGCTGGTGCTGGCCATCCCCCTCATTTTCCACTATGCTCGTGTTGTCTGGATGCACCTGGATGAGTTCATGGATCCCCGGCCCACTTCCCCTCTGTAAAAGAAACGGCCGTTTGTCACTTCAAAAACGGCCGTTTATCACTACCCACCTCCCTGCTTTCCCCTCCATACTAAACAATAATGGTGTATTGGCGCTGTTGTTTGTAACAAACAAGGAGGCTGATATGTCTGACAAACGGCCGTTAACCGATGAGGAGCGTGCCCCTTACCTGGCTTATTTTCATGATGGCATCTGGGATATTCTGCTGGGCATCTGGCTGCTGACCTGGGGCCTGACCATATTGCTAGACGCGGTATACCTGCCAGCCCTCATTATTGTGGTGGCTTTGCCTATGACCTGGAAACTCAAACAACGGCTCACGGTGTCTCGCCTGGAGCCAATGCGTTACACACCAGAACAACTCAACCACACCAGGCAGCGCATTAGATAAATGACCTTGTATCAGTTTTCAGTCATCAGTAACCAGTTTTCAGCGCTGGCCTACCTCTGGAAATAGTCTACTGAAAACGGATGACGGACTTCTGATGACTAGTACGTACTAGCCTGTCTTTTGACGGCCATCACTTCACGGCCATCACTTCACGGCCGTTTCCCAACGGCCGTTTCCCTAGCAGCCGCATGCCATTTAAGGTCACCAACAACGACGTGCCCATGTCGGCAGCTACCGCCAGCCACATGCTGCTTTTACCCACCAGCACCAGTAGTAAAAAGAACACCTTCACACCGATAGCAAAAGCGACATTAAAACGAATATTGCTTAAGGTCGCCCGGCTGAGCTGGTAGGCAAAGGGCAGCATCTTCAAGCCATCGCTCATGAGTGTGATATCTGCTGTCTCCATGGCCTGGGTGCTGGTAACGCCACCAATAGCAATGCCCACGTCAGCGGCCGCCAGGGCAGGAGCATCATTGATCCCATCGCCCACCATGGCCACGTTGCCAAACTGTTGTTGCAAGGTGCGCACGGCCGTCACTTTATCTTTGGGCATCAATTCGGCGCGCACGGCCGTGACCCCTACTTCTTGGGCTACGGCTTGGGCTGTGGCCGTGTTGTCGCCAGTAAGCATAATGGTGTGGCGTATGCCGGCCGCTTGCAGCTGCTGAATCGCCTGCTGGCTGCTGGGCCGTACCGTGTCGGTCACGCTGATAGTGCCCAGATAAGCACCGTCTACACTCACCATCATCGGCGTGTAACCCTGATTGGCGTCTGCACGTGCCCGGGTGCAGGCCTGGTCGGTGTGAGGGACGTTCTCTTCAAAATAAGTATGGCTGCCAATGGTAACGGTACGGCCGTTTACCTGACCTGACACCCCCTGCCCTGTGAGTGCGGTGACGCCGCTGGCGGCGGCATAGGCGTGGGCCAGACCACGCCTGGCTGTTTCTTGCACAATCGCCTGGGCCAATGGATGTTCGCTGTGCTGCTCTATGGCGCCAGCCAGCGCTAACAGCTCCTGGCAGTCGGCGCAAGCATTGTCATCACAGGTGGCGGTGCGCACCGCCACCACGGCCGGCTGCCCTCTGGTTAAGGTGCCTGTCTTATCAAACGCCATAGCCTGCACGCCGCTTAACGCCTCTATAAACGCCCCCCCTTTAAAGAGGACACCATGCCGCGCTGCATTGCTAATGGCGCTGATAATAGCCACTGGTGTACTGATGACCAGGGCACAGGGGCAGGCCACCACCAGCAGCGCCAGGGCGCGGTAAAGCCAGCCAACGGTTTCTCCTTCGCTGAGAAAGGGCTGGCCGAAGAACAATGGCGGCATAACCGCCACCAGCAGCGCCAGCAGCATGACGGCCGGCGTGTAATAACGGGCAAACTGGTCTACGAACCGTTCGGCCGGCGCTTTTTTGTCCTGTGCTTCTTCCACCATGTGGATAATGCGGCTGATAGTGTTATCAGCCGCCAGGTGGGTGACTTCAATCTCCAGCGCACCCTGCCCGTTAATGCTGCCGGCAAAGATAGGGTCGCCGGGCTGCCGCCCCACCGGAATGCTTTCGCCGGTGATAGGCGCCTGGTTGACGGCCGATGTGCCCTTGAGGATACGGCCGTCCATCGGGATGCGTTCACCGGGTTTCACCAGAATCACGTCACCGACCTGCAGTTGGCCGATGGGGACGCGGTTGGGACGGCCGTGGCCCAGCCGTGTGGCCTCCTGGGGAGCCACCGTCATCAGGCTGCGAATGGCGTGGCGGGCGCGCCCCGCAGTGTACCCTTCCAGCGCTTCACCAATGGCAAACAGCACCATGACCATACCTGCTTCGGTATAGGCGCCAATCAGCACGGCCCCCACAGCAGCCACTGTCATGAGGACATTAATATTAATTTCACGGTTTATGCGTACGGCGGCCCAGGCGCTGCGGGCTACCGGCCCGCCGGCGGCTATGAGCGCGGCCCCGGAAAGAGCATGAATCCAGGCCGCTTCCCAGCCACCAATCTCCACAAAAACAAGGCCAGGCAAAATGAGCAGCGCCCCCAGCAGAGCCAGGCGCGTATCTGAACGCTGCCACATGAATTGCAAAAACGAGGAGGGGGTGGAGGGGGGCATGGCCACAGCTTCGGTGGTTGGCTTTACGTCATAACCCAACTGCTGTATTTGTGTGATGATCTGCTCTCGGCTGACATCACCAGTAAGGGTAAGCTTTTCAGTCGTGAAGTTGACCTCACACTTTACGACGCCATCCACCTTCCCTATACCTTTTTCTAGCGTTTGCGCACAACTGGTGCAATCCATGCCAGTAATTAAAAACGTTTGACTCTGTGCAGACATTGTTAGCCCTTATGCTCTCTTTGCCTCTCTAAAATATGCCGTTGATAACTGTATCTTACACCTTCAACCCGGCTTGAAGGTCAAGCAGCACTTATTTATCAACGTAGCATCAGATAACCACAGTAGATCAGACGTCAATCATAGCGGCGGGGATTGTTCCAACGCTAAAAAAAGGCGGGCATAGATAAAGGCATTCTGCCCCCTGGCCAGGAAATGATACCCTTCCCCGTCTTCGTAAAACACGGCCGTGAGGTTGGTGTGGCTGGGTGCATCGCAGTTAGCTTCCAGCTTTGCCAGGTCAGCCAGGGCATCACGAATGGCCGGGTCATGGCTGACAATGAGAATGTGATAGCCATTGTCCTCCTGCCAGATGTGGGTGTGCTGGCCTTCTAACTGCTTTAGAATGGCTTGCCCGGCTGCCGTGTGCAGTTGGCAGCCGGCCGCCTCAATGAGCCACGCCAGCCAGTTACGGGCCGTTTGTTGGTGTGGATTAAGGCAAATGTGCTCCAGCAGCTTGTCAAAGTGATCACTACCGGTATGGGTTTTAGCTGGCTCGTCATGTTCGTGGCGTATGTCTTGCAAAAACAGATCCAATTCGTGTTGCAAAACGAGTAATTCGGTCAATTGTTGTTCCAAATTGACGGCCCGGGCTTCCACGACCTGGATAATGGCTTCATCGCTAAGATCGCCGTTTTGGTAGCCCTTAAGCAAATGGCGGATGTCATTTAATGACAAGCCCAACCGCTGTGCCCGCTGGATGAGGCGCAGGGTTTGTTCGGCGCTTTTGCCGTACAGCCGGTAGCCGGATTCGGTACGGCCGTCTGGGGGTAGCAGCCCCTGGTCTTCATAATAGCGCAAGGCAGACGGCCGTAGTCCTACGCGTTTTGCCAGTTGTCCAATTGTCATGAAGTGCGTCATGCTTCCATTATAACCAAGTGAACGTCTAAAACTAACCCTTAGGTGACGGGCACCTATACGGACACGCTTCCGTTTACGGGCTATAATAGCGATGATAACAGACCGGACAGCGTTTTATGCTGCCACCCTAAAGGCTTTATGGAAAATATAGAACCCTATCACCTCGATGCCCAAGTGAGTTTTTTGGTTGCTTTTCCCGTAACAGCGGTGACGGTAGACACCGTTCAAGTGCCACCACAACCGTTACGCAAAGCGCCCTATTTTCAGCCGGTTGATCTGGATGTACGCTTGTTGGGAGCCACGGCCGTGCAGCTTGAAGGTGTTCACATCTCACTTCAACCTCAACTTTATGAAGAGACCATACAAATTGTCGAATGCCGGTTTGTTCTGGAGGATGTGCTCAGCACAGCCGTGATGCAGTTGGTAGAGCGCGTCAAAGAAGCACTGCGCACAATGTTGGTGCCCGATGAGGTGCAGCAGACAGAACTATGGGAAGAATACTTCCTGTTGATGATCCAGGAAGTGGCATTCTCCCCAGACACCTTTGTAAAACATTATGCGGCTGAGTTGGCCCTGTTACTGCGCTCGCAGCGGGAAAGGTTGAGCGAAGAGGATACCACCAGCTCGCTCATCTCACGCCTGCATTATTCGGCACAAGATATCACGATTGTTGATTGGGAAGGGGGGATTATTATTGCCCCAGATGGCGATTTCCAATCGGACATTGAAGTGATGAAAGTAGCCATTTACCAGCTGTTACGTTACCGTATGTTGGACAAGCGCATTGATGAAAAGTTGGATTACGTTCGTCAGAAATTTAGCCAGGAGCGGCCCGGATGGGTCATGCCAGTGCAGTCACGCCGCACAGTGCAGCAAATCATTCAAGAGCGGTTAACATTGCTGTTGGACTTTGAGCGGGTTGATCAACAATTGTTGATGATCGGTGACTGGTATACAGCACAACTGTATCGCATGATTATTGATGAGTTATACCTGGACGAATGGAAGACCAGCGTGAAGAGTAAGCTGGAAAGTATGGAATCTATTATGCAGGTGGTGCAGGATAATTTTACGATTTCATGGTCTTATTTGTTGGATATTGTGCAGCTGGTGGGTTGGTTATTATTGTTACTGGGCTACATTTACTTCTTCTATCTTGACTCGCTGGCATATATTCCTTAGGGCATAGGATACAGGTTAAAGTTTTCCCGCCAACATCACGGGGTGACATTGTGCCTCTTACAACCACAAACACCCTAAGCCGGGGTTACGGGTGGATCATAGATGAGGGAGTATGGCCTCGGCTGCCGCCAGCCCAGAGAGCGCGGCGCCCTCAATGCGTGGACCATGAAAGGCATCACCGGCAAAGGCCAGAGGGGGCAGGTTTGCGGCCATGAGGGTGCGCTCTGGGTGCAGGGTGGTGGGCAAGGCATACGGCCAGCGATGGAGGTATATTTCCTCGATCGTGGCCTTGGGGTCCAGGTAGGGCTGTAGTTCTCGCCGCAGGGCCCCTTGCAATTCCTGGTCTGGGGAAAGCCACCACAACCGGCTGTAATCCGGGTTGGTTTGCAGGGTGATAAGCGTGACGCGTGGCGAAACCCCTTTGCGCTGATTATCGGCTATCCAGCTAATGCGATAATCTGGCCGTTGTATGGCCCCTGGCTCGGGTAAGTTCACCTGGCCTTTCACATGACACACGGCCGTGATGCCTGGGGCATAAGCTATCTTTTGCAGGGCGGCCTGGTCGGCATCTGCCAGCAATACATCGCCGGCAGCCAGCAGGGCCAGAGATTGCGGCACAGGTGAGGTGAGAATGAGCGCCCGACTTTGATAGATTTCGCCAGACCGGGCCACGGCCGTCCAGCCTTCATTTTCTATGGCTACATGTTCAATGGTCACGGCCTTATGAATGTTTAAATCCTGGGCCAGGTGGCGCGGCAAAGCCGTCATGCCGCTTTTGGCAGCATATCGGGGAAAGCTTTCTTTGGCGGGTTCTCCCGTTGACCCATCTGACCAACCAGATGACCACGGGAAGATCAGCCCTTCGGCCAGCCATGCGTCGACAAAAGCCTGAAAGGCTGGTTCACGCGCCGTGAAAAATTGGGCGCCGGTGTCTGCCCATCCGCCGCCGATGTGCTCTGTCAGTATGCGGCCACCCACGCGTTCTTCGCAGTCAACCAGAGTTACCGTTTTATGGCGTGCATGCAGATGACGGCCAGCCATTAACCCGGCGATGCCAGCCCCTATTACCAGTACTTCACAATAAATTTTCGAAGTTGTTTTATCCATGGGAAATTAGTGTATTTATGCTGTCTCCATAAGTCTCATTGTAGCACCAATTTGAAATTGGCCAATGCGGCCAGGAAAATAAACGATGGTAATATAGTCATGGCTTTGACAAGGCTTTGGGCGAACTGTACACTTTCCTCAGAAACAATAATCAGGTTGGGATAACTTGCAGTCCCAGTTTGGCAGCTTTTCGTTTTAAGAGGTGTGATACAGTTGTGGCGTAAAATCAGAAAGCAAGGTTTTACTGGGGAGCGGACGTTGGTCGGGAAATGGATACGTCAAAACTACGATACGAAAAATGTAATAGGAGCGCTAACCAGCAAGAAAACAGAGATAGCAGTTCCTTGCTCTAGAGAACTTGCCTGGCTGATTATTCGCCATTCTGATGACCTAGATGAAGACGAAAAACAACTTATTGAGGTCTTGTTGCACGATGACAAACTAGCCGAGCTTAGACAACTGGCTCATCAGCGAGTTTTGGGTATGCCGGCACCTACCTGAAACGACCGTTTCACACAAATTGCGGAAGAACCATTATAGGCCGCATATTGACACCATCGGGGTCGCCCTGGACTTTGACAGCCACGGCCGTGCCCCCACACTGTACGTACTGCGGCGAATGACATCACTGGCAGTCAGATGCTGCAGGCCCAGACCGCTAAAGGCCAGATGCCCGGCATCCAGGTCACCTCCAGAGCAAGCTGCATGGTGACGGCGCCGGTGTTGGCGGTGAAGGTGTCTTGCACCTGGGTGCTGCCGCTAAAGTTCAGCGGGTTGCGCTACAGCACATCACTGCCCGCACTCTGCCCGCCGCCGTCCTTGTACACGGCCAGGATACGGCCGCCCTGGCTGTCATAGTAGTGAGCGGCCAATTGGGCTGCACATCATTGTCCACACTGGCCGCCACCCCTACTTTAGAAGACCTCTCACTGAGAGCGGTCTTTGGATCATTCTTGACCAAGATAACTTATCATTTGTTGATCAATGTTTATTGCAATTTGTTCAAACTGTGATTCTGACATTTGTCTATCAATCGAAGAATTAAAGTCAACCACATATTCTTGGTATCTGGCTGTTAAACTACATTCGTAGCCATTATCAAACATGGACGAACCACACCCGATTAAGAATTCGTCAGCGAAAGGGCTTTCATATGTAATTTCAGCGTGAGCCCTGTATGAGCCTCTACTGCGCCAATAGAGACCGCTCTCAAAAGCCTTCTTGGCCCCCATCTCTGTGCCATATCTATCCACATCAAGCACTCCACCATACGGCCCCTCAGCTTCTTGCCAGAAAAACGAAATATTTCCTGACTCGACTCCACTGGGATCAGAAGGAATAACCATTGGATTAACAACAGCGTTGTCTGGAAGCAAGTGATTAGGTAAACTCAAGTCAAATACGGAAAATGCTCGGTCAGGCGCACATGTCCACAGCAAACATTGTCTCACCCGAATTTGATAAATACTGAAAGAACAGAAGAAACAGAAACCCATTAAGAAAAAGACTAAGGCTGCAAGAAAAATTTTATTATTCATAGTCAAATGTTCCCAAAGAATATGGCGTTTCTGGAGGAAAGATACCGTCTGCTGGTTGCAATAAACGTGGGTCAGGTCGCTGGAGTTGATCCCAATACATATCCAATCCTACCTGAAGCTGAAGGGGTGTCATGTCTACCCCGAATGCATCATACAGGAGATAACCCAACTCAACCCCTGCCCAGTCCTCGGGATGTTCATTCCAATATTCTTGTGTACCACATAAAACAACCATTTCACTACCTAAAAGCACTTTCGTCTGTTCTTTGAAATCCCAACGCCCGTTATTGGTATTCAATTCGAAAAACGGCCAAAGTCCTGCTACTTGTTGGAAGATATTGCCTGCTCTTAGTTCTTGGATTTCCAACATGTCAGATCCTGTTGCATTGGATGCCATTTCTTCAGCCAGCCAATTGGTTAAATCATATTTCCCGCCTTCTAATTCACCTAATGTTTTCTTGCCGAGCAGAGGGGAAGGGGATGCTGGAGGAGGACAATAATCGTCAAATTCGCAATCAAGGTGGCCTGTTGGGTCGACTCGATTAATAGGGTTATTTCTTGAGTAGCTGAATCGATTAAAGCTCTGCGGATTGGCCGGATCGGGTACAAGGGTGTCAGCAGAGAGGAAGCGGGCAGCGCCAGGCGCATAAAAGCGCGCATTCATGTAGATGAGGCTAAATTGTCCCTTTGACGTAAGCTTTATGGCCTTAAAACTGCCTGAAATCAGTCCATTTTGTTTCTGTTTTCAGATTTTTGGTCATTTTGCCTTCTCAGAAAAACTGTCAAAATCTACCATTGAATTTGCTGAAACAATTACCGAATGCTCTCATCATTGGCTGTTTTCCTTACTCCAATCTGTACCTACTTCAGCATGTTCACTTGCCAATTTTTCTTGAAAGTAAGTAGTATCCCATAAATAATTATGGATGATCTCTATCAACTTGATATTGGGAAACCAAGTATAAGGTATGTTTCCAAAGTTCATTCCATCCTGACAGTATTCTGAATATATTTGCATTACTTCAGTTGAAATATTTTTATAATCTTCAAGCGAAACCAAATAAATAGGTACTCCATCTAGCTCAGTCGTTTCAGGTTTTTTAACTCTTTGCACCGGTATAATCGCTATTGAGTGCTTAGATTTCAATCTAACACTTTGAACTAAATCAATCGTGACTTTGCCATTTACTACAATTGTTGCGTCTGCTAATTCATTGGGTGGCAGCGTTGTGGTTGTCGAGAAGTAATAAGAGTCATAGTTGTGCGGCGATGCCAGAAAAACCAGAACGTCCCTATGGCCGCCAGCGCCAGAAGTATGGCGGCGATGAACACGCTGGGCCACGGCCGTTTTACAGTCACGGCCGTGGTCTTTAACTCTGCCGCTACCATTTGCGTCCAATCGGGGATGGTAGCGGCCGGCGGCAAATGGTAGCATTTTTGCCATAAGGCCAGATATGCCTCTGTTTCCGCTTCCCAACGGTGGTTATCCCAGCCCAATTCCGGTTGGCAGATCGCCCGGATTTTGGGCAGATGTTCGGCGCCACCTTGAGGCGTCAACAAGCCCAAACGGGTCCGTCGTAGCAGCAAATCATCCAGGTGATGTACGGCCTCGGCGCGGGCAGCCCAGCGCAGTTCTGCCCAGGTAAACTTTGTCCCAGGAATAAACACTAGTTCGCCAGGTTGGGCTGCGGCCACCAGGGATGATGCGTCAGCACCATACCGGCCACGCAAACGCCGCCGCAAGACACTGTCCGGGGAGCACGTGGTAGGTAGTGCCACAGGTGGCGGTGTTAAAGCCGAAGCCTTGCCGTCTGGTGGCGGCAGGTCTGGCCATTCATCACGCAGCGCTTTCAGAGCGTCATGGGCGATGAGGCGAAAGGTGGTGAGCTTACCTCCGGTGACGGTCAGCAGCCCCGACTCATACCAGACCACATGATCACGTGATTCTTCTGAGGGATCTTCCTTCCCTGACCCGATAACAGGGCGGATACCGGCAAATGTCGATATCACATCGCTCAGTTGAACATTTAATGAGGGGAATTCCCAGGCCACGGCCGTCATCAAATAGGCTACTTCTGCCGGGGAGATGCACGGCTCTGACGGCCCCGTCTGGTGGTGGTCTACATCGGTGGTGCCGACCAGGGTGGCCCCCTCCCAGGGAAATATCATCACCGGGCGCTGATCAAGCGGATGTAAAAAGGTGATGGCCTGCGCTACCGGTAAACGCCAGCCGGGGAAGACAAGGTGGCTGCCACGTAACGGCCGCAGCCGGGCTGCCTCACCAATTTGCCCCCGCAGCACATCGGCACCAAAACCGGTGGCGTTAATAATGGCTCTGGCCCTGACCTGTTTGGTTTGCCCGTCTTCGGCATTTTGCAAGATGGCGCCATAAACACGGCCGTTTTTGTCACGCAGCAGCTCCTGGGCGGCTACATAATTTAAGGCCACGGCGCGGTTGTGCCCCGTTAACACCGCTTCCCGGATAACCCGGAAGACCAACCGGGCATCATCTGTTTGGGCATCACTGTAATGAAAACCGCCCTTTAACCCGGCGGCTTCAATATGGGGAGCAAACAGTTGGAAGTCAGCCGGGCTGTAATAACGATGACTCCATTGCAGTGCCAGCAGGTCATAAATGGTCAGGCCTGCCCGGTAAACCAGGCGGCCAATTTTGTCGCGCTGATAAGTGGCCAGCAGAAAGCCAACCCGTTCCACCAAGCCCGGGGCATCGGCCAGCAGCTGCTCACGTTCATGTACGGCGTCTCGCGTCAGGCCAAATTGTCCCTCTTTTAAGTAACGCAGCCCACCATGCACAAATTTAGATGAGCGGCTGGACGTGCCCCAGCCAAAATCGCGCTGATCGATCAACAGTACCCGCAGCCCTAACCGGGTCGCCTCCCGAAAAATGCCGGCGCCGGTAATGCCACCGCCGATGATCAGGATGTCCCAGGCTTGCTCAACCTGTGCCCAGGCTGTATGACGCCAGTTTTTGTTCCACATAATAGATTCCTCGTGAACGGTATGGTCGCTATCTCTTACCCCTGGCTACGGCAGTAACTTCCCCGGATTCATTACCCCCTGGGGGTCAAACCGCAGCAGCAGATCAGCCAGCGCTTCCAGCCCCAACGCCCCTTTTTCCGCCGCCAGGTAAGGCGCATGGTCTGTGCCCACTCCGTGCTGGTGACTGATGGTTCCCTGATGAGTGACGATGGCGGCGCTGGCAGCGGCTTTCATAGCCTGCCACTGCTGCAAAGTCGCCTCTGGTGTTTGGCCCAGGCGGAACAGAAACGTGGTATAAACACTGGCCCCATGAGGGTAGACGTGTGATAGATGGGTAAAGATGTGAACGCTTTCATCAAATTGAGCCGCGGCCGTGGTGATAGCGTTTTCAACTGCTTCAATCATAGCTGGGATGTTGCTCCAGGGGGTGGCCGTTTCCACCGTATCTACGGCATAGCCAAGTGCCCAGAGTGTGTTGCGCAAGTAAGGGGTACGGAAGCGGTTTTTATGCCACTGTTTGCCAAACTGTTGGCCCACATGCACGCCTTTGTGGTGGCCGGTTATATCAAGTGCTGCCTTACGGGTGGTCTTAACCAGAGCCTCCTTCCCAGTGATGCCCATCATGAGCATGCATTTTTCTTCACCAATGCCGCGCAGGGTGAGCAGCTTTTCAACGGCGCCTATGAGGCGTTCATGTCCGGCCAGAGCCAGCGTGGTGGCGGTCTCTACGGCCGTACTCAACCGCATCATAGAAAGGGGCAGCCCCGCCTGCACAATCTGGCGCACGGCCGTCAAGCCTTGGTCAAACTCCGGAAAAAAAACGGTGTGAAATTCTTCCCGCTCTGGCAGGGGTGTGACCCGCACTGTGGCGGTGGTGATGATGCCCAGGCGGCCTTCAGAGCCTAACACCAACTGGCGTAAATCGGGCCCCGCCGCCGAGGCCGGGAAGGGCGGCAGCACCAGCGTGCCCGCCGGTGATAGCAGCGTGCCTCCGGTGAACAGCGCTTCAATACGGCCGTAGCCCAATGATTGCTGCCCGCTGGAGCGTGTAGCGATCCAGCCGCCCAGGGTAGACAGTTCAAACGATTGCGGGAAATGGCCCAGGGTGAAGCCCCGGGCCCGCAGCTGGGCCTCCAGGTCAGGCCCCTGGATACCAGCGCCGAAGGTGGCTAAATGGCTGGTATCATCAAAGTGGCGAAACTGGTTCAAGCGTTGTAAATTGACGGTTAAGATGGGCAGCTCACCGGGCAAAGGATTTATATGGCCAACGACGCTGGTGCCCCCACCGTAGGGAATGAGCCGGGCGCCGGTTTCCTGAGCCAGGCGAATAAGCGCCGTGACTTCTTCATCGGTCGTGGGCAGGGCCACGCCATCGGGGAAGGCGGACACCTGCCCGCTGCGCATAGCCACCATATCGGGCAAGCTCTGGCCGCGAGCATGACGCAGGCGCATCTCGGCGTCTGTGTGGATCAGGGGATGTGGAGACAGGCGTGACGGAGGGACGGCCGTGACCATGTCGGCCAAGGTTACATCTTGCGGGGGACGGCCGTGGCCCACCCATTGGGCTAACAGCGCCCCGGCGTTTGCCGGCAGCGGGTAATCCATTGTATCATCACCCCAGCCATTCCATCGTCTCATACTTACCTCCAATTACCGCTTATTGATGACTGCATACTGCTTACTGGCCTGCCAAAGTTCCATACTTTCCTGCATCGCCTGGCGGGTAGCGGCTTCGGCAGCGAGCGGATCTTGTTGGCTTACGGCCGTGGCCAACACCGCATAGTAAGTGCGCGATGCCTGCCGTGAATCGGGCAGGGCAAAATAAAGCTGCGCCAATTGTTCATAAAAATCGGTAAAGCCGTTCAAAATAAGCACATAAATGGGGTTGCCACAGTGCAAGGTTAGCTGCTGATGCAGCCGCCAGTCGAACTGGGCGAATGCCCATGCTTCATCTGACAACTCTTTGTGTGCTGCCAGGAACACCGCCAGCGATTCAGGTGCCCGGACCACGGCACGCCGAGTGTACATGGGGGCCAGCAGCAGCCGTAATTCCAGTAAATTGGTAATGAACCCAGGTGGCAGCTGTTCGCTGTACCTCACCAACCCGCTCAACACGTTTAGCCCACCATCACGCCAGATGTCGTTGACAATGGTGGCTTTGCCATGTTGCACTGTCAGCCAGCCATCACGTGCCAGGCGTTGTAAGGCTTCACGCAGGGTAGGGCGGGTGACGCCAAGTTGGACCGCCAGGTCACGTTCGCCGGGTAGAGTGCTGCCCGGCGGAAACGTGCTATCCAGGATGGCATTAATTAAGGTGTGTTCTGCGTAGGAATTTGGCCTTTGTGGCGCCGTCCAATTGCTCATGAGCTTCCTTCTGGTAAGTGGTCTGACCAGTTGCACCTAGTATGACAAAGGATGCTTCCTCTGTCAACCTTAATCCGATGGCCAAGATTTTGATTAAGTGGTGTCAGCTTTATATTTACTTTTTGTGCGATTTGTCTATAGTGGTTAGGATATGTCCTCAAGCGGTAAATTTCTGCTCCTCTTGTTTTTAGGGTGCCTGGTAAGTGTGCGACTGCCTCTGTGGACCGGTAGTATGATCAGCAATGTGGGTGCCGTGGCGTTGAATCGCGCCAATGTGGGTAGAGGTGAATTATGGCCTGTTGCCGAAGCCTGGCTGCAACAGGCAACTTCCTTTTCTGGGGCGGCCTGGCGGGAATTAGGGTTTGCCTATGCACAGCAGGGAAAGGAAACGGCCGCTTTAACTGCCTGGCAGCATGTTGATGACATGGCATTGGAAGCCACTCACTGGGCGGCCCTGGCTCATGAGCGGGGTGCAGCTGGCGATTTACAACTGTGGGCAGGGCGGGCGATAGCGCTCGATCCTACTTTGAGTGATGGTTGGCATTGGCAGGGGATGGCGTATGAAGCAGCCGCCAACTACACAACCGCTGCGGCGGCGTATCAAGAGGCTGTTGAACAAGATTCTTTTGTTGTTGTAGGCGCCAGCCAACCTTATTATCAGTTGGGGTTGTACTACCAAATGACGTCAGCACAGCTAAAAGAGGCAGTGGCGGCGTATAAAACGGCCGTATCCCTTGATGACTTTCCCAGTCAGTGGCAAGCGGCCAATGCCTATTACCGCTTGGGTGAAGCCCTGGCTCAGTCTGGAGCCGCCCCGGCTGACGCTATTGCTGCCTATGAGCGGGCGATTGCCTTAAATCCGGACCATGCCGCGGCGTATGTGTTATTGGGCATGGCCTATGATGCGGATTCACGGGGGGACACGGCCGTCACCGCGGCCTTCCAAAAAGCGATGAGCATTGATCCACAGAATCCTTGGGCCTATGTGCTGTTGGGTGAAATATATGCACGGGAAAACCGAACAGCCGAAGCCGCGGCCCTCTTTCACCAGGCGTTGGCACTTGATCCCCATTTTGAGCGCGCCAGGCAGGGCATAGAGGCGGGACAACCGTGACATTTTTAAATTTGATAAGAAATGGCACAGTACGGCCGTCAGGCTGGTGGTTCTGGTTGGTGGTGACCCTGGTTTTGGGCACGGTCACAGCCCTGGCCGGTATAGGGGCAGCTGCCCTGCTCTTGGTACCCCCCCTATTACTGGCCGGGTTGTTGCTGTGGCGGAGGCCTTATCTGGGTCTGTTTGCTTATAGTTTGCTGCTGCCCGTTCACTCGCTCACCCTCACCATTTTGCTGGTTCACGGCCGTTTACCATTGACGGCCGTTCGCCTTATCGCTTCCTGGAAAGAGACCCTTCTCATTGGCCTGTTGTGCCTGGTGATACTCCATTTACTCGGCCATAAACTGCCCGTGCGCCTGTTATGGGTAGATTGGGCAGCTCTGGCCTGGCTGTCACTGGTCATCATCTATTTTGGTTTTCATGATGCGCTCTTTACTGAGCCAACGTCTCTGGTGGTCAAATTGTATGGTACACGCGACTGGCTGCTTTATCTGGCCCCTTATTTTATTGGCCGGTTTATCATCTTTTCGTCTACCAGCCAGCGACGCATCTTAAAAACCATCCTCACAGTTGGCTTTATCACCAGCCTTATAGGCATTATCGAGTATTTGTTCATTCCCACAGAATGGCACGTGGTTTTAGGCGTACCGCGCTACTTTAGCGAAGTCTTAGGCACCGCGTATCCGGCACATCAGTTGGGGTTGCCCGAAAATTATTGGATCCACATTGGGCAGCGGCTGCGTCGTGCCGTCTCCACACACCTTTCGGCGCAGGCCTTTGCCATGCCCTTTCTGGTGATCATGCCCATTGCTGTTTACAATCTTTATGCACGGCTTACCCGTTACCGTCACCTCATTTTGCTCGTCTGCGCCCTGGCGCTGCTGTTCACCATCACTCGCATGACCATTGTCGTCTGTTTTTTACAGGCATTATTGATGTTGTGGCTGCTGTGGCGACGCTGGCAGCTAACGGCCGTTTGCCTCTTCGCCCTTCTCATTTTTACGTTGGCAGTGGGCTTCAGCCCTGGTTTTCGGCAGTACGTCATCAACACCATCACCCTCAACGACTCATCTACCCGGGTGCGGCCGCAGCAGTGGGTCGATGGCTGGCAGGATTTGGTAGATAACCCATTGGGGCATGGTTTGGGCAGCACCGGGCGCACCAGCGGCCGTTTCACAGCTCGTGGCGAGATCGGCTCAGAGGCGGGTTATCTAAAGGTGACGGGTGCTTTGGGCTGGCCCGGACTGCTGCTGTTCTTGCTCTGGTTTGGGGGTATCATTTTTATCTGCTGGCAGGCTATACCCACCACCACTGGCTATGCTCAGGGAATCGTGATGGTAACGTTGGTTACGGCCGTTGGTTTTCTGCTCAACAATTTGACAGCACCCCCTGATCAATCCCCTTTTACCATTTATATCTTTGGCTGGCTGGCTGGCCTGTCGGTACAGTTAGCCACGATGCCTTACATTACCCATGCTGCAAATCGTTCTGGAAACGTCAGTATTAAACTTTAACAGGGCCGGTACGGCCCGCGCTGCCAGGGAACTAGCAAAAGCATTACTGTGCCATGCCCCCTCGGATATGGTTATTCAGCCATTGCTTCCTTTACCAAACCTGACAGCCGTTCAGGCTGGGCTTTCGCGCAAATTATTTGTCCTGTACTGGGAATACCTTTATGTCCCCATTATCTTACCCTGGCGGGTGCGCCGGACCAGGGCCGATGTACTGCACTGCCTGGCGCCATTGCCTCTGAGCCAGGCCAGCCGGGCCTGCAATGCCACCATTATCACCATGGTATATGACATGATTCCTTTTACCCATCCGCTCTGGTTTACGGCCGTTATGACCCACCGCTTGCAGCGATGGACAACCCAATCAGCCCACTATTCAACGCATTTTAATGCGATTTCACAATTTACCAAAACAGCCCTTTGTACCCACTTACCCATCCCCCCGGAGCGGGTGACTGTTACCTATTTGGGTAAACCAGAGGTGGTGCCGGTGAAGACCGTTTCTAGCACTACCTTCTTCCTCACCGTGGGCACCATCGAACCGCGCAAAAATTTAACAACCGTCTTGCAAGCTTATGCCCTTGCCAGGCAAAACTATCCCCAACTTCCCCGTTTGCTTATTGTAGGTCGGCAGGGCTGGGGGCAGGTACAGCTGATACAACAAATAGAAGCTTTGGGCTTAACGACGGCCGTAGAATTAGCCGGTTACGTCCCTGATGATGTCCTTATGACCCTTTACCAACAGGCTGCCATGCTCATCTACCCCTCGCTGCAAGAGGGGTTTGGCCTGCCGCCGCTGGAGGCAATGGCGCTGGGCTGTCCCGTTATCACCACCAACGTCGGCGCCCTGCCAGAAGTGGTGGGTCAGGCTGCCTTGTTGGTTGACCCGGCCGATGTGACGGCCATGGCTCAGGCCATGGTACAGGTGTGGACCGATAAGCAGCAGGCGGCAACCATGCGCCGGCAAGGGCAACAACAGGCCGCTTACTTTTCATGGGAACGCTGCGCCCGGGAAACGCTGGCGATGTATCGCCAGGTGGTAAGCCTAAAATGAGCAAAGGGCCCACAAAGATTTTGTTTGTCCACTCCAGCGATGAGATGTATGGGGCTGATTTTATCTTGCTGCAACTGGTTACACATCTTGACCGGACGCAGTTTGAACCATGGGTGGTGCTGCCCCATGATTTGCCGCAGTCCGGGTTGTTGGGGCAGGCCTTGGCCGCCCGTGATATTCGGGTGATGTGGTGCAAGCTGGCTGTTTTGCGCCGCCACTACTTTACGCCGCTGGGGCTGCTGCTTTATGGATGGCGCTTGTTGGTTTCTTCGTGGGCCCTGGCTCGTTTCATCCGGCGGGAGCAGATCGACCTGGTGCACAGCCATACGGCGGCGGTGTTGTCAGGGGCGATGGCGGCGTGGCTGACACGGCGGCCGCATGTATGGCAGACGTTGGAAATAGTGACACGGCCGTATCCTCTGCGCCGTTTGCTGGCCTGGTTACTGCCTCGGTGGTCTGTCATGGTGATAGCCGCCTCAGCCGCCGTTAAAGCTCACCTTTGCGCCGATGAACCACGCCATCAAACCCTGACGAAGGTCATTCACTTTGGCCTTAATCTAGCAGATTGGCAGCCAATGGAGACAGACAGGGAGCGTCTGCGGGCTGAATGGGGTATTGCCGACAACTGTGTGCTGGTTGGTATGGTGGGGCGTGTCAACCAGTGGAAGGGACAGGATTATTTTTTGCAGGTGGCGCAATTAGTGGCACAACAATGCCCACAAGCACGTTTTGCACTGGTAGGTGGAACTTTTTATGGGCAGAAACAGTTATTGGTTGATTTGCAGGCCCAAATCACCTTGTTGGGTCTGGCTGAGGTGGCGCAGTGGCATGATTTTCGTCGGGATGTAACGGCCGTCTTAGCTGCCTATGACATCTTTGTCCTGCCCTCCACTTTGCCTGACCCTTTACCAACGGTGGTATTGGAAGCGATGGCAGCCGGGAAGCCGGTGGTGTCTAACGCCCATGGCGGCACCATGGAGATGGTGGCTGATGGAGTGACGGGATTACTGGTTAAGCCGGGACAGCCACAGGCGATGGCTGCGGCTGTTTTGCAGCTGATACATCACCCTGATACGCGGGCGGCGATGGGGCAAAACGGCCGCCTTCGCCTTGCTGCTCATTTTACCTTGGACCAATTTATAGAGAAGTGGACGGCCGTTTACCGATCAATCCTCTCTGCATAAAAAATAGGGCGGCGGCTTAACTTTAGGATTCTGTGGCTGGTAGCGCAGGCCATCCCACATCCCCCACAGCAATGCTGCCATCTTATGCCAACGCCCGCGCAGCAAAAAAGCCAACAGGAAAAAGGTGGTGATGATGGGGTTGATAATCAGCACAAAAAAGATGACGCTGAGGCGACGGCCATGTTTTTTGACGAGTATGAGCCGGTTGCGGGCCACAAGATAATGTTTAAGGGGGGACGTGTGGCCTTGGGACGGCCGTGTACTGGCTGACACTTTATGCCAGATAATGCTCTGAGGCACACAAGCGGGCACAAACCCTGCTTGCCGTGCCCGCAGACAAAAATCTACGTCCTCATAATAAGCAAAAAAAGCCTCATCTAACAGGCCAATGCGTTCTAATACCGGTCTGGCAATTAACATGCAGCAGCCCGTCACGTACCCGGTGGGCATGGATGTAGGCAGAGCATGCCGCTGGTGGCGGCAATGCCCCAAGCTTAATTGGACATGCCCACCGGCAAACCAGATGATTTCCGGTTTGTCAGCATGATAAATGAGGGGAGCGGCAATGCCGGTGGTAGGCCGGGCAGCGCAGTATGCGAGCAGCGGCCGCAAAAAGTGCGGCGCGACGATAGTATCGTTATTTAACAGCAGCACATACGCTGCCTGAGCAGCCAGGGCCAGCCGCAGCCCCACGTTGCAGCCCCCGGCAAAGCCCACGTTGTGCGGCAGGCGTATGGTTTTTACCTGCGGATAATGTTGTTGAATCCTCTCACGAGGATCATGTTGGGAGTAATTATCAATGACCAGGATTTGGGTGGCCAGGGGTAATGGGGGCATTGCCTGTAATGTGTGAAGGCAAGCCAGAGTGTCTTCTAAATTATTCCAGTTGAGGATGATGATCCACAGCGATGGCGGCACAGATTTAGGTGGCATGATGGGGTTCTTGTGGTGAAGCGGTGGGGTTTAACGGCCGTTTACCAGCCACCAACAACAGCTCTTCGCCTAAATGCCATCGTTGGCCCATATGTTCCCACAGCCAGAACTTATTTTCAGCAAGGCGGGCCAAGAGCGTAGGGGGAGTTGGCATACCCTGAGGAAGGTGACCATTTTTTTGCAACTGGTAGCTGGCCCGGAACAGCATGGGGGCAGCTCTGGCTGTTGTGCGCAGCTGTTGGATCTGCAGACCGGCTGTTAGGGTCCAGGTGCGTAGGGCAGATGGGGTAAATAAGTGGAGATGACGGGGGATTTCCAATCCGCGCCAATGGGTCTTAAACCAGCGATGACCTAAACTGGTGATATTGGGGGTGAGTATGATCAGTTGGCCTGTTTCTGTTAACCAGTGGGCACAGGTTTGTAACAAGTGTAATGGGTTTGGCACGTGTTCGATGACATGGCTTAGGGTGATGGCGTCAAAGCTGTTGGCTGGGAATTGAATATGATCGGTTGTTCCCTGATAAATCTCCAGGCCGGGTCGACGACCGGCGATGGCTGCGGCCTGGGCATCGGGTTCTAACCCCACTGTTTGCCAGCCCAGGGTGTGCATCCGGGCCAGGAAGTCGCCGTTACCACAGCCGATGTCTAGCAGGCGCCCGTTCCCTTCCGCTGACAACCACATCAGGCGATAGTGGGCTAAATCTTGCAGCAGGGCCACTTTGGTTGTTATGGCACCGATGAGTCGGTCAAAGCGGGTTAGTTGGGATCGGTCATAGCCCAGGCTGTAAACGGCCGTGCTCTGTTCCCACAGCTGGCGCAGCCCCCCCCATCGAGATAGCTGGAAAGGGGTGGCCGTGTGGGTGTAATAGGTGGCATACAGTTTGTGGATTTCTTCTGGCCACGGTTGGGGATCAAGCCAGGCAAGGCCGCAGGTTGGCCGGGAGCATTGGCGTACATGCCAACGGCCAGGCGCAGCAAAAAGCCTGTCGTTCAGGCCTGTGTATAACAAACTGCCGGTAGTGTGACACAGAGGGCAGTGGGAAACGGCCGTTGTGTGTATACTGTCTGCGGCGGTCATGAAGGGACTTTCCTACCGATCACTGTCCAGTACAAATGCAGCGCCTCTCTTTTTTCAGCCGGGGTCAGATAGCGCTGCCAGACTATAAGACTGTAACCTGCCAGGACAAGAGTGGCTAACAAGAGGCGAATGAGCGGAATTGCCGTTAGTGATATTATAACACTAAGTGCCAGAAAAAAAGCCGATGCTAACGGCAATAGGGGCACCAGTTGCCGCCCAAGATGGCGCCGTTGGATGGGTGGGGTACGGCTGGCGTACCAGAATAACAGACCAGCATCGAGTGTACTGCGAACCACCCAGGCCATGGCCACGCCTACCATACCATAGCCGGCTACCAACAGCCAGAGGGCGCCGAGATAAAGTGGTAGTTCCAGGAGGTGATAACGGGCTGTTATATCGGCACGTCCGGTGGCCTGAATCCAGGCAAAGGGAATGGCCGCCAGGCCATTGATGAGGAAGCCAACAGCAAGCCAGCCTATGACGGGTGCGCCCTGGGCCGCAAAGGCGGCATCTATCCAAAGGGTGAGCAGGTCAGCGGCCAAGACGGCCAATAACAGCGATATGGGCAGCAGCACCAAAAATAGCCAGCGTAAGGCAGTACAGAAGATCGTTGCCGCTTTTTGCTTGTCGGTGATTTGTACGTGGCTAAAGCGGGCAAAAAGTACGGTGAGCAGGCTGACGGGAATGATGCTGATTTTGCTAACGACGTCGTAACTGGTGGCATAGTAGGTAACGGCCGTTACCGAAATAAATGCTCCGACCCAAAATCGATCCAGATATGTCATCAACGGCCCTACCAGGTTTGTTACTGTCAGCCAGCCGCCAAAGCTCACCAGCTGTTTAAACAACTGCTTGTTGGGGGAGCGGGGTTGTTTTAGACCAGGTACATAGTTGAAGCAGGTCAATAGATAAATGGCTGCAAACAAGCAGCGGATGAAGAGCAGAAAGAGGAGAATGGTGTCTAGTTGCCGGGTAAAAGGCAGCAGTAAAAGGGGTACCAGAAAATTAAGAACACTCAAGGGAACGGCGATAAACGCCACGCCCTTAAACGCTTCATATCCCTCCAAGACCCCCCTCATTCCGGCAATATAGACGACCAGGGGTACAGTGCCGGCTGCTACCCCCAAAGCCCGTGTTGCCTCTGGTGTCAAAGCGTCTGGAATTTGCAGAATACGGCCAACGAGTATGGGCGTGGCCAAATAAAGCAGTAAACCAGCGATCAGCCCCAAACCTAGCAGGCAAACCCAGGCCGTCCAGATCATATGGGGAATCGCTTCGTGTTTGTCTTTGGCCCGGTAATCAGCCACAAAGTGGGTGATGGCCCGCCCCAGCCCCATATCAAACAGGCCCAAGTAGCCAACAAAAACCCAGCTTAAGGCCAGTACGCCAAACCGCTCTTTCCCCAGCCCATTGATGAGGATGGGAATAGCAAAGAGAGAGGCGATCAGGGGCAGTGCCAGGGTGAATAGACTGTAGAGACCGTTGTGGAGTAACGGCCGCATCAGCCCAACTTCGATGTTTGTTAGGTTATCGTCTTTGGTTTTCATTGGTAAAAGGTGGATAATACATGAGGTATTCACAAAAACAAGGACAGACGCAGCCATTGGTGATTCATGACATTTTTCAACTGTTGCGGCGGCAGTTCCGTCGCCAACGGTATCAGAATGTGCAAACAACTTTTGGGTTAGGGAAACAAACGGGCCTTATTTTGGATTTAGGGGGAGGGGCAACCAGCTTTTTTATCAACTTTTTCCCCCGGCATGATCAGATCATTCTGTTAGACATTAACCTTGAAGAGGTATGGTTAGCCCGCCAGCGTTTTTCTCAGCTCAACGTTGTTGTCGCCGATGGGGAACATTTGCCTTTTGCCCGGCAGAGCCTAGGGCTGACGGTATGTAATTCGTTGATTGAACATGTGGCCGCGCCTGCGCAATTAGCGGCTGAGATTCAACGGGTGAGCCGTGATTATTTTGTGCAAACGCCCAACGGCCGTTTTCCCTTGGAAACGCATGCTTTCATTGGTATTCCCTTTTATCACTGGCTGCCCAGTGAAAGATTGCGCTCTCTGGCCTGCGCCCTCTTTCGAGCGAATTACACCTATGTGAGCGGCGTCCGCTATCTTTCCGAATCCCGGTTACGACAGCTTTTTCCTAATGCCATGATCACCTATGAAAGATTCCTGGGTCTAAAAAAATCCTTTTATTTAATAGGTAAGGACTCCGGAATTTCAGGGGGGGACACGGGATACAGTGTATAAAAAGCCTTTGAAGATTGCTTTACTTGGTACACGAGGCATTCCCGCAAGTTACAGTGGCTTTGAAACCTGTGTGGAACAGTTAGGTCAGCGCCTGGTAGAACGAGGACACGAGGTGACCGTCTACTGTCGCCGTCATCACATCAACTATCCCCATGCCACCTACAAAGGCATAAAACTGGTCAAACTCCCTACGATTGTCAATAAATATGCCGATACCATCGTGCATACCTTTGTCTCTTCGCTGCACGTGCTGTTTCAAGATTTTGATGTGGCCCTCTACTTTATTGCTGGTAACAGCCCAGTTGCCTGGATTCCACGATTGGTGGGCGTGCGGACAGTTTTACATGTAGACGGGTTGGATTGGAAACGAGAAAAATGGCCGACGCTGGCCAAGAAGTACATTCAATTTGCCGAATGGTTGGCCCCCCGACTGCCCAATGCCTATCTCACCGATTCGCACGTAGTACAGGCTTATTATCGGCAGCGCTTTCGGCATCAGCCCCTGTACATTTCATATGGCTCAGAGTTGGAGCCTGTGCCGGCCGGAGAGACCTTGGCGCAGTTTGGCCTGGAGGCAGGGCGTTATGTGTTGTTTGTCGGCCGTTTAGTACCAGAAAATTGCGCCCATCATCTGGTACAGGCGTTCCGTCAATTAGACACAACGATGCGCTGTGTCATTGTAGGCGATGCTGCCTACTCTCAGGAGTATATAGCCTGGTTAAAAGCCCAGGCGGGCGGTGATGGGCGTATTGTGTTTACGGGTTATGTGTTTGGCAGGGGGTATCGGGAACTGGGTTCCCATGCGTACTTGTTTGTGGAAACATCGGGTGTGGGTGGTACACATCCGGCTTTGATCGAGGCGATGGCGCTGGGGAACTGTGTGGTGGTGAATAACACGCCGGAGAATTTGGAAGCAATGGGGGAGGCGGGCTTCACCTATGACGGGACCGTAGGGAGTGATAGTTTGCAAGAGGTATTACGGCCGTTACTCCAAGACCCGGCGCTGGTCATGACCTATCAGGCCAAAGCACAACAACATGCCCGCACCCACTACACCTGGGAGCGTGTCACCGATGCCTATGAAGCCTTATTTAATCATCTGGTGATAACATAATGACTTGTTGCCACCAAACGGTTAAAAGAATTATAAACACGGTCAATAAAAACCCTAAGGTTCCGCCTAAAAGTGTGTTAAGCATGATCGACGGCCGTGTTGGCTTGTGGGGTGCCTGCGCCTGACTCGCCAGCCTGGCCCCTGTGCTGGTATCCTGCGCTGTGATCCGCTCCTCATTGACTTTGCGCGCCAGCGCCGTGTACGTCTCTCCGGCTATGGTAATATCCCGTATCAGGCTGTTGTAATGAGCGATATAACCCTGATGGGTTTGTTGTAAGTTCAAAATCTGCGGCTTTAATGCTGCCAGGCGCGCTTCATCTTCCATCTCTCGTTCATCTAAAGCCAGCAGCAGATCATTCAAAAAGGTGATCTGTTCCTCTGAGTTCTGCCGCGTAATGGTAGCGGCCGTATCTAGCTGTACTTCCAGGGGAATACCGGTTTCGGCATTAAAGACCTTGATTTGCAGAAACAGGGCTGTTAGTTGATCGGAAAAAGCAACCTCCCCTGCTGTTGTGGACATTTGTTTGTGTAAAGTCTGTATGTCCTGGCGCAAAAAGGTAATCTGATTCAAATCGGCCAGGTGGTGGGCATAGGCAGATTGCAGCGCTTGCAACTCACTATTGATAAGATCGCCCTCATTCAAAAGCTGAAAATCAATCAGGGCAGTGTCAGCCTCGTTTAGCATTTGTTCTGCATCGGCCAGTTGTTCCTGGAAAAAGTGCACCTGTTCTCCTCCCTGGTCGCCATACAATTCATTTATTTGGATGATAAATAAGTCCGCCCAACGATTGGCAACTTGAGCGGCCGTTTCCGGGTCATGATAAGAAACGATCAAACGAATCAGACCGGGATCATTGGCCGGTACGGCAGCAAGCCGCTTGCGTAAATCTTCAATAGTGTTTAACTCGGGCAGGTTCGTTTGGGTTTGGGCTAGAAGATTAACTAAAATGTGGTCACTGAGTGCCAGCTCCGGGTAGAGTAGTAAAGATTGTCGTTCATCCTGTACGCTCTCAAAACGAGGATCAAATTGTACCAATTGCCGGGGTTGGGTTAGAGCCACTAGAGCGGTGGCTTCATAAGTGGGTCTCAGGATAAAGCTGATAAAGAGGACGGTCACGGCCGTAAGCATTGTAAACAGGGCTAATTTACGGCCGTTTTGCTGCAGTGCCAGTAGGTACGGCCGTATATCAAACGGCTCAAGCCGTGGTTCCATATGCATAGATTCCTCATAAACAACAATATTAGAGCAGACCCCACCTTACCAGGTGCCACCTACGGCCGTTGGCACGCCAAGTCACGTTTGTCGGGTAAGGTGCTGCCTGGCGGAAATGTGCTATCCAAGATGGCATTCATTAAGGTCTGTTCTGCGTAGGAGTTTGGCCTTTGTGGCGCCGTCCAATTGCTCATCAGCTTCCTTCTGGCAAGTGGTCTGACCAGTTGCGCCTAGTATGGCAAAGGATGGCGTCTCCGTCAAGCTTAATTAGAAAAAGTAATCTCCCCCGTAATCGTTGGCGTCTGGTTGTATAAAGCCTGTATGCCCTGTTTGTTGAACCTTCACTGCTGCCCCCAATAAAATCGCGATGGCAATGCTGGTAATGCTTATCAGGATACCAAATATCGTAAACACTTGATCGGCTAAATCCTGATGCCCCTGCCGTGTTGCATGCATCTCTGTGGAGATTGACGTTGTCTCAGATTGGGATTCCATAACGAGGGCAACTTCAATCATATCTTCTTCAATAGAATCAAGCTGCGCATCAACCATCTCTAATGCTTCTGAAATGTCTTCCCAATTATCAATTGTCTGTGTACCATCTGGTGTAGCACGAATTTCCACTAATTCGCGATTGATTTCTTCATGTGTCTCTTCCAGATCATCAAGCCTGACTTGGACATCATGGCTGAGATTCGCAATGTGCTGCTGCAGCCATAAGTGACGCAGTACAAATGAGGCCATTAGCAAAATGACGGTGATAAAGAGCGTTAATGCGGCCACAACCAGCCGATTAAGAAGTTTATCCAAGTCAGGCTTCATCAAGTCTCCAAAAGTAAGTCCAAAAGAAAGTGATAGCAATTGGGTCGGCATCCCATGCCGACCCAATATTATAAAGTATGATGCTATTTAGCAGAGTACTTAATAAGCTTGTAATGAACTATACAGTAGGTGTTAGATCACCCGGATGTCTGAAAAGTTTGCGGCGCAAAGCGCCAATCCATCGATGTTCTAATGTACCGGAAATATAATAAAGTGCCCCCAAGATAACCAGACCCGTAAAGATAAGCACTGTTTGAACGTTTCCCGCTTCCAGGGGAGTAACAACAGCCTCGATTCGTTGACTGGAAAGAGAGATCAATTGAACCTCACCCCCGCGTATCACATCGATCTTAGCCTGTCCAGGAGGCAGTTCCAGGCTAACAAGCTGGTAAGCATTCCGTCCGGTACCCTGTCGCTTTGAATTCTCTCTGAGATCGAGTTCGGTGCTCTGGACGGTAAAGCTGGTGGACCGCCCATTCGTTCGCAGTTGAATAGGAATTGCTTCTTTGCCTGGATTGTTGACAACAACATAGCCGCTGCCAATCTCAAAAGCAATCTTTGCCCCACTATAGTTGCGTTGACGTATGGTATTAAAAGACCATACAACTGCCCCAATTATTACTAACACTGCTATGATCACTCTAATTTTAACGGACATGGTTTGCTCCTTGTTTATAGAAAATACATATTACCAACAGATAGTGTACACAAGGGTTGTTACCGGTATATTCTGTTCATGTTCAGGGTTTGAAACATGAGCACTTCAGCTCAAGAAGCAGATGGGACATGAATTGACACAGTGGTACCGTATCCAGGCTTACTGGTGATGTCTACGCCCCCGTTATGCCGTTCGGCAATAGCTTTCACCAAACTTAACCCAATCCCTCTACCTGGTATCTTTTCTTTCTGTACGGCTCGATACAACTCCTCCCAGATGTGGGGTAAATCATCTGATGAAATGCCAATACCGTTATCGCTGACTTGAATGATTAACATCGGCCGGGTATAGACATTCAGGCAAACCTTATCGCCGGCCTGGGTATATTTGAAGGCATTATCAAGCAGATTGTGAACGGCTAAGAGCAGCAAATCTTCATCAGCTATCCAGACCATATCCGCATTGTCTAGATAGCTGATTAAAGTGCGCTGACTGGCAGCAAAACGGCCGTTTTCAGCTTGTATGATATTGGCAACAAATGTTTCCAGGTTTATGGGCTGTAAATTTAATGGCTGCACTTCCAGTTCTGCAATTTTGCGTAAATCAGCAACTAATTGGCTTAAGCGTAATGCTTCCACTTCTAATGTTTCTACAACTTGTCGCTGTTGCTCATCAAGTGATGTCAGCCCAAGTGTTCTAAGACCCGCGCGCAAGGCGGTGAGAGGGTTCTTAAGTTCGTGATCAAGGCGGCGTAGAAAGCGGCTGTGTTCGGCTAAAGTTTCATGCCGTACGCGTTGGACACTCAAGTGACGTAGATGTTGCATAGAGATGTGTACCAGGGTATGGATGGCAGCAATCATGGCAACAACCAGAATCGCTACCAGTATCATTACATCTGTGTTTTCTGGTACAAGAATGGAAGCGCCCCCGAAATAGATTCGTAACAGCAGCCAAATGCCTGAAGCACTTAAAGTGATGGGCAGCAAATACTGTTTGTATTTATGCCATGTCATATCATAACTTCTACCGGGGCAATATAACGGTAACCAACATTAGGCACAGTTTCAATAAACTCGGGGTTTGCCGAGTTATCCTGCAGCGCTTTACGTAGTTCCACAATCCGTGTGTCTACCACGCGCTCACCAACAGCGCTTTCCCAGCCCCACACAGCATCTAGCAATTGTTCACGGGTTATTACTTCATCTGGATGGGTCATGAAGTGTTCCAGGACAGAAACTGATTTAGGGGTTAAAGAAACTTCACGGCCGTGAAGGTAAACTCTTCTTGTGCTGCGATCCAGGACGGTGTAGCGACTTTTAAGGCGACGAGTGGACCGCAAAGACTGCTTACCAGTCTGCGTCCGCCGCAGGACAGCCCGAATACGCACAACCAGTTCCTGCGGGTCAAACGGCTTGTTTAGGTAATCATCTGCCCCCTCTTCCAGAGCCATAATTCGTTGGGCTGTACCGGTAACTTGTGTCAACAGAATGACAGGAGTCCAATCATCTTGTTGTCGCATCCGTCGCAGGGTTTCGCGGCCATCGAGCCGGGGCATCAGGACATCCAGAACAATGAGATCAGGCTTGTGTTGTGTGGCGATAGATAGCGCTTCTACCCCATCGCTTGCTGTTACCACATGAAAGCCTGACAGCTCAAGAAACATCTTGAGCATTGAAATAATTGGTCTCTCATCATCGACAAGCAGTATGCTGGTGGATGTCATAAATACCCCTTTTGGCTGTTTGATGCCAGAAATCAGGTACGCACAGAGACAGACGGCAGTCTGGTCACGCTGGCCCTATCTAGCTTTAAATAGATGGCGTCTGCTTCTATGTGGGTAATGTCTGTTGTTGGTATGGTCACAATGCGCTGTTCCCACAGGTGGCCGCGGCGAAAGCAAACATGCGTAATCAGGCCATCTTCCTGGCTGACAACCAGTTGTTCAAAGCGCCCCACATGCCCATCTGCGGCTTCTACCTGTGTTTCGCGGCTGACGGCTACCCCGCCTGAAGGAATACGTTGCTCTTCTACGGGCACAACCCATTTCTCCCCGGAAGAGGAGGAAATCCAAATAGGCATTCCCAGTAATTCGTAGGGAGCAATATCCACCTTAACATAGTGCACTTGTATAAATGGTTCACATTGAGCGAAGGTATCTATGGTGCATTGCAGCCGGAGCGCCTGGGGGTGTGCCTCGGCCACCAGCTGCCGCGCTGCCAGGCGCATGAGCCGGGTGTAAGGGGCAGGTAGTCCGTCTGAACTGATGACCAGATGGGTTAACTGCCAGGTGAACGGGTTGAATATAAGGTAACGGCTGTGCCCACAATAACCATCCTGGCAAAAAACGGCCGTATCTACACCAATGTTCATCATCATCACTCTTTCTTATGGTTACGTCATAAAAGTTTAGGGCCAGGGCATGACAGAGTTTGTGACACAGCCATGATAAACCTGTGATGAATCAAGGGAGATTAATCCATCATGGGCACAATGAGTATGGGCCGTGGGCACTGCGTCACAAGACGTCGGTCTAAATGGTCCCAAAGTATCTGAGCAGGATCAGGCGGAGCGGAAGCCCCCATGACCACCATGTGGTAGTCATCGGCCTGTACCATCTGGAGAATGCCGGCCGCGGGTGAATCGGCTGGCATAATTTTGTACTGTGCTGGTACACCTAAGGTAGATAGTAACTTCTGTGCCTGCTGCATATGTACTGTTACTCTATCTCTCTCTGTTGGCCGCAGATCATTCTGGCTGATGTGCAGTAACGTTACCGCGGCTTGCAGCCGCCGCGCCAGGCGACCGCCAAATCGCACGTCTGACTTTCCTGGTTCGCCCGCAGCTGTGCAGATCAATATGTTTTGAATGGGCCGGGTAACCGGGGGGGTAAAGAGAACGGGCACGCCGCTCCCGGCCAGCGATTGCCAGGTGTGGTCATCGGCCTGTGCCTGGGCGCTGTTTATGATCACCAGTTCATAGCTGCCTGCGGCCAGCTCTGCCTGTAAGGCCTCGACCCTGGTTCCCCGCCCCACATGGTGGTCTACAAAAGGTATATCGGGTAAGTGCTGCGCCTGTAACTGCTGCAACCGTTGGCGTACTTCTGGCTCCTCTTCGGGCCTGGGGGCAACACGAAACAACGTGATGCGGCCGCCGGTGGCCAGGGCTACCTGCCGGGTAAACACGGCCGTGTCCTTATCTGTTTCCGGCGTATTATTGGTTACCCACAATATGCGCATGCCAGAGGGGTCCAGCACATGATAATGGGTTAGCCCCACCCACACAACAGATTCTTCTGGGTACAAGGTGGTAGCTTCAGCCCCAAAGAGGGCACACTGCACAGCTGTTTTGTTCTGACCAAAATCCAGCCGGGGGGCCAACGGCCGTGTCCCTTGTAAACTGGCTAACTCTACTTTTAGCCGCTGCACCGCGCCGGCAAAGACCCGTTCTGTTACCTGGCCTTCGCCCAAGTTGTGTATGCTGCTTTCCGCGGCAAACGGCCGTTGGCTAATCTGTACCATTTCTGGTCGGAACAAAATTCGCACCGGGGCAAAATCATCGTGAGGTGGTGCCTCCGGTGGCAGCGGTAGTTGCACGCTGCCCAGCCGTATCTGGCCAGACTCCATGCGCCCGGCCAGCACATTCCCACCGCCGATAAACGTTGCGCCAAAGACGGTACGCGGGCGGTGATACAACGATTCCGATGTGCCGATCTCGATCAAGTCACCACGGTCCAGAATGGCGATACGGTCAGCGAGTTCAAATGCCTCTTCCTGGTCATGGGTTACTACAATGGTTGTGGTGCCCAACTGCCGCTGGATCTGGCGCAGGCGGCGGCGAAGTTGGGCACGTATCTTCACGTCTAAGGCGCCAAATGGCTCATCCAGCAGCAAGACAGCAGGACGATACGCCAGTGCACGTGCCAGGGCCACCCGCTGCTGCTGCCCACCAGAAAGCTGGTGGGCAAATCGATTGCCCAGCCCGGTCAGTTCCACCAACTCTAACAATTCGGCTACCCGTTGCTGCCGTTCGCTTACGGGCACCCCACGAATGCGCAGCCCAAAAGCAATGTTCTCAGCCACGTTCATATGCTGGAAGACGGAGTAGTTTTGGAAGACAAAACCAACATGGCGTTCTTGCGGCGGTAAATAGGTTACGTCACGGCCGTGTAGTTCAATACGGCCGTTGTCCGGTTGAATTAACCCGGCAATCAGGCGCAAAATGGTACTCTTGCCGCTGCCGCTGCTGCCCAAAAGCACAAACATTTCACCATCTTCAACAGTTAGTGACACCTTGTTGACAACCACTTGGTCGCCGTAATATTTACTCAATTCACTGATGATGATGGTCATGCGGTGCCCCTTCCGACATGGCCGTTGCCGGCCACCCGCTGCAACGTGAAGAAGATGACAAATGATAATGCTGCCAATACCGCGGCTACGGCATTGGCCGTTTCCATATTGCCCGCTTCAAATTGGGAAAAGATGTACAGTGGTGATGTTTGGGTGCGCAGGCGCAAATTACCGCTCACCAACACCGTGGCCCCAAATTCGCCCAGTGAATGTGCAAACGTTAACAAAGCCCCAGACAAGATGCCCCCACGCAGCGCTGGTAAGATGACATAGCGAAATGTTTGTTGACGACTGGCGCCGATGGTGTAGGCGGCTTCTTCATAGGTTGCTTCCAGCTTGTCTAGCACTGGCTTAACAGCACCGAACATATAGGGCAGGGTGACAAAAATATGAGCTAGCAAAATGCCTACCGGGGTAAACATGGGCTGAATGCCCCATGGGTCCAACAAGCGCCCCAATAAACCTACCGGCCCCCACAGCAGCAGCAGTGATGTGCCAACCACGACCGTGGGTATAGCTGCCGGTAAGTTGACGATCACTTCCAACACACCCCGGCCACGAAAGTTGTACTCTGTCAGCACATAACCCGTGTAGGTGCCTAGAATACCGTTAAACACGGCCGTGACTGTGGCCGTAATCAACGAAAGCCGCAGCGCAAACTGCGCTTCTGGTTGGCGCAAAGCGTCTATAAATTGGGCCAGCCCGTCACGGGCGGCAAAAAAGAAGACAGCGGATAATGGCATGATCACCAGGGGCAACAGGGCCATTATCAGAATAAAAATGGGCCAAAAGGCTTGTGTTTTTCGATGTGCAGCAGGTAGTGTTGTTTCCTTCATTTTCCTAACTCCGTTAAAACTTTCCCTTTCCATATCCCATCAATGATAGTTTGTTTGGCCGTTGGCCACCCGCCCAGATCAGCTACGGTAAAGGGGTCGGTGATAAGGCCAAAATTGGGATTAGCCGCGTTAAAGGCATCGTCTACACTGCGGAAACCATGGGCCACAAAGATTTTTTGGGCTGTGTCGCTCCACAGAAAATCAACAAACGCCTGCACCAATTCCCGGTCTATGGTGGGGATGTTTTTATCCAGCACCACCACGATGTGCTCGCTCATAATCGTGGCCGATGGGTAGACGATATCGCCATGAAGCCGCCCCAACGCCTGATCGCGCAGTGGTTCCTGCTCGTAAGTAATCAGGGCGTCGCCAAAGCCATTATCAAATTGGGTGCGTGCCCCTCGTGCTGAAGAGGATTGAGCCACCACATTGTGCCAGATGCCGGACAGTTGTGCTATAGCCTGGTCTTCATCTGCTGTTTGCCGTAGGGCGGACCCGTATTCTGCCAGAATGGCCCATTGGGCCCCGCCGGAGGTAAGCGGATCAGGGTGTACAATGCCGACACCGGGGCGGGTGAGGTCAGAAAAGTCGGTGATGGCCAGCGGGTTAGACGGCCGTACCTGGATCACAAACGGGGTGCGGTTTAGCACCCCTGCATGGGGCAGTTCCCGCCAGGTCTGGCCTGGCAGTACCCCTTCTTCTACCAGGCGGTCAGCATCTAATTCTAGTGACAGAATGGCCACCTCGGCTGGCACGCCCAGGATGATCTGGTTGGTGATGGTGCCTGACCCGGCAAATGAGGAGATAAACTCTACCCGCTCACCGGTTTTAGCCATCCATTCTGCCTGAAACGCAGGGAAGATGCCTTCATTCATCACTTCACCTAGAATGCTGAAGCCATAAACGACCACGGTGTGGGTGGGTGTGGTCCCCGTCCCCGGAAGCCACGGCCAAAGGAGGTACACGGCGCTCAGAAACAATAATACCCAGAGGCCAACCTGACGAATTAACCGCTGCCAGTTGATGCGAAAACTATGGGCTGCCGAAAGATACAGTTTCATGGGCAATGTATAGACCACTTCACTTAATGTCCCTTTTGTTGTGGGCACAAACGCTCATGTAGAGCTATTTTCTGGTGCCAATGGTAAGGTAAAACAGATCGTTGTCCCGTTTGTGTTGGGTGCGGCCAACCAGATACTGCCTTGTTGGGTTTCGATGGCCAGTTTACAAAAGGCCAGCCCCAGGCCGCTGCCAGCAGAGGCCTGGGCTTTTTGCGCCGGCGACTGTTCGAACTTTTGGAAAATGCGCTTCTGCCACAGAGGCGAAATGCCTGGCCCATCATTGTGAATGCAAAAGTTTACGACCTGGCCATCAGGCGCAATGTGTAGGGTGACAGGGCAATTTTCTGGACTGAACTTGATAGCATTGCTTAGTAGGTTGACCAGAACTCGTTCACTTAAGTGGGGATCAGCCCACACGGCCGTTTCTGCCGGGCATCCCTCTACTAGAAATGTGATCTGCTTAAAATCAGCCATTAAAGAAACCTGGCTTATGGCCTGTTCTAACAAGTCAAGGATATTTACTGCTTTTCTCTCCAGTGGCAGTTTCCCATGTTCCAGACGCGCCAGGTCTAGCAGCGCATCGATTTGAATGAATACGCGCTGCCCAGAGGCAATGCCTATTTCTATCAATCGATGGGCCGAATGATCCTCTAGGGGAAGCACCTCTTTTAATAGGCCCAGGCTGGTTAGGGTGTTGCTTAATGGTGCACGTAAATCATGCACCATAAAAGCCACCATATCTTCCTGGCGCTGTTTGGCCTGCCGCAGTGAGCACAGAGCAAAGGTAACAATAAGAAAAAAGCCTAACCTGACGCTTGCATTCCAATAGGGGATCAAAACATGATTTGTGATGATCGGGCTGGTGATGGTATCTGTAATTAACCAGGCGAGGGCGCTAATAAGTGAAATGGCCACGCCGGTTTTTTGGTCTATCCACCAGGCAGTGAACGAAATAGGTATCAGGTAAAAAATAGACGTAGACAAATAAGGCCCGGTCAGGTAATCTCCAATCCATACAAGACCAACACCAATTAAAGCTATTATCAATAATACGGCTTTGGGCTTGTTTATTAGCCAGGCATTGATGTGTGATTTCACTCCTAACCGCCTTTTGTAATCAATCATCTGCTCTTATACCGATAAGATCATGATGACCTGCTCATTATGTTGCCGCTGACGACAAGCAGGCCATCTAAGCAAGGAGGAAATCCTTAGGCGATGCCCGTGTTTTAAGCTGGTGGCTGAACTATAGGTGTTCCTCTGGCTCACCGACGGGCACCATAGCAGGGGCCAGGTGCCCGGCCGTGGTCGCCTCTTGGACGTGGTCCAGGCGGCGGTACACCATCTCAAAAATGGGCGAGGCCATCAAGGTCGTCACCACGGCCATGATCACCATGATGGTAAACATGGTGGGGGTGATCACCCCACGCTGCAAGCCAATGTTCAACAGGATCAGCTCCATCAGGCCACGAGCATTCATCAGGGTGCCAATGGCCATGGCCTCCCGGT
>WYBM01000034.1 GCA_011525915.1 Ardenticatenaceae bacterium | reverse complement strand
TTGCTCTCAACACCTCTGGTAGTTGAGCGGCTGATATTTGTCTGCGTTCCCCAATAATTTCGTAAGCAAAATTGTAGTAACCATGGAGAAATCGCGGGCCTGCGTCCTCTGGTAGCTCTCGAGTAAGGATGCGCCAACGATCAAGGCAAGTATGAATCCATTCATCGAGCCGAGCAGGTTCTGCTGGTTGTTCTACTTGTGGTACGGCACCTGTAATTCACTACCGTACACTTTTAAGGGAAGGATTTGAAATGTGACCAAATAGAAAAAGCAAAGGTACACTTCTTGATTCAACACAAACCAAAGGAGTGTACCCATGGGTGATAATCACCAAGTCTATCGTCGCATAAATCAAGGATTGCGGCAACTGTATCCGAAGCAGTTGACCGGCCGTCAGGCCAGACACTTGAACACACTGGCCGGGATGGTCAGCGGGATAGTGCGCAGCGGGCAATGTCAGATGAAAGCAATGGGCAAGAAAGCGCCAGACAAGAGTAAGGTAGAAAGCCGGAGCAAACGGTTTACCCGCTATGTGCAGAATGAACAGGTGGATGCGCAAACTTACTACCTGCCGTTTATTATTCCCTTGCTGATGGGATTGGCGCGCTGTGGGCCGTTGGTATTGGTCATGGATGGCAGCGAAGTGGGACGGGGATGCTTGGCATTGGTCATCAGTGTGGTGTACAAGAAACGGGCCTTGCCGCTGATGTGGCTGGTGGTCAAAGGCAGTAAAGGCCATTTTTCTCAAGAAGCGCATTTGACTTTGTTGGAAATGGTCAAGCCGTTGATTCCTGAGGGGAGTGATGTCATCTTTTTGGGTGATGGCGAGTTTGATGGGGTGGGCTTGCAAGCGCAGATAGAAGCCAATGAGTGGCAATATGTCTGTCGCACCGCTTGCAACCGCATCCTTTGTGATGATGGTGATGAGTTTTCGCTCCAGGAAATTGGTCTGCAACCAGGCACCTGTTTGCACCTGCCTGATGTAGGTTTTACTCAGGACAATTATGGCCCGGTGCTGGTCATTGCCTGGTGGCGCAAAAAGGACAAAGAGCCAATCTATCTGGTGACAAACATGGAATTGGCCGCCGAAGCCTGTTTCTGGTATGGCAAACGATTCAGTATTGAAACCTTCTTCTCTGACCAGAAAAGTCGCGGCTTTCATCTGCACAAAAGCCATATTGCGGACCCACAACGCATGACCCGCCTGCTCATCGCTACTTGTCTGGCTTATATCTGGGTCATCCATTTGGGGGTGATAGCCCACCGTGACGGCTGGGTTGCTATCATCCATCGTCCAGACCGGTGCGACTTGAGCCTCTTTCAATTGGGTCTTGACTTGTTGGAGCATTTTCTTAATGAATCCATCGAAATTCCTGTGGCTTTTTGTATGCCGCAGCTATCACATTAAAAATGTACGGTAGTGAAACACTTCTGTAATAATTTGCCCCCTATCTATACCTGCACAACAACAAAAGTGGTAAAATACCCGCCTTAGTTGTGTGATTGCGTACTTTTTCTCTGGCCGGCAACAATCCGCGTCTTACACAATCGCTCAACTTACGCTAATTTTGGCGAAGGTATTATTTTTTATAGTCAGCTTAGTACCTGAGGAAGCCACGAAATTCTGCGGGGAGCTGCATCTTAAAACTTTTTGTGGTTTTGCTTACTTGCATTGTGAGGAGGAATTAAACAAGGTGAAACAAAAGCAGTCTCTTTTGGTTGTGATATCATTGGTGTTGGTGGTATCTTTATTGGCGACAGATGTATTTTATGCCTTTGCTGCCCCTCAACATTTAACTGTTCAGCAAAGATTATACAAAACGAAGTCTGGTACTCAGGCAGATGATGGCGATTATCCGTCTATGCCTGTGCCAAACTCCCCTGCCCCATCATCTAATGTGCATATTATTGATGAAGGTCCCACTGTTGGGCCTGCCCTTCCATTCTATGATGACCGATTAGCACCCCAAAAAGTGGCCGAACAGATATGGACATCGACGGCCACGAACGGCCGTATTCTCTTTGCGCCGGCCATTGATACAGATGGTGACCCATCGAGCAATCCAACCGCCAATCATTTGGTGCCCACCTTAGAGCTATATGGGCAGCCAGGCGGTTTTATTCAATTAGCCATACAGCTTGAAGCCGCAGAAGCGCAAGCCGCCGTTTTGCATGTGCCTGTTACCTTCCGCGTTTGGAATGATGAAGGGCTTTTCCATGAACGCGTGGTGGAAACGGACGAATGGGGCGCTGCCCAGTTAAATGTTCCGGTACGTTTTGCTGATACCGCGTTTTACTACCAGGCTGCCGCTGCTGGCTTCGGCACGACAGAACAACGGACCTTCCGGCTTGATCTAAACCAGGTTAGCATTCGCCTGAACGAAGAAGAGGCCCACCTCAGCTATCAACTGCTTGAAGACAATTGGATACAGGTTCATGTGACGTCACGCCTACCTCTGAATGCAGAAACGGACAGCGCATCACTGACGTTGGTCAGACGGCCGTTGCTCGACACCGTGACAGATATATACGATGACGTTCGTCTCCAACTACCGGAGTACGATACCCTGGCAAAGGTAAACGCCCAAATCCCCTCAGCAGATATGCCCAAAGTGCTGCTGGAGATCACAGACGCACATACAGCCCGGGCACGTGTTCAATTACCTGCCGGTGAGTATGGTATGACTGCTATGCTCATTATAGATAACGGCACCATCGACTATTTTTCTACCAATGCCGAACACGTTGTTATTGAGCAGCCCCTGGTTTTATCTGACAACCCCACGGAAGTGATCGCCGTGTCAGAATTCCCCGTTGAACCAAATCAATACCTGGTCACTTATGACGGTGATTACGGTTTCGCCCGCTTTGGCCTGGTCACAGAAGAAGAGGTGGCCAACCTGAGCATGGGCTGGGCAGATTCTTCAGAATTGGTCAACATCTGGCGTACCGGCCCCTATGAATGGTATGAAGAACATTACCAGGTTGACATAGAAAAGATCGTAGATGATGGTCTGAAAGAAGTTGTTTTGCAAAACTTTGAGTATGACCCGCTGAATCAGCAGTACACCATTGCTATCAAATCAAAACATACCGAAGTCATTACCGATATGCTGCGTATCGACGTGATGGGGCCGGGTGGCATTGTTATCCTGCATGAGGATTCTCAAGTTGTCCTCAGACCAGATGACACCATTTTGTACACCATTGATGTCCCGGCTGAACTGGGCAGACCCCAGGGTTTGCGTGTCACGCTGGATGACCCCCTCATCGAAGATATTACCGCCGCCGCGTCTGCCCTTAAACAACTTTACAACGCCGCCTCCGTGGAAGGGTCCGCCACCGCTTACGTCCAGGCCTACCTGGAACTGCTGGGCATCCCCCTGGTAGAAGCCCAAATGAACCTACCAGGTATGGATTTGCAAATTGAGACCCCCTTGATAGACCAACTGCTGGCAGACCCCTGGGGCACGCTTATCCGTCTGGTCGACGGCTTCCTGGGAGGCATCAACTTTCTTAGAGTTGGTTGGGGGCGGTTGGTATGGAATATTATCACCGGGCAATATAGTAATCTGGAATGGGAAGAACTGCTTGGGGAAGTCGATAAGCTGGTCAATGTGTTGAGCATTGAGTTGGGCGCGGCGGGGGTCGCCATTGGTGAAGAAGTCTCCGTTAAATTTACCGTAGACGATGGGGCCTGCCCTGACCCCGATGCCCGGGCGCAAATAGAGCAGCAGCTAGAACGGTTAGCCATTCAGCTCAACTCCCAATTTTCGCAGCAGCTTGTCAATACGGGTATTAACCTGTCTCGCAATGTTAGGGTGCCCATTTTTGGGCCGGTGGCCTTTAGAGGCTTGCGTCTGCAAATCCGGGCCAGCGGTGAGATCAAAAAAGATGCCGGGTTGTCCCTTAAGTTAGAAGGCAAAGGCGACATTGGGCTGCAAAGCCGCCTGATGTTTTCCTTTGACTTTGGCTTCATCTCCACCTTAAAATCACTTTTTAACCTGGATTTTTCAAATGAGAACCTGCAAACCATTGGCTGGTTTGTGGCGGCCAGCAAATTTAGAAGCTTCACCCAGATGATCTTGACCATTCAAAATTACCTGCAGATGATCGATGCGGCCACCAACATCTCAGTGGCCCAAGATGATTGTGATCCGGATCCGCCTGATCCGCGCCCACCGGATGACCGGCAGGATATCTGGCAAGCGGTCGATCATTTCTACCAGGGTGACAATGACGCCGAAACGGCCGAACGACTGCATCAATATATTCAACAGGCCCAGGCTCTGGGCCTGTGGCGGGCCGAGCGCCTGCTTACCTGGCGGCTGCGAGAGATTGAGCAAAAGCAGCTTCTGCATGACACGAATGCTTATGTTTCTTATATGGAAGGCTCCTTTGATGCCATGCGGGCGGCTGACCAGGACATCATCAACATCATTTCTGGCACGGTGCAGCTGACATCTACCGAAGCGATCAGTGTGGCCTTACTCAGCCGCATGACTCAGGCCTGGCAAGAGATGGACGAGCTGCCTTACGTACAGCAGCAGCAGCGTGTGGCCGATGCGCTGGATATTGCCAGCCAGGAATATTTAGCCCTGCTGGGTGAAGAGCTGGAACTGCAGCATGAGCTGCGCCAACTCTTTATTGGTGACGCCGTAGGGGTATTGGCTTCTGGTTTTGCTGAAGCCACACTATTGGCTATGGAACAGGCAGGCTTACCGGCTCAACTTGTCAGCCCCTGGCCGGGTAATGGCGAATTTCGCGGCCGACCGGCGCCCTATCTGGCGCCGGGTTTGGCGCCACGGGCCATCATTGTGCCTTCTGGTGGGCTGCATATGATTGCCGGTTCACCTGAAGCACAGGCATGGTTAGAAGCGTATGTGGCTGGCGGTGGGACGTTGGTTGCCTTTACCCAGGCATTCGGCAGCGATTGGGCCGCTTTGCCTGGCAGCCAGGTAAACGGCATTGGCTATGAAGAGGAACAACGCTGGCAAACGGCCTCTGTAGAGAGTGTTGCCCGGTCAAAATGGCTGGTTTGGATGGGGGTTCAGCACCCAAGTATTCAGGTAGATGGTGCTTTTACAAGCTGGCCTGCTAATGCCACTATTCTACTGAAGCACCGGCAAGGGCTGCTGGCGGGCTTTCCGGTCATGCTTGAATATGGCTATGGAGAAGGGTCTGTTCTGGCAACATCCGTTTATGGTGATTGGGCCTTGCAAGCCGGTTTTTGGTGGGGAGATGACTGGCAACTAACACGTACGGTCCTTATTCGAGCCTATTTGCTGGCACAGGGTAAAGATGTAGAAGACGTGGCCACTGGCAACCCTGAACAACTTATTGCGGTTTCTGTCCCCTTAACGAACACCAGTGCCTATATGGCCACATCGGCTACCATACATATCCCGTTGTTGGCAGAGTATTCCAATCCTTCTCGTGTTAGTGTCCCTTTGGCGTTAGGGCCGGGTGAAGGCACTGTATTAAATATTAATATACCGGCACCACCTGCCCGGCGACGGGTACCAGGTTGGACACAAACCGGGTTATATCATTTAAAAATTGATGTGGTCACAAGGGGTAATCGTTATGCTACATGGGGTCCGTTTATCCATGTGCAATCCCCGATTGATCCACCAGATTTGTATACGACGATAAGCGCTGCGCCGTCTTCCGCAGGCCTATTTCAGACCGTGGATGTGCAGGCATCAATTGTCAATTTCCGTGATATTACACGGACGGTTGTGTTGTCTACGGGTAAAGATTTGCCCTTAGAGCAAGTCACTATTACCGTGCCACCTGAAGGGGAAGCGAACTATGTCTTCCCGATGGTGATGGACAGAAGCAAAACGGCCGTGGTGACGTTTATTAATGAATCTGATGTGGTCATGTCTAGGGAACAAAGGTTGGTTAACCTGGTCTTGCCGAGTCTAAGAGCCAGACCAGAACTGCCTGCCGAGCTGGTTGCTGGCGCTCCTTTTACCATGACCGTCAGCAACCGGTCTCCTTACCGTTGGCAGACTGTGGGTGGTGCTTTTGGCGCTTCTATTGCCATGACTCTGACCAACCCATCTGGTACGCCTGTGTGGGCGACAACAGAAGCGCTGTCGCCGATTTTGTCTGAAGAAACGCGATCGTTTGTTTTCACGCCAACCATACCGTTTGTTGAACTGGGGCGGTACACATTAGCCTATCGCCTGGACAACGGTCTTCGGACTGTGCAACAAGGATATGTCACGATTCCTGCCCAGGCAACGCTATGGGTAGAGCCAAATCCTGTACAAGATAATCGTGTGCGTGAGCCCTTGGCCATCACGGCCAATGTTCTCAACAACGGCCGTTTCCGCCTGACGCCGGTCATTGAACTGGTTATCCCTGATTTGGGCGTGGCCTATAGTCAAACGGTGACGATACCGGCGGCAGCGCAGTGGACAGAAACATTTACCTACACGCTGCCTGATGACTTGCCACATGGAAATCACAGCATCTTACTCCAACTGCATCAGGGCAGCACCATTGCCCAAAGTGCCACATTTGCCTTGCCTGACGCGCATCTGGTTTCTAGCGTCGTTGACCAAACATACACCGCCGGCACGGCCGTGCCCGTGACCCTGGTAAACAACGGTGGCATTGATACCGTTATCACTTACACATTAGGTTTGGTGGGAGAGGGTGACCTGGAACAAGGTGCCGGGTCTATCTTTATAGAGGCCGGTAGCACGGCCGTGGTGACGGGGGTGATACCGTTAGCCACAGCCTCCGACAGCTACGATGTGGTTGTTCAAGGAAGGTATGCGGACGGCCGTAAGATAATCCATACCATTCATCCTATCACCGTTTCCGGGTCTGATGTTCAGGCTCTCCCAGAGTCAACCCTGTATACTGCGGGTGATGATGTGCCGGTGACGCTCATCAATCACGGCCAGGTGGATGCGTTTGTCTTTTATGCGCTGTACCTGCGGGATCAAGATAGTGACCTGCTTCTCAGCTTTGACGCTGATGTCCTGGTGCCGGCGCTTTCAAGCGTGGTGGTGACGGGGACTGTTCCCGAAGGGACAAGAGGCGGCCGCTATGGGCTGTATGTTGAAGGCAGTTATACCCCGGGTGACCGGGAGATTGATGCCGTCAGCCTGGTGACCATTGCCGGTACAGAGGTAGACATTGTCGCTTATACGGATCGGGAACTTTATCTGACCATTGATACCATCACCACCACTGGTGACCTGACCAGTTCTGGTACACCGTTGCCGGGTGGTGAAATGGAACTGGCTATCGTGCGTGAAAAACCAGGCCGCATTCAAGCCTGGCACACCTACAACACCGCGAACAGCCCCCTCTCTTATGATGTTGTCACGGCCGTGGCCGCTGACGCAGACAACAATGTGTGGATGGCCAGTAGTTTGGGTTACTATGGCGCACCAGCTATCGACCGCCTGTTAGCTGACCAACAAACCTGGGAACATTATGGCTGGCCGGAAACAATCAGCTATGCCATGGAGGTGCGCGAAATTGCCATAGACAGCACCGGCCAGGTCTGGTTTGCTTCTGATGCCGGTGTGGTCAAGTTATCAACAGATCTCTCTACCTGGACGATCTACCAGAGTTCTAGCAGTGGCCTGGTGAGTAATGACGTGACGGCCGTGGCTGTTGATGCCCAGGATAATGTCTGGTTTGGCACCTCCAGCGGTGTGAGTATCCTGGCCTTAGATGGCAGTTGGACGACCTATGATAGTGCTAACAGTGGTTTGGCTTCTGACTGGGTCTATGCCCTGGCCTTTACGACTGATGGGTCAGCCTGGATAGGGACAGACGCCGGTCTGAACCAATTAGCCACTGACGGCACCTGGACAACCTACAATGAAGCCAACAGCGACATCTTGCTTGATTATGTTGTGGACATTGCCGTTGACCAAAATAGTGACCTTTGGCTGATAACCCCCGGCTATCAGGGTGGGGTCAGTGTGCTGCACCCAGATGATACCTGGACAACCTATACTCCTTATAACAGCGGCCTTTACACTGAGTATGTGACCACGGTGGCTATTGATGCCGACGGCCGTAAATGGATCGGCAGCGATTACGATGGTTTAGACGTTCTCTCGGCCAACCTTATTGAGTGGGAACACCATTACCCGCCGACCATCGGTGATTATATGATCAACGATATTGCCACGGCGCCTAACGGTGATGTCTGGTTGGGCACTGGCGGTAATGGTGAAGGTGGCTACGGTATGGGCGGGGTGACCCGCGCTTATTGGACCGATCAGGGCTTTGAGGTTTACAACACCTACAACAGTGGCATTTCCCATGATAATGTTCTGGCCATCGAAACCGATCGCCTGGATAATGTCTGGCTGGCCACCCTTGATTATTGGGATGAAGTGGGTGCAACCGCCAATTACTTCACCCCCAATACAGATCATTGGCTGGAAGTTTACTTCCCAGAAGGGATGTATGTCTGGGATGTGCACGATATTTTCAGCGATGCCAACGGCCGTACCTGGTTTAGCACCAATGACGGGCTGGGCGTATTGGCACCTGACCATAATAGTTGGACCGTGTACCAGGAAGGGAATGGCCTGAATAGTCAAACTGTCTATGGCGTGGTGGTGGATGACGATGGCAACGCCTGGATTGCCACCGAATACGGTGGTGTGAACCAGCTCACGGCTGCCGGTAGTTGGATTACCTACACCACCAGCAACAGCGACCTGCTGTCTGATCAGGTGCTGGCTGTTGACATAGACAACGCCGGTAACCTTTGGTTTGGTACAGACAGCGGGCTGAATCGTTACACGCCAGCCAGCAATACCTGGGTTTCCTACACCGAAGCGACGGGGGATCTGCCCAGTGACTGGATTGTAGACATCGCCATCGATCAGGACGGCAATGTCTGGCTGGCCAGAGATGGTTGGGATGGCGGCGTCTCCGTCTTGCATACTGACAACAGCTGGACCCATTATGACCCTGACAACAGCGGCTTAACAACACCTTATCTCAGCTCCATTGTGGTGGATGCCGACGGCCGTAAATGGATCGGCTCACAATGGTTAGGCGTGGATGTGCTTTCTGCGGATAACACCACCTGGACGCATTATGCCTACCCGCCGCTAAGTGGTAACAACGTCCGAGATATGGCCGCCGCTAAAAATGGAGAGGTCTGGCTGGCAACCGAGTATCAAGATGGTGGTGGTTGTGAGGAATGTGATTTCGCCTCCCTTGTAACAGAGTTTGACTTTGAAGGAGGCGCCACCCGTGCTTACCGTCCCTTAGACACAGAAGAAGTGCTGTGGCGGCATGTGGTTACGGTAACATTAGGCAGCCCAGACACTTATACAGAGGTTGAGTCTCTCCTGGCTGGGTCACTCAATGCCACCGGGCGTTTAACCTTGCGGGGGTTCATCACCAATACCCTCGGCCAACGCCTGGATGAAGACCGCGACCCGTTCTATATCTTCCCCACCCTCATTGGCCTGACGCTGGAAACAGACCGTGAACAGTACCAGACCGATGAAGCGATGGTTATTTCTGGTATACTGGCCAACCATTCAGCCACTACCCTCTTAAATCAGACGGTGGTGGTGACACTCAATGGTGACATGGTATACGCATCTGCCCCGTTTGACTTAAATCCAGGGCAAACGTTCCCTTATAGTTTTGTCACCAATGCCCCTTCTGAAGCAGGGCAGGCCAGCCTGCAAGCCATCTCGCCGCAGGTACAGGTTTACCACTCTGTGCCGGTGATTCCCCCACGGGGCGAGGCGGTCCTCACCGCGCCGGGCGTTGCCGGGCGCGGCCCCTTCAGTGCCACGGTTACCATTGACAATACGGGTATTGATGATGCCATCATTGAGGTGACACTGGCCGGACATGAGAGCGAATGGCTCATTTTACGGGCGGGTGAACAAACTCAGATTGCCCGCAGCTTTACCATCCGTACAGACACGCTAATCACAGCAACCGTGCGGGGTGATCTGCATTTTGACTTACAGCAAGAGGTGCTGTGGGGTGAAAATGCCGAACTTGATCTGCTGCCGCCCGAGTCTGTTATCTTTGGCCCAGTGGCTGTGCCTTACCTCATTACGGGTACAGGCCAGGTGGCCACACCGGTTAACCTGGTTTACCAATTGGATGCCGGTGAAACGGTTACGGAAAGTACGGTTGTCCTGCCGGGGCAGGTGGTGGCGGGTGTGCTGGTTATAGATGCCACCTACGGCCGTCATGAGTTGACAGGTGACTTGTTAGACGTAGACGGCCGTCAACTTGACCAGGACGCCGAAGAATTCACCCTGTTGGCTGCCGGTGAGCCGCAAGAGCCATCTGTACGGCTGTTGAGCGTAACGCCAGACCCCTCTCCCGTACCGGCTGGTGATGTTGTCAGTGTGACATTGACCATTGCCAATGATGGCCCACCAGGGCCGGCCCTGGTGGGGTTGCAGCTTTTTGATCCGCTGCAGCAGTGGATTGTCTCGTTGGATGGTTGGTTGACCCAAACGGTCACCTTCCCGCTGGCTGTGCCCGCTGACATGCCGGCCGATAGCTACTTTGGGGAAGGCATGCTCAATGAACAAAGCCGCCCCTTTACCGTTGACGTGCTGGGGGTGGACATAGAAATGTCCCTGGCACTTGATAGACCCTATTACTACCCCGGTGATCCGGCGCTGCTGACCGTAACCCTGACCGATACGGCCGGCCTGACAGATGATTACATTGTCATGTCCCGGTATATCACACAGGAGGATTATGTCACGGTGACGGTTCCGGCGAACACGGCCGTGCAGTATGTCTTCCCCTTCACGGCCACAGAAACAAACCGGGCGAATGTCTTCCTCTCACACACACCGTCCCCAGAAGCCGGGCAGCGTGTTCTGATGCTGGACAGCATCCCTGTACCCGTAGTAGACCCATCCGGCGGGGTGTACCTCACCTTCGACAAACTGGTGTACGACCCCGGTGAAACGGTTCATATGACCGTTCATGTGACCGGCACGGTGGGGTTTGCCAATGTCATGGGGCCCATGGAGCTGACCCTGATTGCCGATGACTTCCTGGCCTGGTCAGGGCCCATGGATGAGGTGTTCCCACGGGTGGTGACGGGCACCTATGCGCTCTCGTACACCCTGCCGATGGACATCCGCATGGGGCAGTATACCTTCATGCTGACAGCCGATGGTGATGTGACCGCCTACCCGATTGATGTGCGTGGTTGGAAAGTGACCACCCGTCATATTGGGCTGGATAAGTCACATTATGACCAGCAGGATGAGATGACGGCCGTGGTTGAGTTCTGGAACGAGGGTGAAACCCCCATCTATGACCTGCCCGTTAAGACCTGGATATTCACCCCAGATGACGGTGAGGTCTTTGCTCTGGGCACACTCACCCGTACCGTAGACCTGGAAGTGGGCTTAAACGTCATTACGGTGACGGGGCAGTTGAGTACGCCTGTGGTGGGGCCGCATCGCCTGGTTGTGAATCTGACATCCCCTGGCGCTGCCTGGCGGGTCTCTGGTGGCGCGACCCAATTTGATGTGGGTTGGGCCCACCTGGTTGAGCTGACGACGGATCAAGGCAATTATGCCCCCGGTGAACCCGGTGTTGGTCGCCTCGATGTGGTCGGTTACGGGCCAACGCAGTTAGCCGTTACCGCCTCTGACGGCAGCACACTGTTAGACACCCAGGTGACGCTGCAAGGCTTTGCTACCTATACCTTTACCATTCCGACGACCGATGAGGGTGACTACCTGTTGGTGGCTACCAGTGTTGACCAAAATGGGGCGTCAGACCGCTTGCTGCGGGCCTACGCTGTGCCCACCCCGCGTGATACACAGCCGCCGCAGATCAGCCTGACGAACCCGCATACCTATACCATCCTTCTCAGCAGTGCCCCCACCTTGACCATTCCGGTACAAGGTCAGGCCAGTGATGACAGCGGCCAGGTAACGGTGTTGGTGAATGGTGATCTGGTGACACCGACCGTGTCCGGCGTCTTTACAACAGAGGTGGTGCTGGTTCAGGGTATTAACCTGATTTCGGCCGTGGCCATAGACCCAGAAGATAATGTGGCCTTTACGCCGCTGGTGCCGGTGCTGCTGCTGCCAGATCATAACAGCACGCTGACAGCCAATACGACAGAAGCCCATGTGGGGCAGACCATTACCTTTACGCTTAACCTGACAGCCGCCGGCACGCTTAGTGACGTGATGGCCAGTCTCATTTTGCCAACAGGGATGTTGACCGATGTCATTGCTACCGCCAATACGGGTGCCATCGTGCTGGACCAGGATGACGATTATTATGGCGCAACCTGGGAAGGTGATGTACTGCCCGGTGTCTTAGTGGACATTCTGGTCACGGGCCAGCTGTTAACAGAAGGCACATTCACGGCCGCTGCCAGCACACATTGGGGCGTCGGGGTGATCGATCGGCATTCGGTTAATATCACGGTGCTGCCTTTGAATCGACGGCCGGTTGCCGTTGATGATCCCATTACAACGGATGAAGATAACACGATCGTCATTGATGTTCTAGCCAATGACACAGACCCGGATGGTGACCCGCTGCGGGTGATCTCTATCACCGCACCGCTCAATGGTATGGCCAGAGTCAACCTGAACAACAGCATTACCTACACTCCTACGGCCAACTTCTGGGGGTCAGATACGTTTGCATACACCGTGAGCGACGGCCGTAATGGGTATGATCAGGCCGTGGTAACCATGACGGTGCTGTCTGTGAATGATGCGCCGCTGGCCGTGCCCGATGTGGCTCAGGCAAACGGCGTAGCACCTATTACGATTGATGTGCTGGCAAATGACAGTGATGTTGATGGTGATACGCTGACAGTTCTAGCAGTAACCCAACCGGTGAGTGGGTCTGTGGTCATCAACCCTGATGACACCCTGACTTATACACCAGCGGGTGAACTGACGGCGCCTGACACCTTTAGCTATGAAGTGGGTGATGGCCATGGTGGTGTGGCAGCAACGGTCGTGACCATCCAGCCAGCCCCTGCGCAAGCGCCCTCCACTGACGTTGGTACCTATGCCGTGTTGGCCACCAACAGTGCCTGGCTGCGTGACGGCAGCCAACTGCACAGCGGTCACGTGGGTGTCATGAACGCCAGCCCGGGCCCTGTCTTACAAGGCAATGCTGAGTTGGTCATTGGCCTGGGAACTGTCTTCCGGCAATCAGCTTCACAAATTGCGGCGGATACGGTTAAACTGGAGGCCACCTCGGTGGTGTTCGATCTCTTCCACAATGAGTTGACAGCTGCCCCCAATGCTGCGCATGGGGCGCTGATCACGCCGCTGATGCTGCCCCTGCCGGTAAACCTGCCGCCATTCCGGGAAGCGATTCCTGGTGAAATAGATATCACATTGGCCCAAAATGAAACGAGGACCCTGGCCGCTGGGCAGTATAGGGACATTGTGTTGAACAAGAACAGTGTGTTGACGCTGAGTGGTGGTGTGTATCATGTTGCCAGCCTGGACATGGGTAACTTTGCCCAACTGCTGGTGACGGGACCTACAGAGCTGCGTATTGCTGGTCGCCTGGGTGATGGCTACACAGCGATCATTGGTCCGGCGGCCGGTTCTGGCTTAGATGGTTCAGACTTTATCATTCACGTTGGTGGCATCAATGGGGAAAGCGGCGGCTTGACCGCCCATCCGTTTGCCGCTGAGGTTGGTAAGTTTAATACGCTAAGGGCCACGATCTATGCCCCGAATGGCACACTTTTGTTGAATTATGGCACGCAAGCTCATGGTGCCTATCTGGCAAAAGATGTATGGGTAGATACAAACAGCCAAATCTGGCTGGAAAGTGGTTTTGCTGCGGGCAATAATCGCGTGCCGGCCGCAGTGGCTGACGTGACAATTACGCAGATGGGCACGGCCGTGACGATTGCTGTCTTGACAAATGATGGTGATCTGGATGGTGATGAGATAAGCCTGCTTGCTGTAGGCCAACCGTCGCAAGGCACGGCCGTGCAAAATCCTGACGGCACCATTACCTACACACCCGTTCCTGGATTCTATGGTGTAGACAGTTTCACTTACACCATCGGTGATAGCAATGGCAATACAGCGGTGGCTACCGTGACAGTCAATATTCCCCCGGCCAGCAGCAGCGTGACAATCAGCGATTTTGTGGTGCTGGGTGCGGAAGGGGTTTCTCTGGAACGAGGCAGCACCGTGACCAGTGGGCATATTGGCGTCAATGATGCCAGTGATGGCCCGAATCTAGTTGGTAACCAGGAAATGACCGTGGGCATGGGATCTGTATTGGCAGCTGATAGCTGGATTCTGGCAGACACCGTTTACATTGAAGAGCAGGCTGTTGTCGCCGATGTCTTCTTTGCTGAAATTAGCGGGGCAGGGGCGGCAGGCGCCGTGCACCATACCCCTGTGAACCTGCCGTTGGTTTCAGCTTTCCCTGATGTGCCTGTTTTTGCGCCTGGCAGCAATGATGTAAACGTGTTGGCAAATCAGACGCATACCCTGGCACCTGGTAGTTATAGGAACCTGACTGTGGGCAAGTCGGCCACGGTGATCTTAACAGGCGGCGTGTATAACTTCGCCAGTTGGAATGTAGACAGCTATGTGAACTTGCTCGTTCTGGCGCCCACAGAGATCCGCGTGGCCGGTAAGTTAAAGACGGGTAATTTCACCTACCTGGGACCGGCGACTTCGGCCCCAGATGTGACGGCTGCTGACATTGTGCTTTTTGTCACCGGACAAAATGGGACACAGGGTGCAATAGACGAAACAGTAAAGGCGGCTTCGTTTGGCATCAAGGGCACGGTAATTGCCAATGTGTACGTACCAGACGGAACGCTGGTTCTGGGCAAGGGTTCAAATAACCGTGGTGCGTTTTTTGGTAAGTGGGTTATTGTGGGCATTCACACGGCCGTTGCCCTGGAAAGCGGCTGGTAACCTGTAGAATCAGAGATTGAAGACCGGAGAGCGCCCACTCCGGTCTTCAATCTCCCGTCTCCAACTTCCTACCTATGCAGGACGTGATCGGTCAAAAACATAGGTTGCGCTATGGCACGGTTGCGACGGCCGTGTTGTTTGTGTTTTTCATATTGTTGACGCCGTTTCAGATGAACCAACCACGTATGCCTGACCCCTGGGCCTATCGGTTTGCCATCCAGAACTTTGCCGAGGGGAAGTGGACGGTGACAGATGCTGAAGCGGCCGAGGGCCGGATGCAAGCCCGGCTGGAAGGGGGGCATTTAACCCAGTATGTGCAGTTGGAGACAAACCACTGGGTATTGGAAAAGATGCCCGGCTACCCCTTGTTAGTCATACCCTTCTATAAGCTAGGCGTCCCACAATTGGCGAACATGATGCTGGCTTTAACGGCAGCGGCCGTTTTGTTTGGGGCATTCAGCGCCTGGCGTGATGAGTTTGCCGGATTTGTGGGGGTGGTGCTGTTTTTGTTTTCACCGCTTGCCCTGGTGGCGGCTCATTATGCATTTATGGACACATTTGCCAGTGGAGCCTTGCTGGTTATCGGTGGGGCGTTAGCCCTTTGGTATGATGCGCGTGCCGGGAAGGGGCGGGGGATTGCCCTGCTGCTGGTTGCTGCGGGGTTTGTGGCTGCCTGGGCCGTGATGGTTCGCGTCGTGAGCGGGTTACTGTTTCTGCTTATTGCTTTTTATCTGGTCTGGGTTATCTATCAGCATCATGGGTGGCCCAATCGAAAAGCCTGGTTTCATCTGAGCTTGTTTGCGGCCGGCGCGGCTGTGGTGTTTGGGGTTTTTATTGCCTATAACCTGGCTGTTTTTGCACGGCCGTTAGATATGGGATATCGCTATACACCTTACCCGGTGCTGACTTCGTGGGGGCTGGTACCCTTTGAAAAAACGGGGACATCTCCCTGGTTTGTCTGGCAGGCATCAGGGGTCTTGCAGGTGTCGCTGTTACAGCTGCGTTTATGGTTTATCCCCCTGCTGTTAGGGTGGCCGTTTTTAGGTCTGGCATTGGCCGAGTTTGGGGTGCGCTTTCGGCATCGTGCCTGGACGCGGCCGGTGACCCTGGCCATGTTGTGGTTGGTTTGTGCCTTTGTGCCCTATTGGGGTTATGTGGGTTTAATGCATGAGCTGCGTACGCCTTACGGCCGTGGGCCCGGCTTTTTTATGCCAGATCGCTATGTATTTCCGGCAGCTTTTGCCATCACCCTGATGGCTGGCAGTTTTCTTATGCGTCTATCGCCTCGCTGGCGGCTGCCTCTTCTTGTTTTGTATGTTGTGGCGGCTGCCGGGTATGCCTGGTATGTATTGACCTCTTTCTGAGTTTACAGATACGTCGTGGCGTTACCGACCTGGCAAAAACTGATTTGTAAATGCCTGTTCAATGTCCACTGGGGCAGCTATAGCATCGTATTCAAGCAGCATATCGGCCAGCGCCTGCCACTGCTCGGCTGATTGCCAGCCAGGGCCGTTCGCTTCTGTCACCGGGGAATCGTAATCGGCAAATTCCGCGTCCAGCATAAAGCGCATATGAGCCGGGTCGGCTCCTTCAGCGTACTTCAGCACGATCTCTACGGCCTCGTCGGGATTCTCCCGCGCATAGGCAATGCCCTTCATGGCTGCTCGCATGAACCGGGTAAGCAGTTCCGGATTTTCATTGATGAGATCCTCTGTGGTCACGTAAGCCAACCCCAGCGTGGGCACACCGTAATCGGCCGCGTCCCACAGGTTCAGATCATAGCCCCAGCTGCGCAGCAGATGGGGTTCATTAGACTTAAAGACCGGGTACACATCTACCAGCCCTTCTGTCAAAACGCGTGGGTCAAAGCCCACGTTGACCAGTTCCACGTTGTCCTGATTCACCCCGGCCGCCTCCATGATGGCGAACAGATCGGGCGGCGGTGTGCCTTTGAAGCCCACGGTATGCCCTTCCCAATCGTTGGGCGTGCTTATGCCGGAATCGGCCAGGGCCACAAATGCCTGCTGCCCCTGCTGCCCAATAAGGGCAATGGAAACCAGGGGCAGCCCAGGATCGGCGCGGCGTTTGAGCAGCACAGCCGCATCCTGTGTTGTTACCTGCACCTCACCGGCAGCCAGCAGTTGCAGATGCTCGCCCCCTCCAGCCGAGTGCTGGATGTTGACTGCCACCGCCTCATCGGTAAAAAAACCCTTTTCCTGGGCCACATAAACGCCGACAAAAGGCAGGCTGGCCTGGGGCTTAAAGCCGGCCATAAAGGTGATGCTCATGGGTTCCGGTTCGGTCGCCTGGCAGCCTGCCAGCAAAAAAAGAGCAAAAAACAGCAGGAGTAAACGCTTCAATGTCATCTCTTCCTTCCTATTTATAGTGGTCATTGGTTTCTGTTATCTGGCTGCCCCCAAAACAACAGCCGTTGTTCCAGTCGCGCTATCCCCTGATAAAGCATGATCGAGAGCACCGTGAGAACAAAGACGGCCGCAAATAACAAGGGCATATTCAGGTTGGTATAAGCCAGCCACATTTGCCGCCCCAGACCGCTGGAGGCGCCCATCCATTCAGCGACCACCGCACCGATCATCGCCAGCGGGGCCACAACTTTGAGGGCGGCTAAGAGATAGGGCCGTGCTCCTGGCCAACGGACATGCCAAAAAATCTCACGCGGGCTGGCGTTCAGCGAACGCAAGTAGTCCACGATCGCCTCATCCACATTGCGGAAACCGCTGAGGGCGTTGATCAACACCGGAAAAAAGGTAAGCAGTGCTGTAACGACAACCTTGGGCGCGGGACCAAAGCCCAGCCAGATAGTGAGGATAGGGGCGATGGCAATGATGGGCGTGGATTTGACCAGGATGGCCAGCGATAATACCCCTTGTTCCAGCCGTATCCAGAATGTGATGATGACAGCCAGCCCCAGGCCAACGGCCGTTCCCAGTGCCAGTCCGCCTAATGCCTCAGCCAGCGTCACTCCGCCGGCCTCCAGTAAGGGCTGCCAATGTGCCAGCAGCGCGCGCCCTATGGTTATAGGGCCAGGGAATAGGTAGATGGGTGTGCGCAGCAGCCCAACGGCCGTTTCCCACGTCAATAAGGTTCCGGCTACCAGCAGAACAGCTACCCTATTACCTTGTCGCTCAGTCACGGTCGCTTCCCTTTTGCTGCAAGATAGCCCGTGCCTGGCGCAGTAGTGCCTGAAAGTCAGGTGTCGTGTCGTCGCGGGGGTGGGGCAAAGGAACAGCTATTTCGCCGCAAACCGTGCCAGGTCGGGGTGAAAGCAACACAATGCGGTCAGACAGGCGCACCGCTTCAGCCAGGTGATGGGTTACCCAAAGCACCGTGGGCCGGACGTGCTGCCACAAGGTGCACAACTCATTAGCCAACGTCTCGCGGGTGAGCTCATCCAGGGCGGCAAAAGGTTCGTCCATCAACCACAAGGAGGCACCAGTTGCCAGCGTCCGCGCCAGGGCGACCCGCTGCTGCATTCCACCGGAGAGGGTATGAGGATAGACAGTGGCGAAGTCGCTCAGGCCGACCAGGTGTAAGAGTTCAGCAGGGGAGCGGTCAATGGTGAAGGGTGCATGAGGTTGGCGATTAACCAGGAGCGGAAGGGCAACATTTTCATGCACGGTGCGCCAGGGGAGGAGTGCCGGCTGCTGAGCCATCCAGCCGATCTGTTTTTGTGCCTGCAAAACGGCAGGGAGCTGGCCGGCCAATCGCACAGCGCCTTGCGTTGGCTGCAGTAGCCCGACAACCAACCGCAGTAGGGTAGACTTTCCGCAGCCGCTTGTTCCTACGATGCTGACAAACTCCCCTGGCCGCACGGCCAGGTTGACCTCACGCAGCGCTGCCAGTGGCTCGGCCCCATTCTGAAAAACGTGCGTTACGCCATGTATCTGAACGTCAACCCCATTCACCATTCACCGCTCGCTGTTCATCGGTCCCAACCCCTGATAGCCGTTCATTTTCTCCGGTGTGAGGCGAAAGGCAGACCAGCCGATCGTGTCCTGGTGCTCAACCTGTGCGGACGCCCCCTGACCCAGGTAGCGGTAAGTCAGCTTTTGACGTAGCCCGGTCAGACCATTGGGTATGTCATCGCTGGTGACTGGTTCTGCCTGGCCGACGATCAGGACGCGGCGTAAAGGGAGCCAGGGCTCGTCAATCGTTAGGGAAACACGGCCGTTTTCACGCACGTAGGTTTGCCAATAAGCGCCGGGAGAAGCAGCCAGCCAAAAGAAACGGCCGTCCCATTCATACCACAAGGGCACCACATGGGGGGTACCATTGGGGCGAATGCAGGCCAACCGTGCGCCCCAGGGCTGGCGCAGAAAATCATCTATCTCTTTGGTGTTGAGCGTCGTCATTGGTTCCAGAGGAACGCTAGCAGCCCAGCCATAGGGCTGGTAGACGAGGGCGCCTAATCGGTAGGAGAGACGGGTGGCAGCCTGATGCAGCGTGTGGGTGAGGAAAGCAGCCGTTTTGCCATCATGACGATAGGCAGGCAGGCTCAGTAACAGGGCGGCAATAGGCTGGTTCCCATCGGCGCAAATGGGAACAGCAATTTCTACGGTATCATCGTGACGCATTTGTGCCAGGCCATGCTGCCGGATCTGTTGTAATTGTGATCGCAAAGAGGGCAAAACGGCCGTGTCAAGTTGGCCGGCTAACAACACCAGCCCGTCCGCTGTCTTTGAAGCCAACCGTCGCATACTCGGCTGAAAAACAACACGAACCAGGTGCCTGCCCTCCCGCTGCGCGATAATGACTGTTTCTGACCCATCCAGATGCGTGAGAGCAGTTGTTTCCGGCAGTGACGCAATCTCTGTATCCGCGTGAAACGCATCGGTCAAGACACTGAGTTGACGCGCCTGAGCCGGTAACAGCGCGAACAGGGCCGGCCCCAACCGGTACGGTCCACGCTCAACCGGCTGCTCAACATAGCGATATGCCTTAAGCGTATGGAGCAAAGCAAACAGCGTACTACGAGATAGCGTCAACTGCTGCAGCAACTCACCGGCCGTCAAACCCTCTGGTGTGGTGGACAGTGCTTCTAACAAATTCAGTGTGCGCATGGCCGCGGGTACTTCTTTACTATAGTTCATTCAACAATAGTCCAGCATGCAAGATATATGTCTGTTATAATGGACTAGAGATTGTATACTATAAATGATAAACCTCAAAGTGGTGTTTGGTAATCATTTGCATCTGGGGAGTATGATTATCAACATATGGACACTGCGACTGAGACAGAGACATTGCCGGGGAAAAGGTTAACGCTGAACCGCACCTTTACCAACTATGGATTTCACGGCACTGATGCAACGCCAGCAGTGATATATGGGTATTTGGCCCAAAATCACCCAATAAGGATGACTTTCATCAAACTCGCATATGCCGTCCATCACTATCGGCGGGCAGTTCAGCAGCGTATTATCATTTAATTTGGAGGCAAATTCTATGAAAGTTTCAAGCACCGTCATCGTACTCTCTTCGCTGGTGGCGTTATTGGGGGCCATTGCCGCAGCCACAGGCTTGTTTCTGGCAGCTGATGGCGCTCCCTTTTTATTTACCACACTCCATGGTCAAACCACGCAAATTTACGGGCAGGGTCTCTATCAATACGACACCCTTTTCTTCGGGGCTGGCTTTAAGGGACAGGACGCTGTCGCTCTCTTTCTTGGTATGCCTTTACTTATCATTTCCATCATTTTGTATCGGCGAGGAAGTGTGAGCGGCCGGCTGCTGCTGACGGGTATCCTCGGCTATTTCCTCTATCTTTATGCATCCATGGCGCTTGGCGCTGCCTACAATAAGCTGTTCCTGCTTTATATCGTCATCTTCTCTGCCGCTCTCTTTGCATTTATCCTGGTATTCTCTGCAGTCAGTTTAGAGTTAGCACTCTCCCCGGTACCGGCCGGATTGCCTCGTCGTGGTCTGGCTATCTTTATGTTTGTGGCCGGTATTGTGACTCTTGTGGTGTGGGGTGCGCCGCTGGTGGCCGCTTTAATCAAGGGGGCTCCACCTGACAGAATGGACAGCTACACGACAATGGTGACGTATGCTTTGGACCTGGCAATTATTACCCCGGCCACCTTCTTTTGTGCGGCTCTTGTTCTTAGAGATAACTCATTGGGCTATGTGATAGCCGCCCCGTTGTTAACCCTGATTGTTCTGATCGCACCGCAAATAATCTTGAGTACGGTCTACCAAAGGTTTGCGGGGGTGCCGTTTACAATGGGTGAAATGGTTGGACCCGTTACAGGATTTGTGGTGCTAGGCTTTATCGCTGCCTGGTTGCTGTTTGCCATTCTTACTCCTGGTGACAGCGGTTTAGGCCAAAACGGCAGGAACGGATGGCATTAAAGGGGATGGTGGCGGTCAACTGGCCGGTGATACCCAATCGCTTTGGGCACTTTGTTTAACTTACAAACCTAGCCGCTGGACCAGGGCGTTGGTCGCTGCCGGTTCGGCAAGCACGAGCGCACGCACAGCTGTTTCCAGTTCACTTAGTTCAACAACAGGTGTGGCTTCTACTTCAGCCAGCTGTGGTTTATCCCAGGGTGGCTGCCACTTCTCAAAGTCAGCCAGGACGCCGGGGAAGGTGGCAGACGCCTCTTTAATCAATGCTTGCAAGACACGGCCGTGTGGCCGTAGGCGCAAAATAAGGCTGGGCAGCCAGGGCATCAATATGGTATCAGGTACTGTGGCAAAGACCTTGCTTAGAAGTTCCACCAGGAATGGGGCGATGTGCGGGGCAAAGTTCAGTGCCAGGATAAAACTATTAAGATAGTCAGGAAAGGCTGGGGTCATTAAAGGGTTGGTCAGCACATCATCGAAAAAGGCGCGTACCTCGTCCAGGGTGCGCAGCTTAAGCAACCATTCGGCCGTCCAAAGCAGCCCTGTCTTGGCCGGGTCGGTCTTGGCCTGGCCGGCCTGTTGTATGGCAATTAACAACTGGCTGCGTTGGCAGCCTAATGAGAGAGCCAGGCTCTCCAGGGTAAAGATGAAGCCCAACATCCCGGCCATCTGTTCCGGTGACGCGCCCCGATCGCCAAAGGCTTGCGGCAAGAGGGTAGCATAGTGAGAATAGCCAGTGGCAACAAACGCCTGGAGCCAGGTAGGCAGCCCGGTCGGGCTGGCACGATAATAATGCACCAGGCGGCGCACACGGTCAAAGATGTCAGGGGCGTCTCCGGCACTGGTCTCGCCGTGCAGCAGCTCTGTTGCGTACTCGCCTAACTCCTGAGTGAGCCGTGGGCTGTTCAGGTACAAGACACTATGCTCGGCAGTAACAAGGACACCACTGGCGCGGGCGTCAACGGCATAGGCGGCCTTTTTGAGGCGCTGTTCCAAGACCTGTTCAATCGTCACCCCTTCATAGCCCAACTGAATCAGGGCGCCCTGGTACTTGCCGATACGGATTTCCCATGACTCCTGGATCGGTTTCTGGCCTAGAACGCGCTCGCCTATGATGGGCTGAACAACGTGGTCCCCCAAGAGGAAGTTTAAGCGCCAGAGTACGGCCGAGGCTGACAGCAGCTCCGAATCCGTCTTAAAGTCCATGAGGGCGCGCTGGTTGGTCTTTGCCAGCAAGTTGACTGGCAGCCGAGTCAGCCGGTCGTAGACGTTTTGAGCCAGCGGCGGCAGCGAAGCATACCCGACAACCCCGATCCGGTCACCGCCGAGTAAAATCTGGCACAACTGGCGGACATTGCGCTTCTTGGGCGTGCGCTCCTTTTCCAGGCAGGTAATGGCCGCGTCTTGAAAATCGTAGGGGGAGGGATGGGCCCGGCTGCGCAGGTTCGCTAGCAGAAAAGCCGTCTGGTAGATGGCAATGGCGTCAGCTGTTGTTGCCAGGTAGCCATTTTTGCGCGCCAGGGAAACGATGTTAGCGCACCAACGCAGCACTTGGTCCTGATCGGCCGCCAGCAGCGTAGGTGGCCTGGTAAGAAAAGCCAGCAGCACCTCTGAGTCAACTGGTGATTCCTGGGTAATGGGCGCCATGGTTTTGCTGGGGCCGCGCCGGCCTTTTGCCGCCTTCCCTTTCTCTTTTTCCAGTTTGAAGGGCCTGATCCCCATTGCCTTGAGGCTTTTCTGCCAGGTGGACTCAGCCAGGGCAACTGTTCCAGCCGGGTGGCCAAACTGGTATTCGATGGCAGCAAAGCTGGAGGGGATGAGGCCATAGAGCCACTTTGTATTTGTCCTTTCGGGGATGTCCCAGACGACGCTGCTGCCCAGGCCAAATTCGGCCACATCGCTGGCAGCATGGGCTGCGCCGCAGATGTAAAGAGCGTCGGCCGGGTCAATGCTGCCGGCTGTCAGGTGTTGCTTCATGCGCGTCCACATATAACGTTCACGCTGGCGGTCAACTTCTACATCTGCATCTTTACGTCCCAGCCGCCGCAGCAAGCTGCCAACCAGGAACATGACCTGGCGGTAGGTGTGGTAGTCCGTGCCAATGACGGCCTCCTCCACGTACTGATTCCACCATTCGGTAAAGTGGCGGACGTTGGCATTGCGTAGCAGGAAGGCCAGGAACAGGTCAAAGGTTGGTTCGATGACCCCCAATTCTACGCCCACGGCCGTGCCGTGCATCATCGCCTCTTCAGATGGAGATTCGTCCTCACCAGCCACCATCTCCGGCAGCGCCTCCTCTTTGGGCATCCATTGAAAAACGAAGTCAACCGCCCGATCCACGAAGACCAGTTCCGTGCCAGGATGCTGCCGGACATAGGCCAGGGCCTGATATTCGGCCGAGGCTTCGGTCAATGGGGCCACCACGCTCAAGGGTGACCAACCAGGTGGGAATGCCTCTGTCTCCCCGGCAAAGGCTTGCAGGGCGACTGGCAGCTTGCAGTCGGCCAGGTGTTCGACGGTTTGAATCAGGTCTTCGCACAATTCCAGGTAGATGATGCGGGGTGGCCGGGCGCGCAGCCGTTGGACCATATGCAGGGCCGAGGCAGGCGAATGATGGCAGACAGGGAAGATCTCTAGAGGCTCGGCTGTCGCCCGCTCTACATCTTGAACCATAGTTGTCAGTATCTCACTCAATGGCTGAGCGTCGCTGGCAAAGGCCGTGGCCGCGTCAAGGAGCTGCTGTTGGAGTGGGGAAAGCGTTGTAGAGAGGTTCATAACGGGCTAATCCACTTTCGCCTTACTATCGCTTCATGATTCCCATGCCAGCTTTGCCTCCTTCGGCAAACGCCTGCCACTCCCCTTTGTGCTTCTCGCCGTGCTTTTCAACAACACCGTGCCAGAATTTGTTCAGGATGGACACGTCTTCCGGCAGGCGGCGCACCAGTGTGCCCACCAGCGAACGGCCGAGGATATCCGCCTGCAGTTTGGTGGAACCAAAGAAGTGGCTGTGCAAGATGGCGTCTTCCAGAATGCCGATCTGTTCAGCTGTCGAAAGGGCCGACTCAAGGCGTTGGTCTTCGGCCGTCGCTACGCTGCCGGCCTGGCGCAAGTCGCTGAAGGTTTGCAGCAAGATATCCAACAGCGTGGGCGGGATATCAATGGCAAACCCGTGCCGGGCCAACAGGTCTTGGGTACGGAAGAGGATGATCGCTTTCTCTGCTTTCTGATTAGTCACAACCGGTATGTGGACAAAGTTGAAGCGACGTTTGAGGGCGGCCGAGAGCTCGTTCACTCCCCGGTCACGGCTGTTAGCCGTAGCAATGATGTTAAAGCCCGGCCGGGCAAAAACAACGTTATCCGTTTTCAATTCAGGAATGGATACGTACTTCTCGCTCAAAATAGAAATAAGGGCATCCTGCACATCAGAGGTGCAGCGGGTCAATTCTTCAAAGCGGCCGGTGGCCCCCTGCTGCATGGCCGTCATGATCGGTGAGGGGATGAGAGATTGGCGAGATTGTCCAGCGGCAATGACCATGGCCACATTCCAAGAGTATTTTATCTGGTCTTCAGTCGTGCCAGCCGTGCCTTGGACAACGTAGGTGGAATTGCCACAAATAGCGGCCGCCAGCAATTCGGCCAGCCAGCTTTTGCCCGTGCCGGGGTCGCCGATGAGCAATAAGCCCCGGTCAGAAGCCAGGGTAACAATAGCCTGTTCGGCAATGGCGGTATCTCCATACCATTTTTGAACGATGGGCCGGTCAAGCTTGTCCGAGGGGACACTACCCAGGACGAAGGCCCGAACCAGCCGAGGAGAGAGGCGCCAGGAAAACGGGCGGGGGCCTCGATCGATCGAGGCCAGATACTCCAGTTCCTCATGGTATTTGATTTCGGCTGGCTGTCGTAGAATTGTCTCGTCCTGGATGCCATTTTCTTTTGAATCAACCATGTTTATCTCCTAGACAACAATAACCTTCTTCAACGCCTCAATTAACTTCTTCGGGCTGCCGGCCAAAATAGGCGTACCCAGGTCCTTCAGACGGGTACGGAACCAATCGTTGACACTGAAATAGCCGGAACTGGTCATAGCCCCAACGGGAATGAAATGAACCCCCGAATGTTTGAGGGCCTTGATGTGATCAAAAAGCACCTGATTGCTGCCTCCTTCATAAAAGTCAGAAATCAGCACCAGGGCTGTGTGACGTGGTTCCCGGATTTTTGGGGCGGCTTCCAGTAAAGCCTGGTAGATGTGGGTTCCCCCTCCCAACTCGGTGCGCAGCAGCACCTCAAACGGATCATGGACCCAGGGGGTAAGGTCAAGAACACGGGTATCGAAGGCCAGCAGGTGCACATCTACGTTGGGTATGGCCGCAAAAATAGAGGCCAGAATCGTGCATTGCACCATCGCGTCTACCATCGAGCCAGACTGGTCTACGACAACGATCATGCGGGTGGGCCTCTTTTTACGGGCGGTACGATGATAATACAGCCGATCTACGTAGAGTTGTCGGTCGTCGGGGTTCCAGTTGGTTAGGTTTTTCCAGAGGGTTCGCTTGAAGTCCAGGTTACGAAAAACCTGCTTGGGAGGCACAGTGTAGTCAATCTTGCCAGAGGACGCCTGATGCACTTGGAGCTTAAGGATCTCGGTCAGTTCGTCTACGTATTGACGGATCAGTCGCCTGGCGTTCGCCAGCGCTGTGCCGGAAAGGTGGGCCTTATCACGCAATAATTGCTCGACGAGAGGCATAGAAGGGGTCAGGTTGGCGGCCAGCTGATTGTTCTGCAAAATCTCGCGTAGGGCCATCCGTTTGATCAGGTCGCCCTCCATCTCTTTTAATGCCGCTCGCAGTTGTTCTTCAGAAACAAAGGTTTCGCTGCTACTACCCTGGCCGGCGCCGGCCGTCCCATCATGCTGCCCTTTCCCCCGCAGCCCGCCGGGAACAAAGCCACAAGCCCGTTCCAGGTGGCCAACATCTTGCAGCCACTGGGCATATTGCTGGGCAGTGACGATAGTAGTCTGGGTGTTGGGGCCAAGCACGTTCAGCAGGAGCTTAGAGAAGATCAGGGCGTGGCGCAGGCTGTCTGTCTTAACTCCGGCGGCCGGTGGTGCTTCGTCGCCACCTGGTGCGTTGTTTCCTTTTGGCTGTTGCTGAACCTGGTGAAAGTCAGCTTCCAGTTCAGGATAGCGTTGCAGCAGGGTGTCAATGGCGATGCGCGGGTCCAGCAGCAGCTCGGGCAAGTCCAATTCGCGGGTTAATTCCAGGGCCATGTGCTCGAAGCCAGCCCCTTGTTCACCAAAGCCAACAACGGCCGTCAGCAAACGCCAGTAAATAATCTGGCGGCGGTGAGCAACGGCGTCTGGTTCCATAAATCTCCTTTACCGCGCACGTAGCAGGCGGCCAGCACGCTCGCGCAAGATGGCGACTGTGTTATGTTTGGGTGGCTTTTTCAGCAGTGCCGCACCGCCTTCTCCACTTAGAATTGTCTGCGCTTTGCCTTTGGTCATCCGGGTGGAAACAGCCAGAGGTTGTACCGACCAGCGGTCAGCGTCAAAACGCAGCAGGCCAAAAAGTTGGTGAGAATGGACCAATAGGTCGGTCGTCAATCCGGTCAACGGGTTGATACGCTCCATTGCCAACGGTAAAAAAAGGCCGGCGCCCCACTCCAACTGCAAACGGCCGTCTGCATGCTGGACGGCATAATTTTCCAGGAAGATTGGTTCAGCCAGCTGCACCGGGTGACGGTCGACCGGCAAAAGACGGCCGGGTGCAGGCGGCTGCGGCGCGGTGGGTGCAAACCAGCGAGCAGCGGTAGCTATTGGATCCACTTTACCACCCAAGGTCACGCGACCATCCCAAAGCAGGTCACCGCCTGGTAGCAGCGGCGCTGCGTCCAGGCGCAGTGCCCGCCGCTGGGCCACTGCCTCCAGCAGCAGCGCCGCCTGTGGGAAAAGCAGCCAGACCTCGTCGCCGCTGATTGTGCCCACTTTGTAAGCCGACAGCGTAATGCGACATACCTGTGCCTGACTACCATTCTCTAATGCGCCCCATGCAACCAGGCTGGCCATATGGGCATGTTGGCGGATGTCGAATCCGAACAGGCACAGGTCCCCAGAAACGGGTCTGCTTGGCGGCGATGGTTGCCGCTCTACGGCGCCGACCATTGCCTGTGACCACAAATCCATCCAGCGACGTATGGGAATGTCGGCCACGTCGGTCACCAGCGCAGCTTCCAGAAGTTCATAGAAAAAGCCGGTCAATAGGGCCGATAGGCGAGCCAGGGCCGGTTCGCCCTGAATCTGCTCCAAAGTGGCCAGGAATGGTATTAATACCCCAGCTTCCAGGCGAGCAAAACCCGCCAGGGCCAGCTCCATTAACCAGTGGCGGGTGCTTTCCAACCAAGTCTGCTGGGATGTGGGCAAAGCCACCGCGTCACTGTGAAATTCTGGTTCAGCGATAGGCGGCCGGCAAAGCACAGCCCAGACCTGCTGCTGCAAAGCATCGAACTGGGCCCCTTGCAGCGCGATCCGGGCCGCAGCCAGGGTGAGGAAGTGCGGTTCCAAAAATTCGTTGTGCCGGATCGCGGCCAGACTTTCGGTCAGCGGCTGGTTGAGTGGCGTATCAGCAAAGATACGTGGCAGCGATTGTAGGGTTTGCAGGCTACGGCCGTCCAGGTTGGCAAAGCCGGGGATGAAGCAGGCGTCAAAACCGGAGGTGAACGTCAGGGTCTGACGTACGCCATCGGGGAGGGATTGCAAAGCCGCGATTGCTTCCATCACAGGTTAGACGAACCAACTCATTTCGGGCATAGGTTGATCAGCCTGGGCCAGCTCCAGGTAACGCAGGTAAGCGAGGAAGCGGCTGAAGACTTCCGCGGCCGGCTCTTTGGTGGGCGAACCTCTTAAACGTTTGAAGATGTCCTGCTCGTTTTTGATTTGAGTCAGGTCAACGGGAATTTGCAGAAAGCGGGCCACCTGTTCCACCCCGTATTGGACAACTGCTTCTTTGACCAACAACTGCAGGTGCTTGCAAGGAACGCCGCGCAGGCCGCCGCACGGCCGATTATTATTGGTACTACAATAGTAGTCAAGTGTCCCAGCCTCAAAAAAGGAGACGTACACACGCTCAATGTCCGAACCGCTGGAAACAACGCCTTGCAGCCGGCCGGCGAATAACTCAACAAAAGGGACTTTTTGAATGTTACGTTTGCCAGTGACGGTCGTGTTTTGTTTTTTTAGTGACGTAAACATGGCGCTTGACGAAGTCTATCCCGACATCCACGGCACGACCATCATAACAGGGCCATGACCTGGCTGTATAACAGACCATTGGTAGCTACCGATTCACCGTTGTGAATGGTGGCCGTTCCCTGCCAATCAGTGAATGTGCCCCCGGCTTCTTCCAGAATAACTTGCAGCGGCGCGGCATCCCATAACGCCATGCCGGGGTCCACCATGACGTCGGCCCGGCCCGTGGCTATGAGGGCATAGCCATACGCGTCACCCCAGGTGCGCTGAATATACGTTGCTTTGAGCAGGCGATCCCAGGCCGCCTGCTTGCTGTGAAAGTAATTCAGGCCGCTGGTGAGCAAAACGGCCTCCCGGAGATCGCTGGTTTGTGAGACGTGGCAGCGACGGCCGTTCCAATAACACCCCCCACCCCGCACCGCATAGATTACCTCATTTAAGGCTGGTAGATTGATGATTCCCAGCACTGCTTTTTCACCATCCAGCAAAGCCAGCAGGTTGGCGTAGATAGGTACCCCACTAACAAATGATTTGGTGCCGTCGATGGGGTCAATCACCCAGGTATAAGGTGAGTCTGACTCGCTGCGGCCGTACTCCTCGCCCACAATGGCATGCTCTGGAAAACGGGCGGCGATCACTTCCCGCAGCTTTTGTTCGGCCAATTGATCGGCAATGGTAAGGGGGGTATTGTCTGCTTTTTTCTGGGCTTTGACACCGGTTTGAAAGTAACCCAGAGTCACCCGCCCGGCCTGCCAGGCAGCATCAAGGGCAAATTGCAGAAGGTCGTCAGTTGCAGGTAACAAAAGTGTCATAGATACCACTCATTCATAGGTGAAGCGCCAGATACCAACAGCCAAAAACACGGCCGTAAAGCCCCACAAAACTATCGCTTCAGGTAAAATGGCCGTAAGGCTCAGGCTGCGCGTAATAATATCGTGGAAGCCACTCATTGCCCAATAAATGGGCGACAGCCGGCCCACGGTTTGCATCCAGCCGGGCACAATTTCCAGCGGCCACCAGGCCCCACCTAAGGCTGACATGGAAAGCACCAACACAGTGCCCAATGCATTGGCCTGGGCCATGGTTCTTGCCAGGGCGGCCATCATCATGCCCAATGCCGACATGGCCACCGCAAAACTGACCACCATCACGGCCAGCGCCGCCGGCGAGTGGCCCCAGGCCACATTAAACAACAGCGCCCCGGCCAGAATGAGGATAAACATCTGCAAAATGCCGGCTGCTACAACGCCAGACAGTTTGCCGCCAATGATGCTGCTTTTGCGGATGGGCATGACCGCCAGGCGGCGCAAGGTACCCCACTGCCGCTCTTGAATGAGAACGGCCGCACCGCCAATCATGCTAAAGGTAGCAAACATGGCCATCATACCCGGTGACGATTGGTTAATGCCGTCCGGTATGGCGTTATCTTCATTGAGGATAATCTCATCTTCGTTCACCTGCACGGCCGTAGGTGGGGTTGTCCATGCTTTTTGCGCTTTGCTTATGGCCACCTCTTTGTAGGTTTGAGGATCGACCCCTTGTTCAAAAAGGCCCAACTGCGCTGCCGCTGCTGTGGAAACAGCCGCCGCTTTGACCAGGCTGTCAAGCTGGCTGATGCTCCCTTTCACTGCTTGGGTCACCGGCTGCACCGTGCGTATGTTCTGAGGATCACTGTAGAAGCTTAAAGAAACGGTTTGGTCAGCCCATAACGTGTCGCTAAAGTCAGGGGGAATCACCAGGGCGGCCACGGCGTTTTCCGCTGTGACTTCGGCCACGGCCGTGGTCTCATCTACTTCATGCACGGCCAACGTAGGGTCTGTTTTTAGGAACTCAACCAGCAGCGCCCCCAGATTCCCATTATCTTCATTGGCAACCGCGATGGTCCAACTGACGGCCGTGCTGCTGACCGTATTGCTGAACCCCCCGGTGGCCTGCCCAATAAGAAAGGTGAACAACAGGGGCATGGCCAACTGAAAAAGCAGGGTTGTGCGTTCCCCATACGTCAGACGCAGGTAATGGACCATAATGTCTACTGTGTTTCGTATCATGATATGCCTCACTGGCTAGTACCAGTCATCAGAAGTCTGTCTTCAGTGTTCAGCAGACTATTTCCAGAGATAGGCCAACACTGAAAACTGTACACTGATGACTGAAAACTGATATTAGTGTGTAATACGGCGGTTAAATTGCCACATGGCCAGGGCAAAAAACGCCACACCCAGCCCCAATAAAACCCCGGCTTCTGCCAATACATCTGGCAAACCACCGCCGTAAATGGTCAGATCAATCAAACCATCTATGCCCCAACGGTTGATGGTAATTTTGCTTAGCTGGTTTAACCAGGGTGGGAAGTTTTGGGCGGCGACAAAGTTACCTCCCAACGCGGCAAACACCAGCGAAATAACGGATCCTAAGATGGCGGCCTGGTTGATATTTTGGGCTAAAGCGGCAATCAGCATACCCAAACCGGTGTACGCGGTGACAATGGCCAGCACCATAAGCGCCAGCCCGGCGATGGAAGGACCCCAATAGAGTTGAAACAACAGGTGTGACGCCGCCACAAACAGTACAAACTGAATGATGCCAGAGAAAAAGACACCACCCACTTTGCCGGCCAACAATGTGCCGTGAGAAATAGGGGTTGTCAGCAGACGAGACAGCGTGCCGCCTTTTTCTTCTTCCAAAATGGAGCGGGTGGTGTCCATCATGGCAAACATCAGGAAGAGAATGCCCATGCTGGGGGCAAAAAAGGCAAAGGGGCTTATTTCTACCGCTTCCGCAGTTTCACCCACGGCCACTTCGTGAAGCTCAATGGCGGTGACATCACGGCCGTAGACCTCCTCAATCGTTGTGTTTAGCACCGGTGCCAGGTTCAACAAGGCTGTCCCCAACGTCTCTGAACTGGCTGAGAGCTGCGCAACTGTTACCTGGGCGCTGATAGCCCCGCCGTTAAACCCATTTACTAACTGGACCACAATGCCCCGCACGATGTTGGGCGTTATGGTGGCGCTGGGGTCGGCATAAAAGTGAACCAGGCTCTGACGGGCATTAGGGACTGTGCCTTGTACGGCCGTGGTGAAATCAGGCGGCAGGTAGATGGCGGCGCGTGCTTCCCCTTGTTGCACTTGTGTCCGTGCCACTGCCAGATCACTCATCAGGGTTACCACCAGCAAATCAGCCATATCTTCAGACATGAGGGCGTCTACAAATTGCTGACCCATCGTCCCCTCATCGGCATTCACCACCAACACCGGAATTTTGTCAAAAGGAGCGGCTCCCCCTAACAAAAAGCTACCAAACGCAGCGCCGATAATGGCTGACATCACCAGCGGGGCGACAATCATCAGGAGCAGTGCGTTCCGGTCACGAAAGTTGATGCTCAAATCCTTCCAGGCAATCGCTAATATCGTCATATCTTCACCTAATCCCGTAAGGCCCGGCCGGTCAAATGTAGAAACACCGCTTCCAGGTCTGGTTCTTGCACTTCCAGTTTGCGGATGGCCAGCCCTTGACCGGTAATTTGTTGAATGACGGGGGGTAATACATCATTGGCGTCTGATGCTTGCAAAACCAGGTGCCCCTCGTTGTTGCCGTCTGCCTGGTGAATGCCGGGCACGGCCGCCAGCGAGGCGAGCAGGTGCCCGTTTTGACCTTCAGGCAGCCCCACGTCCAGCCGAATGGTGTCATATTGCCCCACCGTGGCCGTCAGTTCTGCCAGTGTGCCTACGGCAATCAACTGGCCATGATCAATAATGCCAATGCGGTCGCTGAGTTCTTCCGCTTCTTCCATGTAATGGGTGGTGTACAACACCGTCAGCCCCTGCTGGTTGAGTTCCTTCACCGTATCCAGAATACGGCGGCGGCTTTGGGGATCAATGCCCACTGTTGGTTCATCCATGTAGAGGATTTTAGGGTTGTGCAGCAGTCCCACAGCGATGTTGATACGCCGCTTCATGCCGCCGGAGAAGGTGGCTACCTTGTCATTGGCGCGCTCGGCCAGGCCGGCAATATCCAACACGGCCGTAACCCGTTCTTTTAGCCTTTCCCCGCGCAGCCCATACATCCGTCCCCAAAAGTTCAGGTTTTCGCGGGCGCTAATGGCATCGTACAAAGCAACCTCTTGGGGCACAACGCCAATGATCTGCTTCACGGCCTTGGCCTCTTGGGTAATGGCATGACCGTCAATCACGGCATCGCCACGTGTGGGCGCAATGAGGCCGCTGAGCATGCCGATGGTGGTGCTTTTACCGGCGCCATTGGGCCCCAACAGACTAAAGATCTCGCCTCGCCGAATGGCAAAAGAGACCCCTTTGACAGCCTCCAAACCATTCGGGGGATTATACTGCTTGCCTAAATCCCTGGTTTCCACAATGATGGACATCATACCTCCCATACCATAGGTAAACGATCAACCACAGAGGGTCATGGATTTGTTTACACCATGTATTGAACTAAATTTGTACGGAGTGTAATGTGGTTTTGCGGCTGATTGATGTGCTAAAGGTCACGGGCGGGTCATGTTTTGCCTATGACCCGTTCACCGGGGTCTGTGGCCGGTTGAGCGCCCTATCTGCCAGGCCGGGACCGACGATCATCACCAGCGAGGCAATGGCTTTGCCAGATTGGGTCATGGCAAAGACATCAGCGTAACCCACGGAAGCACAGGTAGCGATGTAATAAAATGCGTCCACATAGGTGGCTATTTTAGGGTTTGCTTCTTTTTCTGCCAGATAAAAAGCGGCCGCCGCCGCACCCAGAAAGCCAAAGGCAGATTCCAGCGGATTGCCCTCTACCCAGTTCAGAAAGTGACTTTCCCAGGCATCTTTTTTAACCAGCAGATCAGCCAGATACCCTTTTAACTGGTCATGTGACAGGCCAAACCAGGTTTGCAGCCAATCCTGGGGGAGTGTCTCTTGGGGAAGTACCTCCTGCTGGAGTGCCGCTGTGCCTGGCCCATGCTTTTCTGCGGTATAAGTAAATAAACTATCCAGTGCGTGTTGTTGGTTTGAAGTCAGCATAGGGTTCACCATTCACAGGCTACAGTTTATGACGCCTTACCTCTTCGCGGGCAGCCACGTTATCTTCGCGCCGGGCAACTTGTTCCTGGCGGTCAGCCAGATCGTGGTGCAAGGTCACGGCTGTTTTATCCAGTTCCTTCTGTAACGTTTGCAGCCGCTCCAGCATGGTGACACTTTCTTCACGATCTTTCAGGTAGGCCGTCTGGCTTTCGATAGCTGTCAGGCGAGTTTGCAGGTGATCTATCTCTGTCTGCAAACGGTCAATGGCGCTGCTCAAGGTCTGGTAGTGCACCTCAAGCTCGGCGGCTTCCGGCAGGTTTTGAGCCTGGGCTACCTGCCAGGTCGTCTCTGCCCGTCTGGCACGAGCCAGCGCCAGGGCCAGTTCATTGTGCAGTTCGTCCAGCCGGTGTTGTATGTCATGAATAAGGGTAACGACACGATCAGGCACGGCCGTGGCTGTTTCTTCACTAAACAGGTCAGCCACGGCCGTATGCCACAGCCGTCGTACCCTGGCCCATACATTCATTACTTGGTGGCCGTGGCCCGCAGATAAAAATCTTCAAAGGGCAGGTCACGGATGATCGGTAGAGCTTCTAACGCTTTTTGCGCTTTTTCTACGGTCGGGTCATTTTCAACCTTCTGGCTCAAAGCCGCCAGTACATCACCCACCGTCTGCTTTTTAAGCTTATTAATATCTAGATGCTTCTCAGTCAACTTCACAATTTCCGGCACCAGCAGCGCCATCTCAGCCACACTGGTACTGCCATTAGCTATAGCACTGCTCAGGCTTTCGTTGCCGTCATTGCCGGTGATCTTGTTCAACAACTGCTGGCCCACTTCCAGCAACGGCCGTGGTGTGTTGTTGATCACTTCGCCCAAACCATCTGTCAACGTCACCATGCGCAGCAGCGATGCGGCCGCATTTGGGTCACCAATCATCTTAATATTCATTGAAGACAATGCTTTGGAGAGCGCGTCTGCCTTGGCGATCTCAATTTGCACCTGGGCATCCAGCTGCAGCTTCAAAATTTCCACCCGTTGGGCTACGCCGTCGTAAGCGGCCAGCGCTTCTGCTTTGGCTTTGGCCCCTTCCGCTTCCGCCAGCGCTTTGGCCTTTACCGCGTCGGCTTCTTCCATAGCCGCTTTGGCTTTGGCCTTTAGAACGTCGGCCTCAGCCAGGCCCGCAGCCGATGCTTTGGCTTTGGCTGCGTCTGCCCGCAGCTTTTCCGCTTCCGTTTCCGCCTGGGCCTGGGTGCGTACCGTTTCTGCCTGTTTAAGGGCCGCTTCGGCTTCGGCGGCTGCTTTGGCTTTCAGAGCCGCCGCTTCAGCTTCGGCTTCACGCTGTTTACGCAGCGCTTCCAGCTCAATGCGGTTCTTTTGCTCAATCATGGCCTTTTGGGCTTCACGTTCTGCCTGAATGGTGCTGATCTTGGCTTCACGCTGTGCCTGCTGAGTGGCTTCTACCGTTTTGACAGCCTGGGCGGCTTCCTCACGCTGGGCCAGCACCAACAGGCGTTCCTGTTCGGCGCGCTCGCGCTCTTGCTCGGCCTGCACCAGGGCGATCTGCCGTTGTTGGTCAGCCAGTTCCAACGCCTGGCGGCGGCTTAGCTCTGTGGCCATAACCTCTTGCTGTTTGCGTTCAGTCTGTACAGCCAGCTCTTGTTCTTTTTCTATCTCCAACAGGGCGACCGCCCGTTCTTTGCTGATCCGTGCCTGCTCTGATTTTTGCTCTTCTTCAAACACTTTCTTATCAGCCTGGGCCTTTTCAGTCGCTTCCATGGTACGTACTTCACGTTCCTGTGTGGCCGAGGCCATAGCCAGGTCACGGTCCAGGTCCAGCCGCTGGCGAGCGGTATCGGTGTCCCGCTGCTTAATTTCAATTTCCGTTTTGCGTTCAACGTCATTGCGTTCGCGGATCGCCTGTTGAATAACCTGGGCATTGGCGCGGGCCACCTGCGCCCCAAATACATCATCGGTACCAAAGGAGCCCTGCCGGGCGGCGCGTAGGGTGAGGATGGAGACAGATTCCAGTGTCAGGCCGTTTTCTTCCAGGTCAGCTTTGAGTCGATTTTGCACTTCCTTGATGAACTTCTCCCGCTCTTGGTGCAGGCTCATCAGGGTAAAGGTAGCGGCCACGTCGCGCAGGGCGCCGTCTAATTTGGCATCTACCAGCCCTTTTACCGTAGCGCCATCCACCTGCTTACCGCCAACGGTGCGGGCGGCATCGACAATGCCGTCAACGGTAGGGTTGACCTTAATATAAAAGATGACCTTAATATCCGCATACTGCGGATCAATGGTGAGCAGCGCCGTTTCACCGGTGCGCTCAATTTCAATGGCCATCGTGCTCAAGTCTACCCACGTCAGCTCGTGAATGGTGCGGAAAACCCAGCCGCCACCATTCATCACAACTTTGGGTGGGGTTGTGGCGCGGCCCAGGCCGCCGGTGCGCACAAAGGCCCGGTTTGGTGCCGTCTTGACGTAGGCACGCAGCACAGAAAAGAAAAGGACAAAGCTGACGATGACAATAACAAATATCATCGCGGCGGGAATAAAAATTGGTGGCATGGTATCCTCCTGTGACCCATAACTAGTATTCAGTGTCCAGTCGGCCAGTATTCAGTAAGCCGATGACTGAACACTGAATACTGCTTACTGCTTACCAATAGGCACGACAGTATATCGTTTCTTCTCGACATCATATTCAACCAGGGCAACTTCCGACTGCCTGGCAATCGGTTCATCGTCCGGGGTAATTGCAAAAACATTGATCAACGTGCCGCCCTGGTCACGGACACGCACCAGGCCATAGTGGCCATCTACATGAGGGCTGATGACTGTGCCGCGCCGGCCAATGAGCCCCACAGCTGTGGTGGCGGTGGTGTTGATAGATGGCAGCGCACGGCCAATTAAGCGGGCCACGCGGGAGCTGATCAGGCCACCGATGACAAAAGAAAGCGGCAAAACCAGCCCGAAGCTCCAGGCAGGGTAACCGCCCAGCAGGGCCTGAACAAGACTGTTGAATGTCCAACCCATGATCCCCATGCTGCCCAGCAAAATAACCAGTACAACCATCAATGGCGCTTTGCCTATGCCCACGAAGGCGAGTATAGACAAAAGGTCAAGATCAGCGTCGGTATCCAAGTCGGCATCAGCATCGGCATCCAGGTCAGCGTCAGCATCCACATCCAGATCGGCGTCCACATCCATGTCGGCGTCAAAGTCGGCATCAGCATCACCGTCACCGCCCAGGCCAACAAGCTGCAGCACCGCCAGCATGCCGCATAACATGAACATAATGGTAAATGGCAGGTTATACCAGGCGATTATGGATGTGATGGCTTCAGTTAACATGGTTCTTTGACTGAGAGATGGAGAGGGGTCACCCCTATAAGCTCCAGATCATTATAAGTAATGGCTGTTATTTTAACAGAAAATTGTACTGAGATATACGTACCTTGCTCGATTCAGGTTGCGACGGCCGCAGCCGAGTACGTGAGGAAGAGATTTTCCAACACCAGACGGCCGTTACCATTATGCGCCAACTGCCACAGGGCTAATGTTGTCTGCTTTAGACTGGCCAGGAGGGCATCTGGGGCAGTGGTTTGAATGATGTGTTGTAATTGTTCCAGCTGGTCTATATTGGTGACGGCCGTGCCCTCGGCCTCTGGCCAGCGGGCCAACACATTAACATCACGCCACCAGCTTAGCCATGTTTGCAAAATATCCGGCAGGGCTTCCGGCTTGCTGGCCAGCTTATCGGCCAGCTGGAAGCGCTGCACCCGGCTGCCAGACACCACGTCAGCCAAAACATTCAGGTTGTATTCTCGGGCCTGCAAGACAACGTCCTCTTGCGCCGCATGCACCGCCCAACCAAGACGGCCGTCGGCCAGGTGGGCCAAAAGATGGGCCTTATCATCGCCTACCTGCCAGCGAGTGGTCAGGCTTTGGGCAATAAGGTCCACAGACAACGGCCGCAGGTTTAAGGTGCGGCAGCGTGAAGAAATAGTCGGCAGCAGCGTGTCGGCATCATTGGCCGTGAGGATGAGAACCACGTTGGAAGGAGGTTCCTCCAACATTTTCAGGAAAGCGTTGGCGGCCCCAATGGTGGCCGCATCAAAGCGCTTAAGAATAGCCACTTTATAGGCGGCTTCATATGCCGACAGGTTCAAATCTTGCTGAAGTTGACGGACGGTTTCAATTTTGAGGGTTAACTTCCCCCGCCCACTTACCTCTGGTTCCACCAACCGTACATCGGGATGGCGATTATGGCCGATGAGGGTGCAGGCGCGGCACAGATTTCCTGCTCGGCAAGAGCCGTCAGCCTCACCGGTGCAGTTGAGCGCCTGGGCAAAAGCGCGGGCCAATGTTGTCTTGCCGATCTGCTCTGGTCCGGTCAGGAGATAGGCGTGGCCGGTACGGCCGTGGGCCATGCTGGTCTGCAGCATCTCCACCGCCCATGTATGCCCAATAACATTTTGCCAATTACTCATAGTGTTTGTTTAAGAAGGGCACGTGACCGAGATTTCTTCAAGCCATGCGGCCACATCCTTTGCCAGTCCATGCCCCATTCCCTTTAGTATTTCCAGGCTCTCTCTGGCCTGAGATTGTGCTTTTTCTATCAACGCTTGTGCGTGGTTTGTACGCGCCAACCCATACAAAGCCCGGCCGGCAAACTCTTGCATATCTGCTTCATGGGCTGTGGTAAGCGCCTCTTGGAAAACGGCCGTGGCCGATGGCCAGTCTGCCTGTGTAAGATACAGGTTGCCCAGGGCAATGAGACCGTCACAAATGAGCCAACAATTGCTTAGGGTGCGGGCTATGGTTAAGCTGTCTTGCAGATATTGTTCAGCCTGTTCGTGGCTGTGCAGGGCCTCGGCAACAGCCCCCAGATTTAAGAGCAGCGAACAGATTCTTTCACGCTGGTCTATTTTTCGCGCCAGGCTTAAACCCTCTTGCAGGTAGGTGTGGGCCCGATCAAACGCGCCTCGTTTTCTGGCCACCACCCCCAGGTTGGACAGGAAGGTAGCGATCCGTGCCGGGTGGTCCATTTCTCGGGCCAACATTAATCCCTCTTGATAATACGTTTCTGCCTGTTCATAGGCACCGCGCTTATCAGCTATGGTCCCCAGATTGAGAAGGATAGCGCTGATGAGGTTGCGTTGTGGATTTTTTCGGGCCAAGGTCAGGCTTTTACGGAAATACGTTTCTGCCTTGCTGTAATCACCGCGGCTGCCGGCAATAATGCCTAAACTGTTGAGCAGGTCACCAGCATGTTGGCTGTCTTTTTGCGCCTGGGCGATGCTCAGTGCCGCCTGGAAGTATTGCTCTGACTGACAATGATCCCCCTGCTTTTCAGCAGCGATCCCCAGGTATTTAAGTAGAGCTATTTTTTCCTGGCTGTTTGCCTCGTGTACGTGATCTAATCCCTGCTGCAAATAGAGTTCTGCCTGTTTATAAGCCCCTTTCTGCAGGGCTAACTGTCCCAGATTGCACAAAGTTGTGGTGAGCCAGTCCGCATCGGCTGCTAAAGACCTGGCTTCCTGCTGGGCACGGTTCAGGTAAGATTCTGCCAGATCGTATAACCCCCTCGTTTTCAGGTAGGGAAACAGTACATTAACGCCTTCAACGAATAACAAGGCCATCCCTTGCTGAAGGGCGATGTCAAATGCTGCCGAAATGTTGTTGATTTCCAGGTCAATATACTCATGATTTGTTTGGTGGCTCTTAATGTAAACAACAAAATAGTACACCATTCGTTCATAAAGTGATGTATCTGCCGCTTTTTGTTGCAAGTAATCGGTGATGGTTTGGTGCAGCGTGTAACGCGCCGGGCCACTACTTTCCAGCAGCCCTCTATCTGCCAATGTATCCAGGCGTTGGACGGGTGCCTGGGAAACGGTTAGCGCTGCTTCTTCTGAAAATGTGTTGGGTTTTGGGGGGAATACTGCCAGGGTGCTCAGGACATGGGCAGATTCTGCGTCCAATTCTTCTTCACTCACGGCGATCACAGCTTGCAGTGAGATGGGGCCCGGCAGCAGGCTGGGGTGTGTGGCTGTGGGCGGCTGTGGTTCAGCCAACTGCAAACGGACGGTTGCTTGTTGTAACTGAGCCAGGGCTTGAGAGATACGGCGCAGCTGGTGATTATGTGAGCATACCCGAAGATGATTGCCAATTAAGATGAGGGCTAAAGGCAGCCCGCCTACAGCCTTGATCAGTTCCAATACTTTTTCTGGGTACTCGGCCACAGCAATGGGTGATACATCTTTCAACAGCGTAAGGCTGTCTTGCTCTGTTAGCTCATGTATAGCAAGGGGCATGGTGAACCGGAAGGCAATGTCTGGCAGTCTTGTGGTTATTAAGTGGGCACAGTTTGGCCCGCCTAGTTTAAAGGTCAGCGCCGTCTCCACTTGCCAGATATCATCCATAATCAGCAGCATACGGCGGGAACCAATGGCTGCGGAAACGGCCGTGGCACGGGCTTCTTTTTGGTTAAGCTGGTTTAGTTCATGAGGGGGTATTCCTACGGCCGTGCCCCAAACGCCCAAAAGTGACATGATGTCTGGGTGTCGCCCCAGGCCGGCCCATAAAATGCCGTCACAAAAATGCGCCTGTACTTCAGGGTCAAGAGCCAGGGTGGCGGCTAATGCTGTTTTGCCTACACCTGGTAAACCATACAAGGCCACATCCGGTGAATGGCCCCTGGCCATGAGATGCTGCCTTGATTTGTCCAGAAGGGTGTCTCGTCCTATCAGGCGATAAGAAGGCAGGGGTGGGGCCAAGAAAGGGACAGAGGGTGGTGCAGTGCTGTTGGTGGTGGCAGGAATTGATAAGTCATTGCGCTGCAAGCTGCTGGGAAAGTAAGCTTGCAGCTCCTGGTTGCTGACCATAGGCCAGTGCCACTCAGCTACCATGAGGTCTTGCCAGAGTTGGAAAAATTCTTGCGGCCGTTTGCGTAATCCTAATTTATCCAGAAGGTAATGAATAAAATCCTGGTAACGCGACAGATGCGGCTGGCTTTTGCCCCTTTCCCAATCTCCCACAGAGCGGCGATCTTTCAAGCCAAAACAAACAGCTGCTTCCTGCTGGCTTAAGCCAGCTGCCTCGCGTAAATGCTGCAACTGGCTTGTTTTTTGATAATCAGGTTTTAACATGCCCTTCAACTCCAGCTATACACGGCCGTAACTATTTTGGAAAAGACCAGGCTGCTGCCAGACAACTTTCATAGCGATATGCCCATGTTGGCGGGTGGTGTCGGGTGAAAACCCGACACCCTCTATGGAATAATACAATTACTGTGAAGTTTTGACCAGACCATGTGTTTTTAACAGGCATACGGTCCCAATTGTCTTGTATGGCGTGGGTTAGATGGCCGGTTTGTCAACTGGAAGTCCTCGTCTCAAGGAGGAAAAAAGATGCATCACAAACTTTCTAGAAATTTAATACAATACATAAGATGGTTAGGCGTTGTGGCGCTTATGGCATTTGGGTTGGTTGCTTTAAGTCAAACCTTAAAAGCAATGCCTCTCAAGGGCGGCCAATCTGAAAATTCACTTACATCAGCGTGGATAGAAACGCTCGTGGATGATTACGAGCTGGTCTTTGCCCCCCATAATATAACATTTGGAGTTGAGAATTTTTTGGCGAGCCAGAACAGCGCTCTCTCCAACCACACCCTCACAACTGATTCAGGAGGGGTAATACAAGCCTCAGATGCAATCCTAGGTATTTCTTATAAACATAGTATTAACCCCAAAGTTCTCCTGACACTGTTAGAGATGCAAGCCGGTCTTGTCACGAATCCAACGGTGCCCCCATCGCGCCTTCAATCTCCTTTTGGCAATTTGAGCCATGTGGCTGGCGACTATGGTAAGGCACCCACAGGTTTTATTGAACAGCTAGATTGGGCAGCGATGGCGCTCAGTAAAGGTTTTTATGCTCGTCGCGATGATGCTTCTAGTACAGAAGCGCTTATATTGCGAGATGGGACAGCTATAAAGTTAGATATTACTGTCAACCCAGGTTCTTATAGTGTGCAATATATGCTGTCAAAGATATTGGGCAATCAACAATGGACAGAGGCTACAGATCAAAGCAGTGGAACATTTATCCAGACCTTTCACAGCTTTTTTGGTGATCCTTTGCAATCACCAGGCTATCCTCAGGCAATTTCAACTATTCCAGGTGCGGCTCTTCCATTTGAGGGTGGCAAGACCTGGTATTTTTCTGGCGGACCCCATGGAGGAGGCTTAGATGGATCGGAGCGGCCCTGGTCTGCAGTTGATTTTGCCAGCCCTGACACACCTGGCTGTGATGACGACGGAGATGGTGAGGATGAGCCTGATCTGGATGACTGGATTGCCGCGTCCAGAGGGGGTGAGGTCCTTTTTGCGGCATCTAGCCTTATCGTGATTGATCATGGAGATGGATGGCGGACCCACTATTATCATGTCTCTTCCCAAGAAATGCAGGTTCAGGCGGGAGATGCCGTTTTGCAGGGCCGCCTGCTTGGTCATCCATCCTGTGAAACCGATATGGGGGGAGATGCAAATGGTGACCATGTCCATTTTGCAACCAGTTATAACGGGACACAAATTACCGTGAATGGTAACGAGGAAGCCGATGGCATGGTTTTAGAGGGTTGGACGATAAACGAAGGGGTTGCCCATTATTTTGGTACGATTGAAAGCCCAGATGGTATCGTGTGCGGAAGCCCTAACAGCACGCCTAACTGCCCTGTTACCTCTGCTAACTATATGGGGACCTTAACGACATTAACATTTACAAGTGAGCCAAACCTTATCATTCCGGACAACAATGTGGCTGGGGCAATAGATACCATAAACATCCCTGTTGCCGAACAAGGGATACTCCTTGAACTGGAAGTAAAATTAACGATCGATCATGAGACAGTGGAAGACCTGGTCGCCGAAATTCAAAGCCCTGAACAGGCTGAATTGAATCAGTGGACGAGAATATTTCACCGACCGGGCATTCCAGGCGCCGGGTGCCCGTATGCTGATGTAAATGCCTATTTTAAGGACGGTGGGGCCCTTTCTTCAGAACAATGTAATCCCTTCTCGCCAGCGCTTTGGGGCTATGCCTATGCTCCTCTTGACCCCTTTTCTGACTATAACTTTATGAACATTGTGGGGCCATGGCGTATCAAGGTTTCTGATATTACTGCAGTTAATATTGGAACAGGCACGTTGTTACAGTGGCAGATTATAGCCCATGTCATCACGCCGTCAGTGCCAACCCCAAGCACAACCGCTTATTGTCATTTTCCAAGTGAGCCCATACCCATCCCTGATAATAATTCCCAGGGAATGATCGATACAATTGTTGTTAACGAACCAGAGATGGATGTTAATGACCTTGATGCTTACCTTTATATCACCCACACTTACGTTTCAGATTTATCTATCAACTTGTTTAGCCCCAGCGGGAGTTCGGTTTCTCTTATTGATCCTCCTGTAGACAGTTGTGCGCTGGACGGTATTCATGCTATCCTCGACGATGAGGCTGCAATCTCTATAGACGGTGTATGTGAATCTCATGAGCCATTTGTTGGTTTGCCTGCTATTTTCGGCACGTTTCAACCTGAAGATGAGAACAACCCGCTCAGTACTTTTGATAATGAACCATTTTCTGGAGCATGGAGTATAGAGATCGTTGATTCTGTTGCTAACGATGAAGGCAGTCTACTTGGTTGGTGTCTTCTGCCTGTAATCTCAGATCCGCCTACCCCGACACCAACCAATACCCCTACCCCGACACCAACCAACACCCCTACCCCGACACCAACCAACACCCCTACCCCGACGCCAACATCCATACCCACACCTACACCCACCAGCCCATGCGCCGCATCGCCTGGTGGTCCATGTGAGTTTGATTCACGGGCTTTCGTGGTAGTCGACGGTCATACATGGGAACAGATTACGGCTTATGGGCGCTTCTTTAAGTTTGATTACAGCGCTAATTATGTCCCTGGCGCGAACAATGGGCAGTTGCTGACAAGTATCGGCCGTTACAGCCAGTCAACGGCTCCGGCCGGACCTTGTACCTATGCGCCTGCCGGCGAGCTCTGTCGATTTGATACACGGGCTTTTGTAGAAGTTGACGGCCATACATGGGAACAGATCACGGCTTATGGGCGCTTCTTTAAGTTTGATTACAGCGCTAACTATGTTCCCGGCGCGAATAATGGGCAGCTGCTGACAAGTATCGGCCGTTACAGTCAGTCAACGGCTCCGGCCGGGCCTTGTACCTATGCGCCTGCCGGCGAGCTCTGCCGATTTGATACACGGGCTTTTGTAGAAGTTGACGGCCATACATGGGAACATATTACGGCTTATGGGCGCTTCTTTAAGTTTGATTACAGCGCTAACTATGTTCCCGGCGCGAATAATGGGCAGTTGCTGACAAGTATCGGCCGTTACAGTCAGTTAACGGCTCCGGCCGGGCCTTGTGCCTATGCGCCCACCGGTGAGCTTTGCCAATTCGATTCGCGGGCTTTCGTGATAGTCAGTGGCCATACATGGGAACAGATCACGGCTTATGGGCGCTTCTTTAAGTTTGATTACAGCAACAATTATGTCCCCGGCACGAATAATGGATCGTTACTTGAGGAAATTGGGAGATACAATCAATAAGGGTATTGGGTAACTCATAAAGTAAAAGGGGCCACCCAAAGTGAGTAAAATTAAACGTAGAAACCTTACTTGCTTATTGGGTGGCCCTAATCTTTATGATGAATGATACCTTTGGAACCGGTCCGTTTTGCGCGCCAACCCCTTGACTCTGAAAGCCTTATCTTAAAATGCTACAGGCCCTCTACTTTTTGAAGTGCCTTTTGGGCTTACCGCATGCTTGGAGGGGGCAAGGAATGGACATTGGCGGGTGGTGTCGGGTGAAAACCCGACATCTGTTATGGAATAATACAATTACTGTGAAGTTTTGACTAAGGTGCAGGGTTCTGCACGACAAACAAACAAAGTACACCATTGCCTAAAGTGAACAAACACCACAATATCTTCCGCCCCACGGCTACACAGCGCTACTGGCAAGGCCAGGATCTGCTGGTCTTGCCTCGCTTTGTTGCCCCCAACACCTTCCGTTATGGGTGGTGCCTACTGGGTCTGTTGATGCTGGGCGCCCTGGTAGTCTGGTCGGCCCGTGTGCCTGTCTATGTTTCCGGCCTGGCGGTTGTCATACAGCCACCGGAAACTTTACAGTCTACAGACCATGATATGGTGCTGGTTGTGTTTTTGCCTCATGAGTATCACGGCCGTATACAACCTGGGCAAGCGCTTTTTACCACATCTCCAACCACAGGGGTACATGGTGGCGGGTCCATCATTGCGCTGGAGCCAGAGGTGATCAGCCCGGCAGAAGCACACACCCGTTACCATCTGACCGGCGGTTGGGCCACGGCCGTGGCCCAACCGGTCACGGTGGCCCTGGCCTCATGGGAAACATCCACGGCCGGCACAGCGTCAGCCGTTGACTTACCATCGTCGGCCATGATCGGCGCCAGATATGATGTGGCTATTGAAGTGGGTTCGCAGCGTGTTGTTTCCCTGCTGCCGCTGATTGGCCCCCTCTTTGATAAGGTTGTTCATGACTGATTCCAAGGCATCCTTTAGGGAAACCCGGCAAATTCAGGGGCAGCTTCACCGTCTCTTTGGCCGTTCATCTATGATCAGGACGGTCTGCCAATGGCTGGCTGGCCGACATCGGCGCCGACATCGGCGGCGTGTCCCCGTGGTGTTACAACTGAGTAATGTTGAGTGTGGCGCCGCCTGTCTGGCAATGATTCTTAACTATTACGGCCGTCAGACGCGCATAGCCGATGTGCGCCAACTGTGTGACAGCGGTCGGAGCGGCCTGACTGCCCGTGCTATGAAGATGGCAGCCCAGCAGTATGGCTTGCGGGCTACCGCCTATACGGTTGAGCCCCATGATTTTGCCCACATTCCCCTGCCGGCCATTGCTCATTGGAATTTTGATCATTTTGTGGTGGTCGAACGCTGGTCACCAGGCCGGGTTGATATTGTAGACCCCTCACTTGGCCGGCGGCGGTTAACGGCCGTTGAATTTGATGCCGCCTTTACGGGTGTTGTCCTCACCCTTGAGCCGGACGCCCACTTTGAGCCGGCGGTGTCTACAGCTCAACCGCCATGGCGCTATTATTTAAAACAACTGCTGTTGACACCTGGCATACCGCGATTGTTGGCCCAAATTGTCGTCGCCTCATTCACGCTGCAGCTTCTGGGGCTGGCCATGCCTCTCTTCACCAAACTCCTGATTGATGATGTGCTGCCTTTTCGCATCACCAGCGTCATGAGCATGTTGGGTCTGGGAGTGCTGATACTGCTTCTGGCCCAATGTATCACCAGCTATTTAAGAACTGCACTGCTCATCTACCTGCAAGCACGCCTGGATACTCAGATGATGCTGCACTTCTTTGAGCACATGTTATCGCTGCCTTTCCGTTTCTTCCAACAGCGCACCAGTGGTGACCTGCTCATGCGGCTGAGCAGCAACAGTGTGATTCGGGAAACAGTGACCAGCCAAACCCTGTCCGTGGTGCTTGATGGCACCTTTGTGCTGGTCTATCTGCTGCTTATTTTGTTCCAGGCGCCGCGTTTTGGTCTGCTGGTGCTGGCCATTGGCTTGCTGCAGTTCGGGTTGTTGCTGGCCACCAACCAGCGCATCCACACCTTGATGCAGCGCCAGTTAGCGGCCCAGGCAGATTCACAGGGATACCTGGTGCAAGCATTGGCAGGGATAGCCACCCTGAAAGCAGCCGGGGCTGAAACGCGGGCGTTTGATCATTGGTCAAACCTGTTTTACAAGCAGTTAAATGCCTCTTTGCAGCGAGAGCATTTGTCGGCTGTTGTAGACACCATGTTAACATCAGCCCAAACCTTTTCAATGCTGCTTCTATTGTGGGTTGGCGCTTATGAGGTCCTGGATGGCACCATGAGTCTGGGCACCATGTTGGCCTTAAACGCCCTGGCTGCGTTATTCCTGAGACCCTTGTCTTCCCTTATTTCCACCGGCCGGCAGTTGCAATTTGTGGGTGCGCATTTGGAGCGTATGGTTGATGTCATAGAAGCAGAACCAGAACAAAATCGGCAGGCTGTTACCATCACGCCAGTACTTTCTGGCCATCTTGAACTAAAAAATATCAGTTTTCGGTACGATGCGCAGAGTCCGTGGGTGCTAGAGGATATTTCCTTCAGTGTCGCGCCTGGTCAGAAAGTCGCCCTGGTCGGCCGTACCGGTTCAGGCAAAAGCACGTTGGCCATGCTGCTCATCGGCCTGTACTCGCCTGACAGAGGTGAGATTTTGTACGATGGCCTGTCCCTTTCTCACCTGGAGTATCGTTCGCTGCGCCGTCAGGTTGGTGTGGTCATGCAAGAACCCGTGCTCTTCAGCAGCTCGCTGCGCCAGAACATTGCCTTCAACGATCCGGCGCTCTCCCTAGACCAGATAACGGCCGTCGCCCGGCTGGCAGTGATTCATGATGAGATCATGCAAATGCCGGCCGGTTACGAAACCCCCCTGGCCGAAAACGGCGGTGGCCTGTCTGGCGGCCAGCGACAGCGGTTGGCTATTGCCCGAGCGCTGGCCCATCGCCCGGTCATCCTGCTGCTGGATGAGGCCACCAGCCATCTGGATGTGGCTACCGAGAAACTGGTCGACCGGAATTTAAACAGCCTGGCCTGTACACGGATTGTGATCGCTCACCGCTTAAGCACCGTCCAAAATGCTGATCTTATTCTTGTCCTTGACCACGGCCGTATTGTCGAACGAGGTACACACACCACACTGCTGGCCAGTCAAGGTCATTATGCCAACTTAATTTATAACCAACTTGAGACCCATGACGGGGAGAGAATCTCGTCTCTGCACGGCGACAATGTGAGGCATACATCACCAATCGGCCGTGAATAAACCAGGGTTTTCCGATCTGACCGCGGCAGATCGTTATACCATTTTTATAAATATCACTATTTATCTACATGAGGAGGTAAACCCATGTCAGCAGTTGATGTTATTCGCGCCTGGAAAGATGAGGCATACCGGCTCAGCCTGAGCGAAGAAATGCGGGCCCAATTACCGCAAAACCCAGCCGGGCTGATCGAGATACCAGATGATGATTTAGAGTACGTTGCCGGCGGCTCGTTTAACACCTGCCACACAAAATGTCGTCAGAACACGTGCGCACCCTGCACATTCAACCAGGCTAGTTGTGGCACCTGGAATGGTCCTTGTTAAGCACCTGACAACAGGTTGTTAACCCAGGGGTGGTGGGGACATGGTCCCCACCACCCAATCTCATAGGCCAATCCTCATGGAGAGATGCATGATGACAAAGATTAAAATGGACCCCCCTCCGGACTGGTATCGAGCACTAACACTTTCTGAGCGCGTCAAGCTGTTAGATGGCCGGCCGCAGCCGATAAACAGCGCCACGCCTGGCGCCGCACGGCGGTTAGAACAGTGGCGCTCGCAGACTCCCTTTGCCACAGATGGCTATTTTGCCCAACGTCTGGGCCTGGATGGGCTTGATGAAAACAAACTGGTTCAACTGCTAGACGAAACGGCCGAAGCCATGCAGCAACGTATGGCCCAACCTCCAACCTGGATCGTTGAACTTAAAGCAGCTTTGGCAGAAGCCGATGTCCGCAACCCATTTGCCTACAAATCACCCTTTTTGCCCGAACCCCTGCGTGACCAGCAAGCGGTCCTTTTCTTAAATGCCGTTGCTCCCTTCATTCACCAAGGCTGCCAACGGCTGCAAGCAGGTATCAAGACCTTACACACAGCCCATGCCAACCTGCCGTTTGACCCTGACACAGTGACAGAGTTACTGCTGCTGAACCTGCCCCGGCAGCTGCTCCAGATGATCAACCGCACCCTCATTCTGGAATTAAATGTCGCCCGCCTGCAAGGGGTGTTAACCGGCGACACCTCTGCAGCCCGTTTTATCAGCTTTGCTGAGCGCCTGTGCCAGCCGGAGGTCATACAGGCCTTATGGCAAGAGTATCCTGTGTTAGCGCGCCAGGTCATGATGTCTGTTGAGCAGTGGGTCAGGTGCAGCCTGGAATTTCTAAGTCACCTGTGTGCTGACTGGCAGGCCATCCAAGCACTATTTAACCTGGACGGGCCGCCGGGCATATTAACACGCGTAGAAGGCGGCGCCGGGGATCAACACCGGCAAGGCCGGTCTGTGATGATGGTGCAGTTCAGTTCCGGGTTCCAGGTGGTGTACAAACCCCGATCCCTGGCCGTAGAACAGCATTTTCAGGAGCTGTTGGCCTGGCTCAACGCGCATGGGCAGCACCATCCCTTTCGCACGGTCAGGGTGCTTGACCGGCACACACACGGCTGGGTGGAATTTATCCAGGCCAGGCCCTGTACTACCCCAGATGAAGTAGCGCGTTTCTACGAGCGGCAGGGTGGGTATTTGGCACTGTTATATGCCATTGAAGCCACTGATTTTCATTTTGAGAACCTGGTGGCGGCGGCCGACCAGCCGGTGCTGGTGGATCTGGAGTCGCTCTTTCACCCCAGGGTAGAAGAACACGCCAGCCAACAGGCATTGATGACCCCGGCAGGCCAAAAAATGGCTTACTCTGTGTTACGCACCGGCTTGCTGCCCCAACGCGTCTGGGCCAACAAAGCCTCTGATGGTGTAGACATTAGCGGTTTAGGCACCCTGGACGGGCAGCTTTCGCCTTACCCTACGCTGCAATGGGATGCCTTAGGCACTGATGAGATGCATATTGCCCGCAAACGTATCCTCATGACCGGCGGCAGCAACCGCCCTACGCTCAACGGGGATCCCGTTCGTTTGATTGATTATGTAGACGCCATTATGAACGGCTTTACCGGGACCTATCAACTTTTACTCACCCATCGAAAAGGGTTGCTGGCCGATGACGGCCCCCTGGCCCGGTTCAAAAACGATGAAATACGTGCTATTCTGCGCCCGACACATACCTATTTTGTGCTGCTGCAAGAAAGCTTCCACCCGGATTTACTGCGTGATGCTCTGGACCGTGAACGTCATTTTGACCACCTTTGGGTAGGTATTGACCGCCTGCCTTACCTGGCAGCCATTATTCCGGCAGAGCGGCAGCAGTTCTGGCAAGGCGATGTGCCCTTTTTTGCCACCCGCCCTGGCTCACGGCACCTATGGACAGGTACAGACCAGTGCATGCATGATTTCTTTGAAGAATCGGGCATAACCCATGCCTATCATCGCTTACAACAATTAAGCGAGGCGGATATGGCGCAGCAGCTCTGGTTCATCCGCGCAGCGCTGGCCACCATAGCAGAAACACCTCACCAGCCATCAGGGGGCAAATATCAGTTACCTGAATCAGCAACGGCCGTCAGCCAGACAGCGTTATGGGCGGCCGCCTGTGCGATTGGCGATCAATTAGAAACTATGTGTCTAAAGGAAGCGCAAGAGGTATCCTGGATTGGCCTGACACTTACCAATAATCGCTATTGGTCGCTTGTGCCCTTGGGGATCGATTTGTACAGCGGCTTACCGGGCATCGCCTTGTTTCTGGCTTACCTGGGCACCATCACCGGGGAATCACGTTACACACAATTAGCCCGTGACACTACCACCACCATCAAAAACCTCCTCAAAGAAAACGGGGCCCAACTCACGGCTTTGGGGGCTTTTAACGGGTGGGGGGGCATCATCTATACCTGGGTTCATCTGGGGGTATTATGGCGTCAGCCTGAGCTGCTGGCCGAAGCGGAGGAGTACACCCACTTATTGACAACCTTTATAAAAGAAGATAAAGAGTTAGACATCATCGGCGGTGCTGCCGGGTGCATTGGGGCGTTACTCAGCCTCTATCACGTCACAGCTTCTGATCCCGCGCTGCGGGCAGCTGTGCAGTGCGGCGATTACCTGATAAGCCAGGCACACACCTACGACCAGGGCATTGGGTGGTTAACCCATGAAAAACAAGACAAACCCCTTGCCGGCTTTTCACACGGCGCCGCCGGTATTGCCTGGGCCTTGTTGGAGTTGGCAGCCGTTACTGGCCATGAACGTTTTCACACGGCTGCCCTGGCGGCTGTCAGTTATGAGCGCAGCTGCTTCTCGGAGACCGCCCGGAATTGGCCTGATTTACGCACTCCTGAGATTTTAGGGTTGGATGTCGACGACGGGCAGCTCCGTTTTGCCACGTTATGGTGTCATGGTGCGCCGGGCATTGGGCTGGCCCGCCTGCGGGCGCTCCGTCATTATGACGCTCCAGACATCCGTGCGGAGATCGACATAGCCCTGGAAACCACCCTGAAACAGGGGTTTGGTCTGAACCACTGCTTGTGCCACGGTGATATGGGCAACCTGGAAACGATCTTACAAGCCACGCTTTGGCTAGACGATCCCCAATGGGAAATACACCGCCAGCGGTTAACGGCCGGGATCATGGCCAGCAGCAAAGAGCATGGCTGGCTGTGCGGCAGCGCCTTAAGTGTCGAGGAGCCAGGCCTGATGACTGGCCTGGCCGGCATCGGCTATCAGCTGCTGCGGCTGGCGGAGCCGGGGCGGGTGCCTTCTGTGCTGGCGTTGGAACCACCGAACCTCGTTTGAAACGTATGCCTGCCAACGACCACAAAACAGGCTAAAATAGTAAGGGATGAAATAAATGGCTATGTCACGCAGAGCCGCTGCCCTGATCTATCTCATCTCTGCGTTGCCCATCAGGAGATCCCTATGACCCCGGAAGCCTATGTATTTGATGCTATCCGCACCCCACGTGGCAAAGGCAAAAAGAACGGCCGTTTGCACGAAGTTGCTCCTATTGACCTGCTGGCCACCCTCATGAAAGCGCTGCAGCAGCGGTATGATCTGGACACATCACAGGTAGATGATATTGTCCTCGGTTGCGTTTCGCCTATTGGTGAACAGGGGGCCGTTATTCCGCGCACGGCCGCGCTCTACGCCGGCTGGGACGTAGACACACCCGGCATGCAAATTAACCGCTTTTGCGCCTCCGGCCTGGAAACGGTAAACATGGCAGCCATGAAGGTGCGCTCTGGCTGGGAAGAGCTGGTGGTCGCTGGCGGCGTGGAATCCATGAGCCGCGTGCCCATGGGGTCAGATGGTGGTGCCTGGATTATAGACCCGGCCGTCAACACCAAGACCCATTTTGTGCCCCAAGGCATCAGCGCTGACCTCATTGCCACCCTTGAGGGTTACGGCCGTGAAGATGTAGACCGTTTTGCGCTGCAATCACAGCAGCGTGCCGCCCACGCCCGTGATCATGGCTACTTTGACCGTTCCGTGGTACCCGTGCGTGACCAGAGCGGGCTGATCATCCTGGAAAAAGACGAATACATTCGGCCAGACTCCACCATGGCCGGGTTGGGCAGCCTTAATCCCGCCTTTGAGATGATGGGTGAGATGGGGTTTGACGCGGTGGCTATGCAGCGCTACCCTGACGTAGAGCGCATTCACCATGTGCATACCGCTGGGAACTCCTCTGGCATCGTAGATGGTGCGGCGCTGGTTCTCATTGGCAGCAAGGAGAAGGGCGAAGCGTTGGGCTTGAAACCGCGGGCGCGCATCCGGGCCGGAGCCCTGGTGGGCACAGAACCGACGATCATGCTGGTGGGCCCAGGGCCGGCCACACAAAAGGCGCTGAAACAGGCGGGCATGACGGTGAAAGACATTGACTTGTTTGAAATCAACGAAGCGTTTGCGGCCGTGCCGCTGCGCTACATGCGTGACCTGGGCCTTGAAGGTGCAGAAAATGTCAACGTCAACGGTGGGGCCATTGCCATGGGGCATCCGTTGGGGGCCACCGGCGCCATGCTGCTGGGCACGGTATTGGATGAATTAGAGCGCACGGATATGGCTACGGCCGTGATCTCCCTCTGTGTCGGTGGCGGCATGGGCATTGCCACCGTTATTGAGCGAGTTTGACTGACATTAGCTCGACAATTACTGGTGAAAGTCAACTTTAATTTAAGATGTTTGAGATAATTGCTAATCAAATTGGACCTGGATTCAATGACTACCAGGGTGCATGCCTTAAGGAGTTGATAGGATCTGCACAAAGTCAATTGCTATTCTGTGTTCCATTTATAAGTCACTCAGGGGTAGATTACATTCTTGAAAGCTTACAATCATCCAAAGCAAAAAAGCTTTTCATAATAACTGAATTTACTGATCAGGCTATTACTGCTGGAACTCTTAGTCTGAAGGCTATTGCTAAGTTGATGGCCAAATTCAGGTCTTCCACAAGAGGTTCACCTAAAAATGTTCACAAGGGGATTACATGCCAAACTTTATATTGCAGACTTTACTAGAGCATTAATTACGTCAGCTAACCTTACACAAGAGGCGTTACAGCATAATTTTGAAATGGGTGTTCTTATCAAGGGAGAAAAAATATCATCGCTGGTTGAAGTATTTTCCGTTCTATGGTCACAGGCTAGATCCGTGAGCTATGAGTGGATAAATGATCTTAGCAAACTAGAAGCCGATTCTGGTGTATTGAATATCAGCAGTTTTGTTGAAGGGTTATTTGGGATAAATTCTTTCTACTTTGCGCCAAAGCAAATACACAAATCGCAAACTTTGCCGCATATTCAGAGCGAAAACTTCAAGGCACTTGCAGAAGAACTCGCTAATTGGTTAATAGCAGTAAAAGAAGATGGTCAATTCGACGAATGGCGTAAAAAAGCCGTTTTGAAGTTTAAAACCGGTCCAAACGCTTTTCTTTCTAATTTTTCTTACCATACAACATGTTATTCTGCAAAGTTCTACTCATTTGCCCGGCAAAAAAAGATACTATTAGTAAGCATACCAACCCATGATTCCCCAACTTGGTTACCCATATCTTTTCCCATAAAATTTACATCGCCTTACTCCCAGGCAAAAGGGAAATGGTATAAGAAGTTTGATTATCCTAACTATATTGAAGATTGGTTTGCTCCGCCAGTCAAAGCTACATCGTCATCACGCTACCCAATAATTGATCTGATAGATGAAAACGCTTTAGAAGCTGCCAAGACCGTCATACAATACTTATTACAAAACGTCTGACCATTTTAGGTGTGCAAAGAATATGAATAAAGCAATTTCTCATGACCGACTTCAAGAAACACCAGAAGCTAAAGCACGATGGTTTCAATCGCTTTCCCTGACAGAGCGCATGGAACTACTTTGCCAGTTTACCGACATGATTCTCGACGTTAATCCTAAAATCATAGAGACAAAAGATGCTAAACCAATTGCGGGACGTGTTCGCGTCCTTTCAAAAACATGATGTGAAATACGTGGTCATTGGCGGCATTGCTGCTGTGTTGCATGGGGTACCACGAGCAACCTTTGACCTTGACATTCTTATTCAGGCAACGCCAGAAAATGCCCAGCGTCTATTGGATGCGTTACTGGATGTTCGCTTGGGAACAGCGGCTCTGACGACAGCGGATGAGCTACTTGCTCACGAGATTACCATTTTCAGAGATCGGGTTCGTATTGATGTGCAGACCGAGACGCCAGGCATCCATTTCGATGCAGCCTGGGAACAACGAGCGACTATGGATTATCAAGGTCAGGAATTCTATGTTATCTCACGCGAAGACTTAATTGCTTCAAAACTTGCAGCCGGAAGAGATAGAGATTTGGAAGATGTCAAGTTATTAAAATTAAATCTCAATGATGAGGAAAGTTAATGATGCCGGAAACCGAGGCTATTCGGTACGAAAAAGATGAACAACAGATTGTCACATTGACCCTGGATATGCCGGGACGCCATGCTAATGTGATCAACCAGGCGTTTGGGGCAGCGTTGGCCGCCGCGCTGGCCCGGCTGCAAACGGAAACTGACCTGGCCGGGGTCATCATAACCTCGGCTAAGAAGACGTTTATGGCCGGGGCTGATCTGGAAGATGTAGACTTATTTAACGACGCCGCGCAGGTCTTCCAGGGAAGCGAGGCCCTGAAAGCGGGCTTTCGCCAGTTGGAAACGCTGGGAAAGCCAGTTGTGGCAGCACTCAACGGTACAGCGTTGGGTGGCGGCTTTGAACTGGCGCTGGCCTGTCACCATCGTATTGCCCTGGATGATCCGGGTATCAAGATTGGCTTTCCAGAGGTAACGTTGGGGCTGCTGCCGGGCGGCGGCGGGGTGGTGCGCCTGACACGCCTGATCGGGCTGCAAAATGCTTTCCCATTCCTGATGGAAGGCAAGCAGGTAAAGCCGCAGGAAGCCAAAGCAGCTGGCTTGATAGATGACCTGGCAGCAGATAGGGAAGCGTTGCTGGCCAAAGCCCGCGCCTGGATCGCCGCCCACCCCAAACCCCAGCAGCCGTGGGATCAGCCGGGCTACAAAATGCCTGGCGGTAATGCTCAAAGCCCTAAAGTGGTGCAGATGTTGGCCATTGCCCCGGCCATGCTGCGTAAACAGACGTATGGCAACTATCCGGCACCAGAGGCGATCATGCGCACGGCCGTGTTGGGCTCTACCCTTGACTTTGACACCGCCAGCCGGTTAGAGTCCCGTGCTTTTGCTGCCGTGGCCACGTCCAAAGTGGCGCGCAACATGATCACCGCCTTTTGGTTTCAATTAAACGAGATCAACAAGGGGGCCAGGCGTCCGGCCCTGCCTCCTACGGAAACCAGGAAAGTGGGCGTTCTGGGTGCCGGCATGATGGGGCATGGCATTGCCTACGTCACTGCCTGGGCGGGCCTGGACGTGGTATTAAAAGACGTAAGCCAGGAGAAAGCGGAAGAAGGCAAGCAAAAGATCGCGGTACTGGCCCAAAAACGTGTGTCAAGAGGGCAGATGACGGCCGACCAGAAACAGGCACTTTTAGACCGTATTCTGACCACAGGCAGCGCTGCCGATTTACAGGGCTGTGATCTGGTCATTGAGGCCGTGTTTGAAGATCGGGACCTGAAGGCCAGGGTCACGGCCGAAGCCGAAGCCCAGATGGCTGGCACGGCCGTTTTTGCTTCCAACACCTCTACGCTGCCTATTACCGGGCTGGCTGAAAGGTCAGCCCGTCCGGAACAGTTTATTGGCCTGCACTTCTTCTCCCCGGTAGAGCGTATGAAGCTGGTGGAAATCATCGTTGGTGAAAAGACCAGCGATGAGACATTGGCCAGAGCGTTTGACTATGTGCTGAAAATTCGCAAAACGCCCATCGTGGTCAATGACAGCCGTGGTTTTTATACCTCCCGCGTTTTTGGTACCTATGTCAACGAAGGCATGGCGCTATTGGCCGCCGGCCAACACCCACGGGCTATTGAGGCAGCCGGGCTGCAAGCGGGGATGCCCGTTGGCCCGCTGGCCGTCTCTGATGAGGTCAGCCTGAGCCTGATGCAGCATGTGCGCCAGCAGACAATGGCCGACCTGGCCACCGCCGGCCAACCACTGCCTGACCACCCTGCTTTCAAAGTACTGGATACCATGCTGGCTCAGTCGCGGTTTGGTAAGGCACACGGCGCCGGTTTTTATGAGTACCCAACCGACGGCCAGAAGTATCTGTGGCCGGGGCTACCACAACTATTTCCGCCTAACGGCCGTTTGTCCCTGGCAGAAATGATCGAGCGTTTGTTGTTTGTGCAGGTATTAGAAACGGTTCGCTGTTACGAAGAAGGGGTGCTGCGTTCCGTGGCCGACGCCAACATTGGCAGTATCTTTGGCTGGGGATTTGCCCCCTTCAAAGGTGGCACCCTGCAGTACATCAATGATTATGGCCTGGCCCAATTTGTTGACCGCAGCCGCGAGCTGGCTGCCAGATATGGCAACCGCTTCACGCCGCCCGGGCTTCTGTTAGAAATGGTTGAAGCAAAAAGCACCGGTTTCTATTAAAAATTGATCTAACGGAGGGGCACCCGGGCACCCGGTTAGAGCCTATCACATATTCCCACCAATGCAGTATAATCATGATATGAGCAGCGCAGATGAATCTCATGAAGGCATTGGTTTGTTCAAACAGGTACTCAGAGGGCACATTGCTGACCAACGACAGACCATAGAAACAGCCGGCTTATCACCCCAGATGGCCTTGTTACGCAGCTGGCAGGTCACCCGGCTGCAGGAAACATATGGCGATTTTTTACACAGTCCGCGCTACGGCCGTGCCTGCCGCTTTTTTCTTACCGACATTTACGCCGCTAAAGATTTCAGCCAGCGCGACGCTGACGCCGAAAGTGTCTACAATACCATGCGTAAATATCTGCCAGATCGTCTATTAATCACTATGGGAAAGACGATTCAACTCAACCACATCACCCAAAAACTTGATCACACATTGTTAGACGTATTGGTCAACCAGTTCAACATGACAGATTCACTCACCGGTGAACAATACGCCGCTGCCTACCGCCGCTGTGATAATTACGACGAACGTGTTCAGCAGATAAATGCCGTGTTAGAGGTTGGCCGCGGCGTAGACAACCTGACGCGTATCCCTATGATCAGCCTGGTATTACGCGCCGCCCGGCGCCCGGCAAACCGCTCTGGTTGGTCTGAACTGCAAGAGTTCATGGAACGAGGGTTTGCTGCTTTTAAGGAGATGAAGGGCGGGGATCACTTTCTGACCACGGTTGAACAACGCGAGCGGCATATTCTGGATCAGCTATTTGCTGGCAGCTAGAATGACTGAATTTTGCGTCCTTTTGCAAAATTGTCCGTCTCCTTTAATGAAGATGCTTGATAAAAATCAAACCCAATTACTATGGAAAAACTTGAGAATCATGATAACACCCAATTTTGGCAAGAATACCGTGTCGTACTGCATCGCTTTATTATCAATCGGATCAATGATCCCATAGCCGCTGAAGATATTCTTCAGGATGTTCTATTAAAAGCATTCCGCCATCTACATACGGTCAACGATAAGGGGAAAGTACGATCATGGATGTACCAGATAACCAGAAATGCTATTGTGGATCATTACCGCCAAAGCGGTCAGCGTGAACTTAATGCAGTCAACGTTCTTGACGAAACGGTAGAGGATGAGATTAAGAGCGGCCTGGCCCGCTGTATGATACCCATGATTAAACAGTTATCGCCGCCTTACCAACAAGCCCTTATGCTGTCTGAAATTGAGGGATTAACCCAAAGCGAGGTCGCTCAAAAACAAAAAGTGTCATTATCAGGGGCCAAATCACGGATTCAGCGTGGGCGCAAAATGCTTAAAGCACTATTGTTGGACTGCTGCCAAATAGAGCTAAGCCGGCAGGGGCGCGTTCTAGACTTTGAGCCAAAGAAGGGGTGCCATGACTGTTAACTATTCTGCCGTATGATGCAGACAGAAGCCACGTACTGCCCAAGTACGTGGCTTCTGTTATCCCCCACCTGATTCCCATGGCTAATCTTCCGGCCGTTCACCATGAGGGGCCATTTTTACCAACCTGGGGTCAAAACGAGCCATGACTTCCACCAGGTCTTGCTGCGCGGCCATCACTTCGTGGATATCTTTGTACGCCATCGGCACCTCGTCAAGACCGGCTGTCATCAAGGTAACATCACGCTCACGCAGGTACTTTTTGACCTCGTGCCAGGTGAATGACTTCATGGCCTGTTTGCGGCTCATGCGCCGGCCAGCACCATGTGCGGCCGATTGCAGCGCCGCCTCATTACCTTTGCCCCGTACCACAAAACCGGGCGCACCCATCGAACCGGGGATAATACCCAACACCCCTTTGCCGGCCGGTGTGGCTCCTTTACGATGAACAATTACGGTTTGGCCATCGTGTTCTTCTTTCCAGGCAAAGTTGTGATGGTTTTCCACATCCAGCAGCACCTTGGCCCCCAGGTTTTTGGCAATATGTTTGTGAATAAGGGCGTGGTTGGCGGCAGCGTAATGGCCCATGAGCTGCATGGCCGCCCAATATTCGCGGCCAGGGTCACTGCTTAAATCCAACCAGGCCAGGTGGCGCAGCTGCTTGGGCAGCTCTGGATGCAGATCCATGGCCAGTTTACTGTAATAATCACATACCGAGGCGCCTGTACCCCGGCTGCCGCTGTGACTGAGCAGCGCCAGGTACTGCCCTTTTGCCAGGCCTACTTCATCATCCAACACTTCCAGAACACCAAACTCTACAAAGTGGTTGCCGCTGCCGCTGGTGCCCAACTGTTCCCAGGCCTTGTCCCGATAACGCATGGTGACCGGGCTGACTGACCAATCTTCAGTCATCACCGGATGATCACGACGCCGTTGGCGTGGGAAGTTGGCACCGATGCCAAAGCGGGTTTCAGCCTCAATGGCGTTGGCCAACCGCTTTTGCTCGCCACGAATGACGTTGGGGTGCATATCTAGCACCGTCAACTTCATGCGGCAGGCAATGTCTACGCCCACGGCGTAGGGGATAACGGCATTGTGCGTGGCCAGCACACCGCCAATCGGCAGGCCATAGCCAATGTGGGCATCAGGCATGAGCGCACCACGAACGGAAACGGGCAGCTGCACCGCATTTTCAATTTGCTCGATGGAACCTTTGTCCAGATCATCACCCCAAATGTGATAAGGGGCTGGTTTGGAGCGCGGCGTAAAGGTGGGCACGGCCGTATGCTGTGCCAGAATGGCGTTGGCCAGATCGCTCAGCAGATCATCATTGGTATAGTCGGCCGGGTTTTCGACCACGGCCGTGATCAAATCTGGGATGTCGCGTTTAGGGATACCCATCTGCCGCGCCTGGCCCACAGCCATACCCGCCAGTTTCATAGGCTCCCCCGGCGGCACTCCTAACCGGGCTAACTTGCGTGCGTTCATCTTGTTTTCCTCCAGCTTTGATTATGGGGATTTTTCAGGCACAGGCAAGTCAGGTTTCTAAACGAGCAGTGCCTGGCACTACAAAACGTAACGGCGGCCGTCGTGCCCCACCTCAGCCCAGGCGCACGGATTTTCCATGTGGCCGCATTGGTAACCGGCCGAGCATTTACGCATGAGCACGCGGTAGGCGTTACCACTGCCATCTTGTAAACCGGTGGGGTAGATGCGCTGTTCCATCAGTTCCACCTCTTTGCTGGCAAAGTCACAATACGTTGTGCCTAAATTCACCCATTTTATCGTAGCCATCATTCACATCCTTTTACCTAGCATACACCGATAATAGGTGGTGCTTCTTATTGGGGATAGTGAAGAATGGCATGTCAGCAAAAAACAAACGTCATCGGTGGGAAGGGGTGACATCCTGTGAAAGGATGTCACCCCTTCATTCTAAATTTCCAGATAAAACTTCCACGCTTCAGGCACGTTGCCGGAGGCTACCAGGTACTCTACCCGGGGGGTTTTGGGTTCCCAACGCAGGACCATGCCAGCTTCATGCGGTGTGCGGTCATTTTTACGGCCGTTGCACGCGGCACAGGCACACGCCGTATTCGTCCATGTGTTCCGGCCACCACGGCTTTTAGGCAAGACGTGATCAATGGTCAGGTCGTTGAGGCGCAAGACACGGCCGTGACGCCTATCTCCGGCACGCCCACCACAGTAAACACAGGTGTAATTGTCTCGTTTGAGTACCCCCTGGCGGCTCCAACGTGCCCCCCGACGTGGGGCGTTCACATAGCGCCGCAGCCGCAGCACGGTGGGAATGGGGCGCGTCTCACCAATACTGGCCAACGCTACCATCTCTTCCGTGACCCCATCTACCACCTCTCGCAGCAGCAATGACAGCGCCCGTTTCCTGGGAATCACGGCCAGGGGTTCATACGTTGCGTTCAAGAGCAAGATGGCTGCCATGTCTCTCTCCGGTAATCGGTAATCGGTTACACCACTAATTACCGATTACCGATTATCACTCACGGCCAATAAAGTCAGACATTAAAGCGGGTACGGCCGTGTCAAAGCCCACCACATCCAGCATACCAGCGTCCTGTGGATCAGCAATGCTGAAGCCGTTGGCCACCATACCTACCACCACCAGTTTTGCCGGAATGCCCGTCCGCTGGCGGTACGTTTGCAGCGCCTGAACTGGGTGGATCTGGCCATACCACGTTTCGCTGTCTGTGTATACCACAAAGGCATCGGCGGCAATGCCGTTTTCCAGCGCCCACACCATCGGCAGCGCACAATCTGTGGCCCCAAAGGGCAGCCCACTTACCGCCTGGACGGCGTCATCCAGCCGCTGCCGCGGCGAGATACCCAACCGTACCATCTGGTGTGAGAAACCCACTACCGTCACATCGCGCTCGGTGGCGGCCGTTACCAGGGCCATCGCCGCAGACGCGACACGCGGCGTCAGACCAGGCACACCGGCCACCATGCCCATGCTCATAGAGCCAGACACATCCAGCGCCAGCACCAGCCGTTTGCCCGTTGGGGTCACATTCTGGAACGTCCGGTAAAACGCCATGTCCAATGCGTCTACGATCTCTGTCACCGGGTTCCAGGTCAGCGAACCACGCGCACCTTTACCTTGTCGATACGTCATCAGCGCCGCCAGGACGGCCACCGGATGGATACGGGCGCGGTTCAGTTGGCTGGCATCTGCCAACCGCTCTGTAACCAGCTGCGTTTCCGGACCCAGCGGGGTCAATACGCCGTTAGCCGTTAGCCGTGCCAGGTTCCGCAGCAGCGCTGTCAGCGGCAGGCGTGGCAGCAGCGTGCGCCACACGTCTGCCGACGCCAACCACTGGGCCGGAATTGCCTCCCAGGGCAGGTTGTACACCTCAATTAGTTTTTGGATCACCCCCTCAGAGGTCGCCCGTTTTGCCTGCTCGAACGCCCAGATAGTTTTGAGCGCCGGCATCTCTGGCGGCAATTCCGCAAGTTCAGCCTCGTTCCAACCCTGTGTCATCCAGTGAAAGAGCCGGTTGTGCATGTCTGTTGGGGCTTGAGGGTGGGCCAGTCGCAAGGCATCACGGTGGCTCCAGCCGTCACGCTGTTGGTATTTTACCGCCTGGTAAGCCAGCCGTTCGGCATCCATGCCGGCGTACCAGTTGGCCACACCCCGGCGCAGCGCCCGCCCCCACCCCCGGAAGCCTTCAACAAATTCCATGAAGTGGAAAAGGTGCGTGCCAGTGCGGGCGACCTGCGGCAAGGCAGCCAGAGCCGCTTTCCGGGTAACTTCATCACCCAGGCCAGCCGCCATAGCCAGGACAAAGAGGGCGGGATCGTTTTTAGGCGCACGGCCGTGTTCTGAAATCTCCACCACCCGCGCCACCAGCCGACGGCCGTCGGCGGCCAGGCAGCGCAGCACCGCTTCAGCATTGTCACGGGTCAATTTTTGCGGCCGGATGTAGTAAGTGCCACTCTCAGAACCCAACACCAGAAAACGGTCTAGCTGCATCCAATCATCCACTGCCCAGGCATAACCACCAGCCGAGTTGGCGACCTGGCTGCTGCCCGGAATGGATTGGTTCTGTGGCGTTTGCCGTGTTGAAAAAAGTTGTCGCAATTTGCTCATGCTGCACCTCCTTATAAGGATGAAGCCTTCATAGAAATGAAGTTTGAAGAACAAAGGATAAAAGAGAAGGCGGGCGAGTTGCGCCGATGGGGGTTATGTCAGATTCAAAGTCTGGTAACCCATTGGCTCCGGCCCACCCATAAGGCCATTATGGGCAAGCGATCATGATTGGCAGTCCATTGCATGACAGGATTCAAACCTGTGTCTCACGGCCGTGTCCGGCCGTGCGCTCTACGCGCTGAGCTACATGCACCAAGGTAACCCAATCATTCCGGCCCATAAACGGCACACTAACGTAAGGTGAATAGGCTCCCCACCCCAGAGAAAGACCCGCCGGGCCCCCACAGCAAACCCGGCGGGTTACCCCCAGAGGCACACACGGGCAAATAAGAGATTGGACGGTACACTGGCATACGCCAGTCGCTGCTCTCCAGCAGCGAGACCAGAGGGAGAGATAACCCAATCTCGCCGGCCCGTGATCTTGTTAATGGCAAAAGGGTGACTGGCGAGGTTCGAACTCGCGGCCTTCTGGGCCACAACCAGACGCTCTACCGGCTGAGCTACAGCCACCACGGGTAGGTAGTAACCGGCAGGCAGGTTACCCAACCCAAAGGGCCTTTACCTGGCGGAAAGGGCCTTTACCTGGCGGAAAGGGCCTTTGCCTAGCGGAAAGGGCCTTTGCCTAGCGGAAAGGGCCTTTGCCTAGCGGAAAGGGCCTTTGCCTAGCGGAAAGGGTGGGAGTCGAACCCACAAGGGCTTGCGCCTCGGTCGTTTTCAAGACGACGGCCGTCACCCATCGGCTTGCCTTCCCGGAAACATAGTGAGTGGGTTGAGCAGGAGTCGAACCTGCGCAGCACCGTTTGATGCAATTGGTTTACAGCCAATCCCCTTTGCCACTCGGGTCACCAACCCATGTGTACCCCTGGCAGGATTTGAACCTGCAACCTCCTGGGTCGAAACCAGGTGCTCTTGTTCCGTTGAGCTACAGAGGCAAGCTATATGAACCGGGAGGGTCTCGAACCCCCAACCTGCGGATTAAAAGTCCGCCACTCTGCCTATTGAGTTACCGGTCCCAAACAGAAGGGGCAGGAGCGGAAGGGGCAGGAATTGAACCTGCACTGGGTCTTTCACCAACCTCGTTTAGCAGACGAGTGCCTTACCGTTCGGCCACCCTTCCAAAGTATAAAAGCGGAGAGCGGGGTTTGAACCCACATCTTCTCTATGGCACAGAGAGGTTCTGCCTGTTGAACTATCTCCGCAGGTCTCCGAGGGCTTCGGGATGGCTGCCGCAAAATGGGCGACGGCCCCCTCGGAGAAGGTTGAGCCCAGAGGCTCGAAGAAGGTTGAGCCAATAGGCATGGCAGGGCTCGAACCTGCGGCATCCTTCTTGTAAGGAAGGCACTCTGACCGTCTGAGTTACACGCCTATGGTTAAGCTGGCGGCGAGATTCGAACACGCGCACGGCCGTTTACAAGACGGCTGCTCTTCCAGGCTGAGCTACGCCAGCAAAACAGTCAAGGTGGAAGGAATCGAACCTCCGACGCGGTGACCCAAGCACCGTATGTTGCCATTACACCACACCCTGATTACCGATGACCACAACTACGGGGCCAGGGTTCGAACCTGGGTTTACTGATTCAAAGTCAGTCGTCCTGCCGGTTAGACGACCCCGTAAAGGTAAAGAGGAGGGCAACACGGCCGTACGGCCGTGCTGCCCCAAAAAGGAGTTGAGGCTGTGTGCCCCGCAAGAAGGAGGGAAGAGGAAAAAGTGACGACGCCCTGTACGCCATCACCAGCAGGTGAGATAGGGATCGAACCTACAACCTGCGGTTTTGGAGACCGCCGCTCTGCCAATTGAGCCACTCACCTGAGCTATCAAGGTGAGACCCTCACCTGAGCTATCAAGGTGAGACCCTCACCTGAGTTACAGTGGACTGCGCGGGAATTGAACCCACATTTCTGCATTGCAAGTGCAGCGTCTTCCCATTGGACGACCAGCCCATGACAAATGGGAACGGCAGGACTTGAACCTGCAACCTCTCCATTATGAGTGGTAACCGACTACCGCCGGCCCATACCAGATGGTCAAGGAATAGCAATCGGGTTTAAGTGCTCTGCCAGTTGAGCTACGTTCCCATTAGCTGCAAGAGCAGGAGTCGAACCTGCACCAGACCGGTTAACAGCCGGCCGCTCTACCATTAAGCTATCTTGCATTGTCTACGGTCTCGACCGGATTCGAACCGGCGATCTCTGACGTGACAAGCCAGTGGGGACTCCAAACTCCCCTACGAGACCAAAGAAAAAGGGCGGGATTCAATTGTTAACGTGCCAGACTGCATACGGCCGTGGCTGCCATCACCTTGGGGCGATTGAACAGGGCATCTATTACCCTGCTTCTATCGTCAATAAGGCAGTCCAAGACCGGAAATTTGATAGAAATAAAAAGCGCGGGCTTTGTTGCCCGCGCCTTGTTGACGTTGTTTCTGGTGTGGAAACCTCACCCTTGTCTGGGTAAGTGTCTAGGCACAGGCAAACATAAACGGGTGCGCGGGCTCAGCCATGTGGCGGACGCCAAATCATAATGCTGTTTAATTGATATAGAATTGGGCTGTTGATGGCGAAACATCACATTTTCTCCCGTCACAAAATTTATGATACGCCGGCAAGGATAACATATGTCAACACGAATGTCAACCCTCAGATATTACGACATTTCAACGACAAATTTGATGTGGTCTGCCATCTTAGCGAACGCTTGCTCCCAACCGCCACCGGCACCTGCTGGTATGCCAACGTGCGTCAATATCATTTTGGTACGCCCACCAAGGTCTTCCAACAACACGGTGACTTCAGTCGTCGTGGGATGCTCGCTATCGCTCATCGTAACCACATTACCTTGTTCATCAGCCATGCTTTCTGTGTAGACGAGGCGTTGATTGGGAACAACTTCGGTGTACTCACCTGTTGTCCACATTTTCATGCTGCCGTCCGGCTTTTGCACCTCCATGCAAATCAGGCGCTTACCACCCACACGCACATCCATTTCGGCAACGGGCACGGTGAAACCATTTGGACCGTACCACTTTTTGAAATGCTCAGGTTGTGTCCACAGCTGCCAGATGAGGTCCACGGCGGCATCAAAAGTGCGCTCAATGACAACTGCATCTGCAGAAACGGTGCTTTTAATCATTAGTTTTCTCCTTGGTATGAAGTTGATTGATATAGGTGCCCATGCGGTCAAAGCTTTCCTCCCAGATATGGCGATACTGCTCTGTCCACTTGGAAATTTCTTCGAGGGGCGTTACGTCAATGGTGCAGGGCCGATATTGCGCTTTTTGCCCCTGTGTGATGAGCCCTGCACGCTCCAACACTCTGATATGCTTAGAAATGGCTGGCAAACTCATATTAAACGGCTCTGCAAGCTCGTTAACGGTCGCTTCTCCTTCGGCCAACCGCGCTAAAATCGCCCGTCGTGTCGAGTTTGCCAATGCTGCAAAGGTCTGGCTTAATTTGTCGTCATCATCGCTCATAATTATGAAGCATCATATTTAACTAGTTAGTTAATTAACTGATTGGTATAATAAGACCATTTGTTCCATTTGTCAAGCAATTTGCTCAACTTCAATCAAAAGTCAATAATAGCCACAGGTAATACAAATGATGATGGGCACTATATGGTCTAACATCAAGGAAGTATTTGTTTATGAAAATCTATGACCTTACCCTGCCAATTTCCCCTTCACTGATTGTCTGGCCGGATGATCCGCCCCTGCAATTTTCGCAACCTTACCATCTCGATCGGGGGGACATTTGCACCGTGACCCGCCTTAGCCTCAGCGTGCATACCGGCACGCACGTTGACGCGCCAGCCCATTTTATAGCCGGTGGTGCTGGTGTGGAAACGCTGGATTTGCATACACTCATGGGCCCGGCCCTGGTCGTGGAAGCATTAGGGGTCAGCCAGGTCACGGCCGTGGTGCTGGACAACCTCGCCATTCCCCCAGGCACAAAACGACTGTTGATCAAAACTAATAATTCTGCCCGCTGGGCGGCTGGGGAAACAAAATTTTATGAAGAATATGTCGCCATTACGGCCGATGGAGCACAGTGGCTGGTAGATCAGGGCATCAAGCTGGTGGGCGTGGACTACCTGTCGGTAGCACCGTTTACAGCCCTGACGGCGTGTCATCAAATTTTATTGCAACAAGAAATCATTCCGGTGGAAGGGCTGAACCTGCATGGCATCCCGCCTGGACCCTACCACTTTATTTGCCTGCCCCTCCTCATTCAAGGGAGCGACGGCGCTCCCTGCCGGGCCATTCTCTGGCAGGCGTAAACCGTCTGCAAAGTTTTTTCTTTCTTAAACTCTGAGAACCCTGATCCCTAAAGATCAGGGTTCTTTATTTCTATACATTTATTAGACACGGATAAGCAAAGTTGTACAATACTTTGACACCCATGCCTGTGATGATAAGCTTGCTTACGTGAGCGCACACACATTACCAGACAAAATTAACGATTCTTAGGAGCAGAAGAACTATGAAACACACAACTCTAGCAACTTTCTACCTGATTTTTATCCTACTTCTGGCAGCCTGTGGCACAGAAACTCAAACCACCCCCGAAGCCACAGCCCCCGCGGCAACAGCGACTGCCGAAACTGAAGTGGAAGAGATGGCTGAAGAGGAAATGACTGATGAAGTTATGGAAAGCAATACCATTGTAGACGTGGCCGTGGACGACGGTCGCTTTACTACCCTGGTCACGGCCGTGACCGCTGCAGACCTGGCAGAGACACTCAGTGGTGAAGGTCCCTTCACTGTCTTTGCCCCCACTGATGATGCTTTTGCGGCCCTGCCCGAAGGCATGCTGGAAACATTGTTAGCAGACCCAGAGGGTGCACTGACTGACGTTCTGTTATACCATGTTGTGCCAGGTGCCGTTCCTGCAGAGGCTGTGGTAGGCTTGGACAGCGCCACAACAGCCGGCGGCGAGGACATAGCGATCGCTGTGGTCGATGGTGTGGTTACGCTGAATGACAGTGCCAAGGTGATTATTACTGATGTTGAAGCTGACAACGGCATCATCCACGTCATTGATGCTGTTATTACGCCACCAAGCATGGCCTCAGAGGCGCTACCCACCATTGCTGAAGTAGCAGCTGAGGCCGGCAACTTTAACATCTTGTTGGCTGCTCTGGAAGCCGCTGGTCTAGCAGAAACATTTGCTGGTGAAGGGGAATTCACCGTCTTTGCCCCCACCGATGACGCCTTTGCGGCCCTGCCTGAAGGCACAGTAGAAGCTTTGTTGGCAGATCCGGAAGGGCAGTTGACCGATATTTTACTCTATCATGTTGCCGCAGGGGCCGTACCGGCAGAGGCCGTAGTGGCCGTGGATTCAGTTACCACCCTGCTGGGTCAAGATGTGACCGTTACGGTGGATGACGGCCGTGTCTTCCTGAATGATACCGTAGAGGTAGTAGCTGTCGACATTATGGCCGCCAACGGCATTATTCACGTCATTGATGGTGTCCTGATACCCACAGAAGAAGAAGCAGCTATGGATGACAAACCGGCTACTATTGTGGAAGCAGCTGTGGTCGACGGCCGTTTCACGACACTGGTTGCGGCCGTAGAAGCTGCTGGCCTGGCAGAGACACTCAGTGGTGAAGGCCCCTTCACCGTCTTTGCCCCCACTGATGATGCTTTTGCGGCCCTGCCTGAGGGAACCATTGATACTTTGCTGGCAGACCCAGAGGGGCAGCTAACCGATATTCTGCTCTATCACGTCGTGGAAGGGGCTGTGCTGGCGGAGACAGTCGTGACCCTGGATTTGGCTACCACGCTGTTAGGACAGGATGTAACCATCACGGTGGATGAGGAAGGTAATGTCTTTCTCAATGACACCGTGCAGGTCATTATAACGGATATTGAAACCGGTAACGGCATTATCCATGTGATTGATGGCGTGTTGATACCGGCAAACTAGGACACGTAGGCCACTAAGGGCGCGTCTGCCAATAAGTTACTGAATTGACAGACGCGCTGTAAGTAGCCTTATTATCCCCAAACCGGGAAGTTATTTTTAAACGGCTACTAAGCAGCCCTGATTAACATGTCTCTCCTCCTTTTTGAACCTCCGAGAAAGCAATTTCTTGGAGGCTTTTTCCTGAACGCTCTGCTGCCCGGCTTGGCAGCAGAGCGTTAAACCAGAGGTAAAAATGCCTGTATTTGATTTTCAGTTCACCGTAAATGCCCCCCTCACGGCCGTGCGTGAGTTCCATGACGACACGATGATTCTTAAAAAGCTAACCCCGCCGCCAATCTTTGCCCAGATTCACCACTACGAACCGTTAGCAGAAGGGTCGCGGGCCACGTTTACCCTCTGGTTCGGCCCCATCCCCATCCACTGGACGGCCGTACACCATCACGTTAACGCCCATGGGTTCACAGACCAACAGGAGCGCGGCCCATTAAAATCCTGGAAGCACACACACCGGTTCACGGCCGTAGACGCCACCACCACACGTATCCACGAATATATCCGGTATGACTATCACCACGGCCGTCGCGGCTGGCTCGCGCGCCTGTTGTTCAACAAGCCAGGGCTCACCCTTCTTTTTACGGCGCGCAAACTACTTACCCGCTATTACATCAAACAGATACACCCCCAACCGGCTACCGAACGATGAGCCATACCGTTGTCATTGGCGCCGGCATCGGCGGTTTGACCACCGCTGCCTTACTTTTAAAAGCCGGGCATGAGGTCACCGTGCTGGAGGCACACGTATACCCCGGCGGCAGCGCTGGCACCTTCTACCACAAGGGATTTCGCTTCGACGTCGGGGCTACCCTGGCCGGCGGCTTTTCGCCAGGCGGTCCTCATGCCCGGCTGGCAGACTTATTGGGCCTGACCTGGCCAGTCACGCCAGTTGACCCCGCCTGGGTGGTCTATTTGCCAGACGGCCGTACCGTTACCCAATGGAGTGACCCTGGCCGCTGGCAGGCTGAGCGCCAACTTGCCTTCCCTCAGGCGGAATCATTCTGGCGGCAGCAGGAAAAGCTGGCGGACATCGCCTGGGATGTATCTTCACGGCCGTTTCCCTGGCCGCCGCAATCGCCTCAAGAACTGCTCACACTGGCCCGCGCCCTGCGCCCCCGCACCCTACGCGCCATACCCCACCTGTTCCACACCATCGGCGACCTGGCTCCCAGCAAGGATCCCCTGTTTACCGCTTTCCTGGACGCCCAACTGCTCATTTCGGCTCAGACAATCAGCCGGCAAGCCAACGCCCTCTATGGCAGCGCCGCCCTAGACTTGCCCCGGCGCGGTGTGAATCATGTGCCGGGCGGCATTGGTGCCCTGGCCACAACGTTGGTGACCTGGATTCGGCAGCAGGGCGGCACCGTTCATTTCCGACAAAAGGTAGAGCAGATCACCGTCGAAAAGGGTCGAGCGACGGCCGTGACCACCAACAAAGGGCTGCATTTGCAGGCTGACCAGGTGATCGCCAATGTCACCCCCTGGGCATTACGTGGTTTGTTAAACACCGCCGCTCCCCGCCCTCTGGTAAAAGAAGTACAGCAGCGCCCCCCTACCTGGGGGGCCTTTACCCTTTACCTGGGGTTAGACGAAGCCCAACTACCGCCGGGTCTGGCCGATCATTATCAGGTAATTGCCGACCACACCCGGCCGTTAGGTGAGGGCAACTCGGTCTTCATTTCTCTCTCCGGTGTCGGGGATACCCAACGTGCTCCGGCCGGAATGCGGGCAGCCACCCTATCTACACATACGGCCGTCACTCCCTGGTGGACTTTACGCCAGGCTTCTAACCCGGCCGCCTATTGTGAACGGCGTGAACAATATACCAACCGGCTTCTTACAACCGCCGAACGCGCCATCCCTGGCCTGCGCCGGGCAACCCGCCTTTGCCTGCCGGGAACGCCGGTGACGTTTGAATTTTACACACGACGGCCGTCTGGTATGGTGGGCGGCTTTCCGCAAACATCACTTTTTAACGCCCGCGGGCCACGCACAGGCATCCCTAACTTGTGGCAGGTGGGTGATTCCATATTTCCCGGCCAATCGACGGCCGGGGTAACGCTGGGTGGGCTGCGGGTGGCCACGGCCGTGTTACAATCATAAGAGGTAAGGAGGATTCACCATGAATAGATTTTTCCAATACGTCAATCTATTTCCCATGCCCTTGTGGCTGGCGATGATGTTTGCCCCAAATAGTCAGCTTACGGCCCGGGCCAGCCGCGCCAGCAGCCTTTTTATGGTGGCGGCTTTACACTATGTCCTTTCGCTGCTCAACGCCGTCCGTGGCAGCCGTTCTGAGAGTGAACGGCCCAATTTCACCACGCTGGCCGGTTTGAGCCGTGGTCTGGGCACACGCGAAGGCGCCCTGGCCGGCTGGACACACATGCTGGCGCTGGATCTGTTCACCGGTGCCTGGGTTTACCGCCAATGCCAGGCGTTGGGCGCGCCCGCCTGGGTACGCCTGCCAGCCTTGTTCTTCACCTTAATGGCCGGGCCGTTTGGGCTGCTGCTGTTTCTACTCTGGCGGTTGGTGGGTGCCAAACAAGAAGAAGCGCTTTAGGTAAACCACACAAAGTTTTCGCAAATCTAGCCCGCCGGTTTTGTGCGGTTTCCTCCGGTTTTGTGCGGTTTCCTCAAGAAATCGGCAACGCCTAGAACGATCCTAATTTTGAGTCATTGTTGCCGATTACCTAACAGCCAAACCTTGTATAATCTGCTCAAAGACTTTTGCTTGAGGAGGCAGATTATGCATAAGAAGCGATTGACCCTGTTTTTGTCCTTACTGAGCATTTCCCTGACCACCATTCTGTTTACCCGCCCGGCCCATGCCTGTGGCGGGCTTTTTTGCCGGACGAACCCGGTTGACCAGAATGCTGAGCGCATCATCTTCACCGATAACGGCGATGGCACCGTAACCGCCATCATCCAGATTGAGTACACAGGCTTTGACGAAGATTTCTCCTGGATTTTGCCCTTGCCAGCGGCTATTGGCAATGAGGATATTGCCGTACCGGAAACGGCCGTCAATGCCTTTACCGAACTAGAATTGGCCACCAACCCCGTCTTTATCCCCCCACCGGCACCGGACTGTGCCCAAGTAGACTTTATGGTTGCTGAATCAGCACCGGCCGGGGGCGATGTCGAGATTTATGCCGAGGGCGAGGTGGGGCCTTATGGGTTTGTGGTGGTGGGTTCAGAAACCCCAGATGAACTGGTGAACTGGCTCAAAGACAATGGCTACCGGGTAACCCCGGAAATGGAACCGCTGATTAACGTATACGTCGCTGAACAATTTGTCTTCCTGGCCATGCGGCTGGCACCTGACTTTGGCGTGCAAGACATTCAACCTATTGCCGTCACCTACCCCTCTGAAGCGCCCATGATCCCGCTGCGGTTAACGGCCGTGGCCGCTACCCCGGATATGGCCGTTATTACCTGGTTTTTTGGTGAGCGGCAGGCCGTACCCGATAACTACGGCCACTTTGAGATCAATGACAGGGACATCACCTTCTTCACCTTTGGCGGCAACAACTATCGGCAGCTCATGGGCACAAAAGCCGATGAGATGAATGGGCAAGCCTTTATTACGGAATATGCCGCCCCTACCAGCGAAACCGACTTTGTGGATCCGCTGCTGCAAGACCTGAACACCAAACACAAATATCTGACCCGGCTAAACACGGTTATTTCTCCAGAAGAAATGACCGTTGACCCGGTTTTTAAGTTTGAGGATCGGGAAAACGTCTACAACATTCACGATCTATCTAACAGCCGGGGTCAATATGACTGTGAGCGAGACAGCAACATTATCTCTACGCTGTTTAGCGACAACAGTGCCAGCAATGTAGGCGGCAACGGTGGGTTTATACGGGGCCTGTTTGTGGGGGTTTGTGGGCTGCTGCTGCTGGTCGTCGTCTTGGGTGGCGTTTTCTGGTTGGGGCGGCGCTCATCGGGAAAAGGAGCGTAATCATTGTGTGATAGGGGCGCTGCACGGCGCCCCTATCAGCTTTGCAAACTATCCAGTTCACGCTGCATGTTTTGCCGGGCCTGGTCTTCCCACCGCGTATAGAAGTATACGGTTTGATAAATGCGCGGCCGCTGCAAAAAGATGGTTAACACCTGGGCACGGCCGTGACGGTAAGCCTCGTCTGGTATAGGCGTAAACTCGTGGCGAATAGCCTGGGCATAGTCATCATACGCAGCAGGCGCCCAGCCCAACGTAGCCAGATCGGCGTCTTGAATAAGGGGGGCATCGGGGTGAGTGACAGCCGGGCCGCCCATTTTGGTAGCCAGAATAAGTGCGGTCACCACCTGGAGCGTTTCCTCATCCACCCCCAATGCAGGCAAGCGCTCACGGGCAAAGCGGGCGCTCTGTTCTTCATTATCAGGCGCACCAGGTATGTAAATAACATCATGAAACCAGATGGCCAGCTGCACGGCCGTCCAATTTTGCGCCGCAGCAGGCTGCACTTCAGTCACCACCGCCAACATGTGCCCTATATGGTCAAGATTGTGGTAGTCACGGCCGGGGCTCTGGTAATGACGGGCCAGATCATGAAAGACCCCCATCGCCTCTTCTGTTTCTGCGCCAAAACCGGCCATCAACTGCAGCCAATGGCTTTGCAAATCCACGCTGCTCTCCTTGCCGGCATACACCGCCGATTACGGGCATGCCGCCCCGTCTACCGGCTGCCATGTGTTTACATTCACCGAAATGGCCGCCTCAGGCCAGACAGCCGGGCTGGCCGGGTATAACACCTGGAACATCAGCCTATATGTATTGGCCAATGCTGGCATCTCGGCCGCCTGGTTAATTTGTATTTCCGCCACCCACTGCACGCCGGGCAGCCCGCCGGGCACGGCCGTCCAATTGGTGCTGGTATAATCCAGATTCCAGGTCAGGCCATCAGAGTTGCTGCCAATGCCCGCCTGCACGTCTGTGCCGCCCCCACGCTGCACAATAAACAGGCGGTCGGCCGCGTCTGGGTCACCCCCATTACCCAGCGTATCAAAATAAACCTGCACCGTGTCATTGTCGTCATAGGTGGCATCATTTACCAGAAACGCCAGGAACACATCTGGCCCCTTGCGGCCCATATACACCTGCGCCAGTGCCCCAGGGTTACCTGGCGGGCTAAACTGGGCAATAGGCTGTGATGGCCATTCCGCCGGGCTGTAATTGCCATCAATAATAGGGGCAGCTGGCAGGCAGCCCACCACCGGGTTAGGCTGCGGTGTCTGGCTGGGTGTGGGGGTAATGGTGGGTGTAGCGCTGGCCGTGGGCGTGGGGGTAGGCGTAAAGGTAGATGAGGGCGTTGGTGTGGGTGTAAACGTAGCCGATGGCGGCGGCGTATTTGTCCAGGTAGCCGTAGCACTAGGCGGCGGTGTGTTGGTGAAGGTAGGCGTAGGGCCAGCCGTAGCGGTGTCGGTGGGTGTCACAGGCACGTCATCTGCCGGGTCCAGCGGATTGGTGCCCCGATCCACTTCCGCGCCATCCCGAATGGTACCACCATCTGTGTCCGGGTTTTTAGGATCAGTTCGATGTATCTTGATCTCGTCACCATCACCCAGCAAATCCAGGTCAGTATCTCTCTCCTTGGGGTTGGTGCCATACACTTTAGCTTCTTCCCCGTCACGCAAGCCGTCAGCGTCACTATCCGGATTGAACGGGTCGGTGCCTAACAGTGCCTCCTCAGCGTCACTTAAGCCGTCACCATCGGAGTCACCCTGTACGGTAGCGGTCATGGCCGCCGAGGTGCCAAAGGCGTTTTGGGTAGACTGGGCCACGGCCGTTTCGGTGGCAAACGCAGCCAGGGCCGGGTCTACTGTTGGGGTCAGGGTGGGTTCGGCGCGGCCAAATAACACATCTCTATTCAACACAATGGCAATCAGGGCAATGGCGCAGGCAAACGTCACCAGGAACACCAGCATGTAGAGCAGCGCCGGGGGAATGGCCGGGCCAGCAAAGGCTTCGCCATTAAGCACCTGCCGGCCGCCGCCCGAAGAAATGACCTCCACTTCAAAGGCATACAGTTCGTTACTGCCAAACAGGCTCGATTGTTCCCCTTCCAGCTCCAGCTCTACATGCGCAGCCTGCCCGGCCTGCAAACGAATGCGCCCGCGCTCCCCCTTAAAGCTGATGCCGCCCTGGCGGGCACGGGCCACCACACTAAAGTCAGCCGGAGCGTTGCCGGTATTTTGCACCGTTACAATGATGACGTCTGGCATACGAACCTGCTGCTTGTCTAGTGTGGCCTCAAAAGCCACAAACGTGCCCACTATTAGCGAGGCCGATACACCAATTTTGGCCGTTGGGAACTGCTGCGACATCAGTTCCAGGCGAAACCGCTGCCGGCCGGTAGGCGTGCTGCGATGGCGCGGCGGGCGAACAGCCATACGAATGGGCACGGTTGTGCCTGCGGCCACCTTGACAAACTGGCCAGGAGCCACCACCCAGGAAGCGGGAATGCCCTGAACCCGCAGGCTCACCCGGTCATCTTTATCGCTGCGGTTCACAACTTCAACCACCAGTTCGGCCTGCTGACCTGGTTCTACAGAGAGCGTATCGTTTGCCAGAAAGATCGCCAGGGGCTCGACCGGTTCAACGGCCGTGACGGTTTCAGGTGGAATGGTAATCTGTTCGGCCGTGCCCCCCATAATGGTGCGGGCTTCGGCGGGGTCTGGCTCATGAACGGCAATTTCTGGCCCTTGCAGCGTCAGTTCATACGGCCCTATGCGCAAATGGGAGCCAGGCAAAATGGGCGTAGGGTCATCAGCCCGCAAGCGGCGGTCATTTAAATAGGTGCCATTGATGCCCCCCAGGTCTACCACCTCCCACCCCAGTGCCGTAGCCTGTAAACGAGCGTGATGGCGCGAAACGCCTTCGGCCGGCAAAACAATCTCATTATCTGCCTGACGACCTAGTGTGATGATAGCCTGGGTCAACTGTACAATGCTGCGCGGATGGCCGGGTGTGTCAATCATTAACTCGTGGCCGGGCAGGGGTTCACTGACCTTTTCCAGAATGTCCATCTCTTCGCGCATCATTACCTGTGTAGGCGCCCCTTCCAAGGAGATGATGGCACTGCGTAAGGCATCATGCATTTTTGCGCCCGATTCGTAACGGTCATCGGGTTTTTTGGCCAGACTTTTGGCCAGGATGTTATCGATGATCTGCGGCACATCGGGGCGGTGTTCATGAGCCGGCTGCGGCATTTCGCCGCGTTGGTGGGCAGCCAGGGCTTCAGTGAGCGATTGGAAGTTGAAGGGCAGCCGGTTGGTGAAGAGTTCATAGAGAACAACACCCAGACCATAGAGATCAGAACGGCCGTCCAGCGTTTCCCCCGAACATTGTTCCGGCGACATGTAAATGGGCGTGCCTAGGGTAGCACCGCTTTGTGTCAACTCGGCCCCTTCTTGCAGTTTCACCAGCCCAAAATCGGTCAGCAGTGCACGGAAAGGCTGTTCACCGGGTTCATCTGGCCGGGTCAGCCGCTTGAGCATGATATTGCCGGGCTTAATGTCCCGGTGGACAATGCCCCGTTGGTGAGCGTAATCCAGGGCATCAGCAATATGCGCCCCAATTTGCAAGCTCTGTGCCAGGGGCAGGTATTTACCCATACGCTGGAGGCGGCGAAGATGATCACGCAAGCTGCCGCCGTTGACGTACTCCATAGCAATAAACAGGCCCGATTCGGAATCGCCAAAATCATAGACACGGACCACAGAAGGGTGATCTAACTGCGCGGCCGTACGCGCCTCTTGAATCAGCCGCTGGCGAAATTCCTCGTTGCGGGCAAAGTGGGCGTGCATAAGCTTAAGCGCTACCTGCCTGTCCAGGTTAACGTCATAAGCACGATAAACCGTGCCCATCCCCCCATCCCCCAGCAAAGATTCTAGCCGGTAACGATTGTTGATAGTGTGACCAATCAGACTGGTCATGTTCCCTCCGTTGCTGGTAATTGGTTCACAATCATCGGCCTGCCTGTCACCAATGATTGATTACCGATTACCGATTGCCGCTCAGAATAATAGCTCTGGTACTTTCCAGGAAGCGTTCCACGTCGGCCGCACTGATCCAGTAATGGGTGACGGCGCGGAAATGACGTGGGCCCACCGCGCCCAGCCAAATATTCGCCCTTTCGCGCAGCTGCGCTATAAAGTTGTCAGCAGTCAGTTGGGTGTCCGGGGTCACCTCAAAAAAGACCATATTGGTTCTGACCATAGCCAGGTCTATGGCAATACCCGGAATGTGGGCCAGGCCTTCCGCCAGTAAACGCGCCTGAGCATGGTCATCGGCCAGCCGCTCGATCATCTCGTTCAGGGCCACAAGGCCGGCAGCGGCCAGCACGCCAGCCTGGCGCATGCCCCCACCAAGGATCTTCCGGGCGCGGCGGGCTTCACGAATGAAAGGGGCTGAGCCACACAACAGAGAGCCGACGGGGGCACACAGTCCTTTGCTAAGGCAAAAGCTGACCGAATCCACATGCTGTGTAAGCTGGTGCGGATCGAGGTTAAGGGCTACGGCCGCGTTAAATAACCGGGCTCCATCCAGATGCACCCGCACATCATGCTGTTGGGCAATGGCCCGTACGGCGGCAAAATAGTCGGGGGGCAGCGGGTAGCCGCTTTTACTGCCATAGCTGTTTTCCAGCAAGATGAGGCGCGTACGAGTGTAATGCTCGTCCTCCGGCAGGATGGCATTTTTAAGGTCTGTGAGGGAAAAACAACCGTAGGCATCCGTGGGCAGCACCTGGGGCAGTATGCCTCCCAGAACAGCCATGCCTCCTGCTTCTGCCTGGTAGGTGTGTGCATCTTCACCCACAATGGCGGACTCACCACGGGCGGCATGGGTCAAGATGGCGGCCAGGTTACCCATGGTGCCGCTGGGCACAAAAAGCGCCGCTTCATGGCCTACTTTTTGTGCGGCCAGGGCTTCAAGCTGGTGAACGGTGGGGTCTTCTCCATAGACATCATCGCCCACCGGGGCGGCAGCCATAGCCGCCCGCATGGCCGGGGTGGGCCAACTGACAGTATCAGACCGAAAATCAATGGTATCCATGCCAGAAGTTTACGTAATCTTGCAAAGTTTGCCAACTGAAGCCCGTGGTACTAGTAATCAGAAGCCTGTTATCAGTTTTCAGTGGGCTGTTTCCAGAGATAGGCCAGCACTGAAAACTGCACACTGCTTACTGAAAACTAAAAACCGCTTACTGAAAACTGATCATAGCAAGCCAGCAAATGACACCGGGGTATAATGGCGGCATGGCTGAGAAATGGCTGCGGCCGCTTATTTGCCCTGTTTGTGATGAGCCCCTGGCGGAGGGTGAACAAACGCTGCAATGCGCCCGCCGCCACTCATTTGACATAGCCCGCGAAGGGTATGTTAATTTGCTACTGCGCCATAAGAGATTGCCAGAGACAGTAGGTGATTCGCCAGAAATGCTGCGGGCACGCCGGGAATTTCTATGGCGGGGATTTTTTGACCCGTTGTCGGCGCGCCTTAATGCACTGGCGGCTGGTTCTGTGGCCGGGCAGGCCGAACCAGTGGTGGTGGACGTGGGCTGTGGTGAAGGGTTTTACCTGAAGCGGCTGGCGGCGTGGCTGCCGGCCCCAGACAGTCGTTTATTTGGGGTAGACGTGGCCAAAACGGCCGTGCGTATGGCGGCAAAAGGTGGGGGGCACGGCCGTTACCTGGTGGCTGATGTCCATGGCAAGCTGCCTTTTGCCAGCCAATCGGTTCATATCTTGCTTAATATCTTCGCGCCGCGCCACCCGGCAGAGTTCGCCCGCATTCTGGCCCCCGGCGGGCGGCTGTTGGTGGTGACACCCACGCCGGCCCACCTGTCTAGTTTGCGCCAGACATTTGGTTTGCTGGAAGTTCAGGCTGAGAAACAGGCACACATACGCCGCCAGTTTGCGGGCGCTTTCTATTTGGCCCAGACCGAGACACTTGAGTACAGGATGTGGCTAGATAACGAAGCCCTCCTTACCCTGATCCAGATGACCCCCAGTGCCCGCCACCTGACACCGGTTCAATGGGCACCAATTCAAAACACGCCACACATTATCACTGAAGCCAGCTTTGAACTCTGGCAGTTTACCCCCCGCCATTAACCATCCATCAGGGGTTCACCTGGCAGGGAGAACAGGTCAGCCGGGGCCGTATTAGGCACAAGCAGGCGCAGGGCACGGGGTTTAACAGTGCAGTAGAAGGGCGTGTAGCCGGCCTTGTCACCGTCGGTCTGGCAGGGCATGACGGGGGCGGCGTGGATGGTAACGGCTTGGCCGTTGACCCGCGTCACGTTGGGGTCATTGTGGTGGCGTTCTAACCGGGCTTCCCACAAATATTGCAGCGTATTGGCCAGGCCTTCTCCCCGAAAGAGCCACACTTCTACCTGTCCATCATCCAGACAGGCATCGGGACTAAGGATGATCTGCCCACCGGCGTATAAACGGCAGTTGCTAATAAGTACCAGCACAAAATCATCCTCAATGGACAGGCCATCCACGGTCACCGTGGCATGCATTCGGGGTACATTGGGGGCGGCAGCCAGACTTTGCAAAAAATAGCCCAGGCGGCCCAGCCGTTTTGACCAGCGCGGCCGGGGCTCCACCCGATCCACCAGGTAGCCATCTACACCGGTGCCAGCCCACAAAAGCCAGTTACGGCCGTGGCCTTCCTCATTTTCCAGGCGCCCCATGTCCATCTGTTGAATCTTACCAGCCAGCAGCGCTTCTGCCGCCTCTAAGAGTTTATGCTTTTCCAATAAATTCGGCCGGGGCATAAGCAGTTCGCGGGCAAATGAATTGGCCGTACCCACGGGCAGCGGCGCCATCACCGTTTCCGAGTCAATGAGCCCATTGGCTACTTCCCCCAAAGTGCCATCCCCACCGGCGGCCATGACAATACGGTGACCAGCGGCGGCGGCCTGTTGTGCCAACGCTGTGGCATGACCAGGTGCATTGGTTGGCTGAATGCTTACAGCCCACCCTTGCGCCTGCCAAAGGTCAGCCACTAAGGCTATCGGCGCGGTTAAATTGGCGGGCCCAGCTAGAGGATTGTATATCAGGGTCGCTTGCAGCAATTGCTTCACAATTGAGCCAATAATGATACAGTTGTGTCGCCAGCTCTGAAGCCAGCGTACTACTAGTATCCAAGATGAGATGGTCACCTACAACAGGTTCTTGTGCTTCTACCATCCATTTATACACAGACCAGTCCGCATCTGACAAGTCTCCTTCCCGCCGGTTACCGGTATTGCGCTGCTGCAAACGTTCACGAATAACATCTTGCGCGGCCTGTACGTAACACACCGCCACAGGCGCCCCGGCCCGCTGCGCCAATTTTTTCAAATGCTCACGCCGGGCTGCCAGGTAGTTGGAGGCATCAAACACCACCCGCTGACCTTGTTTTAGACGAGCTTCGATGATGGAATAACACACTTCGTACACCAGCATCATTTCGGCGGCGGTGTACGTGGGCTTGTTTCGCATGAGCAGCCGGATGTTGTCCGTACTTACAACAACACAACTCACTCTATTTTGTAGGTTCTCAACAACAGATGATTTGCCTGTCCCTGGCAAACCCACCATCATCAAGAGGCTTCCCCCCTCCCTAACGTATGGTGTTGATGGGAGATAATCGTCAATATCACTAACGATGCTATGCAAGTACATGTAACACTTCCCGAAAATGGGCAATTACGCTGATTGTGTACACTTCTAATCGTTGTGAATCGCCGGTTTGAAAGGTCCGCCAATGACCTGGCTTTACAAACATTTTTACAAAACCAAAGTTAAGAACAGGATTACTTTAACTGACGACATCTCTGACGATTTGCATTACCCACATAGGAAATTAGTCATATACCCGCAGGTATATTAAGCGTTATATGTATAGCTATCTCGTTCACCGCCGTCTCTTAATGTGGTATAAAGACGATCTACATACTCCCCACCTTCTACAAAAAGATCGTTGATTTCAGCAGCATCCCAAAAGCGATCCCAGGTGGTATGAAGGAAGGTGATCCGCCGCCAATGCAAGCTGACGATCGGTCGTTTTAACTTCTGTAAAGGGCCAAGCTGCACTTTGTAATACAATGCATCTGCTCTGGGGTGCTTATCTTCATGTGGAAATAATTCACGTCGGGTTACCAATTCGTGGCCTACCTGAGGAGCATAATAACAAATGGACCATTTTTCTGCCCCAAAGCTCCGGCCAAAATAAAAGGCAAAATATTCTGCAAACAGGCCTTTGGGGGCATGTTCTTGGGGTATGCGGTACCAACCTTCTTTTTGCAAAAGCGCAAAATCAGATGGTCTGGGCATATAAGCCACCAAAACACGATCTTCAGGGTACATGCTTCACCTATTGTCAAATGGCATTCAATGGCGATCTTGGGCAGCTACCTATACGCAGAGATTGTAGACCAGGAAGTGGGAGAATGTCAAAGAATAGAGAAACAAGGGTGATTGGGATATAATTGTAAACGATATTTTGCGTAGGAATAGTAACGATTATGCCGGAATTACCAGAGGTAGAAACCACGGTGCGTGCTTTACGGCCGCTGCTTGTTAACCAGGCAATAACCTATGTGCATAATAATTGGCCGCGGCACATTGCCACACCCTCATTGGCGGAGACGCAATATCGGTTACACGGCCGTCACATTCAGGCTATTAACCGCCGCGCCAAATACCTGGTTTTCACCCTTAGCGGCGGCGAGACATTGCTCATCCATTTAAAGATGTCTGGCCGGTTATTGGTGGTAGACCGCCATGAAACGGCAGATAAACACGTGCATACGGTGTTTGGCTTAAAAAATGGCCAGGAATTACGCTTTTGGGACCAACGGAAATTTGGCCGGGTCTATGTCACACGTCATCCGGAACAGGTGCTGGGCAGGTTGGGCCCAGAGCCCTTGGAAACCGCGTTTACCATCCAGGTACTGGCCCAAAGATTACACGGCCGCAGCCGCTTGCTGAAACCGCTGCTGTTGGACCAGGCATTTGTGGCCGGTATTGGCAACATCTATGCCGATGAATCGTTGTTTTATGCCCGACTGCACCCCCAGCGGCTGGCCAACACGCTGACATCTGCGGAGGTGACAGCACTGCACACCGCCATACAAAAGGCACTGACACTGGGCATTGAACGGGAAGGCGCCAGCATAGACTTGTACGTCAAGCCCGATGGCAGCAAGGGGGACATGCAAAATGCCGTTGCCGTCTTTCGGCGCACAGGGTTACCATGCAAGGAGTGTGGCACGCCTATTGAGCGCATGGTTCTGGGTGGGCGTAGCACCCACTTTTGTCCAAACTGTCAAACTTAAGGAGATGCAATGAAACAGGAAGTGGAAGTGATGCGTGTTTTACGAGTGCCGCCGCTGGGCAAACTGGTGGTGGAGTATCGGGGTAAGCGGTATACCAACATTACTGAGGTCTCCGAGGAAAACGTAAAGCGGTTTTTGCTCACGGCCGTGGGCGAATTGATGGCTTTTGGTGGCGGCTACCAAAATCTGGTTGACGAGGGACTGGCTCCCCCTGTCACTTCCGGCGGCGGGCCGTCAGAGAGCGAATCAATCTCAGAACAACAGGCACGTTTCCTGGCCAGCCTGGAAGCATCACGCGATGCGGTAAAAGCTGAACGCAAACGCCCCCCCAGTGTGGCCTTACCTGGCATTCCTCGTGTCAGCCCTGCCCCCTCTCAATCGTTGAACCCTGTAGAGCAAATTGATGCCATTTTACAAAGATACGTGGCGGCTGATCCAGAGTTAACAGCACGATCCATTCATTTAAAGCAGCACCCGGCCGGCGGGCTGGCAATTGAAGTCGACGGCCGTGCCTACCAGCGCCCACGTGAAATTGAAGATGAACGCATTCAAATGCTTATCAAAAAAGCGATCAAGGAATGGGAATCGTCGTAAAGGGGGTATGGCCGTTATCACTAAAAGCCGGCGGCAGCCATTGTTCAAACCGGTCTATGAGGGACGCCCGTTTTTCTTCTGGTAAAAAGGCGGCACGGGCTGCATTTAGCACCATCTGCCGCAAGAGGGGGTAGCTTACATGCAAAACGTTCATGGCAATGGCATATTCATTGGTCAACGTCACATCACTGACGCTGGGATCATCTGTATTAAGCGTGACTTTTACGCCCAAGTCCAGCATATCTGTCAGTGGATGATGGGCCAGGCTATGAACAACACCCGTTTGCAAGTTACTGGTGAGGCATATTTCCAGAGCAACGCCACGTTCGCGCACCAGGCGCAGGATTTGCGAATTTTCAATGGCCCGTATGCCATGCCCAATGCGGTCGGCATATAACTCTTCAACAGCCTCATGCACCCCCTGCGCGCTGGCCCATTCTCCGGCATGCACGGTGATTCCCATACCTGCTGCCTTGGCCTGCTTAAAAAGAGGGGCAAAGGGGGCTGAAGGAAATTTGACTTCATTTCCCGCCAGGTCTAACCCCACAATACCTTTGCCAAAGCGGGCAAGAGCAACTTCCGCCACTTCATAAGCCTGGGGCAGAGGATCATGTCGTACCAGTGTAATGATAAGACCTACATCAATATCATAATCATGGCTGGCCTGTTGTACGGCGTTGATGACCCAGTCGGTGACATCAGCTAGGGCAAAACCGCGCACACGGGATAGCGCCTGGGGGCTAAAACGCAGTTCCAGATATTTGACATTATCAGCGGCGGCGTCAGCCACCGCTTCGTAGGCCAGGCGGTAAATGGTTTCCGGGGAGCGATAAAAATGGCGCAGCACTTCAAATTTGCGCAGGAAGGCTTCGTGATGGGCCGGATCATTCATAACCTGTACGTGTGGTCTTAGCTGGTCCAGGCTGGCCACTGTCAGGCCCAGATCATGTTCCAGGGCGATCTCATACAATGTTTGCAAGCGCAACGAACCTTCCAGGTGGCGGTGCAAATCAATCTTTGGCAAATCTTGGATTGTCGTAAAACCTGTTTGATAATTTAATTCAGACAAGACAATTCCTATCTCAAATACGGCAGATAGGCAAAAGAATAAAACACAAAACAAATTTAGAGTGTTACTTCTGCAACATCTGCTTGAGCTTTGGGCAGTGTAAAAAAGAACGAACTGCCTTTATTAAGCTCGCTTTCTACCCAAATCTTACCGTGATGGGCATCTATAATGCGCTTCACAATGGCCAGACCAATGCCTGTACCTCCAAAGCGCCGCCGCGAAGAGCCATCGATCTGGTAAAAGCGTTCAAAGATACGCTGGTGCTTTTCCGAAGACATGCCAATTCCCTGATCAGACACTGACACGCAAACGGTGTCTTCTTGTTCCAACATGCTAACCATGATGACACCACCGTCCGGGCTAAATTTAATCGCATTGGCAATAAGGTTGTCAAGCACCTGGTTGATACGACCTTTGTCAATGCGCACCAGGCCCTGTGCCTGGCTGGGGGCCATGCGCACGGTGAGCCCTTTTTTCTCTGCGACCATACTATGACTGGCCACGGCCGTCTGGATCATTTCCACCATCGGCATGGCTTCCAGTTGCAGGTTCCCGGCATCTATCCGCTGTAATGTAATAATGTCCTCAATAATGCGGGTAATATCATCTGTCTTATCAGCCACAATTTGCAGGTACTCTTGCTGCTCAGGGGTCAACAGCCCTCTGTCACCGTCCATGAGCAGGTCTACGTACCCTTTCACAAACGTCAGTGGGGTACGTAATTCATGGGAAACGTTTTGCACCAGCTCATCTTTCAAGCGGTCACTTTCTTTCAATTCTTCATAAGCCACGGCCAACTCTGCTGCCCGTTTTTCGCGCTCTTCAAATAAACGGGCATTGGCAATAGCAACACTCACCTGCGCCGCCGCAATGGTCATCAGCTGCTTATCCGATTCAGAAAAGGCATTGGGCTGGTCACTATCAACTGATAGTGTGCCGATGGCCACATCACGTATGATAAGCGGCATTACCAGCAAACTGCGTACGGCCAGATCAAAAAACAGGAACTCTGGGTCTTTGTGCGAATCACGCGTGTACACCAGCTTTTGTTCACGCACGACCTTGCCAGAAATACTTCCCTCCAACCGCATGTGGGCATTCATGAACTCTGGTTCTACACCATCTGCGGCCTGCACAATGAGCTGCTCACCGTCTTCACTAAGCATCGTGATGGTACTGGCACGGGCAGTTAACAGGCGGCGCAAGCTTTGCACAGTCGTTTGCAATACTGACTCCAGGTGCAAATTCCCTGTCACCTGTTTGGCCATCTCTACCAGGGCTGACATATCACGGAGCCGGCGCTGTGAATCGGCGTAAAGGGCGGCGTTACGTACAGCCACCGCTGCCTGTTCAGCCAGCAAATTTAGCAGCAGCAGCTCTTCTTCGCTGAACACATGGGGCTCTTTATAGGTGGTAGTAAAGGCGCCAATCACTTCATTGCCAAATTTTAAGGGGAACCCGGCAATGGCGCTGATGCCCCATGATCTGGCCTGGGCTGATTGAAAGAACGGATGGCTGGCGGCATCGTTAATAACAATGGGGCGGCCCTCACGCACGATGGTGGCTGTCAGCCCCTCACCGGCGGCTCGTGGTTTGGCCACCGCTGGTTCACGACGGCCGTCACGCCACAACGCCGATGACAAAGAAAACTCCTGTGTCTCGGCATCATACAAATAGATGTGCAAATTATTGGCTTCAATGAGCTTTAACGCCGATTCTGTAATGACATCCAGGACGGCGTTTAGCCGTAATGGCGAATTTAACTGCAAAACGATATCGTGAAATGTAGACAGCTCATCAATACGACGTTTGGCCTGGCCAAACAAATGCGCATGTTCAATGGCTACAGCGGCCTGCCCTGCCAGGTTTTGCGCCAACCGCAGCTCTGCCTGGCTGTAACTACGTGGTTGCGCCATCTCACCCAGCGCCAACAACCCGAACAGGTTGTTACGCCGCACCAATGGCACCAACAGTAATGACCGTAAATCAGCTTCTTTTAGCAGCAGAATCTCTTCTTCTGTCCAGGCTTCATCAAGGCGCAGACTTTCGATTTCCTGGGTATTTAACACATGCCGCACAGAAGGGTAACGTTCCAAATGTTCAATGCGGCTCAGCCCCAGTTGTTTGGCAGGGTCTTCGTTGTCATCTTCAAAAAAGCGTTGGTTTTTATGAGCAGCAGGATGCAAACTTTGCTGATCTTTGTCCCAGACAAAAATGGTGCAGCTGTCCACTTGCAGGGCCCGCACCATTTCCGCCACCACCGTTTGCAGCACAAAGTCTTGATCCAGGTTAGCCGTCATGGTGGCACTGGCCTGGTACAGCGTGCCCAATTCAGTTAACTGTTGTTGTGTCTGCTGGTAAAGACTGGCATTCTGAATAGCAACGGCCGCGTGGGATGCCAGGGTAGAAGCCAACCATTCTGTGCGGCTATCAAAAGCATCGGCTTCATGACTATCAAACATCAGGATTCCCTGCATTTCGCCGCCGGCTAAGAGGGGAGTGGCCATCCAGGAGCGAATTTTTAACCCCTCCTCGAAAGGCTGCCACCTTTCATCCTCACGCACATCGCGGACACAAATCACCTCTTTTTCGGCTTGTAGTTGGCGGATCAGGGGCGCTGTTTGCCAGATATCTTCTATGTCTGCGGGGGTTAAACGAATAGGACGGTCATAAAAGTCACGACTGGCGGCAAACCTGAGTGTACCCTCTTGCCAGAGAAAGATAAAAGCATTGTTGTAAGTGACCACGTTGCCTAAAGCCAGCAACAACCGTTCAACCACCACCTCTTGTTCTAGAGAAGTGCTGATAATGGCAATAGCCTGGCGTAAGGCCACGGCCGTCTGGTAATCTTGGGTCCCTTTGTCTACCAGTTCTTGGGTAAGGGTATAGTGACGAATGTTTTGTACAATGCCGGCAACGTCTGCGGCCACGGCCGTTAACACCATCATATCGGCTTCGGTGTACCGTTGGGTTTCGACACTTTGCAGGCAAACAGCGCCTAACACTTCCTGGCCACTGCTCAAAGGTATGCACAACACTGAACGCGGATGGGGATGGCCCAAAATGTCAGGGACGGGGCGTTCAGCCGCCTGCCAATCAGTGGTCACAAAGGGAATGTTGTTTTCAATGACCCAAGAAATGAGGTGTGTTTTGTCTAAAGCAGAAATTGGGTTAAGGGCAATTTTCTGCCCATTTTCTGCTACCGTTGGGAACTGAATCGTATCCGTTTGCAGTTCCACCAGGGCAATAAAGCTGAAGTCAGGTTGGTAAATCTTCACCAACTGCTGGTGAACCTCAGCCAATGCCTGGGCCAAAGGCTGCAGTGGTCTGGCAGCCTCTGTGACCCGGTAAATGGTTTCAAAGTGACTGGCGCTGTAAAAACAGGGGGCCGTGGCCATTAATGTGGCCGCCATGGCGGCAAATTCGCGCGTATCTTCGTCATGGACGGGGCCTGGTAAAACCAGTTGGTACCCTGACACACCAATAGGGAACGCTGTGTGTTGGGGGGCAACGGCCGTGTCTATGACGTCTACCTCGTTCACCGCCAGATAGGTACGGGCAAAGGAGGCGGCTATATCAACCAGGCTGGCCAGTGAATGCACACCTTGAATATCACGTCGCAATGCTTTTAGCGCTGAAAATTGAGCAGATAATTGCGGCATAGTCAGACCATTATTATGAGGGGATTTTTCCATGTTACCAATAGGAATTTATGATTAACCACAAATCCATGAAACCATGTTTTTCGAATACCGTCAACGTGCCCTGGTGAAAGTGCCGTAAAAAGATCGTGACCCATCAAAGAAAAAAAGCAGCGCACAAACGCGGCGCTGCTTAGACCCTACCTAACAAGCCATGGAGACATCTTATCTATCATGCGCAAATAATATCACATTACCGCCGTGACTTCCCCTTGCCTGCTAATGCCGATTGTTTGGTTTTGCCATTGCCAGTCACATTAACGCCGCGCTGATCCTGGCGCATGTGGCAGTTTTTATACTTCTTGCCACTGCCACACGGACAAAGATCATTACGCCCCACTTTGGGTACGTCACGGCGCAGTTCAACCCCCTTACCGCCTTCCCGTTTGACCACAGCAAACCCGGCTTCACGCGCTTGAAGCTGGTACTGTTGTTCCGCTTCTTGCTGCTGGACAAACGCCTGATGCTGGGCAATTTCGCGAAAGAAGCGGTCCGCAATGTCCTTTTCAATATTACTACGCATATCTTGGAACATCTCAGCAGACCGAATTTTGTATTGAACCTTCGGGTCTCGCTGGCCCAACGCTTCCAGACCAATCTCACGGCGCAAATCATCGGCGGCTGTCAGGTAATCTCGCCATTCACGGTCAATAGCACTCAATAGCAAAATGCGCTGGTAATTACGATACTCTTGCTCGCCAATGTGGTCACGCCATTTTTCCTGCTGCCTGTGCACGTATTCGCCAAGGGCTATCTCTAATTGTTCCCCTTCCATGGCAGCGATGGTTTCCATGAGCAGCTGGTGTAATGCCTTGTCTGCATGCTGCTTAAAACGCAGCTGCCGCGTGGGGGCATTTTTTGTAGACAACCCCTCTACATTAAAACTGCTAAACGCCGCCGTCAATGCTTCATCCGCTAACCGCCAGATACGTTCTTTTTCAGCCGTATTCAGGTCTACCTGCTCGGTCACAAATTCGTTAAAGAAGGTTTCTACCTGTTCTAGGTAAACACGGTGTATATTCTCTCGCAGTTGCAAATGACCAGACTTGCGCAATGCCAGGGTGCTTAAATTGGGCACGGGTGGAAACAGCGGCAAGAAGCGGTTCATAGCCTGGAAAAGCTGGTACAGGTTATGGCCATTTTCTTCGTTTTCATAGGCCAGGGCCATCAACCGGTTCGTCAGTTTATTGCCGGTGAGTGCGGCCAGTTCATTTTTGTCCAGCTTTACCACATCGGGCAGCAGGCCACGCAGGCGGGCGATCACGGCCGTCAGGTTTACTTCGTCTGTGGCGTCGGTGCTAAAATTAGCAATCACGCGCTCAATTTCAACCCGGCAAAACTGCTCATAATTCACCACATAGTTGTCAACTAATTCTGCAATGGCCTTGGCAAAGGCTTCATTTATTTTGGCGTCATAATCAACGCCATCGGCCATTAATATCGCCCGGCGCTCAGAGTAGATGGCCTGGCGCTGCCGGTTCATCACATCATCATATTCCACAATGTTCTTGCGAATATCAAAGTTATACCCTTCTACACGCTGCTGCGCGTTTTCAATCATCTTATCCAGCACACCAAATTCCAGGGGCATATCTTCAGGGATGTTGGCCAGCAGCCCTTTACTCATCCAGCTTTTCATCCGTTCACCGCCAAACCGGCGCATCAGCTCATCCTCAATGGAGATAAAAAAGCGGGAAGACCCAGGGTCACCCTGCCGGGCAGCCCGCCCTCGCAGCTGGTTATCAATACGCCGTGACTCATGACGTTCTGAACCAATAACATGCAGGCCGCCCAACTGCCACACTTGCTTCCGTTCCGCTTCCGCCTGGCGCTTCATGGCTTCAATCCGCGCCACCAGGTCTGGGGTCATCCCCCGAACGGTGTTTGTGATGGCCACAGCCCCTTCTTGATCATCGGCCATTACAGCCCGAATAACGGCCGCACGGGCGTTATAATGTTTATCAAAGACGATCTCCGCCAGGAATTGGGCTGCCAGGCCATTATCTTCATGGACGCGCTGGTAGCGCGTGTATAGTTCGGTAAGACGGGTGGCATCTTCAACCAGGGCTACGTCTGCACCAATGGTTTCCAGGTAATCACGCGCTTCACCCAAAAAGCCGCTGTTTACCAGCCGCAAGGTCTTAAGAGCATCCTCATAATCGATGTGATACGTATTGCGCAACTGCTGTATCAGGAAGCCGATAACCTGTACCCGTTCGATCTCCGTCAGGGCGGCATCCATCTCTTGTTTAACTTCCAAGAGCCAATCTACCAAATCTTCGCTTAGTTTGGGGTGCTTGTTGGCCATATCACGGGCTGTTTCCTGACCTTCGTCCAGCAGTTTGAAGGCAAGTTGGGTAAGCAACGGCCGTTTGAACAACTCCTCTTCCATCATCTCGGCCGCCATGCCTTCCGGGTTCCCCCCCAGCAAGATATCGGTACCACGCCCGGCCATGTTGGTGGAAATCGTCACCGCCCCTTTACGGCCAGCCTGAGCCACAATCAACGCTTCTGATTGGTGTATCTTGGCATTCAAAACAGCATGCGGCACACGCTCTTTTTCCAGCAGCTTGTGAATGGTTTCTGAATGCTCCACTGAAGTTGTACCCACCAACACCGGCCGGCCCATCTCTTGGTAACGCTTTATCTCGTTTATAATGGCCTTGTCTTTGGCCCCCTCCGTGCCAAAAATCTGATCTTGAAAGTCAGTACGTTTGTAAAAAACGGGCGCACTTGTCTGCGGATCAACATAAGAAATTTGCTCACCGCTTTCTACCTTCTCTTTATGTTCCACCAACCCCATGGCCCTCGTGTCCACAATGTACTGCACATTGGTTGGTAACGGTGTCACCCCAAGTTCGTAAATCTTGTCAAACTCTTCCGCGTCTGTCAGGGCGGTACCTGTCATGCCTGCCAATTTATCATACAGGCGGAAATAGTTTTGCAAGGTGATGGTAGCTACCGTCACCGTCTCCCGCTTAATCTGCACACCTTCTTTGGCCTCAATAGCTTCATGCAGCCCTTCTGAATAGCGGCGGCCAGGCATCAGACGGCCGGTAAAGTCATCGACGATGATCACCTGGCCGTCATTGACCACATACTCCACATCACGCTTAAACAGATACTGCGCCCTTAAAGCATTATCCAGGTAATATGTCAGATGGTAAAAACGCGGGTCATACAAATTGTCCCCCGCCTCTACATCCAGTTCCGGGATGCGTTTCTCAATCTCGGCAATGCCTAACTCTGTCAGGCTGACAGAGCGGCTTTTTTCATCCAGGTCATAATGACCGGTCGGCGCTTCGTCCTCTTCGGCCGTGTTGCGCTTCAGACCACGTACATACTCAGCAAAACGGGCGTACTCCTTGCCAGAGCGGGGTGCTGGCCCAGAGATGATCAGGGGCGTCCGGGCCTCGTCAATCAGCACGTTGTCCACCTCGTCAATGATGGCATAAACAAGATCGCGCTGCGCCAGCTTTTCTTTGCTGGTAACCATGTTGTCCCGCAAATAGTCAAACCCAAATTCACTACTAATGCCATACGTGATGTCAGCGATATACGCCTGGCGGCGGGTGCATGGCCGCCAATGCACTAGACGTTCATCTTCCAGCTCGGCACCGGGGTTGACGTAGTCCGGATCATAGAGGGCTGAAAATTGCAGCGGGCCAATACAGCCTACTGTCAGGCCCAAGGCATGAAATATCTTGCCCATCCAACCGCCGTCACGCCGGGCCAGGTAATCATTAACCGTGACCAGATGAACCCCGCGTCCGGTGAGAGCATTTAAGAACAGCGGCAATGTACCCACCAGTGTCTTCCCCTCACCGGTACGCATTTCCACAACTTCACCACGATGCAGCAAGGCGCCACCCATGATTTGAACGTCATAATGACGCAGCCCCGTAGTGCGCACAGATGCTTCACGTACCAGGGCAAAGGCTTCAGCCATCAACTCATCTAGTGGCTCTTCGTCTTCTAAATGGCGCCGCCGTAACTCTTCTGTCTTTTCCCGCATTTGCTCGTCGGTGAGCTGCTGCATTTGTGGTTCAAATTCATTAACTTGGGCCACAAATGATTCCAAACTGTTAATTACCTTTTTGTTGGGATCACCTACCACGATAGAAACAAGTTTTTTAAACATGAGATTTATCCAGATATGTTAATTTTTTGCGCGTTTAAGCAATAACAGGCCAAGCATACCGTCGCTAACTAAGTTTTTTATTAGAATGCCCGTGTTACTCATTAAAAAGTTCGCCTACGCTGCGCCCCTCATGGGAGCGAATGATGACTTCACCTAACAGTTCCGCAACGGTAAGTATCGTAATGTTGGGCAGCATCTTTTCTGCGGGCAAGGGAATGGTATCAGTCGTCACAATTTCTTTGATCGGCAGCTCTCTTAACCGTTCAATGGCCGGGTCAGACAAAACGGCATGAGTAAACGTGATATAGACGTCTCGGGCGCCGCAAGACTTCACAAGCTGAACCGCTTCCCGCATAGACCCGGCCGTGTCTACCAGATCGTCTACGATAATAACATCCTTGTCAGCAACGCTGCCGATAAGACTGAGCGCCTCACGCCCGGTTTCGTTGCCAGCACGCCGTTTTTCCACAAAGGCCAGGGGCAAATCCAGGCTGGCAGCAAAGTTGCGCCCCCGTTTGGCAAAGCCCAGGTCTGGGGTGACAACCACGGCATTTAACTGCCTGGGCTTAAAATAGTCAATTAATATGTGAAAGGCGGTTAGCGAATCTCCGGGGATTTTGTAAAAGCCTTGAATCTGCTCGGCATGCAGGTCTATGGTGATCCAGCGGTCAGCCCCGGCTACCTCAATCATGTCTGCCAGCAGCCGGGCAGAGATGGGCACACGGGGCTGGTCTTTTTTGTCGCTTTGCGAGTAGGCCATAAAAGGGACAACCACCGTCACCCGGCCGGCCGAATCACGCTTCAGGCAGTCTATGGCAATGAGCGTTTCCATGATGTTGCGATGAACTGGCCGGGTGTGGCTCTGGATAAGAAAAACATCCTGACCGCGCACGCTGCCATGCAGTTTCACAAACAAGTTTTCGTTAGGGAACTGAATAATATCCCAACCGCTCAGGGGAATGTCTAAATAATCAGCTATCTTCTGGGCCAGACCGGGGCAACCCGAACCAGCAAATAGTTTGATCTCGCCGTAAGCTACCATCTTACCCATTGTTGTCCTCTCTACTGTACCCATACAATATAAAACGCGACAAGTTTTACGTTTTATGCACCATCTGTACTAATCTTTGCCCCACCAGAGAGTGCCAGGAAAAGCTGACGCACGGCCGTGTAGGGGTCTACCTCTCTGGCGGCTACGGCCGTCGCCCATGAGGCACGCTCGGTTTGGGGTACGGCCGTCTGAAATTGTGCCATAAACCGCAGATGCAGGAGATGCATGATCTCCTGCCAGCAGCGTTCTTTTTCACGCTGCTGCCACTCGCCGCTGGTTTGCAGATAGGCGTGATGCTGCTGCAGCAGCATCACCAGTTCAGGCACCCCCTTCCCCTCAGTGGCAATAGTGGGCTGCACCGGAATTTGCCAGCCACCAGACGCGCCATTGGCCGCCGCCAGGGGAACTTCACCTGTATAGCCATGATGCCGTGTGCCCCCTACCGGCCCTAAATGCAGCATCGTTTCCAATGAGCGCACCACCCGGTCACTGCCCGGCCGGTCTGCCTTGTTGACTACCAGAATATCGGCAATTTCCAGAATGCCCGCTTTAAAAGCCTGGACGTCATCACCCATACCGGGCGATTCAATCACCAGGGTGGTATGGGCAGCACGAGCAATGTCTACTTCCGCCTGGCCGGCACCGACAGTTTCTACCAGAACCATATCAAAACCGGCGGCATCCAGCACCTTAATAACCGCCCAGGTTGTCTGCGCCAGCCCACCCAGGCAGCCCCGCGAGGCCATACTGCGAATAAAAACACCACGGTCACCGGCCAGATCACGCATACGCACCCGGTCGCCCAGCAAAGCGCCGCCGGTAAAGGGGCTGCTGGGGTCTATGGCCACAATGCCTATGCGCAAATCTTGCCGGCGCAGCACCTTGGCCAATTCATTCACAAGGCTGCTTTTGCCGGAACCAGGCGGGCCAGTAATACCAATGATGTGGGTGTTTCCGGTATGAGGGTAAAGGGCGGTAACGGCCGTTTCGGTGGCCGTCTCACTGTTTTCTATCAGTGTGATCAGGCGGGCAATAGCGCGGGGACGGCCGTGCAGCACGCCCTCGATTAACTCCTTCACGCCACCTTATCTCCCTGTTTAGCGGCCAATACCTCCCAAATAAACGTGACGATCTCTCCTGTGCTGGCCCCAGGACCAAAAACGCCAGCCACCCCCATCTCTTTTAAAGCTGGCAGGTCATCAGGCGGTACAATCCCGCCTAAAAAAACAGGCACGTCTAACATGTCATTCTGCCCCAGCAAAGCCATAATACGTTCTACCAGTGGCAGATGTGCGCCAGACAAAATGCTCAGGCCAATGGCGTCCACGTCTTCCTGTAAAGCAGATTCGACGACCATTTCCGGCGTCTGCCGCAACCCTGTGTAGATCACTTCCATACCCGCATCGCGCAACGCACGGGCCACAACTTTTGCACCCCGATCATGCCCGTCTAGTCCGGGCTTGGCAATAAGAATACGTGGTTGTCGCTCCATTAATTACTCCTCTTACAGCCATGTCAAATTCGTTTTGATTATACCGGTTGCCGGGCCGATTTGCGAGTTTGGCAGCGATCTCAGCTTTTACATAATCTATACTTGCAGAAACCCCGCATTATGGACTATACTATGTAAAGTGATTTTATGTCACCTTATTCTTAGAAAAGGTAAAATGGGCAATCCTCACGATCAACATAGTGAATGGACAATGGCGAAAGATCATCACACCATCACTTTCTTGTGTTGACTTGGTTTTAGGAGGAACAAGAAATGAAACTCAAATTTTCAGGCAAAACGTTTTTGATCGCTGTTTTTCTGCTGGTAAGTTTATTGCTGGCGGGCCAGGTCATGGCCCTGGAAACAAGAGCCCAGGTCAGCGCTCCAGCCATTGTTAACGTCAGTTCGTTAACCGTTCATGCCACCGCTGACAGCGCGTCAGCCGTTGTAGATGTGGTTGGTCAGAACCAGGTTGTCACCATGTTGGGGCGCAATTCAGACGCCAGTTGGGTCTATGTGCGCACGCCTAACGGCATTTTGGGGTGGGCCCGGCCCCAATCCTTGACATACACCATCAATCTCTTTGATTTGCCCACTGTGAATGTGCCCGGCACCACCGCGACGCCCCTCCCCTCCTCACCCACACCGGTTAACCCCACCTACGCCACCGGCGTTGTGAATACCGGCGCCTTAAATGTGCGCTCTGGGCCAGGGGTGCAGTTTAGCGTAAAAACGGCCGTCTACTTTGGCGACATTGTGGTGTTGTTAGGCCGTAATGCTGACGCTACCTGGGTCTATATTCAAACCACAAACGCCGTTACCGGCTGGGTAAATCAACGCTATTTAACCCCCAGTGTGCCGATAAGCAGCCTGCCGGTGGTAGACGCCTCGGTCTCTACCCCCACGCCCCTACCCCCGGGTGTGACCCCACTGCCCACAGTCATACCACCAACCCCGGTAACCCCGGTGCCCACCACCATTCCTAATACCGCCATTGTGAATACCGCCCACCTTAACGTGCGTTCTGGTCCTGGTGTGGGGTATGTACGGGTCACGGCCGTAGACAACGGCAATCTGGTCAGCCTGTTGGGACGCAATCTGGACACCAGTTGGCTAAACATTCGCACCAACAATGGCCAGCAAGGCTGGGTGAATACCCGGTACCTGACCACCGGCACCAATGTGGCCAACCTGCCTGTCACTGCCCAATCTGGCACGGGGGCCGTGGCCGCCGGTAACTTAAACATTCGTTCCACCCCCGGCGCCAGCGCTGGTATCACCACCGTCGCCTCTTACGGTTCTGCCCTGACGCTGTTAGGGCGAACCAGCGATAATACCTGGTTAATGGTGCGCGCTAATGATGGCAAAGAAGGGTGGGCCAACGCCGGTTATGTCAGTACGGCCATGACTATTAGCCTGCTACCCGTTTTGTCTGGGCCCGTACCCGGTCAGCCGCCAGTGGGCGCCCCTCCTCCCGTCAATACAGGCAATACCACCAGTTTACGCTCTTGCCCGAACCTGACCTGCCCCGTCACTGGTTCCGTTTATTCTGGCCTGGCGGTCACCGCCACCGGCCGCACCGCCGATAGCACCTGGGTGTACGTTGTCTTGAGCAACGGCCAGCAGGGGTGGATTCAGGCACAATATGTGGCGCTGGCGGTACCTATCACCACCCTGCCCATTCTTCAATAATCAGGTAATTGGCAACGATCATTTGTGAATCATCATCTGTTATGCAAGGACAGATGATGATTCACGGCAATGATGACAACGGCCGTAAAACTCTAACAGGTGGCCGCGCACCTCAAACTGAAAGCGTTCCCCAATCACGCGTTCAATCTCTTCCAGTACACAGTCATCAAACTCTATCACCGTATCACAGGTGGAACACACCAGGTGATGATGGTGGCCATCATCCATCAACACATAGTGCGCCGCACCCGTTCCCTGGTACACTGGACGCACCAAACCCAATTCACTCAAGAGATCCAATGTGCGGTAAACGGTCATTCGACCTACCTGAGGTGCAGATTCACGCACAACTTCCGCCAGAGCATCTGCACTTACGTGCCCGCCACTGGACAACAAGGCGGTTACCACCGCCTGCCTGGCACGTGTCAAACGATAGCCGTTTTCTTGCAATGTCAGGGTAAACACCTGCAGCTGTTTATCCATTTTCCGCGTCCTTTGGGTGCGTTCAGAAGCAGTTTTGCACATTCATGACCGAAACACCCTTCAAGCGCATCCAGCGATGCCATAGTTCTATGATAAGCCCCCTACCCTCGCCGCCAGACAACACCTTTGGCAGGCGCAAAGAGAAATACCATACTAAAAATCAATGTGGCTACCAGCACCACGGCCGGTCCAGAGGCTATGTCCAAATAAAACGAGACATATACACCGATGATGCCCGACACCACACCCACCCCGGCGGCAGCCGCCATCATAGAGGACAGCCGGCGGGTTAACAACGAAGCCGCTGCTGCCGGCGTCACCAGCATGGCCAACATCAAGGCAATGCCCACCACCTGCAAAGAAACCACAATGGTAATGGCGATCAACACCAACAGCAGATAGCGCAAAAAGCGGGCCGGCAGGCGCAGCGTTATCGCCAATATTGGGTCAAAGGTGATCACTGTAAACTCTTTAAAGAACAGAATGACCAGCAGAAGAACAATGCTGGCCAACACCAGGGCAATCAGCAAGTCAGCCGTGGTCACACCCAACAAGTTGCCAAACAAAAAATGGGCCAGGTCCACAGCATAGTTACCTGTGGCCGACAGCAACGCCACGCCGAGGGCAAATAGACCGGCAAATATTACCCCTATGGCCGTGTCTTCTTTAAGCAATCCCCGTTCTGTCAGGGCGCCAATGCCCACGGCCGCACCCACACCCATGACCAGTGCCCCCAGAGCCAGGGGCCAGCTTAAGAGATAAGCGATCACCACACCGGGTAAAATGATATGCGCCAGGGCATCACCAAAAAAAGCCATGCCCCGTAAGACGATGTAGGTGCCCACAACCGGGCATACAACGCCTACAATCATTGCCGCCAACAAGGCACGCCCAATAAAGGCATATTGCAATGGTTCCAGGATCCAATCAATGACCATAAGAGGCTACGTCTCCACATTCTTTACAAAAACCGGCGGCTGGTCATGGCCAGACGGCGGCAGCAGGTGAATATGCCCCCCGTAAGCCCGCAGCAAGTTTTCCGGGGCTAACACGGCCAGAGGTGGGCCAAAGGCCACGATCTGCCCGTTTAACAACATGATCTGGTCAAACCGCTCTGCGGCCAGGTTTAAATCATGGGTGGCCATAATGACGGTAACCCCCAGGGGACGCAGCGTCTCTAAAATGGTAAATATCGCTTCCTGGCTGGGTACGTCTAACCCAGTGAGCGGCTCATCTAACAAGAGCAGTTCCGCCTGCTGGGCCAGGGCCCGGGCAATAAAAACACGCTGCTGCTGCCCCCCGGACAGTTCGCCGATTTGCTTGTGCGCCAGGTGGGTAGCGTTCACCCGCGCCAGGCTTTCTTGCACAATGGTTTTGTCATGAGCCGAAGGGCGGCGAAACAGGCCAATTTGTCCGGCACGCCCCATCATCACGACGTCCAGCACCGTCGCCGGGAATGACCAGTCAATCTGACTGCGCTGTGGTACGTAAGCAATGCAAATATGCTGGCCCGGCTTTGACCCAAATACGGTCACCTGCCCCTGTGTGGGCTGCACGGTACCCACAATAAGCCGCAGCAGTGTGCTTTTGCCGGCGCCATTGGGCCCCACCACAGCCACACGCTGGCCGCTTTCCAATTGGAAGGTGATATTTTCCAGCGCCAGGTCACGGCCGTTGCGCATGGTACGGCCGTTTGGCCCCGCCGCGTACGCTACCGCAACATCAGCAAAGTGCAAACAGGCTGACGCCGACTGATGGGGTATTCCCCGCTCCCGGTTTGTTGAACTTAGCTGTTCCATACTGATATTTTATACCAAAAACATCAAAGGAAACACAGCCAAAACAAAAAGCCTGCCAGAAATTGGCAGGCCCATCATAAACACAACGGTCGTGTGACGAATTTAGCGAGTTTCGCGGTAAAGCACGTGACGGCGCAAGGTGGGATCATACTTACGCAGTTCAATCCGATTGGGCGAATTGCGCCGATTTTTGGTGGTGTAATACATGTGGCTGCTTTCCGTGCTGCGCAGCTTAATCACCCCGCGTACATCTTTTTTCTTTGCCATGACTCCTTGTTCCTTTTGCGATATCCGATTACGGTTAACGTATTAGCGGATCACGACGTGACGTCTTTTAAAGACAATCCTTGTTTCTTCAAAAAAGACATCAACCCAACCTTATCTACGCTCCGTAAAGCCCGCGCCGACATTTTGATGCGCACGGTACGGTCAAGTTCAGGTATGTATACTCTTTTAGTTTGTAAGTTGGGCAAAAACCGCCGCCTCGTTTTCTTTTGGGAGAACGATACATTGTTACCTGCCAACGGACCTTTGCCGGTTATTTTACATTTGCGAGCCATAATCGATCTATCCTCTCGTTATAATCTCTTTTGCCGTAGCGCCAACAGGCGCGAACCAGTAGTCTACCGGATTTTTGCAAAATTTCAAAAAATCTATTTTTTCTTTTTAACTGAAAAGGGTGCTTGCTTGTGGCCAGCGGCTTATATTATAACTTGCTGCTTGAAAAAAGCCAGGGGATTTTCAGGGAAGTGTAAGAAGGTAGGACACGGCCGTGTCTCCTGGCAAAGAGACACGGCCGTCATCAGACTATCTGTGAAACATGAAAGTGGAGTAAATTCTCAGGGCATTAGCCGCATTGCCAGACAAGCAGATTTTGCAAATTGCGGTGCATGAAAATCGCATTGTTATGACCATGGATGCGGAAATCTCACATTCCGCACCTTAAGAATCGACTAAGTTCAACGGTTTGTCCCTGTTCCTTGTAACTGGATAGCAACGTTTCATCGGGCAAACGGGCTTTATCCAACTCGATAGATGACCAGCCAGCGTTGGCTCACCCCACCATAGCCACTGCTTGTTGGATGCACGGCGTAGCCATGGGCCAGTGGGGTCATCTCATCTGTAGCCACCGACTGCAAAGCCACTTGAGCCTCCGTAGTGGGCAATACTGTCCCGTCAAACTGAAGCAGCTATAAGTGTGATCTGTTTGTTACCTACGCCTTTTCCTTTTGATAAACCGGCAATGTTGATAGCGGGCATTGTCCAAAACGAGGGTGATAGGCAAGTCGGCAAAAGAAGCTGTCAGTTGATAGAGCAAGGCGGCCACCGACTGTGCGTTGATGTAACTGGTGTTGGTAACCGTCACCAACTGCCGCGTGGTGGCGTGCAGGGCACCAAGGACATTGAAGTGTTACCGGTGGTTGCTGGTCGAATTCCTGCCGCAGCATATCCTGGTGATCATCCATCTCACTCTTGGGCTGGTGAAAGTTCAGGTCTTTGAGAGCTTCAATCCCCCCTTCCTGGTACATCTGGAGATACTCACGCAGCGTCGTCTGGCTAATTCGCACGATGCGACCAATTTCCTGGTTGGGCAAACCAAGCGCCTTCAGATACACCGCTTCCATCCGTTGACGCACCCGAGGGTGCGCATGGCCGGTGCGTTCATGGTGTAATTGGTCAATGATTTCTGGCGTGAACTTGAGTTTAATCATCTTATCCCATCCTTGGCGAAAACGGCAGAGTATAGCTTTTCTATATCGTTCGCCAAGTCATTTTCATAGTCAAAATGTTACTTTATGCCCTCGTTGGGTATAACCACAAAGGTGAAAATGTCCATCAGCTAACATTTGATATTCTAAAAAGGGTTCTTCCACGTTTTGCGTGAAAACGGCCGTATGGCGATGAGGTGAGAGATAATTCGATCAAATTCAACCAGGCGTTCAACAAATGATCGAATACTTCTTCCCCTCAGAAGCCCAGCTCGCAGACCAGAAAAACGGGGCAACCAGAGGTGCTCCTGCCCAAGCTTACGGCCGTGGTAAAATATTTACACTTAATTCCACTTCGGCTTCTGGCTGGTCTGGATCATTCGAAACAATAAATATCTGGCGTACCAACGGGCCTGTCAGCTCCAGCCCGTGTGCGCCAGTGTCCACTTCAATGTGCAAGTTTGCAGTGCCTCCGGGAGCAACCACCATCGGTTTCAACGTGGCTGATGTACAACCGCAAGATGTGGTAACAGTTTCTACTTTAAGTGGTTTTTGCCCCACATTGCGCACCAGCATATCACGGCTCACAATTTCTCCATTCACCGCTTCACCTAAATCCAGGTTCGTAATTTCTAGTTCAATTTGAGGGGAACTGTCCTGACAGGCAGTGAAGCTCAATCCCATCCCGAATAAAAAGATCATCAATATCAGCTTTTTCATTCAATCGTTTCCTCGGTTGTAAACTGGAATGTCCATAGATAATCAACCAATGCCCATATCTGCGCATCGGTGAAGATGGTTCCCCAATTGGGCATACCTGTACCCATGCCACCGCGCAGCAATTTACCCTGCAAGATAGCGGAATTGGCCCCTAACATCACGGTCGGATCGGTAAAATCGGGAACGGCCGTTGGCTGAATCGATGCCAGTGGTCCATCCCCTGCCCCACTTAATCCATGACAAGAAGCACAATTCGCCTCATACAAAGTCTGTCCAGATGCCAGCGTATCGGGGGGTGGTTGTCTTTGCCAGAGGTAGGCTACAATGTCCCACGCTTCAGCATCCGTCAGGTTTGCCATGCCGGGTTCGTTTTTCAGGTCTACCCAGGCAGAATAAGGGCTTTGACTCTCGTAAACCTCCCGACTGGAAAAACGTTCAGGGACATCCGCCGTTAACGCAGCTCCTTTCTCAGCAGAAGGCAGCCTCTCCAAAGAGACGGGTACCGTATGGTCAGCATCAATGTCCATACCGAGCATTACGTACAGGGGTGGCTCTGGTTGATTGACAGTTTCTGGCGCTTCTCCTAAAACTTCAATCGTACCACGCATACGCCAATGGGTTGGGCCACAAAAACGGGTGCAATAGTAAGTATAGGTTCCCGGTTCATCAAACAACAGGGTAATTTCCGTCGTTTCGCCCGGTGGAATGTCAATTGGTTCCATCTCCATCTGGCCGACCATAAAACCGTGCATCATGTCAACGGCCGTAAGTCTTAAATGTAACGGTTCCCCTGCTTTAGCCATCAAATGGTCTGGCATCCAGCCACCTGCTTCCGGCCGAGCCGCCTGCACCATCGCTGCTCGCGGCCTTAGCAACCATCCCCCAACGGCCGTTAATCCTAACAATGCCAGCAAAACAAATAGCCCCAAACGACGTTGTTGGTTCAATTGACCGGCTCCAATGGCGTGGGTGGACCAAAACGAGCATAGGTCGTATTTACATAGTTGAATATTTCCTCTACGCTCCTACCCTGTGCCTGCATACGCATAACATCTTGCGAGATGTCTACACAAATTCCACAATCGAGCGCATGCTCGTCATATGTGATGGTCTCTTCTGCCTCAGCCACATAACAACTATAATTAGAAGTATGACCCATAGCCCCACAGCCACAGTAACAAGGAATTTGTTGTAAAACATCAGGATTAGCGACGGCATATTGATAAGCTTCTTGCACGCGCACTGGTGCTGTATGCACGTGTTCTGGCATACCGTCCAAGGTTGCCATAGCCACATCACGCTGGCTGCTGTTGCTGCACCCAGCCAGCCCCGTTCCCAACAATGATATAAGTAAAATCAACAATAAATTAAATCGTATGGTCTGTTTCATTGCATATCACTCCGCTTAATCACCTTAATTGGATCGTACGGAGGCTTGTGTCCAAATTTCCGCTTGAGATTGATTTGGATCGTTGTTTTCAATAATCAGACCACGCCGTACAGTTTGTCCTGCAGCATCATGGAAGCCAGCATCAAAGATGAGTTTTACAGTGGCCACCTCTCCCGGCTGAATGATGCGAGCGGATATTTCGGCCGTGGTACAACCACAAGTCGTATAAGCACGGCTGATAGTTAGCGGTGCTTCTCCCACATTACGAATAACAAATTCATGCTCCACAATATCTTGTGGCCCAATATTGCCGAAGTCATAATTAGCCTCTGATATCTGGATTTTGGGCTGCGGTTCATCACGCGGCAGGAAAGCAATTTTTGGCCCCTCTCCCATCTCATGCACAGCTACAAATGGTTGGTCATGAGCCACATCATCGGGATGATATTCTATAGAGGCTACGGCCGTATCATTCCCAGTTACATACCAAACCAAACCACCCAAAATCAGCACAAAGCCAATAACGATGACAGTAAGCGGCAACCAAGTTTTCTTTTGCACTCTTGATTTTTTATGCCCACCCCTATGACGAATTTTTCCGTGCATTATTCACTACTCCTTTCACTTCAGGCTGGTTGCGCATCCCAAAGTGTCGCTGTCACCTCATTACCGTTATCTGTGGGCTTTCAGCGATAGAAACGATACCGAAATATAACAATGTGAGAAAACCTGCCCCCATAATGAATGCTGTAGAAGGCCATAAAATGCGTTTCGCTCTGGTCATTTGGGGTGTTCTCCTGCTCAAAATGCTCATAGGCTTAAGGATAGACAAGGTCAGGCAGTGGCACGAGAGCCATTTGGCGCATCATATAAAAACAGTGACATTTGTCACATTTCAACACAAAACGGCGAGCAAAAGCTCGCCGTCAACGGTTTTGATGTATGCAATTTACTTGTTTACTTATGAGCAATAATGAGATTGTACCCACCTTTCGTCAACCAGGTACCCATTCGAGCCAGTGAGGATGTCCTCTCGGTTAACTGGCTGAAGTTGACCATAACCCATGAACAGACCGGCAAACAACGCTATCACTACAGGTTCCTATTTAAGGCAAAGTATCAATGATTGCTTCACGGAGTATTTCTTCACTTTGGGGACCGAAAAATATTTGGGTGACACGGCCGTTGCCATCTAACACTACAAAAGAAGGATGCCCGCGCAAGCCATATTCTTGCATTAACTGACCATTTTCTGCTTCAGCCGCATTTAATTGTAAAACAGTGATCTGGCTCTTAAATGCATTCTCTAACCCATTCACGATGGGCATCATTGCTTGTCAGGGTGCTCAGTTGTCTGTGTAAAACATGATTAAAGCTGGCCCTTCCAGGTTAGGCGTCAGCACGGTCTCATTTGCTGCACCGGTACAGGCAGACAATGTGAAAATAAACGATGTAAATAGCAGCAATGTTATGTTCAGTTTCATATTAACCTCCAAATTAGAAAAAGGGGTAGATTCAAAGAGCATAAACAGACGAGCACCAAGTAAGTGCCGTTAACAACTTCAATGAATGGCATTTTGTGTTGTCATAGCAATCAACCCGCATGGCTGCCTTATGGTCGCTCAGAATACTCAGAGCGTAACAGAAGCAGCCAGCAGGTGACAGGGCTATTTAGCGTGACCCTACTACGCCATTTGGCGGGTGAAGCCGCAACCTTGAGAATCTTTTCCCATTTAATTTTTACGTCCCTGACAAATCCACACGGCGAAGCGTTTGTGCATTGACAGCGACTACAATGGTACTTACTGACATGAGAACAGCACCGAGCGCAGGAGGCATGATAAATCCAAACGGCGCTAAAATACCGGCCGCCAGAGGAATCATGATTATGTTGTAGCCCGCCCCCCACCAGATATTTTGCTTTTGCTTACGGTAACTAGCTTTGCTCAATTTGAGGATTTTCACCACATCCAACGGGTTGCTGCGTACCAAAATCAGATCCGCGGACTCCACGGCGACATCTGTACCGCTACCAATAGCAATACCTATGTCAGCGCGAGTGAGTGCAGGGGCATCATTAACACCATCGCCGACCATACCGACCATTTTGCCCTGTTTTTGCAACGCCATCACTTTTTGGTCTTTATCGGCAGGCAGCACTTCGGCAAAGTATTGGTCAATTTTCAGCTCTTCAGCCACGGCTTTGGCCACATCCTGACTGTCGCCGGTGAGCATGGCGACTTCTACATTCAATTCATGGAGAGCACGTACGGCCGTGCCACTCTCCTCACGTACCACATCTGCCAACGCAAAGGCCGCCACCACATCCTGTTCCCACACCAAATAAATAACGGAGTGGCCTTTTTCCCCAGATGCTTGGGCGAATTGGGTCAGGGTTGACGGCCGTGCCACTTCTAAAAACTCTAACAATCTTGGCCCACCCACATACACCGTTTGCCCATCGTACAATGCTTTCACGCCGCGCCCTTTGAGAATTTCAAACTCGGAAATATGGGGCAGATCAAGCTGCTTTCCCTCCGCTGAATGGCGAACAGCACGGGCAATAGGATGTTCGGAATCGCCTTCAACAGCGGCTGTAATAGCCAATGATTCGTCTGCATCAACGCCCTCCGCTGTCGCCATGTTGACCACACCAATTTCCCCTTTGGTTAGTGTGCCCGTTTTGTCAAAGGTGATGATGTTCAAATCTTTGGCCGTTTCCATTGCTTGCCGGTTCCGAATGAGTATGCCATTTTGCGCACCCAAAGCAGTGGTATTGGCTACAACCAGAGGCACAGCCAGACCTAAAGCGTGTGGACAGGCAATAATTAAGATGGTGACCACAATAGCAATTACTTGGGCAGTGATGCCCCCATAATAAATTGACCAGATAAGCCCGGCCAACAAGGCGACTGCTACGGCCGCATAAAACAACAGGGAAGCGGCGCGGTCGGCCAACAATTGTGTTTCAGATTTACTTTGCTGTGCTTCAGCGACAAGGCGCATGATGCCAGAGAGGGCGGTGTCATCCCCCACGGCCGTGACCTTCACCCGCAAACTGCCATTCCCGGCATTAATTGTGCCAGCAATCACCGCCGAATCTACCGTTTTGTCTACCGGTTTGGATTCGCCGGTGACCATGGCTTCATTCACTTCGGAATCGCCATTCACAACAATGCCATCGGCGGGCACACTGGCACCGGGGCGCACGAGCACCACATCGTCTGTTTTGAGATGGCTGGCGGGATGTTCTTCAATACGGCCGTCCTCCATCACAACTTCAGCCGTGTCGGGCAGCAACTGGGCCAAAGCGTCCAACGCCCCAGAAGCCTGCCGCACACTGCGCATCTCCAGCCAATGCCCCAGCAGCATGATGTCAATCAGGGTGACCAATTCCCAGAAGAAGTCTTCACCCTCAACGAGGAACAAGGTGGCCATACTATAGAAGTAAGCAACGCTGATCGCCAGGGAAATGAGGGTCATCATTCCCGGTTTGCGTTCACGGATTTCCCATCTGGCCATACTCAAAAAGGGCAAACCACCATACATATAAATGATGGTAGAAAGTACCGGAACAATAAGTTGGCTGCCAGGAAATTCGGGGGCGGTGTAACCAAACCAGCCTTGAATGGCAGAGCTATAAATAATGACCGGAATGCCTAAAACAAGATTGATCCAGAAGCGGTTACGAAACATCATTTCGTGGCCGGTGTGATCATGATGTCCGGTATGGCCTGTGCGTTCCGCGTGCTTATTGTGATCATGTTCGCCGTCATGCGTAACGGCCGTTTCTGGTTGACCTTGCAAGTTGCAAACGCGGCAGCAGGTGCAGTAATCATCTGTTTGATGATGTTCGTGGGCATCATGTGTATGCCCTGAATCGTGATGGGCGTGTGTGCTCATTTTCATTTCCTTTTGGTGGGGAATGAATCCCCCGTCTGAGATGGGAAGTACGCTAAAGCGCACGATTGATTTTTATTATCGTTGTTGGGAACTCATGATGGTGACTTCCCATTGAGCCTGGCGGATGTCTTTTGGCCATGTGCTTTTGATGTAGGTGAGTACGGCCGTAATCTCATCATCACTTAAAATTTCAGCATAGGCCGGCATAGGACTGGTGCCACCGATGCTCATGCCTTCAAATCGTGCTCCGCCTAGTTGGACGGCCTCAACTAACTGACTATCTGCATGATGCCAGGTGTGGCCATCCGCACTATGTGGTGGGGCTTTAAAGCTGCCATCTTCATTCCGTAATTTCCAGTCGGGTTGTCCTTCTAACTCGACACCATGACAGGCGGCGCACTGTTGGTCATACACCATTTTTCCCAAGGCAATCACGTCTGTATCAAGTTCCGGTAGGGGAGGGATAACTGTACCGGTCGTCTCAGCTAACAAAAACGCTTCTGGTGCAGCGGATTCCTGACAGGCTGTTAACATTGTAAACCCCAAAAAGAGCAGAAACAGGTGTGGCAAAATCTTCATATAGTGCCTCCAGGCAAGATAATCTCTAGTTTAGACATTCATTTTTATCTGAACAGGGCCGTTTGGCGTATGGCATTAAAGATCGTGATAGGTGGTGACGACAACTTCCGGGTGATTTTGCAGCCGCGCCCGAATATGGTGACAGTGTTGTACATTGACAACTACCAGAATGCGATTGCCAGGATTACGGCGGGCAACATCCAAAACGGCCTGGGTAAGATGATCGGTATGTTCATGGTACGCTTTTTGCACATTTTGTCCGGCCAACCAGCGTGTCAGATCGTAATAGATATTGGCTATATGGTGTCGCCAGCCTGTGTTGATGGCATCGGGAGTCGCTGCATTGCGCTGTATTGCGGTTAGTCGTCCTCGTAAAAAGCGAATAGCTTGCTCACGCCAGCCCGATGATTGTGGTCGAGGTGGCAGGACATCACCGGCAATAGGTGCGACCACGATGTCTGTTTGGTAAGCAAGGGGCACCAGTGCTTCGCCAACTTCGGGAGGCAGGTCGTTAAACTCTTGCGTTTGCCACCTGGCAGGGGTGATGTCTAAACAAAGCAGGTCTGGATTAATAGCCGTGACCAACTGCACCAGGGCTGGCAGATCGTAAGGAATTGGCTCACGATGGAATTCGGCTAATGTGCCTAGGACAGCAACAGATGCTTTGTTTGATGGAATAGTTGTCATTTTTCTATGTCGTTTTTGCCATAATGTTTACAGAGCTATGTCTGCTTTGTTATCTGTATGATAGGTGTGTGTTGATAGAATCGGTACAGCGAAAGTACGGGTATATGCCTAAGTGAAATCACCTATTTTCATTTGAAAACCCATGATTGATAGCCCAAACGGCCGCTTCGGTGCGGGAAGCGACATGCAGTTTACCGTAGATGCTACGCAGATGGGCCTCGATGGTACGAACGCTGAGAATCAAGGTTTGAGCGATGTCTTTGTTGGTTAAGCCTTGAGCCAGCAAGGCGAGAACTTCTTTTTCACGCTCGGTCAGGTGGTCTAACTGCCGTTCCTCTTGCACACCACCCCGTGCCAAAGCCACCATCACTTGAGAAGCTTTGTCTGGTGGCAGCACAATCTCGCCACGCCCCACAGCGATGATGGCACGGGCTAAGTCGGGCACACTCGCGTTGCGGTGAATGAAACCTGTCACGCCAGCTTGCAGAAGGGTGACCATCGCGCCGATTTGGTATTCGTCAATTAAAAGCAAGAGGTTGCTCTCTGGCACGGCCGTTGCCAGTTGACTCACAAAATCTGCATTTATGTCGGAGATGTCCACAAAAACGGTCGTTGGCTGAGCGGAAGGAGGGTGACTTTGTAATTCAGAAAGGGTAGTGGCGGAGGATACGGCCGTCATCCCGGGCTGTTGTGCCAGAAGCAATACCCAGGCAGCTTGCTGCAAATTATTTGGACAAAACACAACGACATGTGTAAACATCACAAAATCACAAAGGTAAGGTGATCATCAAGCAAACACCCGCACCTGATTCTGATTCAATCGTCATCTGTGCCCCAATGAGTTCGGCCCGCTCTTGGATACCGAGCAGACCGAAGTGACCATTTGTTGTCATTTGCGCGGGGCTTTCAGGGATGGTGAAGCCACGGCCGTTGTCTTTGATAACGAGATTGATGGTTTTCTGGTTAAAATCGAGACGTAACTCAGCAGAAGTAGCTTCCGCATGACGAGCGATATTACTTAACCCTTCCTGGCTCATGCGGTAAAGGGCTAACTCAACTTGAGGATAAAGACGGCGTTCTTCTCCAGAAACGTGAAAGGTGATGGGGATTTGCAAGCTCTGGCTGTTATCACGGGCCAGCATATCCAGGGCAGTTACCAATCCTAAATCTTCCAAATACATAGGGCGCAAATCGTGCGTCAGGCGCCGTAAATCGGCAATGGTTTGTGTTGTCATTTGCTGCATTTCGGCCAGCTGGGCACTACTTTTTTCATCGGTTGCACTGAGTTGCGCCAGTTGCAGGCGTTGGTTGAGGGCAATAAGTGATTGAATCGTCTCATCATGCAAATCACGCGCCAGGCGGCGGCGTTCTTCTTCCTGCCCCTCTGTAACCGCACCGAGATAGCCCCGTAAACTTTGCTGCGCCAGTTTTACTTTTTGGGCCATATGAATCAGTTCTGTTTGCAGTCGTTGAATTTCATAAATGCCACCCACGGGTTCTTCGATTGTGGCAAAATCTCCCCATCCCAAAGCAGTGGCTTTTTGCTCTAGCAATTGTAAGGGCTGCACGATCTGTTTCAGGCCAAAGCCTAGACCGATTAAGGCTAGAATGAGAACGGGGGCTAAAATGAGCGGAGCCATCTCTGTGAAACGTAGAAGCGGGTCGGCAACAGCTTGCCACGGTTCTTTGATGACCAATGCCCAGTTGACGGGGGTGACAGGACTGAAGGCTATAACGTGTTCATCTCTATCATTATTGATATAGGTGGTGCCGCTTTCACCGCGTAAGGCTTCTTCGATACCGGCATATTGGCTCAGATCGCTGCCGTGTTCGTAGACATCCCCTATTTGAAAGAGCAAACGGCCGTTACTGTCAGTCAAAAAAGCAGCAGCTTTCCCATCGCCAGCCGTAAAAAGATTGGCTAACGCTTGTCTGGCTAAGGTTGCTGGATAAAAAGAGCCAACGGCCGTTACGCCTTCTGGCGTTTGGGCGATAGCAAAAACCACTTCTTCACCACTTTCAGGGTCGGTAATGGGTGGGGTAAAGGTTGAGGTTGTCTCTGTTACCTCAATCCCCGTCCAATAGTCTGGAACAGTAGTCTCCCAGGTAACTGTTTCGTTGGTTGTCGCCAGCAGCACGCCCTCATTTGTGAAAAGCGCCAGGCCTCCCTCGTAATCCGCTAATAGAAAAGAGGCATCGTCAAGGACATGTTCTGGTGCTGTGTTGGCTGTGCGTAACGCCAGGCTGCGTACTGCTGACGACCGGTGGTTAAGCTGTTCGCTTATGGCGGCAGCGGCAGCACGGGTAGCCCGTTCATCTCTCTCTCCGACCATCGTACGCATGGCGCGTTGATGTAAGCCCAAACTGCCAAAAGCAATGACCAGGAGCAAAATGGTTAAAGGTAGAATGGTAAAAAAGAGGAGTTGGAGGGGGAGTCCGCGCCAGCGTGTCATGTTAGATAACCGATGATTACTTATGGCTCACTTGTCTCAATTAAACCGAGTGAAACAGCCCGCATGACCGCTTCCGTACGGCTGTTGGCTTGCAGTTTGCTGTAAGTTTTAGCCAGATGGCCTTGTACAGTACGGTCACTAATACCTAGCTGCATCCCAATGGCCTTGTTGGTATATCCTTTTCCAGCCAGAGCCAGCACTTCCAATTCACGGTCGGTCAACGGTTCATAGTCAGGGTATCTGGACGACGGCCGTTGCCCCGACACATAATGCATCAATTTATGGGCAATGGCAGGATCCAATGCTGATTTGCCCTCATGGACATCCCGTACTGCCTGGACGATGTCTCCCGGTGCGGCCGTTTTTAAGACGTAGCCATTGGCTCCTGCTTGTAATACAGCCATGACATAGGGGTCATCATCATAGGCTGTTAGCACCAGAACACCCACATCTGGATGATTGGTTCGTATCCAGCGTGTCACTTCAATACCAGTGGCCTTGGGCATTTGAATATCCAAGACGGCCACGTCAGGATGGCATTGGCTAATAAGGAACTGAGCCATTTCGCCATCATCAGCTTCGGCAATGACAACGATATCTGGCGCTTGTTCCAAAAATTGGCGAATACCAGCCCGTACCACGGCATGATCATCGGCTAGTAAGACTTGAATAGGCTCGTTCATAAGTTTCATTGTACCTGAAAATTGGTTTCAGGCGGATTTGTGGTTTGGTTAAAACTGGCCTGAATATGAGGGAATAAGAACCAGACAACACCGAGTCCAAAGAGAAGTCCACTGATAAGACGCATCCAGGAATTAAAGGACCCCAATGCGTCGCCGATATAGAAGGAATCGGAGAAGGTGTGGTTTGTTAAGATCGCCAGCCACAGATTACTGTCTCGAAAACCAGCACCAATGCCGTTTAGGTCGCTGATGAAATGAGTAATGCCGTCAAGCACCATGGGCAGCAGCAGCAGGAGAAAGCCCCACCAGGGTACCGGCTTGAGTGTTTTGCGGCGCGGCCCAAAAAACAAGAGGGCAAACAGAATGCTGCTTGTGTACATGTACACCATGCGGTCGGACCAGGCCACCTTCCAGCCTATCTCAGGGTTGCCGATAAACTGGCGCAAAATAAGCGGGTTGTTTGTGTTTTTCCAGGCGTTTTGAACCTCGCTCAAACTGAGCATTGTTTTGGGACCAAAGAGGAAAAAAGAGCGTTCTGGGAGTTGGTGACATTGTGTACTGTACAACAGGTAGATCAGTTCCCCGGCCCTGGTCCACCCCACTTTCATGAAGATAGGGGCTAACCAGGGCAGCCCGACGTACAACCCCAGCATCAGGCAAACAGCCCAGATCCAATAGTTGGTTAGCCAGGTTGTGAGACGGGATAATGGGGCACTGGCTGGTTGTGCTCGAAACGATTCGTTTGGCATAAGGTGAATCCTATAGGTCATTTTGACGTGGTATTACCCGCCAAATGGCGCATGACTTCGATAAAGTTAGTTGGATATACTGCCCGGTTAACTTTATCAATCTGTGATTTGTAAGTATCAAAGGAAAGATGACAAATGAAACAAAAAACTGTTTTGTTCGGGTTGTGTGCAGTGGCACTCTTATGGTTATTAGCAGCTTGCGGGGGGAGTGGTGAAAGTGCTGCCCCCACCGCGCGGCCCGCGAAGCCTGTGACGCTGACGGCAACGGATATTGCATATGATGTTAATGCGATTGAAGTGGCTGCGGGACAATCATTGCGCCTGACGCTGCAGAATGATGGTGTGTTAGAGCATGATTTTTCAATCATGAAGATGCCGCTTAATGGGGAAGTGAGAGGGGATGAAATGGAGGTGGACATGGAAGGACATGACATGAGTAATATGTCGGAGGAGCCGGATGTGCATGTAGCGGCGATGGCTGGTGGCAGCAATACCATTTCCTTTACCCCTGCAGAACCGGGAACGTATCAATATCAATGTACGGTGGCCGGGCATAAGGAGGCCGGTATGGTGGGGACATTGACGGTAACGGTTCCTTAAGACTGCTCCTTAATTTGGTCTGGTTTGATATAACAACGGCCGCTTGCCAGACCGGACGGCCGTTGTTGTTTGCATTTGTCAGAGAGTGGGATTTAGGGCTACGGCAATCTGAGACTGTAAAGTGGCTGACGGCCGTAACCCTGGTGGATAGGCCAACGACACCCACATTTCATTATCTTGTCCATACGTTATAAGTGTAGCAGGATGTCCCCCAGAGCCATAAACCAACATGATCACGATGTGACAATTACAAACGGCCGTGCCATGATGGGGGCAGAACATTCCCGTTTTGTCCAGGCGTGCATGGTCAGAATTAAAGGAAGTGAGTACCCGCAGCCCGGCCTTTTGTAAGGCATCTGTTATTTGTTGGATTGGGGTATGACGGCCATTTTGCCAAATCACAAGTGGTGTCATGTGGATTCTCCAAAAAGGTAAGCATCTCCTTCATTTTACGGGGCAACTTGTTTCAGTACGAGAGCCAATTGCCCTGTTAGAAACACGCCATTTGGCGGGTCACAGTCTGCGTAAAGAGCGTATAACGAAATGTCTGAATACACCGTAAAATACTCTCTTCTGTATGAAAATTGACACTGCTCAAACCAACTATCAAAACGCGGCCAATTTTAACTCTCACTTTCAGCCTCCGTTTGCTGCTTTGTCCCGACTCAACAATTAACGCTGTTTCAAGAGGAATTCCCTTATGAAGAAACGATGGAAATATCTCATCCTGTTTATTGCCGTGTCTCAAATTCTGTTTGTACTCGGATTGACTGTTTTACCACCTGTGGCTCAAGCGTTACCCGGAGAAATGCGTGTGCGTATTGCCAAAGTTCCGCTTGGGGCAACGTTACTGGATATTGGCACAACACCACTCCCCACAGCATTACCAATCCCCAAAAATGCCGTAGCACAAACACAAATCATCATTCCTACGATTGCGCCCGCAACTATAGAGCCAACGGCAACGGCCGTGTCGCCTCAACCTACACAAGAAACCAAACCCAATAAAACGCATGAGCCAGCAGTGACGGCAATCGTGACACCTCTGCCCACCAATACACCCACACCTGTGCCACTGCCCAAACAGACACGAATTGAAGGTATGACTATCATGCCGCAGGGTTTCAACAATTGTGGGCCAGCCAACTTAACGATCAACCTCAACTTTTATGGTGATCCCACTACCCAATCCCAGGCAGCTGCCTTCCTCAAACCCAACCGCGAAGACCGCAATGTCAGCCCATGGCAAATGGTTGATTACGTGAATGAACAAACAAGTTTGCGTGCTTTTTTTGGCAGTGGTGGTGATATCCAACTACTTAAACAACTCATTGCCGCAGGATACCCCGTCGTCATCGAAAAAGGATACGAATTACTGCGTGAAGGCTGGCTGGGTCATTATCTAACCATGTTTGGCTATGATGATGACACCGGCGAAATGGTAAGCATGGACACAAATCTTGGCCCATGGGATGGCAGCGGCCGGTTCGATAGCTATGAGGATATCGAAAAGTATTGGAGCCAATTCAATTACAACTTCTTTGTTGTTTATCCACCGGAAAAAGAGCAAGAAGTGTACACGATTTTAGGTTCGAATATGCTTGATCCGGGGGCGATGTGGCAGCAAGCGGCTCAAAAAGCGCAAATGACTATCGAGGCTAACCCGGAAAATGCCTTTGCCTGGTTTAATCTGGGAACCAGTTTGACCAGATTAGGCGAACTTAGTGGCGAAGCTGAGTTTTACGAAAATGGGGCGGCGGCCTTTGATCAGGCATTTATTTTAGGGCTGCCACCACGCATTTTATGGTATGAATACCGACCATACATCGCTTATATGAAAATGGGGCGTTATCAGGAAATGCTGGACCTCGCGGATGCCATTTTGACGACACAGGGGGGCCAAAATGTAGAAGAGACGTATCTGTACAAGGGACATGCCCTTGCTTTCCTTGGAGATGGTGCTGGTGCTGTTACGGCTTACAAACAGGCGTTAGTCCGAAACGAGAATTTTTATCCGGCTCAATGGGCTTTGGATTCAATTACAGGGGGATAGTTTGGCTCAAACTAAACCCCGTTTTGTCATGATAATTCAAATTCCTCGCGTTGTTTGTTGACACAATGATCATCGCCATAGGAACAAAAGACACAGCAGTCGCCAGGATGCGGCCGTAATCTGGTACCACAACGGGTACACGTATGAAAAGCCAGTCAATAATCCAAAGGGATATCTAGCTCAACAACATGACTGCATTCTGGGCAGGTTAAATTAGTGCGGGTAACAATCCGTTCATCCATAGATGTATCATCTTAAAAGTGTGATTTTTCCTGCTCGTTCAAGCAAGTCTGTTAGAGGATACACCTTCCAGTCACTGGAATGTCAAGAGGGGATTATTCTATTCAGTTATGTTGTGATTGTTCACTAACGAGGTGGCATACACAGTTTTTGCCATCGATATCATCGGTAGGAAAGGTTTCACCCAGTTGGCGCAGTTCACGTAGTTCTGCTTCCATGCGCTGCAATTTAGCTATGAGACGGCTGATTTCGTCTGCCTTCTCCTCCAACAAATCCAATACTACGCGGCAGGGGGCAATTCGTTTATCGCGCAAGTCCAGGATTTCTTGAATATCATCCAATGAGAAATCAAGCTGCCGTGCTCCGGCTACAAATCTGGCGCGGGCGACATCTGTTTCATCATAGTCACGATAGCCATTTTCCAGTCGTTTGGGTGGCGGCAGCAAGCCGATTTCTTCGTAGTAGCGAATGGTTTTAGGGGGCAGGTTAGTTCGGTGGGCGAATGTTTTTATTTGCATAGGAATTACCTCACACATGCAATGATATACCTTCTCGTTGGTGGTAGGTCAAGGGTATAAACAAAAACGGCCGTTTTACAAAAAGGAGGAATATGAAAAAATCTATAACGTAACGCGCTTTAGCCGCAGCGAATTGCTGACCACCCTAATACTGGAGAACGCCATGGCCCCGGCAGCTAAAATGGCGCTGAGTTGGCGCAAGAACTCTGGACAGGCTATGTATGGAGACTCTGGGCTGGCTCAGGCCACCAGGCTGCGGGCAAAGGCAGTGATCGTTTCCGCCAGGACGGCCTGGCGATGCAGGTGGCGCAGTGTCTGCAACTCTGTCACGGCCGTGACCTGGGCTTCTAGTTCCGCAGAAACATCCCCAAAACGAATTCGCAGTGTCGCCAGGATGCTCTCTTGCAACCCCTGCTCAATGCCCTGCTCAATGCCCTGCTCAATGCCTTCGTTAATCCACTGTTCGGCTATCGTTTGCATGATCTCACTCCCTTTATCGTCCAGGGTGGCTTTCACCGCGGCCACGATCTCATCCCGTTCCAGATGCCGGCT
>WYBM01000033.1 GCA_011525915.1 Ardenticatenaceae bacterium | reverse complement strand
GCAGCAATGACAACTTCGGCCTCATCACCCGCCTCGATGACACCGTGCTCCCGCCGGTGATCGTCGGCAACACCTTCAACAACAACGGCAGCTACGCCGCCTGGATCGACTACCTGGGCGCCGATGAGGCCCGCTACCACAACAACAGCGGCAGCGGCAACGCCATCAACGGCATCCGGGTCATCGGCACCATCAGCGGCACCGCCCGCTGGCAAACCAACCACAACTTCCCCTATGTCATCGAAAACCTCACCATCGCCGCCAACTCTGCCCTGACCATCGACCCCGATGTGGTCGTCAAGTTCCGTGACACCAATGCCAACCTGGCCGTGGTCGGGAAACTGACAGCCGTCGGCTCCCCTGGCCAGGAAGTAGTCTTCACCGCCATTCAGGATGACACCTACGGCGGCGACACCAACAACAGCACCGCCGGCCCCTTCCGCGGTGCCTGGAACACCATCCGCATCGTCAACGGCGGCCGGGCTACCCTCGACCACACCCTCATCCGCTACGGCGGTGATGTCGATTATAATGACTTTGATTCTCTTGTTTATATAGACGCCACCAGTGTACTGACCTTAACAAACTCTGCTCTCAACAACAGCGATCAGTATGGCCTGTACACCGCCAGTAACGTGCCGCTGGCCCCGATGTTCGGGAACCGGTTTACACAAAACGATAATTATGGTCTCCTAAATACCGGCAGCTCCACGGTCGATGCCCGCCAGAGCTGGTGGGGCCACGCTTCCGGCCCTTACCACCCCACCCTTAACCCCGGGGGCCTGGGCAACCGGGTCAGCGACAACGTATTGTTCGATCCCTGGACGACGGTCATCGCTGGCTTCACGGCCGATATCACCTCTGGCCCGGCGCCTCTCTCTGTCGCCTTTACCGATACTTCTGTAGGCGCCGTCACCGCCTGGGCCTGGCAATTTGGGGATGGCCAGACCAGCAGCCTGCCACAGCCAACCCATCTGTACACCGCCACCGGCGTCTATACGGTGACGCTTTCCGTATCCGACGGCGTCTATACAGACACACTGGTGCAGCCCGCTTACATCACTGTGAACACGGCGCTGGGGTCTTCGCTGGCCAATACCCTGGTCGACGAAGTGACCACCGAGGGGGATGATCCGGCCCAGTTTAACCTCAACCTGCTCATGCTCAGCGATCCGGAAACACATCATATCGATGACCGCACGGCCGAATTCCTTTTAAGTAAACCGCCGCTGCAAGTGATCGAACCCTCTGAGCCACCGCCGCTGCCTGCCAGTTTTTACGGGTCGGTCACCGTGGCCGGGGAAAACGTGCCTCCCGGCACGCTGGTTACGGCCTGGATTAACGGCGTCCAATATGCGGCCGTACCGGCCTTCCTGGAAGGCGGCGTTTCCGTCTACCGGCTGGATGTGCCCGGCGATATTTCTGGCACCGTAAGCCTGGAAGGTGGCCTCCAAGGCGAGCCGATTACCTTCCGCCTGGGCGGCGCGGCGGCCACACCCACGGCCGTGTGGCAAACGGGCACCCACCTGCGGCAAGACCTGACAACCACCTACGGCCTTGACCTGGTGTTAACCACCGCCGATACGCCGGCCACCCTGACACCCGGCCAACGGCTGACCTACACCTTTACCCTGAGCAACAGCGACGGTGATGTGGCCACAGGTGTGGCAATGGTCAGCCAACTTTCCCCGCACGTCAATTTTGTGGCCGCCACGGATGGCGGCACCGTCCAGGGCACGGCCGTCACCTGGCCCGCCTTCAGCCTGAACGGCCACACGGCCGTCACCCGTCAGATGGTGGTAGAGGTCATGGCCCTGCTGCCCGCCGGCGCCGATGTGATTACCACCACCACCCGCGCCAACCATGACGGCAGCAGCGGGTTAGACCCCACCCCCGGCAACAATGTCGTTGAAACCACGGCCGTGGTCACGGCTGCCCCCGATTTGCAGATCAGCAAAACGGCCGACCCCATCGTAGCCGTGCCCGGCAGCCTATTGCAGTACACCCTGGTTGTCAGCAATATGGGGGATCAGGGGGCCAGCGGCGTCCTCATTACGGACACGCTGCCGGCGGAAGTGCTCTTCCTGAACGCCAGCGACAGCGGCGTGGCGGTAGACGGCGCTGTCTCCTGGTTCCCCTTCACCTTGCCGGCCGGGCAAACGGTCTCACGCACGGTGACGGTGCAGTTACAGGCACTGCCCACCCTACCCTTGACCACCACTCACATCCTCAACCTGGCGGCCGTCACGGATGATGGTGCCAATGGCCCAGATGGCAACCTGGCCGATAACGTGACCAGTTTGACCACGGCCGTGACGCAACAACCGGACCTCACCGTGCCCACCCTCAATGCCGACCCCACCATCATCGATCCCCAAACTTTGCTCCTGAATGGCACGATGGCCGTCCCGGTGGCCAACATCGGCAATACCAGCCTCAGCACGCCAATGACCGTCACCCTCTTCACCGACAATGATGGCGATGCCGGGTGGACGACCGGGGTAGACAGCCTGCTGGGCCAGCAGTTGGTCACTGACACCTTAGCCATCAGCCAGACGCTGATGGTCAACGTGCCGGTCTCCGGCAGCGTGCCCTTCCGTGATTACCCCCTCTACGCCTTTGCTGACAGCACAGATGCCGTGGTGGAGTTAGATGAAAGTAACAACATCAACAGCACGGCCAACAGCTGCCTGTACGTGCCCACGCCAGAGGATTTTAGCCCGGTGGTAGAACTCTCCTGGCCCCAGGCCGGTATTGTGGAGCCCTTCTCCACCGATACCGTCTCCACACCCCTGGTGGCTAACCTCACCGATGATAACGGCGATGGCCAGATTAATGAACATGATATTCCGGACATTATTTTTGTCACCGCTGACCTGACAAACTTTAACGCCCCCATTATGCTGCGGGCGATCAAAGGGGATACAGGAGAGGCCATCTTTGATGTCCCCCACTTTTACATTTACGGTCTGACCAGCGTTTTCCTTTTCTCGGCCTCTGGCCTGGCCGTGGGTGATATTGATAATGACGGGCTGCCGGAAATTGTCACCTCGGCCTTGGTCTTTAATCTCCATCCATTCGTGCAAAGTTTCAGCAACCGCCTCATCGCCTATAACCACGACGGTTCCCGCAAATGGTGGAGCCAACCCTACCAGATACATCCCTTGCAGCCGCCAACAAATCGTGACAACCCCACCATTGCCGATCTGGACGGCGACGGCACACCGGAAATTATCGTTGGCGCACACGTCTTTAACAATAATGGCTCACTACGTTGGGCCGGGCAGGCGGGACAGGCTTACCAGTCGGCCCGGAACCAGCAGAAAGCCGACAGCGGCTCTATCTCCATTGTGGCCAACCTGGACATGAGCGGGAATCCGGAACTGGTAACGGGCAATACCGCCTACCGTGCCGACGGCTCCATTTACTGGCAGATACCCTATGATGATGGCTACCCAGCTGTGGCCAACTTTGACGCCGATGCGTATCCGGAGATCGTGGTGGTTTCCCGCGGCCACATTCGCCTGCACAACCACGACGGCACGCTGGTCTGGGGTCCCTTTGCCCTGCCCGGTGTTACCCCTAATGCCGGCGGTGCCCCTACCGTCGCCGACTTTGATGCCGACGGTCAGCCGGAAATTGGCGTGGCCGGTTCTGACCGGTACGTGGTGTTTGAAACCGACGGCAGCCTGAAATGGCAGGCCAACACCCAAGACCAGAGCTCTAACATGACCGGTTCTACCGTCTTTGACCTGGACGGCGATGGCCTCTTTGAAGTCATCTACCGGGATGAGCGGCGGCTGCGCATCTACCGCGGCCGTGATGGCGTTGTCCTCTTTGAAACGATCCTCAGTTCGGAAACGATGAACGAAGAAGTTGTGGTGGCCGATGTGGATGGCGACGGCAACGCGGAGATCATTGCCACCTCTGACAGAGCCCGGCGTGTGCCCAACATTCCCGGCGGCGAACGCACCTTTGGCTTGCGTGTTTTTGGCGATGCCAACGATAACTGGGTCGCCACCCGGCCCATCTGGAACCAGCACGCCTACCACGTAGATAACGTCAATGATGACAGCACCATTCCCAGCGTGCCTGCCTATAGCTGGCTGACCCACAACACCTTCCGGGCCAATGTGGGCGCGACCGGGCCGGGCCGCTTTGCCGCGCCAGACCTGACCACTTCGCGCATCACCCTGAATCTGGCCGCTTTCCCCGAAGCTGTCATTGGCGTGCGCATTGGCAATGGTGGGGCCGCCTTTGCCCCCGGCAGCACGGCCGTCGCCTTTTATGATGGCGACCCGGCCGCCGGCGGTACGCTCATCGGCGTCACCACGCTGGGCCAGCCCTTAGGGCCCGGTGAATTTGTTGACCTCGCCCTTGACTGGACACTGCCCGGGTTTAGCGCCGGCACGTTGACCGTGGTAGCCGATGATGACGGCACCGGCCAGGGCCGCCACAGCGAATGCCGCGAAGAGAACAACCGCCTTACGTTTGCCTACGACACGGCCGTTTTAGGTTTGGTCCTGTCAATGGACGATGGTCAGGAATTGGTCACACCCGGTGAAATACTTACCTATACCCTAACCCTCCTTAACGCCTTCAACGGCCCGGCCACGGGCATCATCCTCACAGACACGCTGCCGGCACATACCACCTTAATAGCCGCCAGTGACAGCGTCAGCCTCACTGGCGGTGTGGTGGCCTGGGCCCCCTTCACCCTGGCCGCCGGCAGTGCCACCACCCGCACCCTCACCGTGCAGGTCAATGAAACCATCCCCGTTTCCGTGACCCAGCTCACCAACACGGCCACGGCCATGGATGATGGCAGTAACGGCCCCGACCAGACGCCAGAGAACAACACGGCCGTAGACACCAACGGCGTCACCACCGTGCGCGCCGACGCCGGCGGGCCTTACACCGGCAACGAAGGTGAACCCATTCTCCTGGACGCCTCGGCTTCTTCTGACCGGGATGGCTTTATCACCACTTACGCCTGGGACCTGGACGCCGACGGCGCCTACGATGATGCCAGCGGCCTCACCACCACCGTGACGCTGCCCGATAACGGTGCCTTTACCATTGGCCTGCGTGTGACTGATAATGATGGTGAAAGTGATACAGACACGGCCGTGGTAAACACTAACAATCTTTCACCCACCATTCAGTGGCTGCCCCCACCAACCTTTAACGAAGGCCAGGCGCACCTGGCAGTGCTGGCCACCTTTACCGACCCCGGGGCTGCAGATACCCACACGGCTGTCATCGATTGGGGCGACGGCACCACGGTAACCGCCAGCCTCAACGCCCATGAGGTGAGCGGCAGCCACCTTTACCTGAACAATGGCCTCTACCCGGCCGAAATATGCGTCTCCGATGATGATGGCGGCAGCGCCTGTGCCGCCCAACCGTTGACCGTCCTCAATCTGCCCCCGCTGGTGGACGCCGGGCCAGATGTGGCCGCCAATGCTGGCGAAACCGTCAATCTGGCCCCGGCCACCTTTACCGACCCCGGCGTTAATGATACGCACACCGCCACCATTGATTGGGGCGACGGCACAGTCATCAGCGGCACGGTCAGTGGCAGCGGCGGCGCAGGCGAGGTTTCTGGCACCCACACCTACGCCAGCACGGCCGTGTTCATTGCTGAAGTCTGTGTCACCGACAACGACGGTGACACCAGTTGTGACACCTTTTTTGTCAATCTGGTAGACGTCGCCGTAGCTAAGGATGATGGCCTGACGGCCGTCGCCCCCGGCGACACCCTTACCTACACCCTCACCGTCAGCAACAGCGGCACCCTGATCGCCACGGGCATCGTCCTGACCGATGCCTTGCCAGCGTATACCGCCTTTGTCAGTGCCAGCGCCGGCGGCAGCTATCAGGCCGCCACGGACGAAGTCACCTGGTTCATCGGCACGTTAAGCCCGGGCACGGCCGTGACCCGCACGCTGACACTGCAAACCGCCAGCCTGCCACCGCCTGAAGCCGCCACCCTGCTCAACACCGCCACCGTGGCCGAAGATGGCGTCAATGGGCCGGACATGCGGCCAGAAAATAACGTAGCCACAGATGTAGATGCCCTGTTAAGCGTCTTCGCCGACGCCGGTGGCCCTTACAGCGGCAGCGAGGGGGTGCCCATTTTGCTGGACGCTTCAGCTTCTTCTGACCGCAATGGGGTCATTGTCCTCTTTGAATGGGACCTGGATAATGACGGCGCCTTTGATGATGCCACTGGCGTCACCACCACGGTGAGCTTCCCAGACAACGGTGACTTTACCGTGCACGTGCGGGCCACAGACGATACTGGCGAAAGCAACACCGACGCCGCGCCGGTGACCGTGGTTAACGTGGCCCCGGCCGTGTTGGCCACGTCTGCCCTGACCCTGACTGAAGGCGATAGCATTAACCAGGCCATCGCTACCTTTGCTGATCTGGGCAGCAGTGACACCCACACCGCCACCATTAACTGGGACGATGGCACCATCGAGGCCGGATTGATCGCCGGCAGCAGCGTCTTCGGCAGCCATACCTACCTGGATGATGGCCTCTTCGCCGTCCAGATTTGTGTCACCGACGATGAAGGGGCTGCCGGCTGCGGTACGGCCGTGATCATGGTCGAAAACAGCATCCCCTTCATTCTAGATACAGCCCTGACCGATTTCCGCCTATGGTCCAGTGATCAACTCCTCTCCTGTTATGATCCTTCAGCCCGTTGGCAGGTGGCCACCGACGGCCAGGTGGTCACCCAGACCGTTAACAGCCGCCCCAGCGTCTTTTACGGTGAATTTAACGCCTTTGAAACCGAGGTCACCGGGACGGTGCAGGTCATCAGCCGCACCATCAGCGGCACGATTCCGTTTCTCGATGATGACTACATTGGTTTTGTTTTTGGCTACCAGCCCCATGACCTGAACAACCCCGAGGCCGAATACCTGTTGGTTGATTGGAAGAGTGGGCTGCCTCAGGGCTTCAACTTTGGCTGTGGCGGCCACACCGTCGCCCAACCCGGCCTGTCCGTTTCTCGTGTCTACGGCCATCCGGCAGATTCAGAAATGTGGGGCCACACCGATTACAGCTGTAATGGCAGTGAAAACGGGGTGGAAGAGTTGGCCCAGGCCGCTACCCTGGGTAATACTGGGTGGGATTTTAATACAGATTATCAGTTTGCTTTTGAATTCAGCGCCACCAACTTGAAAGTCTATGTCAATGGGGTGCTGGAGCTGGATGTGAATGGTGACTTCACGGATCTGGCCGACGGCCGTTTTGGCTTCTACACCTATTCACAGGCAGACGTGGTCTTCCGCGACTTTGACTTCCAATCCATTACCGTGGATGAAGGCAGCACGCTGAACCTGAACAGCACCTTTGCTGATCTGGGTGTGCTGGACACACACACGGCCAACATTGATTGGGGTGACGGCACTGTCATCTCCGGCACGGTGATAGAAGCCAATGGCTCAGGCGAAGTTCGGGCCTTCCACAGCTACCTGGACGGTGACGCCGCTTACACCCTGCAGCTTTGTATTCGCGATGATGAGGGCGGTACACAATGCGCCGATACCGAGGTCAATGTGCTCAACGTGGCCCCCACCGTCAACGCCGGGCCAGACGTGGCCGCGGCGGCCGGTGAGCCAGTCTCTTTGCCCCCGGCCACCTTCACCGACCCCGGCGCACTGGACACACACACGGCCGTCATCGACTGGGGCGACGGCACGGTTGTCACCGGCACCGTCGGCGTCATCAGCGGCACCCACTTTGTGACCGGCACGCATAGTTACGGCACAGACAACGTCTTCGTCGCTGAAGTATGTGTCACGGACGACGACGGCGACACCGGCTGTGACACCTTCCAGGTCAATCGGGTGGATCTGGCCATCACCCAGAGTGACGGGCAAAACATCGCCGTGCCCGGCGAAACCCTCACCTACACCCTCTTTATCCACAACAACAGCACCCTGACCGTCACCGGCGTCCTGGTGGGGGACATCTTGCCGCCGGCCACCACCCTGCTGACGGCCAGCCCCGGCGGCGATTATGATGCCAACGCCCATGTGGTCATTTGGGAAATTGAATCGCTGGCCGCGGCCGCCACTGTTACCCGCACGGCCGTGGTGCAGCTAAATACCACCCTACCGCCTTCGCTGCGCACTATCACCAACACCGTCATCGTAGCCGACGATGGCACCCATGGCCCAGAAGAAACGCTGGCCAACAACCAGGCCGTGGATATCAACCTTGTGCCCGCCTTCCCCACGGCCGATTTCTTACCGGCCAAAGGGTTAAACCCGACCCAACTGGAAGATGGCGCCGCCGTGGCCGAAGCCAGCAGCGTCTGGAGCGCCAGCAGCACCTACCGGCCAGAAAACGCCCTGGACGCCAACCCCGCCAGCCGCTGGCGCACGGGCAGCGGCCAGGTGGTCAACCAGCATTTAACCGTTGACCTGGCTGGCGATTTGCACGTTGTAGAGGCGTTGGTGCTGCGTGGTTCTGCCAGCATTGATGGGGTGAAGGATTTTGCCCTGCGCGTCTCCACCACCGGCACGGCCGTGGCCGACTTCACCACCGTTCTAACCGGCACGGTGCCCCAGGACACTGCCCTGCACACCTTTACCCTGGCGCCGGTGCAGGCGCGCTACGTGCAGTTGGTCCTGGTAGACAACTGGGGCAGCACCAGCCATATTGAGCTTTACCATCTTGCCCTGCAAACGCGGGATCGACTGGGCGGCGTAGTTTCATTGCTGGAAGGAGGCGGCAGCGTGCCGGCGGCCTCCAGCCAGAGCAGTAACCCCGCTTTCAGCCCAGGCAAAGCCATTGACTTTGACACGGCTACCTATTGGGAAACGGCCGGCGGCCAGACCGTGGGGCAGTGGCTGAAGGTAGACCTGCAAGGCGACCAACCCTACCTGGTTGACCGGGTACGGCTGCGCGGCGTTGACCATGACACCGCACCCCAAGAATTCCAGATCCGGATATCCCACAATACCCTGGCCGATGGTGACTTTGAAACCGTCTTCTTCGACTCGCTGCCCCGCGACGGCCGTGACCACTGGTTCACCTTCCCGCCGCAGCCGGCCCGGTACGTACAGCTTTACATTGTCAACAACCACGGCAGCGGTACGGCCGTGCGCGTCTATGACTTCCAGGTTTACACCACAGAGCTGGGCGGTGCGGCCGTGGCCTTTGATGACCTCTCAGCGGGGCCAGATGCGCCGATTGTGGCCTGGCATTGGGACTTTGGCGACGGCACCACCGCCATTGACCAGCATCCCGTTCACCTGTATGCGGGGCCGGGCATGTACACCGTCACCCAGACCATTACTGACAGCCACGGCCTGACGGACACGGCCGTGAAAAGCTATACGGTGCTGGCGCCGCCAGTAGCCGGTTTTACCTGGTCACCGCTCACGCCCAACGAAAGCCAGACGGCCGTGTTCACAGACACCACCACCGGACCGGTGATCGCCTGGCAGTGGCGCTTTACCCATACCACCGCCCAGCCGGCCGCGGCTAATACCAGCACCGCTTTCCCTGATAATGGCGTCTATGAAGTGACCCTGAACGTAACTGATAATCAGCTGCTCACCAGCACTATCGCTTATACCGTCACCGTCTTAAACGTACCGCCCACGGCTAACGCCGGAGCCGATCAGACGCTGACCTGGGGCACAAATTGGTCAAACAACGCCACCATCTCTGACCCCAGCCCAGTGGACGATGACACCTTGCTTTGCGCCTGGGATTTTGGCGATGGCCTGACGACACAAATCATCAACTGCACCACCTCGTCGGTGCGTGTCTCTCACGTCTATACCGATTCGGGCGTCTATACCGCCACCCTGACCGTGACCGATAAGGACGGCGCGATGCACAGTGACCAGCGGGTCACCACTATCTTAAAACGCGACACCACCCTGCTCATTTACGGCGCCGTGGCCCAGCCCGGCGGCGAAGCAGAAGTAACGGCCGGTCTTTTTGATCTTTTCGACTGGGATACGCGCATGGTGAGCAAGACGGTCACTTTTGTGGCTGGCACCCAGACGGTGACCGTCACCACAGATGCCGATGGTATTGCCAAAGCCCGTTTTGCACTGGCGCCAGGGCAGGAGATCACCGTGACAGCTAACTTCGCCGGTGACAACTTGTACCATCCGGCCAGCAATGCCAGATTGGTTAGGGTAGCGCCCACCCTGCCCCAGGCAGACATCGTCTTCATGATTGATGAGTCCGGCAGTATGGGCGAAGATATTGCCGACGTGCGGGCACGCCTGCGGGACATCGCCAACCAATTGCGGGCCGCCCTTGACTTCCAACTAGGGCTGGTCGGTTTTGGCGACGGGACACATTTCGGCGCTCCCTTTGATGGCGGCGGGCATATCCATACCACCTTTACTGCTGACGTAGACGCTTTCTCGGCGGCGCTCAATACCCTCGTCGCCAGCGGCGGCTTTGAGCCAGGCTTCCATGCGACTCATGTAGCCCTGGGTGAGGCGATGGGCTACCGGCCCAGCGCGGCCGTGTGCGCCATCATCATCACCGACGAGGATTCTGACGTGGTCAGCGGCATTACTCGTGCGAATACGCTGCAATTGCTCAACGACCGGGAAGCCGTATTCCTGGGGATCGTGGCCCTTGGCTCTGGCAACACCAACAATGATTACGGCCCCAATCCTGGTAGTCTTTCGGTGGAAACCGGCGGGCAGGTCTTTAACATTCTTAATTTCCGGGCCAACCCGGGGCCGGTGCTGCTGGCGATCATCGATCTGTGCCAGCAGCGCTCTTTTGAGGCGGTGCCGCCAGACCTGGTTGTGCACAAGACAGACAACGAAACGGCCGTGGCCGCCGGCGCCTTGTTAACTTACACCCTGACCATTAGCAACGTCAGCATTCAAGACGCCACCAGCGTCATCCTCACCGATACACTGCCCGCAGGTGTCTCGCCGGTGGCGCTCAGCCACGGTGGTATGGTCACTGACAGTATCGCCGTCTGGCCTGCCTTTACACTAGCCTCTGGAGCTATTACCAGCCGCACCCTGGTCGTCCAGGTTGATCCTGCATTACCGCCCGGCCTGACCACCATTACCAATACCGTTATTGTCACGGACACGGCCGCTAGCCGGCCAGATCCAACGCCAGAAAATAACATCGCCCATGACGTGACAAACATTCTGCCCAATAGGAACCCGATGGCCGTAGACGACGTGGTAACCACGCCGGAAGACACGGCCGTGGCCATCCCCGTGCTGGCCAACGACAGTGACCCGGACGGCGACCCCCTGAGTGTCATCACCCTCACGCTGCCGTTGAGCGGTACGGCCGTCATCAGCCCGGACAACAGCGTCCTTTACACGCCGGTGCCCAACTTCCACGGCAGCGATGCCTTCAGCTACACCATCAGTGATGGCCTGGGGGGCACAGCCACGGCCGTGATCACTGTCACCGTCACCCCGGTCAATGACCCACCGCTGGCGGTTGATGATCTGGCCACTACCGATGAAGACACGGCCGTGACCATCCCCGTGCTGGCCAATGACAGTGACCCAGACGGTGACAACCTGACCGTCAGCAGCCTGACCCAGCCGGGCAGCGGCGCCACCGCACTCAACGCCGATGGCACCATCACCTACACCCCCGACCCTGACTTTAACAGCGGCGACAGCGCCACCGGCGCTGACAGCTTCAGCTATACCCTCAGCGACGGTCAGGGGGCCATCGACACGGCCGTGGTCACCGTCACCGTCACCCCCATTAACGACCCGCCTGTGGCCGTGGCCGACACTGCCACCACCAACGAAGACACGGCCGTGACCATCCCCGTGCTGGCTAATGACAGCGATGTTGACGGTGACAGTCTGACGGTTACAGCGGTAAGCACACCCACCCAGGGCACAGCCCTGCTTCATGGTGATGGTACCGTCACTTATACCCCAGACACCAACATCTCCGGCAGCGATACCTTCACCTACACCCTTAGCGATGGGCATGGTGGGGTGGGCACGGCTACAGTGACGGTGACAGTGAACCCCGTCAACGACCCGCCCACCGCCATCGATGATGCTGCCATCACCGCCGAAGACACGGCCGTGACCATCCCCGTGCTGGCTAATGACAGTGATATTGATGGCGATGGGCTCACCGTCACGGCCGTCTCCACCCCCACGCAGGGTACAGCCGTCATTCATCCAGATAGCACCATCACCTATACACCCGAGGCCAACTTTCACGGCACGGACAGCTTTAATTACACGGTTGACGATGGCAACGCCCTGGCCACAGCCACGGTCTTCATCACTGTCACCGCCGTCAATGACCCGCCTGTGGCTGCCGCCGACGCCAGTGCTACGCCTGAGGATACGGCCGTGACCATCGACGTACTGGCCAATGACAGTGATGTGGACGGCGACCCCCTGACCGTGAGCAACATCACGCCCCCGGCCAATGGCCTGGCCGCCGTCAACCCGGACAACACCATCACCTACACGCCGGCAGAGAGCTTTAACGGCCAGGACACCTTCACCTATACCGTCAGCGATGGCCAGGGGGGCAGTGACACCGCCACTGTCACGGTGACAGTGTCAGCCGAAAACGACAACCCGGTGGCGGTCGATGACGTGGCAACCACCCCCGAGGACACGGCCGTGACCATCGACGTGCTGGCTAATGACGGTGACATTGATGGGGATACCCTGAGTGTGAGTAGTTTCACCCAGCCGGCCCACGGGATGGCCGTCCTCAACCCGAACAATACCCTTACCTATATCCCTGACGCCCACTATGTTGGCCCTGACAGCTTCAGCTACACCGTCAGTGATGGTCAGGGGGGCAGCGATACGGCCATGGTCACCATCACCGTCACCCCTATCAACGACCTACCTCTGGCCATAGACGACACCACCGCCACCAACGAAGACACGGCCGTGATAGTAGACGTACTGGCCAACGACAGCGATGTGGACGGCGATGCCCTCACCGTCACCGCCGTGAGCACCCCCACCCAGGGCACGGCCGTACTCAACAGCAGTGGCACCGTCACCTACACGCCCCATGCTCACGTCTTTGGCAGCGACACCTTCAGCTACACCGTCAGTGATGGCCAGGGGGGGACAGCTTCGGCGACGGTAACGGTGACCATCCATCCGGTCAATGACCCGCCGCTGGCTGTCGATGATACTGCCACCACCAACGAGGACACGGCCGTGACCATCGCCGTGCTGGCCAATGACAGTGACGTGGACGGCAATGCCCTCACCGTCACGGCGGTTACAGCCCCTACCCAGGGCACGGCCGTCCTTCATGCAGACCACACCATCACCTACACCCCCAACGCCAACAGCCACGGCGCCGACAGCTTCAGCTACACCGTCAGCGATGGAAACGGAGGTACAGACACAGCCCTGGTGACGGTGGCCGTTAACCCGGTCAATGACCCGCCGCTGGCTGTCGATGATACTGCCACCACCGCCGAGGATACGGCCGTGACGGTAAATGTGCTGGTCAATGACAGCGACGTGGATGGTGACCTGCTCACCATCACCTCCGTGACGGCGCCGCTGTCCGGCACGGTGGCCATCAACCCGGACAACAGTCTTACCTACTCCCCGGTGGCAAATTTCTACGGCGAAGATAGTTTTAGCTATACCATCAGCGACGGCCATAATGCCATGTCTACCGCGGCCGTCACCATTACCGTTACCCCGGTGAATGACACCCCGGTGGCAGCCGACGACGCCGCCAGCACCGATGTGGACACGGCCGTGACCATCCCCGTGCTGGCCAATGACAATGATGTGGATGGTGACCCACTTACGGTCACGGCTGTCACAACCCCCACCCAGGGCACGGCCGTCATTCACCCGGACAACACGGTCACTTATACGCCTGATCCCGGTTTCATAGGTGAAGACAGCTTCAGTTACAGCGTCAGCGACGGGAATGGGGGCACGGACAGTGCCCTGGTAATCATCACGGTGGTGGGCAGCAACCACAACCCGCTGGCGGAGGATGATACGGTTATCAGCGACGAGGATGTAGTGGTGACCTTCAATGTGCTGGCCAATGACAGCGACCCCGATGGCGACCCCCTGACCGTCAGCGCCGTCACCGCCCCGGCGCACGGCACCGTCGTCATCAACCCAGACAGCACCCTCACGTACACGCCCCATGCCAATTATCGCGGCCTGGATGCCTTCACCTACACCGTCAGTGACGGCCGCGGCGGCAGCGACTCGGCCATGGTCACCCTGCTGCTCAAGAACGTCAATGACCCGCCGCAGGCAGTGGATGACACGGCCGTCACCAACCGGGACACGGCCGTGACCATCCCCGTGCTGGCCAATGACAGTGATGTGGACAATAACACCTTAAGCGTGGTCAGCATCACGCAACCGGCCCACGGTGTGGTGGTCATCAATCCGGACAACACCGTCACCTACACCCCCAATGCCAGCTTTGATGGCCCGGACACTTTCACCTATACCATCAGTGACGGCCACGGCGGCAGTGATACGGCCACGGTGATGGTAGATGTGCTGCCCGTGGCCGCCGGGTGTTCCCTGTACCCCATCGCTTTGCACACAGACACCCTGGCTGGCGCTCAGCCAGGCGACACCCTGCCCAATATCTTAAACGGCAGCCAGCCGGGCAACTTCGGCTGGCTCACCTGGACAGGAGACAACGGCGTGCCTACCCTGGTAGCCAGCCTCACCCCGCCAGGCAACAGCCACACCTATGTCAATCCCTATGACCCCAGTGACCATCTAGTCTCCTTTGGTGATTGGGTTAACGGCAAGCCGGGGGTCTCCAATGCCCAGAAGGTGCGCCAGGCGCTGGATGCCTTGATCGGTGAGGAGATTGTGGTGCCAGTGTGGGATAGTGTTCAGGGCAGCGGCGCCAACACCCTTTACCGTGTCTCGGCCTTTGCTACTGTTCGCCTTCTGGCCTATGACCTCCCCGGCCAGGACCGTATCTCTGTCCAGTTCCTCGGCACTGCCCCTTGCGGCTCAGAGTGAGGAACACAGCACAGCTCTAACGTACACAACAAGCCGGGCAAGGTGATCTTGCCCGGCTTCTATGTTTATCAGGTTTTTATGGGCAGGGTTTCCAGACCACGAAACAGGACGCCTGACCGCCAGTGAAGTTCCGCTGGCGGATGGACCAGGTGCCAATGGGGAAAATGGCCAAATAACGTATTGAGGGCAATATGCCCTTCCAACCGGGCCAATGGCGCCCCCAGACAGTAGTGAATGCCATGCCCAAACGCCAGATGTTTGTTGTCACGGCGGGTGATGTCTAACTGGTCTGGGTGCGTAAATTGAGCCGTGTCCCGGTTAGCAGAGGCCAGGGAGACACGCATCACGTCACCGCGCCGCATCTGGCGGCCTTTAAATTCATAATCGGCCCGCAGCCAGCGTGTGGTCGATGTTTCTACAGGGCCATCGTAACGGAGCAGTTCTTCCACGGCCGTGGTCCACAACGCCGGCCTATCTTTAAGCATTTGTAACTGCACTGGATGCTGCCACAGGGCTAATGCACCATTGCCGATCAGGTTTACCGTAGTTTCGTGGCCGGTCACCAGCAGCAGCGCCACCATGCTGGAAAGTTCGGCCTCTGTCAATTTGTCACCCGTCGCGGCCATGCCAACACCCATTTCTGCCTGCACCAGGGCCGTCACCAGGTCATCTTGAGGATGTTGGCGGCGGTGGGCAAACAACTGTTGCAGGTAATCTACCAACGCCCGCATCTTTTGCTTACGGGCCTGGTTGCTTAACCCGCGGCTGCCCGGCGCAATGATGGCTTGTGACCAGTCAGCCACCTGTGCCTGGTCAGCGGCCGGGATGCCCAGCATTTCACAGATCACCATAACCGGTAAAGGCAAGGCATAATCGGCAATCAAATCTGCCCTACCCTGTGCCGCCATGCTGTGGAGCAATTCATCGGCCATCTGTTGTACACGATGGGCCATCTGCTCTACACGGCGCGGCGTAAAGGCCTGGTTTACCAGAGCCCGCAGCCGGGTGTGGTCTGGTGGGTCAGAGAAGAGCATGTTCTGGTTGATCAATTCATGGGTGGTGGGTTGTTTAGGGAGCAACGGCCGTACCCCCTCCGGCAGCGTATTCCGCACGTCCTTCACAAAGTGGTCATTGTCCCGCAGCACGGCCAACACATCTTCATAACGGGTGACATACCAGGTGGTTGCCCCCCCCGGTGAAACGTGGGCATATATAGGGTCATCCTGCCGCATACGGGCAAAGGTGGCAAAGGGGTGGCGCTTAAATGCCGGGCTAAAAAGGTCATAAAGCCGCTTAGACATACCGGCCTGACTTTACAGAAAAAACAAAAAAGCGCCAAGAGAAAAGGGTTAGTTGAGTCAATACTCAACTAACCCTTCCTTATGCTACCCGGCGGGGCGCAAGATGGTCGGCAAGTAGATAAACCATTGGTCCGCCAGTACGGTGACCGTGAGTGTGCCGTAGCCGACACCGCCATCATCATCGGTGATTGTCAGGGTGACGGTGTAAATACCGGGGGCCGTAAAAGTGTGCGCTGGCGTCAGTGTGCCAGCAGCCGTGCCACCATCATCAAAGTCCCATGCGAAGGTATGGGTATCACCTGTGCCCGGGTCTGTAAAGCTGCCGCTGAAATTTACCATGACCCCCAGGGCCACAGTCATGTCTGGCCCGGCAGCCACGGAGGGCGCCACATTACTCACGGTAACGGTGAGGGCACTACTGCCAGACGCCCCTACATCATCCGTAATAGTAAGGGTGACCACAAAGACACCATTGTCGCTGTAGGTATGTGTAGGGGTCAACGTGCCAGTGGCCTGGCTGCCATCACCAAAGTCCCAGTGAATGGTCACATTACCCGTATCAGTGTAGGTGCCGGAGAAGGAAACCAGGTCGCCTTCATCAACCTGCTGGTTGCTGCCGGCATCTACCACAGGCGGCTGATTAAACAGCAGTACAGTTATGGTCACCACGGCGGAGCCACATAATGAGGGCAGTGGCGACCCATCGTCACAGACCTGGTATGTCAATGTATCTGTACCCATAAAGGCCTGCGTTGGTGTATAAACAACCTGCCCCGTAGCCAGAATGACCGTGGCGGTGCCATTGGCAGGCGGGCTGATGACGCTTACACTGCCGGGAACCAGGTTGCCATCTGGGTCACTGTCATTGGCCAGCACGTCAACCATTACGGACTCGTCCACCTCGGTAACGGCCGTGTCATTCATCACCAGCGGCGGGTCATTGACGGCGTTTACGGTGATGGTCACAGTGGCCGTGGCACAGGCGGGCGGCAAGGGAAAGCCATTGTCACACACTTCGTAGATGTAGACATCCTGGCCATTAAAGTTAAGCGTGGGGGTATAAGTCACGGCCCCGGTGGTCAGATTGACGGCCGTCACACCGTTGCCTGGCCCATTGGTGATGGTCACGCTGGCCGGATCAAGGGCGCCGTCTATATCACTATCATTAACCAACACGTTGGTGGTCACGGCCGTGTCCTCATCAGTCACATCTGCATCATCCACGGCATTGGGGGGATCATTGACAGCGTTTACGGTGATGGTAACCGCAGCCGAGCCACATAGGGACGGCAGCGGTGTGCCATCGTCACAAATCTGGTAGACGTAGCTGTCTGAACCGCTGAATTCAAGCGTAGGCGTATAGGTCACGGCGCCAGTGGTCAAGTTAATAGTGGCCACACCATTCACCGGAGCAGTGAGGATGGCCATACTTGTCAAATCCAGATTTCCGTCTACATCTGTATCATTGGCCAGCACATCGGTTGTTACGGCGGTGTCTTCATCGGTCACGTCTGCATCAGCCATAAGGATGGGTGCGTCATTGACGGCATCAATCGTCACGGTTACGATAGCCGTGGCACAGGCTGCTGGTAAGGGGGTGCCATCATCACACACTTGGTAAACGTACGTGTCCAGGCCATTAAAGTTAAGCGTGGGGGTGTATGTTACCATCCCGGTCGTCAGGTTAACCACGGCCGTGCCGTTCCCGGGTCCGCTCACAATAGAAACACTGCCCGGAACCAGACTGCCGTCGCTGTCACTATCATTGGCTAAGATATCTGTAACCACGGCCATGTCTTCAACCGTGGCCTCTATGTCGGCCACGGCAATCGGGGGATCATTGACTGCGTCAACCGTGATGGTGACCACGGCCGTGTCACACAAAGCAGGCAGTGGGGTACCATCATCACACACTTCATAAACGTAGGTATCCAGGCCATTAAAATCTTGCGTGGGCGTATACGTCACGGCCCCACTGGTCAGATTTACGCCAGTTGTACCGTTGGTTGGCGGCGTGACGATATTCACACTGCCAGGGTCCAGGCTGCCGTCCAGGTCACTGTCATTGGCCAGCACATGGGTGGTGACAGCCATATCTTCATTGGTCGTGTCACTGTCAGCCAACACAGACGGTGGGTCGTTGACGGCATTCACTGTCAGTGTAACCACGGCCGTGTCCATAAGAAAGCCATCACTGACAGCGTACTCAAACTGGTCAACGCCGGCAAAATTTTGCGTAGGTGTATACACAAACGCCCCATTGGCCTGCAAAACCAGCACGCCGTTGGCCGGCCCGCTGTTGAGGGTGGCCGTCATGGCATCCCCTTCCGGCTCAATATCATTACCTAGAACGCCAGGGGCGGCCACGGTCAATGAGGTATCTTCATTGGTCCCATAGTTATTGGGCACGGCCGTTGGCCCCTGGTTCACCAGCTCAAACGCGCCAATGTCACAAGCCACACTTTGCGGCCGGGCAATGCCCCGCTGATCTATGGTTAAAGGGCTGCCATTATGATCAGGGCAATTATTCGCGCCACTATTGCGGGCATTGCTGCCGGGCAGCAGCGCATGTGTCAACGTTGGCCCGCCATTATCGGCCAGTGTGGTATCAAAGTTTGTCACTGCGGCCGTGCTAATGGGGTCACACGCCCCACCGGTGTTGTGGTCGTCTATGAGGTTATTGCTGCCGCTGATGGTGCTGCTGGCCGTCTTAAAACAATCGCTGAGTGTGTTGTTCGTAATGATGGCATTCTGGATATCCACCGTGCCGGCATTTACGTAAACAGCGGCCCCACTCAATGTCACCACATTCCCGCTCATGGTCACATTTTTAAGCCGGGTTGTGCCATTAAAATTATAGACGCCACCACCACGCCGGCCGCCGTAATTGGCAGACAGCGTACTATTCACAACATCCACCACAGTCGCCGGGTTATTAACAAGGACACCGCCACCTATGGGGGTGGTAATAGAACCAAAACCCACGGTGTTGCTGCTAATGGTACTGTTGCTGATGACCGTGTTACTACGCAACAACAGGCCACCGCCATCACCGCCAAAAGCGTTGAGGCCGCCGCCGGTAGCCACCCCGCTGTCGCCGGCCACATTTTGGCTAATGGTACTGTCATAAATGGTTAATGACCCACCGCTAATATGCAGTGCCCCACCATCGCCCCCATTTCCGGCATTGCTGCCACTACTGCCATCACCCCCATGCCCGGCGTTATTGCCTTCAACATGGCTATGTGTTAAAGAAACGATCGTCCCATTACTGTAGATGCCGCCGCCTTCGCCCCCATCTCCGGCGTTACCACTGCCAGAGCTGTTGTCCGCGCCATCGCCGGCGATATTGTCCAGGATATAACTATTTTCCACGGTGACAAGGCCGTTAAGGGCATAAATTCCCCCGCCATGACCACCACTGCCGCCCCCGGCACCGCCATCACCAGCACGATTAGCTTCAACAATGCTGTTGACCAATGTTAATGAGGCATCGGCCACGTAAATACCGCCGCCACTGCTGCCCGCAGGCGCACGGCCGTGACGCACGGTTACCCCTTCCAACCTCAGGATCACAAAAATGTCCAGTAAATGAAAAACGCGGTCAATGCCATTGGTCATGGTATTCCCCGCCTGAATAATGGTGCTCTCTGCGCCCGCCCCTTGAATGGTGACAGATCCTCTATCAACATCTAGATCACCGGTGGCATTATTATTTTCGTTCGTCCCGCTCAAAGTAAGCGTGTAAACGCCTGCCGGCAAGATAATAACGTCAGCCCCGGTCAGGGCATTGGCTTCACTGAGGGCGGCGCGTAAGGTGCAGTTACCGCTGCCATCATCACAGATGCCGTTGCCAGGATTGGCATCGTTGGCATCTAAAAAACTGTTGACATTAAACGTGGCGGCATGAGCCGTGGGTACAAGCAAAACAAACGTAAAAAGCCACAAAACCAATGCTGCAGGAAGCAGCATCACAAAACCAAGCCGCCACCAACGGGTTAATTTATACGTTACGCAACAAAGTAAGGTACGCATTTTTTCTCCTGGCAATGATCTGCCAATCTAATTTTAGACTGTACGGTTACACAGGTAGGGCAGCAAACTTCTGGCTCAAAACTCCACCTGAGAAATGATTATAAATGGTTACGCTTGCAAAGGGAATAAAGGCAGCATAAAAGCCGAGAAAATAAGGTGAAAAATTGGGGGATGACAGGCGGGTATTTCTTACAAATCGATGGTGGCTTTGATCACTTCTGCTTGACGTTGGAATGAGAAGCCAAGCTTTTTACACACATGCAGCATGCCCCGATTTTCGGCCAGGATATAAGCTTCAACACGGGTAATGCCTTCTTCACGGCCGTAGGCCAGCAGGCGGCGCAGCAGTTCTGTACCCAACCCATGCCCCTGGTAGGCATCGCTAATGAGTAGGGCAAACTCCGCTGTATCCTCATTTCGGGCCCGAGTCAGGCGGCCAATGCCTAAAATATGCTGCTTGTCACTTTCGGTGTCATGTTTCTCGGCCACCAGCACGACTTCCCGGTCATAATCCACGTGGCATATACGAATAAGCCGTTCATGTTCCACTCGCTGATCGTACTGGAAAGCGCGGAAATAACGCATGTACACGCTTTTTTCAGACAACGTTTGGTGGAGCTCTACCACCTTTGGTTCATCCTCGGCGCGGATGGGGCGAATAGTAAGGTGGTCGCCCTGGGTGGTGGTATAAGGCTGCACATATTGGGTGGGATACGGCCGTATGGCCAGCCGCGGTAATTGTTCTAGGGTGACCTCTGGCGTGTACAATACCACCCGCGCATCCAGCGCGATCAGATCATCAGCGGAGGCAAACAGGGGATTAATGTCAATCTCCTTAATCCAGCGCTGTTCCACCACCAGATTGCCAAAATGTACCAGCAGCTCTTCCAGGGCAGCCTGGTCAACCGGCGCACGACCACGCACACCCTGTAAAGCCTGGTGAATTTTAGTACGTTCCATCATGCGGCGGGCTAACGTGGTGGTCAGCGGCGGCAGCCCCAGCGCCCGGTCTTTGAACACCTCCACCAGTGTGCCGCCAGAGCCGAACAACAGCACCGGCCCAAACTGGGGGTCTGGGCTGCTGCCAATAATCAGTTCATAGCCGTTTTTTAAGTTCAACATGGGCTGCACTGTGACACCCAAAAAGTCAGCCGGACTGTATTGGGCGGAAACTAATTTTTCCATGGTGCGGTAGGCATGGCGCACTTCATCGGCCGTAGCCAGATCCAACCGTACACCGCCCACATCTGTCTTGTGCGTAATGGTTTCAGAATTAAGCTTCACCACCACCGGGTAACCAATGGCAGCGGCGGCAGCCACGGCTTCCTCTGCGCTGTGCGCCAGGCGGGTATCAACGGTGGGAATATCATAAGCAGCTAGCACTTGTTTGGATTCATATTCCGTGAGAATGGTGCGGCCCGTCTGGCGCACGGCATCCAACATCTGGCTGATTTCGTCGTGGCGGGCTGTGCTTTCTGGCGTCTGGGCTGGGGCATGGGGTGTTTCATACAGGCTTTGCAGCCGCCGCTGGTAGCGCCACATGTAGAAAAAGGTACGGGCGGCCGTGTCTGGAAAATCAAAGGTTGGGATGTTGGCCTGATTAAGAATATCTTTACCGGCGGTCACGTCTGCTCCACCCATCCAACTGGCAAGGATGGGCTTGCCATACAGGTAACCCGCAGGACGGCCGTATTGCTTTTGCAGCAATTGCGCTGTCTGCGTGGGCGCCGTCATCGCCTGCGGTGTCAAGATCACCAGCAGCCCATCACTGTGGGGATCATTGGCTGCCACCTGAATGGCCTGGGAATATCGCTCGGCATCGGCATCCCCTAAAATATCCACCGGGTTATTGTGGCTCCAATGCGCCGGCAGAATCTTGTCCAGTTCCGTTATTGTCTCTACAGAAAGTGCCGTCAATTCACCGCCGCTGCCGATCAGGGCATCGGTGGCCAACACACCGGGGCCGCCAGCGTTGGTGACAATGGTCAGGCGTGGCCCACGCGGCCGGGGTTGTTTGGCCAGCACCTCAGCCATGTTAAACAGATCATCAATGCGATCCACACGCAGCACGCCGGAACGCCGAAAGGCAGCCGCCAGTACTTCATCACTGCCGGTCAAGGCACCGGTATGGGAAGCAGCCGCCTGCGCCGCCGCCGCCGTTCGCCCCGGCTTGATGACGATAATGGGTTTTGTCAAGGCCACTTCCCGCGCCGCCGAGAGGAAGGAGCGAGCGTTACCGATCGACTCCATGTACATGACAATGCTCTTGGTGCGGGGGTCATCACCCAGGTAATGAATCAGGTCACCCCAGTCTACATCCAACATGGAACCAATGGAAACAAAAGCGCTGAATCCGACGTTTTCGCGGAAGCTCCAATCCAGGATGGCCGTCAGCAAGGCGCCGCTCTGGCTGATAAAGCCTACGGAGCCAGGGCGGGCTATGGTGCTGGCAAAAGTGGCATTTAAACCACTGACCGTGTTCATTACACCCAGGCAGTTGGGACCGATGATACGCATATGACCCCGGCGGGCTTCAGCCAGAATTTCCTGCTCTAAAGCAGCCCCTTCTGGCCCAATTTCCTTAAACCCGGCCGAAATGATGATAGCGCCGCGCACACCCACTTCCACACATTCACGCACAATGCCGGGCACAGTGCGGGCCGGGGTGACAATAATGGCTAAATCTACCGGTTCTGGTACGGCCGTCACTGAGGGGTATGCCTTGATGCCCATGACACTGCTGCGGGTAGGTGTCACCGGGAAGATGGTGCCGCCAAAAGCGTTGCTCATCAGGTTCCACAGAATGGTACGGCCAACACTGCCCTCCCGCTCGGTGGCGCCAATAACGGCTATGGTTTTGGGAGCGAAGATAACGTCCAGGGGATTTCGTTCATAGCGCAATACGTTGTGCGCGCCAGCCTGTGTTCTTTCCGCCATTGGTTTGCTCTCTCCTAAAACATAAAACATAAAACGAAGCGTACCTGGCGTTTTACGTTTTACGATTCATTTTAGGGTTATCTCAGCGATTTTAGCACTTTGCTCCGCTGTTTGTCGGTGATACGCTCATGTTTTTCCAAGAACATCAGAAGCTCGTCAAGCGTCATGGCTGCGTAGACATTGTAACCATGTTCTTGCATCATCTGAATACCACCCTGCTCGCGGTCAATGAGGACAACAGCGTCTTTTACCTGCAAGCCAGCAGCTTTAAGGGCGACAATGGCCTGCATGATGCTGTCGCCAGAAGTAATGACATCATCAATGACCACGGCCGTTTGCCCCACTTCCCAGGCGCCCTCGATCTCTTTGCCTGTGCCGTAGCTTTTGGCCGTCTTTCGTGGGTAAATAAGGGGAATTTCCATGTCCAGGCACAGCGCCGTGCCAAAGGGCAGGCCGGCCAGCGGCGGTGCGGCTAATACGTCAAACGCCAGACGCTCCAAAACATAACGGTAAGCGGCGGTAGCCAGGCGCAAGGCATGGGGAAAGGAAACCAGTACACGTAAATCCAGGTAAATGCGGGACGTACGGCCGCTGTGCAGCTTAAACTTACCAAGCTGCACGGCGCCCACATCAAAAAGGGTTAATGCCAGTTGTTCAAGAGGAGCCAGTTGTTCAGTCATAATGTTGTGATCTGGTTATTGTATCATAGCTGCCGTGTACGCCTGACACAATCATTCTACTGCTGTTTTAATTGCCTGAGAGACGAAGGAATTATATGCCGTTAAGAGGCGCTGGCAAACAGGGCCAGGACGGCCGTCCCCCACCATCATTGCGCCAATTTGCACCACCGGTATGATAGCCCGCGAGGAACCACTGAGCGCCGCCTCTTGAAGATGGGGGATTTCGTCCAGGTGAACGGCATCCAGGCTTACGGGGATCCCCAGTTTTGCCGCCTGGTCCAAGATAATGGTGCGGGTGACACCTTCCAACACGCCGCTGCCGGCCGTGCGTAAGACACCTTCATGTACGCCAAAAAAATTGGTTCCGGTGCCTTCCAAAATATGCCCGGCGTCGTCCAGCAGCAGGTATTCGTAAGCGGTTGATGAACTGCGATACGGCCGTCTGGCCTGGGCAAAGTCCCCTGTTTTGGCCAACGGCCGTGCCCGGTGTAAATCTGGCGCAAACGCTACCTTTACTCCCGTTTGGTACAATGCCGGCGGCACCGGGTGGAAGGGTATCAGACCAATGAGCTCGCGGCTGGTCGTGCCCAGGTGCGTGGGCGGCGTAGCCAACACATCAAAGCGCACACGGGCATCAGGAAAGGGGTAAGCGGTGCAGACAGTGTGCAGCGCCCGCCGCAGCCGGGCCACATCCAGGTCATAATCCCACCCTATGACACGCATAGAATTAACCGTGCGGGCGATGTGATGGGTCAGGTAAAGAAATTTGTGGTGGTCAAAGGTACGCAGGGCCGAGTAGACGCCCAGCGCCAGTCCGTCATAAAGATCGTCGAAACTGGTAGCATGGGGTGATACGGGCAACGGCCGTAGTCCGGCCTCTTCAATGGCAAATAACTGAATCTCAGGCATAGGCAACATGACAGTAGATAAGCTTATGAACTGTGGGGTACATGTGCCACATTACCGCATAAGCCCCAGGCAATGGTCACCATTTTCTTACAGCATTAAGGCATGTTCTCCGTGGTAATAATCACGGCGCATCTGGTTGACAGACGCATCATCCAGGTATTCTTCAAAAGTCATCATGCGGTCGATCACACCACCGGGCGTGATTTCGACAATACGGTTGGCAATGGTGTTCACAAATTCATAATCATGGGAAGCAAACAATACCACTTCCGGGAACTTGATCAACCCTTTGTTCAGCGCCGTAATAGCTTCCAGGTCCAGGTGATTGGTGGGTTCATCCAGCATCAGCACATTAGCGCCGCTTAACATCATGCGGGCTAACATACAGCGCACCTTTTCCCCACCAGATAACACCCGTGCAGATTTAAGCGCCTCTTCACCAGAAAAAAGCATGCGCCCCAAGAAGCCCCGCATAAACGTTTCACCATCTTCCGTAGGCGAATATTGGCGCAGCCAATCCACCAGGTTCAGGTCAACGTCAAAGTAGGCGCTGTTCTCTTTGGGGAAATAAGACATGGTGATGGTAGTCCCCCATTCATAGTGGCCGTCGTCTGGTGCCAGTTCCCCAGCCAGTATGTCAAACAGGGTGGTCTTCACCAGGTCATGCTCGCCGATGAAGGCGATCTTGTCTCCCTGGTTAACGTGCAGGGTAAAGCCACTTAGAACAGGCGCACCGTCCACCGTTTTGCCCAGGTTTTCCACACGCAAGATCACTTTGCCACACGGCCGTTCGGGTTCAAAACCCACATACGGGAAACGGCGCGAACTGGTGGGCAGTTCGTCTACCGTCAGCTTATCGATCAGCTTTTTACGGGAAGTGGCTTGCCGCGCCTTGGCCACGTTGGCACTAAAGCGGCGCACAAACGCTTCCAGCTCTTTGATTTTGTCTTCTCGCTTTTTGCTCTCATTCTTTTGCTGCTGCATGGCCAACTGGCTGGCTTCATACCAGAATTCATAGTTACCCACATAGAGCCTGATCTGGCTAAAGTCAATATCGGCAATATGAGTGCATACGTTGTTCAGGAAATGCCGGTCATGGGAAACAACAATGAGTGTGTTGCTAAAGCGCATCAGAAAATCTTCCAGCCAGCGAATGGTTTTTAAATCAAGCTGGTTGGTTGGCTCATCCAGCAGCAAAACGTCCGGGTTGCCAAACATGGCCTGGGCCAACAGCACTCGCACCTTTTGTGCTCCTTCCAACTCCTTCATCTGGCGATCCAGCATCTCTTCGCCAATGCCCAGCCCCTTAAGCAGGGTAGCTGCTTCGGCTTCGGCATCATACCCGTTTAAGTCTGCAAACTCAGCTTCCAGGTCAGCCGCCCGCACGCCATCGGCATCAGAAAAGTCAGGCTTGGCATACAGCATGTCTCGCTCTTGCCGAATATCATACAGCTTTTTGTGCCCCAGGATCACCGTTTCTAAAACGGTGTAGGCATCAAACGCAAACTGGTCTTGTTGCAAAATGGCAATCCGCTCTTGAGGATCGGTAATCACCTCACCACTGGTGGCTTCAATGTCCCCAGCGACAATTTTCAGAAAAGTAGACTTGCCTGCGCCGTTAGCGCCAATCAGGCCATAACAGTTGCCCGGCAAGAATTTGAGGTTAACGTCCTTAAAAAGGACGCGTGACCCATAACTAAGGGTAAGATTACTGGTGGCTAACATGATCAGTCACTTCCTCAATTGGACGATGAAAATTGTTTGCGTCGCTGCGGGCGCGCCTGGGGGTGCGCCTGGGTTGTCTTTCTTTTTTGGCGGGGGTGTGCAGGCAACGGCCGTGACTGATTCCCACGGCGCTGCGGAAACTGGCTTTCGGGCACAAAACCACCATAATCAAAATCAGGCAATCGGCGTCGTTCAACCGGTGTGCCCAAAGTCTTCTCTATTTTGCTCACCATGTCATAATCATCGGCTACGGCAAAGGTAAACGCCTCGCCTTCCTGGTGGGCCCGGCCTGTGCGGCCAATGCGATGGGTATAAGCATCCACTGTATCCGGCATGTCAAAATTGATGACGTGCGAAATTTCAGCCACGTCAATGCCCCGGGCGGCAATATCGGTGGCAATGAGAATGTCATACTTACCGTCACGAAAACCGTTGATCGACTTTTCTCGCTGGTTCTGAGACATATTCCCTTGCAAGGCAGCCACACGATAATTGTGTTTTGCCAGGTCACGCGCCAGACCACGAGCGCGGTGTTTGGTACGGGTGAAGATAAGAATGCGCCCGGCGCTTAGCTGCGACAACATGTTCATCAACAGCTGCTTCTTTAAGCCATCAGGCACAGGAAACAGGGCATGTGATACGGTCTTAGCGGGGGCGATGATGCCAATTTGCACCGTCACCGGGTCACGCAAGATGCTGTCTGCCAGCTTGCGAATATCCTCAGGCATGGTGGCTGAGAAAAAGAGGGTCTGGCGACGCACGGGCAGGTGTTTGAGAATACGGCGAATGTCTGGCAAAAAGCCCATGTCACACATGCGGTCTGCTTCATCCAGAACCAATACCTCTAAATGAGACAAATCCATGTGACCCTCACCCAACAGGTCCAACAGACGGCCAGGGCAGGCAATAACAATCTCTACACCACGCTGTAAGGCATCTACCTGAGCCTTTTTGCCTACACCACCGTAAATGGCGACACTGCGAATTTTGGTGTTTCGGCCAAGGTCAATGCTCGATTGGTAAATTTGTTCGGCCAGCTCACGGGTAGGCGCCAGAATAAGCGCCCGTACCTGCCGCAGGGGTCCTTTGGTAAGCTGCTGCAAAATGGGCAACAAGAATGCTGCTGTTTTGCCGGTGCCAGTCTGCGCCAGACCCAGGACATCATGCCCGGCCAATATCTGCGGAATCGCCTGCTGTTGGATGGGGGTTGGTGTGGTGTAGTTGACTGATTTTATAGCCGCGTTAATCCGCGGATCAAGAGAAAATTGGGTAAAATCCACTGAAAATACTCCTTGACTTCGTTGAGCCAAGTTGTACTCTCAGCCCGATGATGTTCTGTAGTTGGATAAAGGCGCAAGTTTAAATCATTTGCGCAAACATTAGCAGTATAATGATTTCGTTCCGATTACGCCAATTTTTTCATGTTTTGTTGATCCAGGGCGTTGACACGCCGGCGGTTGCTCCCATCACCTGGTGAGGCATTTTCGCGCTGGAAGCCAGGGGTGTGTTAAAATCGGCCGCATCTATGATAAAAAAACCACTGGCTCTACTTGTAGGTTTGATCATCCTGGTTCTGGCTCTGGCCGCCGGGGCCCGGATGCTGCCGCGCCTGTTGGGGGCAGATGATGAAGCCATTGCCCACGTCATGCCTGAAGGCACGGCCGTATTTGCCGAAATTAACCTACTCAACCTGCAAAACGCCCCCAGCCGCCAGGTGGCTGCTTCTTTTGCCGACACCTATACGGCCGTAGATATCCCCTTCAACAGCAATGATCCCTCCACAGTCTTCAACCTGTTTGATCCCGCTTTGCACACATTGCTGGGCCTGACCGTCAGCGAAGATGTACGCCCCTGGATAGGATTAAACGCCGGGCTGGGGCTGCTGCCGCCGGGCGAAGATGGCCTGGCACATTGGCTGCTGGCGGCTACCGTTCGTGATGATGACCAGGCGGCGCACTTTATCAGCAAGGTGGCGACGGGGAGTGACGTTCAGGGGCTGTTTGCCCATCAACCGACAGCGGACCGTGTAGGCGACCTGGTGGTCATTGCTTCTGACCCAGCGACACTGGCGGCGGCCGCTGCCGCCCAGCAGGGGTTGAGCCTGGCCGATTCCAAACGGTACCAACAGACATTGGCGCAACTTCCTGACAACCGGGCAGCCACGCTGTATTTAAACGGGACTGATCTGGATGTCTTTTTGGAAACGGCCGTGCCTGCCACGTCATCAGGCTATGTCCAGGCGGCACGAGGGCTATTGCCAGCATACACGGCCGTAGGGCTGGCCGCGTATGCCACGGCTGACGGCATCCAGGTAGATATGGTAGGGCTGCATGATGAACTGTCAGCCACACATCAGGCCCTGCGGCAGGCACAAACGGCCGAAACGCCAACAGATGCTGTGCTGCCAGGGGCGACGACCGTGTACCTGACCGGGCAGCGGCTGGACCTTGTCTGGCAGCTACTGAAGGGGTCGCTGGCCGGCCTGGGTTACAGTGCGGCAGACGTGGATGAAGCGATGGCCCTCTTTGCCAGGCTGTTTGGCTTTAACCCGGAGACAGAGCTGCTGGCCAGGCTGGATGGCGCCTATGCGGTGGCCTTAGTTCCGACCCCCGAGGGAGCCATCGACCCTGGCCTGAGCGCTGTGGCGTTGGCCGCCCACCCTGACCCGGCAGCACTGACCGCTCAGGCCGATGCCCTGGCAGCCGGATTGACGCCCTTGGGCGCCACCGCCACCAAAGAGGGGGACGTTTATGAGATCACCACTGCCGCCGGCCCCCCCCTGGCGGCTTATATGGTGCATGAAAATTTTTTACTGGTGGGCACAGAGCGCGCCGGGCTGACGGCCGTGGTCCAATCGGTCACATCTCTGGCCGACAAACCGCTTTACCAGGGAGCCTGGGCGGTCCTGCCGGCAAACGCCTTGCCTTTCTTATTTATAGATGGAACCCAACTGGCAGCCTGGCTGCCGTATCTGGCAGCAGGCAGCAACCCAATCACCCATGTGGTGATGGGCATCCACAGCAACGAAACGGTTTCCCGCGGCACGCTGATCTTTGTAATCAGGTAAATGGATACTCAAAAACAATTAACTACCTACAGCCAGCAACAGGCTTTAAAGGAAGCCCAGCAGCACGAGCGGTTTACCAATCGCACGGTGAATGTGGTTGTTGTATCGCTGACGTTGGTAGCCTATATGCCCCTGTTGTTAGACGCTGACTTCTACCAGATGTCTCTGTGGCGTATGGCCTTTTTGTTGGGGCTGGGGCTTCTTTATGTCTTTATAGGCACAGCTGGCATGATGTGGTGCGAAGAGCAGAGTCCGTCACGGCCGTGGTTGATGCCAGCTTACTTTGTGGGGCAGCTCATCGTCATTTCTAACCTCTTCTGGGTCATTGGCGACCTGGATAACAATGTCTGGCTCTTGATTTTACCCATAGGGGCCCAAAGTTTAGCGCTGCCGCGTTGGGGCACGGCTGTGGTCTGTGCTGCCTTACTGGCCACCGTGTATATTGTTTTTTTGCAAGAGGTATCGGTCATTGACGCTGTCCAGATCTTGCTGCAAATTGGGGCAGCAATGCTCTTTACGGTGCTGTTTACCTACATCGCCATTCGCGAATCCATTACCCGGTACCGTATCCAAGGTCTGGCCACAGAACTCCACAACGCGAATGTACGCCTGGCTGAATATGCCGCTCAGGTGGAAGAATTGGCCACCATCAAAGAACGTAACCGCCTGGCCCGCGAAATTCATGACAATGTGGGCCATTACCTGACGGTTGTCCATGTGCAGATTGAGGCAGCACGGGCTATCATGCCGGAAAACCCAGACAAAGCAGCGGATGCCCTGAACAAGGCCCAAAAACTCACCCAGGAAGGGCTGACCGCCATCCGCCACTCCATTAGCGCCTTGCGTGAGTCCCCCTTAGAAAACCAATCACTGCCGGAAATCATTAACAAGCTGGTACAGGAAACACATCAGTCTGGCATCATGACCGAACTCAAAGTGTTGGGCGACCCCATTGAACTTGATGCCAAAACGAGCCTGACATTTTACCGTGTGGTTCAGGAAGGGCTGACCAATATACGCAAACATGCCCGTGCCTCACGGGCTGATATACTGCTGGACTATACCCAGCCAGATCAGATAACTGTGACCATCACCGATAATGGGATAGGCACGGCTATGAACCCTGCTGGGGCAGCACCTGGCGTCAGTTTTGGGTTGATGGGTATCCGTGAGCGAATGCAGCTGCTTGGTGGAGAAATGCGCTATACAACGGCACCGGGCGCGGGATTTACGCTGACTGTCGTGGCCCCTATTGCTACCAGGTAACACTTGTCAGAATAACGGCCGCCAAAATAAAGATCATACACAGCAGTAACACGGGGAGGGCGATCTGTACTTGTTGCCCTTGCTGTTTCTGGCGTGAGGGGAGTGTGATCTCATGATCATGCTGGTAGATGCGGCAGGTCACATGCCGATAGGTCAGGCAGTATACATGTTGGTGCTCTGGTTTAACGGCCGTGGCTGGCCGTACATGATGGCAGCAGTTCAGGTTAGTGACAAAAGAACGGGCGGTAGAAGGATCATCCAGGCTGCCCAAATAGGGACAAACCTTAACGGGTATTGGGGTGGCGACGTCACCCTCGCTCGATAGGATTTGTTTTAGGTTAGATGCCCCTGCAGCAGTAAGCGGAGTTGTCGTCTTCTGATTCATAATTGTCTGTTAATGGTCGTCTCGCCGTTCTCTCACAATAAGCAAATACCCATTGGTTGGCCATCACCCAGATATCACCTGGACCCTACGGTAACACAGCTGTTTAAATTCGCCGGTAAAAACCGGGTGAAAGTAGCGTGCAAATACCGTAACCAAACAAACCATAACCTGCGGCACTTATGAATAATTTCATGACCAATTAGGCAAAAAGTAACTGTACCCACATTATGTAATTTATTGTAAACTTACACTAATTCCGTGGTTGTTATTGGCAATCAACCAATGTCCAGGTAATGAATGGCGTTGTCACCATAAAGAGGATTGAAGCCCATCGTTCAACAAGTTGGCTTCGTCAAGGCAATTATCTGCAAAGTGTTTCATGACAGATTTGTACCGTGTTGTTAGTGTAGAAGATGATTTAGGCATTTATGGCATCATTGAAGCCTCTTTGCGAAAACTGCCTGTTGAACTGCGCCATGCCACCAACGGCCGAGAAGGGCTGGTTCTTATTGGTGAGTATCAACCCAACCTCATTATCCTGGACATTTCCTTGCCGGATATGAATGGGTGGGATGTATTACAAGGGCTGGATAAGCTCAGCATTATCAGGCCTGAGATCATCGTTTTAACGGCTTTTACAAATCCTACCCACCGTCTGATAGGCCACCTGCAAAATGTTACCTACATGAATAAACCGTTCTTGCCCAGAGAATTATCAGGAGTTGTCAGCGAAGTGCTGGGCATTCAATAATTTGTTAATGCATTGTGCTAGTTTGCAAATCTGCCTTTCGTGATACAATGCCATATCACTTAGTGTCCTTGTTTACCCTATTGGAGGGAATCGGCAAAATGGGTTCGATATATCATGTCGTAAGCGTCGAAGACGACGGCGGTATCTTCGATCTCATCGAAGCAACGCTGCGGTCGTTGCCTGTAAAGTGCCATCATGCCCGTACTGGTCAGGAAGCATTAAGGGTTATCCCCGAAATAAAGCCCGATGTGGTTGTTCTGGATATTGGCCTACCGGACATTCGCGGCTGGGAAGTGCTGGACCTATTAAATGCCATGGATGAACACCCCGACGTGTTGGTGCTTTCGGCACTGGTTGAAGGTGGCCGTCCCTTGACAAGAGGCAAAGCAATCATTGACAAGGTGATGACCAAACCATTTATTCCGGCAGAATTACGCCATAATGTTTCTGAACTTCTGGGTCTGGGGTAATGATTCTGGAAGTGGCCATCCTCAATGTAAAATTGGGTGAATCACTATCGCCGTCGTGATGGATGATACCTTAAAAGCGGCTGATTTCATTGAGGATGCTGTGCACCAGGTCAGTGAGCGTTTTGGCGCTGGTTTCACCAATAGCCACGGCCGTGTCTGCCTTGCGCCCCCGAAAGTACAAACTGCGCAAAAAGAATTTCACGTTGATCGCCTGCCGGTAGCAGGCTGGGAAGGGTTCGGTTTCTTGGGCCAGGGGAATAAAACCGTTAAGCCACTCCTTCACCTCAGCTTCTTTTAACAACTTACGTTCCAGGCAGGCAATAACCGGAATGGCCAGCCGTTCGTCTTCCTCAAAGTTATAAACCATATGGGGCATGGCCACCCTTTCACGAATGGCATCAAGGATGTCTCGCAAATCAGCGGCGTTCAGCTCTTTACAACGCGCCAGGTCATCCAGGGCATCGGCGGCATGGGCCAGGGCGTGAGCCCAACCTTTGCCGTCTTCTTCCACGTAACCGCGCAAATCCTGTTCCTGGGCCAGGTACGTAAACACCCGCTCTTTGACATGGAGCAGTTCATCACGGCTGAGAAACGGCCGTCGCCGGTGGGCAATTAATATCAACGGCAGCAGCAGCATAGAAAACGTGCGTGTAAAAACCGAATCTGTCTCTTTTTCTCCTAACCGGTAAAAAAGATGAGCTTCATCCAAAGCGAGGGCCAACAACGTTTTGTACTGATCTTCGGTAAACAACTCATCTTCACCCAGCATCCATGTAGCCAGGCAAGTGTAAATCAGGTCATCACGCAGTTCACTATCTACCGAACCGATGTGCGGCATCATCTCTAACACCCGGGGAAACGGGTCTACCTTTTCTGGCAGCTTAAACTCATTGTCTGCCAAAGTGATGAGCTGGTCTTTCAGGGCTTGTTCGCTGAGTCTCATGTCTGTTATCCCGTATCCGTAAGCTGCTGGCCGTTGACTACCTTGTGAATGAGCCGGGCCAGAGGCATGTCCGTCAGAGAATTTATACGATAATTGGCCTGGTCAAAGGTAAGACTGGCTGTCATTTTATTGGGCACGGCCGTGACCCATACCCCAGCGGCCCTGGCCGCGGCTACGCCATTTAGTGAATCCTCTAAAGCCAACGCCTCTGCTGGGGCCACATCTAATTGCTGCAGCGCCAACCGGTATACGGCCGGGTCTGGTTTGGGCTGGTTTCCCACGTCATCGCGGCAAACCACGGTGGCAAACTGTTGACGCAAGCCCAACCGCTCCAGATGAGCATCTACCCAATGATGAGGGGAGCTGGAAGCCAGACCAACACGTAAGCCAAGCTGCCTGGCCGCCGCCAGATAATCTACCACACCGGGCAAAATCGTTTCCTGCGCCAGTAGTTCCTGGTCACGCCGTTGGCGCTGCGGGCCAATAACGTTCCAGTCAATCACGCGCCCCACCTGTGCTTCCAGGTAAGCACCAGGATCAAAGGTGGTGGTGCCAATGTGCTGCTGCCATACTGCCAGGGGAAAAGGGACGTCAAATGAGTGAAACAGCTCTTGCCAGGAAAGGTATTCGGTCGTCTCCGTATCTAAAATCAACCCGTCAAAGTCAAAAATGAGCGCTTTAATCATCATCAATGTTTCACCACATCAGGCAGGCTAAACCATGATTATCCTACCAGAAAACGGTGCGATTTTATCATACTCCCCAGAAACCAGGCTACCGGCACAAAGCAAAAACGGCACGAACCCTCTCAATGATGCCGGGCTACTGAATCGCGGATAATCAGTTCGGCCGTAAAGGGCGGCACGGCCGTCTCCTGCCCTTGTATTAGCTGCCACAAGGCCAGGGCCGCTGCCTGGCCCATTGCTTCGGCCGGCTGGCGCATGGTCGTCAGTGGTGGGGTCATAAAGGCCGAATCAGGCTGATCATCAAAACCGACGATAGAAACATCATCGGGCACACGGATGCCCCGCCGGTACAAAGCCAGCCGGGCGCCAAAAGCCATCTGATCATTGGCGCAAAAGATGGCCGAAAACGGCCGGGCGCGCATGAGCAGCATTTCGACGGCCATGGCCCCAGACGGCCGTCGGAAAGTCCCTTCAATGATAAAGTCTGGGTTGGGCACAATGCCCGCGTCTGTCAACGCCTGTTGATACCCCTCCAGGCGTTGGGCGGCGTCTTCGTGTGCCAGAATGCCGGTGATGTGGGCGATGTCCCGATGCCCCAGGTCAATCAGGTAACGGGTGGCCTCATAGGCTGCCTGCACATTGTCCACGTTAAGACAATGCGCTTCCAATGCGGCCACTTCCCGGCCAATCACCATCAAGGGCACGTGCCGGGCCGTTTCTACTAAAAATTCTTCAGGACAATACCCTCCAATAACGATCAGGCCGTCTACCCGCCGATCTAAAAAGGTTTCAATCGCTTTTTGCTCTGTTTCCGGCTGCCAACGGCCGTCGGCAAACAGCGGCGAATAGGGCGTCATTTCCAGCCCCAGCAGCACGCCTCGTAAAATAATATCGTATACAGGCGAGCCAAAGTTCTGGGTCAATACACCAATAGTAAATGACTGGCCGCTGGCCAGGCTCTGGGCAAAGACGTTGGGTTTGTAATCCAGGGCGGCCATAGCAGCCAACACGGCCGTACGCTTTTCTTCGGTGACCGGCGTCACGCCGGTTAAAACGCGCGATACGGTGCTTTTTGAAACATTTGCTCGATCGGCAATATCCCCAATGGTCACCTTCATTTTTTCACTCATTATTAGCCTCGTCTGTGATTATATCCGTTCTGGCGCAGCTGACAGATCTCGGTAAAGTTTGTTAGTCCTGGTCGTTGACATCGGTAAAAACATATGCTACGATTCCGTGAAACCGGTTTCATAGAACTGTATCAAATTGGTGCAAACCAAGAAAGCGGTTTCATAGAAGGTAGCAAAAACCACCCTCATCGTCAACGGAGAAAAAAGAGGTTACAACATGAATAGGCGTAGAACTTTTACCATTATCTGCCTGATAACACTTTCACTGTTGTCAGGTATTTTTTTGTTTACCACCCTGGCCCAGGCAGCTTCAACCATCACGGCCGTGCCCGAAACCATGACTATGGCACCCACCGCCGTCCTGGCTGACTTTGAAGGGGGGGCTCCGCCAGACTGGTTCCAATACAATGGCCCTGGCTCCTCCCTCACCGCCAGCTTCGTCACCATCAGCGGCACCGGCGTCCTCTCTGTGTCTTATAACGTCACCGATTGGGGCGGCTTTGGCGCCCTGCTGCCGTCACAGGATTGGTCAGGGTATGAAGCGCTGGCCGTTGAATTTTACGGCAGCAACTCTGGCCTCACTTACGCAGTAGAAGCTCAGGATGGCGCCGACCCCGTCGTCGAGCGCTTTCAAGCCTTTTTTGTCGATGATTTCATCGGCTGGCAGCAGGTGATCCTGCCCTTTTCCACGTTTGTGCGCGGCGGTTTTCAAGACCCTGGCGCACCGGACAACGGCTTTCAGCTCACCGCTATCGCCGCCTGGGTATTTCCACTGCCCCTAGGCGGTGAAAGTTTTAGGCTGGATAACCTGGCTCTGGTTAACTTGCTGCCCTTTGCCGATTTTGAAGGCGGCGCACCCCCAGACTGGTTCCAATACAACGGGCCGGGTTCCACCGTTTCTCCCGGTTTTGTAACCATCAGTGACACCCATCCTTACACCCTACCCGGGCAAATAGGTGACAACGGCATCCTCTCCGGCACCTACAACGTCACTGACTGGGGTGGCTTTGGGGCCCTGTTTAACCCTGCCTATGATTGGAGTGCCCTGGAAGGGGTTAGTCTATGGTTTTATGGGCAGAACAGCGGCGCCACCTACACCTTTGAACTACAAGATGGCACTATGGGCAACCCGGTGGTAGAGCGTTTCCACGCCACTTTCCAGGATGATTTCACCGGCTGGCGCCTGATCGCCCTGCCCTTTACCACCTTCTTCCGCAGCGGTTTTCAAGAACCCGGCGCGCCGGATGATGGCCTGAACCTGATAGATGTGCGTGCCTGGGCCTTTCCGCTGCCCCTGGCCAGCAGCAGCATCGTTATGGATGGCCTGAGTGTCTATGGCCATGTGGGCAACATTGAACTGGCCGTGGCCTTTGATGAAACAGCGTATGCGGTGGATGAAGGGGGTACGGCCGTGATCACCGTCACCCTTAATATGACCAGCGCCGTGCCCGTTACTGTCACCTATGCCACCGCCGATGGCACCGGGGCAGCCGGCGTAGATTACACGGCCGTGACCGGCACACTCACCTTCCCCCCCACAACGCTCGTCCAGACCTTTAGCGTCACCACCCTGGACAATGGCACCGTTGATGGCCAGCGCACCGTGCAGCTTAGCCTCTCTGACCCCGTCAGCGTCACGCTGGGCAACCCCCATCAGGCCACGTTGACCATTCTAGATGATGAAGAACCCACCCCCGGCAATACCAAGCTGGTCGTGGTCGATGATTTTGAACTGACGGAGCTGGTGACCGGCATGGACGGCACCGCCGACATTGGCTGGCTGACCTGGAGCGCCCCCGCAGCCAGCTCAGCCATCACCCTGACGGCCGTCATGTCCAGCGGCACACCAGAGCCGGTACCCGGTTTGGGCATCTCCAACACCGTTTTACAACTGGACACCGATGTAGACAGCGGCGAATGGGCCGGCTTCACCCACGCCTTTGAAGACCAAACCGTCACCCAGTGGGTCACACAAGATTGGAGCACCTATGAAGGCGTCGCTTTCTGGCTGTATGGCAACAACAGCGGCGGCACCCTCTTCATGGACATCCTGGACAACCGCAACCCCGGCTCCACCAGCGACGACGCCGAACGCTTTAGCATAGACATCCCCGATGATTTCAGCGGCTGGCGCTTCTTTGCCATCCCCTTCACTGACTTTAACCGTAAGGAGATCGGCAACGGTGCCCCCAATGACGGTTTTACCCTCACTGAAATCCACGGCTACGCCTTTGGTGCCTATGGTTCTGTGCCTATGGGCGCCCAGACCAACTATGTCGACCAGGTGGCGTTGATTGTACGCACCACCATCATTGATGATTTTGAACTGACGGAGCTGGTGACCGGCATGGACGGCACCGCCGAGATTGGCTGGCTGACCTGGAGCGCCCCCGCAGCCAGTTCGGCCATCACCCTGACGGCCGTCGTGTCCAGCGGCACGCCAGAGCCGGTACCCGGTTTGGGCATCTCCAACACCGTTTTACAACTGGACACCGATGTGGACAGCGGCGAATGGGCCGGCTTCACCCACGCCTTTGAAGACCAAACCGTCACCCAATGGGTCACACAAGATTGGAGCACCTACGAAGGTGTCTGCTTCTGGCTGTATGGCAACAACAGCGGCGGTACCCTCTTCATGGACATCCTGGACAACCGCAACCCCGGCTCCACCAGCGACGACGCCGAACGCTTCAGCCTGGACATCCCCGATGATTTCAGCGGCTGGCGCTTCTTCGCCATCCCCTTCACTGACTTTAACCGTAAGGAGATCGGCAACGGTGCCCCCAATGACGGTTTTACCCTCACTGAAATCCACGGCTACGCCTTTGGTGCGTATGGTTCTGTGCCCATGGGTGCCCAGACCAACTATGTCGACCAGGTGGTTATCTATGGCAATACAGGTGGCGGCAGCGGCCTGCCCCAAGTAGCATTCATGGCCGCCAACTTCAATGTGGCTGAAGGGGACACGGCCGTGATCACTGTCACCCTTAACATGACCTCTACTGAACCCATCACCGTGGCCTACCGCAGCGCCGAAAGCTATGCCTCCCCCATTCATGATTATGAACCTGTCAACGATGTGTTGGTATTTGCCCCCGGTGAGACAGTACAAGCCTTTGTTCTTAATACCTGGCACAACGAAAAATACAAGGGAAACCAGCGTATCGCCCTCGTCCTGGACTCACCAGAAAATGCGTCCCGCCGCTACCCTTACCGGGCCATCCTCACCATCCAGGAAGCAGACACGGCCGATTCCCAACTGCGCGACGACTTTGAAGGTTTCCATCGCTTCTATGATGCCGCCGGCGTGACACTGAGCATCACGGAAATCCTGTCCGGCTCCGGCATGGCCTTACCAGAGCAGGGTCCTTATGAAAATGTACTCACGGTTAATATCAGCGATACACGGGCCACGGGCGGCGCCCCCTTCTTTAGCCGCACCTTTGCTGAAAGTGAAGATTGGCAGGGGTTTGACGGCCTGACCTTCTGGCTTTACGGTAACAACAGCGGGCAGACGCTCACGGTGGAGCTGCAAGACAACCGAGCCATTACCACCGGCAACACACCACCCCAGGATTGGGAATTGGTATGGCACGATGAATTTGACACCCCGGCGGGCACACCGCCCAATGCCAATGTCTGGAAACCAGAAATTGGTGACGGCATGATCAATGGTATTGCTGGTTGGGGCAACGGCGAACTGGAATATTACACCAACAGCCCGGACAACGCCGCCACCAACGGCCTGGGCCACCTGGTCATCACCGCCCAAGAAGTAGATACCAACACCTCTAACCTGGAATGTTATTACGGCCAATGTGAATACACCTCGGCCCGGCTGATTACGTCTGAGCGGTTTGAGATGACCTACGGCCGTGTTGAAGCCCGTATCCAGGTGCCATATGGTCAGGGTTTGTGGCCCGCCTTCTGGATGCTCGGTAACAACATCGGCGAAGTCGGCTGGCCCCAATCCGGCGAGATAGACATTCTGGAGAACATCGGCCGCGAACCGGCCACCGTCCATGGTACCATTCACGGCCCTGGGTACTCTGGCTGCTGCGGTATCGGCGGCAGTTATACCCTGCCCTCTGGCAACTTGTCTGATGAGTTTCACCTCTTCGCCATCGAGTGGGAACCGGACATCATTCGCTGGTATATTGACGGTACCAACTACTTCACGGCTACCGTCAATGACATCCCGCCGGGCACCGAGTGGGTCTTCGACCATCCCTTCTTCCTGCTAATGAACGTGGCGGTCGGCGGTGCCTGGCCCGGCTACCCAGACGACACAACCGTCTTCCCACAAACGATGACCATCGATTATGTACGGGTCTACCAGGCCGCGGATACGGCCGAACGTTTTACCGCGGATGTTGTCGATGACTTTACTGGCTGGCGCCTGGTGCAGCTGCCCTTCACTGCCTTCAGCCGCAGCCCCAACCAGCCGCCCGGCGCCCCCAATGACGGGTTGGGGTTGGGCGAAGTTTGGGGGTATGGCCTACAGGTGCCGGGCGGCAGCGGCACGTTCCACATGGATCAGGTGCGCCTGGCAAACATGGTACCGGTCATCAATGTCACCCCAGGCGCGCTGGCGGCGACGCTGGAACCGGGCGGCAGCCTGACACAAACAGTGACTATTGAAAATGTGGGCGGCGCTGACCTGACCTGGCAAGTCATGGTGCCAACCGGCGTTACCTGGGTGAGCGTAGCACCAATCAGCGGCACAACAGCCCCTGCCGGCAGCACCGACCTGGCGCTCAGGCTGGATGCCGGCGACTTGGACAGCGGCGTGTACACTACCACATTGCACATCCACAGCAATGACCCCACCGCGGCCGTGGTCATGGTGGACGTTATCCTGACCGTCACGCCGGAAGAGCAGCCGTTTTACTACCTCTTCTTCCCGGTTATTGCCAAACCATAACCCACGTTTACCAAGTCCCCTTGTCACCCTGGCAAGGGGGCTTTTTTTATCAATTGTGCAGAGGCGAGGCAGTTGGAAGAGACGGCCGTGGCCGGAGGGCAAGGTTATGTTCCTGACTCGCCCCTACCAACCCAACTATGGAGGCAAATGATGAATAGACTCACCCCCTTTCGTTACCCTTTTATTGTTTTCATTGTATTGGTATTCATTTTCAGCCTCGTACTTTCTCTTAAGGCCGCGCCGGTAGGATTGGGCAGTTACACCACCACCCTACCGGCTGGCAAAACGGGACCCACCAACAGTGATGGCGTGCCCGTCTCACCCAAAGTCACCGGCGATTTCAGTGGCCCGGTACAGACCAATGATTGGTGGTCATCGCTCATCTGGCAGCGTTTTGCCAACAATCCATATTCGGAAAATATGTTCCCCCACCCACTGGCTGTGCACGCCTACAATAATGGCCTGGGCATTAGCTATCCCACGGCGTTGGCCCTGAACAACGAATACCACCGCCATTACCTGCCCGAAGACATTCGCGTTGGCCTGGTGGGGTTGAATGCGCCAGACACACGGGTGGCCGCTTATTCTGACTGGGCTGTCACCGCCCGTTGGAGCAGCGGCAGCAACACCATGAACGCTACCTTTGGCCACGGCTTGCCCTTTGTCTACGTGACCAAAAGTGGTGGCAGCGCCCAGGTTTCCGTCACCACCGGTTACCAGGGGGTATGGCACAACAGCGGCGGCATTTTAGGCATTCAGGCTAACGGCCACTATTATGCTATCTTCGGCCCCAGCAGCGCCACCTGGACGGGTTCAAATCCGTTCCAATCTACCCTGAACGGGCAAAACTATTTCTCTGTGGCCATACTGCCCAACAATTCGGCCAGCACACTGGAGTTTTATCGTCAGCACGCTTACGCTTACGTCACCAACACACAGGTAAGCTGGCAGTACAATCAGGCCACCGCCAACCTGGCCACCACATACACGGTGCAGACAGAATTAAAGGAGAGCGGCAACGGCCGTGTCAACGTCCCCCTCCTGGCCCTTTACCGTCACCAGTGGCTGAATACATCGGCCGGGCTTACCAGCTACACCTACGGCTCGCCGCGCGGCGAGATGAAAGTGTTGGCCGGAAACAGCTTCACGACCAATATGGCGTTTAACGGGGTCTTGCCGGCGATGCCGCACGCCGGCACATACAATCAGTCACAGTTATATACCTACGTCAACGACATCTATGTCAACGGCCCCTACATTGACTCTCAGGATACCTATTGGGGCGGCAAAGATGCCGGGCGGCTGGCGCAGCTGGTGTGGATCGCCGACCAGGTAGGGCACACCACGGCCCGCACCGCCTTCTTAAATGCGCTCAAAACCGCCCTGCAAGATTGGCTCAATGCCGACGATGGCGGCAGCCGCCTGTTTTACTACGACGCTACCTGGGACACCCTCATCGGCTTCCCGGAATCATTTGCCTCCAACAGCGAGCTGAATGACCATGACTTCCACTACGGCTACTGGGTGATGGCCGCGGCCACGGTGGCCACCTTTGACCCGGCCTGGGCCACCCAGAGCAATTGGGGAGGCATGGTAGAGATGGTGATCAAAGACGTGGCCAACTGGAACCGTAGTGACCCCATGTTCCCCTTCTTGCGCAGCTTTGACGCCTATGCCGGACATGATTGGGCCAATGGGCCGGCCCTCTTTGCTGCCGGCAACAATGAAGAATCGTCTTCTGAAGCCATGAACTTTGCCACCGGTGTCATTTTGTGGGGGGCGGCCACCGGCAACACCCAGGTACGCGACATGGGCATTTACCTGCACACGAATATGACGCGGGCTATTGAGCAATATTGGTTTGACGTGGACGAAGTTGTCTTCCCAGCCGGTTACAATTACGAGACCCTGGGTATTGTCTGGGGCAGCGGCGGGGCTTACGCTACCTGGTGGACGGCCAACCCGGAGGAAATTCACGGTATCAACTTCCTGCCTATCACCGGCGGCTCGCTCTACCTGGGGCGGCGGCCCGATTACGTCACCCGCAATTATAACTTCCTGGTGGCCCAAAACGGCGGCACAGAAACGGAATGGCGGGACATTATCTGGAGTTTTCAGGCGTTGGCCAATCCGGCGGCGGCCATCAGCAAGTTTGGCAGCGGCAACTATACACCGGAAGATGGCGAGACAAAGGCGCACACCTACCATTGGCTGCACAATTTAAACGCGCTGGGGCAGGTAGACACGGCCGTGACCGCCAACACGCCCACCTATGCCGTCTTCAACAAGGCGGGCATTCGCACCTACGTGGCCTTTAACCCCGGCAGCACCAGCCTGCAGGTTAACTTCTCCGACGGCAAATGCCTCACCGTAGCCCCGCGCCAGATCGGGCATGGTCCTGGGTCCACCAGCTGTGGCGGGGCCACGGCCACACCCACCACGGGAGCAACAGCCACGCCTACCACTGGGGCAACAGCCACGCCTACCAGCATATCTACCAACACACCCACCGCTACCCCTACCACGCCGTCAACGGGCAATCTGGCCTTAAACCGGCCGGCCTACTCTTCGTCTAATGAAAACGGCACCTTCCCACCCGGTAATGCCGTGGATGGCAACAATAGCACCCGCTGGTCCAGCGCCTTTAGCGATCCTCAGTGGATTTACGTAGACCTGGGGGCCACGTACAATATCAACCGGGTCATACTAAACTGGGAAGCGGCTTATGGTTCTGCGTATCAGATTCAAACCTCTAACAACGCCAGCAGCTGGACAACCATCTACAGCACCAGTGCTGGTGATGGCGGGGTTGACGATGTGACTGTTTCCGGCAGCGGCCGTTATATTCGCATGTATGGCACCAGCCGGGGCACACCTTACGGTTACTCCTTGTGGGAATTCCAGGTCTATGGCAGCAGCAGCAATCCCACACCGACCAATACCCCCACCAATACGCCCGTGCCCACCAACACAGCCACACCCTCACCTACGACCGCAGCGCAGCAGCCTTACGGCGGTGTAGCCTGGGCTATCCCGGGCCGCATTGAAGCTGAAAATTATGACACCGGCGGTGAAGGGGTTGCCTACCATGACACCACCAGCGGGAACAGCGGCGGAGCTTACCGTAATGACCGGGTAGACATCCAGGGTACCACGGACACAGGGGGCGGCTATAACGTGGGGTGGATTGCGAACGGCGAGTGGTTGGAATACACCGTCAATGTGGCTTCGTCCGGCACCTATAACCTGGCGGCCCGGGTAGCTTCAGCCAGCACCGGCGGCACGCTGCACGTAGAGGTAGACGGTGTCAATGTCAGCGGCGCCATGAGCTTTGCGGCCACCGGCGGTTGGCAAACCTGGACAACGGTGACGGCCAACAACATCAGCCTGACGGCGGGCACACACATCGTGCGCCTCGCCATGGACAGCAGCGGCTTTAACGTAAACTGGATTGAGTGGACGGCCGTGCCCGCTGGCGACTATACCCACGGGGTTACGCGTCTTAACGGCACCCAGGCACAAATCTGGTTCCAATCCAATGTGCAGTCATCATGGGTAGATGTGCATTACACGGTCAACGGTGGCGGGCAGTTAAATTACCGCATGACCCACACCGGCAACGGCCGTTGGATACAAACGGTCAGTGGTCTCAGCAGCGGCAGCGTCATCGCCTACTGGTTTACTTACGAAAAATACGGCCCGGCTTACAACACGCCTACGTTTACCTATACACATTAGCAGCCATAAACCGCCGGGAGGTTAGGAACCTCCCGGCGGCTGGGTCAAACGTTTGCGCCCCTAGAAACAGAAAGCTAAAATGCCCTCTGGCGGCACCTGCTTGTTTCTAAAAAGCATGTCGCCAGAGGAGACAGCCTTTACCTGATGACTACCCCACCCAAAGCCTTTATGAATTGGAGCGGCGGCAAGGATTCGGCGCTGGCGCTGCACGCCGTTTTACAGCGCGGTGCATTAACGGTGGTGGGATTGTTGACAACGGTGAATGAGGCCTACGGCCGTGTCTCTATGCACGGTGTCCGCGAAGAACTGCTAGAGCAGCAAGCCCAGTCTATTGGCCTGCCGCTGATCAAAGTGACCATCCCAGAGCAGGTAAGCATGGCGGAGTATGATGCCATTATGCACCGCTACCTGGAACCGCTGGCAGCCGCTGGTGTCACCCACGCTATTTTTGGCGACATCTTCCTGGATGATTTGCGCCGTTACCGCGAAGAACGGCTGGCGGAAGTGGGGTTAACCGGCATCTTTCCCCTCTGGCAAATTCCCACCACCCAACTGGCGCAGCAGTTTTGTGACCAGGGGTTTCGGGCACTGACCGTTTGCGTTAATGAGAAAGTGCTGGACGACCGTTTTGTAGGCCAGGAGATGGATGCTGCCTTTTTTGCTTCTTTGCCCGCCGGGGTCGATGTGTGCGGTGAAAACGGCGAATACCACTCCTTTGTCTACGACGGCCCCATTTTCCAACACCCCATTGGCTGCCAGGTGGGGGAAAAAGTGCGGCGCACGCTGGGGGCAGCCAACGATACCTTTGACACCACTTTCTGGTACGCAGATCTGTTACCGTCTTTGTAGGGGCCCCTCGTAGGGGCCATGCCGCCGGGCCATCCATTTGCCGGCCGCGCATCGCCAGGCTCCCCTCACCCCTATACCCAATCATCCGGCCCGGCGTCGGCCGGTTCATCCGGGAACGCCCCTTCCAGGTCTACCCAGGCCAGTTCCAGGGTAAACGCCCGGAAAGCCGGGTCTTGCAGATGGCTTTGCCACTTTTGTTTCTCCTGATCATGCGGGTTATCATCCCCACTCACACCACGGATGGCATCGGCGGCCGTCTCACCAAAGATGTGCCCACCAAAGTGCCGGGCAAAGGCGTCACCGCTGCGCTGGCGAAAATCCCAGTAGCTTTTTTCTTTATACTGCATCCACTCCCGCTCTAAGGCGGCTTTGGCTTCGCCCCATCGCATACGGCTGAAGCTGTGAATCAACTGTTCACGGGAGGCGGTTTTCAGGCGGCTCATCACTTCTTCGCCGCTGACCCAGGCGTCAAAAGGTTCACCATTGGGGTGAGGGTAACGCACCTGGATCATGTCACTGTAATCATGGCGCATTTTGGCGCGGGCGCAAAATTGGGTAAAGGTGGTCATGGGGTTCCTTGCCTTTTTGCCTCATGATAACGGGTTGTGTGATGGGGGGCAATGCGGAACGGCCGTCAGCGGGTGACGGCCGTCGGCGAGTGACGGCCGTTCCTTTCCCAGCAAGCCAAAGGAGTGACTATCGGAAAATCACTGGTAGATAAGTAAAAGCGGCCGTATACAGTTGGCCTTCGGCTTGATTATTAAGCTGCTCCAATTCCATACCGGCGGTGTTGATAACGGCCGTGGTGGTCAGGTAAGTAAAGCCCGGGGCGGAGGGAGCTATCATCACCGTCACCTCCAGGGTATAGGCGTCACTTTTAGCCGGTAAATCATCCAGATGCCACACCAGCGGGTTGGTGGAAACGGGGGGGATGCTGGCCGATACAAAGGTCATTTCGGCCGGTAATGTGTACGTCATCATCACGCCATTGGCCACAGCGCCGCCTCGGTTACCATAAGTAATTCGCTGCATCTTCTGTTGACCCGGTGCTCCATTGATATTACTTACATCTACCCAGACATCAGGGTGAGCTGAACCGATCGATACTTCATCAAGATACATCCAGGCCAATGGCTCCCCAACAACTTGATGTAAAGCAAAAGTTACGCTGATAGTCTGCCCCACCCATGGCGTTAAATCTGCCCATGTATGATTCCAAACCGGACTGCTGTCATGAAAAACTTGCAAGTCCGTTTGTGTAGAACCATCATCAATAATGAGGGAAAAGCCGCTTTCGTTTTGAGGGAAAACTCCGCCAAGCCGGGACACAAACGAGAGTGTCGGTGTGGTTATTGTGAGCGGAACGGTTATTTCTTGTCTCATGACTGAATCAATGTTTAAACTGCTGTATTGCGGTCCACGATAATGGATTTCTGTCTCATAGGGTTTCGCGCCGGTCTGTGAAGTCCAGGCAATGTGAACACCCCCCCCGGCATCAACAGTGATCTGTGGGGACGCTGGAGCTGTCTGACCCGCTGACAGGTTGACGGGTGCTGTCCAGGTACCGCCGTCTACCTTCTGCATATGGTATATATCCTCACTGGTTGAATCGTAAACATATCCGCCCCAAATAAGATGTACATTATTAAATTTGTCTACTACCATCTGAGGCATAGTTTCTGAATCGGCCAGCGACTCGACCGGTAACCATCCAGAGTGGGGGCCCTTTTGTGTATAAAATATTGCACCGTTATCATTTCGCCACATTAAATGCAGGCTGCCCTCGCCGTCTACGGCCGTTACAATCCTAGAGTATTGAACTTGGGGACCAGGTAACACGTCAGACCAGACACCGATAGGTTCCCGATACTTGTAGTAGACATTGGTTTCATCGTTGAGATACTTAGTCCAAAAAATATAGACCCTACCTCCCGGCGCTACAGATAGTAAGGGAGCGGAAGCAGATCCATTCAGAACACCCGTCAGATCCTGTGGCTCTAGCCAGTTTCCGTGTAGGCCGGAAACATACATAATTTTGGACTCATTGTTCATATTTGCTGAAAGCCAGGTGACGTGAGCCTGGTTTTGCCCGTCAAAGGCTATTTTTACTTCACCAGCGCTACCGAAATTATCCTCAAATGTGATGGGGGGTGAAAATGTACCATCACTTAATTGATAACTGTACACGGCCTGGCCCCACCAATCACCGGATATGTGAAAATCCCAAACAACGTGCGCTTTTCCGTAAGAATCAACAGCGAGTTGTGGATTATAAACCCAATCGCCATCATCATTGACAACCGTGGTCATAGACCACTGTCCCGTCGTTTTATCATAGTGATAATAGTAAAGATTATCAGCACCTAGGCCTCCCAATGCGTGAAGATTGCCAAATTGATCAGCTAATAACTCTCCGATAATATACTGATCGTTTGAAACAAGCTGAATTTGTGACCAGTCACCACCGGCTAATCGGTAACGATAATACATTGTGGTGCCCTGATTCCATAGCATGTGTATAGTACCTTCAGCATCTACCACAATCCTTTGGTTAAAGCCATCACCTATAATTTCCATTGGGCTGAGGCTTAACGAACGATCACCAAACATGACCCCGTAATGACCTGTATGCTTTACGAAATCTGTAATGATCGGCGGTACTGCGCCCTCTAATTGCCAACCTGATTGGGCCGGACCATCTTCAAAGTCCCAGTTAGAAACGATATTATGGGCCGGGGGGAGCCACACATTCATGTTTGTATCCATTCCGGCGGCAAAGAGCGTGCTTGGCAAGGGGCCGTACTCATTTTTGCTCCAGCCAGCGCTATAATTGGCCGTATCGGCTACCACGTAAGCGCCATAACGGCCGTCTTTATCATCGGCTATCATCCCTGACGCTGGTGGGTTCGTCAGTACAGAAATGCCAGATACCGGCGTATTTGTATTATCAAAGGCTGTTCCCTGAATACCCCAATGATATAATGTAGAACTGACTTCGCCACCGGGGCCTGGCCACTCTTCATGATTTTGGGCACGGTCAATGGCTCTGACACGAAAATAGATCACATCGCCGCTGTCGCCAACACCATTATCAAAATTGGCCCCTTTAGCTGCTGTATTAACCAGCCAATCATTCCAGGTGCCATTGTTCAAGCGATATTGGACATCGTAGGTAGCTATTCCCGAACCACCATAATCATCCCCCCCCCAGGTAAGCGATGGATTATCGTCGTAGCGGCTGTAGGGCAGCGGCGCATTCATATAGCTTTGTGGGGGCAGGTTTTCAACGGTGGTCACGGCATCATGGGTATCCGGCCAGCTTTCAACGTTGTAGTACAGATCATAAGCGCGTACACGGAAATAATAGGTGTTACCGCCAGTGCCAGGATAGTGTGCCGATGTCTCTGTTGTGCCCATAAGCCAGTTTGTCCAGGGGCCATTAGCCCCGGTTTTGGCCTGGACATCATAATGACGGATACCGCCAGACCCGCCTGTGTCCGTTCCTGACCAATAGACAGGGATGGGGCCTGGGGATGGTGAACCCAAAAACTGAACCTGGGATACCGGGGGTTGGCCATCGCTGGTTTGCCAATGCGGGTACCAATCCAGGCCGCTGTAGCTAAGCCGAAACCTGGAATTATGGCTATAGTTCCAGGCGTCCAGGTAGGCGGCATCCCAATACCAGTTTCCCTGGTAATAAACAAAGTGGATATTTGTAAACGTAATGTAACGGCCGTCTGGTGACCAGCCTCCCACCCATGTATCTGTACCGTTATACTCACTATACTCATAATGCTGATCACTACCATCAGCATTCATGAGCCACACCTCTTGCCAGCCATTATTGTCGCCGTCGGCATCATAAGCGATCATGGAACCGTCTGGTGACCAGCGTGGATGTAAGCTCACAGCCTGGTTGGAAAGTTGAACCTGGTTACTGCCATCAGCATTCATCACCCAGATACGATACCCGGTACGTCGAGAGACAAAAGCAATTTTGCTGCCATCTGGCGACCACGTCGGCATGCCATCAAAGTCGCCATGCGTGGTTAGGCGCACCTGATTCGTGCCATCGGCATTCATTACATAGATTTCTGCCTGCCCATCCCGATAAGACTCAAAAACAATCTTAGACCCATCTGGCGACCACATCGGGTTACCGTCGTCAGCACTGTTGTTGGTGAGCGGGGTGTTTTGACTGCCATCCACATTAATTTTGTATACTTCATAATCATGATCATCTGCTTTAGAAGCGTATACTACCTGCGTTGCGCCTCGATTCAGATGAGGATGAATGTCAGAGCGGATATGGCTGGTAACCCGAGTCTGATTCGTGCCATCATCATCCCCTATGTAAATATTCCAATTGGCATCCCGGTAGGATTGAAATACCATTTTGGTGGCTGGCAGCACTGTTAACACTTCACGGTTTAACGGGATTTGGCCTGACGGCTCAGCCAGGGGATAGTGGGGGGGGAACTCCAGGCTGGTTCGTGGCGGCCCACCCTCTTGTGCCCGGGGCTGGCCATTGAGCATTATAAAAAACACGGCCGTAGCCACCCCCACAAACAAACACAACATCACAAACTGACGAAAATGACGTGTAGACATATTACCTCCCTATGAAAACAGACTGGTTTTAAGATATATGTTCTATTGGATTTAGCTCCGCCAAAGTGTTCTTGTTTCCCTTCACAACAAACACGCTGGTTGGGTTTTAAGCACAAAAGCCAATGTGGCTATAATTGTACCGGTTTCATGGCCGCCCTTCAAGAGATCAGGCCGTGACTTTGTACTGTAAACTAACAGGAGAATCCCATGAATCGTGCCCGCTTACGTGACTTAGGCATTGTCATTGGCACCTACCCCACTGGCCCCCACAATGCCATCACTGACGTGCCTGACGTGCGCGTCGGCCACCACACCCTTATCTACGACGAACCACGCCTGGCCCGCACCGGCGTCACCATGGTCTTGCCACGGGAAGACATCTGGCATGATTACGCCTTTGCCGGTTTCCACTCCTTTAATGGCAACGGTGAAATGACCGGCCTACCCTGGCTGGCCGAGTCTGGCATGTTAGGTTCGCCCATCGGCCTGACCAACACCCATCAGGTGGGTATTGTGCGTGACGCCCTGGTAGAATATTCTGTACGCCACGGATATACACGCAGCTTTTTTCTACCCGTGGTAGCCGAAACCTATGACGGCTGGCTGAACGAGATCAACGCCTTCCATGTAGACAAGGTCCATGCCCTGCTGGCACTGGAGAGCGCCCTAAGTGGCCCGGTCACTGAAGGCAATGTCGGCGGCGGCACCGGCATGATCTGCCATGACTTCAAAGGGGGCATAGGCACAGCGTCACGACTGGTGGCCCTGGAAGAAGGGCAATATACCGTTGGCGTGCTGATACAGGCCAATTATGGCACGCGGGCCATGCTGCGCGTAGATGGCGTGCCCGTAGGCCAGATTATTAACGGAGAGCGTATCCCGGTGCTAGCCCGGCGGCCACTGCAAACCGGTTCGATCATCATCATTATTGCCACCGACGCGCCACTGCTGCCGGTGCAATGCACGCGCCTGGCCCAGCGGGCCACCGTAGGACTGGCGCGTGTGGGCGGCACCGGGCATAATGGCAGCGGTGACATCTTCCTGGCCTTTTCCACCAGCAACCACCTGCCCGCGCAGGGCACCACCTTCCTGCGCCACATCAAGATGATCCCCCATTCGCACATGGACAGGTTGTTTGATGCCACTGCCGAAGCCGTGGAAGAGGCTATCTTAAATGCCATGTGCATGGCCGAGACGATGGTAGGACAAGACGGCCGTACCGTCTATGCCCTGCCCCTGGATGACCTGCAACAAATCATGCATGACTATCGCCAGACCGGCGACAAATGGAGGCTTCTATGACCCGTGCCCGTTTGCGCGATTGGGGCATCACTATTGGCACCTATCCCACAGGCCCACATAATGCTATTACCGATGTACCGGGCGTCTGGGTGGGCCACAAAACGCTCATCTACGACCGGCCGCGTATCGCCCGCACCGGCATTACCGTGATCATGCCCCGCGCCGGGCACATCTGGCAAGACAACTGCTTCGCCGCTTACCACGCCTTTAATGGCTGCGGGGAAATGACCGGCATGCACTGGCTGGCGGAATCTGGCCTGCTTTGTTACCCTATTGCCCTGACCACCACCCATCATGTGGGCACGGTGCATGAAGCACTGGTGGCTTATGGCCAGGAAAAAGGGCTCACCGATCTGTCTGCCCTGGCTGTGGTAGCGGAAACATGGGATGGCTGGCTAAATGACCTGGACGCCTTTCACATCAAAAAGGAACATGTTTACCAGGCCATCGCCGAGGCTAAACCAGGGCCGGTAGCCGAGGGTAACGTGGGTGGCGGCACCGGGATGATCTGCCATGACTTTAAGGGGGGGATTGGTACAGCGTCCCGGGTAGTAGATGGTTACACCATCGGCGTGCTGGTACAGGCTAACCACGGCGCCCGTGAAGATTTGCGGGTCGATGGCCTGCCGGTGGGCCGCCTGCTGGCCGATATACCACAGCCGTGGGATAACGAACCGGCGGCCAGCAGTTCCATTATCATTGTAGTGGGTACAGACGCACCGCTGCTGCCCCACCAGTGTCGGCGGCTGGCACAGCGGGCGGCGGTAGGCTTCTCACGTGTTGGCGGCATTGGGCATAATGGCAGCGGAGACATCTTCCTGGCCTTTGCCACCGGCAATCACCTGCCCGCCAACGCTCAGGAACCGGTAACGGTGCAAACGCTGCCCGGGCACAAGATGAACCCACTCTTCAGCGCGTTGGCAGAGGCGGTGGAAGAAGCTATTCTTAATGTCCTGACGGCCGCCGAAACCATGACGGGTTATAAAGGGCGCACCGCCCATGCGCTGCCCCTGGATAGGCTGCAGCAGGTGATGACGGCGGCTACCATTAACCGTTGATTAATTTCTGTTTTCCCAAATACGGCCGTGATACTGCCTATCAGGTAAGTTTCTGTGTAAGCAACTCAGGCGAAAATAGAGGCGCAGGAGCAATCATAAGGAGCGTAAGAAGGAGGACGCAACAAAAACGAGGGAACAGCTACCTGGAGCAGCAAAGTGAAAAACGGTGATCCAAGCGGCCGTGTTTTATAACACGCCGCTGTCTCAGGCCCTCACTGATGACATCATAGGAAGATAAAACCGCTTCAAGACAAGTCAATGATAAATTTATATTATTTTTATGGAGGAAAAGTGTTATGCAGCGAGTGAATAAAGTTCTCATTCTGGCGGCCATAGTATTGTTGGTGCTTACAGCCGCTATCAGTTCTGCCTCTGCCGGCAGCAATCAACCCGTTACCATTCAAATCCTCTCCGTCTCTGACTGGCATGCCCAGTTGGACCCTATCAATGGTGTCGGGGGCGCCGCCGTTTTATCCACCTACTTTCAAAACGAGCGGGCCGCGAACCCCAACACACTCACGTTGACAGCAGGCGACGCCTATGGCGCTGCCCCCCCGCTTTCCAGCTTCTTTAATGAAGAACCGGCTGTCCTGGCTATGAACCTGATGGGGTTTGATGCCGACACCCTTGGCAACCACAACTTCGACCGGGGCATTGGTCATTTGCAACAAATGATAGACCTGGCCGACTTCCCCTATGTATCTGCCAACCTGCAAAACCGGGATGCCAACCTCAGCGGGGTTGCCGACTACCAGATTTTTGACGTGGGTGGTGTTAAGGTTGCCGTCATCGGCCTCACAAATCCAGAGGCGCCTACCCTGGTATTTCCCGGCAGTTTTGGCACCATCCAGGTGACCGACCCGGTAAGAGCCGCCAATCGGGCCCGTCTGGCGGCCAAACAAGAAGGCGCACGTGTATTTATCATCATCACGCACATGGGCGTTACCGGGTTTGATCCGGGCACAGGGGCGCCCTACGGCCCGCTGATTGACTTTGCCAACAGTGTTAACCGTTTCCATCTTATTGTGGGCGACCACACTGACTTTCAATATAGCGGGATTATTAATAACACCCTGGTGGTGGAAAACCGCAGCAGGGGCGTCACGTATGCCCGCACCCTGCTCACGGTGAACCCCAGCGATGGCCATCTGATAGACCGCTCGGCAACGTTTGTCACCCCCCTGGCCAGTGCGGTAACGCCCGATCAGGCCATTGTAGATATGCTGCAACCTTACCGTGATGCCCTGGGACCCATTCTGGGCCAGGTAATCGGGCAGGCCAACATGTTTATTCCCCGTGCTGACGCCTGTGGCCAATCGGCCGGGCGCACCTGTGAGTCGCGGGTAGGCAATGTGACCACGGATGCCATGCGTCTGCGTTATAACGTTGACTTTGCCGTTACGAACTCCGGCGGCCTGCGCGCCGACCTGACCTGCCCTACGGTGGACAACCCCACCGACTTTTGCCCGGCGTATACACCACCACCCTATCCTATTTCTAGGGGCCAGGTATTAACCGTTTTGCCATTCGGCAATGTGGTCGTGACCCTTCAGGTGACGGGAGCGCAATTAAAAGCGATCCTGGAAAATGGCGTTTCGGCCATGCCCGGTGTCAACGGCCGTTTCCCCCAAGTCTCTGGCCTTTGCTTTACCTATGATATCGCCGCCGCAGCCGGCAACCGGGTAACCGGCGCTGTACGGCAAGCTGCCAATGGCAGCTGCACAGGCCCGGCCGTAGACCTGACCAGCGCCAGCAACTATACCCTGGCCACGAATGATTTTATGGCCAATGGGGGCGATGGCTACCCTGTGCTGATCAGCCAGGCTACCACCCGCGAGATTATGGACCAGGTTGTGGCCGATTACATTACGGCCAATTCACCTATTTCCCCCACCATTCAAGGGCGGATTCATTGTACCACCAGCGGCGCCACGGCCTGCCCGGTTGTGACACCCTAATGCTGAACGGGGTTTACAGGGTGAAAGCCAAACGTGATCATCCTGTAAACCCCGTTCAACCATAACGACTACGTTTATGCATAAACATCAGAAAAGGGGCCTCTGGTTGTGTTTTATCTACCTGATGGCTGTTTGGAGTTGGGTAACACTGCCTGTCAAGGCCCATGACGGCCCTCCGGCCGTTGTGCTGGGGCAGTATCAGGTAGCCCCAGGTGCGTCTCTAGAAATCCGGGGCATCAACTTGTTATCAGATTTACCCGTGCAGGTGGTGTTAACCGCCAACGGCCGTGACTATCTTTTAGGGGAAGCATTATGTGATGGCCATGGTGACTTTACACGGGTTTTTACACTGCCGGCTGATCTGGCCACGGCCGTGTATCTGGTGCAGGCTGTTGACACAAATATTCCTGGTCTGACCCAAGTATTAGCCACCACAACCGTCAAGATCGACCCCACCCCAATACCTGATAATGAGATAGCGACATCCTCTAACAACATCCAACGTCAACCATCCCGCCTCCCGCTCCTCACCTTTTCACTGGCGGTACTCTGCCTGTTCATTGTCGTTGTACGCTGGCGACGCCAGGCACGGCCAACGCCCACACGCCACCCATCGTAACAAAAACGAAGGCTGGTTTTGATACCTACCAGACATCCGATTTCCCGGGGAAATCGGATGTCTCCATCATCTAATTTTTGGCTCAACTTCCAGGCAAGCCACCTCATGCCCAGCGGGTATCGGGCGCAGTTGTGGATCCACTTCGCGGCAGTGGGGCTGAACCACAGGGCAGCGGGGGTGGAAGCGGCAGCCGGGCGGCAGGTCAATAGGGTTGGGGGTCTCGCCTTGCAAAATGATGCGCTCCCGCCGCTGGCGGGGGTTGGGCACAGGCACCACAGAAAGCAGTGCCTTGGTGTAGGGGTGTTGTGGATTCTGCAAAATCGCCGTGGCCGGGCCCATTTCCACAATGCGGCCCAGGTACATGACGGCAATGCGGTCAGCAATATAACCGACAGTGCCCAGATCATGTGTAATCATAACAATGGAGATGCCGCGCCGGTTACGCAGTTCCAGCAGTAAATTCAAGATCTCGGCGCGAATGCTTACATCCAACATAGAGACCGGTTCGTCGGCAATCAGCAGCTGCGGCTCCAGCACCAGCGCCCCAGCAATGACCACCCGCTGCCGCTGCCCACCCGACAGTTCATGTGGCAGCCGGTACCTAAAGTTTTCCGCCGGTTTTAAGCCGGCGTCTTCCAGGGCCGCCACTACCCGCTGCCACCGTTCCTGTTTGTTTTTAGCCAATCCGTGCACGTGCAGCGGCTCAGCGACAATGTCACCCACGGTCATCATGGGGTTGAGCGATTCGTAGGGGTCCTGGAATATCATCTGGATATGCCGGCGCACGGCACGCATTTGCCGGCCACTGAGGGTCGTGATTTCCTGACCGCTTATCTGAATGCTGCCAGCCGACGGCCGTTCCAACCCCAACAATGTTAATGCCAGCGTCGATTTGCCACAGCCGCTTTCCCCAACAACGGCCAGCACTTCACCCGGCGCTACCGTCAGACTAACATCATCCACGGCATGGACAAATTTCTCTTCTCGGGTAAACAGGCGGCTCTTTTTGACGGGGAAGAGTTTGCGTAAGTTTGTAACTTCGATGACTGTGTTCATAAGATTCTCTGAGTGTGGCGGTTGAAGATGAAAGCTGTTTGTTTCGCCGGTCGTTAATCTCCCTGCTCTACCAGATGACAGCTTGCCCAATGCCCGGTTTTCACCTCATGCAGTGCGGGCTGTTCCTGGTGGCAGCGGTCAAAGGCAGCCGGGCAGCGGGGGGCAAAACGGCAGCCGGGCGGCAGTGCATTCAGCCGCGGTGGGTAGCCGGGAATGCTGGCCAGCCGTTCGGTGGGTTTTGTCAGGTCAGGGAACGCCCGCAGTAGTTCCTGTGTGTACGGGTGCTGAGGATGGTTGTAGATGGCATCGACACTGGCGTATTCGGCCGTAACGCCGCCATACATTACCAGTACCGTGTCACACATCTCAGCCACCACACCCAAATCATGGGTGACAAAAAGAATGGACAGCCCCAATTTCTGGCGGAGTTTATCTAGTAGTTCCAAGATTTGTGCTTGCACCATCACATCCAGGGCCGTCGTCGGCTCATCAGCAATCACAACTTGGGGGTTGCAGGCCAGGGCCATGGCGATCATCGCTCGCTGGCGCATGCCACCGGAGTATTGGTGTGGGTATTGGTCTTTTCGTTCGGGGCCAATACCTACCAGGTCAAGCAGTTCGGCCACACGGCCGTTGATCACCTGCTTATCGGTAATGTAATTGTGCTGCACAATGGCTTCGGCAATCTGTTCGCCCACCCGTTTTACGGGGTTAAGGGCGTTCATCGCCCCCTGGAAGATCATCGCTATGTTTTTCCAGCGCACGTCGGCCATCTCTTTTTCGCTAAGGCCCAGCAAGTCTGTGCCCATAAAGCCAACATAGCCAGATGTGATACGGCCGTTGGCTGGCAGCAAGCGCATCAAGCTCAGCATCAACGTCGTCTTGCCGCAGCCGCTTTCGCCCACCAGCCCCAACACCTCGCCTTCACGCAGCCTGAAGCTCACATCTACCAGCGCGTGGGCCGGCGGGGCATGTTCGTTCAAGAAGTCGGTAGACAGGTGAGATACCTCCAACAACAGGGGGGCTTTTTCTAACGGTATAGGAGCAGTTATATCTGGTAACGCCATGTGCCTATCCATAGGCGATTAGAGAGTGATCACTCTCTAATCTCCGGCTGCAGGTTTCGCTTCACCCTCTTGAGTGCCTTCTTTTATGCCCATCATGCGGGCCACCATCTTCGAACCCACCGAAAGGTGATGCGTTTCCAGGCGCGGATTAAGCACCTGTTCCAGCCCCTGACCTAACAGTGTGCAGCCTAACACCAGCCACACAATGCCCAGGCCTGGCATCACCAGCGCCCACCAGGCACCGGCACTCATAGCCCCGCGGGTAAAGGCAAAGTTGAGCATTTGACCCCAACTGATCTTGGTAGGGTCAGACAGCCCTAAAAAGCTGAGGACGCTCTCGTTGAGGATGGCCAGAGAGATGACCAGCACGGTATTGACCACAATCAACGGCAGCACCAGTGGAAAGATATGCTGCCGGATGATGTGGGCATTGCTGGCACCAATAGCCCGCGCCCGCAGCACAAACTTACGCTGCTTCACAGACAGCGTCTGTGAGCGTACCAGCCGCGCCGACCCCGTCCAACCTAGCAAACCAATGACCAGGATGATGTTGACTAGGCTGGGCTTTGTCAGCGCTACCAGCAGCACAATGAGCGGAAAATCAGGAATCACCAGCATAATGTCAGTAAAGCGCATGAGGGCATTTTCCAACTTGCCACCATAAAACCCGGCTAAAATGCCAATGGTGCCGCCAATAAAAATAGCAATAAAAGAGGCAAAAAAGCCCACAATGAGGGACACACGTGCCCCATAGATAAAGTTGGACAACACATCTTTACCGGCATCATCTGTGCCCAGAAGGTGGGCGGGGCCGGGAGCAGCATAAATGTCATCAATCGTCACCCGTGTCGGCGCATAGGGATCATAAGGCGCTAACATCGGGGCCAGGACCGCCACGAAGATGGCCAGAAAGAGCATGATGACACCGACCATGCCCATTTTGTTGCGGCGGAAGGTACGCCAAAAACCACGGACGGGAGGAGGTGATGCACTCATATTGGCTTTTAGATCACGGCGGGCAGTTGTTTAGAATCTGCCCGCCGTCATTAACTATCCTCCACTCTAGGATCAAGATAGGAATAGAGCAAATCGGCCATCAGGTTGGCAAAGATGACACTGATGGCAATGAGCAGGAAAGCGCCTTGCAGAACGGGGTAATCACGGCGGCCTACGGCCGTGAATATGGCCCCACCCAGCCCCGGCCAGGAAAAAACCGACTCAATCTGGATGGCCCCGGTCACGGTAAATCCCAGGTTTAGGGCAATGATCGTTACCATGGGCAGCATGGCGTTACGCAAGGCGTGGTCTTTCAAAATCTGAAAAGTGCTGATGCCTTTGGCCTTGGCCGTCAGGATGTAATCTTCAGACAACACATCTAACAACGTGCTGCGCATGATAAGCATATACTCGCCCAGGAAAACAATGGTGTAGGTGAGTGTGGGCAATATGAGATGCCGCCCCACATCCAGCCACTGTTCCCATAAACTACCATAAACCAGGCCGGGCGTTATGCGCCCGCCGATGGGCAGCCCCCACTGGCTGCTGCCCACAAAGAGCAAGATGATGCCCAACCAAAAGGTGGGTAAACTCCAGGCTGTCAGGCTAAAAAGCAGCGAGGCATAATCAATGCTCGTGCGCGCCTTCCAGGCAGCTACAATCCCCAACGCCATTCCCAGGATGATCGCCAGAATTTGCCCCAGGCCAATGAGCAGCAGTGTATTCCACAACATCTCTGTAAGCATGTCGGCCACCGGGCGGTTGGTATGGTAGCTGATGCCCAACTCTCCCTGCAGCAGGTTGCCCACGTAAATAAAAAACTGCGTGTCCAGTGGGTTGACCAGACAGTCGCCAAAGGTCACTGGGTTAAGCGATTGAAAGCAATTGATAACCGGCTTGTCCAGGCCAAAACGCACCCGAATCGCTTCCACCGCCTCTTGCGTCAGGCGTGGGTCGCGCAGCCCGGCACGCGCCGGGTCTCCAGGCAGCACACGAAACAGGAAAAAGTTGAGGGTGATAACAAATAAAATGGTCACCAGCGCCCAGACCACTTTGCGTAAGATGGTGCGGCTCTTTTTCATAGGTGCGTGGCCAATAATCAGTGGTCAGTGGTCAGTAATCAGAAACCGAACAGTCTGAATACTGACCTACTGAACACTGATAACTATTTCACGGGCTCGATGATCAGCAGTGAACTGGCGTCTTCCAGCGCTACCTTACCCGCGTCGGTGAGCCAGCCCTGGAAACGATCTGTGCGGAAGGCCTGTACGGCCTGGTCATAATAGGGGATGATATAGGGCAGATCGTGATGCACGATCGCCTGCATCTGGTGGACCATCTCAATACGTTTGTCTTTATCCAGTTCCGTGGCCTGCTGCGCATAGAGGGCGTCATAGTCGGGGTTGGCATAACCCGTTTCGCTGGTGCCGGTAGTGATTTCAGCGGTAGTCATAACACTGAGCAGGAAGTTCGGGTCAGGGTCTGACCCCCAACCCCACAGAATAATGTCAAAATCAAAGGCGGGGCAGCAAATGGAGGTGAGGGCGTCTGGGTCCAAGGCCTGTTGTTCCGTGCGTACGCCAATTTGCCCCCAAGTGCCAGATAACAATTCGGCTGTGCGCGGCGCGTTGGTGCTGTCGGACGGCCAGTTCAGGCGGAAGATCAGCGGCTGGCCGTCTGGTGTTTCCCGCACACCGTCGTTATCCGTATCCACGTAACCGGCATCGTCCAAAATCTGGTTGGCTTTGGCCACATCAAAGGCGTAATCTTGAATCTGGTCATTGTAGAAGACGCCCAGGCTGTCTGGGATCAGTGTCAGGCCAGGCGAACCCAGCCCCAGCAGCACCACATCGATAATATTTTGCTTGTCGGTGGCGTGGGCCAGGGCCAGGCGCACGTTGCGGTCCAGCAAAGCGGGGTGGCCGGTGCAGACGCCATCGTCGGGCGGGCAATTTTCGGGTTCCGTGACGTTAAGGATGATGTCAGAGACACTGGGGGCCAGCGGGGGACCGGTAACAACCTGAATGTTGCTATCATTACGCAGGCTGGCCACGGCCGTGTTTGGCATCTCTGTAATCATATCCACCTGCCCCGTTTTCAGAGCCTGCACCAGGGCATCCTGGTTGTCAAAGGTCTGGAAAACCGCACCATCAACTTTTGGCCCTTGCAAATAATGGTCTTTGACGGCTTCCAGATTGACAAACTCGTTTTGGCGGTACTCCTTCATTTTGAAGGGCCCCGTGCCGATCATGGCCGTATTTTCAAACTCCGCCGGGTTCTCTACCTGTGACCAGATGTGTTCCGGCAGCACATAAAGAAAAACGAGCTGGCTTTCAATATTGGGAATAGCTTCAGTGAGTGTGAGTCTTACCGTCTTATCATCAGGCGCTTCTACGCTCTCAAAATAGTCAGTATAGACGGGCAGGAAAGGGAAATCTTCCTGCGCAGCATAAAGGTTGTACGTAAAGACCACGTCAGAGGCCGTAAGAGGCTGGCCGTCATGGAAGGTGATGCCCTCACGCAGGGTAAACGTGTACACCGTACCATCATCAGACACGTCCACACTTTCTGCCAGTTCCAGCGTGTAACTGCCATCCGGCTGTAACTGGTACATGGTGTCATAGACAAGTTCGTAGAGGGTGTAAGCCTCGCTTAAGACGCCCAGGCCCGGGTTCAGGCTGTCCGGGCTGCCCCCCCAACCAATACGAACCACAGATGGCGCAGCCGGGGAGGTTTCTTCGCTGCCGGCAGCGGCACCGGTATCGGCCGTTTCCTGCCTGCTGTCTGTTGGCTGGGTGGCGCCCCCACAAGCCACCATGAAGAGTAATAACATGAGCACAAGCAAGGTAAACCTATAACGTTTCATTCTCTTTTCCTCCGGTTGGTAAAATACAAACGGCCGTTGCCCATGGGCAACGGCCGTACGCAACACAAAATCAACTGTTTCTGATGGTTTTTCCAGAAACCGCAAGTGTACTTTTGCAAAGTTGACGGTGTGGCAGTCTCTAGCCAATTCAAAATGGTTACCGTCGTGGCCACCAGCAGGGGTCCGGCAGCCTATAAGCATCATGCCAGGAAGTGGTGGAATTATACGTGTGACGAGTGATAAAACAATCTTTTACCGGCTAACCACCAGGGTAACCCGGTACGCCTCAAAGATGAATGCGCCCTTATCTATAAAAATCGATCCAGTTGATGGTAAACGCTGGCTCATGGGTTTCATAGAAATGTGGGGGCATCGTCACATCAATCGTGCCCTTTTCTAACGGAATTGTGCCCGCAGAGCCATCTTCAGCCTTCACAGCTACGTCCAGCCAATAAGGGCTGTCGGCGGTCAAGGTTTCGGTGTTACCCTCACGAGTGACACTTTGCCGTACTTCGTTGCCGCCCAGGCTGGAAACGCTTAAAGTAATGATGGCATCACCGTACGTCAGTTTCATTTCTTCCAGCCCAGACAGGTGAAAGCGCAAAAGCATGGTGGGCCGCCATTCGCCTGACTGCAATTGGATTTGGGCGCCACCAATGCCGGTTTCACTGTGAACGTTAAACACGGCCGTTTCTTCTACCTGGGCAGTCGTCACCTGGTTGTTTGTTCCTTCAGTGGTCACCACAATTAAAAATGGCTGGTTGTTTTCACGGGTTACGGTCGTACAGGCGCTGAGAAAAAGCAGTAATCCCATCAAACTCACATAACACCTCATAAACCAGACGCCTCCTTTAATCGATCCTATCAATCATATGAACAGAGGTAAAAGATCCTATACCTCATCACATCTACATGCAAAATTCACATGCATAACGGTTCTAGCTCATTATAATAGCTTATGCAAAATCCTCTTGGGTTTAAGTAACTATGGTTAAAAAAGAACTACACTACCGTTGGGAATGGCAACTGCAATCCAGCCCACAGACCATGTGGCCCTTTTTTGCCAACACCAACCGCGTCAACCATGATACCGGGCTGTTCCCTGTGGAAGCCATAGACCGGCTTTTCGGGCAGATGCCAGGCAACGCCCGTCGCCGCCTGCGTTACCGTTTGCCCGTTTCTTTTTATCATCTGGACTATGAAGAAGAGCCTTTTGAGTGGGTATTCCCCTTTCGTTATGGTGTCCTGCGACGCTTCCAGAACAGGTTTGTCGCCACTTTTCGAGTGTTGGCAGAGTTTGAACCACAGCCAGAGGGGGGCACACACCTGGTTTACCAGGCCTGGCTTGAACCACGCAACGTATTGGGATGGGCAGCCGGCGCTGTTTTTCTGGGGCAGATTGCCTGGCGTCGTTTTGATAAAGCTGTGCGCGCTTATGACCGGCTGGCCATGAGTCCCACGGCCGTAGACATTCCGGCCCACATACATCTGGCTGCCGGGGGTGATGCTCGTTTAAGCCAGTTACAAGCACAACTAACCGCCCTGGGGATCAATACCGACTTAGTAGCCCAGTTGGTTAACCTGGTACGTGCGGCCGATGATCTGACACTGTCCCGCCTACGGCCGTATGCCCTGGCTGATGTATGGGGCGCCAGCCGTAAAGAGGTGCTGGACCTCTTCCTACGAGCCACACGCATTGGCCTGCTAGATTTTCAATGGGAAGTGCTTTGCCCCCTGTGCCGGGGCGCAGAAGACCGTGTTTCCTCACAACTATCTGAAGTCCATACCCAGGCCCACTGCACCACCTGCAATATAGATTTTAATGCCAACTTTGAAAATTCGGTAGAACTAACCTTTACGCCCAACCCGGCCATCCGTGATGTCCCCCGGCTGGATTACTGTGTGGCTGGGCCGGAAGTGACACCCCACATCGTCGCCCAACAACTACTGCCCGCACAGCACCAGCGCCTGATCATGCCCACGCTGGAGCCGGGCCGTTACCGCCTGCGGAGCATGAGCCTGGCCGGCAGCCAGCATTTTCGGGTGACTGAAGAGGATGACGGCCGTGATGACTATCATCTTGCGATTACCGAAGACGGCTGGCATGTGGAAGAAGTACCGCTGTCACCGGCGCCACGCTTGCGGCTGCAAAACAACACCCCAGACGAACAGCTTTTTATCCTAGAGCGCATGGCCTGGAGTGACCAGGCCACCACCGCTGCTGAAGTTATCGCTTTACAGCGATTCCGTGACCTGTTTGCCCAAGAAGCGCTGCGCCCCGGTGAGCAGATTGGCGTTGGCAGCCTGACCATCCTATTTACCGACCTGGTAGATTCCACCCGCATGTACCGCGAAATTGGTGATGCCCCGGCCTTTGGCCTGGTTATGAACCATTTTGACGTGCTGCGTGCGGTCATTGACGAAGAAGCAGGGGCGATCGTCAAAACAATCGGCGACGCCGTCATGGCTGTGTTCCGCCGCCCGGTTTCTGCCTTACGGGCCATGATAAAGGCCCAAGAGACTTTACAGAACGCCCCGCCAGGGACACGGCCGTTGCGACTAAAAGCCGCCATCCACACCGGCCCCTCCATCGCCGTTACCCTCAACGAACGGCTCGATTATTTTGGCACCACTGTCAACGTCGCTTCCCGTCTGGAAAAGTTCGCCCGCGGTGATGACCTGATCCTTTCCAGCACCGTCTACGAAGACCCTGAAATCTGCGAGCTCCTACGGGACTCCCATGAAAGGCTCGTCGTCGAAGCCTTCGACGAAATGCTTAAAGGTTTCGACGACGAGTGCTTCCACCTTTGGCGAGTGTCCCGGTCAGTAACCGGCAGTCAGTAGCCAGACTTTAGCTGCTCCTTACCCTTCGGCGGTCGTGCAAATAAACTCCACTTCATTCCCATCCGGGTCATCGACATACATCGTGCGGCTGGCCAACACCGGGTGTTTACCGCTGCGCGGCTGGTAGCCGGCGGCCGTCAACGCCGCTTGTTGGGCATCAAATGCCTGCGGCGGCAGTTCAAACGCCAGGTGATGTAACTGGTAGCCGGACGATTTCGCTTGAATCTCTGCCGGTTTAGGCACCAGCACAATCATCTGCGGCACGCCCGCCTGCCCCTCGCCGGCTTTCAAGAAGACATTGGGCAGCGTTGGCGGTGAAATCACCGCCAGGCCCAGCAAATCCCGGTAAAAGTGCAGCGATTTTTCTTTATCGGCCGTCCAAAGTACAATTTCTGAAATTCCTACAATATGTGACATCATTTCTCCCATGCATTAAATGCAGCCAGGGTTGGCCGCATCTTAATCTTGTAGACCACGCAACTTCTATCTATTGCGGTTGATTGTAACCAAACTCAACAATCGTCATGGTAAATGTGTACAAGGTGTGCACGCTTTTATTTGGAGAAGAGTATGACAAATTATGAAGCCTTTGTCGAAATTGGAGAAAGAGGGCAGGCGACGGCCCATGTACTGGCTGTGCCTGGCTGTTTTGCCGTAGGCGATACGGTAGAGGCGGCCACCACGGCCGTATCTGGCATCCTTCAAACCCGTTTCTCAAAAGAAACGCGTTTCACAGAAGAAACGCGTTTCCCAGAAGAAACGATCACCCTCTCCGTGGCCGAGTGCCTGACCGGCCCACGGGTTATCTTTACACCCGAACGCCAGCCCATTGCCCGTAATGAAGTAGAAAGATACCTGGCCCAGGCTGCCCACAACCGGGCCGAACTACAGCGCCTGGTACGGTCACTCACAGTGACTATGCGCAGGTGGAAGCCCTACACCGGCAGCATGAGCATCCATGACATTCTGCGTCATATTGGCGGCGCAGAATGGTGGTTCACCACCCGCCTATGTGACGAGCTGCCCAAACCACAACCGGCCCCGCCGATGACCTTCCTGGCCCAAACCAGAGACACGGCCGTCACCCACATACGCCAGCTTTCTGACGAGCAGCTGTCTACCGTCATGTCCCCCACCTTTGGCACCCGCTATCCCCAAGAAGCATGGTCCGCACGCAAACTACTGCGCCGCCTGCTGGAACACGAACAAGAACATATCGCCCACATCCACGAGATCCTGGCGACCTGGCGAGCACACTACCTGGCCCGTCTGCGCGCCGAGCGCGCCGGCGTCTTATGGCAGTTACGCAGCCTCAACGAAGAAACATTAACCACCAGCGACGTTATCCCTGGCTGGTCGGCCAGGAACCTGCTTATTCACATCGCTCATTATGACGCCGTCCATACCGAAAAAATACAGAAGGTCATAGACGGCCGTGTCGCAGACATTCAACCACTTGGTGACGAAACTGGCCTGGCCAATTACAACGCCGCACTGCTGGCCCAGATCAAAGAGATACCACCCGAACAGGCTCTGGCCATCTTTCTAAAAGAACGCAGTGGCTTTCAAGCGCTCCTTCAACGTGTCTCTGATAGCGATTTACACCAAAACCTCACCATGCCTTGGGGGCAGCACACCAGCATGCGTGTGTGGGCGAACTGGCGCTACAGGCATGACAAGGAACATGCCCAACACCTGGCTGCCTGGCGCGCCGGCCTGCCCCTGGCTCAACAGCGGCAGGTTGGGCCAAAATACATTTTGCGCGCCCTGCTGCACGCCACCCGCCACGAATTCACTTCCCTGCTGGGCTTACTGCCGCAGGCCGAATGGCTTACCCGCCCGGTCTGCGGTGTATGGACCATGAAAGACCTGGTGGGGCATCTCACCGATTGGGAAAAGGTAGCCCTGGACGGCATGCACCAGCTTGCCGCCGGACAAACGCCGGCATTTGATTACGAACTGCCAGACTTTGACCAGTTTAATAACGCCAACGCGGCCAAGCGCCAGGGCCAACCCTGGGACGAGGTATGGGCTGACTTTGAATCCACACGGAGCACGCTGCTGGCACTGCTGGATGTGATGCCAGAGGAAGCCCTGCAATGCGTTTTCAGGCCGCCCTGGGGCGGCCAGCTGCCAGGGTATGTGTGGATGCTGGCCTGGCCAGGGCATGAACGGGAACACGCCATTGACGTGCGCGCCGCCCTGAAGCTCTTGAACTGGCCCAAGGCTCTGCGGCGTCACCCGTAAGATGACGAAACGGCCGTCTTACCCTATACTTGGCCGCCATGACTGGACACGCCATCGAGAAGGTCCCTACCAGCAGTGAACACCGCACCCAGATGGAATTGGACTGGCAGCGTGCCCAACAGGCGCTGCTGGAAGCCGAATCAGAATTAGCCCAGGAACAAGCGGCCGTTAATGCTTTTCGCATGCAGTGCCGCTTAAAAATTGGCCACCTGATCGATGACTACTTGGAACTGCGGGCTGAAAAACAAGCGCTGTGGACACGCCTGCAGCTGCAGCAGCAAGCCCAGGAATTGGGTATTCCCTATGATGAAGATGATCCCTTCTGGCACGGCCGTGAAGAAGCCTATGAGCCCACTGACGAGCCTGGGGAGGGGCTGCTGCCAAACTTAGACGGTGTTGTCCGTGACCGAGCGGCCGAAAAGCGGCTCTACCGGGAACTGGCCCGCCGCTTTCACCCAGACCTGGCGGCCACTGGTGTTGAGCGCGCCTATATGACCAGCATGATGGCTGCCGTTAACATCGCTTACCAGAGCCATAATTTGCCGGCACTGCGTGACCTGGCCGATGAGATGGACCCCACAGCCCTGGCCGAGCTGGAAGCTTTAGAAGATATGGGCGATCTGCGCCGTCTGCGTGAGCAAATTCTAAAGGTGCAGCGGCGCCAGCGCCGCGCCCGGCAGCAGCTTGCCTCTTTGCGCCGGGAAAACACAGCCCGGCTGTGGCATAAAGCGGCTGCCCTGGAAGCCGACGGCCGCCCCTGGTGGGAAGCGGTCCGCGCCGACCTGATGAACCTGATCGCCCGCCGCCAGGCAGACATTAACGCATTAAAAACGGCCGTGAGTCAATGGGACTAAAGACCGCTGGCCCATAAATCTTCATCAAAACACCCGCCTAAAACGTAAAACGTATAGTTAAGAAAAGAATTTTACATTTTAGCCAAAGGACACCACAAACAGCCATGATTGCTGAAACCGCCACTCGCCTCCGCCAAAACATCCAAAAAGTTATCATCGGTAAGGATGAGATCATAGACATGGCGCTGATCGCCATTCTCACCAACGGCCACCTGCTGCTAGAAGATGTGCCCGGCACCGGCAAAACGACGCTGGCCAAAACCATTGCCGCGTCGCTGGGCTGCACGTTCCGTCGTGTGCAATTTACACCAGACCTGCTGCCCTCAGACGTCACCGGCATTTACTTTTATAACCAGAAGCAGCAAGAGTTCGAATTTCGGGCTGGCCCTATCTTTTCTCAAATTCTGCTGGCCGATGAAATCAACCGGGCCACACCGCGCACCCAATCGGCACTGCTAGAAGCGATGCAAGAACGGCAGGTGACGGTAGATATTGCCACCCACAGGCTGCCACGGCCGTTTCTGGTGTTGGCTACCCAAAACCCGATAGAACTGGAAGGCACATTTCCGCTGCCGGAAGCGCAGTTAGACCGTTTCCTCATGAAGGTGGCTATTGGTTATCCGTCTGTGGCTGAAGAAAATGACATTTTGCTCCGTTTTGAGCGGCAAGATCCCTTAGAGACACTGGCCAAAGTGGTGGAACCGGAAGACATTCTGGCGATGCAGGCAGACGTGCGCGATGTACGGGTAGAAGCGTCAGTGCGGCAGTACGTGGTCAATGTATGCCGGGCCACCCGCCACCACGAAGATATTGCTTTGGGGGCCAGCCCACGCGCCACCATGGCTTTGTATCATACGGCCAAGGCGCGGGCAGCCATTCACGGCCGTGATTTTGTCATTCCCGACGACGTTAAAACGCTGGCCCCCTTTGTGCTGACACACCGGTTGGTGGTGAACCCCCAAACCCGGCTGCGCGGCCGTCAGCCAGAAGACATCATCCGTGATGTGGTGGAAACGGTGGCTGTGCCGGTGGAACAGTGACCAGTATTCAGGGATCAGTATTCAGTTGTGACGTGTGGTGAATACAAGATGTGCTTAACCTGTCACTACCATAAATGAAATTAGATGGCTGAGAATATTTATGAAGTTCAACTTCTAGCCCGGGAAGCGCAGCAAGAAGCGCGCAAGCAGGCCCGGCAAAACCTGATGCGCGCCGCCGTGTCTGGCCGGGGCATGAACATGGCAGACGTAGCCCAGGCTCGTGGGTTGGTTTACCGTGAGCGGGAAAACAGCATTTTTAGTGACGCCTGGGTACCATTGGCGTTTTTCTTTTTTATTGTGGGTATCGCCGGGGGGCAAGCGGCGCCCATGATCGCCTTGGGCGCGGTGTTGTTGTTAATCGTAGGCCTCAGCCGGCTGTGGAAAAATGCTTCCCTGTTTGGGGTGGCTTATGAACGCCGCTTTAACCGTACGCGGGTTTTCCCAGGCGAACCCATAGAGATGACCGTGAGTATCATCAATGACAAGCCACTGCCGCTGACCTGGGTGCAGTTTCGCGACAACTTGCCGGTGGCCATTGTGGGTGAAAACGCCCTGGCCCAAGTCACCAGCGAGATCATCGGCCAATACACCTGGCAAAACACGTTGTCACTGGCCGGGTATGAACGTATTGAACGGCAGGTATCGCTGCGCTTTCCTAAACGTGGTTTTTACAAGTTAGGTCCTGTTTCCTACGAGTCAGGCGATATTTTCACCCTCTTTACCATTAGCCGGGACCACGATTATATTGATCAGCTTATTATCTACCCCCAAATCTACCCACTGGAAGAGCTGGGGCTGCCGGCTAAAGAACCGTTTGGCGAGCTAAAGGTACGCCGCAGCTTGCTCACCGATCCCATCAAGACGCAGGGGATTCGTGACTACCAGTCTGGTGACCGATTTCGCGATGTACATTGGAAGGCCACGGCCGTACGCGGCAGCTTGCAGACCAAGGTGTATGATCCTTCCACCGGCATGACCATTGCCGTTTTCTTAAATGTGGCCACCTATGCCAGACATTGGCTGGGGTTTAACCCAGAACAGTTGGAGCGGGCCGTTAGCGTAGCCGGGTCTGTGGCCAATTACGGCGTTCAACGTGGTTGGGGGGTGGGCGTCTATGCCAATGGCTCCGTACCACAGTCAGACCAGCCCATTCGTGTGCCGCCAGGCCGTTCACCAGACCAACTAGGCCACGTTTTAGAAGCACTGGCCGCTGTCACCGAGTTTGGCACAGCCGCTATAGATAGAATGATGCTGCGCGAAAGCACGGCGCTGCCCTGGGTGAGTACACTGGTGCTGGTCACGGCCGTGATCACTGAAGAAATTATGGTTGGGTTAATCCGCTTAAAAGAAGCCGGGCGGCGCGTGGTGCTGATCTCCCTGGCCGATGAGCCACCACCGAAGGGGTTGGGCAGCATCCTAACTTACCACGTCCCTCCCACTGCGCCTGCCTTCCAGAAAGGGGTCAAACACAGCACAGCCACCGAAGCGGCATTGAGCCAGATTCGGGCGCCAGAGCCAGTGGGACTTCAATTTGAACTGGAAGAGACAGCCTAACGTTATGCAATTAACGGCCAAACCTCCTAAAGATTTATCAACCCGGCAGGAAAAACTCCTGGTTTACTGGGCCTCGCTGCAGCATGAGATGTTATACCTTTGCTGGGGGGTCATGGACGTGGCCCTGTTAACACCTCTGGCCATAGGTGTCATGAGTTGGGCGCGCTACTGGCCTTCAGGCACGGTTTTTCTGGGACTGCTGCTGGTCATGTTTCTGGCATTTAACCTGGCGCGATTATTAAGCGCTCTTTATGTACCCCCAGAGTGGCAGCAGGTGATCATGGCCCTGGCCCTTTTGCTGGTTGTGTTTTTCTCTTTGCGTACCTTACTACACACGCCCGCATCCCTTTTTGATATCAGCTGGGTCGGCGACTTTTTTGCCAACATGAATGAAAAGGATAACCAGCTTTGGCAGCGAGATGTGGTGTTGTTTTTACTGGTAATCTTAATGTGGGCACGTGGGCTGCAAATGGCCACCCGCACGTTTACCATCAACCGGATCGGGCTGCGCCTACGAGTGGGAGGGTTGATCATTGCCCCGTTGGTGGCCTGGTTGAGCAGTCGCGGCCTGTTCTGGGGGGCGACCCAGTATGTGCTGTTGTTTTTCCTGGCCGGCTTAACGGCCGTGGCCCTGGTTCGGGCTGAAGAGATCGCCCAGGAAGAGACGGGCTACAGCGCCTCACTGTCACCACGCTGGTTAGGCTTTGTTATCCTGGCCGGGTTACTCATCGTGGCCATGGCCGGGCTGGTGGCAGCGCTGATCAGCCGGCAATCAGCCACGGTCATCGCCGGATTTTTGGCGCCCGTATGGCTGGCTTTGGGGGCTACAGTGGTCACGGCCGTGGCCGCCGTCAGCTACCTGTTCAGCCCTTTGGCAGCAGCCCTGGAAGCGCTTCTAAGCCAAATGACCTTTGAGTGGGCCTGGCTCACCAGGCTGATGATGCTGCTAAGGCAATTTGCCCGCCAAATTCAGGAACAACGGTTAGATCAAACTGAGCTAGAAGGTCAGGAAGTTACCATTGAAGGTGGCCTGAGTGCCAACAGCCAAATCATCACCGTATTATTGTCTATTGCCCTCATATTGGCGGTGACGTTGGTACTGCAGCAAGCTTACCGGCGCACGGCCGTGCGGGCCCGGCTTTCAGGCAGCAGTCATGGCCGCCCTGCCTCTGCCAATGATGATGAGGGCTGGCTGCAAAACATGCTGGGGCGGCTGGGTTTGTGGCGTCATTGGCGCACAGCTACATCTATTCGTATCATTTACCAACAGATGATGGCCCTGGCTGATGCTAACGGTTACCCCAAACTGGACACAGAAACCCCCTATGAATACTTAAAAACGCTGGTGAAAGCCTGGCCGCATAACCAGGCCGACACTCATCTGATCACCACGGCTTATGTGAAGGTACGTTACGGTGAGATCCCAGAAACCCAGGCCGAGATAGATGAAATTCGGCAGGCCTGGCAGCATCTAAAACAGGCACAATCGGTGGCATCTTCGGCTGATAAGGCCTGATCAACCGCCCTGTTTAAGGCTCAAAATCAATTAACATAACACATGTTCTCCCCCTATTTTCCTATGTATCTACCCCTCCATGATTGTTTGACAGCCCCTAGCCCTTATGGTATTATCCACTCGTTCTTTCCTAACATAAGATGTGTAACTTCTGCCTTATTCACGGATAAAAAAGTGAAAAAGCCCGTGACATTGTCTTGCAAAAATTCGATATCTCAAGCAGATGTATTAAACTATAAAGTATCCCCAAATTCGCACAGAGAAGGAGAGTCTGGATGAGATCGCGTACAGAGATGATGGTTGACCGTTTGCGGGATTTGCAAGCCGGTACACCTGATATTGAAGCATCCGCCGTTGTCAGTGTAGACGGCCTCATTATGGCCTCATCTCTACCCGCCGGGGTAGATGAAGACCGTATCTCCGCTATGTCTGCCGCCATGCTCTCCCTAGGTGACCGGATTGCCAGTGAATTAGCACGTGGCCATCTGGAACAGGTTCACATTAGGGGCAGCGCCGGTATTATTGTGTTACGTGCTATTGGGGAAGATGCTGTTTTGACAGTGTTGGCCCGCGCCCAGGCAAAATTGGGCCTCATATTTCTGGATATGCAGCGAGCGGCCGATGACTTGGAAAGATTGCTCTAAAAAGAAACGTCCGCGAATGACGCGGCCAAGATAGCAACCATTTCGGTGGGGCATGTCACCCAAGATGACATGCCCCACCGTCGTTTTAGGCGCCTTTTCAGGGCAGTTTTAAACCAGCGGCAGTGTCCCGGTAAGAGAACCTCTCCTCATGAATGGGAGCATTATGGAGGATAATCATGACAAAATTTATCTTTTTTACAGGCGGCGTTGTCAGTTCAGTGGGCAAAGGCGTCACCGCCGCCGCTCTCGGCCGTTTGTTAAAGGCTCGCGGCCTCAGCGTAGCCGTGCAAAAGCTTGACCCTTACATCAACGTAGATCCCGGCACCATGTCCCCCTACCAGCATGGGGAGGTGTTTGTCACTGAAGATGGGGCCGAAACTGATTTAGATTTGGGTCATTATGAGCGGTTTATTGACATTAACCTCAGCCAGGCTTCCAATGTAACCACTGGTCGCGTTTACGCCGAAGTGATCGCCCGCGAACGGCGTGGTGATTATCTGGGGGGCACTATTCAAGTCATCCCCCATATTACCGACGAAATTAAGCGCTACATTCACCTGATCGCCCGGCAAAGTGAGGCCGATGTGGTCTTGGTGGAAGTAGGCGGCACCGTCGGCGATATTGAAAGCCTGCCTTTCATGGAAGCGTTGCGCCAGATGCGGTCTGACGTCGGCCAGGATAATACCCTTTACGTTCATGTTACCTTTCTACCTTACGTGGGTGGCAGTGGCGAGTTAAAGACCAAACCTACTCAACACAGTGTGCGTGAACTGCGAGGCATCGGCATTCAGCCCGATGTCATTATCGCCCGGGCTGACCACCCCATTCCGCGTGAACACATTCAAAAGATTTCACTATTTTGCAATGTGGCCGAACGCGCCGTGATCCCCGCACCTACCAGTGACATTCTATACAGCATTCCTCTGTTGTTACACGAAGCTGGTTTGGATAATTTTGTCGTCGAGCGTTTGAAGCTGCAAACATTAGCACGGCCTGATCTCTTGGAATGGCAGCAGATGATTGATGGGATTCAGCAGCCCAAACCAACAACCCGCCTGGGTATCGTGGGCAAATATGTGGAACTCCATGATGCGTACATGAGTGTACGCGAGTCTTTATACCACGCAGGCATTGCCAACAACCGGCAGGTAGAGGTCGCCTGGATTCACTCTGGCGATCTGGAAAAAGGCAAAGGTTGGGAGCAGTTTGAAGGGTTACATGGCATTGTGGTGCCCGGCGGTTTTGGTGAACGTGGGATCGAGGGCAAGATAAAGGCCGCCCGATGGGCGCGGCAGAACCAGGTACCCTACCTGGGGCTGTGTCTGGGCATGCAGGTGATGTGCATTGAGCTGGCGCGGCACATTTTGGGTAATGATGAACCAAACAGCACAGAGTTTGACAGCCAGACCGAGCATCCTATTATCAGCCTGATGGCTGACCAGCATGACCTGGCCGATATGGGTGGCACCATGCGCCTGGGGGCTTACCCCTGCCAGTTACGGCCGGGCAGCAAAGCTTATGACGCTTACCGGCAAACACGGGTTGATGAGCGCCACCGCCATCGTTGGGAATTTAACAACAGCTACCGGGAACTGCTGCAAAACAATGGCATGATGTTTAGCGGATTATCACCAAACGGCCGTCTAGTCGAAATTGCCGAACTCACAGACCACCCTTTTATGATGGGCAGCCAGTTTCATCCCGAATTTAAGAGCCGGCCCAACCGGCCACATCCCTTGTTTAAAGCCTTTGTGGCCGCGGCCGTAAAGCACCAGGAAGGGGGCGCACAGGCAGCGCCTGAAAACCCCTCCAAGCAAAAGAGCCACAAAAACGGCAAAACCCCTGAGAAAGAAAGGGCCATAGAGGCTTAAACCCGGCCGTCCCCACCCGCTTATTGAGGCCTATCTTCGGGCTGCATTCATCTGACAGGTTTTGGCCACGGAAATTGGCTGAATCCGGTCACAGGTGAGTTTGATCTGTGACACTTCCCTCCCCTTCGTTGAATATCATAGTAATAACATCACCAATTTCATCACATGGGCAGAATCCGCATGCAAGAGGCAACTACCACGGCCGTGGCCCAAAACCGGCTCAAACACTATATCGCTGAAGAATCAGACGCTTTGTTAAAGACGCTGCGTCTGTACGTCTGGCGAGCCGGCCTGGCAGAAGGCACGGCCGTGGCCGCCCTGGCCCTGGAACTGCTGAATGACGTGGTGGTGGAAGCCCTCCACCATGCCGATCGCTTCGACCCGGAGCGGCAGCCAAAAGCGTGGTTGTTGGGCATCGCCGCCAATCTGGTGCGCCGCCAGCAAGAAGCCATCATCAAACAGGCGCGGCGCGAACCGCTGGTGCAGGATATCAGCCAGCAGCCCACCATGAGCGAAGATGAATTGTTTGACCGGCTGACGGCCGTGCACACCCCCGGACCTGACGGACATTTTGAGATGCAGGAAACGGTGACGGCCGTGCTCAGCCGGCTCTCAATGGAAGACCAACACCTTATTACCTGCGCCATCTTGCTGGACATGGATGGCAACGCCCTGGGGCGCACCCTGAATGTGAAACCCGGCACGGCCCGCATGCGGCTGCACCGGGCGCTCAACCGGCTGCGCCAGGCCTGGGAAACGGTGCATGCAGGTGACGGGGAGAACAATGATCATGAATGAACAGCCAGACAAACGCCGCCAACAATTGGCGTATGAGAAAACGCTCTTCGCTTACGGCACTGCCCTGGCAGACGGCGAGTTTACCACCGTGTCACAGATATTGGCCCAGGCCGAGGGTGATCCGGTGCTGACCCAAATGATTATGGACTTAAACGCGGCCCAACAGGCAGAGATGGAGGAGGAGACCATGATGCAGGCAGAAGTGATAACGGAAAAAGGAAGTGGCCCGATGCGTTTTCTACCCAAAACAAGCTGGCGGCGCTATGCCTGGTCGGCGGGAGGCATATTAACACTCCTGGTCATTATTTTTGCAGGCCTTTTCACTTTATCAGGCTCACGCATTCTCGTGATACAGCCACAATCACAGAGTATGTTAGATATGGCCGCCCGCCCTGCCAACACGACAGAATTGCAGAGTGCTCATACCCAATATTACAACGTTGGGCCTTCCTGGAGTGTGCCAGATTTTTCACTCAGGAGTCAAGGTGTCACCGACGGCACAGCCGACACCGAGCCATCCCCACCCGATAGGGCCACGGGCAATGGCGCCACAAGCAGCGGCCAAACAGCGCCGGCCGCCCAGCCCGTGGAGCGGCTGATCATTCGTAACGGCTCACTGTCAGTTGCGGTGGCTGACCCACCGGCGGTACGGGCCCAAATTGAAGCGCGGGTGGCTGAGATGGCCGGGGAAGGTGCCTTTGTGGTCAGCAGCGAAGAGTCAGGGCGGAACAATGCCCTGCCTACCATAAACATGACCATTCGGGTGCCGGCGGCGCGGTTTGAAGAAACAATGAGTTGGCTGGCAGGCACGGCCGTGGCCGGCACCAACCCTAACCGCAGCGAAACGGCTCAGGACGTGACGGAAGAATACGTAGACCTGGTCGCCCGTCAGGAAAGCCTGGAAGCCGCCCGTGACCGCCTGTCAGACATCATGCAAAATGCGGCAACAACCGAGGAGCTGCTGCAAGCAGAAGCACAGTTGACGGCGCGTGAAGCTGAAATTGAAGCGCTGCAGGGACGCCGGCAATATTTACAGCAGTCAGCCGCCCTCTCCCTGATTACCATCCAACTTAATCCTTACATCCTTAACCAGCCATTTGATGACAGTTGGCAGCCGGCAGAAACCGTGCGGCTCGCGGTGGAGGGGCTTGTGGCCAGTGCCCAGGGCGCAGCTGATTTTCTCATCATCCTGGTCATCGCCTTTCTGCCCTGGCTGGCTGTGCTTTCCCTGGCGGGTTATATCATCGTCCGTTTCATCTGGCGGCCCTGGCGGGCCCGGCGGCAACGTGGGTGAGCGCCTCACCCACGGCGTGAACGGCGTCAGCCAACTGCGCAAAAACGGGCACACCGTAGCGGTGGCAGGTAATGTGGACGTTGCCCTGGCGCCAGAAGCCATCTGGGCAAGAGACAAACAGCTTCCCACTGCGGGCATAAAGCCCCAGCTCTAACAGCGTCACCGGTGATTTGGTCTGTGGCTCAAAGTGCATAAGAATAAAATGGCAGCGTTCCAAGGCCTTCAGTTCCCACTCAACCTGCTGCCGGAATGGTTCGTTGTGCCTGTTTTGGGTCCAACTGGCATCCCACTGTTCGCGGCGAGGGTTGAGGAAAATGGCGTTCAGGTCTGCCAGGTGGTCTACCACCGCTTGCTGCCAGTTCACGGCCGTGCCCATTTCAATGGAGCCCGCCAGAAAAACCGCAGGCTGCCCCGCCGGCCACACCAATGGTTCTGGAGCAGTGATCACATGCACCATGACCCCAAAACCCTAATACAATGCTTTTGGCTGCCAGAGGTTAAGCAAGCGGCCCGTCACATCTTCATTCAGCTGCGACCAGGTATCAATGGGCAGGGTCACGTGGGCAATATTGGCTGTGGTAAAAGGCTCCGACTGCCCGGTCAGCTCTTCTACCAGTGCAGCCATGCCCGGATTATGCCCCACGATCAACACTCGTTCATAGGTGTCATCGACGCCCCGCAGCACCTCTAGATAGGTTTCGGGGTCAGCATGGTAAAAGCGCCGCGTGGTCACCATCTCTCCTTCAAAGTCGCAGGCCAGCGCCACCTGTTCGGCCGTTGTCAGGGCACGTTCAGCGGTGGAGGTGATGATGAGGTCAGGGACGATCTCTTCGTTTTTGAGCAGTTTGCCCATAAGGGGCGCGTCTTGTTGGCCACGTTTGTTCAACGGCCGTTCATGGTCACTTAACCGGGCGTTCCCCCAGTCTGACTTGGCATGGCGCATAATGAGCAATGATTTCATAACCTGTTCTCCCTCTTAAAAACTTTCCCCCTTAATTGTTCACAGCCATTGCCAATTGTCAATAACAGGCAGCTAAAGAGAGTAACCCAGGTATTTTAGTTTACGGTCATTGTGCGGTTCGTCCAACTCCGCCGCCGGCAAGGCCCGGCCCGTTAATTGGGCCACCACATCGGCCGGAGCACAGGCAAACCATTCGGCATCAATGCCTGCGTCTCGGTCGGTGAAGACAAACATCACACACACCATATCCTGGGGGCAATCTCCGGCGCAATCAGGCAGCCCCACCCCATTCAAATGCAAACAATCGGGAATATATGTTTTATCTCGCAAAAATTGTTCATATTCCGCCCGTGTCACACGCACAGCCACACGCGGTTGGTGTTGCCCTTGTCCGCTCATAACAGCCTCCACACCTATGATAAGCCAGTCATACCCAGAGCATAGCCCTTAATGCCATCGGGCAACATTGTGCAACGGCCGTCATTGGGCATGACGATCCTCATATATCATCCACCGGCAGACCGGCCAGGCGCATGATTTCCAGGGCATTGGTGGTAGGGCAAGGGCCGGGATGCAGTTTGTAGTCAAAAACCATACGGCCGTCAGCCACATCATCCCGAAAATGAAAATTGCCAATGTGGCCATTTTCGTCGGCCAGGTGCACCAATTCCAGGTCATGCGTGGCAATAACCCCCGCTCCGTGGCCCTGGGCCAGGGCCCGAATGTAGGCGCGGCTGCCCACCAGTCGTTCCCGATTATTGGTGCCCCGAAAAATTTCATCAATCAGAAAGAACAACGGCCGTGGTTCCTGAGCCCGCAGCGCCCCCAGCAGCTGCTCCAGCCGCCGCACCTCCGCATAAAAGAAGGAAAAGCCGTCTGTTAGTGAATCGGCGACACGAATAGAGGCAAACAGCCGAAACAGAGACGTTTGCAAGGAGGCCGCCAGCACCGGTCCACCGGCATAGGCCAATACCAGGTTCACCCCCAAGGTACGTAAAAAGGTGCTCTTTCCGGCCATATTGGAGCCGGTGATGATGGTCACTGCGCCGGCTTCTTCTACCTGAAAATCATTACAAACGCGCCTGGTTGCGGCTACCAGCGGGTGACCGATTTGCCGGGCGGTCAATACACAATCCCGCTGCGTCTCAATGTGGGGGAAGGTGGCTGTGCCCGGGTTAAGCCAGGCAAAGGTGGCCAGGCTGTTCAGCGCTTCCAATTCATACCATACATCCAACCAGACGGGCAGGTGCTCTTGCAAATCTGCCTGGCAGCGGGCCATCTGGTAAGCAAAAAAGAGGTTCCAGGGCACCACGGCGTTAATCAGCAGCCCCAGAAGCGGATTTTGCTGAATGCCCACGCCAGCGGCTACCCGCCTGGCACGGCGCATGTGCTGTGACGGCCGTGACTGTACAGCCAGAAACGGAGCACATAACTCTTGTAAATGTGGCGCGCGACCGTAACGAGCAGTCTCTAAAAAGCCAAACACCGCCTGAGCCGTTTCCAACCCATCTTGCAACGTCAGCACGTCTCGAAACAGCGTACTGGTGCCGCGCATGCCCATGGTGACGTGCAGTCCGGCATAAACCAGCCAGGGCAAGAGCCATAGATGGGGCAGGATGGCCGCCGCCGCCAGCGCAAACAGGATGATATTGACTATCGCCAGCGCACTCAACCCTAACAACAACGGCCGTAACTGCGCCGGCGCCAGGGCTGCCTGTAACCAGGCTACCATTGCCTGCCCTGAGAAGCGGCCAGCGCGGGCCACCAACGTGGCTTGCAGCGCCAGCCGGTCACGAAAACGGGTCATCTTGGTCAATTCGGCCACCAATGCCTGCCGCTGCCGGATAATGCCGGGGTCGGGGTGCGTTTGCAGCAGCCAGTCACGCAGGCGGGTGCTGCCTTCGTGGGCCACGGCCGTGTCCAGCAAATGGTGCAGCGAGCGCGGACCTAGCAAATCCAGGTCATGGGCAAAAGGATGCTCCTGGCGCTCAGGCGCAGGCAGGGGCGCGGGCAGATCTTCCCAGACCAGCGCCAGGCGCGCCAGGTGGGTCTGTTTGCGCTGCAGGTAAACGTGGGTGCGGGTGACGGCCGTATCCACCCGCCGGTGCCACGCCACCATGACCAGGAAAGGCGTAAACACCACGGCCGTGACCGTCAGCCAGGGGGTCGCCCCCCAGGTGACAAACGTAAAGCCACTGACCAGCGCCGCCAGAACAAATAAGATCAACCTGGCCCGTGCTATCTGCTCACTCAACTGCCGGTCTTGTGCCAGCCGGGCTGCCAGCCGCCGCACCTGACCCTGTAAAGCTTGGTGTCGTCTGTTTTGTGTCATGGGTGTCTATCTTAACCTGGACAGGCCAGAAGCCAAACAGTGTATACCCCCAAGCTGCCAGAACAACCAATACATTAATATTAGTAATCAGAAGTCCATCATCAGTTTTCAGTAGGCTATTTCCAGAGGTAGGCCAGCACTGAAAACTATACACTGATGACTGAAAACTGGTATTAGTTCCAGGCCAGGTGGCTGCGTGTTTGCCAATAGTCAGCCGAGGGTTCTGCCAGAGCCTGAAGTTGTTGCAGCGTATCGGGACGCAAAACAAGCCGGGCAGCGGCCATATTCGAGTGTAGGTGAGCCACTGTGGCTGCCCCGCTTAAGACCACATCTACCCAGGGTTGGGCCAGGACAAACGCCAGCGCCAACGCATCAATAGTTGTTTCATAGGCGGCCGCCAGACTTTCGATGATGCGGCGCTTGGGGGCAAATGTTGGCTGATGATTGCGTGGTGTCAAACGGCCGTTGGCCACGGCCTCTTTAATAATCACCCCTAGACCGGCCTCATGAGCGGCCGTTAAAGCAGCGCCAGCCGCCTGCTCCAAAACGTTCCACGTTGCCTGAACAGCATCAAACAGCAAGACACCATCCAAACGAACCTCTAAAGCCCGTTCCAGCACAACGGCCTGCTCAGCTCCGCTTAACGAAAGGCCAATAAGCAGCCCTTCACGCTTCAGGCCAGCCAGTTCTGTGAGGACGGCCCGGTTTGTCAGCACGCCGCTATCCAGCGTGGCCGAATGAATTTGATACAGGTCGAGATACGCGCCTAACAGATGGCGGCTTTCGCCCAGTTGACGCTGCAGCACGGGCAAGGAATGCTCTTTGACCTCATGTTTAGCGGCTTGCACCTGCCAATTGGCCGTGTAGGTATACCCCCATTTAGAGCCAACCGTTATCATGGCCGGATCGATCTGGCGCGACTGCAACCAGGAAGCCAAAAAGGCTTCAGCCCGCCCATAAGAACGGGCCGCATCAAAGTAACAAATGCCGGCGGCCCAGGCGGTATCTAGCACATGATGGGCGTGCTGTTCCATAACGGCCGTTTCGTAGTTTCCCCCCAGGTCAGCCGCATGCCCTAGCGTGATATAGCCCGGTCTTCCCAAAGCCGCTAACCCCAGCCCTAACACCGAAACCTTCACCTGGTGCCGCCCTAAACGTCGTGATTCCATACAAAACTCCCTCAGCCGTTATGCTGGTTTACGAATGACCTCAAGACCGCCCATATACGGCCGTAACACGTCTGGTATCACCACGGAACCATCGGCCTGCTGGTTGTTCTCGATGAGGGCGATCATCACTCGGGGCAGCGCCAGACCAGAGGCATTCAGCGTATGCGGGAAGCGTGTCTTGCCGCCATCGGCCGGTTTGTAGCGCACGTTAGCCCGCCGTGCCTGGAAATCCACCGCATTAGAAATAGAGCTGACTTCCAGCCACTCGCCACAGCCGGCCGCCCACACCTCAATATCATACGTCTGCGACATGGCAAAACCCACGTCACCGGCACACAGGTCTACCAGCCGGTAGTGAAAGCCCAGCGCGTCACAGATATCCAACGCGTGCTGCTTCATCTCTTGATGCGCCTGCAAGCTCTGGTCTGGGTGGGTGAACTGGTACATCTCCACCTTGTGGAATTCGTGGCCGCGCTTGATGCCACGCACGTCTTTGCCCGCGCTCATTTTCTCGCGCCGCCAGCAGGGAGTGTACGCCACATACTTCAGCGGCAGCGCCTCTTCTGGCAAAATTTCATCGCGGTGCAAATTTGTCAGGGCAATTTCGGCCGTACCCAACCACATAAAATCTTCCTCGGCGTCGCGGTAGATATTGTCAAAAAATTTGGGCAGTTGGCCTGCGCCTTCAAAGATGGCCGAGCGCACCATATACGGCGGTTGGATCTCCGTGTAGCCGTGATGTTCCAGATGGTAGTTAAGCATGAACTGGATAACCGCCCGTTGCAAACGTGCGCCCATGCCTTTCAACACATAGAAACGGCTGCCGGACAGCTTCACGCCTCGCTCAAAATCGATAATATCCAGCGCCGGCCCCAGATCCCAATGTGCTTTTGGCTCAAAGTCGAACGTTGGTTGAGGTTCGCCCAGCGGTGGGTGACAAACGTTGGCCGACTCATCTGGACCAGGGGGCACACCTTCCTGCAGCAAATTAGGCACCCAGAGCATATTGTCCCGCAGGCGGGTTTCTACCTGGCGCAGTTCGGCGTCTAATTCGCCGATGCGGTCACCGATACGGCCTGTTTCTGCCTTGGCCTCTTCGGCGTTAAAGTGCATGGCGTTGATCTGAGTTTGTAACGCCGCGGCGCTCTGGCCCACATCTTGCCCGGCTTCAACCCGCTTCAGGTCAGCTTCCAGCTTTTTCAGGCTGCCCATCCATAGGCCAATCTGCTTTGAGCTTTCATTGCGCTGGCGACGCAATTCTTCCACTTCCAGGATAATTTCCCGGCGACGGCCGTCGTCAGCCACTATCTCATCAATGGGAGCGGCGGCATTCCGCCTAGCTACCTGCTCCTTTACCCATTCGGGCTTCTCGCGTATCAGGTTGATGTCTAACATCGTTTACTACTCCTTTCCCTGTAACCCATAAGCGGTTAATCGCTATCCGAAGTCGGTTGACGACTCACGGATGGCAGCTTACACAATAAAAAAGCCCCCTCGTCTTTCCAGGACGAGGGGGCCCGTGGTGCCACCTGGCTTTATCAGCATTCAGCTGTCACTACTCTGCATTCAGCAAACCCAACTGATTACTGGTGACTGACTCACTGATGACTGATCTCTGAACGCGCTAACGGGCGTACCCGGCAAACCTTCTTTCGGCTGCAACTCTGGAGTGGATTCTGATTGTTGACTGATTAGCTTACACCAACCGCTAACTCTCTGGGCAGTCACACAACCTTACTATGCTCCTTCAAGGTTGTTGTATTATATACATGGGGCATTATACGCATGATAGATACGGCCGTCAATCCTTCATTACACGTTTAAATGAGGCTTGGGGTTCTGAAAAGTTCAGCCATTCACTTCAGCCATTTACCTCGACCACTCATCGGGGTACGTCAATGGCATTAAGGATCCGGGTAATGACGGCGTCAGCATCCAGCCCTTCTAACATCGTTTCTGGCTTGACGATGATGCGGTGACGATAAACGGGCAGGGCCACAACTTTCACGTCATCTGGGGTGACAAAACTGCGCCCTTGCAAAGCGGCATGCACCTTACTGGCCTGCAACAGGGCTACCGATGCCCGGGGGCTGCCTCCTAGAAATAGTTCGCGGGCGTCACGAGTGGCGTTACTGATCTGGGTGATATAAACGAGAATACCTTTTTCTACTGTCATCTGCTGCACGTGCTGACGTACGGCCGTCAAATGCTCCGGGCTCATCAACGGCCGTAACCCCGTGGCCGCCAGTTGGTGCGGGTTAAACCCCTGATGATACCGGTGCAGCATCTCCTCTTCGGCTACTGGGGAGGGGTACGGCACTTTTATCTTAAAAAAGAAGCGGTCAAGTTGTGCTTCCGGCAGTGGGTAGGTGCCTTCATACTCCACGGGGTTTTGGGTAGCCACCACCAGAAACGGATCTGGCAGGGCATATTCTGTGCCATCAATGGTCACCTGCCGCTCTTCCATAGCCTCCAGCAGCGCCGCCTGTGTTTTAGCAGGGGCACGGTTGACCTCATCGACCAGCACAATCCCGGCAAATATAGGCCCCTGACGTAGGTGAAACTCACTGGTGGCCATGTTAAACACATTCGTCCCAATGATGTCAGACGGCATCAGATCCGGCGTAAACTGAATGCGGTTCATCTGGGCCTGCACCAGGTGCGCCAGCGTCTTGGCCATCAACGTCTTGCCAGTACCGGGAACCCCTTCCATCAGCACGTGCCCGCCGGCAATCATGGCAATAAATAGTTGTGATAAGACGCTGGTCTGGCCAACGATAACCTTGGCCGCTTCACTATGCAGGGCATCATACAGTTTTTTGATATTCATAAACCTCTCTCGTCAATGGTTGTCTGTCTGAGATGTTAATGGCCACCGATACCCACTGGCGCAGTTCAGCGCCGGTCATAACAGGGGCACGCTCTCTTTGGGTGCTCAGGTAAACAAGTGTACCCATTTCCACGGAGGTGACATACGGTTTCAGCATTTCCACAAACTGATGATCCAGCAGGGCAGAGTCCAGGCCATAACGGCGGGCCAGACTGCGTTTCAGCCGCTGCCAGTAATGGTCGGTGATCGTTTCATACCGGCTGAACTGGCGGCTGGCACTAGCCAGGTAGTTGATAGCCACGGCCGTGTCGGCTTCGGCCCATACCGGGGTCACGGGCTGGCCAGGCACATGACCGGCAGGCACCGTGCTGTTATGCCACATAAAAAAGCCAATGAGCGCCAACAAACTGAGCCAAAACGCCCAACCGGTGGGCGTGGTAAACAGCCAAGTCATGGGCACCTGGTGGTGAAGCTCATCAAATACAATACGCTGGCCAGGCACGGCCGTACTTAATACTAAATTTTCTACCAACTGGGCGTTTCCGGCATCTTGCAGCCCCTCGTTGGTAAAGGGGGTGGCTGATGACAGAACAAAAACCCGGCCGCGTCCATGCCCCCATGCCGCCAGCAACGGCCGTCTACAATCTCCCATGTGCACGGCCGTGCGGCCGCATGACACCTTCACAAAGTGACTCGCCCCGATGGCCGCCTGGCCTACCGGCGGCCAGTTAAAGGTAGGCAGCTGCAGCTCACTACGGGGCACGGGCAGCCACAAACGACCGATGCCCGCCCCAAACGGCCGCAGCAGATCCGAAGGGTGCCGGTTTTCCTGGGCAACCACCAGGGTGCCGCCATTCTGCACCCACACATCCAGCCACGCCCGCGATAGACGTTCAAAACCACTGCGGGGGGCAATCACAAAAAGAACGCTGTCCTCTCGCAGCGGCACCGAGTCTGGCGTATTCAACGACCGCAGTACAAAACCACGCCCAGCCAGCCAATCGGCAAAAAGCGAAACCCCATCTGCCCCCTGGTTCTGAATGGAGCCACGGGCCCGCTCTGGTGTATTAAACAGGACCAGCGTGCCTACAATAACCAGAACTAAGATGACCAGACTAATGACTATGCCGGTGATGTCACCCAGATATCGCTTTTGCAGACGCATATTCTTGTGAAACCCGTATGGTATCATCCATGAACCGTCATCCGTTTAACGGAATGTGGCCCACAAATTACGTATGACTTTCCAATCGCCACTCTCTGATCGCCTTAATGTGTTTCGTCAATGAATCATACTCTTCCGTTTGCAGGGGTTCCAGACCATACCAGACACGTTCATAGGTAGTAATGACCGGGGAAAGGGCGGGGACAATCGCCGGTTGCAGCCGTTCCTGGTGTAGTAATTCCAGGTTAGTCAGGGCACGGTCAAAACGCATCACGCCCTGTTCATCCAGGGTTAATAACATCGCCAGGAAAAGGCGCCGCACCGCTTCCCGGTAATCACCTTCTTCTACCAACCGCCGCCCTTCATTCATAGCCGTACCGGCCGCCCCCGCATGACGGCGGGGCAGCGGCACTTCCTCCTTTTTGGGCCAAAGCAGCAAAACCACGGCCGTGACAATACTCAACACAGCCAACCCCATAATCACATACAACCAGGACGAGAGGGCATTTTTTTCATCATCTGGATTAGCGCTGGCGACAGGGGGGGGTGTAGGGGTAGGGGTTGGTATGGGGGTAGGGGCTGGTTGGGGTGCACCGCTGCCTGGCTGCCCACTGCCAGACGGCCCGCTAACGCCGGCAGCCGGGTCAAACAGAGGGTCAGGTGGATCTGTCGGTCCTGGATCATTGCTCGGCCCGGCGTCACCATCCACGTCAGGCGAGAATGGGTCGCTGCCTGGCGGCAGGGCTGGCGGCGGCGGCAGGCCCACAGGGGGAGGCGCGCCCGGTTGAGGCGCGCCCGGTTGGGGCGCGCCGCTCGATCCCCCAACACCTACCAAAGAATTATCACCGCCGCTGCTCCCGTCCCACGGCCGTATTGGCGGCATCGGCCGGGAAATGGGGCACATCTGGTCAGGGCACAGCCCACTCAAATACCGGTCAGCACGGCTGGCCGAACAGGGGCGGCTGCGCAGCGCCTCAGCCACCCCATGGTGATCGACCCGCATGAGGGTGCCATCAGGCATTTGTACCAGGGTTATTTTTTCTAATGCATCAGCAATGGTTGTCATGGTGGCCAGGCACCCCTGTGGATCGGCGCTGGCACGTAACGCCTGGTTACGAAAGTCGGCAATAAGGCGCAGGTAACCATCGTAAGCATACGGCCGTTGCGCTATGACTGCCCCGTGCCCCCCGGCCACAAGCCAGCCCAAGCCCAGAACAAACAGGAACAGGCAGCCTATACGATGTTTTTGTCTGGTGGCTCTTGTTAACATCAGGCGCATTGTAACATGTTCGCCACAAGTTTGCTGCCTTAAATTATGCCCATTACAATTCCATGTGCTTTATTAAAATGTCCACATTTTGACGGAGGAAAATTTCATGAGCATGATGGGATTAACGGCTATTGAGACAATGGCGGTCTGGATAGTGTTGGGGATCGCCATCTTGGGCTTGGTATATGCCTTGTTCTTGCGCCAGCAGATTTTGCGCGAAGACAAGGGAACGGAGGCCATGCAAGACGTGTGGAATGCCATTCGGCAGGGGGCAGATGCCTATCTGAGCCGCCAGCTGCGCACCATTCTGCCCTTCATTGTAGTGCTGACAGTTGCGCTCTTCCTAAGCGTGTACATTGTGCCCCCTAGCGCGGAGGCAGTGGAACGCTTTGAGGGCGTCAGTCATAATGTCCTGCGGTTAATGGTGGGCCTGGGGCGGGCGTTGGCTTTTGTCATGGGTGCCACCTTCTCATTGCTGGTAGGCCAGATTGGCATGCGTATGGCCGTTCAGGCCAACGTACGTGTGGCCGCTGCGGCCCGGCACAGCTTCAGCGATTCGCTGCGAATCGCCTACCGCGCCGGCACCATTACCGGTATGTTGACCGATGGACTGGGCCTGTTTGGCGGTACCATTATTTTTATTGTCTTTGGCAAGGCCGCACCAGATGTGCTGTTGGGGTTTGGGTTTGGCGGCACACTGGTGGCGTTATTTATGCGTGTAGGCGGTGGCATCTTCACCAAGGCCGCCGATGTTGGTGCTGATCTGGTAGGCAAAGTGGAACAGGATATGCCTGAAGATGACCCCCGCAACGCGGCCGTTATTGCGGACCTGGTAGGGGACAATGTGGGCGACTGCGCCGGTATGGCCGCCGACATCTTTGAGTCTTACGAAGTTACCATTGTTTCCGGCCTGATCCTGGGTCTGGCGCTGACGGCCATCACCGGCAATATTGAGTGGATTCTGTTCCCGCTGCTGGTGCGCGGCATTGGCGTGCTGGCTTCTATTGTGGGTACATACCTGGTGAAGGGGCAATCCGCGGCGCGCGGCAATGCCATGCGGGCCATCTTTCGCGGCTTTCTGACATCGGCCGTCATTTCAGTGGTGCTGTTTGGCATTATTGCCATGGTGTACATGCAAGATGTACCTGGCGGTTGGTGGCGGCCATTTTTGTCTACGGCCGTGGGTGTGCTGCTGGCCATTGTCATTGACCGCCTGACAGACTACTTCACCGGCGCACACAGCAAATCAGTGCAGGAAATCCGTGACAGCACCGACGGCGGCCCGGCGACTACCATCCTCTCTGGGCTGGCGGCTGGCTATGAATCCAGCGTCTGGTCAGTGGTGGTCATTGCCTTAACCATTATGGCCGCCATTGCCATTTATGCCGGCATGCCGCTGGAGCAATTGACCACATCGTTACCTGCCGGCGCCGTGCAGGTAGCCTTTGTGCTGTACGGCGTGGCGCTGACAGGTATTGGCATGTTGACGTTAACCGGCAACAACGTGGCCATGGATTCCTTCGGCCCCATTGCCGACAACGCCAACGGCATCGGTGAAATGGCCGGGTTGGATGATAACGCTCGCCAGATCATGGCGGATCTGGATGCGGTCGGGAACACCACAAAAGCGATCACAAAGGGGATTGCCATAGGGTCTGCGGTGATTGCGGCCGTATCCCTTTTTGGTGCCTTTATTACCGATGTCGGCAAAATTGACCCCACAGCGTTGGCTGGCGGCATTCGTGTCTCAGAACCGGTGGTCTTTGTGGGCATACTACTTGGCGGCGCCCTGCCCTGGCTCTTTTCTTCACTGGCCATTAAATCAGTCAGCCGCGCTGCCGGGCAGATGGTAGAAGAAGTGCGCCGCCAGTTCCGCATTCCGGGCATCATCGAAGGCACACGCAAACCAGATTATGCCCGCGCCGTCACCATCTCTACGGCCGCAGCACAGCGAGACCTGATTAACCTGGCGGTCATTGCCGTGGTGACGCCCATTCTTGTGGGGCTGCTCCTGAACGTGGAAGCGTTGGGTGGCTTTCAGGCGGGTATTATCCTTTCCGGCCAATTGTTAGCCGTGTTTATGGCCAACACCGGCGGCGCCTGGGATAACGCCAAAAAGGTCATTGAAGATGAGCCACGCAGCCTGGAGGCAAACACCGGCAAGGGGTCAGAAAGGCACAAAGCCAGCGTAGTGGGTGACACCGTAGGTGATCCCTTAAAAGACACGGCCGGCCCAGCCTTAAACCCCATGATTAAGGTGGTCAACCTGGTGAGCCTGATCATTGCGCCCATCATTGTGCGGTATCAGGGCTTTAGTGTGATAGAAGCAGGGATAGTGGTTTTGCTGATGGTGTTAGTAGGTTGGGCCATAACCCGGTCAAAGCGAGGGCCAAAAACTATCATGGACACCCCCGCCTTTTCCGCTACTGATTAAACACAAGCCCCTGGTCAGGGACCAGGGGCTTGCAATCTTTATGGCTTTTCCTGGAAACGGCGGCAGCTTGCCGTTTCCGGGAAAAGTTTACTCACGCCAGATGATGGCCAGGTAAATCCAGAAGGTGTTCGTGGGTGGCTCCGTCACGGTGACAACCAGCGTATCTGTGCTGACACCGCCATCATCATCGGTAACCGTGAGGGTGACAGTATAGACACCGGTGCTGGTGTAGGTGTGTGTAGGTGTCAAAACGCCAGACGCCGTGCCACCATCATCAAAGTCCCACGCGATGGTATGGGTATCCAGCCAGCCAGGATCAGTGAACGACGCGGCAAAATCAACCATTGCGCCTACTGTCACTGACTGATCAGGGCCGGCGTTCACGCCAGGCGCCACGTTGTTTACAGTGACGGTCAGTGTATCGCTGGCGGGCAGCCCTTCGGTATCGGTGACGGTGAGGGTGACAATAAAGATGTCGTTGTCGCCGTAGCTGTGGGTGGGTGTCAGTGTGCCGGTGGCTGTATTACCGTCGCCAAAGTCCCAGTGGATAAGCTCGCCGCCAGATAAGGTGCGGCCCAACAGCAGCAGGCCCGGATCAATGTAGCTGCCCATGAAGGTAACGGTTTCACCTTCGTCAACAGTCTGGTCATTACCGGCATTGACGCTGGGAGGGTCATTCACAGAGGTTACGTCAATGCTCACGGTGGCCGTGTCACTCAGGGCGCCGTCTGAAGCCAGGTAGGTGAAACTGTCAGGACCATTGTAATTGGCGGTAGGCGTATAGGTAAAGGAGCCATCCAGGTTCAGGGTAACCATGCCGTTGGTGGGACCTGTCTGTAACACGGCCGTCAACGGGTCTCCTTCTACATCATCATCATTGCCTAACACACCTGGCGCAGCTACGGTTAAGGGTGTGTCTTCCAGAGTGGCATAGGTGTCATCATTGGCGGTAGGTGCATCATTTTCACAAGCCACAGTGAGGGTGACGGTGGCCGTATTGGAATCAACGGTGCCGTCGTTGGCATGGTAGATAAAGCTGTCTGGACCACAGTAATTTGTGTCCGGATCGTAGCTAAAAGAGCCGTCACTGTTTAATGTGAGCGTACCGCTGATGGTGGTGCTGTCTAACACGGCCGTCAACGGATCCCCATCCACATCATCGTCATTACTCAACACACCAGGGGCAGACACGTTCAGGGGGGTATCTTCTGTAGCCGCATAGCTGTCATCGGTGGCCGTTGGCACATCGTTTTCACAAGCTATATCAAGGGTAACCGTGGCCGTATTGGAATCATCCCCGCCATCGTTGGCGTGGTAGGTAAAGCTGTCAGTGCCACAGAAGTTCGCGTCTGGGTCATAGCTAAAGGAGCCATCGCTGTTTAATGAGAGTGTACCGCTGACGGTGCTGCTGTCTAACACGGCCGTCAACGGATCATCCTCCACGTCTGTGTCATTGCCCAGGACACCCGGCGCAGAAATGTTCAGTGTTATCTCTTCTGTGCCAGTGTAGGTATCGGTGACCGCTACCGGGGCATCATTGACACAGGTCACGTTGATGGTGGCTGTTGTGACATTCGAATCGGCCCCACCGTCGTTGGCATGGTAGGTAAAGCTGTCAGTGCCACAGAAATCCGCGTCCGGGTCATAGCTGAAAGAGCCGTCGCTGTTTAACGAAAGTGTGCCGCTGACGGTGGTGCTGTCTAACACGGCCGTGAGCGGATTACTTTCTGCGTCTGTATCATTGCCCAGTACACCCGGCACAACGACGCTCAGCAGCGTATCTTCAGTCGTCGTATACGTATCACTGTTAGCCACAGGGGCTGCATTGGGAATGAGGGTTAAATCTATACACCACTCATGCAAGGTACCCGTATCACCACCAGCATTATCCGCGATCAGCAAAGTCCAGGTACCATTAGAGCTCTCACCGTCAAAGGCCGTAAACAGGGTATTGTTGGCCGGGTCTCCACCTACCAGGTCACCTTGTATCGTCGGAACGCTTGCCAAACAGGTGCTTTCCACGTCACCGTCAGTACCTTCATCGTTAATAGTAGCGTCAATATTGTTACCGTCGCAGCCAAAGCCAGTGGTTGTACGGCCAGGCCTGTCTATAAACATCACCTGTGTGCCCGTGTCTACATGCAGCAGGCTGAACTGCAAATCACCTACCCAGGTGTGGCTGACATCCAGGGAGACATCGAGGTCGGTAATAGTGCCCAGGTTGGGCACCATAAAGCTGTCAGAAACATCAGGGTCGTCCGGAATGGGTATGTTAGGTGCCTGGCAAATCTGCGCCTTGGTGGTAAAGCTAAAAGGAGCAGAGAAAGTGCCCGTGCCACACGCATTGTCCGCCCGCACCCGCCAGTAATAGGTGGTCAAGGGCATCAGTGGTGCCCCAGGGGTATACGAGGTGCCACTGACCGAAGCAGCATCCACAATGTTGCTAAAACCGGCGTCCGTGGCAATTTCAATATAATACGTGACGGCCTGTGCCGAGGGTGCCCAGGTGAAGGTAGGGGTGGTAGCCACACCGTTGGCACCGTCGGCCGGCGATACCAACGCCGGCGCCCCCGGCACAGCGTTATACAGGTCTAGCGTCACCGTAACGGCATGGGTACTGGTGGGCGCAATCCCTGTCACCCTGACATTATAGCTGCCAATGGCCGAAGGATTACCCCCCAGGAGGGTCATGGTGCTGGACCCTGGCGGGGTTACCGGATTGGGGCTGAAGCTGGGTGTGTAATTGGGGGGCGTGCCGCTGGCGCTTAAAGAGACAGCATCACTGAAGCCCAGGATTGACCCTACATTTACTGTATAAACAGCATTCGTGGGGATGCAAACGGCCTGGCTGGTGGGGGTGGCATTCAGGGTGAAGTCAGGGAATAACGACCCAGTACATTCAGGGATGCGGAAGACACCCACCCGAGTGTTCCAGTTAAAGCCGTTATCATTCACATCATGATATTCGTTGGTGTACCAGAAGGTACAGTCATCCGCCGGGTCTACGCTCATGGCGCTGTAGTCACCCCAACGATGAATGTTCTCCTGCACGCCACCACCGGCAAACAAGGTGGCTTCGGCTTGCAGGGTGCCTAATGGGTCAGAGCGCAGGCGGGTGGCATAGCGGATAGACGGGATGGTGGTAGCACTGGAGACACTATAGCCCAGGGCAATGTTGCCGGAGCCATCCATGGCAATGCTGCCCATGAAGCGGTGGTCGCCGTCAGGGGCATAGGTGCCTTCCTGGTGCAATGTCCAGGGGCCGCCCTGACGCTGCATTTCAAACCAGCGGATGGCCGCCTTGTCGGTGCCGTCCAGGTCCACAGTGAAGTTGCCGACCATGGCTTCATAGCCAATCAGATTGCGGTAGGCGAAGCGGAACATGGGCCAGTAAGAGAGCGAATCCAACCGCTGAGTCGTGCCTAGCTGGGGAATACAGTTGCCTACAAAAAAGCCACAAACGGTGTAGTTATAGGGTGCAATGGGGTATTCCTGGGCCAGGACAAAGGTGCTGTTGGCCGGGGTGACCCAGTCCACATCAAACTCATACAGGGCAATGCGGTCAACCCCGGCTGGATGATTGGGATAACCATCAGAGAACATGGTATAAAAATACCCAGGTGTTCCCGCTGGCGGCGTGTTTGGCCCATCCAGATCGGCCGGCATCAGGAAGTTCGCGTGGCCGTTAGAGTATTGGTAGGTGGCCGGTGCACCAGCCAACATGCTGGCACGGTCAAAGGCATAGGCGTAATACTGGTTGGGGAAGCCGGTATTGGTGCCCATGTAATAAGCATCCGGCCAGACACCAAACTTAAAGTAGTCGGGGAAGTCCGGCATGTTAAATTGATAGAGGTGAAAGGTGCTAGTGGGATCAGGGGTGGTGGAGATGGCAATACACATGCGGTCCCCTGAAGTAACAGCAAACTGGCTGAGCAGCCAGCGGTCGGCCATCTCATCGTACACCACAATGGGGTCGCCATCATTTTCTGTTTCACAAGCCGTCAGGCCAGAACCGGCAAACAGCGCCGTAAAGAGGGTATCGGCCGTAAGCGGATTCCCCGACTTATCAAAAACCCTAAAAGATACGTTAACCATCTGAACGTAATGGTTGGGGCCCACATCGCCGACGGTGTCAGGCGGGGCAAAACCATCTGTACCTAATCCTTCAAAACTAAACAACAGGCCAGGTGTAAGGCTGGTATTGACCTGTGACAGGTGAGCGAGAGGGTCTTGTTTATGGGTGTCTGTGCCGGTCAACCCCAGATCATCTTGAAAGAGGCCGGGGTTACGCATAGGGTTAATTTCGCGGTTCAGGAATTTTTCCTCCCCGTTCGCGGGTAGATCACGTACAGGCCGGCTGAGCTGGGGCGTGACGGGGGCACTGGCCTGAAAGACCTGGCCCTGAGTAACGGCCGAAGGTGAGGCGGCCACTGTCTGTGCCTTCAGGCCGCCATCAGAGATAAGGAGCAAGAGAGCGCCTAACAGTAAAAAGGCAAACAGGGCTATCAACATTCGGGACGCAACTTTCATGTAAAATCCTCCTGACATCTACTGAGATCCCTCTCCAGCAGAGCATAGTGAGATTTCAATTAAAAATCAGGCAATAAGACCTGACAGGTGCTATGCAACCTCTGGTTGCTAACCTGCCAGGTTTATGTCCTCATGTTGGTATGAACTTTAATTGAAAGCTCTATGTTTTTTTCTTTGCTACATCAATGAAGTTCACCGGTGAGGTTATTATAGTAAGAGAAGCTTCTCTTGTAGATGTGACATAATTCCTAAATCAAGGGGGGGCCGCCCCTACAGCACGTTTACACATACACTGGGCGGCGAAGGTAAATTTATGCTTCAGGTACAGCGTGATGGCAGGCGACGGTGTGAGGCATCACGGCCGTGCCCAAATTCCGCATTTCCGGTTCGGTGGACCGGCAAATGTCTGTGGCCAGGGGGCAGCGCGGATGAAAGTGGCAGCCGGTGGGTGGGTTGGCGGGGTTGGGCACATCCCCCTTTAACAGAAGGCGCTCCCGTTTGGCCTCGGCACGGGGGTCTGGCAGCGGTATGGCTGAAAGCAGGCCCTGGGTGTAAGGGTGCAGCGGCCGGGCAAACACTGCATCACGTGACCCTACCTCCACAATCTTGCCCAGGTACATCACCGCTACCCGGTCACTTAAATAACGCACCATCGCCAGATCATGGGCAATAAAAAGATAGGTCAACCCAAATTCTTGCTTTAAATCATCCAACAAATTGACGATCTGCGCCTGCACAGACACATCTAACGCCGAAATGGGCTCATCGGCCACAATAAACTTGGGGGTGGTGGCCAATGCCCGTGCAATGCCAATGCGCTGCCGCTGTCCACCTGAAAACTCGTGTGGATAACGGAAAGCATAAGACCGGTTCATGCCCACCAAGTCCAGCAGTTCAGCCACCCGGCGATGGCGCCAGGTTTTATCTCCCAGGTGATGCACTTTAAGGGGCTCTTCCAGGATTTGGCCTACCGTCATGCGCGGATTCAACGAAGCATAAGGGTCTTGGAAGATGATCTGCATCTGGCGCCGTGCCCGCCGCAGGTCTGCTTCAGGCAAGTCAGCCAGGTTTTGGTTATCCATAAGAATGTCACCAGCCGACGGCCGTAACAGGCGCAGCAGCAGCCGGCCGGTCGTCGACTTGCCACAGCCGCTTTCACCTACCAACCCCAGCGTTTCACCACGAACAATGTCAAAATCCAGGCCATCTACCGCGCGCACCAACCCCACCTGGCGCCGCCGCCAGCCGCGCCGGATGGGGAAAACCTTCTTCAAGCCGTGCACCCGCAGCAGCACGTCTGGCTCAGGCAGGGATGGCTTTGTTTCTACAGCGGCCGTGTCATGTTCCGTCATGCGGCGTATCCTCCCGCAGGTGTCAGGGCCGCCTCTTGAACATCTTGCCAGCGCCAGCAGGCAGCCGCGTGGTGCGGGGCTATGGGCTGCAGCGGCGGCCGTTCCGCCCGGCACCGGTCCACCACAAAGTGGCAGCGCGGCGCAAAGGGGCACTGGGCAGCCGGCGTCAGCAAATCGGGCGGCGCACCTTCGATAGGGATGAGCCGCTGCCGTTCTTGCAAGTGTAATTTGGGCAGCGACGCCAGCAACCCCCAAGTATACGGGTGGCCAGGCCGCTCATATAAATCAAACACCGGGGCTATCTCTACAATATACCCGGCATACATCACTGCCACCTTCTTTACTAGACTGGCTACCACCCCTAGATCATGTGTGATCCAAATGACAGACATGCCCATCCGCTCTTTTAAATCTTTTACCAGGTCTACAATTTGGGCCTGGATGGTTACATCTAACGCCGTCGTGGGCTCGTCGGCGATCAGCAGCAGAGGGTTACACGCCAGGGCCATGGCCATCATGATCCGCTGCCGCTGCCCGCCAGAAAATTGGTGGGGGTAATCATCCATCCGCCGTTCGGCATCAGGAATACCCACCAGTGCCAACAGTTCCAGGGCACGCTGGTGGGCTTCCGTCCGGCCCAGGTTGAGGTGCATTTGCAGCCCTTCCATCACCTGACGGCCGGCAGTCAGCACCGGGTTAAGCGAGGTCATGGGGTCTTGAAAGATCATGGCGATCTCTCGTCCGCGAATGCGCCGCAGTTCGCGGTCTGACAGTTGCAGCAAATCCTGACCTTCGAAGAGGACACGGCCGTGTTCCACCACACCCGGCGGTGAAGGGACTAACCCTATCAAGGAGAGGGCGCTGACCGATTTGCCACAGCCGCTTTCCCCTACCAGGGCCATGCTTTCCCCTTTGGCCAGGGTATAGGAAATACCGTTTACGGCGTGTACCACACCATCCGGCGTATAAAAACGGGTGGTCAGGTCACTGACTTCAAGCAGGTATGTCACCGGTGATCAATCTCCTGTACTGTCTACAGTATCAAAGCTGTAACGTCGTCGCCACCAGGCTCGCCGGGGGCGCGTCACGTCCATTTGTCGCCGTAGTCCCTCGCCCAGCATGTTAAAGGCGAATATTTGTAAAAAGATAATGACACCCACAAAAATCATCTCCCAGGGTGTGGTGATCATCTTGTTCCAGAAGTCTGACAGCATTTGGGCCAGTTCCGGGTAGCCGGCCGTCAGGCCAACGGCCAGGGTACCGGCGCTGTTAGGATCTTCTGAAATACGCACAAACGCCTCACCGATAAACATGCCCAGGAAGCCTAGTTCGGCAATCACCAGCAGCGTCGCCGCCAGTTCAAAGGCGATGAGCGCCGGCAGGGTGGGCCACAATTGGGGCATGACGTAGCTGCGTAAAATAGCGGCTGGCCGCAGCCCTATCGCCCGGGCACTTTCGATATAAGGCGCCTGTTTAATGACGAGGGTGCTGTTTTTAACAAACACGGCCGTGTTGGCCCAGCCCGTCAGCACCAATGCCAGGATAAAGGTAGGCAGCTCACGCTCGCCTATAAAAGCAATGACCGCCAGGGCAAACAACAGAATAGGCACCGTCAGGCAAACGTCTGTGACCACCTCTATAAGGCGCACGGCCAGGCCATCAAACCACCCGGCAGCCAGACCCAACACCACACCCAAGCCAATGCGCAGCGTGGCAATGATCAGGCACAGGAGTAACGTAGGCCGCACGGCCGTTAGCAGACGGCTGAGCAAATCACGACCGGCATTATCAGTGCCCAGCAAAAACTGTTCTAGTGTCAATGGCGCTACTGGAAAGCGGGAAGGGATATAGGTCTTGTCACCCACAAAAATGACGTCATCAAACACTTCCAGAGGGTCCAGGGGAGCCAGCGAGGGGCCTATGATAGCCACCAACACAAACAACGCGCTGAGGGTTATGCCAACGATAAGGGGAATATTATAGGATGACGGCCGTTTCACACTCTCTCCTTAGTGACCGTCAAAAAACAACGCCCGTTTTGCCGAAGGTAAGGTCACTGCAAGCTCGTCCATCAATACCGTAACTTATTTATGGACGAGCCCTTACGCCAGGGTCACGTCCATATCTTCTGCAGCATGGCTCAAGCGGGGGTCTACCCGGTAAGCCAACAGGCTGGCAAGCAGGTCGGCCGTCAACAACCAGAAACCCATCACCACAGCGATGGCCGCAATCAGGGTGGGGCTGCCAAAAAAAGCGCCCGGTGGTCGGGCATCCAGCCGTAAGCCCAGCGTAAATAAAAAGATACGCCCAATGCCTGGCCAGAGGAAAATAGCTTCTACAATGACCAATTCTCCTACCATTAGCCGTACCCCCTCGCCCATAGTCACCAGCATGGGTGCCAGCATATTGGGCAGGGCGTGCCGCCAGAAAAGCTGGAGCCAGCTTAACCCCTTGCTGCGCGCCACCTGAATATACTCTTTTTGCAGTTCATTCTCTAACAATCCGGCCGTAACCTTGGCCAGATAAAAGGTGGGCTGCATGGCCAGTACTATCATAGGTAGGATGAGGTGCCGGTCTACCCCATACCCGCTGATCGGTAGAATCGTCTCCTTAGCTGCCGAGTACAACACCTGATACACCATCAAGGAAAGCAAAATAGCGCCAAATACAAAACCAGGCATGGAAGAGCCAGCTGCCAGAAAGGTCAGCGCCAACGGATGGATACGTTTAGTACGGTAAGAAATGGCAAGAAACCCAAAGAGCAAACCAAAGACCACCGTCACCGATAGGGTGCTTAACAGCAATACCAGGCTGTTTTTGATAGGGGCCGTAATGACCTCCGCTACCGCGGTGTGGGCCACTTTTCCCAAATCCCCCCGCAGTAAGCCCTGCACATACTCCCCGTAATGGTTTTCACCGCCTTCTATGGGCTCCCCGGCCGGTGAGAAAAAAACGCGGGGGTGTATGAGGGCGTAATGGTAGGCAATATAGTTAAGTATGGCCAGAATGATGACCATTAAAACAACTTTGCGGATGATCAGGCGGAACAAACAAGCCTCCCGGCGTGGGCAAACAACCGGTTTGCCCTACAAGTTTAGGGTTTAATCGGTTGGAAAGATTCCAGGTTCCAGAATGCGTCTGGATAAACAATAGCGTTGGGATACCCATAGGTCGCGTTAAAGGTAATGTCCATATCACTGGCCGGTAAATTTAGATGGGCCACATTCTCAGCCACCTCCAGCAATTTATCAATGGTGAATTGGGCTGGATCAATATCACGTAAGATACAATCTCGTTCGGGGAAACAACTCTGGTCTGAATCTGTGACCACACCGCCTTCCACGGCGATGGTGAGGATTTGTACGTTCCAGGTTGGCTGGCTGTAACGCACACGCAAAGAGTAATCTGTTATATGATGGGAATCCCATAAGGCCCTGGCCGCCTGCAGCCGCTGGTCAAAATCGGCCATGTCTATGGGTGCTTCTACACTGGCCATTACCTGGGTAGCCAACGCCAGGGCAGTGGCTTCGGTGGGGGAAGCAGGGGTCACGGCCGTGGTCTGATCACTCACCCTTGAACCACATCCACCCACCGCCATAACCAGACCCACCAGCAAGATATATACCATTGTGGCCGGCATTCTCAAAGGCAACATAGGCCTCCTCCATCGGACAACTTCAATAAAACACATCACTAATTAAACATGGTAGATAGAGCAACTTTTCTGTTCGTTTGAAGTTGGTTTGTACCCGGGCCCGCCCGGGGCTGTGCAGACAGTCTACCCATTATACATATACAGGGCAAAAGATTGATGCATTTCTGACACTTGCCGGTGGTCGCTGGCGGGTGCTGCCCGCTGACGGGCAAGGCTTATTTACCCATGACCATATTCATCACAAATTTGACACACTGCATTATGCTTTTCGCCTGCATATCATATGACACATGTCACTCTAAGAGCCCCTGGCTTTCTCCTACAATAAGTCACAGCTATTGTGAAATAATCCACAATTAACAGCAAGCAGCGACCACATTGACCACAAAATCATTTAAAACTGCTCACTATCTGTTGCAAAGGGCGGGTAGTGTGCTGTCTGCCATTTGCCACCCTGAGAGGAGGAAATTATGCTGGCAACACTTGCTCCGGCCATTGGGTTAGACAAAGATACTCGCGACATGATTCTGGACACACTCAAAAAGTATGCCGAAAAGAAACTCACCCCCGAATTTTTACGCCATCTAGACCACAACGACACATTCCCCCACGACGTGCTGCAAGAACTGTATGATCCTATGTCTCTGGGCCTACACCTGCTCTTCATTCCCGAACAATACGATGGCCTCGGCGGCGGCGCATATGATATTTATCGTGTGGCCGAATTGATGGCTACCATTGATCTGGGGGTAGCTACGGGCGTGCTGGCCACCTTCCTTGGTTCAGATCCTATTAGCGTAGGGGCCACCGAAGCACAGAAGAAGTATTGGTACGGCCGTATCGCCGCAGAAGCGCTGCTCATGGCGTATGGGGCCACCGAACCTCAGGCCGGCTCTGACCTGGCCGCCATGACGACTAAGGCAGACCCTGTCATGGAAGATGGCGTTGTGACAGGCTACCACCTCACCGGGCGCAAGCAGTGGATCAGCAACGGTGGCGTAGCTGATCTCTATACCATTCTGGCGCTGGCCCCTGGTGGGCCAAGCTGGTTTATTGTAGACCGGGACAGCGAAGGCTTTACCTACGGTAAACCGGAAGACAAACATGGCATCCGCGCCAGCAATACCGCCGCCCTTTTTCTGGACAACGTCTATGTACCGGTTGACCGGCTGGTAGGTTTGCAAGAAGGACAAGGGCTGGCCCAAGCGCAGGCAGTCTTTGGCTATACCCGCCTGATGGTGGGCGCTTTTGGCCTGGGGGCCGGGTGGGAAGCACTGCGGCGCGCCATTCGCTATGCGCAAGAGCGCATCCAGGGCGGTGCACCCTTGAGCCAAAAGCAAGGGTACACCCACAAGCTGATCGTTCCCAATGCCGCCCGGTTGGAAGCCGCCCGTACTTATATCGAGTGGGTGGCGGAACGCCTGGACAGCGGCGAAGAAGGGCTGCAAACAGAAGGAGCCGTGGCCAAATATATGGCTACCGAAGCCGGCAACAAGGCGGCCGAAGATGCCATTCAGGCCCACGGCGGCTATGGGTACACCAAAGAATATATGGTGGAAAAGATCAAACGAGACGTACGCATTACCACCATTTACGAAGGTACCTCAGAAATCATGGAGTGGACCATTGCTCGCGACCGCTGGCAGCTTCATTTAAAGTCACGCGGTGACTTTTACAAAGAATGGGCCAATCGCCTGCAGCTGATCCACCAGTCGCAGCCAGAAAACGGCGCTGGCTGCGCCGCGCTGGCCTTGCGGGCCCTGGCCGTTATCTTAGAGCGCTGCCGTCTGGACCGGCTGACCCGTAACCAGCACGTATTGTTCCGCCTGGGTGAGTTGATCGCCTACGCAGAAACGGCCGCACTGTTTGCCGAACGGGTCATCGATAAACCAACAGAAGCGATCAACCTGGACGTGCCTACACGGCAGGCATTGAGCCGCATCCACGGCCGTGACGCTGCCCTCAAAGTAGCTGCCGATGGCCTGCGCTGGGCCACCGGCGCGGGCCAAACCGACCCCGATCTGGCCCGATCACTGGACTTACCCGGCATTTACACCGCCCAGGCCGGGTTGGTGGCGGACATGGACTTTGCGGCTGAACAGTTGAACAAAGTATTCAGTAATCAGTAAGCAATAATCAGTAGACAGTAGGCAGTGTTCAGTGAAGGAACTGATGACTGACCTACTGAATACTGCCTACTGCTAACGGGAATGGAGTAAACGAAAATGAGCGATACCTCAGACAGGGCCATTGCCATTGTGGGGGTAGGGGCAATTCTACCAGATGCATTTGGCGCAGACGCCTTCTGGCAAAACGTCCTCAACAAACGATACAGCATTACTGAAACCCCACCTGAACGGTGGCGCATTGATGATTATTACAACCCCGATCCCAAAGTTCCCGATAAGACCTACAGCAAAATCGGCGGCTGGGTGCGGGGCTTTACCTTTGATTGGAAGCGATTCCGCCTGCCGCCCAAAGTGGCCGCAGCCATGGACGAAGGGCAGCAGTGGGCCGTAACCATTGCCGCCGACGTACTGGCCGATTATGGCTACCCAGAACGGCCGTTAAACACCGAACGCACCGCCACCATCATCGGCACCGCTATGGGCGGGGAGCTACATTACACCACCACGGAACGTATTGTCTTCCCCAACTATGCCCGGGCGCTGACGGCCGTACCCGCCTTTGCCGGGCTGCCCGCCCCCACCCGTGAAGCCATTCTCACCGGCTGGCACAGCCATATTGACGAGCAAATCCCCCCCATCACTGAAGATTCTATGCCCGGTGAACTGCCCAACATCGTCTCCGGACGGGTGGCCAATATACTCAATTTACGCGGCCCCAACTTTATCACTGACGCCGCCTGCGCCTCCAGCTTTGCTGCCATCGAGGCGGCCATTGAACTGCTGACCGAACACAAGGTAGACGCAGTGATTACCGGTGGTGTAGACCGCAACATGGGCATCGGCTCGTTTGTGAAATTTTGTAAGATTGGCGCCTTAAGCGCCACCGGCACACGGCCGTTTGGCGCAGGTGCCGACGGTTTTGTCATGGGTGAAGGCGCCGCCCTCTTCCTGCTAAAGCGGCTAACAGACGCTGAACGGAGCGGCGACAAAATTTACGCCGTCATTCGCGGTGTGGGCGGCGCCAGCGATGGCAAAGGTAAGGGCATCACCGCCCCCAACCCCGTCGGGCAGCAGTTGGCCATACGGCGGGCCTGGGAAACGGCCGGCCTGGACCCAGCCACGGCCACCCTGGTTGAGGCCCACGGCACCAGCACTCGTGTCGGCGACGTGGTAGAGGTGGAAAGCCTGACCCATATCTTTGGCAGCGCCAGGCGCAGCAGCATTGGGCTTGGTTCTGCCAAGAGCAATGTCGGCCACCTGAAGGCTGGCGCCGGGGCCGCCGGTATGCTCAAAACGACGCTGGCCCTACACCATCACATGCTGCCACCCACACTTAATGCCCACCCGCCCAACCCCAACATTGATTTTAGCCAAACGCCATTTTACCTGCTGCATGAAGCCCGGCCGTGGGACGTTCCCAATGGCTCGCCCAGGCGCGCCGGCATCAGCGCCTATGGCTTTGGCGGCACCAACTTCCACCTGGTGCTGGAAGAGCACGTGCCAGGAATGCTGACCCAGCCGAAAAAATCATTTGCCGTCACTGACCAGGTGAAAGAAGCCATTACTACCCCTGCACCCTCTCACACGCTCCGCCCCTCACCTGTTCGCGGCATAGCCGCTCTCGGCGCCAGCACCCCGCAGGAATTAAAGGAAAAGCTGGATAGATACCTGCATCGGGTAGAAACAGGCTGGATACCACCCTCAGAACTGCCCACACAAACGGTCATTGAAGCGCCTGAACGGCTGATCATTGACTTTGGCAATCATGATGAACTGGTAGATCGGCTGCACAAAGCGCAAAAAGTCATGGGGTTTGATTCCCTTCCAGCCTGGAAAGCCATAGAGGCACAGGGAATCTTTCGTGGTTCCGGCCCGCCCCAGGGCAAAATTGCCTTCCTGTTCCCCGGCCAGGGCAGCCAGTATGTGAATATGGGTCGGGAACTGGCCGAACTGTCACCGGCTGTCCGCCAGGTTTTTGCCGAGGCAGACGCGGTGATGACACCTATCCTGGGCAAACCGCTCACCGAGCACCTTTTTGTAGACCCAGATGACAGTGCTGCCATCAACCAGGCCACCCTGGCCCTGATGCAAACAGAAATCACCCAGCCAGCCATGCTGACCATGGACATGGCCATGTATCAGTTGCTGCAAAGTTACGGCTTTAAGGCTGAGATGATGATGGGGCATTCTCTGGGCGAATACGCGGCGCTCGTGGCCACCGGCATCATGTCCTTTGCCCATTCTCTGGAAGCGGCCGCCGCCCGTGGCCAGGAAATGGCCGCGGTGGTGGTAGAAGACAACGGCAAGATGGCCGCCGTCCTGGCTCCCTACGAGGCGGTCATGGCAACCCTGCAAGAAGTAGATGGCTACGTCGTCCCGGCGAATATCAACAGCAGCAGCCAGTGTGTGATTGGGGGGGCCAGCGAGGCGGTAGAAACGGCCGTGGCCCTGTTCCAGGCCAAAGGGTACCAGGCCATGCTCTTGCCCGTCAGCCATGCCTTCCACACCAGCATTGTCGCCCCGGCCAGCGAACCGCTGCGCCGGACACTAGATCGGCTGGACATCCGCCCGCCGCAAATGCCGCTGGTAGCCAACGTTACCGGTGACCTATACCCCACCGACGTGACAAAGATCAAAGATTTATTGAAGTTGCAAATCGCCTCGCCGGTGCAGTGGGTGAAAGGATTGCACACCCTCTATCACCACGGTGTGCGCACCTTTGTCGAAGTTGGCCCCAAACGAGCCTTGCGCGGCTTTGCCAATGACGTTTTCAAAGAAAAGGATGACGTGCTCGCCTTAATGACCAATCATCCCAAAACCGGTGAACTACCGGCGTTTAACCAGGCATTGTGTGGCCTTTACGCCGCCGGTTATATTGGTGATCAGTTATCGATTAATGGTAATCGATTTCCAGAGAAGAGAGAGGAAGCCATGGCTACAATAAGAAGTGCCACACCCCAATCAGAAGTTCAGATGCCACCCCCTGTGCCTCATTATTCCTCACCCCCGCAACCAACCGCCTACACCCAACCCTACAACCGCGCCCACCCGCCCCTTGGCTCGGTGGTCATCAGCGGCACGGGGTTGGGGCTGCCCGGCGCGGAAAAACTGGTGATGGACCCAGACAATGCTCTGCGCATCTTGCAAGGAGAGCAGTTTGTAGACCTGATCCCGGAACGGTTCCGTCACAAGATGGTGAGCAAGCGCATTACCCGGCTGGTGAAAGACGCCAACGGGGGTGGCAGTTTTGCCAACATTGATGATGTGGATGATGTGATCAAACTGGCTGGCCGCCCCGGCAGTTTTGACCTGATGACCGAATATGGTGTACCCCAAAAGCTGGTAGACGCGCTGGATATTACTACCCAATTGGCTTTTGCCGCCGGGCTGGACGCACTACGTGAGGCGGGCATTCCTCTGGCGATGACCTACAAACATACCAGCAACGGCTCTTACTTGCCCCAAAAATGGATGCTGCCGGAGGCTCTGCGTGACGAGACCGGCGTGATTTTTGCCAGCGCCTTCCCTGGCGGCGACCGCTTTGTCGAAGATTTTGAGAAATACTTCACTTACCAGAGCCGGCTGGACCAGCTAGAGATGCTCGATCAACTGCGGCGCACTTGCGCCGACGACGCCACGCTGCGGGAAATCACCCGGCGCATGAATGAACTACGGGAAACGTTGGCCCGTGAGCCATACGTGTTTGACCGGCGCTTTATCTTCCGCATTCTGAGCATGGGACACAGCCAGTTTGCCGAATACATCGGCGCCCGTGGCCCCAACACCCAGGTGAATGCAGCCTGTGCCAGCACTACTCAGGCGGTGGCCATCGCCGAGGATTGGATTCGCAACGGCCGTTGCCGTCGTGTGATCGTCGTTGCCGCTGATAATGTTACCGGGGACCACCTCATAGAATGGATTGGCGCCGGCTTCCTGGCACTGGGCGCCGCGGCCACCGATGACCGCGTCGCAGAAGCGGCGCTGCCCTTTGACAAACGACGGCACGGTACTATTCTAGGCATGGGCGCTTGTGCTCTGGTGGTGGAGAGCGAAGATGCTGTTCAGGAGCGCGGCATGCGCGGCATCGCCGAACTGCTCAGCAGCGAAACACGCAACAGCGCCTTCCACGGCTCCCGGCTAGACGTAGACCACATTGCCCAGGTCATGAATGACCTGGTCACAACGGCCGAACACCGTTTTGGCCTGAACCGGTATGCCCTGGCCCAGCAAATGGTCTTTATGTCCCACGAAACGTACACACCAGCCCGCGGCGGTTCGGCCTCGGCAGAAGTGGTGGCGCTGCGGCAAACCTTTGGTGAAGCGGCCAAAGAGATTGTCGTCGCCAACACCAAAGGCTTTACCGGCCACCCCATGGGCGTGGGCATTGAAGATGTGATCGCCCTCAAGATTTTAGAACATGGCCTTGTGCCGCCGGTGCCCAATTACAAAGAGGTAGACCCGGAATTGGGTGAATTGAACCTGAGTCGGGGCGGCCGTTATCCGGTGCAGGTGGCGCTGCATCTGGCGGCCGGCTTTGGCTCACAAATATCGTTTTGCCTGTACCGGCGCATTCCCGGCGCCCTCAACCGGGTAGACAGCCAGCCACGCTACCAGAAATGGCTGGACGGCATCAGCGGATATGATTATGCCGAACTGGAAGTAGAAAAGCGCAATTTGCGCATTATGGCCAAGGGGAATCCGCCGCGGCGGCCGGCGCCCTCAACCTGGCAGTATGGTACGGAACCGGTCGTGCGGGTGGGGAGCGGTGGTCAGTATCCAGTCACCAGTGGTCAGTATTCAGTCATCAGTGGTCAGTATTCAGCCATCAGTGGTCAGTATTTAGTGAGTAACAAGCCTATGAGCAACCGGCCGGTTATGCTCGTGCCCAAGGCCGAACCAGCGCTGGTGAAGGTAGAACCTGTGCCGGTGAATGGCGGAAGCACGGCCGTACAGCCGGTGAGCGGTAATCCACCGCCGGTAATCAGTGAGCCAGTGGCCGACATTGCCCCGCTTGCCGACCACCCTTCACCAGTGACTGATCCGGTCACAGAGAAGGTGCTGGCTATTGTAGCCGAGCAAACCGGCTACCCCCCCGACATGCTGGAGCTAGACTTGGACCTGGAAGCCGACCTGGGGGTAGACACGGTCAAGCAAGCTGAAACCTTCCTGGCCATACGTACCGAGTTTGACATTCCCCGCCGTGATGACCTGAGCCTGCGTGATTACAACACCCTGACAAAAGTGGTAGGTTTTGTGCACGAGATGCGGCCAGACCTGGCAAACAATACGCCGCCATCCGTAAGCGATAATCTGTCAGCCGTCACCAGTGAGCCGGTGGCCGACATTACCCCGCTTAGCGATAACCACTCAGCGGTTGCGGACCCAGTCACCGACAAGGTGCTGACCATTGTGGCCGAACAGACCGGCTACCCCACTGACATGCTGGAACTGGACTTGGACCTGGAAGCCGACCTGGGGGTAGACACGGTTAAACAGGCCGAAACCTTCCTGGCCATACGTGAGGCGTTTAACATTCCGCGGCAGGAGGCCTTGCAGCTGCGTGACTACCCCACCCTGGCCCATGTCATCGGTTTTGTCAGGGAGATGCGGCCGGATTTAAAAGCATAGAGGGTGGGGTTGCGGCCGTTCAAGAAACGGCCGCGACGCCACCCCGGATTCCCGCCAAAGAGGCTGTGGCCCCCCAATACAGCCTCGCCGACGCAGATAGTATGCCCCGCCGCGTGCCACTGCCCGGCTTACGGCCGTCGCTGGACCAATGCAAACCCACGGCCGTGACCCTGGATGCCTCCAGCCGTGTCATCATAGCTTTAGATGAAGGTGAGGTGGGTGCAGCCCTGGTGAAACGGCTGACCAGGCTCGGTGTCACCGTACTCACGTTAGATGCCACCCTGCCCCAGGCAGAATTGGAAGCCCAGGTGCAGGCCTGGTTGACCACCGGTCCTATCCAGGGTGTCTACTGGCTCACCGCCTTGGATGCCGAACCAAACCTGACAACCCTGACGCTGGCCCAATGGCGCGAAGCCAACCGCGTGCGCGTCAAGAGCCTGTCTGTCACCATGCGAGCGCTGTATGACGTGGTGATGACACCGGGCAGCTTCCTGATCACAGGCAGCCGCCTGGGCGGGCTGCACGGGTACGGGCCAGAACCGGCCACTGCCCCACTAGGCGGCGGCGTCACCGGTTTCAGCAAGGCCTATAAACGGGAGCGGCCTGACGTACTGGTGAAAACAGTAGACTTTGCCGCCAGCCGCAAAACGGCCGCCTACGCCGACCTCCTCATTGCCGAAACCCTGGCTGACCCCGGCGTGGTAGAGGTGGGCTACTACCAGGGCAGACGGTACACCGTCACCCTGCAGGAACAACCGGCCAGCGACGGCCGTCCTGGCCTGGAACTCAACAAAGACACTGTCTTCCTGGTCACCGGCGCGGCCGGCGGCATCACCAGCGCTATCGTAGCCGACCTGGCCGCGGCCATCGGCGGTGTATTCTACCTGCTGGACCTGACGCCAAAACCAGACCCCACCGACGCCCACATTGCCCTGTTTCGTCAGGACAAAGACGATCTGAAGCAGCAGCTTATTGCTGAAGCAAAGGCGGCGGGTAAGAAGCCAACACCGGTGATGATCGAGAAGGAGCTGGCAGAAGTTGAACGTCTGGCAGCGGCCCTTCACGCCATTGAAGCCGTAGAACAGGCTGGCGGCACGGCCGTGTACCGCAGCGTTAATTTGCTCGATGGCCCGGCGTTGACGGCCGTCGTGGCAGAAATCCGGGAGCAGTATGGCCGGATTGATGTGCTCATTCATGCCGGGGGTATCGAAATCAGCAAAGGGTTGTCTGCCAAAGAAGCGGCCCAATTTGACCTGGTGTATGACATCAAGGCCGACGGCTTTTTCAGCCTGCTCCAGGCTGCTCAGGATTTACCCCTCAAGGCCACAGTTGCTTTTAGCTCAGTGGCCGGCCGCTTCGGCAACGCCGGGCAAACAGATTACAGCGCGGCCAATGACCTGCTGTGCAAGATCACCAGCAGCCTGCGCCGCACCCGGCCAGGGACAAAAGCGATAGCCATCGACTGGACGGCCTGGGGCGGTATTGGCATGGCCACCCGTGGCTCTATTCCCAAAATCATGGAGATGGCCGGCATTGAGATGCTGCCGCCAACGGCGGGCATCCCCACCACGCGGCGTGAACTGGTCGCTGGTGGTTACGTCGGCGAGGTGCTGGTCGGCGGTGCGTTGGGCATGCTGGTAGATGAGTGGGATGAAACCGGCGGACTGGCGGAAAACGTGACGCAAAACGACAGCGACGCAGAGAGCGGTTTGTTGGTCGGCGCGGTAAAAGCAGCCAAGGTCTATGGCGGCTGGCAGGTAGAAACGACGCTGAATCCCCGCGAACAGCCGTTTCTCTATGACCACGCCCTGGAAGGCACGCCGCTGCTGCCGGGGGTGATGGGCACGGAAGCATTTGCGGAACTGGCTCAAACGCTGGCCCCAGAGATGCACGTCACGGCCATCATCGCTGAAGATTTCCACGCCCCCTTTAAGTTTTACCGCCGGGAGCCACAAACGTTGATCCTCAGCGGCACGGCCGTGCCTGATGGTGATGACATTCTGGTGATGACCGCGCTGCACTCTCGCCGCGAATTAAAGACCGGGGTGCAGGAGAAGCTGCACTTTACAGCCACGGTACGGATGAGCATGGGTGCGCCCGTTGTTGAGCCGGTCGCTTTCACACTACCAAAATCATTGGAAATTGGCGCCCAGGCCATTTACAACATCTATTTCCACGGTCCGGCGTACCAGGTTTTAGAGGCGGTCCAGGTAAACGGGAACAAAGCCATCGGCCTGCTGGCCTCAGACCTGCCGCCACATACAAACCCGGCGGGTATGAGGGAATGGATGGCCCCCCGTTTAGTGGAACTTTGTTTCCAGACAGCGGGCGTCTGGCAAATTCGCACACAGGGTGTTATGGCCCTGCCGCTGGCCATTGGCTCAGTGACGGCATATAAGCAGGAATCTGAAAGCAACGGCCGTCTTTATGCTCTGGTAGAAGCTGTAAACGACGATGCGTTTAACGCCAAGGTTATTAATGAAACCGGCCAGGTGTATGTGACCCTCTCTGGCTACCGGACGGTAACCCTGCCAGGCACGGTTTCTCTTTAGCATTCACTGTTCAGTGAGTCAGTATTCAGTAAAGCCACTCTTCAGTAACTGTCGACTAACCACTGAAAAGTGACTACTGAATACTGACCACTGACCACTAACCATACACTGGACACTAAAATGATTCACTGGTTAACCCAATCTCACACTGAACTGCCACCAACGGCGGCAGTCATAGCTAACGGCGAGTATCTGAATGAAGAAGAACACCAGCGATTGTTGTCGCTAAAAACGGAAAAGCGGCGTCATGATTGGCTGTTGGGTCGTTGGACGGCCAAGCGGCTGCTGCAAACGGTGATCTGGGAAGCACATGGCGTCAGCCTGCCGCTGGATCTGATTGCCATCGGCAACGATGCTAACGGCGTACCCTATTGCCAACCGGCCCTTGACAACTGCCAATGGTCCATATCGGTGAGCCATTCCCATGGCCGGGCTTTTGTAGCGGTTATTGAAAAGCCACATGCTTCCCTGGGGGCAGATATGGAGTACATTCAAGCCCACCCAGCCAGTTTTGCTGGCGCCTACTTTACCGAGCCGGAGGTAGCGTTGGGACGTGACCTGGTGGGGGCAAAACGGGCGATGTGGGAAACGGCCGTGTGGAGCGCCAAGGAAGCGGTGTTAAAAGCCTTACACCTGGGGCTGTCAGTTGATACCCGCGCTATAAGCTGCCTAATCACACCCGTAGACAGCCTACCGCAGACCTGGCTGCCGTTTACCATTCGCTGCGATCCGGCCCGCCTGCCCCAACCATCACCACCACTGACCGGATGGTGGCGTGGCGAAGATGGCTTTGTGTTGACCCTTGTCACGGGATGATGTTAAGTACGCAGATAGACAAAGCTGCGTGTGATTAAGTTAAGAGAATCCACGTTCACCTACGTAGTGTGGCTTATAATCCGGACCTCCCCTGACCTGGTCAGCAGCGAGACGGGCGGGCGGCTGGAAAAGGGGCGGCAGCCATTTGGCGCGCTTGATTGATCATGGTTGGTTCGTGGCGGTTTTAGTTGACGGCCGTGCCCCTTCACGTTATTATCCGGCTACATTAACAACCAAACAAGCTAAGAACCAGGTGCGCCTTCGCCCGGATGCGCGGCGCATGACACAATGGTTTATTGTGTTTAGGGGAAAGACCGGTGAATGATATGACAGACAGCCTTTGCCATATTGTGAGTCCGGCACTGTCCCGCAACGGTAAGTTCAGCGAACGGTAAGCAGCCAGGCATCATGTCTCAGACTGATGGTTGATTTACTGATTCCAGGAACAAGTCCGACTACCCGCTTGCTTCTTTAGCTCGCATGACCTTCGTGGACAAAGGGCAGCGGGCCACATGACAGTATTTACTTCATCTGGCCTACCGTTTGGTAGGCTTTTTTATTGGATGAACGTCTCCTGCCAATGGTCACACCTGGAGCCCGAACGGCCATATCATCAACCTGTTTAAAGGAAGGAGAATGTTTCATGAACAAATATAGGTTTATAGCCGCGTTACTTTTACTGATATTAGCAGCCTGCAGCCGCAGCCAGCCAGCACCCACGGCCGTGGCCACCCTCATCCCTGAAGCCATACAGCCCACAACAGAGCCCACAGCGACGGCCGCGGTAGAAGAAGCGACAGCCCCCCCTGCATCATCTGTTGAGCCGGAACCCACGGATGAACAATCCCTGGCCGCCCCCGCCGCAAACCTGACCGAAAGCTGCGCCGAAGGGTATGCGCAAAACGTCGATTACTTCCCAGAAAAAGCGGCCGTTAACAGCAGCGAAGGCTTTACCATTGACTATTTCAACAACTACAAAGTTGTCACTGTTAAGTCCCCTTACCCCGGTGCAGAAGTGGCCGCCACCTACGTGCTGGTGCAATGTGGCACGCCTGCGCCCGCGGGCTACAAAGATGCCATCATTATTGAAGTGCCCGTCAACCGCTTCGTGGCCATGTCTACCACCTACCTGCCTCACCTACCCACCTTAAACGCCGTAGATAAACTGGTGGGGTTAGACAGCCTGGCCTTCGCCAGCACGGAGGCCGTGCGTGCCCGCATTGACGCCGGTGACATCGCCGAAGTCGGCTTCGGTGCCGGCGTAAACGTAGAACAGGTGCTTGACCTGGAGCCAGATATGGTGATGACCTATGCCAGCGGCTCGGCTGACTTTGACGCCCAACCCAAACTGGAAGAAGTGGGTATCACCGTCGTCGTTAACTCAGATTATCTGGACACCAGCCCGTTGGGCCAGGCTGAGTGGGTAAAGTTCCTGGCGGCCTTTTTTAACCAGGAAGCGGCGGCCACCGCCTGGTTTGATGGTGTAACCGCCGACTATGAAGCCCTGGTTGCCCTGGCCACGGCCGTTGATAATCAGCCCACCGTCTTCCTAAACACACCCTACGAGGGTACATGGTACATGGCCGGCGGCCAGAGTTACGTGGCCCACCTGCTGGCAGACGCCGGGGCAGCCTATATCTGGGCGAACGACCCCTCTGACACTACCCTCTTTTTGGATTTTGAAACCGTTTTTGACCAGGCACAGGCCGCTGATTTCTGGATCAACCTGGGCTTTGTTAGCTCATTGACAGACATGGCTGCTGCCGACGAACGTTTTGCCGGGTTTGCCGCTTACCAGAACGGTAACGTTTATAACAACGATGCCCGCGTTAATGCCTCTGGCGGCAACGACTATTACGAAGGCGGCGCCGCCAACCCTCAGGTGGTGTTGGCCGACCTGATCAAAATTTTCCACCCAGAATTACTGCCAGACCATACGTTCGTGTACTATCGGATGATGGAATGACCGATCACCGCGCACTCCCATTAACACCGTGGCCCCAATTGGGCATTCATAAAGGGGTGCTGATCATTCTGCTGCTGGCGCTGCTGGGTGGTTTTTTGCTCAGCCTGACGCTGGGGTCGGTGAAGATTCCCCTGCGAGATATAGTAACCATTCTGGCCGGTGGAGAACCGGCCAAACAGACGTGGACGGCCATTGTGTGGCAGTTTCGGCTGCCCAAAGCGCTGACGGCCGTGCTCGCCGGAGCGGCGCTCTCTGTAAGTGGGCTGCAAATGCAAACCCTGTTCCGTAACCCCCTGGCCGGGCCGTTTGTGTTGGGCATCAATGCCGGGGCCAGTTTGGGCGTGGCGTTGGTGGTGCTGGCCGTAGGTGTCACGGGCACCACACTGTTGGCCGGGTTGGGCGTGCTGGGGGATTTCGGCATTGTGGCTGCGGCCAGCCTGGGTGCGGCGCTGGTCATGGGGCTGGTACTGGCCTTTGCCCGCCGTGTGGAAACAATGACTTTGCTCATTTTGGGGTTAATGTTTAGCTATATGGTCAGCGCCCTGGTGAGTATCTTGCTTTATTTTAGTATTCCGGAGCGCATTCAGGCTTACATTTCTTGGACGTTTGGCAGCTTTGGTGGTGTTACTTGGAGCCAGATGCAGGTCATGCTGCCCACGATAATGGGCGGTTTACTGATTGCTGGTATGCTGGCAAAGTCACTGAATGCTCTGTTGTTAGGGGAAAACTATGCCCGAACGTTAGGGTTGGAGACGCGGCGGGTACGGTGGTGGGTCGTTTTAAGCACGGCCGTACTTGCTGCTACGATCACCGCTTTTTGTGGACCCATTGTCTTTTTAGGGGTGGCCGTGCCCCATTTGGGACGCACCTTATTTGGTACTTCTGATCATCGCATTCTCATTCCAACCTGCATTTTGATGGGCGCGATCATGGCCTTGATGGCCGATTTAATCGCCCAACTACCAGGCAGCCAGCTTGTACTGCCTCTAAACGCCGTCATGGCGCTTATGGGTGTGCCCGTGGTGATGTGGGTTATTCTGCGACAGAATAATTTAAAATCTTCATTTGCAAGTTAAGGATCAAGCAAAGTCTATTACCAGCAAAAAACGGGAACGTCCCATGAATGATCTAGTTATGCACACACATGCGTTAACCATTGGCTATACGAATCGCCAGCAGTCGCGTAGCATCGCCGCCGATATAACTGCCTCACTGCGTGGTGGGGAGTTAGTGTGCCTGTTAGGGCCAAATGGCGCTGGCAAATCTACCTTGTTGCGCACCCTGGCTGGCATGCAACGGCCGTTGGAAGGTACAGTCACCCTGGGCAGCCAAGACGTCCACCGAATGGACGCACGCACACTGGCACGGCATATCAGCGTGGTACTGACAGAACAGGTCAACGCCGGCATGTTAACGGCCTATGCACTGGTGGCGCTGGGGCGGCATCCTTACACTGGCTGGACGGGCAAGTTGGCGGCAGCGGACGAAGCAGTGGTACAGTGGGCGCTTACGGCCGTGTCTGCCGGGCACCTGGCCCACCGCTTTGTTCATGAACTGAGTGATGGCGAACGACAAAAAGTGATGATCGCCCGCGCCCTGGCTCAGGAACCGCACCTGCTGCTGCTGGACGAGCCAACCGCTTACCTGGACCTGCCCCGCCGTGTGGAAATCATGGGGATATTGCGCCAACTTGTGCATGATGGCCAACGCGCTGTCTTGTTATCTACCCATGATTTAGACCTGGCGCTGCGCATGGCGGACGCCATCTGGCTCATGCCGCAAAACGGTGCGCTGCAGATAGGCACGCCAGAAGACCTGGTGCTGAGCGGGGCCTTTGAACGCGCCTTTCATAGTGCGGGCATTACGTTTGACGCGTACACTGGCGCCTTCAAAATTCGGCAAGACATTACCGGACATATTGACCTGGAAGGGGAAGGGCTGGGGGCCGTATGGGCCAGGCGTGCCTTAGAAAGGGAAGGGTTTCAGGTACACCAGGGGCCGAATGGTTCGTCTGTGCACATAAAGGCATTTAATGGACACGGCCGTTACCATTGGCAGCTCACCCAACACAACCAGACAACTGAACTTGATTCTATTCAATCGCTACTGGAAATAGTACGCGGTTTGTAAAACTCGGGGAAAGGTCAGTTGTCGCTTATGCGTCTCTTTGGTAGGAGTTACTATCTGGAGGTGCATCATGAAAAAGAAAGTGACCTTACTTTGGTGTTTGAGTGCTCTATTTTTTCTAGCGACTGTCAGAGTTTCCCCGGTCCACCGCACCACCCATGCCCATACCTTGACAGCAACCCCCTCTGATCTAAACGTTTCCTTCACGCCCGCACAACTGTATGCCGTAGACGCGGCCGCTGTGTTTGAAAATGGATATGATGTGTACTATTCATTGTATGGACACACGGCCGTAGCCCCCGCCCCCGGCCAGGACCCCCGCATTCCGCGCCCCCTAGACCAACCTCAAAGCTGGAGCTGGTGGAGCATTGGCGCCAGCGGTGAGTCTGACACTACCACCCCAACCCGCCCCCTGGCAGAAACGGCCGACCACGAATGGCAGCCTGACATTGCCTTTTCCCGTGAAGGCTTTGCCCTGGCCACCTGGGCACGAGAGGTAGAACCTGGCTACACCTATTGTGTAGACCCCTGGGGCAATCCCAATTACTATCCGCAAGTACGCGGCCATCTGGAAACGGCCGTCCTCCTGCCCCAGCCAGATGGCGATGTGACCTGGGTAGACGGGCCAGCGGTAGCTCCCCCACCTAATACCTCGGCCACCTCTCACGTCTACCACTTTCCCTCAGTAGCCATAGACAACAACGGTACGGCGCTGCTGGTTTGGGCATATACCATCATCAACCATTACCCTGACTGCTCCCGCAATGCTACCGTGCAAATCCTGTCTCGCCGCTGGCATGATGACAACTGGGTGGACGAGCAAATTGTGATGCCCGCTCATGAAACACCCTGTGCTCCCTTTGCCTATGCCTACCTTTACTTCCATTGCCCCCACTTTACGGACATCACTTTCACGGCTGCGTTAACAGAAGGCGGCGAGACACGCCAGCAGGCCATTGCTGCCTGGAACGATTATAGTGAGCCAGGTGTTACCTGTACCGGGTATTTGCCGCTGCAGTGGCCCAAAGCGGCCCTATGGAATGGCGCCTCCTGGAGTGTGCCGCAGGAGATCCCAGGACGGCCGTCGTCCGCGCTTACCTGGCTCTATGGTAATCACCAAAAACTTGGCCTTTCTGCCGACCAGCACGGCAATGCTCGCTTGCTTTTCCCCATGTTGTATGACACTGATCTATGTAACCCGCCAGACACCCTCTTCCATACTCGCTACGCGAATTGGGATGGTGGCGGCGGCGGCTGGTCCGGGGGCGCCGTGATGGCTGAAGGGTTTAGCCCTGATGTGGCATTGTTGGCAGCCAACACGGCCGTGGGCGTTTATGTAGACGCCAATACCCTCAAATGGGCTGCCGCCACCACAGAGGGAACCTGGTCTCCAGCCGGGGATATTGCTACCGGTGCGTATATGCCCAGTGTAGCCGCCGTACACGCCGCCGGTCCGGATGAAGCGCGTACCGTGGTGGTGTGGACAGACGGCACCCACATGAAATTTAGCGAACGCATTGGCAACAGCGGCTGGCAGGCGGCCGTCACTGTGGGCACAGGTGCCGGCCGTATTGAACTGGCCGCCCATACCGGCAGCCCCAGCCTGCCCCACGCTGAATGGAGCTATATCGGCTACTTTGCCGCCGACAACGACCTGCATGCAGATATTGCCGAAGACGACCGGGATGAAATCATCAGCGTCGGCTCAACCACCCTGGTTAACATGGCATTGCTGGTAGACCCTCAAGACCCTGTGCCCTTTCCAGATGGTGATGTGCGCTATGAATACATCAAAAAAGATGCCCCCAGTGAACGGCAGAACCTGGGTGAATTGAACACAGGTGATCCAGATGTGCTGCGCGATTACCTGGCCTGGACCATAGAAATGTATCCGGCAGAACGATATGTGCTTGACCTGGCTGACCACGGCCAGGGGTGGAAACAGCTTTGCCAGGATGTGACGGCCGGCGACGATTGGTTAACGTTGCCTGAACTGCATGAGGCACTGACGGCCGTACAAGGCAGTAGTGGCCATTCCTGGAACATCATCGCCTACAGCGCTTGCCTGATGGCCCAACTGGAAGTCGCCTATCAGGTACGCAGCCAGGGGAACATGATGGTGGCTTCAGAGGAGCTTATGCCGGGTCCTGGCCTCCATTATGATGACCTGATGAACGATCTCATTGCTACCCCTTTCCGCACAGACGAGGCACAGGCACAGGAGATGGTGACCATTTTCCAGAATAATTACGTTGGTGGCACAGGCACAGGCGCCCTGGAAACGTTGGCCGCCATTGACCTGAGGCAAATAGAGACGCTAGCCGGGGATGTGGCCCATTTTGCCACCACGCTAAACAACTGGTTGACCGATGGTAACGCTACGGCTGAAACCCTGGCTGCCCGCCGCCACACTATCCAAACGCAACGCAACAACAGTGGAGAGTTTCCGCACGCCCTTTACCAGACCATCTATTCAGCAGAAGGCTACCGTGATTTAGACCACTTTGCTGAATTGGTGCATGGCAGCCTGCTGCCCGATGACCCAGACACTACACTGGACAACGATGTGCGGGCAGCGGCTGAAGCCGTACGAGACACCCTGACCACGGCCGTGCAGCCTCCCTTTGCCGATGCCGGTCACCCCCAGGCGCGCGGCCTCTCCATCTACCTGGAAGGGGAAGAAGCTGCCTGGCTGGCCCATAAAGACACCTATGCGGAAACAGCGTTTGGCAGTAACATCTCGGCATGGGCAGAGTTTGTGGGTAATCAGGTGGATGAAGAGACGGCCGTGCTGTTATGGCTGACCGGGGATGCTACCGGTTTATGGCTGCGCGTTACAGAAGATGATGGCGGCGAGATTGGTCTGCTTACTAATGAGGGTACACGTTGTGATGGATTGTGTGGCGTAAGCAACAGCCATGGCCGCTGCTCCCGCCTGGGGCCCGATACTTATATCATCGTGCCGGGTGAGGGTGGGGCCACAGGCATGTTAAGCGCCCCGGCCACCGACCGCCAACTCACCTGGACGATAGACGGCAGCTTGCTGGAAAGTACTACGACGTATACCCTTACCATCCAGATTGTGCAATCCGGCGTTGTCAGCACCACACCTGATTGACCGACAAAACTTATAAAAGAGAACCTTGACAACATCATAACTGCTCGATACAGCAAATGGCCAGAACAGGCAGATGGGCTTGTTTCCTGGAAGCGATGGCTGGATAGGGGTCTGGTG
>WYBM01000032.1 GCA_011525915.1 Ardenticatenaceae bacterium | reverse complement strand
TGAATAATTTCATCATTGGCTTGATCAGCAAGTTGGGCTTTCGCAATCTTGCCTCTGCTCAACGCACTTTCGAGGCTCGCCTAACCTTTGCTTTGGCTTCCCGTACCTGACTTTGGAATTACCGTGGGGCATGAATCATCCGGCCGTAGGCCGCCCGCCAAACTGTGGTAGAATTGGAACTTACGTTCTGACCATAGAAACCTGGCTGGTCTGGCAGACCCGTCAGCTTTAGAGAGGACACCATGCCCAAATTTGAACTGGTTTCCGACTTTCAGCCTATGGGCGACCAGCCCGAAGCCATCACCCAACTTATCGAAGGTCTCCACAAGGGCAACCGTTTTCAAACCTTGCTGGGGGCTACCGGCACCGGCAAAACGTTCACCATTGCCAACCTCATCCAGCAAACGCAGCGCCCAACCCTGGTTATTGCCCATAACAAGACCCTGGCTGCCCAGCTCTACAGCGAATTTCGTGAATTCTTCCCCAAAAACGCCGTCTCCTACTTCGTCAGCTACTATGATTATTACCAGCCGGAAGCCTACGTACCCCGCCATGACCTGTTCATTGAAAAAGAAACTCAAATCAACGACGAGATTGGCCGGCTGCGCCTGCTGGCCATGTCTAACCTGCTTAGCCGCCAAGATGCGATCATCGTCGCTTCGGTTTCCTGCATTTACGGTATTGGCAACCCGGAAGCATGGGGGAAGGTCACCGTAGAAATTGAGCGCGGTAAAACATACCGGCGAGATACCTTGCTGCGCCATCTGGTAGACATTCAATATGACCGCAATGACCTGGATCTGCGGCGGGGCACTTTTCGTGTGCGTGGTGATACCCTGCAAGTCTTCCCTGCCTATGCAGAGTCTGCCTATACGGTGGAGTTCTGGGGTGATGAGGTAGAACGCATCGCCGAATTTGACCCCCTCACCGGGGAAGTGTTGTTGGAAATGGCCCAGGTCAAAGTGTTCCCGGCCCGCGAATTTGTCACCGACGAGGACAAGCTGCACCAGGCGATAGATGATATCGACCAAGAGCTGCAAGAACGTATTGCCTGGTTTAAATCACAAAACATGCTGCTGGAAGCACAGCGTATTGAGCAGCGCACCGGTTATGACCTGGAAATGCTGCGCGAAATAGGTTTCACGTCAGGCATTGAAAACTACAGCCGCCACCTGGACCAACGCCAGGAGGGCACGCCGCCCTGGACACTGCTAGATTATTTCCCCGGCAATTACCTGCTGGTGATTGATGAGAGCCACATGACGGTGCCCCAGATTCGTGGTATGTATGCCGGTGATAAGAGCCGCAAACAAACGCTGGTGGATTACGGCTTCCGTCTGCCCAGTGCCATGGACAACCGCCCCTTAAATTTTGAGGAGTTTGGTGAGCGCGTCAACCAGGCCATCTTCACCAGCGCCACCCCAGGACCCTTTGAGCTGGAACACTCAGCGCAGGTGGTGCGCCAGGTTATTCGCCCCACCGGTGTTCTGGACCCCGAAATTGAGGTGCGCCCGGTGCGTGGCCAGGTAGACGATTTGTTGGGTGAGATCAATCAGCGCACTGAGCGAGGGGAGCGGGTGTTGGTGACCACGCTCACCAAGCGCATGTCTGAAGACCTGGCCGATTATCTGCTGGAAATGGGGGTCAAGGTTCATTACCTGCACTCGGAGGTCCACACCATTGAACGTACAGAGATTTTGCGTGATTTGCGCATGGGCGTATTTGACGTGGTCGTGGGCATCAACCTGCTGCGTGAAGGGTTGGATCTGCCGGAAGTGTCCCTGGTAGCTATTCTGGACGCGGACAAAGAGGGCTTTTTACGTTCGGGCACGGCGCTGATCCAGACGATCGGCCGGGCAGCACGGCATATAGAAGGTAAGGTCATCATGTATGCCGACACTATCACCAATTCCATGCAGTTGGCTATTCATGAAACAAACAGCCGCCGTACTGTGCAGCAGGCATACAATGAAGAACACGGCATTGAACCACGGAGCATCCATAAGGCCGTGCGTGATCTGACGGATGATATTGCGCATGAAAAGGAACTGGTGCTGGCTGAAGAGCGCGGCGGCTACACTTCGGTGGCCGACCTGCCAAAAGCTGAACTGCATAAGATGATCACCGAGTTAGAAAAGCAAATGAAGGCGGCAGCTCAGGCGCTGGAGTTTGAAAAAGCGGCCCAACTGCGCGACCAGGTCATCGAGCTGCGCCAAATCATGGTGTTGAAGGAGGCAGGCGCCGATAGCGATATGCCAGAGTGGGAACGAATGCGGCGGTTAGACGAGGCAGGGATTCACTATTAGGCCTTAAGGTTACAAGTTAAGCCACTGTTGAAGCTGTCAAGATGCTTTCGCGGCCATCATCACCAGGATGGCCACCATCGCCAGGGCATTCATGCCCTGGCTAGTCGGCGACTGACGCCGGATCAATCCGGCTGGGTGGCTCTTCAGCCCCATTGAGGGGGCATCTGTGACCAGGCTGGTGAAGGGCATTATCTTACCGCTTGACACCAGCAGGGAAACCTTAACTTGTAAGCAATGGCCTTAGATAAAAGAGCGAGCGAGCTTTCTTTCATCTATAGTTTTCAGGCGGTTTTGCTGCAACTCTCATTGGTTCATGGCGTATAGCAAACATTATGAACGATAATGGAGACACATCATGTCAGAGAATCGATTAACACGCAGTGAAGAGGACCGGATAATTGCTGGTGTGTGTGGTGGCATTGCTGTTTATCTGGATGTAGACCCGGTGTTGGTTCGGGCACTATTTGCAATTTTGACTTTTGCCAGTGGCATGGGTGTGGTGATTTACTTAATTTTGTGGTTCATCATGCCTCTGGATGAGGCGGTGGGGGGCACGGCCGTGCTGCGTGATAATCTGGATGACCTCAGCCAGGCCGTCAGCAGCAGCGCCAGGCGCATCAGCCAGCCCGGTACAATGGGCGTGGTGCTGATTGGGGTAGGCGTTTTCTTTTTGCTTAATCAATTAGGCTGGTTTGGCTGGTTGGGTGGCCTTTTCTGGCCACTTGTGATCATTGGTGTAGGTTTTTATTTGCTCTCACGATGGCATCAGACATAAGCCGCCATCACCTACTGCCATACACTTTCTAAAACATGCCGGTGGGTGTTTACCACGCTCAGCGTCGAAACGGCGTACTCAACACCCGCAGTCCAGGCCGGGTTGATTCTAACTCCCCTTCATCTGCCGTGTCAGATAACGACGGAAGATCCGCGAGGGCCGGCAGCCACACTGTAAATGTGGTACCCACACCAACTTCACTGGCCACCTCAATACGGCCACCATGTGCCTGGGCAATCCATTGGGCAATAGATAAGCCCAGACCTGAACCGCCCTGTTGGCGGGTACGCGCTTTATCCACTCTATAGAAACGTTCAAACACATAAGGCAGGTCTTGTGGCGGAATGCCAACCCCTGTATCTTTTACGCGAATGATGGCCCAGCCTTCTGTTTTAGCCAGAGATAAAAACACACTGCCGCCGGAAGAGGTATATTTGAGGGCATTCCCCGCCAGGTTTAAAAGAAGCTGCTTGAGGCGGTCCGGATCCCCCATGACACATACCTGGTCGATGTCGGTGATGACCACGTTGACGGCCGTGTCTAACAAACTCACCTGCCGGTATACTTCAAAAAACAGGGTATCCAGTTCCAGCTTTTTCCGTTCCAGGGGCAGGCTGCCGGCATCAGCCCGCGCCAACAACAACAAGTCACCCACCAGACGGCTCATGCGGTCTGTCTCTTCTTGAATGATCTTTAAGGAATCCTCGTCTGCCTCCCCTATCCGGCGCATCAGGTCTACATTGCCGCGGATGGTGGTCAGCGGTGTGCGCAGTTCATGGGACACATCAGCCAGCAAGCGCTGCTGTGTCAGAAACAAGTTTTCCAAGCGTTCTAACAACTGGTTAAAGGCCCGCGCCAGGACACCAACCTCATCACCACGCTCTATGTATGGCACCCGGCGGCTAAGGTCATCAGCATTGGTGATTTGCCGGGCCACATCGGCAATATCTTCCAGCGGTTTGAAGGAACTGGGGGTCAGCAGTACCGCCAAAAAGAGCGAAGCCGTCGCCCCGGCAAAGCCTACAAACAAGGCAATGACCAGGAAACGGCTAAAACTTTCATAACTATCAAACAGGCGTGCAACCTGTAAATAGCCAATTACTGGCCGTTCCGGGTCATTATAATCATAAATGGGAACCGTCAACACACGTAAAGAAACATCACCATGGGTAACATCATGATAGACTTTTGTTGTCCCTAGACCTTCGGGGTCTAACAGTCCCTCAAAGCTACCCAGATTACGTGATGAGAAAATCCGTTTGTCGGTAGCATCGGGGTCAATAGCATTGGTTATTAGAATAAAGGTAGAAGCGGTTTCCAGGGTAATTAAATCCTGGGGAATCACAATTTCCAGGGCGCCGTCACGAGCTTTATCAATTTTTCCCTGCAGAATTTCGGCAGCCAGCGCGGCCAGGTTGGCATCTACTTCCGCCTTGATCCGGCTAAGCGGCAAGAAATAAACGATGGTAGCAAATAACACAAATGCCACCATAAAAATTGTGGTATAGACTACCAGCAAACGGTTCTGAATGGACAACGTTTACGACTCTTCACGCAGCACGTAACCAATGCCGCGCACAGTATGAATCAGGCGAGATTGCCCGCCTTCTTCTGTTTTCTGGCGCAAGTAGCGTACATACACTTCAATGATGTTACTCTCACCGCCAAAATCATAGTTCCACACCCGGTCAAAGATCAGGTCACGGGTTAACACCTGCCGGGGGTGCCGCATGAACAGCTCCAGCAGTTCATACTCTTTAGCTGTCAGGTCAAAAATGCGGCCGCCACGCCGACCCTGGCGCGTACCCGTATCTAGTTCCAGGTCGGCGAAGCGATAGACCTGGGGTTGGGCCGGCTGTGAACGGCGCAACAAGGCACGCACACGGGCCATTAATTCATCAAAAGCAAATGGTTTGACCAGATAATCATCAGCGCCGGCGTCTAACCCAATGACACGGTCTTCGATGGTTTCTTTTGCCGTAAGCATAAGAATGGGTAATTCACTAACTGCTCGCAGGCGGCGGCACACCTCTAAGCCATCCATGCCCGGCAGCATAATATCTAGCAGCACCAGGTCAGGCGGATTTTCACGAGCCAGGTCCAGACCCGTTTGCCCGTCTGCGGCCGTGTCTACACGATATCCTTCAAAAGCAAGACCGCGCTGTAAAAATTGGCGGATTCGTTCTTCATCTTCAATTACCAAGATCCTTGTCGTCATACTTACCCTCCAGGTCAGCCCACCGGGGTTTTGACGATTACAGTCACCATCGCCAGGTTGGGCTTTGTGTTTGTCTAAAGAAAGGATTATAGTCTGCCGCGAAGCAGGCGCAACGGCCGTAGGACAAGCAAACGTTTGGCGCGCCGCCATAAGCAGCGTTACAATGTGTCTCAAGAAGAGAAGGTGTTAAAGTTCAGTAGTCATCATCAACACAAGTCATATCCTTACCAGACATGAACCGCTGTGATGCACAACAGGATAGTAACAAAGAACTGGCTTAAACGTCCAGTACCGGTCGGTGTCGCTTAGCAGTTTATTAAACAGGTGATCCCTTATGGTGCAGGCAGGAGGGAAAAGGCAATGGATCAGACGTGGCAACAAGTGTGGGATGTGGGGCTGGCATTTATAACATGGTGGCAAACAACCTACCCTCAGTTAGAAGGATTTTTCCTTTACATTACCAACCTGGGCCAGGAAGAATTTTACCTGGCGTTATTCCCTCTTATTTTCTGGTGTATTCACAAGCCGCTGGGTAAACAAGTGGGGTACATCTTTTTGCTTACCCTCGTTTTAAACGCCATTGGCAAGCAAACATTTCGGGGGCCACGGCCGTTCTGGGTGGATGCTGACATAGGCCTGGATGCCCGTGAAGAGGGGTATGGCGTCCCTAGTGGGCATACACAAAATGCCACTGTCCTCTACCTTTTTCTGGCAGCCTGGATTCGCCGCTACTGGTTTTGGGCCTTTGCCGTCACTTTAGTGTTTTTGATGGCCATGAGCCGTATTTACCTGGGGGCGCACTTTATCCATGACACCCTGGGGGGGTTTCTCCTGGGCATTTTGACCTTGATGGGTTTTGCCCTGTGGCAGGGCCGATACGGGGGTGATTTTAGCAAGCGTATCTTGGGCCAGCGGTTGTTAGCGGCCATCCTGGTTCCCGTAATTCTGGGCGTTCTATTTATACTCGTCCGATGGATCATTGGGCCACCAAACACGGTCGTGCCCTGGGCACAGCATATCCCAAATGCTGAACGCAGCAGCCTTGACGCGGCGGCCCAGGCGTTTGGCTTATTGTTAGGCTTTGGCATCGGCATTGTGCTGGAAGGCAGCCGGGTTCGCTTCCTGGCCAGTGGCCCCCTCTGGAAACGGGCCATTCGTTATGTTTTAGGCATCGTCATTTTAGTGGCTATTTGGGCAGGGTTAAAACAGGTCTTCCCAGAGGAGCCACTGTGGCTGGCCGTACCACTGCGCATTTTACGCTATTTCCTGACAGTCTTTTGGGCGGCTTATGCGGCCCCCTGGCTTTTTGTCAGGCTGCGGCTGGCCCAGGCAGAGCCGGAACCAGCCATCGACCTGTCACTTAGAAAAGCCATGGAGTAAGCCGCCATCACGGCCGTAACACTGCCGGCAAATAAACAAATCTGTCTGTAGGCATGACAGAGACTGTATCTGTGAACATGGGGGAGCCCGCCACCATCGCTGTCAGGGTAATGTCATAGACCGTAAAGTTGGTCATCCCCGTCAGAGTATAAGCACGAGTCGCTTCGGGAATACCGGTGATAGGCGAAGGGTCATTGCCAGATGGGCCATTGTAGGTGATCTGCCAGGTGGCCGTGGGAGGCAAGGTAGTGTCTACCTGCCAGGTAAGGTAAATGGTCTGGTTGCCGGGGATACCGGTCAGCCGCAAAGCCGGGATAAATTCAAAAGCGCCGATGTCTGGTTGGCTACGGCCGTGGCCTAAAATATCCTCTGTAGGCGCATTCCCGGCATCGGCGGCATCTACAGCCGGGCTGTTCGTGGGGAGCATTCCGTACAACATCACCAACCGCTCAAACGCTTCCCGAATAGTAGCCGAGCCATCGGCAAACTGCGCCCCCGTCCAGCGCGGTAAGATAATGCTTCCTTGCCCCGGCAGCAGGGGATTCCCCACGATACGCGCCACATCGTCGGTGTAATTGACCAATTCGCTGCCGTCTTCCGGAATGGGCTGACCCCCATTCCAATAAAGATTGTTATGCAGCGTAAATGACACCGTCTCACCCGGCGGCGTGTCAGAAAAGTCGTTGCTGCCACCCCCATTAGAGCCCATCGTACCGGTGGGGTCTGACCAAATATTGTTGTAAAAACGAATGTTTTCATTGGCCGGGTTGCTGCCTTCTGTATTCAAACGCATAGCGTAAGCCAGGGCCGGCAGATCACCAACAATGGTATTGTGGCGGAAGGTTACATCTTTGCCTCCTTTCACGCCCAAAGGAGCCCGCATCACGTTGCTGCTGTTACCCAGCATCAGGTTGTTTTCCACCAACACGTTTTGGGCTTCAAAGTACGGGTTGCCATCCTCGCCCACCAGAACAAAGTTGCTGCCGGTAGAACCCTGCCAATTCAGGAAGACGTTGCGGCGCACGGTGATATTGTGACTGCCCAGGTTGGTGTCATCACTGCCGTTGCTATCCTTAATGACAATGTAACTGCTGGTGTCATTATTGTTATTGTTCTGGTCATTAAAGAAGATGTTGTCTTGTACCACCACGTCTCTGACACTGTTGATGTCTATGTGTTCATCAGAACCGCTCTGGTTGTAGAAAACGTTGCCCTCTACCGTAATCTGCCCGGCACCGTTATTGATCTTCAGAATGTCATTGTTGGTGCTGTCATGCAAAATATTGTTGCGAATGACAATACGGCTGACAATATCGCTGCCGCCTGGTTCGCCAATAAGGTCTTGAATCTGGATGACCAACGCGCCCGCACCAGGACCATCATGGGCCACATCAAAGCCTTCCAACGTAATGCCCTGGCCATAAAAACAGATGATCACGGTGCTGTTATGACGCAGCCGGGCCTGGTAAGGCACCTCCGAGCGTACGGTCACGCCGTTGGCAAAGGTACCACGCAAATTAACACGGCCGTTATACTCCCCCGGCCGCACCAAAATAGTGCTGCTGTCCGGTACACTGTCTAAAGCATGGGTAATGGTGGCCCAAGGGCTGCCCATCGAACCATCCCCGGTGTTATCATCACCATCGGTGGCCACGTAATAGACACCACCCTGTGGCTGTGATGGCCCGGCCACGGCCGTGGTCAGGGCATGCCCCAACAGCAGGAAAAGGAATGTGGTCAAAATTATAACGTGTCTCATGATGCCTACCTCCTCGTCTAAACAAAGTAGATAGCTGCCCCATTCAAACAGAGGGGCATCAGGGTTTGTGGACAACCGGCAGGTAGACCGACTGGCCGTGGGCAATGATCAGAGATACGGCCGTCATAACGTTCCCCAGACCATCGTCCATCTGCGCCGTACCCCAAATCGGGCGGGGGCCAGTCACATCATCATTCACCGTCACGGCGTACCGGATGATCACGGGTTCCCCTTGCACGACCGCGCCCGTCCACGTGACCTGGCCGGCCGCAAACGCGGCCGTGCCAGACGAGGCCCACAGGTTACCAAAATAGGTTACATCGGCTGACAAGGTGCTGGTAACCGCCACCCCGGCCAGCGTGGGGCCGGTATTGTTCAGCCGAATGGTATACGTCACCATCTCACCGGCCGCGGGTGTCACCGGCTGCGCCTCTATGGTAGAGCCGCGCAAGCTGCCCACCAGGAAGGAGCCAGAACGCTGGTTGTTACCCCGCCCGGTACCCCATAATATCTGGGCCGCTGATGTGCCCGGTAAATCATAAGCCACCAGGCCAGAATGAACCGTGTTTAAGACCACTTCCAGGTCAGCGTCAGCGTCAATGTTGGCCAGGGTGGGGGCCGCCAACGCGCCGTTATAGTTGGCATTCCCAGAGGCCGCGGGCAGGTTGATCTCATACAAGGGCGTGCCCTGGTAATTCAGGATGTGCAGTTTACCCACGAGTGTACCGCCTTTTTGCGGCCAGGAAGCAAAGATGACTTCGGCCAACCCGTCATTGTCCAGGTCTGCTACCACCGGCTCAGAGGCGAAGCGGATGCCCGGACCGGTAGCGGCCACGTTGTAGGGCCAGTTGTGATGTTCCGTTTTGTCTAGCCAGTAAACATGCAGACGGCCGTCATAAGAGGCAAACAATATCTCCATAACACCGTCACCATCCAGGTCGGCCACCACCGGATTGGGCATGGCGCTCTCAATGACGTTGTAATCTTCGCTTAACGGTGCGCCTGTGTCTACCGGCACCGTTTGCCAATCAAAACCATCCTCGTTAAAACGGCTGCGGTCAGCATTAAAGATGTAAACGCCAATGTAACGGCTGGGTGGATACCCGGCGTTACAATCATAAACGTTACCGGTGACCACCACTTCTACCAGGCCATCACCATTGACGTCAGCAATAACGGCCGGGCCATCGGCAAAGTTGGTGCGGTAACTCTCGGCCCGCACCCCGTTGCAGTGCCCCCACCCGCGTAGTTCCACTTCCAGGCTTTCCCAGATACCTACTTTGCCCCATCCATCGCCGTCATACATGGGATGTGCCGGAATTTGGGCGCCGTTGGCTTCATAAGCGTTAATGTAATGCACATCAGAAGGCACGATGAGTTCACCCAGGCCATCACCATCAATATCACCGAGGGCGGCATTGTCATTATAAACACCCCAGCCATAGCCACTGTCATTATTCAATTGCGGCCAGCCAGGGCGCAGATCGCCATTGTGCTCATAAACGTAAGTGTTTACCTCGTCGCCGGTAGCGGTGACCACCAGTTCCAACGTACCGTCGGCATCCAGGTCATACGCAGAGAGACCACGTAGCTCGTTGGTTTCGGGCCGGCGTGACCAAACCTGGTTCCCCTGATGATCATACACCGTGACATACCCACTGCCCTGGGCTACGGCCACTTCCAGATCACCGTTGTTATCAATATCGGCTACCACAACCCCCGGCCAGGTACGGCCGCCGGGTGGGTCTACTTCCCACTGGATCGTGCCATTTTCGCCATTAAGGGCATAGAGCGAATAAGGCGAGCCGATAACTTCAGGTGCGCCATCATTATCCAGGTCGGCTACGGCCGGGGAAGAGTACCAGCCCGTTTCACACCAGATGCCAGCACAGCCACCTAACTGCCATTTAAGCACAGGGGCAGACAGGCCACCGGCGGCCACGGCCGTCAGCCGCAGCTGCCAGAGCACACTCAACAATAACCCTGCAAGCAGCAAACATATAAGCAGTAATCTTCTTTTCATGATGCCTTCCTCCTCTGTCGGCATGATGGTAATCAAGGGTAACACGGCTTGTCTGTAGGCTGAATGGGCTATGACTGCCCCTTGACAACGGACCATCATTGTGGTTGGACGGCCGTTATAACACCCAAAACACTTTTCGGACGCTGGCCGGACGGCCGTTGTCTATGATCTGATGGTGGCTCATTTTTCGTCAAAAAGGATGGTTAAAATGAAAACAAACGTATTGCAGTTCCTGTTGATTTTATCGTTTATAGTGTTGTTTTTCCCGGTTGTGGCCCATGTGTCCGCCAACAGCCCTTTCTATGATGAAGCGCCGGTTGGTGGTGACCCACCAGTCACCCTGGTGGCTGAAGGCGTGGCCCACAGCACTGTGCAGCACGCCAAGGTGTGGTGGTGGTATACACTGTCCTGTGTGCCGACAGACACATCAGGCGGCGGTTCACGCATGGAAGAGATAGCCCGCATCGCCACCACCGGCGGGCTGACACGTACCGTGTTTGTTCATGATGAACCCAACCCCTATTGCGGCTCATGGAGTCCTGAGCTGCTGTCAAACGTGGCCGCAGACGATGAGTATCTTTATTGGATGAGTGATACCCATAATGGGCTGGTGAAGCTTTCCGTAGAAGCCAACGTTGGTGACACCGCCGCACTGGTATACGGCGGGCAAAGCAACGCCGATGAGATTGAAGAGCGCGGCAGCTATGTATACCTGATGGATGATGCGTATGGCATCATTCGTGTTAACAAAACGACCGGTGCGGGGACAACCATCGTCACCGCCGGGCAGCTCGGCGGCCCCTCCCGTGATCTACAAGTCACCGATGAGTATGTCTTCTGGAATCAAAATGGCTTTCTTAAGATCGCCAATAACAACGGCGGCGGTGGTGATGGCATAAGTACCGGTGTCACCGGCTACATGGCAGAGAACAGCCGGTGTGAACCGGGTGGGCTTTGTTATAGCACCGAATACGTCTTTGTGGCCCAGGGAGAACAAATTCGACGGTACAATGTAGACACCCAAACCTTTGGCCCGGTTATTTACGACAGCCCTGTTAGCGGCGCCGATGTGGTGGAATTAACCGTAGACAGCGATAAAATTTACTTCTTTGAACAGCGTCAGGCCAGCTGCAACCCCTTCTGCACCTACAACTATGGTCTTTACCGTATCAATCGCACCGGCGGGACGGCGGAGTTGCTCTACTTCATTAACGACACGTTTTTTGGCAATGAAGAATTTGACCTGACCTTAGGTGGCCCTGGCAATAATTACCTTTTCTGGCACGATCGCGGTGCCTTGCGGCGGCTGCCGCGTGATGCGGCCGCCATCCCTTCCATTGACATCGCCATTACTGATGTAGAAGTGACGCAATCCATTCAAGACCTGAATGACAGTATCCAACTGGTACGTGATAAGCGTACGGGCGTGCGCGTCTACGTAGACGCCGCCGGGCAGAATGTGCCGGGTGTTTCTGCCCGCCTCTACCGCATCAACAGCATCGGCATTATCCTGGACGGGCCCATTTACCCCTCCGGCGGCACCCACTACCTGACGGTCCCCAATACCCCAGACCGGGCAAACTTTAACCATGCTTTTTACTTTGAACTGCCCAATGACTGGATTGACGGCACCAATGTGCGCCTGCGCGCTGAAGTAAATTACACCCAGATTCCGCCGGAACCAAGTTTCAGCAACAATAACTGGAACACACCCATTTACACGTTTCGTGATTCACCCACCCTGCGCACCCATCTATTGGTCTGGGGCTATACGGTAGATGGCGACTATTACCAACCTTCCACCTGGCAAGACGTCAATCAAGCCCGCTCCTGGATCCGCCGCGTGTATCCCCTGGCCAGCACTCCCGGCGGTTATGAATCGCCCGATCCGGGCTTCCGCCTAAAAATACGCACAATCAACGACCCCAATCTGGGCGGCCACATCGAGCGTACCACTGACTTTTGTCTGGACATCCCCGAAGATGACCGGGAGTTTTGCGCTGCTACCTACACCAACAACTGCGCCCAGTGGCTGCGGGCTACAGAAGGCATTCCCAACAATGAGATGATTTACAGCATGATTTGGGAAGAGCCATCGCTGCCGTTCCCCCGTGGTTTCGCCACCGGCAGTGTCTCTTCCGGCCCCACCGGGCGCGGCACCTGGGGTTGGGATAATGATGGCAGTTATGGCGACTGGTATATGGGGCATGAGGTGGGGCACAACGTCGGGCGAGCGCATCCCAGCCCGGCCAGCGATGATCCGGCGACCGAGAATACCGTAGAAGGGTGTGGGCACAGCCGCAGCGACCCGAACTTCCCTTACGCTAACGCCGCCATTGGTACGGGCAGCATGTGGGGGTTTGACGTGGGGGATATAGGCCTGAGCAGCCAGTTACCACCGCGTGTTTACCCCAATAACCTGTGGCGGGACATGATGAGCTACTGTGATCGGCAATGGATCAGCGATTATACGTATGAAGGCATTTACGGCTTCCTGAACAGCCAGCAGCCAGCGCCGGACGCGGTACAGCCACAACCAGTGCGGGCGGGGGTAGACACCATTGCCTTGTTTGGGACGATTTATGATGATGCTGACACGGCCGTATTCCAGGTCGTCGGTTTGTGGGACAGCCCTGGCCCTTACAGCCCACCGGCCGGTGGTGCCTACCAGATGCGCTTCCTGAACAGCAGCGGCGGCCAACTGGCAGCTTATGACTTCGACGGCGATGCCAATGATGCCAACCCGTCTAACCTGGGCTTTGCCGTGGTGGTGCCCTTCCCCCTGACAACGGCAGAAGTAGAACTGGTGCGCCTCAGTGATGGCCAGGTGCTAGGCACCCACACCCTCAGCGCCAATGCGCCAGCCATTAGCAACGTGCAGTTGGTGGGCGCAACAAACCCGGTGACGGGTACGGTAACGCTGCAATGGCAGGCCAGTGATGCCGACGGTGACCCGCTGCACTTTGACGTCTATTATACCGATGACAACGGGGCCACGTACACAGCCTATGCCCTGGCGCTGACGGAAACAAGCGTGCAGCTTAACACCAACCAGATGGGGGGCAGCGCCCAGGCCCGTTTCCGGGTGACGGCCAACGACGGCACCCGCATGGCCGAAGCCGAAAGCCAGACCTTTACCATGGCCAACAAGCCGCCGGTTATCACCCTGCTGACACCCCAAGATGGGTTTGAGGTGACATATGGCACGGCCGTGAACTTTGTGGGTGAAGTGGAAGATGGGCAGGGGCATGTGCCAGATGCCAACATGGGCTGGTTTGTTAACGGCTCCCCCACGTTTGTCACCGGCCCTTACTACACCGCTTTCCTGCTGCCCGTCGGCGTCAACGAAGTCAGCCTGCGCGCTACCAATGGTGTGGGACAAACCACCAGCAAAAGTGTGACCATTATTGTAAATGACAACCTGTCTTACCCCGGCCCGACCCTGGCTGTGGGGCCAGACCAGACCGGCTGGCAGGTAGAAGTTGGCACGACAGCGCTGCAACAAAGCACCCTGACCATCAGCAACATTGGCACTGGTTCTCTGAACTGGACGGCCAGCGAGAGCGCCCCCTGGCTGACCCTCAACGCCAACAGTGGCAGCACACCCGGAACCCTGACACTCACCGCCGACCCCACGCTGGTTCCCAGCGGTGTGCCCATGCACACCACCCTGACGATCAGCGGCGATAACGGCCAGACGGTCCAACTGCCGGTCAGCCTGGTGGTGGGGGTCAACCCCATTTGGGGACCAAACCCAGACGCCCTTTACAGCATTTTCTTGCCAGTGATTCTGCGTTAGGTAATCGGCGGCTGTCACTTTGGGAAGTGACAGCCGCCTGTAAGATTTACCTCCTTTGGGCGTTAATCAAGCAAATGTGGAGAATTGGGGCCGGAGATTACCCCATTCTCCCCTCTCTAATCTCCAATCTGAGGAAAAGTGATGATGCTTGATAACGATAAAACCCTTGTCGAACAGGCCAAAACCAACCCACAGGCCTTTGCCCGGTTGTATGACCAGCACGTAGACCGGATTTTCCGCTACGCATTCCGGCAAACGGGTGATGAAGCGCTGGCGCAAGATGTCACGGCCGTGACCTTTGAAAAGGCGATGCGGCACATCTGGCACTACGAATGGCGCGGCCAGAGTGTGTTGGCCTGGCTGTACCGCATCGCCCGCAACGAAGCCATCAGCCAGCAGCGCAAGCGCAAGTGGCTGACGCCCTGGCGGCAGGCCGGGCATACAGAGATGCGGCAGACGGAAACGGCCGTGCTGCACCACCAGCGCCGCGAAACATTGCACCAGGCGCTGGCCCAACTTTCCGGCAAAGACCGGGAAGTCATCACCTTGCGCTTTTTTGAAGAACTCAGCAGCGAAGAAGTGGCTGAAGTTTTGGACTGTTCGGCAAACAGTGTATACGTCAGGCTCCATAGAGCCTTAAAACGGCTGCAAACACAGTTGGAAGTGATGGGCATGGCCGGGGAGGTAAATTATGAACGGTTTTGATAACACAAAAAATGCAAAGGAGTTTGCAGAGTTTCAGGAGCTGGTAGCGGAATTGGAAGCGCCGGAAACACGGCCGGTTGCACTCAACCCGTCACCCGCTTTCAAAAACGAACTGCGCCGGCGGCTGCTGGCCCAGGAGGAGAAACAAAACCTTTCCTGGCGGGAAATGGGGCGGCTGTGGCAGTTTGCCAGCACGGCCGTAGTCACCTTGGCTTTGCTGGCCGTGGCCTTGTATTTCTGGTCAATCATCTCCAATCCGTTGGGCACAACGAGTTCGAATCAGGATGCCGTTACCGCCCCCATACGCCCTACGACAACGACAGAACCCCTTACCCCCACCCCAGTACCCATGTCTGCTACTTTTACCGAATCAGATGTCGTCGAGTGGAGTGTAGATCAGTTGGACATTCAGTTTGGGGACGCGATCAGGTTAAACCAGTATGACATTCAAGAAGGCGCCGGCGTGCTAACAGTCACATTACATTGGCAGGCCAGCCAAACGCCAGCCGCCGATTACCATACGTTTGTCCATTTGCTGGACAGCACCGGCGCTCTGGTGTGGCAGCAAGACGGCCCACCGGTTGATAGTGGTCAGCCTACCTCCACCTGGTCTGCTGGCAAAACGATCAAAGACACATACGCCTTGGTGCTGCCGCCTGAATACCCCGACGGCCGTTATGATCTGCTCGTTGGCTGGTACAACCCGGCAACAGGTGCACGCCTGCCGGCAACGGCCGTCAACGAGCGCGTCATATGGCAAAACGGCACGGCCGTGTGGCTGACGGATTGGGAACTCGATCAGACCGAAGCTGAATTGGCACCAACTGGCCAGGATCGTATCTGGCTCATTTCAGCCTTGCCAGAACCAGGTGCCAACCTGGCAGGCCCGGAAAATGGGCCGACGACCTTTCAAGTAGAAGTGGGTTACCAATTGGTCTCGGAACCAGAAGCAACCATTTGGGTGGAACTGCTCTCCTTGGATAATAGCGGCATCATGCCCAAAACCGTCTGGCAGACCGGTTCTGCTGAATTCATGGGACCCAATATCATTGCCGGCACCGGCACAGCCATGCTGGAGATCGTGATGACCGGTCAGCGGCAAGAAGGCGAAACCCCTGTCATCATCCCCCGTGTCCAAATGGCTACCATGTCCGGCGACACGTTTGTGCCTTTCTATACCAAAACTTTTTCAGACGTACGCTGGTATTTAAGTGAAACAGCCTGGGAACTTAATCAGCAACAGGCTGAACCAGCCCACATCAGGCAAAACCACATCTCACTCCTGACCGCTACACAGAAGGCACGGCTTTCCGTGGCGGATCCGGTTGAATTTGAAGTGACGCTGGGCTATGAATTTGTGTCCAGTCAGGAGGTGTTCTTAAAGCTGCATTATGCCGCGCCAGATTGGGAAACGTTTGTCGGCGGCCGTGTGCCCATAGACGGCATGAGTGATTGGATACCAGTAAGCTCTGGTGAAGACCGTATCACCATTACCTTTAGTGACGACCCCGCAGCTATGGCCCAGATCGCAGGTACTGAACAACCTGTATTGGTGGTGCTCATGGGGTATTTTGTAGGCGAAGGTGACAACCGTGAGTTAAAACTTCTGGCTACAGAGACATTCAGCGATTATCCCTTTGACCTGGCCAGTACGGCAGAAATTACCTACACGCCAGGCAGTACGCAAGCTGATGTCCCGAAGATTGTCAGCGCATCATCGGCAGCGGACGCCACTTTCTCAGGAGACGACATGAGCGCAAGCTCAACACCATGAATGAAAATCTGTAGTCCTGTAGTCCGGACATCCCTGTCCGGACATTCGGGCAAGGACGCCCGATTTACAGAGGAAAAATGCCGCAGAATCAGGAACGTTACCACATCCAGCAGCCTTAGCGTCAGCTTCCCCGCACCAAGACCTGGCTGTCGTGTGCCATTCCCAGCCCTGACACCAAGAACAGACAAACCGCACGCAGATGTGTGCGGTTTGCCTGGCTCCTATCATATTCTTTTTGTCAGGCGCCCCTCTGATTACACTGTTTCAGAAGTGTAGGGACAGGCCTTGTGCCTGCCCCGCTCAGGGCGATCACAAGGGTCGCCCTACCAAAGTGTGTTTTTTTGTGAAACAGTGTACTAATCGCCACATGTACAGATAAACATGGGCATTTTGCACCGGGGGCATAACCTATGAAATACCTTCCGCCATACCGCTTTTTTAGACATTTTCATGATTTATTCTCCAGCTGTGTTGTTTCCACTATCTAGCAACTTATACCTGGCATAGTACTTTGTCAGCGCTGTCCCCGGTGTTAAGGCAGCGAAAAGAAAATGTGAAAGATGCGTGAAACCGTGAGTTGAAAAGTAGTACTAAAGGGGCTAAAATGGTGCTGTTTCACAAGTAGTATGATGAATCTAGGGCACAAGCGGACACCAACAAACAGGTATGGATCCTTTAGCTTTGGCTGATTCCGGCCAATTTCGGTTTGAAATCTGGCCCACGGAATACCGTAAAATCACACAGCACTTTGGGGCCAATCCCCAAAACTATGCCCAATTTGGGCTGCCGGGGCACGAAGGTGTAGACATTCGGGCACCAAGCGGCAGCAAAGTTTTTTGCGTGGCGCCCGGCGAGGTAACCCAGGTACACACAGACCCAGACAACCATAATTATGGCATTCACGTGCGGGTGCAGCACCGTGAAGGGTATGTCACTATCTATGCCCATCTGCAAGAAGCCCTGGTAGTTACAAGGCAGCAGGTTTTGGCCGGCGCGGTGTTAGGATTAGCAGACAACACAGGCAACAGTTTTGGTTCACACCTGCACCTGACGCTTAAAAAGAATAACGCCCACTTTGGCAACTGGCCCCGAAACATTATAGACCCAACCCCTTTTTTGCTACCGTTGTTGGGCTGGCAGGAACCTGTTGGCCCTTTTGTGGATGGCTGGGTCCTGACAACCAGCATTGTCATGCGAGGAAATCTGGCGCAGGTAAACCCCGGAGGGGCCACGTTACGCCTGGGCCCCGGCCATACCATACCCATACCGGAAGGGACCATTTTGGTGGTCAGTGGTAAAAACGACCAGGCGTATACACCCGTGAAAGTGGCCAGCACGGCCGTGGGCCACGATGTGCCCGCCTTACCAGTAGCACCAGCGCCACCACCACCGGCCAACGTCGCTACCATAGATGGTTGGGGTTGGTTAGAACGGCTGCATATCGTTGGCAACCAGGCCGTGGTAGATGCCCGGCACGGCATCAACCTGCGCACAGAACCTCACCAGGAAAGTGTTTCCGTGGGCATTGTTCGGGCTGGAAGTACGGGCCTGGTGTTAGGTAAGCCGGAAAACGGCTACCTGCCTATGCGTGTCAGGCGTGCAGATTTTATGGGGCCAGCACCTTTAACGCCCCTTCCCCCTGTGGCAGCTATCCATGACCTGAACAATTTACCAGAAGGAGTATATTTGGGCTGGGTACGCGGCCACTTTTTGCAGCATAATCCACCTTATGCCCAGGTGAGGCATCGTGGTGCCTCTATGGTGCACCGGCCGGCTGAGGGCAGCAAGCTCATCGGCGTGATTAAAGGGGACACGGCCGTGGTGATTGCCGGCCAGGAACGAAACGGCTTTACCCCTGTTTTGGTGCGCATGGAATTCATGGCCGGCATTGTTGGTGAGTATGATGACGTGGAACTGCCTGATACTTTTTCTGCGGAAGACACAGCACCGGTTGTGCCCCCTGCCAGTGATGCGCCGCACACCACGCCGGGTTGGGTGCTAACCGGCGATATTCGCATCAACGGCGACACCGCGCAGAGCCACCACCCGCTGACCCTACGTACCCATCCGCGCCGTAACGGCGACATCATTGGCACCATACCTGTGTTAACGCCCATGTGGGTGATGGGCTTACCATTGGGTGAATTTACGCCTGTGCGCATTAAGTCCACGGCCGTGACCCCCTATAAGCCCGATGACCCGTTGGCCGGAAATGAACCTGGCGTGTATGGTCAGGCGCGAATTGGTTTGCATGCGTCAGCTGACCCGGCCATCTCTGAAGCAGAACATCAGGAATTTGCCCTGCTCAAACCGGGCATCATCAAAGCCCTCTCCTTCCACAGCGCCGAAGACATCAGCCGCCTGGCCTCAGCACACCCGAAAGCCGTCTGGATCGTCCGGGCCTTTCTGGACTTTGGCGGGCGGGCTATCAGCCCAGAGCAATTTGTGACCTATACGCTCGATGACGTCAAACGGGCGTTGACGACCTTAGCCGGCAAGCAAGTGGTGGTAGAACTTCACAATGAGCCCAATATTGACACCGAGGGGTTATTTTACAGTTGGCCTGACGGGGCAGCCTTTGCCCGCTGGTTTTTGGACGTCCTCTCACGTTACCGGCAGGCGCTGCCGGGCACCCGTTTTATCTACCCGGGGTTATCGCCTGGTAGTTCTGTCTCTGGTAAAAAAATAGATCACATTCAGTTTATAGAGGCCAGCCGCACGGCCGTGCAGGCGGCCGATGGGTTGGGTGTGCACCTGTATTGGTCAAACATCTACCCCCAGCGCCGGGCATTAGACGTGCTAGATGACTACATCACACGTTTTCGTAACACACCCATCTGGATAACAGAGGCCAGTAATAACAAAGGTGGTGTTACCGCTATAAACAAAGCCCAGGAATATCTGCAATTCTGGCATGAACTACAAAACCGCCCTATTGTGCAGGGCGTCACCTATTTTGTAGCCTCGGCCAGCAATCCGGCCTTCGCGCCAGAAGTATGGGTGGGGCAGGGCATTGGCCGGATCGTAGGGGCACGGTAGCCTATGGCCCGTCACCAACCAGTTCCTGAAAACGGGGATCCTGGCGAATAAACTCAAAGTCTGGGTCGCGCCTGGCCCACTCCTTATGTGCCACATTTTGGCTCAGGGCTGCCCGCAGCATGATAATAGCCTCATCTGTGTTGCCAGAAATAGATTCAAAACAGGCCTGATCATATTTACTGGTGCCATGCATCAAGCTGCGAGCCCGATTAATCTCTAATTGATACGCTTCCAGACGGTTGAACTTTTTATAAATGCCCGCCAACGAAGCCCGCGAAAAAGCATCTTCAGGATCGATCTCCAGCGCTTTTTTATACGCTGCCAGGGCATTTTCATACTCCCCCAAGGCATGACAGATATCGCCCAGGCCACCAAAATAGGCAGCTTTACGCGGCGCTAATTCGCAGGCTTTAAGACTCATGGCTTTGGCCTCAGCCAGCGCACCTGATTCCCGGTATAAATTCGCCAATCCATAATAAGCCATGGCATAATGAGGGTCTGTCATCACCGCTGCCCGAAACGCCGTTTCGGCCTTTGTCATCTCCCCCTGGCTGACGTAGAACGTGCCAATACCTACTTGCGCCCGTACGTTTGCCTTATCACGGCGCAGCGCCCGTTCATAGGCAGACAGCGCGTCATAAGGATGGCCTATGCACCAATAAACGCGGCCCAGACCCACGTAGGGTTCGGCATAGGCCGGGTCCAGCCGAATTGCCCGCTCATAAGCCGCAATGGCCTGATCATACTCACCCAACGCCCGAAAGGCGTCACCCAAACCGTTACGTGTTTTTGCCGATTTGGGGTCAAGGATGATAGCCTTCTGATAAAGGTCCAGGGCATCCTGCGCCCGATTCAGGTGTGTGTACACTTCCCCCAGGGCGTTTAAATGGGCAAGGTCATCGGGTGAATGGTTAACGACCTGCTCAAGATATTCACCGGCGGCGGCGTATTGGTGTCGCGATAGATACAGCAGGCCCAACCCACCTAAAGAAGTAACATCATGGGGGTCTATTTCCAACACTTTTTTATATGCGTTTATCGTTTCTTGCCGCTGTTCCAGCACCGCGTGCGCCTGGCCTAACAAGCGATGGGCCTCCGCATTATCCGGATCCAGCGCCACAGCCTGACGGCCGTGGCGCACCGTTTCCTCGTAATCACCCGCCTGTAAATACAGGCACCCCAACCCCACATAGGCGGCAGCCTGTTGGGGATCCAGTTCCAGGCAGCGCTGGTAAGCCACAAAAGCTTTGCCGCGCATTTCCTGCTGCCGCCAGGCTTCACCCAAACCATAACAAGCGTCCACATTATCTTCATCTTGCTCCAGGGCCGCCTCAAACTGGTCTGCCGCCATCTGATACCGGCCCTGGTTCAGGTAAGCAAAGCCCAGGCCCACCATGGCAGGCAGGGTATCTGCCCGAAGTTTGAGGGCCTGTTGGTAAGCAGCCACGGCCGACTCCCACTCTCCTTTCCCCCGGAAAACATCACCCAGGCCATGATAGGCCTGGACACAATCAGGCTGCAGCTCCACCGCTTGCTGCCACGCCTCCTGGGCCGCGTCATAGTGGCTTTGCGCCGTATAAATTTGCCCCAGCCCACAATACCCGGCAATCTGTTTGGGGTCAGCCCGAATGCCCTGCTGGTATAGTTTGACGGCATCTGCCCAATGGTTCCCCTCTCGGCACAAATCACCCAGCCGAATATAAGCCGGGGCATAACCTTTATCATGAGCAATGGCCTGGCGAAAGGCCTTGGCTGCCTCCGACATGCGGCCACGTTTAACCAGCAGTTGGCCGTACCCATCATACGCCGAGGCCAGGTGTGCATCTAAGGCAATGGCCTGTTCATATGCCCATAAAGCCTTATCATCTGCCTGTAATTCGGCGTATAAGTCCCCCAGCGCCAGGTATAACGCTGGCTGCTCGACCCCGATCTTCTGGGCTTTTTCCAGGGTATCTAAGGCCTTATGGTTATGGCCGATTGCCTGCCAGGTCAGCCCCAAACCAATTAACGCCTCCGGGTGGGCCGGCTGCAAGTTAAACGTATACTGGTAAGCTTCCAGAGCAGCCTGATAGCGGCCCAACTGCCGGTAAATAGCGCCGGTAGCCACATAAACCTCTGGCTGCGCTGGCTCGTTCAGTAAGGAGCGGCGGTAGAAGGTTAGAGCCTCTACCGGGCGGTTTATCTGCTCAAACATCTGGCCCAGTTTGTTAAACAGGGCCGGTGTTCCCCCTTGTACCTGCACGGCCGTATTATACGCCTCTATGGCTGCCTGCCAACGGCCGTGGGCCGCATGCAGATCACCCTTCAATTCATAGGCCACGGCATCATCTGGCCCATCCATGCCAACCGCTTGCAAGGCGGCGGCCGCTTCACTTAACTTGTTTGCTGCCAGGTAAATACGGGCCACACCCAACAGAGCCTGGTTGTCATGGGCATCCAGTGTTAACACTTGTGAATAGGCTTGCAGCGCTTCTTTTTCACGACCGACGGCCGTGTACAACTGACCTAACAACGACAAGGCTGCTACCCGATGAGGATTAACAGCCACAACCCGCTCTAACGCGGAAATACCTTCTTCAATCTTGCCTACATGGGCATAAACCTGCCCCAGGCCAGCTAATGTTTCTTCGTCTTGATCATTCAAGGCCAGCGCCTGTTCATAAGCCGCCAGGGCCGCTTCCCATGCCTGGGACGCTGCCTGCGCCTGGCCCAGACCACGTAGAGCCACGACCCGTGTTGGTTCAATGCTTAACGCCCGGCGAAAGGCACGAACAGCCTGGTCAGGCTCCTGGCAGTGCAAAAACAGGCGCCCCAATCCTTCATGGGCAGCAGCCGACTGCGGATACTTTCTAAGCGCTTGTTGATATAACTTCCCGGCTTCATCCAATTTATTTTGCCGCCAGGCTACTTCGGCCAGACTGACATGAACTATTTCGATGTCTGGCGTCAGCTCACGCGCCCGGGCAAACGCCCCAGCTGCCTTTTCCAATTGACCCCCATGTAAATAAAGACGGCCCAACCCAACATAAACTCGTCCATCAGCCGCGGCGAAATGCGCTGCTTTTTGATAAAGCGGCAGCGCCTCAGCAAACTGGCCCAATGCAAGATGTATGTCCGCCAAACCCAGCAGGGCTTCTCCGTGGGTGGGGGCTGAGCGTAACATTTGTTTATAGGCAGAAGCTGCTTGTTGATGCTGCCCTAAAGCCCGATACACATCGCCCAGGCAGTGATAGGGGAAATCGCCACCTGGGTTAATATCTAGCGCGGTATGGTAGGCAGCCAGGGCGGCTTCAGGCTGCTGCAGCATAAGATACGTGTGGCCAACACCCAGGTAAGCATCAACCTCATCGTTATCCAGAGTAACCGCCTGTTGGTAAGCGGCCAGGGCATCATCATAACGGGATTGACAAAAGGCCAGGTGCCCCAGCCCCGTATAAACGGCCGCGTGGTGGGCATTCAGCTTAAAGGCACGGGCAAATGCCTTCTGGGCTTCATGTAAATCATGGCGCGCCAGGCATAAATGCCCCAAACCAACGTGTACCATGACATTATCAGGCGCCAGCCGCTCTGCTTTTTTATAGGCGGCCAGGGCCGCATCATAATGACCAATCATGCGGTTAACCTGCCCCAACCCGAGATACGGTTCAACATAGGCATGGTCCAGCTTGTTGGCTTTTTGATAAGCCTGGATCGCGTCATAAGGGCGGTCAAGCTCGGCTAGGGCAGCGCCCAGCCCGTTGTAGGCAACCGCTGACAGACCATTTAAGGTAACGGCCGCCTGGTAAGCATGCCGGGCCTCGTGGGTGCGTCCCAACCGGGTATAGACCTTACCCAGACCCACATACAATTCCGATGATGGGTTCTGGCACTTTAAGGCTTTTTCGTAAGCAATCAGCGCCTCTGGCCAGCGGCCCAGCCCACTGTAAACAGCCGCCAGCTCGGCGGGTGGCGGCTCATAACTGGCGTCTAGCTCCTGAGCGCGGGTATAGGCTTGCAGCGCCGGTGCAAATGCCTTTTGCTGCTGGTGCAGCGCGGCCAACCGCGAATAAAGTTCCGGCGACTCAGCGCCCAGGGCCAGGGCTTTTTGGAAACAGACGGCCGCTTCCCGGTCACGGCCGTCACCCGCATAGGCCGTCCCTAAACCAACATAGACCTGAGGTTGATCTTCTTGCAGCGCCAGGGTTTTTTGAAAACAGCGGACGGCAGCTTCATAATTGCCTTCTTGTGTATGGATATGGCCCATGCCGGCCAGGGCCTGCCAGTTGTCTGGGTCATGGTGCAACGCCTGGGTGTATGCCTCGGCGGCGGCAGCCAGGTCCCCTTGTTGTACGTTCAGTTCTGCCAGTTGAAGGTAGATAACCGGGTCACCGGCCGCCTGTTCTGAAAGTACCTGGTACGTGACCAGCGCCTCATCATGACGACCGTCTGTCAGGTAAAGTTGGCCTAACAAACGGTGCGGCTGGGTCATCTGCGGCTCCAGCTCCCTGGCCTTCTCTAAGGCAGCAATGGCCTCTTCCATCTGCCCCTGCGCCTGGTAAACCAGCCCCAGCCCCAGGTATGGTGCGCCATAATGCCCATTCAACTGGATGGCCTGAGTGTAAGCTTCCATGGCTTCTTCCAGGCGGCCCAGCTTGCGCAACACGTCACCCAGGCTGTTGACTATCACCGCCTGATCACTATCTTGGGCAACGGCGATCTGGTAACAGGCCAGGGCTTCTTCGTCACGGCCGTCTAGCTCTTTTACCATTCCCAGAAGATACCAGCCTCCCTGGTTCTCTGGGAACCATTCAACCACCACTTGCAGGAGCTGCTCTGCATCCGCTGAATAGACAGGCTCTGGCACACCAGGCGGCCAGATCAACCGGCGCACCAACAGCACCATGGTGGTGGCGTACAGTTCACGCAGGCGGCCGTACGCCGCAGGCAAGTCGGTTTCGGTTGGCGGCAAAAGCTTGACGGCCGTGGGCACATCTCCCTTTCGCAGCAGCCATCGTGCCCGAACCAAACGCAAAAGATAGTCATGCTCCCACGCATGCTGGCCAGCCAGCCAGCCACGCTGATGCATCCTGGTCAAAATCATCACCACTTCTTCTTCCGCGGCCAACGAAACGTCTGGGGTAAAGGCGTTTTTTAACGCCGTATGCAAATGTTGCCCACCCTCACTCAAAAAATCTCGGTGTTGGGAAATGCTATGCAGCAAACCACCACACAATTCAGGCCGGTAAATGAGACCCTCCAGGTAACGGGGTATAATCCATTGCCACGCTTTTTTTTCATCCAACCAAAGCAAATACCCTGTGCGATCAATGGCTGTCTTTAACCAATTCTCATCGTCACACTGTGCGGCAATAGAGCCAATGCCTGCCTCTAAAGATTCCAGGCGAGTATCCAAAACCGTAAGGGCACGCTCAATCAAGTCGCGCACCAACTGGCTGGTACGCCTGATCTCTCGTTTTAAATATTCCAGAATAAACAAGGCGGGATCATCATGCAGACGTGCCCGATCAGCATGCACAGAGGTGTAATCTCGCTCCAATCTGTGAAGCAGACCATCTAGATCGAAGGCGTCATCCCCATCAGGGGACAGCATTCCCCGTAATACAGCCACGTCACCATCGGCCAATACCAGAGCATACATGGACCGGCGATCGGCAGCAGCCACAACATGCCGCAAATAGCGATCCGTCATTTTACGCACTATCTCGTCACCGGGCGTGCTGTCGGTCACATCACCAACCACCTCTGCTAGAGACACACCAGAGGCTATGATGTCTGCGGCTTCCTGTACTGCCAATGGAATACCACGTGTGACCCGGCTGATAGCCTCGATCTCTACCGATGATAGAGCCAGTGCTTTTCCTTGAAAGTAACTGCTAATGTCACCCAAAGCCAACGGCCGCATATGGTAAGCAAGCAGTCGTCGTGACACATCATCGGCATAGCCCTTAAAATATTCGTCACCAAATTGGCGGCTGTGTAACAGATCGTTGCGACCGCTAACGATCCATACCACGTTTGGGCCGGCAGCTTGCATGACCGAACGCATCCAGATATCCACCCGGTCGATCACTTCATAAGCGTCGAGCACAACAATAAGGCGCTTTTTGGTGGCAACGTTCTCCAGCCCCCTGGCCAGGGCATTGGCCAGCTGCTCATTGGGGTGCAGAAAATAGTCAAAGTGATTGGGGGTCAACCGGGCGTGGAGGTAATTTTCCAGACTTGCCCGTAATTGAACAGCTTGTTCGGCCCCTACCTGTACGCCAACATCCAGAAATTGTTGGACCAGTTTTTCCCCTTGTTCACCAATGACCGGCGCCTGTGTCCGAATGATCTTGGCCAGTGCGCCAACACCCGCATTACGCAGGTTGGCCAGGTCACCCCCACCTGGACCACTTGTCAGGACAGCCGCTACCTTGCGCTCAGTCTCGCCCGATTGGTCAATGGATTTACGGTAAGCGGCAAACTGCCGCCCCCATTTATGGCGAATAGCGGCAATATAAATGGCCCTAAATACTGCCTCGGCCTGAATACTGTCACGGCCAACCTGTAAACTTGCCGATTTTTTGCTTTCGTCATCCCAATCTACCCACAAGCATTGGAATTGTTCGGCAAACGGCTTCTCTATTAGCGCGATCTCAACAAAACGTCTGGCAAGGCTGGTTTTACCACTTCCGCCATCACCATACAGCAAACAAATATAAGGATCCCCGGCTTTTTCATGAGTTGCTAAAAGTTCATGTAAAGCTGCTCGAAATTGCTTTTGCTCCTCAACCCGCCCCAGGAATGGTTTACTTACCTGAGCTAATCCGTCTTTCCCCTTCATCTTTTGCCTCTTCCTTTTCGCATTACCAGACTGTCCAGTCCTGGAAAACCACAATGTTTCTATGTACCCGGTTTGGGGGGCTTTTTCTGTTGTTAAATGGCTAGTGTGCTCTAGAATATTACCTCTCCCCTCCCAGGCATCAGACCAGGCCATCATGTAAGGATGCTGGAGGAACTGTTGTGTTAGAGGGCAGTTGCATCAAACTCAAAAACTCTCGTGCGTACCAAAGCCGTTATTTAAAGCCACAAGGAAGTCAAAAACGCTTCCCACAATAACGCGCTTTGTTACAGATCGAGAGGACAAATGCCGTGCATGTATTTAATTTTTGTACTACAGATAAGCTATAATTTTTATATTATTTTTATGCCTGTTGTAATAGTAAAACAAAACTTTCCGTTCGTCAACTTAGCCCGGCAAGATGGTTTAGGAATAAAGTACTACGCTTCAGCTGACGGCCGTCATCTGCTGACGGCCGTCAGCTTCATCGCTATAATACACCTGGTAAACACCTAAAGGATACTCCCCATGTTTGATGTTCTGGCGTTTGACGCCGATGATACCCTGTGGGCCAACGAACATCTGTACATCATGAAGCGCGAGCGGTTTATTGAGCTGTTACGGCCGTATGCTGATCCCGACCTTATCGGCAAAACCCTGGACGAAACAGAGATCACCAACCTGCGTTATTATGGCTATGGCATTAAGTCATTTGCCCTCTCCATGGTAGAAACGGCCGTGTCTCTAACGGCAGGGCGTGTCTCTGGCGAAGCCATCCAGGCCATCCTCCAATTCGGCAAAGAGATGCGTGAGCATCCTGTGCAGTTGTTTGCGGGCGTCACGGCCGTGCTGGCAGAGGTAGGCCAGACCCACACGCTCATGCTCATCACCAAGGGAGACCTGTTTGAACAGGAATCAAAAATTGCCCGCTCCGGCATTGCTGACTGCTTCCGCCACATCGAAGTTGTCAGCGAAAAGAATGCCGAAACGTATGATAGTTTGTTACACAACTACGGCATTGCTCCCAGCCGCTTTTTAATGGTCGGTAACTCGCTGCGTTCAGACATCTTGCCCGTGGTAGAGATTGGCGGCACGGCCGTGTACATTCCCTACGCTACCACCTGGGCCCATGAACACGTCAGCAGCCATACGGACACAACCGGTTACTTTGAACTGGAACAAATCAACCAGCTCCCCTCCCTTTTAAAACGCCTGACGTAAAAGAAGCTGCTCCTCTCAATTTATGGACCGTCGCCCGGAGGTTCCTGGGCCATCTTTTCGGCAAATGGCGCTACCATCACGGCCTCGACAATGCCAGAGTCCGCCGCTGACAAGTCGGCAGCCGGCTGCAGGCTGGCACCCAGAGCGGCAATGGCCTTATCGGCACTCCAAAAGAGCCGCTCCGCCCCCAATTCCTCTATAAATCCGCTGCGCCGCAGCAGCGTCTGCACCCGCTCATCCAGCGAGGTCAACAGCAAATCACCACCACCCTTTTGCTGGCGGTGGCGCAGTTCACGCAGCACGTCTACACCGGTAGCATCTGCCAGGGGCACCCCACGCATGGAAAGGATAAGCGTGGCGTCTGGGGTATCGTGTACCTCTACAAAATCCAGTAGGCGGCGGGCGGCGGCAAAAAAGAGAGGTCCGCTCAGGTAATAGACGCTGACAGTATGACCAGGATGTGTAAACTGGTGCCCAACGGCCGTCATACGTTCCACTTCTACTGGCCGCCGCGTCAGGCGCAGTTCGCTCATCTGAGCCATAAAGATGAGTGTGCTGATGCCAAAGCCAATAAGAATCGCCTGGGTCAGGTCAAGCAAGACGGTAGCCGCCAACGTCACCAAAAAGGCGATCATGGCGTGTTTCAGCCGATGGCTGAAGTAGAAACGGATGGTATGCCACTCATTCATGCGCCAGGCAGTGATCAACAATACGCCGGCCAGGGCCGCCAGCGGCACACGGCCGATCCACGAGCCTAAAAGCAGCGCCGCCGCCAGCAGGGCCAACCCATGAATGATAGGCGCCAGGCGAGTGACACCCCCGCTTTTGACGTTGACGCTGGTGCGGGCAATCGCCGCTGTGGCGGGCACACCGCCAAAAAAGGGGATGATGATATTGCCAACCCCTTGGGCGACCAGTTCGATGTTGTTGCGCATGCGCAGGCCGGTCATATTTCCGGCCACCGCGCCGCACAGCAGGCTTTCGATAGCGCCCAACGCGGCAATAGACATGGCGGGAATGATGAGATCGGGCAAATCGGCCCGGGGAATGAGCCCCAAACGCAGCCGGTTTTCCAGAATGAGAGAGCGGGGAATGGTTCCGATGGTGGGCACACGCCACCCGGCCAGGGCCACTACGGCCGTCACCAGCATAATGCCTATCAACGAGCCAGGGATTCGTTGGCCAAACTTAAAGCGGGGCCATAAGAGCATGGTGAGCATCACCAGCACGGCCGTGACCACCGCCTGATGATTGAGCAGCACTTCATTGTCCAGGTAATATGCCAGCTTCTCTATGATGTTTTCTGCCGCCGGGGTCCTGACGCCCAAGAAATTATCAATCTGGCCCAGGGCAATGATGATGGCAATGCCACTGGTGAAGCCAGCAATGACAGGGCTGGGAATAAGGGCTACCACCCGCCCCAAACGAAACACCCCCAGCAGCAAAATCATCACCCCCGCCAACAGCCCGGCCAACCAGACGCCTTGCAGCCCATACCGGTTTGCCAGCACAATCAGCACGGCAGACATGGCCCCGGTCGGCCCAGAAATCTGGTAGGGAGCCCCGCTCAACAGCCCAATCAGCACACCAGCCAACACGGCCGTAACCAGCCCCGCGGCCGCATCGGCGCCCGATGCCACCCCAAAGGCCAGCGCCAGGGGCAGGGCTACCGCAGCCACGGTGATGCCAGCCAGAATATCCTTTTGGGCTGTCGTTTTGTTGTATCCGGCAAACTCGCCCCGGATCATCGTGAGCCAGTCGTGTAACATTTCTTAAGTCTCCTAAAGATAAAGAGGGAATTTACGACCTGACAGGGTGGCGCCTGCCAGGTCTGTGTTTATTCAAATTCAGCGATAGCGGCACGGCCCACAATTTCCAGGGCGGTATCGCCAGAGGGCGGCTGCATGGACCCGGCCCGCACATCACGGAAGAAACGTTCCAATGGCAGCGCCTTGGTGATGCTGGACCCACCGGCAATGCGTAATGCCTTATCTGTCACATCATTGGCCGTTTCCGTGACCATGGTTTTGGCCGCCGCAATACGGGCGCTCATGGCCTGACGGCCGTCTGCCTGCCCCTGCCAACCCACAGCCACATCCATGAGCAAACTACGGGCGGCTTGTAAGGCCACGTCAATCTCGCCGATCTGACGTTGTATTTTGGGCAGGGTCGCGATGGGTTTACCCAGGGCGGTGGGCACACGTTCCAGGGCAAACTGGATGGCACAGTTGCGGGCAGCCACGGCCGTGCCCAGATAAATAGCCGACATGATCATGGGAAACCAGACGTTGGGCGCTGGTCGGGAATCGCCGCGTTCAACCACATAATGGCGAGGGATGATGACATCGTGAAAAATGACATCATGGCTGTCGCTGGCCCGCAGGCTAAGAGAATCGCTCCACGTTTCCACCCATTCAATGCCGGGCACCTCCGGGGTGACCAACACCACCCCACCCTGGCCTTCAATGTTGACCCGCACAAGCAGATGGGTGAGGTGCTTGCCACCAGTGGACCATGTCTTGCGGCCGTTCACCACCCACCCTGACCCATCAGCCGTAGAAACGGCCGTTGTCGCCGGCAGGCCACCCCGTGAAGGGCTGCCCATGATCGGCTCGCTGGCAATAGAGTTAAAAAGGGCACCCTGCGCGGCTGCGCGGCAGAAACGCTCATACCACACTTCATCCCAGGAACGCACTTCCTGTTGATGGCCAAACATATGAATCGGCATCCCGGCTACCAGCGCCGTGGCGGCACTGCCCTGCGCCAGCTCCATTTGCGCGGCTACACAATCGTACAAAGATAAACCCTGGCCGCCGTAGGCCTGTGGTACACTTAACCCCAGGTAACCAGAGGCTTTAAGCGCCTCTACGTCTGCCGCCGGTAAGGCACCTTGTTTATCCGCTTCGTCAGCACGGCTGGCAAACTGTACTGCCAGTTGTTTTGCCAGATCAACGGCCGTGGAAAACCCGGTCCTATAATCATTTTTTTTATTCATACCTATCTATTATCCTTTTGGGCTTGCCTGAGTTTGTCATTCTAGCCACAATTGCCTGGTCTGGCCAATAGCAGCATATGGAGGCATAACATGAGTGATTGGAGCAAACGCAAACGATTAGAGGCAGCCATCGCTGGTAAACGGGCGGATCGCCCGCCGGTGGCCCTGTGGCGACATTGGCCAGGGGATGACCAGGACGCCCACGCCTTGGCTGCTGCCCATGTCAAATGGCAGCAAGATTGGGCCTGGGACTTTGTGAAGGTGGGCCCGGCCAGCAGTTATTCGGTGGTCGATTGGGGCCTGAAAGATCGCTGGGTGGGGCACATTGAAGGCACACGTGACTATACGCATCTGCCCATTCAAACCCCTTTTGATTGGGACGCCTTAAAACCGCTCGATCCTGGCAAAGGGATGCTGGCTACCCAAATTGAGGCCTTGCGGCTTATGGGCATGGCCCTGGGCCAGGAGACGCCGTTTATTGCCACTATTTTTTCGCCGCTATCGCAGGCCAAGCACCTGGCAGGCAATGAGCGCATGTTAAGCCATATGCGGGCCCATCGGCCCCGTTTTCGGCAGGCGCTGGAAGTGATCACGGAAAGCACCGTTCGTTTTATTGAAGCTGCCAAGGCCACCGGCATCAGCGGCATTTACTACGCCATCCAGCATGCCCGCTACCCGTTGATGAGCCGGGAGGAGTATCTGGCTTACGGCCGTGAGTATGATCTGCGCCTGCTGGCCGCCGCCAGTGACCTATGGCTAAATGTGCTGCACATCCACAGCACAGACATCATGTTTGACGTGGTGGCAGAATACCCGGTGGCTGTGGTGAACTGGCATGACCGGGAGACAGGCTGGCGGCTGGCCGACGGCTTACAGTGGATTAAAGGGGCAGCCAACGGGGGCATAGACCATTGGACGCTGCACCAGGAATCACCGGAACAAACCTTAGCCGAAGCCCAAGATGCTATGCTCCAGACAGACGGCCGTCGCCTGGTGTTGGGCACGGGCTGCGTGGCCATGACAACCACCCCGCTGCGTAACATCCGGGCCTTGCGGGAGTTTGTAAACGGTCAGCGGTAAATGATCTGCCAATGGCTCATAACAGATCACCAATGGCCTGCGCCAGCAGTGTTACCATCTCTGTCACCTGGGCTTCATTGACAATCAGCGGTGGGCCAAGCATGATCAGGTCACCGTCACGGCCGTCGGCGCACCCCTGTGAATGGTATACTACCAATCCCAGGTCAAAGGCCCGTTCCCAGATGCGCCAGTCCAGGCGCTGGGCCGCGGGAAACGGCCGTTTTGTCTCTCTATCTTGCACCAACTCCAGCCCCCAAAACAACCCTCGCCCACGAATGTCCCCCACCTTAGGGTGGTCGCCCAGGGCTGCACGCAGCTGCTGCCCCATCAGCGCGCCCATACGGGCCGAGTTTTCTACCAGCCCTTCACGCTGGATGATGTGCAGCGTGGCTAAGGCCGCTGCACAGCCCACCGCATGATGGCTGAACGTACCGCCATGGTTCCAGTCACCCAATGTTTGGCGGATCAATTCCACGTCACTATGCTGCGCGGCAATAAAACCAAGTGGGAAGTAGCCACCGGCCAACCCTTTAGATGTCACTAAAATGTCTGGCTGCACCTGCCAATGGTCAATGCCCCACCAGGCGCCGGTACGGCCCAGGCCCACCAGCACCTCGTCAGCAATCAGCAGCACACCATAGCGGTCACAAATCTGGCGGATGCACGGCCAATAATCATCGGGCGGCACGGCCGCACCCAGGCTGGCCCCACTGATGGGCTCGGCGATAAAGGCGGCCACGTTTTCTGGGCCATGCTCCAAAATAGCGGCTTCCAGGCGGTCGGCGGCCTCTGTGCCGCTGGCCGGGTCCCGGTATGGGTATGGCGGGGCAATGTGCGGCATGTCACGCAGCATTTCCAGGTAAGGGGCCCGCAAGCCGGCCCGGCCGCTGACGGCCAAGGCTCCCAACGTCATGCCGTGGTAGCTCTGCCAGCGCCCAACAACCAGGTGACGGCCGTGTTCGCCCCGTGCCTGCTGTATTTGCCGCGCCAGCTTCACAGCCCCTTCCACCACCTCTGACCCGCTGCTCAGGTAAAAGAAACGGGCATCGGGCATGGGCACAAGTTCGGCCAGTTCCGCCGAAAGCTGTTCTACCGGCTGGCTGGTAAACATGAGGGCGTGGACGTAAGCGGCCTTTTGGGCCTGCCGGGTCATGGCTTGCACAATGTCGGCACGGCCGTGGCCTACATTCACCACCAGCGGCCCGCCAGAGCCATCGATGTAACGTTTGCCGCTTTCGTCATAGAGGTAAATGCCTTCGCCGTGTGAAATTTGGGGACGGCCGTGGTCCATCTTGCGGTAAAAGACACGGCCGTGAGGATGTTTGTATAGCTTCATAGTGTGGGTAATCGGTAATCGGTTTGTTTTCCAAATCACCGATTACCGATAAAGTCCAGCCGGGTCTAATTCCTGGCGCACAATACGCAGTTCTTCCGCCGTCGGCGGGGTCATCTCATGCAGATCAGGGGCCACACGCAGCGGCCAGCCCACGTCGGCCTGAATGGCATCTACCGTTTCGCCGGGGGCCACTTCAATCAACGTCATCTCCCGTGCCTCATTAGCAAAATCAAACAGCGCCCGGTCGGTGATGACCAACTGCGGACCACTGCCAGGGATGCCAGCACGGCCACGGCCGTGTGCCCCGCCTGCGTGCCCCGGACTGGTAACAAAATCTACCCTGTCCACAAAGGCCCGCCCTTTCAGCCGCATGATCATAAAAATTTTGTGGGCATTGATGGCAATTTCACAGGCACCGCCGGAGCCAGGCAGGCGCACTTTGGGCGCGGCATAATCACCAATGACGGTGGTGTTCAGGTTGCCGTAGCGGTCAATCTGGGCCCCGCCCAATAGGGCCACATCCACCAGCCCCCCTTGCAGGTAATACATGAACAGGTCCGCCATGCCTACTACCGAGGTGGCATCACTGACCAGCGTGGGGTCGCCAATGGAAAGCGGCAGCCGCGCCGGGTGAGCGCCAAAGACGCCACTTTCATACACCAGTTCCAATTCTGGGGCGTGGCTGCGCTGTGCCAGATTACAGGCGATATTAGGCAGCCCCACGCCTACAAACACCACATGGCTGCCTTTGAGCGCCCGCGCCGCATTGATAATCATCAGTTCAGAAGGAGAGTACTCAGGATTGTTCACAAAACCTCGCTAAAGGGGTAAGAATTGCGATGATCCATATAAAGTCTGACAGCCATTTAAAGAAGGCCCTGTTCACGCAATTTCTTTTGAAACGGGGTAGGAGCTGCCGCTTTTTGGAGTTTCTCTACCGCTTCAAAGCGGAGTTGCATATCTGTGTCCAAGGCTAGCTGGTGGTCCCAGTAATAAGCCAGAGCAGAGTGAATTTGTCCCAATGAAAGATAAGGATGTTGGCTATGAATCTCCTCTGCACTCCAACCATAAGCAATTTTATCCAGGACAATTTCAATCACTTTAGTATTTGTCCCGGCAATCAATGGTACACCTTGTTCATCAAGAACAATATGCTCGTAGCGTGTTTCAATCATTAAAGCCATGTCAACCATCCTTCAATTTGGTTACACATTGTAAGAGACGTCCAGAAAAGTCGCCACTGGGCAGCTATCATGCTGTTTTTTGGGCCACGGCAATCAGGTGTGGCCCCATGCCCAGGGCGCCTTCATCGGCGCACGCTTCCAATTCCATACGCAGCAGTTCTTGCCAACGGGCTTCGTCGGCCCGAATGTCAACCAATAATGCTTCCCAACCCAGGGAGAGGCACTGGGAAGCTGACAGCGCCAGGATTTGCAAGCCGGCGTTTTGCAGCAAATGACGGAACTCGGCGGGGCGATACATGTGCATGAAGTGGCGGGCCTGGGGAAAGGAACCGGGCAGCACATCACCGGAAGCGGTGATACGCTGGTTAGCCGGCGGTGTCAGCGCCAGCACTCCACGCAGCTTCTGGTGGGCTGCCCCCCACATGGAGATGACACCAGCCAGCAAAACACCACCCGGTTTTAAGACCCGCACACATTCGGCCACGGCCGTCTCCCGTTTATCCAGCACATAACTCAACGGTCCGCCGTAAGCGACAACACAGTCAAACGAACCATCGGTAAAACGAGACATGTCACACATATCCAGTTCATACCATGCTTCTACGGCCGTGGCAAAGCCCAGTTCGCGTGCATGTTTGCGGTTCAGGGCCAACTGTTCAGGCGAAATATCGGCCACCACAATAACTGCGCCTGCATTGGCTAAAACTTGCGTAAAACGGCCAGCGCCGGCACCGATCTCCAGTACGCTCGCCCCGGCGGGCACATAGTGTTGCAGGTAATAGGTATGAATGTAAAGTGCAACTTCATCAATGGGTGCGGCCACCATACGTTCCCATTCACCAATGCCAAAATCATCAAAGTAATGGGCCACCCATTCTGGATCATAACTGGAACGTGTCATGCTTCATTCCCATCCAGGTGCCTATCACCTTTGCAGTGACAGCCATCTAAGGGATAGATTATGCTGCGTAACGGCCGTAATTCACCGGTTCCGCCCATAGTTCACCCGGGTCTAATAGGGCTAACCGTGCCGGTCCCAGCTTTTGCACATAGGCGGCGCGGTCTGGCAAGCCGTACACCCACTCTTGCAGCCACGCTTCTGTACTGGCCTGGTCACGAGACATTTTGTCCCATTCCAGATAAGCGGTATTGTCCCGATCATAATACCCCTGCACATAACTGGGATGCGCCCCATACGGCTCGGCCACCACCGCATCGACCACCAGCCCTGGAATGAGGGTACGGTTGGGATCACGGCGAATGACCACCTCATCGACCACTTCTTCTACCACCACCACCACTTTTTTGGCGGCAAAGGCCACTTCTTTTTGCATGCCCAGCAGCCCCCACAGCTGCGTATTGCCCTGGGCGTCAGCCCGCTGCGCATGCAAAAAGGCGACGTCCGGGTTGATGGGCGGCACCACGGCGATCTCATCATCACCGTAAGGATTGACCATAAATTTGATGTCTGGGTTGGCCTGGGGTAGGTCCGTAGCCGTATAGCTGCGCAGCGGGAAAAAGGGCAGCTTGCTGGCCCCAGCAATATACCGGCCTACCATGCCAAAATGGGAGTATTCTTCTACGACCAACGGCCGTGGCACACCTTTTTCCACCGCCCGCCGGATACCATGCAGATTGCCCACGCCAGGGTTGCCCAGGTAGCTAAACACCATCTTTGCGGCCACCCCCGCCGCCACCATCTGGTCATAGACCAGGTCTGGCGTCATGCGCACCAGCATCAAGCCCTGTTTGCGCTGGCGAATGATTTCATGGGCCGCAGCAAAACAGATAAAGGCGGTAAACCCTTCAATAGCCACCATACTGCCATCGGCCACATAGCGGCTGACAGCTTCTTTCATAGTCAATCGTTTATCGTTTATCATGAGAGAAATTGCCCCCGCACATAGGCGCACGGGGGCGAAAATACAAATCTATGCTTAGTCTACCACGGTCTGGCTTTGTTCATGCATATACTGCTGTACGTAATGGAAACTGCCAGCCGCCTTGCCAGTGGAACCGCTGCCCTTCCAGCCACCAAAGGATTGGTAGCCCGGCCAGGCCCCCGTGGTAGCCCCGGAGGAGCGGTTGACGTACAACACACCTGCCTGGATGTTGTCCAGGAACCACTGAACTTCTTTGTCATCTTCGCTGAAGAAACCGGCCGTCAGGCCATACTCCACGTCGTTGGCCAGCACCATGGCCTTATCCAGCGCTTCATAACCGGTCACGGTGACAATGGGCAAGAACATCTCTGTCTTCCATAGGTGATGATCCAGGGGCAAGTTGTCTACAATGGTAGGGGCCACGTAATAGCCATTGCCCACTTCCAACGTCTCACCACCATAAACAACATCGCCATTGGCATGCAGTTCGGCCACAAATTTTTTGTAATCTTCAAAGGCACCTTTGTTGGCTACTGGCCCCATCCAATTTTCCTTCACGGTGGGGTCGCCCACGTTGATCTGTCTGGTCAGGTCTAGCAGTTTGCCCATAAACTGGTCTTTAACAGAGTGGTGCACATAAACACGTGAGCAAGCGGAACACTTTTGACCTTGCAAGCCAAAAGCGGAGCGCATGACACCCATAGCCGCCTTATCAATATCGGCTTTCTGGCTGATGATGGTAGGGTTTTTACCGCCCATTTCGGCGATCACGGGGCGAGGGTAACGGCCGTTGGCAAATGAGCGCAAAATGTGCATACCTACGTCGTAGCTGCCGGTGAAGGTGATGCCATCTACGTCCGGGTGATCGATGAGACCCTGGCCAACAACGCTGCCGCTGCCGGTAATGAAGTTAAAGACGCCGGCTGGCACACCCGCATCGCGGAAACACTCGGTCAGGAACCAGGCGGTGAGCGGCGTGTCGGTCGCCGGTTTAAGGATGACACAGTTGCCGGCTACCAGGGCCGCACCAGAGGGACCGCCGGCCAGCGCGCCAGGGAAGTTGAAGGGGGAAATGACTACCCAGACACCGTAGGGCTTAAGGACACTGCGGTTGTGGTGTTTGTCGCTTTCGGCCAGCAGTTCAAAAGCGAAGTTGTTGTTCTTCTCGATGGCATCACAATTGTAGCGCAGCAGATCGGCCGTTTCTTCCACGTCACCCAGCGCTTCCAGGCGATTTTTGCCGATCTCCAGGCTCATATTGGCGCCCATCTCAAACAGTCGTTCGCTCATGAGGTCGGCGGCGCGGCGCATGATTTCCACCCGTTCCTGCCACGGCCGTGCGCTCCAGGCGGGAAAGGCGGCGCGGGCGGCGGCCACAGCGTCATTCACGTCAGCCAGTGAGCCATATTGGAAGTGACCCATGACCCAATCCAGGTTAACGGGGCTGCGCTTTTCAAATGTCTTGGCAGCGAAGCGTTCTTCGCCGTTGATAAACATGGGGTACGTCTTACCAAAGTCGGCCTTGGCCTGGGCTACCGCTTCTTCATAATATTGGTGCAGCAGCGGATCTGGGCTGGCCAGGGTGGAATACGTTACTTTGATTTTTTTTCGTGCTTCTGTCATCGTTGCCTCCTTGCGACACTGCTTCATGCATGTCCGCAGAAAATTGTGGGATTTGGGCGGTTGCAGACAACCGCCTGATAATTATATCGTCCCCTAACTGTGGGGGCTAGGCAGTCGGGTGATTGGTTCACGGGTTGTAACGGCCGTGTCTATGACAAGGGTATGGGGCAAGGCAGCAAGCGAAAAGGGTTGCAGGGCAGCGCCTGGTATCAGTTTTCAGTCATCAGTGTGCAGTTTTCAGTGGGGCCTGACGCCCGTAACTGTGCACTGAACACTGGTCACTGACTTCTGATGACGGGTACTGGCCTTATGGGGTGACCTGGGTGATAAAACAGAAATCAGGTCGAGACAGGATGATGGCGGCAGGCAGGGTGAGCTGCCGCCAAAAGGCAATGGGGGCCAGTTGGGGGTTGTATCGGTGGACGAAGAGGGAGATCACCGTGCCGTGGGTGACGATGACCGGGTTACCAACGGGATGTGCGGTGAGTACCGCCCGCACGGCCGCAGCAAACCGGGCAGATGCCTGTACGGCCGTTTCTTCTCCCAGCACCAGGTCATCTGGCCGTAAAAAGAGTTGCTCAACCACCGCATGGAAATCTTCAAGCCGGTCATAATAAGGTATGGTATGCCGTTCGTGCTCATGCAGGTTAACGGCCGTTTGCCAGGGCACACCAATCGTTTCAGCCATGATCTGGCCGGTTTCGGCCGCTTTGGGCTCCAGGCTGGTTATGAACATAGTAGGCCGGTATGGCTGGAGTTTAGGGGCAAAGGCACGGCAGCGGGCACGGCCGTGCGCCGACAACCGCCACTCGTGGCTTGGCTTGCCTGGAACCAGGTCTACGTCCGAATGGCGGACCAATATCAGATAACGCGGTAACATAGCAGGCATTGTTGATAGTATCTCACAAAACAAGGACAGTGTCACTGGCCCGTTGAGTGTCAGGAAAGGGTGATGGTTACCTTATTGCTCTGGGGATAAGGCGTTATATGTACTTACGCTGGCGCAGGCCTGTCAAGATTCACCAGATTCAGCAAGCACCTGGAGAAAAGCTTGACCTGAAGCACACTTCAGGTTGTACAATACCTCCATGACAAGTTACAGCATAAAACAAGCAGCACAAGCAACAGGTGTCAGCGTCGCCTCTCTTCACTATTATGAACGAGAAGGTCTCATTCGAGATGTCCAACGTCTGTCTAATGGACACCGTCGCTATAGCGAGGAAGATCTCGGTTGGATCGAGTTTCTCACCTGCATGAGGGATAGCGGTATGCCGATCAAGCGCCTGAAACGTTACGTAGACCTCTGCTATCAGGAGGGAACCGGACATGAGCGCTGCCATCTTCTTGAAGCCCATCGTGAAGTTGTTAAGACACATATAGAGGCGCTAGAGCTGCAGCTTGAACGTATCGAAAACAAGATTGCCTGGTACCACAAGGCACTGGCTGACCAAGACGAAGAACAAGGGTAGTAGCATGGCATATTTCCAAATATCGGCTGTAGATGCAATGATCGATGAAGCAGTTGCGATTGAATTACACGAATTGGCACCCCATACGTTGGCGGTTATTCGGGCTCAATTTCAGGATGATTTTGGCCACACCTGGGCTAGTCAGGCCCTGTTTCAGAGCGATGCGTTGGGCAAGATTAAATTACAGTCAGCCCGACCCCAATCGGGGTCTTACCAGCAGCCTGATCCTATGGGGCTGTTTTGGTCAATGCAGGCACAAACTGATGGAACAGAAAATAGGATTCATCGACCTGCTACCAATTCTCTCACCCCGCTGTCGGTGACCCTAACGGCCGAAAACAATCACAAAATCATTGCCGAAGCCACCTTGATCCGACGCTTTCTAAACACAGCTATCAACAGAATTGATATCCAAGAAGATGGTCTGATTGCAACCTTGTTTATGCCTGCCCAAAGCATTCCCAGGACAACAGCGATGGTATTTGGCGGCTCGGGTGGCGGTTTTACCTGGTCTCATCAGGTGGCCTCAGTTCTAGCCTCACGTGGTTGTGCCACGATGGCCATCGCTTACTTTGACTGGCGAGGGGAGTTTGGTTTGCCTCAACAATTCACAGAACTCCCCCTGGAATGTTTTGCAAGGGCCCATGGCTTTTTAACTGACCAAACAGACCTCAGCCTCAATGATTTGACGGCGATTGGCTATTCCAAAGGTGCAGAACTGGCACTATTGTTAGCAACGATCTATCCTGAAATCAAGCGCGTGGTTGCCTATGTCCCCAGTTCGTTGGTTTGGTGCGGTTTTTCACAACAAGGCACGGTCTCACAATCATCCTGGTGCTATCAGAGTCAACCGGTGCCCTTTGCTTTGTTCGCAAATGGACATTTTGATGCAAATGGTTGGCAAGATCAAGAGATGATTGCGGCGGCGGCCATCCCCGTAGAAAAGATTTCTGCACCGGTTCTGTTGATTTCGGCGACTAAGGACAACGTGTGGCCTTCGACCCAAATGGCCGACAACATGTTGCGAAGGATGAAAGCTGTGGGGCGTACTCAGGCGAGCAAACATCTATCATTGGCACAGGCTGGTCACAGCCTAAGTATTCCAAGCTTACCAACTATCACTTATGGGGGAGTGGAACAAGTGAGTAATGCGCAAGCTGAGCGCCAGGCATGGGTAGAAGTGTTACATTTTCTTGATCTACCAACTATGTTTGGTGAGGGTATCTAGTATTAGTTTTCAGTCATCAGTGGACAGTGTTCAGTGCTGGCCTACTTCCGGACATAGTCTACTGAACACTGATGACTGACTTCTGATCACTGGTGCTGGTACTGAAGTAAATCAAGAGGTAGAGAATGCAGTACACACATCTGGGAAGAACAGGATTGATTGTCAGTAGATTGTGCTTGGGTACAATGATGTTTGGCCCGATCAGGTCAGAAAAAGAGTCTCACACGATGCTGGACAAGGCGTTTGATTTGGGCATCAACTTCATTGATACGGCCAATATGTACGGTTCGCAAGACTTTGCAGGCGAGACAGAAAAAATCATCGGCAACTGGCTGGCTCAGGGAAACGGCCGTAGAGAGCAAATTGTGTTAACAACCAAAGTATTCGGCCCAATGGGTCATGGCGTCAACGATCGCGGCCTCTCAGCATACCACATTCGCCAGGCTTGTGAAAACAGTTTGCGCCGGTTAAAAACAGACCATATTGACATTTACTTCATGCATCACATTGACCGCGGCGAACCAACATCCGCAGATAAGGAATCATGGGGTCTGCCAGATCGACAGATAAGTCGTCCATCTCATCTTAAGCATGAAACGCCTTGGGAAGAGATATGGCAGGCGATGGAACTATTGGTGCAACAAGGTAAAGTGCTGTATATAGGCAGCAGCAATTTTGCCGGCTGGCATATTGCCCAAGCTTGTGAAAAGGCAGCGGCGCGTTCTTTCCTTGGGCTGACTTGTGAGCAAAGCATATATAATCTCAGCAATCGTACTGTTGAATTAGAGGTCATCCCGGCTTGCCGCGAGTATGGGCTGGGGCTTATAGCCTGGAGTCCGCTGGCCGTAGGGCTATTGGCCGGTAAACTTCCGGAAGGCGAAATCGGCCGTCGCCGCCACCTCGATGAAACTATCAAAACTCACCATGAAAAACTTATTGCTTATGACTCACTCTGCAAGGAATTGGGGGAAAAGCCAGCAGACGTGGCCCTGGCCTGGCTGCTCCACAATCCCGTTCTCACCGCGCCAATCATCGGGCCGCGGACGGTAGCGCAGCTTACCGGCAGCCTGCGGGCACTTGAGATCCATCTGAATGATGGAATCATGGGTCGTTTGGAAAAAATCTGGCCAGGACCAGGGGGCGAAGCGCCAGAAGCTTATGCCTGGTAGCTTCTTAGTGTGTATGATAGGGGAATGAACCTAAACCATGGAAGAGTGTGTTCGAAAAATAATCGAGGAGACATCTGGAAAGCCCGTGGCTTCTATAAGACGATTTCCTTCCGGACTTTCACATTACGTTTTTGATGTGGTGACGAACGATACATTCCCTTACGTTGTTCGCATTGCACGGCCAGAAAGACGTACCGAATTGGAACGTGGTATCTATTGGCATAAAAGATTAGAAGACACTGGCATACCATTGCCTGAAATCTACTATACGGGCGAGGTTGATCATCATTCCTATGCTGTCTATGAGCGGCTGCCAGGCTCTGATTTGGAAGATGTGTATCCCTTCTTGTCCATGCAGGAAAAAAAGAGCATTGCTTACACCATAGCAGAAATACAGCAAAAGGTTCATTCGCTAGAGCAGCACCATTTTGAAACCATTTATCCCTGGGTTGATGTCATACGCACCATTGTTAAAAGAAGTGAGCGCGATATTTTGGCGGCGCGGCCAAACACCCCACAAAAGCGGTTTATTGACCATGTGCGCGAGAAGATTGAAGAAAATATGGGCTACTTGTGCGCAGTTGAGCCTGTTGCATTCTTGTATGATTTGAATGTGCGCAATGTCATTATACAGGATGGAATAGTTTCTGGAATTATTGATGTGGATGCTTTGTGGTACGGTGATCCCCTTCTGGCAATCGGCCGTGGCAAAACAATCTTGCTGATAATGAGGCAAGATTGTGATTTTGTAGATTACTGGTGCCAATTCTTAGGCCTCTCTACACGTCAATTACAGATGGTTGATTTTTATGCGCTTCTGTACAGTGTCCGCTTTATGGGCACCATAGGGCAAACGCTGAATGGCAACGTCAGCCCGCAAACAGACCCAAGTATCTCACCACTACTGGAAAAGATCGCCAATGATATGCTTGACAATTTGGAGAGACCTGCTGTCTGATTTATACAACACCTGATGAGGATTTATACAAGATGATAAAGAAGAAACGCCGACAATTAGCCATTGGCGCAGGTCTCGCATTCGGTGCGCTGGGTACGTTTGTACTCACCCGATTTAAACGAGACCGGAAAGATATCGTTACGCGCCTGGAAAGTAATAGTCAAATAGTGGAGACAGTTAACGGCCGTATCGAATACACCATCATCGGTACAGGCGTACCTGTCTTGATTTCACATGGCACCCTTGGCGGTTATGATCAGGGGCTGGGCATAGCCAAACTCTTTCTTGACGAGGGCTTTCAACTTATTGTGGTTTCACGTGCCGGCTACCTGCGTTCATCTTTGGAAACAGGGCAAACACCGACACAACAAGCCGATAGCTATGCACAACTGCTTGATAAACTTGGAATTTCACAGGCGGGTATGATTGGCGTATCTGGTGGCGGCCCGTCAGCCCTGCAATTTGTAATGCGCTATCCAGAGCGGTGCCTGGGTCTCGTCTTGATGTCTGCAATTACAATAGCCCCGCCGCCTTTGCCAGTTATCATGAAAGCAATTATCCGGGCACAAGCAGTAACACTGCGGTTTGATTTCTTGTGGTGGCTTTTATTTAAACTCAATTTGCAGGGTTTGATGAAAATGAATGGCGTGGATCAAGCTTTGGGCTACCAGGTTAATCAGGATGCCGAAAAAATGGCCATCATTCGGGAACTTTATCAGCCGCTTGTAACATCTAGCCTGCGCATTGCCGGTGTGCAGAACGACGATAAGCAAATCACAAACTTACAACAATACCCTACCGGGGAAATTGCAGTGCCCATTCTGGTTATTCATAGTCCAACCGATCCTTTGGTTTCAATAGATCAGGCAAGATGGATTGCGGAGGTTGCGCAAAATAGCTCCCTCATTGAAATCAAAGATGGAGGACATATCTGTTTTGTTGTTCGAAAAGAACAGATCATACCCAGAATTAACGATTTTTTTAACACAAACATGTCTATGTTTGAAGTTGATCTTTCTCAGAGTGATTTAAGCAGACGGTAGCCGCCAAATTCCATCTAAGCGAAGAAGGTAAATGGACACAAAAACAATATATTCAACCAAAGCTGAAAAATACGCAAAGTACCGATGGGATTATTCTACGAAGGCAGTTGATGCTATTTTTGAAATAGCGCAACTTTCCAATGATTCAGTCATTGCTGATATTGGAGCAGGTACAGGGATTCTAACCAGGCATTTCGTGGATAAAGTGCAAAGAGTTTATGCTATTGAACCCAACCGGGAAATGAGATACATTGCGATCAGGGAGTTAGGCAATGTCCCTTCAGTCACCGTTATAGAAGGTTCTGCTGCAGAAACTGGACTGCCTGAAGAATCAGTAGATTTGATCACAGTTGCTCAAGCAATTCACTGGTTTGATCCTGAACCGGCCAGGCGGGAAATGTTGCGAATTTGCAGGAAAAAAGGATGGTTAGCCATTCTGAGAAATTATGGCACGGATCAAGAGCGCAACAAAGCCATTGGCAAGCTGATGAGTGCCGAGTATGGAGCCGATTTCTCAGTCACCGTCAAGAAACCGCAGGAGAAGTCAGTCAGCTATTTTTTTGGAAACAATGAGTATCAAAGGAAAATATTTCCTTTTCAGTTTCGTCAGAATTGGGAAGAATTTATGGGTGCATTAACATCAGCATCATATATGCCTGATGACGATAATCCACTTTTTAATGTGCTTGAACAAGAAGCAAAAAGATTCTTTTCTCAAGCCAGCGAAAACGGGTATCTGATGGTTCGCGGAGAAACAGAGATGATTATTGGTCAACCCTCGCAGTGAGCAAAGAGTATCAGCGGGGTTGGCAACCGGGGTTGGCAACCATTATCGCCCGAATGAGAAGTTGAGTGACAAAGGGCACGCAAAGCACATTACTTATTTGCAGACGTGCCCTTAGCTCGACTTTGTACAAAAGTAGCCAAAGCTACAAAGGTAGAATAAGCTGTGACCAAACCACAACGAGAGGTCACAAATGCTTATTCTACCTGAACCGATTATGACATTGTTAAGACCATTTCAGCC
>WYBM01000031.1 GCA_011525915.1 Ardenticatenaceae bacterium | reverse complement strand
CCAGTGAGGATTTCGGCCGGCTGTGGCGCATCTGCACGGCGCCGGATGCCAACACCCGCTGCCTGGCGGACAACAAGGACCTGACCGTCAGCGGCCAGGTGCTGGACATGCGCCATGCCTATGATGATGGCGGCAACCTCAGCAACCTGCGTGACAAAGTTAACAGCGACCAGGTACAGACCTTTACCTACGACCACCGCGACCGGCTGGAAACGGCCGTGACCAACGCTGTCGGCGCCGGCCAGTACAACCACAGCGGCGAAAGCGGCGACTATGATTATGACAAAGTTGGGAACATCACCAGCCTGGCCGGCAGCAGCACTTACAACTACGGCAGCTGGCATGTGGGCTGTACCAACCCGCCGCCGCAGTCCATGCCTCAGGCGGTGAAGCAAATCGGCAGCAATTACTACTGCTATGACGCCAACGGCAATATGAGCAAACGGGTGGAAGGTGGGGTGACCACCACCCAGAACTTTAACGTGGAGAATGAGCTGGCCAGTGTGGTGCGCAGCGGCCAGACGACCACCTTTACCTATGACGCCGCCGGCATCCGGGTGAAGACGGTGCTGCCGACGGGCAAGACGGTGTACTTCCCGTTCCCTGGTTATGATGAGGAGGTGAGCGGGAGCACCACCACCCGGCGCATCACCTACAGTGCCGCCGGCCAGGCCGTGGCCCTGCGGGTGCAGGTGGTGGGTGGAGCCAACACCCTGTACTACCTGCACAGTGACCGGTTGGGCAGCACCAGTCTGGCCACTACCAGCGGTGGCAGTGTGGTGGGCGGCAGCACCGCCCGCTACTACCCCTTCGGCGACTGGCGCACCGAACCAACGGCCAACCTCACCGACCGCGGCTTCACCGGCCACAAGAGCAACAACCTGGGCACGGGGGCTGAGGACATTGGCCTCATCTACATGAATGCCCGTTTTTACTTGCCGGGCATCGGCCGTTTCGCCTCGGCCGATACTCTGGTACCTGATCCCGCTAACCCACAAGGCTGGAACAGATATACCTATACCATCAATAATCCGCTCAAGTATACTGACCCCTCCGGTCATTGCTGGGGATTTGCCAGTGGGTTGCGTAATACCTTTTACAGCACCACCTGTAGCAATCTGGATATGGCTGTCACCATCGTCACCAGCCCAGATGCTTCGGTGGGTGAGAAGATCTTTGCCGGTGGTTATATTGCTGTGGAGGCGACCGCTCATACGGCAGTAGCCATAGGTACAGGCATCATTGCGGTTGAGGCTGTACCTGTTATTGCTTCTTATGCCAGCGCCGGTATATCCGTAGCCCAATCTGCGGCGATTGCTCACCCCACAGCTGCGGCCGTGGTTGGCGGCGTTGGCGAAACGGCATTCGAATGTGCGGCTACTGGAGGTGGTTGTGGTGTTTTGGATTATGCCGCCGGTGCACTTACGGCCGGTGTGTCACATCGACTCTCAGAAGGTAGAATCTATCGTGCAGCATCTGGAACACCGGACAGCCTCACTCCTAGACCAGGTATAGATGATGTTCCAGGCCCCCAAGGGCAACTGGGTTTATCATTCTTTGACAGTCTTGATAATCCAAACATCAAACCGGGTAGTAAATATGTATCAATAGATGTTACCAGATTAAACAATCTTGAGGCCCACTTTGACAATGTCCCACCAGGGCATGTCTCTGTTAAGCCCCAAACCCTACACGAGTTGCAGGGTTGGTCTACTACTCGAGGAACGGGTCAAATTCATCCCTTTACTCAAGAATTATTTGATGCTGACTTCCAAAGGGGAGTAAAAGCAAGATGAGGTTATTATGGAAAGTAACAACTTGACCCCACTAAAAAGTATACTGTTGCAGCATATAAATCTCGTAGCAGATCAGATCAAACAAAGCATTAGTAAAAACGGGATAATAAACAGTGGTATCTGGACAAATACAACTAACACTATCATGGCTTATTTATCTTACTATCCGAACGGCGATCTTAACGAAGACTCCCTTGACGTAACTATTGAATTAGCTTTAACAAATGGAAATGGTCTATTTTCTGCAAATATTTGCTGGTCAAATGGCGAAATCGTTGCAGATGTCATGAATATAAATTTTAACATAAGCTCATCAGAGCAACTGTTTCAACAAGTGGATAAATTTGGTCAACTTGCAACTGATAAGCTAGTTGACCATTTCAAACTCCTACTGAGGGGCAGTCTTCTTAAGTAGTAGGGCTAGTGTTCTATATTATGCCCCACGCCTTTTCCCAACGTTGGCATGATTTCTGCTGGTGTCCTAAATCCGCTTTCAACGACCGTCAACCAGTGAGCAGTGACTGAGGGAAAGCTAAACAGATGAGCGACGGCCGTCACCCAACTCCAAATCAGCAGGTGGTAGACGGCCGTCGCCACCTCTTTATCAGCTACCACTTCTGGCTGAAGGGGACGGCCGTGGCCCAACAGGCAACAAGCGCAGAACAGATAAATTGGGGTCACGGCCGTCGTCCCACCCCAAACGAGCAAGGAGTAAACGGCCGTCGTCACCTCTTCATCAGCTACTACTTCTGACGGGGTGGACGGCCGTCCACCAACAGGCAACAATCGCGGAGCAGATAAATGGGGGCACGGCCGTCGTCACCTCTTCATTAGCGACTACTTCTGAGCGGGGGAACGGCCGTCGCCATCTCTTCATCAGCTACCACTTTTGAACGGGGAGACGGCCGTCCACCAACAGGCAACAACCGCAGAACAGATAAATGGGGATACGGCCGTCGTCACTTCTTCATTAGCGACTACTTCTGAGCGGGGGAACGGCCGTCGCCAACGCAAAACGTTGCGATAACTAACGATTCCTGGCATAATACCTTTCATGCGCTGGCAACAAATGCAACAGACAGTTAAGAACCAACCGCTGTTTGAAACGTCACTACTTGTAGCTGGTGACGTAACAAGGCATCAGGCACAACGACAATTGAGTGATTGGGTGCAAGCCCAGAAACTTATCCAATTACGGCGCGGTATCTACACCTTTCCTGAGCAAAACCCGCACCCGTTTGTCGTTGCCAACCATCTTGTTCCCGGTTCCTATGTGAGCCTGCAAATGGCCCTGGCTTACTATCATCTCATCCCAGAACATGTGGCCGTCGTCACCAGCGTCACCACGCAGCGGCCAGGCAGCTACGAAAATAAGTTCGGCCGTTTTTCCTATCGTCATATCACGTCATCTTTGTTTTTTGGCATTGAGTATCGTCTGTTGGTGAATGACGAATATGCCTATGTAGCTGCGCCGGAAAAAGCCTTGCTCGATCTCATTCATTTCCGCCCCCAGGGAGATTCAGCCGCTTATATCGAATCCTTGCGCCTACAAAACCTCGAAATCCTAAATCTGGAACGGCTTCAGCGCTTTGCGGCACGCACCGGTAAACCTAAACTGAAACGCGCTGCCAACGTGATTGAAGCCATTGTCCGGCGCGAAGCAGAAGAGTATGAGCCTTTATGAAAGCGTATTTGCGCACACTCATTGCGCCTGCCCCCACCAAACTTGAGGCGATCCATCTTGTTCGTGAATATTTGCAAGTACGTATATTGCAAAGTTTACAGCGAGCAGGGGCTATGCAGACGTTGGCCTTTCACGGTGGCACAAGTTTGCGTGTTCTTTACGATATGCCTCGTTACTCTGAAGACCTTGACTTTGCCCTGGAGTCATATCCAGAAGCATACGATTTCCGCGCCTATTTGCAGCAAATCAGGCATGATTTTTCCACCGAAGCGTATGCCGTTGAGGTCAAACTAAACGAGAAGCAGGTCGTTCATAAAGCTTTTGTACGTTTTCGTGGCTTGTTTCATGAACTTGGTTTGTCGGGGCATGCCGATGAAGTCCTGGCCATCAAAGTAGAGGTGGATACAAATCCGCCGCAACATGCTGGTCTGATGACAACGCCATTGTACAAATATGTGCCTTTGAACTTGCAACATCATGATCCGGCCACACTTCTGGCTGGCAAACTATGTGCTATCTTGCTGCGCGACTATCTCAAAGGGCGCGACATTTATGACCTGTGGTGGTATTTGAACCAACCAGATTGGCCTGAGCCCAACCTGAAATACCTGAATCGCTGTATACAGCAGGGCGGATGGGTAAATGACCCGCTGACGCCGGCCAATTGGCGCATGGTTGTACAGCAACAGCTTTCACCTTTGCCGTGGTCTCTTGTGCTGGAAGATGTCAGGCCTTTTATCATTGATTCTGGAAAGAGGGCCGATTTTAGTAAAGAACAGTTATGGGCTCTGCTGGATTAGGTAATCGGCAAAAGCTTTTGGAAAAAGAGCGAGCGAATCGCGGCCGATCACTCGAGTAAACCGCGAGAAAACGTCTCTTTTTACATCTGAAAACTTTTCGCGGTTTACCTGAAATACCGGGGTATAAAACAGCAGGCCCCTGATGAGCGGATAAGCGGCTCGGAGTACGGCCGTCACCCAACCTCAGACGAGCAAGTGGCGACGGCCGTCGCCACCGCTTTATCAACTACGCCTTCTGACTGGGGTGACGGCCGTGGCCCACTCTCAAATCAACTAGAGTAGACGACCAACCTGACCGACCGTAGTTTCACCGGCCATAAGTTCTCTATGCAGGCCTGTTTTTACTTGCTGGGGATCGGTAGGTTTGCCTCTGCCGACACCATCATCCCCAACCCCGCCAACCCGCACACCACGCCCTCCGCAATCCTCATCCTCAACGACGCCTACATCACCCACACTTCCCACAACCCCGGATAATTGTTTTGACATCTGGTGCATTGTAAAACCACTACCAAATCCGACACCAGAGTCAGGACCGCCCGCCTGGAATGGTTTGCATGCAATTCAGGCTATGAATGGTTGGTGGAGAGACGAACTAGACGCACGGGAAACCCTATTTCTACTTATCAACCATGAAATGAGGTGAGCGTCTTCTGCCAACCAATCAGTTTGTGGCCGCTTTAACCAATGGTATTCTTAATCATAGGGTAACAGCAGAAAATACGGCTCTGATTCACTACGGAAACGCTTTAGTTGACAGTACAGCACAAACCCTTTCCCAGTTATATGATGCTGGTAACCGCACCTATACTTCCTATTGATCAGTAACTTACTGTAACGGAAACACACCTTGCGATGGAACGATTACTGGAGTTTTTGCAATACAAGCGTATGCCCAAAATCAGTGTACAGGCCCTTTGCAAGATTGGATATTTGCTCCTTGTAATTAGCAAGAGCTAGCTCTGGTAAACTGAGGTGATAATGACTATGACTGAACGAATCTTTTTTAAGTTTTTACAATTTTTACTCGCCGGTTTAGCTATTGTCCCGGCCAGCTGTTCCGTCCAGATTCCTACGGATGAGCTTATTACAGGGACACCAGAATTGCTATCCCCTCGTCCTGTGAATACGCTACAGTTTACAATCACCTCTGACGCATCAACAGCTATAGCTAGTATGACGCCTTTGCCGACAGTAACAGTTGAGCCTACCCAAACGGCAAGTCCAAGCTCAATGCCCAACGTCACACTTATGTCTACACCTGGAAGTGTCTCTTGGGAAGATTGCCCTCAAGCTTTGACCGGGAAGCTCTCGTTACTCCTGGACATGTCGGGCAGTATTTTATACAGTGTGGGACGAATTCGAGATGAGTTCCACCTGGATGAGATCGTTCCCCAACCCGGTATCTGGGCGATTTCAGCAAAGAATACAGGACTCCATTTAGTCTACGAATCTTCCAGCAGTGGATTCGTTTCGCCAGATGGCTCTACCCTTTTAATTACTACTCATAACGCTGAGGCCCTAACACAGGAGGCTGTTTTTTATAGTTTAGTGGACAATACTGAAGTTCGTTTGGCAATTCCTTATGAGTTCTGGTTCCGGAAATGGTTGCCCGATGGGCGTGTTCAGTTTGAGCAAAAAGCAGAATTGGAGAGGGGTATGGGTGAAACTCGCGAGATCTTATTCTTGGACCCTGTTACACAAGAGGTTAACGTATTCGTTCAAGAACTTCACCTGCCAGATTTTGCTTTCAACGCATCAGAGGTAGAGCAATTTGGCTTATTCTATGGTTATCATGCAGTTGACCCTACAGGTGAATTGATTCTTTATTCAGCGCAGCGCGAGGGGGAGAATTCTTTTGAAATTCGGCTGCTAAACATCCAGACAGGTGAAGTTATCTGGCAACTAGAGTCCGAACTTTTGAGCAGTTCCTCACCGCAATGGTCTAATGACGGTAGCCATGTCATTTTTGACGTGAGCAGACCCGTACCTGGTGCTAATTCGGTTTGGAACGAGATCATCAGCCTTGATCGAAACGGGCAAACTGAAATATTACCATCACAACCTTTTCCTCTGGCTGCAGAAGGATTGAGCTATTATTCACGTTCACCGGACGGTCGTTATCTCTTTTACCTGGCTTTAACCACTGGTGTTCAAACTTTTAGTGTTGAGAACAGAGCTTTTATCGTTGACACGATAACAGGACAGATAGGCGAGATCTGTGACCCTGAGACAGTTTTCGTTGCTTCTATACCTGGAAAGAAGTCAGATGCTTATTGGTTACCAAATGGACAGCTTGTTTACCGGGTAATAGTTGAGCAAGCGGAGGGGCAACAAACCCATTCGCTTCGACTTTTGGATGCTAATGCTTGGACGTTCCAGGTATTGTTTGAGCCAGCTTCTTTATCTGGCGTCAATATTCTGGATTGGACGCCGGCTGAGTTCCCCTAGCAACAGACAGCGGGGTGATTGTTACATCCCCTTGCTGCGGCAAGGTCTCTGCTCTACCAAGGTTTTCCCCAGATGGTGTGGCGGGTATCAACGCCGTACCAAATTTGGCTATCTCGGCAAGACCGAGAACCTTTACCAACTGACCGTCTAGATAAAGGGAACTAGAAACTGGGTATGACCAGGGCGACTGCATCCTGATCGTGCACGAAGACACCCCCAGCAGAATGTGGGGTACCGTCAACATCGGGGCAGTCACCATGCAACTGACCCTGAAGTCTGACCTGGATGCCGGTCATCTAGGGTTTAGTGATCCGAACTTACAGCACTGTCATTCGCCGCCGGGAAAAGGAGGCGTGTGTGAAAAGATGAGTGGCGCAAAACCGCCCATCTCTTCGGAGGTAAAAGAACTTTATGCAAGAACGAATGTGGAGGCAACAGATACTTCATTTAGCGCCGGACTCAGCTCCATCGGCCGGCGTTGAGAGGACAAGTTAACCGATGAAAAGGGGATATCTTAACCCGATGAACAGAATTTCAAATCGCACAATACTGCGCCACTTTCGAGGTTTTTAAGCGCAAAACAGCGTTAGTGGGAATGCCCATATACGGGACTATTTTGTCGTTTGGGTCTAATGCATCCCATATATCCGGTGGGAGATAATCTCACTTGGCCACCTCATGCACTACAAAATTACTAATAAAATCCTGGTTCTTTGCTTTTTCTTAATTCTGGTTGCCTGTTCAATCTCTGAACCTGCAAACAACATAAACTTACCCGTGTCGGAAACTATCACACCGGCATCTGTCGCTACCCCTCGCTCGACATTTATTCCGGAAACAAAAGAATCTCCCACGGTTATGCCTTCCCTTGTGCCTACACAAAAGGCAACTGCCACATCCCAGATAACGGCAACCCTACAACCAACTAATACGCCATCTGTCATGCTGCGCGATGATTGCCCTGTGCTGATTGATCCTCATCAGCAGCCATTATGGCCAAATGGTAGCATCTTGTTTGAATCTGATGATTCGGTTTGGGCTATCTCAACAAATAGTCTGACTCCACAAAGGGTATTCTCAATTGAGTCTAAGGAGGGTTTTTTTGAACCGTATATTGAGAATGGAGCTAGCAAGCTTCTGATAACCGACTTCCTTCGTGCAGAGGGGAATTTCTACATTGTTTATGATTTGGTCAATCAGTCTCAAATCAATATTCCCATAGAGTCAGCTGCTCCGCCCATTCCACTTGATGGTCAGCATGTAACTTGGTTGCCTGATAATCGAGCCAAGTTCCTGATAAATCTTGAGCGTATTGATGGCGTTGGAGAAATACGAACGTTCCAAATTGTTGATTTGACAACCAGACAAATAGAAACCGTAACAGAAGAACTCAACCTACCCGGTTACGGATTTTATAGAAATGCGATGTATTTTGGTTTTGCTTCAGTTGATCCCACAAACCAGGTTATTCTGTATACAACAATGGGAGAATCAGATTCATCCGGTTTGACATTGATTTTACGCCAATTGGAATCCGGAAATCTCTTATGGAAACAAGAGAGCGCTTTCTGGGCAACCTGGCCAATTCCTGATGTTCACTGGGATAAAGATGGGAGCCGCTTTTTATTTAGCTCAGAACTAAACGGCTATGCTCAGCCATTTGGCTTCTTAAGTGTGCAAAGTACGGGCGAAATCGAGCTACTGCCACCTCAGCCTTTTCCTCTAACTGACCAATGGTATCAAATAAACAGTATTAGCCGTTCTCCAGAAGGCCGATTCATTTATTACCATCTGGGTGCGCTACCTGCTCAAGGGTTCGAAACTGGGCCTGGTATTATCATAGATACAGTCACCTTACAAGCAGGGATTATCTGTGAGGCGAATACAGATGCAGGTTCTGAATTTTATGGTGGAAAATGGATTTCAGAGAACTTATTTCTGTATCGAGTTAAGACGAATGATAGTTATATGTCTTTGCGTTTATTAGATGTCTCTACTTGGGGAACACAGATATTAACAGATATAGTAGCCAAAGAATTCTATGATAATGCTTATGGTTGGACACCAGTTGTACTTCCCTAAAGCGATGGGAAGCCGTCCACTAACGAGCAGGTAAACGGCCGTCGCCACCTCTTCATCAACTACGACTTCTGCCTGGGGTAACGGCCGTGGCCCACTCCCCAGGCACTACTTCTGACGGGCGTCCGCTTTAATAGTGCCTGTAGGCTCATAGCACCAGTAATCAGAAGCCAGTAACCAGTTTTCAGTAGACTATTTCCAGAGGTAGACCGGCACTGAAAACTGGACACTGATGACTGAAAACTGATGCCAGGCACATGAGTTGTGGCTTGTGGGTACAGCTAAAAATTGATCCTGAAGACTATTGCCAAAACTGCCCAAACGGATTAACCTTAGGACAAATCTTGTGCCACGGGAGGCCACTATGTTTTTCCGATCCTATTCACTTTATCGTCTTTGGTTGATGATGACAATCACTGTATTGTTGCTGGCAGGTTTGGCAGGCTGTGGTGAACAGCAAACGGCGGTCACGGCCGTGGCCACAGCCGTGGCCGCAGCCACCAACACCGCCACCGCTGTTCCTTCTACTACCACCCCCACCCATACCGCCACGGCCGTGCCGCCCACAGACACACCAACCAATACACCAACCCCTGAACCCAGCTATACCCCCACCCCCACAAACACGCCGACGGCGGTGCCCACAGACACACCAACAGCAACCCCTTCACCTACGGCGACACAAACCCGAACGCCAGCCGCCACGGCCGTGCCGCCTACGCCGGTGCCGCCCACAGCCGCACCGGTTACCGCCCCCACCTTCCCAGAAACACCCATCCAGCCTTTTAATGCGGATACGTTCATCAATTACCTGGGGTTGGTGCGTGACTCTTACCGCAGTTTTAACAGCGAATTGGGCATTTTTGAAGAGACGGGGAAACCAGGGGATTGTGGCACCTTTGTTGGTTGGACCCGCCTATGGATTCTCCAGGCGCCCGGTTTTACCGATGTGCCCGCCGCCTGGCAGCCGCTTTATGGGGAATACCGCACCATGCTCAGCCAGATCGTAACCCTTACGGCCGAGATACGGCCGTTGTGCAGCGGCACCGGCGGGCAGGTCAGCGCCGAAACCACCCAGGCCCTCTTTGACTTTCTCGCCTGGGCCTATCCGCGCTCTGAAGCGATGGTGATCGAGGCTGGCCAGATTCCACGCTAGTATCAGTTTTCAGTCATCAGTGTACCGTTTTCAGTGCTGGCCTATCTCTGGAAATAGTCTACTGAAAACTGGTTACTGACTTCTGATTACTGGTGCTAGGTAATCGGCAATAATGTTTCAAACAACAGGCGGGCGAAACACCGCCGATCATTTAATCCGCTTTGTCTGGTCTTTTACCGGGTTGGCTGTCTAAGAATTGCCAAAGGATGTCACGCAGGGCCGTGACCACCTGGCCCTGCTCCATTTCTATCAGCGCTGCTTCGGCCACCATGGTCACATATAACCGGGCGGCCAATAGCGGCTGTGGCCAGTCCATGGCGGCCAGATCAGCGGCTACCGTGGCATAATAAAGCTGGTTGCGCTGCTGCACGGCCGTGGCCACCCCTGGCGCCACGCGCGCCTCCACCAACAACGCTTTTAAGGGCCGCTGCTGCAAGCAGCCATCCAGGTAAGCGATGGTACCATACTGCAAATTTTGGCGGCCCGGCGGCAGTCCTTCTACAGTCTGGTCAATGGTCGTATTTAACGCGGTGTGAAAATGAGCGTGCAGGGCCACCAGGTAGCTATCCCGGTCTAAAAAGTGGACGTAAAATGTGCCCTTGGCCACGCCCGCTGCCTGTACAATGCGGTTTACACTCAGGCGTGACAAAGGGAGTGTCGCCGCCAGGCGCAGCCCGGCGTCCAGTAAAGCCGTGCGGGTGGGATGGTCAGACGGTGGGCTCATGCATCTCCCCAAATAGCTGCCAGAACGGCTGCACGGCCGTCAAAAATGCCTCTGGATCCTCCGCAAAAGGAGCATGGCCGGTGCCCAGCACTATCTGCCGCGCCTGGGGTATGGCCGCGGCGGCAATTTTGCCATCCTTATGCGCGGGTATCACTGGGTCATGCCGGCCGCTAACCACCAGAGTTGGCGCTTGAATATGCCGGGCGGCTTCCCGCAAATCATGGGCGGGTTCCGTAAAACTGCGCCAGATAGCGGCATTTACGGCCACGGCCGTGGCCGTTTGTTGTTCTGCAGCGGCACGCTGCAGCATAGCGGCGGTCACCGTTGTGCGCCGCCGCAAATACCGTTTGGCAAACCAGACTACAGAGCGCCTGATCACCCATTCACTACCCTGCAGCCAGCAAAAAAGGCGGGTGACGGCCGTGTGGGGCGTAAAGCCACCCGGCGATACCAGCACCAAGCCGGCCACACGTTCGGGCATATCCAGGGCAGCCCGGACCGCGGCAAACCCCCCTACAGAATTGCCCAACAAAATCACGCCTGACAAATCAAGGGTGACCATAAATTCTTGCAAGATGGCGGCATACAAAAAGGCGCTGGCGGCTTGTGGCGGCTGCGGCGCCGGCGATTGGCCATACCCTGGCCAATCTGGGGCTATCACTCGAAAGTTTTCCGCCAACACCGGCATAATGGCCGCAAAATCTTGGTGGTCACCGGGGTTGGCGTGTAATAAAACAAGTGGTCGCCCCTGGCCTTGTTCAAGGTAAGCAATATTACCGTGTGTAAGTGAGATAGTTTTCATAGATTCGATCTCCGTAATGACCGACCGGTCGGTCATAATACTACAAAAACCAGGTCCACTTGTCAACCCTGGAATCTGACTTCCATCCAGGAATGAGCGCATGGCACCCCCTGGCTGCCACTGCTTGCTTACGCCCGGCACAAAAAAACGGCCGTCCCATCGGTGAGACGGCCGTTTATCTTAAACGCGCCTACTTAATGTCGTTGTAAATACTCCAACGGGAAGATGAAGGGTCTATCACGATGATACGGCCGTCGGCATCACGAACATACATCGCGGCATTGTAAAAAAATGAATCCCATTGAACCTGGGTTTGAAAGCCAGATTCCGGCGCTAACCCCCAACCCAGCCGGTTACGCACCCAGCCGCCTTGTGCGCCGCTGGTTTCCCCACGCCAGACCAGGCCAAAACCACGCACCGGGGCAAAAAAACCGGCGGGGGCCACTACGCCACCATCTCCTGGTTCTGGCGTACCTAAAGCAGGCGGAACATAAAATGCCGTGTAGTAGCCATCTTCAAAAAAGGCGTAAATGGTGTTCGGCTGGGCCAGCCACAACATCCACCCATGTTCAAACCGCTGGATGGCTGCCTGGGAGTTTGTAGCGTCTGCCGCCGGGCAGATGGCGGGGGCAGGTGTAAAAAACCACCAGTCCGCTTCATTGTGACAGCCAACGGTTACCAATACCGACTCTGTGGCCATCTGGCCGCCCAACGTTACTTGCAATTCCACGTAAAAGTCATTGCGCAGCGCATCATCCAAAAGCCAGGTTCGTGTGCCAGAAAGCGGCACGTCCTGACATTCCCAGTATTGGTGAACAAGATAACTGGATTGTAACACACAAAGCTTCGCTTTCTCGCCGCGGGTATCCCAGCTAATAGAAAGTGAGTCTCGGGGCTGAACGGAGAGGGGGGAGACAGTCAGCCGGTTGATCTGCGGCGCTGGCGTGGCCGTGGCCGTGGGTGGTGGCGGGTTTTGCGGTCGGGGCGTAGGGGAGTGGGTGGGCACGGCCGTGGGTGTTTGGGTAGGCATAAGCGTGGGGGTGGGCAAATCAGTCACCACGGCCATTGGCGTTGCCGAGGGCTGGCCTGTAGCCGTGACCACCTGGGTGGCCACTACCTGGGTGGTCACAATGGGTCGCCCGGCCGTTACTTTGGTTTCAATACCAAATTCCAACTGCCCACAAGCGGCCAGCCAACAGGTTATGCACAAAAAGAGTATTAAGACATAGGGTTTCATCGTTTCACCTCATTACTTTTGGAAATATAGGGCTAGTGTCAGTCATCAGAAGTCAGTAACCAGTTTTCAGTGGACATTTACGGGCGTTAGGCCCTACTGATACCTGGTTGTTGATGACTGAAAACTGATACTAGTATAGAGAATGAGGCGTCTGTTTTGATGGCAACCCTGTGCCAGGGTGGTAAACACAGGTCACAATCTGGTAACATCGGCTTATCGGGCAGGGATAACAGGCAAATGCAATGTTACCAGCGTCCCCTGGCCGGCGCGGCTGTGCAAGTTTACCTGTCCCTTGTGCCGCTCAATAATGGCTTTGACCAGCGGCAGCCCCAGGCCGCTGCCAGGAACACCGTTGGCGCACTGTCCCCGGTATAACTCATTCCAGACGTGGGGCATCTCCTCGTTAGGAATACCAGGGCCAGTGTCAGCCACTTCTACAATCACCACGCGGCCGTCTTCACGGGCGCGCAGCTCTATGGTATCACCAGGCTGTGTATATTTAAGGGCATTGTCCAACAAGTTATAGACGGCCAGGAAAAGCAGATCACGGTCGCCCTGCACAACTGGCAGGGGCCAGGGGGCCTGAGGCACGGTTAGACGAACCTGGCGTCCGGCCGTTTCCGCCAAATCTTCAGCTGCCTCTACCACTTCAGCCAACAGCGTGGTCAGATCAAGCGGGGCATGTTCCAACGGCCGTGTTTCCAACTCGGCGATCTTGCGCAAATCGGCGGTCAGGCGGCTGAGGCGTAACGTCTGGGCCTGCACCGTCTCCAGCGCCTCCTGGCGGGCCCCCTCGGTGGGCGCGTCTAGCACATTCGCCAGCCCCGTACGCACGGCCGTGAGCGGGTTTTTCAGTTCATGGTCAAGGCGCCGCAAAAAACGCCGCCGCTCGTCTGCCATCGCAGCCTGGGCAGCAGCCAATGCCTGCCGTTCCCGCCCCCACCAGCGCACCATGACAAACAACGTCAGGGTAACTAACAAACCCACCAGGAAAAGCAGTACGCTGAGGCTGGCACGCATATAAAACACGGGGTTGTACAGCGAAAAAGCATTGATGAGCAGAGCCAGCACCAGGCTGACGAACGCTGGCAGACTGACCCACACCTGCCAGCGTCTCATGCGTCGCTCCCTGAAACGCGGGCCACAAACCGGTACCCTTTGCCCGGTATGGTTTCGATATACCGGGGTTCGTTGGCGTCATCCCCCAGCGCACGGCGCAGTTCAGCGATGCGTGAGTCTACAGTGCGTGTCCCGGCAGGGTAGTCCCAGCCCCAGACGGCGTCTAACAACCGTTCACGCGTCACCAATTCATCTGGATGCGTCATCAGGTACTCCAACAAGGCAATAGCCTTAGGGGTCAGCGTGGCGTCTGCCCCAGCCAGCCAGGCGCGGCGCATGTGGCGGTCCAGCGTTAATTCGCCGCTAGACAGTTTATGAGCAGCCGCCAACGGCCGTTGTCCAGGCCGCGCCCGCCGCAAAACCGCCCGTATACGGGCCACCAGTTCGTGGGGATCAAACGGTTTGTTGAGGTAGTCATCGGCACCCTCTTCCAGGGCCATTGCCCGCTCGACCGACTCACCCACCTGGGTCAGCAAAATGACCGGCGTCCAATCATTGTTCTGGCGCAGATGGCGCAAAACAGAGCGGCCATCCAGCCGGGGCATCAGCACATCTAGAATAACCAGATCAGGGTGCAGCTTGGATAGCTGCTGCAGGGCGTCTTCACCATTCCCAGCCACGGTTACGGCAAAACCGGCCCGCTGCAAAAAGGGCGCCAGGGTGCGGGTGATGGCTTCTTCATCATCCACCAGCAAGATATGTGGTTGCTCGTTCATTGCCGGAATTGTAGCAGATTTGAGGGGCTAACGTTGTAGCAAAACGGCCACAACCTGTTATGAAGTGGTGACAAAAAAACGGCCGTATCCCCGGCGTGTCAGGAGTGGTTTTGCCAGGGATACGGCCGTGTAAAACTAAAGACTATACGTAAAAACAGGGGAATGGTTCCTACGAAGTTGGCGCCGAACGCCCGGATTTACGGTTACGAAAGCGGCGCTGAAAACGCAGCGCTTTTTGTTTCACTGGCTGCCAGCGTACCAACAGCGCCAGAGTGACAACGGCCGAGTAAAAGAAGGGCATATAATAGACATTTTTCACCAACCACCAGAAATGGATCAACGCCAGCAAAATGATCACATACACCAGCTTATGCAGTGTCTTCCACCTTTTGCCCAGCCGGCGCTGCGACCATTTATTGGAAGTCATGGCCAGGGGCAGCAGCAGCAAAAAGGCAGCAAACCCTACTAACACAAAATTCTGTTCTACCACCCCATCCCAAATAAACTGTAAATTTAGCCCATAATCCAGCCAGATAAACGTCGTAAAATGCAAGGCTACATACATAAAGCCATACAGGCCAAAGGTACGGCGCAGGGGGTGAAGCTGCTTCCAGCCAAAAAGGATAGTAAGTGGCGTAACAGCCAACGACAAAATCAGGAACACCAGGGCCGGCTCACCGGTACGCAACAAGATCTCACGCACCGGGTCAGCCCCCAAATTAGCCTGATAATAATCCCAGATAAGCAGCGCCAGCGGATACAGCGCTGCCATATGCGCGCCTAGACGCATCAACTGCTGGGTACTTTTGCGGTCAAGTTTGCGGGTTTTGGTCATTGTTTCTACTCGCGGCGCCATGATTGCACTTCCTTAGGAGCGGAAATGAAATAAGGCGACGAAGCCGCTTCCTTACCGCTCCTTCAAGCTGACGATGCAATTCCGTATTTTATTTCATCGTCAGCCCTTACCTGGCTGTTGTGTTGGTATCATAGGCAACATCAGGGTATAGGTGAGATACCTGGTCTGCATACCCGTTAAATAGTAGGGTGGCGCGCCGGCCCAATTCACCAATACGCCGCTCGGTGGCCTGTGACCAGCGTGGGTGGTCTACCTCTGGGTTGACATTCGCAAAGAAGCCATATTCGTTCGGTGCAGAAGCCATCCACAAAGAGGTAGGCATTTCAGCTACCAGGTCAATTTTGACAATGGCTTTAATGCTCTTAAAGCCATATTTCCAGGGTACCACCAACCGTATAGGGGCGCCATTTTGCGGCAGCAGCGGCTCACCATACAACCCGGTAGCTAGTATGGTCAGGTCGTTCATGGCTTCTTCAATGGTCAACCCTTCTACGTAAGGCCAGGGGAAAAAGGGGCTTCGCTGGCCGGGCATATTCTCTTTGTCTAAAATGGTCTCAAACCGCACATAGTTGGCCTCGGCGGTAGGTTCAACCTCGTTAAGAATTTTGGCGAGTGGAAAACCGTTCCAGGGAATGACCATAGACCATGCTTCCACGCACCGTAAGCGGTAAATGCGCTCTTCCTGGTCAAACTTCAGCAGCTCTTCCAGCCCATAGGTTTTGGGGGTCTTGACCAGGCCACCCACTTTCACTTCCCAAGGGGAGGTGGGAAAATCCTGAGCCAGTTTGGCCGGGCCGTCTTTGGTGGTATTAAATTCATAGTAATTGTTATAGGTAGTGATGTCTTTGTAAGCGTTGACCGGGTCACCCAATTCATCAACCATAAGGCCGGCAGTGGGGACGACGCCGGCGGTGGCGGCGGCTTCAGCCGCCTGGCTGTCGGCGGCCGTACCGCTGGTGTTAACAGGCTGGCCGGAGCGACAGGCGGCCAACAAGCCCGCCGTAGTGGTGATAGCAGCGCCGGTCATAAAGTGCCGCCGTGACAGGTACCATTGTTTGGGCGTAATTTCTGAAGAAGGAATTTTAATGCCGGATCGTTTCTTGATTAACATGTCGCCAACCTCGCTATTGATGCTTTGTCACTTGGTACTGGTTCATGACAAAGGATACATGATGCTAAAACAGTTATAGCAAGTATGCCGGTGGCTGATAACAGTTTGCTAAACAAAATCTTATGAGAGGATTACAAACTCGGCCATCACCAGTCATGTGAAGTCCGTCATCCGTTTTCAGTAGACTATTTCCAGAGGTAGGCCAGCACTGAAAACTGGACACTGATGACTGAAAACTGATACTATCTACTCCTGAATGGTCACCGGCAGACGAATTTCCCGGTAATTCTGGTCATTGCTGCTTATGGTGACATAGAACAGCGCCATACCGCCAGCGTCTTCGGGTATTTCCAGGTCAATCTCCCAAAAGCCGTACTGGTTGGCAAAGGCCGAGGCGGACGTGATGAGGCTTGACGGCCGTGATGGATCATCTGATTCCAGGCGAAGGCTCACTTCATTGTCTGGCGCGTTGATGGCAATGCCAAACAGGTATATCGTTTCGCCCGCCTTAAAGAGGAGGTCACTGTTGTTGCCCAGTTGTAAGATGACAGTTTCTTGATCGTCGGCGGGGGCAATGATGAGAGGGATACGGGCTTCACGCCACACATCCTGCCCGCGTGTACCCGTGTAAGCCACGGCACAGGCTGGACCAGGAGCAGCGGTGGCAGAAATGATAGTATATCCGATCCAACTGCCGCCGGTCACTGTAAAGCTCTGGCTGGCCGCGGTGGTAGTGCAGTCATTGTCCAACACAGCAATGGTAACAGTTTCACCTAGAGGATTATTCACACGGCCGTCAAAGAGCAGCATACGGCCGGCCACGGCTGTGGCCCCAGATTTTGGTCGATTCATGGTAATGGTTATGGCATCTGCTGCATTTTCTGGAACCAGGGTGATCTGATTGGTCACGGTCTTGGCGGCAAATTGGGCTGTTACTTCGGCCGGGCCGGTAATGTTAGGGGGGATCATCACCATGGCCGCCCAATTGCCTGTTTCGCCTATGGTGGCGGTGGTGGCTGTCATGACCTGACCACCGGCGACCGTAACTTGTATCTCAACGGTTCCGGATTGCGGTGGCATCACAACACCACTGATGGTCACTTCCTGCCCCACCGGCAGTTCCGCCAGAGTTTGGGGCTGATGAATGATCAGCTCAACTTCTTGGGCCGTGGCGGTAGCTTCGGCTGTGGGCACGGCCGTGAGCGTGGCGGTGGCCGTTGGTTCGGCCACCGCCGTATGGGTGGCAGTGGGTTCCGGCGCGGGTGTGTTGGTTGGGGGCATGGTGGGTGGCATGGTGGGGGTGGGAAGGGTCACGGCCGTGGGCGTCACCTGCCCATCTTGCCCACAGGCAGTCAGTAAAACTCCAAAACAGATCAAGCAGATGATCTGGTGTAAAGGCTTCATGTGCAGCTCCTAAACTTCTGTTTGAGATAAGATTTTTACAGGTGACAGTCACTTTCACCAAAAGTTAATGGCCGGTTCCAGTGCGTTTGAAGTGACTACCACCCAGAGGCTGTCCCGTTACGAAATAAGAATCAACCCGCCGAAGTATAACAAAAACCTGGCCATTACATCAGGCCAGGTCACAAAGATTAATCCACATCGCTAGAAATTGTCGTTGGCAGGTTAATCGCTCACGAACCAATGGTAATAGCAATGGTATGCGGCTCACCGACGTAGTTGCTGTCCTGAACAACGATAAGGCGCAGTAAGTAGTCGCCGGGCGGCAGGGCATCGGCATGCAGCATTTCTAACGGACCATTAACCACTGGGGTATTGTGTATATCGCCCAACGTCACCCAATCATAGCCGCCATTGCCGTTGGGGATGCCCAGTTCAATTTTGTAAAATTGCACCACCTGCGGGTCAAAGTCAGCCGTCCCCACAATAGGCAGCACACCGCTGACTTTGTCTCCCTGCGCTGGGCTGGTAATGCGGTAAACGGCCGGGCGGTGTGGGTCACGCGCCAGGGTCAACAGATCATCGGTACAGGTTTGGGTGGGCAGCAGCGTTACGTTATGGGCCTGCGCCCATTCGTGAGCCGCTTTTAGGCTTTCGGTGTTACGTGGTGGGGCCAGGAAGAGTTGTGGCAGAGCATCTGGAGGCAGCACCGTTACATTCGCCCCCTGGGCAAAGTGGCAGAATAGTTGCGGCGGTGGTGCATCTTCATCTACAGGTGAAGACGCCAGGATTTCAGCCGGCAGTGGGGGCAGAGGCACGGCCACAGCCCGCCACACAGCCGGTTCGATCTGTTCCCAGCGCACCAGGTTGGGATCGGCAGCTGGTTCGTTGGCCTTGTCCGTGACCAGGAACCACTCCTGGCCTGCAGGCGTACACTCCGTCACACCCAGGGTAATAGAGGTAATGGCACACAACGGCCGTCTCTCTAACCCTTCAGGCGGTGTAAATTCACGCGGCCCCTCTGCCCCCAGGGTGGCCAATAAGTCATAGTTGCCGTAGACGGCCGTCATAAAATCGCGCCATAAGGGCGCTGCTCCCGTTAACCCAGAGATGTTCACCATTTCGCTGTTGTCTGTGTTGCCCGTCCACACGCCCACCACCAGGTCTGGCGTATACCCCATAGTCCAGTTATCACGGAAATCGTTTGTGGTGCCCGTTTTGGCCGCCGCCGGGAAGGGCAGTGCCAGCGGATTGTCGCGCCCCATCGCGGCCGCCCGGGCGGCGTCATCATCCAGAATATCACTAATGAGAAAGGCGACACGCGGGTCAATGACCTGGACGCCCGCCTGAGGTGGTTGTTCAAACAGCACTTCTCCGTTGCTCTTTTGCACACGCAGAATAGAAACCGGAGCTACCTTTTGCCCTTCATTGGCAAAAACGGCGTAGGCAGCAGCCAGATCAAGCGGCGTTACCTCGCCACCACCCAGGGTCAGTGACAGGCCATAGTTCGCCGGATCATCCCCCCAGGTGGAGATGCCCATCTGCCGGGCAAACTCCATAAAACGGGGCACGCCAATGTCTTGCAGTACTAATACAGCCGGTACATTGTAACTATTGGCCAGTGCCGTTCGCAGGCGGATAGGGCCATGAAATGCACCATCATAGTTCACTGGGGCGTATGTGGCGCCGTTAAATTGGGGATATTTCACTTTAACATCCCAGAGCAGGTCGGCGGCTGTCCAGGCGGGCGCTTCATCACCTAGCGGTGACAGGGCAGCCGCGTAGGTGAGCGGCTTGATGGCGCTGCCGGGCTGCTGCGGTGAGAGGGTAACATTGACACGGCCGTCAATGGCTTCATCATGGTAATCAACACTGCCCAGCATCGCCAGGATTTCGCCGTTGTTGGGGTTCAGGGCCACCAGCGCCGCGTTGGTAAGGTTGTGTTCTGGGCCCACAGCGGCTACGTGTTGGCGGGTCAACTGCTCGGCCAGCTTCTGGTAATTCATGTCCAATGTCGTGGTGATGCGCAGTCCACCGTTGGCTACCAGTTCCGCGCCAAACATTTCTTCTAACTGTTGGCGGGCATACACAGCAAAGTGGGGGGCAATCAGGCTGACTTCCTGCGCCGCAAAGGTGAGGGGTTCCTGGTACGCATTCTCAGCCTGGGCCTGGCTGATAACACCATCCCCCACCATCAGGTTCAACACCAGCCATTGACGCTCTTTGGCCCCTTCCAGGTTGCGCAGCGGGTCCAACTCCACCGGGCTTTGCGGCAGCCCGGCCAATAAAGTGGCCTCCCCTATGGTCAGGTCAGTAGCTGATTTGTCAAAGTAGGTTTGGGCGGCGGCTTCAATGCCATAGGCCAGGTTGCCGTAATAGATTTCGTTAAGATACATCTCCAGGATCTCATCTTTGCTATAGTCACGGCTCATGATCCAGGCCAGGATGATCTCTTTGGTTTTGCGGTTGTAGGAAACGGCCGCACGCTCTTCATAATCAAAGACAATGTGGCGCACAATTTGTTGGGTGATGGTACTGCCGCCGACGGGACGGCCGTCAGGATTCCGCAAGTTAGCCACCAATGCGGCCACCAGTGAGGGCACATCGGCGCCCACATTTTCGTAGAAAGTATCATCTTCCACGGCAATAGTGGCCTCAATTAAATCTTGGGGAATCTCACTAAGGGGGATATTGGTGCGTTTACCCTCGCCGAAAATTTCCCAGAGCAGTTCGCCATTGCGGTCAAAAATCTGAGTCGTCTCAAACGTTTCCCGATCACGGGCAGCGTCTAACTTGGCAATCCCCTCCTCAATTTCGCCGGAGAGGTTGGAATAGACCAGCGTGCCGGCAATAAGAACGCCAGCAAAAATGGTGAAGGCCAATAACAAGATGCCACCTATAAAGAGCTTGCCTATGCAACCCAGGCAGCTTCGCCCACGGCGACGTGGGGCCACAGGTTGTGGCTGCGGCCAGGATTGTGGTCCCTGGTAATATGGTTGCGCGGCGAGAATAGGCCGTGTTTTTTCGTTTTGTGTCATCTTGTCACCCCTGTCCGGTAAACGGTAATTAGTACATCAATGAGTTGGGGAGGTTATAAGTTTCCTCTGTGTTACTTATTTTCAGAAAAACTGGGGATTCCTGCCCGGCGTGTGGAGAACGATTACACAACGAGAAGTACACGCTAACAAAAAAGCCTCCGTAGTGGAGGCTTTTACTGTTTATCGTTGCAAACAATAAGGACAAGGCCGTGGGAAGTGTCCCCCACGGCCGCCAGCCAAAACCTGCCTGGCGGCCGCGCCTCTCTTAACTACCGTCTCAGCCGCGCCGCAGCATCACCACACCGGCACCCGCCAGCAAAATGAGAACAACGGCTACCATAATGACAATGACACCGAGGTTAGAGAAGAGGCCGCCGCCTTCCACGGTGGCGGCACTGGCTTTGTCGGTGGCCGCAGGGCTTTCCGGGGCAACGGCCGTGTCTGCACTGTTATCGGCTGTGTTGAGGCTGGTATCCACAGCCGCCACCTGAGTGATCTGCGTTTCCTGAAACTGCATGCCAAATTGCAGCGGAATAAGGACACCGCCAGAGACGCTGATAGCCCAAGAGTCAGCCGTCGTGGGGACATAATTGGCGGGAGGGTAGAGCTGCACCTGGTAGGTGCCCGGCGCCAAATCCTGGAAGCAATGGTCGTTGGAGACCCCATCGGTTATATAGGTAGAGATGGTTTGCCCATCTTTGAACAGGGTAATCGCTGCGTCTGATTTTAACCTTTCCGTACTGCTGTCAAACTGGCCATTGCCGTTGGCATCATCAAAAGCCGAGACACAGACCCCGGCGGGCGCTTGAGGTTGGGGTGCCTCTTCGGCAGGCGCTTCAGGGGTAGCGGCAGCATCTACACCTTCAACGACTATCACCTCAGTCCCGGTTTCGTCCCGGCCTTCTTCACCGGTGCCGGTTTCGGCAGCGGGCGTGGCTTCAGCAGCGGGCGTTTCAGACACGGCCGTCTCTTCACCGCCCACGGAAGCATCCACATAATTGCCTGGCTCCCGAATAAGTAACTCTTGCCCGGTAATCACAAACGCCGGGTTCCCGTTGATCTCTTGAATGTAGGGCAGCGCCTGTTCCGCCGGCATCTCCAACACTGGTGCATAACGAATGGCAATGGTCCAGAAAGAATCATTAGCGGTAACCAGATGAACGATGGAACCATCTTCACGCGGGGTTACTTCTACTGGAGGAAGTGTGGGCGCAGCAATCGGGGCACTACTACCACCACCACTACCACCACCCGTACCGGGATTGGGGTTGGTGACGCCAGTCGTCTCATTAAGCGCATACAGACCCACCCCATCCATGAAAAAACCATTGTTGCGGAACGGGTATTTTGACCCCATTTCAATAAAGATGGTCATGTTCGCCTGGGTGGCCACAAAATCCCAGATGAAGATGGGCATGGTCTGGTAAAAGGGGTTGACGTTTTCGGCCGTCCAGTAGGGGCTATAATTAATTTGTGAACCGTTTAACCACGCCGAACCTACCGGGCCTGCCCCGAAGCGCACAAAACCCTGCCGGGGATCAGCCGGTGGTATCTTTTTACCACCCTGATAATCTTCAATAATATCTACAAAAATAGGCGCAGAAATGCGGTATTTACGTCCTACTTCTAAGCCGGTTACTTCCTGCGAAAGCGCTGCATAGAGCGGCGCCCAGCTCTTAAAAATTTTAAACGTATAGCTGCCATCACGGAAGAACATAGAGCGTTCATTTTCTGGTGCATCTTTAATGTTCCACACCACCGTCTCTGGGCGGTAAGCAGGCAGTCCATTGGTGCCTTCAAAGGCCTGTCCATCCAACCAGTGCATGCGCCAACTGTTCGGCACAGCGATTTGGGCAATCTGATCCTGGTTAAAGTACCCTTCTTCCCAGCCCGGATTTTTGAATAAGTTTTGGGAGACAATCTCTTGTGCAGTCACTTTTGAGCCGGCGCTCAGCACGGTGAACAATGTCATGGCCGCCAGCAGCAGCGTGAATAATTTTGTTTTCATCTTCTAAACCTCCACAGGGTGGTCCTCTTCCCGGTACTACCCCTTTCTGTATAGGATTTGGCAACCTCTATCGGTTGACAAGCCCACAAAAATATAGCGCAATGCAAGATTGCGCTACAAACAGGGAGCGATTCTAGCATACTGCTAAGGAAACAACAATTTTCACCCAAGGTATGTTACCATTCCGCGCATGGCTGTGCGGCCCAGTGCTCCTCTCACTTCTTCATGGCTTTCACTGCTGCTTATCACGTTGCTGGCGGCGCCGGTTTGGCAGCCACTGACCCAAGCCAGCCTGACGTGCGGTTTTGACAATGTATTCCACCTATGGCGGGCCGTGCAAATGGGGGAGCTGTTGTCGCAAGGGGTATGGTTCAGTCGGTGGGCACCACACATGGCCCATGGTTACGGCTACCCGCTTTACCTCTTTCAATCCCCCTTCTCCGCATATCTGGTGGCGCTGCTGCAGGCCGCGGGGCTGGCCTGGCCGGTAGCCCTGAACGCCGTCTATGGTCTGGCGGTTGTGGCCTCTGGGTGGACCATGTGGCGGCTGGCGCACGATGTGTGGGGCGACTGGGGGGCCATGGTAGCCGCCATGGCTTTTGTCTACGCCCCATTCCATGCGTATGTGCTATTTTACCGGGCCAGCCTGTCAGAAGCAGTCGCCTGGGCGCTGCTCCCCCTGGTGCTGTGGGGTGTGCGCCGCTGGCAGATTGGGTCAGAGCGCCAGGGGGTGGTAACGGCCGTGCTGGCCTTTATAACGCTGGTGTTTACGCATGATGTCACCGCCTACGCCTTTTTACCGTTTATGGTTGGCTGGGTTGTGGTGCTGGCGCGGGGGCAGCAGTCCTGGCGTTGTTTAGGGCGCGGTGCGCTGGCACTGGCGCTGGGGTTGAGTGGTAGTGCCTTTTTTTGGCTGCCCGCCATTCTGGAACGACAAGCCATCCAGTTTGACCGGGCTAACAGCGCCTGGCCGTTTCTCTACTTCAACAACTTCCTGCCAATCGACCAATTATTGGCCCTGCCGCGCAACGCCGATCCGGCCTTGTTAAACGATTGGCCGGAACGTGGCCTGGGGCTGTTGTTGACTGGGCTGGCCCTGACCGGGGCGCTGGCAGCCTGGCGGCGACGCCCCGGCCAGCGCTGGCTGTTGGTATACCTGGTTGCCGCGCTGGCCGGGTATATCTGGCTGACGGTGGCCGCCTCACGGCCGTTGTGGGATGCTGTCCCTGTTTTACAAGCCTTCCAATTTCCCTGGCGATTCCTGGCCCCGGCAACCTTCATTGCGGCCTTGCTTACAGGTGGTCTATTCCCGGTAACCGGTCAGCGGTCAGTGGTCAGCGGTAGGCGCTGGGTAGTTTCTCGCGAGGCACTTACCGATTACGGATGGCCCTTGGCGGCTATCGCCATCTTCTCTGTGGCCCATTGGGGCTGGCTCTACCCGCGCCCCTGCCCGGCCCCAACTGATGTGAGCCTGGCCGGGCTGGTCGCCTGGGAAGAAGCCACCGGCACACTGGGGACAACCGCCAGCCGCGAGCTGCTGCCGGTAACAGTGCAGCAAATGCCTGAAGAGCCAACCGACTCGCCGGTCTGGTTGAGCCGACTCTCACCGGCAGATTTGCCAGAGGGCGCCGCCATTTTAGACGCAGACTATACGCCGCTGCGGGCTGAGGTGACATTGGAAACGGCCGTGCCTTTTACAGCCCGTTTCCACAGCTTTTACTTCCCTGGCTGGCGCGCCTGGATTGATGGCGAAGCGGTAGACATCACCCCCTCTGAGCCATCGGGGCTGATAACGTTCTTCGTACCTGCCGGACGGCATGCTCTGGTGGTGGCCTTTGGTGAAACACCGCTGCGCTGGCTGACCAATGCCTTTTCCCTGCTGAGCCTCATCGTTTTGGCCTGGGTGGTGTGGCGGGCGCCATCGTCCTCTGCGGCTGTACGGCCAGCCCGGCAGCCAGGCCCGCGCTGGTGGTTGGCGCTGCTGATCGTTGGCCTGGCATTGGGCACTGGCAAATGGCTGTTGGTTGACCGGGGAGGGACGTTCCCCCGCCGCAGCAACCTGGCCGATGGGCACCTGGCCGGGGTCATGGTGCCAGCCAACCTGACGTTTGGTGACCCGGCCCATCCGGCCCAGATACGGCTGTTGGGTTACGATGCTTGGGCCACGGCCGTGCCGGCAGACAGGCCTCTGGTGGTTTCCCTTTACTGGCAGGCGCTAACGCCGCTGGCCCAGGAGATGCGCGTGGGTCTGACACTGATAGATGATCGTGGCATTCGCTGGTCAGAAGAAGGGCTGCGTGATTACCGCTGGACGCGGGGGGCACCACCAACCACAGCATGGCCCGTTGACCAGTATGTGCAGACCGCTTTTTTGGTGGATTTGCGTCACGGCACCCCGCCGGGCACCTACGCATTACAGCTTTCGCTGTTTGATCATGAGAGTTTGTTGCCGCTGACGGCCTATCAAGATGGGCAGTTGGTGGGGCCGGCCATGCCCCTGGGCCAGATTGACGTGCGGGCGCCGCAAAAACCTTTTACGGCGCCCACCCATCCACCGCAGTTTCCAGCAGAGCGCACCGGCGGCATCACCGTTTACAGCGTCCAGGCTGACCGGGCCACGGCTGCGCCGGGGGACACGCTGCTGTTTACACTGATGGCGGAACCTCCCGCCACAGCCGCCGCGGACCTGACACTATCGCTGCTGGATCCCCCTGGCCAGGTCACTGCCAGCTGGCCCCTGGAACTATCGGCCCACGGCCGTGGTGTTTGGCGCTACCAGCTGCTGGTGACCCTGCCAGCGTCGCTGACAGATGGCCGCTATGGCTGGCAATTGACATTTCCTAACGGGCAGACTGCCGCTTTGGGGGAACTATACGTGGATGCTCCTGAACGCCTATTTGCGCCGCCGCCCGTAGACACGGCTGTAGACACGGCATTATTCCAGGATGGTCAGCCTATTGCTACCCTTGTGGGGTATTCATGGGCCCAAGGAGTGTGTCAGCGCGTGCCGGGCACCTGTCCACTCAGCCTGGTATGGCGCGTCGAACAAGAGACCACCCAGGCGCTGCGCGTTTTTGTCCAGGTATGGGATATGGCCGGAACGCTGGTGGCCCAGTCTGATGGTGTGGCCGCGCAGTGGACACGGCCGTCTACGGGCTGGCAGGCCGGTGAATACATTATGGACGACCATTATCTGAGGCTGGACGGCCGTTTGCCCCCTGGCACCTACCGGCTGGTTATGGGCTTATATCACCCGGACCACGGTCGGTTACTTACCCTATCTGGCGCAGATTATATAGAAGCAGGCCAGGTTACGGTGCCTCCTTAACCCGAAGGCCGGCCGTTTCCCTGCGTTCCCCCATAGTTATACTGAACTTATTCTTTCTCTTTCTTTCTTATATAGTAGATCGTAGTAGGCCCTGTGTATATGTGGAAAACTTCAAGATAGGCATAGATATGGGGCGCCTGCCCTCACTGCCCGTATATGCACGGGGCCGTGTGTGAAGCCCCCTGTGGAAGAACGGTTTAAAAGCCGTGGGGTAGTTTAAGTGCGGAACTATGCCTATGAAAGAGCTCTGGCCGCCACTTCCCTATATGTATGATACCTGAGGAGATACCCCCCATATATGGGATGAAGCTGCAGATGCTTTCACGAAGATGTCCTCCAATTTTCCACAACATAAGCTACTTTTCCACAGTTGAGGCGCAGTTATCCACAAAATTCAGGGTTTGGGGGTGTTTTTGACAGGTGATGTTATGTCTTCTTGTGTCAACATATGGGGGTTCCTGCCTCCTGTCTGGGTGCGATTAAAATTGGGGTGTAACCTTGACTGAATAGCCGCATCAGCCTGGAAACCGCTCTCAAGCCATACACCAAAACTAATCGCCCCCCTGCCAGCTACCTTGACAAGCTATTTGTAAATTGACTAGAATTCAATACCAGTGGTTCATTCTCCTGGGTGAACTGTGTTCTTGTTATCCTTAAGTTCTTGGAGGCCCTTCATGAGTGTTATCAAAGTATCCGCACGTTCTCGAACCGCCGCCGTAGCTGGGGCCATTGCTGGCGTCATGCGTGAATCCAGCAGAGCAGAAGTACAGGCCATTGGCGCCGGTGCTGTCAACCAGGCCTTAAAGGCGATTGTTATCGCCAAAGGGTACCTGGCGGAGGAGGGAGTTGAAGTTATTTGTGATCCGTCGTTTGTGGATGTGACGATAGACGGACAGGAACGAACGGCCATTCGGGTGGTGGTAGAACCCCGACACCGTTGACATGAAGCTTACTTATTGGTAGTAACGTGGAAGGGGCCGCGCCTACAAGGCAGGCCCTTTTTTGTCATTTAATGACAAGTGCCGGTTGGTTGTTTGCGCGCCCGCAATTCTGTAGAAGAAACGTCTTCACGAAAATGTTGTTGTGGTATGCCGCTGAACAAATCCTTAAAGGGCGGGGGAACTGGCAGCTCTTCTATTTCGTGAAAGATATTATCGGGGCCAACGCGGCCGGCAACCAGGAAAGCACACTGATTGGCGCGTATTTCGGCCAGCGCGGCCAGCAGCTTTTCCTGGCTGTGTTGATAGTAGCGGGAATGGAGTACACGCACGGCCGTATCATACCCTACCACAAAGGTAGCCCCCGGATATAAACGAGATTTTTCCACAAAAGTGGGCGCCGTGCTGAGCCATATAGGCCAGCGTCCGGCAAATTGGGCGATGCGTGTTAACAGATGTGCGGCAGACAGCGGGGGTTTATCGGCGTTGACGGCCGTGCATTCAAAAGCCACTGGTGTGTTCAGCAAGTGGCTGGCGGCCAGCGCCAGTTTAATATGCCCTTCGTGGAGAGGGTTAAAAGCCCCGGCAAGGATAGCCCGGGGTGGGGCAGAAAGGATACGGCCGTTGGCCCCAAGGCCCAGGCAAGTCAACGTTCCCTGGGCTACCTTGTTTACATAAAGTCCGAATGCTGTTTTGGTGGTGACCAAGCGATCTGCCCTGCCCACCGCGACCGGCAGTTGTGTTGTTAACGGGACAGCATGTGCCAGCGCATTTAACATAAGGTTGCTTATGAGAACTTCTTCTTCATGCCGGCTGCGGCCCCCCTTTTCCAGGTACACATCATAAGCAGCGACGCTGTCTTGTTGCCAGGTGGCGATATGGGCACGATGTTCCCCTCGTTTAGGTCGGTCTGTACTAATGGTAGCGGTACAGGCCAAGCCGATGACCGGATGCCCTGCCGGCGCTAACCGCCGCGCGCGAGCATAAGCACGCCCGGCCAACAAGCTGGCCACTTCTGGCGTGACATATTTATCTGGTGTTTGCCCTAAGAATTCATCAAAAGAGGCTTCGCTGTAGGGAATTAATGCCTCTAGCAAGGTGCGGCTGGCTCCGGCGACACTGAGCAGGTCGGCCAGCGCCAATGAACCTGCGCCGGCCGCCACAAAAACGATCTGCTGTGGTGCGTCATGAATGGCTTGTACAAGCTGCTGCGTCTGTTCATTCATTTGCGGGCAGATCTAGATCGGCGGTATTTGTGCGGGGATAGCCTTCAGGGTAGCGTAATTCGGTGCCAAACATGAGGCTGTTTTTTACGGTCCAGTCATTGTCACTGCTATCATCATTTAAATGATCGAAGAACCCTTGCACGCGGCTGTCCAGAAGGTCAATTTGGTGGAGTAGGACGGCCTCTAGCGTTTTTGGAATGACGGGCGACCCCCATTCATAAGTGCCATGATGGGAAGTGACAAGGTGTACCAACTGGCGCAGTTCGTGTTCGGGGAAGTTGTTCTGAGCGGCCGCGGCCTGTTCAATCATGACCACGGCTCGTACAATATGCCCTACCAGACGGCCGTCTTCTGAAAAGGCAAATCCACGGGCTACATCGTACTCTATGGCCTTGCCTATATCATGTAATAATGTCCCTGTCACCAGCAAATCTCGGTTTACATGAGGGTAATGATCAGCCAACTGATACGCCAGGTTGGCCATACTAAGGCTATGTTCCAACAGCCCCCCGATACAAGCGTGATGCATTTTCCGTGCGGCCGGGGCATTGGCAAACTGATGTAAGAATTGGGGATCTTCTATCAAGAGGCTGGAGACAAGCTGCTGCCATGGTGCGGCCAGCAAGCTGATAATATCTTTTAGTTCGGCAATCATTGCCTCGCGGGAGCGGGGACTGGTGGGTAGAAACGCGGCCATATCCGGGTTGATGGCTTCGTTTATATCGGTCACTGTAATTTGTAATGCATCTTTATAATTGTTCACCCGGCCTGATACCAGCACCACCTGGCCAGCCTGTGTCCATTTCACCGCGTAGTCAGGCACGTCCCAATAGACAAAAGAGACCATACCAGACTTATCACGCAGGGTTCCCAGAAAGAAGGCACGGGCGTCTTTTGTTTTACGCAGCACCACATCTTGCACTAAAAAGGCTTCGTTTTCCAAAGTATGGCCGGCTTGCAAATCAGCTGTATAGATCGATTTCACAATAATCAACTTCTCCTGGCTGGGTTCTTGGGGTGATTGTAGAGGTATTTAGATTTTCTGGCTACAATCTAGGCGTAGAAAACAGAATATCAACAAATCAGTGGTGAGTGGAGATGAGTGCATGAAAAAAATTATTGTGGGCATATCTGGAGCCAGTGGGGTTATTTATGGTATACGGCTTTTGGAAGTCTTGCGGGGCGTGGCCGGGGTAGAAACACATCTGGTCATGAGCGCCGCAGCCGGCACCACCATGCGTCTGGAAACCGACTATACTCCGGAGCAGGTGGTGGCCCTGGCCGATGTGCATTATCGGTTTAAAGATATTGCGGCCGCTATTTCATCGGGGTCGTTTAAGACAGATGGCATGGTGATCATCCCTTGTTCAATGAAGACGCTGGCCGGCATCGCCCACTCATTTAGCAACAACTTATTATTGCGTGCGGCGGATGTGGTTCTTAAAGAGCGCCGTCGCTTGATCATTGTTCCCCGGGAAACACCGCTGCATTTGGGTCATTTGCGCCTGATGGTGCAGCTCACAGAATTGGGCGCCATTATTGCGCCACCGATGCCCGCCTTTTATCATCGGCCGCAGTCAGTAGATGACATTATCAATCAGACGGTCAACCGTCTGATTGACTTGTTGGCGATCACGTTGCCTGAAGATTTGTTTACACGCTGGCAAGGAGCAGCGCCTCGGAATGAATGACGGGCGCGTGGCGGCATTGGCCTACTTGGAAGGGCATCAGGTTATGACATTGGCTACCAGGGGGGACGACGATGTGTGGGCTGCGGCCGTTTTCTATGTAAACCAGGGGTTTTTGCTTTATTTTCTTTCGGCGGGGCACACACGTCATGCTCGAAATATGGCTCACCAACCAAGAGTAGCAGCGGCCATTCACGAAGATTATAGTGATTGGCAGGCAATCAAGGGGATTCAACTTGAGGGAGATGTGGGATTGTTGAGCGGTGCTGAAAAGGACACGGCCGTCTCCCTTTACCAGCACAAATACCCATTCCTGACGCAGGCGCCAGAAGTTCACGCTGCCCTGGCCAAGGTAAACTGGTACTGCTTGCGGCCTACACGCCTTTATTTTATTGACAATAGCAAAGGGTTGGGGCACCGTGAAGAGGTAACCTTGTTACCTTAAGGGTTCGTTCAGAAGCAGCGTTGGACTTTTGCCAGTTGTCACTCATTGGTATTCAGTCGTCAGTATTCAGTTGTCAGTTATCAGTTCGGAAGAACACGTGACTGATCACTGAACACTGATTTACTGGTCACTGAACACTGATTTACTGCTCACTGAACACTGATTTACTGCTCACTTTAAAACACCAGGTTCATTGTAAACGAACCCTAAGCGTCCATCTGATCTATGTGTTTCATGACAACTTTTAAATAGCGCACGTGGCCGGGTGAGTAATAGAGCGCCAACGCCGCCTCTTCTAGATCAAATGGTTCAGAAAGTGCCAGCATTTCTCGCAGGTAAACGGCGTCACAGCGCATGACCCCTTCCTGGAACGGCTTTACCCCTTTTAATTCCAGGGACACCGTCGCCGTAGACAGCGATTTTCCTTTTAAGGTATGAATGACTTGAGCCCGCCGGGCCACCAGCAGAACAGCATTGATGGTGTTTTTTGACAGATCTTTGTTTTGCTTCTCGTACTGGTCAGCCAGCATATCTATCAATTCACGCCAGCGCAGATGGTGCTGGGTTTGCAGGATGGAAATCATATCCTTTAATACAGGGAAGCGTTGTTCGGCAGGCACAATGCGCAGCCGTTGTTTTTTGAGTTTAGAGCGATAACGTTCATACAACGGCCGTTGCTGTTCTTGTTTCTGAGGGTGACGAACATAAAGGGTGGTATTTACCTGTTTGATTTCCAAAATGTGCCCATACTTCTCCAAAAACTTACGGAAGCTGCCTTCTGCATGGGCGCTCTTATCAAAAGCGCCGTTGCTCAATTCAGATAAGCGCTGGCGGACAATGCTGGCCCGCACCTGGAGTTCCTCTTGCAGCAGCTCCTCCACCGCCTGTTGCAGCAGCTCTTCAACTTGAACATCTGTCAATTTCTGCATGGGTACAATGTCTTCGTAAAAAACATACTCGTCACACAGACTGACAAAACTACGGCTGGCGGTATGTTTGACCCCTAACCCAATGACATGTTTGCCCCGCTTGCGCAGTGACTGTACCAGAGGCGTAAAATCGCGGTCACCGGTAATGAGTACGTAGGTGCTGTATTGATGACCATCAATCAGGGTGTCCATGGTATCAACCACAATTTGCATGTCGGCCAGATTTTTGCTGAAGTTGTTGATGCGGATCGTAGACTGAGCCGAAAACCCGGCCACGGCCAGATCTTTCATGAGCTGCTGGTTTTGGCGCCAATCGCCATAGGAACGGCGTAACACAATACGGCCGTTGGTCATTCGTTTAATGTGATCCAGGATAAGGTTGATATCAAAGGTGAGGTTGGCTTGCTTGGCCCCAATGACCAGATTATCTAAATCCAAGAATATGGCAATGTCATTGGTATTGCCAACCCCCGCCTGGTTTGGGGGGGCTTTTCCCGTGTCGTGGCTTAACCCGTTCATAGACTTTGGTTGATTTCTCCTGATCCCGCTTTGCCCCAATTCTACTTCATTCATTTATTCCCGCAATTGTTTCCCGTGAAACATTGCGGTTTACTATTTTTCCGTTTCGTGTTACCATAACGTTGCTCATTATATGTCAACTTGATTTCTAACTGGAGGTAGACAATGGATGAGAGAAGTAGTTGGGTTTGGGAAGGACGGCCGTGGGAGGCTTTTAAGTCCTTTGCCATCATCTTTTCCTTTGTGCTCAACTTTATTCTGTTGATTGTGCTGCTGCTTATTGGCCCCCTGGTGTTTCCCGTGATTCTCAATAATACCGTGGAGCCTATTGTCACCGGGCTCAATGATAGTTTTGTCATGATGAATTCGGCCACCATATCACAAACAATCCCCCTGGATACGGAAATGCCCTTACGGACCACCATTCCCCTTTCAGCAGAGACTGTGGTGATCCTCACCGATCCTGTCACCCTGGACAATATAAGCACGACCTTTGTATTACCCGGCGGCGGCGGCGCCATCAATGGCACCGTCTCTTTGGTACTGCCTAAAGATACCGCCTTACCCGTGGCCCTTAATATGCAGGTGCCGGTGAGCCAGACAGTGCCTGTGGTCATGAACGTGCCCGTGCAAATTCAATTAAGCCGCACCGACCTGGGGGTTCCCTTTGATAAGCTGCAAAGCCTGTTTACACCGCTGGATGACCTGGTAACTAACCTGCCCTCTTCAAACGAAGAGCTGATTCAGCGGGCGACTGGGTCGGTTACCGCCCCTGGTCCGTAGGCCGCCCATCTTGTCAACGGCCAGACAGGTAAGGATAAAGTGACTATAATTCATTCCTATGATTGAATTACCTCCAGTTTGTGACTACGAAGGCTCTGATTACCGCACGCGCTTTTGGGAAGGCCAGGGCCGTGACTATGAAGATCAGGTTGAAAGAATTGCGTTACGCCGGTTGATGCCACCCGCGGGCGATACGCTCATAGAAATTGGGGCCGGCTACGGCCGTCTGGCCCATGAATATCGTGGCTACGGCCGGGTTGTCCTTTTTGATTACTCGCGTTCCCTGCTGCGCGAGGCTCAGGCGCAGTTGGAAAATGACCCCCGCTTTATTTACGTAGCCGGTAACTGGTATACCATGCCTTTTGTAGACGGCCTTTTTAGCACCCTGGTGCAAATTCGCACCCTGCATCATGCCGCCGACGCGCCGGCGTTGTTTTATGAGCTGGCACGCATCGCCCGCCCCCAAGGCTGTTATGTGCTGGAATTTGCCAACAAGAAAAACCTCAAAGCCATTGCCCGTTATTGGGTTGGCCGCCAGGCATGGTCCCCCTTTTCCCCTGAGCCGGTGGAATTTGCCGCACTTAACTTTGACTTCCACCCCCAATGGATTCGCCAACAATTGTTAGCCGTGGGGTTTTCGCCTGGCCGGGCGCTGACCGTCTCCCATTACCGGTTTGCACCCCTGAAAAAGCTGGCCCCCACCAGCCTGTTGGTGACGTTAGACGCGCTGGCCCAACACACCGGCAATTGGTGCCAGTTGTCCCCCAGTGTATTTATGCAAGTTACACACCCGGCCTCAGGGCCAACGGCCGTGCCTCCCGCTTTTTTTGCCTGCCCCACCTGTAAAACCCCCCTGGATAAGCCGGTAGACGGCCGTTTTACCTGCCCCAACCCTCAATGCCGCCAGCAATGGCGCGTGGAAAATGGCCTCTACGATTTTAAAGAGCCGGTCTGATCACCTGCCCGGCCGGGTGACGCCCCCACCTGATCTGGGATTTGGTTCGCGCAAAGTCCACCCGGCTGCGTATAATGGGGGCATGCAGCCCCATGATTTACCCAGCACCTGCCCCACCCTGCCCTTCTTAAAGTGGGCCGGTGGTAAACAGAGATTATTGCCCCGTTATAAACTCTATTTACCCCCATCCGCTTCTATACGGCGCTATTTTGAACCCTTTACAGGTAGTGCGGCCGTTTACTTTTACTGGCAGCCTAAACCGGCACTGCTTTCAGATCGCAGTGCCCATCTTATGGACCTTTACCGTACTGTACAAGCAGATGTGGAGGGGGTCATCCGGGCGCTGGAACCACACCGGAACGAGGCTGATTATTATTACGCCATTCGGGCCCAAAACCCGGCAGACTTAACGGCCGTCGCTCGCGCCGCCCGCCTGATCTACCTTAATAAAACCTGTTACAATGGTCTCTACCGTGAGAACAGCAAAGGGGCCTTTAACGTCCCGTTTGGCCGCTATAAAAACCCCAAAATTTGTGACAAAGAGCGCCTGCGTGCTGCCGCCCATGCCTTGCAAGGGGTGAAATTATGTGCGGCCGACTTTGCGGACATCCTGGCAAAGGCGGGAAAAGGAGACTTTGTCTACCTGGATCCCCCCTATGCCCCCCTCAGCGCTACCAGCAGCTTCACCAGTTATAATCGGTATGGTTTTGACAATGGAGATCAATGCCGCCTGGCGCAAACGGTTCATGATTTAAGTACTCGCGGCTGCAAGGTTATGTTAAGTAACTCCAGCGCCCCCTTAATCTATGAATTGTATGACGGCCGTGGCTATCATCTCATCCCCATCCCCGCCCGCCGGAACATTAACAGCAAGGCTGACCGGCGTGGCCCCATCACGGAGCTGCTGATCCTCAATTATGAGTTGCCGACCACGGGCAGCCCCCGGTAAACTTACAGCATGAAATTACTGAAACTAACGTTATGTCTATTCTTTCTGCCGATGCTGGCCGGCAGCGTCATGCCATCGCCGGCCAAAGCGGCCTATGCGCCGGTAGACGCGCGCTTTGGGGTGGTGGAAAGTTATGTCAACTCGACCGAGGCTAACAATCTAGGTGTGGCCTGGACACGGGTGCGCTTTCAGTGGGCCGAAGTGCAGGCCGGCGGCCCCGGTACCTGGACGCCCACCGTCAGTGATGCCCAGATCAACAACGAAATCGCCAACGGCCGTACCGTCGTTGGCCTGCTCATTGGGGTGCCTGAATGGGCCTGGGCTGGCGGCCTGCCCGCCGGGTTAAACCTGCCCCACAATGACCCTAATAATACGTGGGCTACGTTTGTGCGGGAGGCGGTCAGCCGCTACAACGGCCGTATTCGCCATTGGATCATCTGGAATGAGCCAGACATCAATGATCCCCATGCTCCCGGCTATACCTGGCCCGGCTCTACGCAAGAGTTCTTCCAACTGCAGCGCACCGCTTACCTGGTGGCCAAAGAAACCAACCCCCAGGCCGTCATTCACCTGCCCGCCTTCACCTACTTCTGGAACCCTAACTATATCTATGAATTTTTAGATATTATTGTGGCCGATCCGGCTGCGCCCAATCACAACTATTACTTTGACGCCACCACCGCCCATCTCTATTTCCAACCCGACAGTGTCTTTTCCCTCATCCAAAACTTTTACGGCGCCGTGCAAAGCCGGGGCATTCCCTGGAAGCCCCTGTGGCTGGTGGAAACCAACGCGCCGCCCAGCAATGACCCGGCCTGGCCCGTGGCCAACTGGACCTTCCAGGTGACGCTGGATGAGCAGGCGGCGTACATCCCCCAGGCATTGGCCGTGGCCATAGCCGCCGGGGCACAGCGCATTGCCATCTACAAATTGCAAGATGTCCCTGGCGACGAAGCCGCCAACCCGGAGCCCTTTGGTCTGCTGCGCCTGGATGGCTCGCGGCGGCCGGCGTTTAATAGTTACCAGGTAGCCATTCGTTACCAGGCCGGGGTGCAGGGCGCCCGGCGCGAACGCTGGAATGAAGTGGGGCAGGTGCGGCTGGATCAAGGTACCTTCACCACCCACGTCCTCTTTTCTCGCTTGCCGGCACCGCAGCAGGCAACTGTTGAAGCCACGGCCAGCACGGCCGTCTTGATAGACATGTGGGGCAGCCGACGCACCATCAGCGCCAAGAATGGTACCTTCACCGTAGACCTGCCCGGCGCGCTGTGTGTGCAAACGGCCGGGGATTACTGCATGATCGGTGGTGCTGTCTATTACCTGGTGCAGGCCAAGGAAGGTGGTTCCGTTCCGGACGCACCGCCGGGTGGGGCGGCGCCTTCTCCTGCTTCCGCCGGTACAGCCACTACAGACGCCGGGCCTACCCATACCCCTGATCCGGCTGCCCCCACCAGCACGGCCGTCTTTACGGCCACCACGGCCATCGCTGCGGCCCACACAGCCACGGCCGTGCCCACGGCTTCCCGCACGCCCACGCCACGCCCTACGCTTACAGCGTCAGCCACGCCTACCCCTTCACCCTCCATTACGCCGGCGGCCACCCATACACCCGCCCCGGCCACAGAGGTAGCAGCACGGCCGCCAACGGCACCCGCGCCCCCAGCCGTGCCCGCCGACGGCCAGACCACGGCTGCCAACCCGCTTTCTTTCCTTTTTGTGGGTGGAGGGCTGGTGTTGGCGCTGCTGTTGGGCGGCTGGTGGTGGCGGCACGGCCGTTGAACCGGGGCTGCATTTTCCAACCAAATTCCAACGGAATTAAAAGCTACATGCGTGTAGAATGATGTTTATGATATTTTAATGGGGTGTGAGGCTGTGGAGTACTTAAGTCAGTGGGGAGTAACATTGGACCCCCAATTAGCAACTGTTTAAAGGAGTGAGACTATGAAAATGTTTGGACAAGTCAAAAAATATATCGCCAGCGGTCTGTTAGCCGGGGTGATGATTGTTCTGTTTTTTGCTGTGGCTTACGCCGTGGATGTGATGATTGATGCCTTTAATGGGGTTACCCAGTCCATTACCGTTAACAGTGGTACACCGAGTGCGTCCAACGCTACCGTGGATGGCGCCAGCCTGGGCGGTGAGCGTGACTTTGAGGCTACCTGGGTGTCTGGTTCTGACGTTACCCTGGCTTCAAACAGTGGGGCGCCGGCCAATGGCGCGCTCACCTTTTCTTCGGCCACCGGCACGCAGGGCAGAGGTACGGTGACCTTTGATGGCGCTGACGGCGCTCCCACCACCTTAGATCCCGACGGGTTGTGCACGCCCACCTGCCCGGATCTAACAGACAGCGGCGCCAACACCCACATGCGCATTCGGGTGGTGGAAAATGACCTGGCGTCAACCGCCCATTTCCGCATCTACAACGGCACCACCAATAATCCAGCCGACTATATAGAATATGCCCTCTCTTTACCCGGCGGCATTGCCCCGGGAGAAGCCGTGGACTTCCTGATGCCGTATACCGGTTTTTCCACCTTCGGCGCCGGCGCCAATGCCAACAATGCCGGCGCCGTACAAATATTCTTTAACCAGGGTGCACCCACCACCGCCCTGGATGTGGCCCTTGACTTTTTTGATTCCACCGATGCCGGTCTTGATCTGGGTGATTTACCAAACTCCTACGCCATGACCACCATCGCCCAAAACGGTGCCCGTCACCAATTAACCACCGGGCTAAGGCTGGGGGGTGATCGAGATGGGGAAGCTGATGGGGTACCATCGGCATTGGCCAATGGCGATGACACTGCCTCATTAAGTGATGAAGCAGGCGTTGTCCGAAGCGATCTTAATGGCCCCTGGAATTCTACCAATGGTGGCACGGTGCAGGTGTCTGTTCAGGGTTGCTCCGGAACGTGCCGGTTGAATGGGTGGATTGATTGGGATGATAGTGGTGATTTCACTGGCCCGAATGAGGTTATTATCAATAATGCCGCTGTAGGTAATAGCAACTCTTTCTACTCATTTTCAATTCCAGTTGGTTCCTTCCCAGGCACCAATCAGGATGTGTATGCCCGTTTTCGAGTGTGCCAAAACGGCCAAACGTGTAATACGGTGACAGGCTCTGTGGCCACCGGCGAAGTGGAAGATTATTTTTGGACCTTCACCCCCACGGCCGTGACCCTGCAAGACATGGCCGTGAGCAGCAGCCCCACCCTGGCCGTGAGCCTGTTGGTTGGCGTCTTGCTGCTGGTGGTTCTTAGTGGGACTGTGCTCTGGGCGCGCCGCCGCGCGGCCTGATTGATGCTGTCATTCCCCATGTGAGTGATTACCAGGCCCTGCGGGAGCTGCCCGCAGGGTCTTTTTTATGCTGAATGGCTGGCAAAATACACTGTTTCACAAAAAATCACACGTTGGTAGGGGCGACCCTTGTGGTCGCCCTGAGCGGGGCAGGTACAAGACCTGCCCCTACTTTTTGCCGATCACCTGACGTAAAGGTAGGCGATACGGCCGTAAAACGGCATAATAAGCGCATGATGGCCACAAAAATGACCTCACGTGTTGTTGTTTGTTTCCTTTTTTTACTGCTCCTGAGGGGGACGGCTGCCCCCGCTTCGCTTCAAGCTCAATCTGCCCCCTTCAGTGTGCAAACCAACGAATTGGATGACAGCAGGTATCCGCGCCAGGTGACCTTTCGCCTGGCAGTGGATGCCGAGACATCCACCGCGGCGTCCATTGCCCAGGCTACCCTGCACTATGATGTAAGCCGGGCAAGCTGCCTGGAGGCCGCCGCTGCCGTGCCGGTAGCAGTTACCGGCGATTCGTTAGCATGGACGTGGGAAATGGTACGGTCTGGCAACCCCCCGCCGGGGGCCACCGTCACCTGGTCATGGACGCTTACAGACGCCGACGGCCGCAGCCTGACCACCCCCCCACAAAGCCACACCTTCAGCGACGGCCGTTACACCTGGCAGACGGTTGAAGCCGATAATTTGAAGCTGCACTGGTATGAAGGTAATGTGGGGCCGGGGCTGTTAGACGCGGCCGTCTCCGGCCTGGACCGGCTGGAGAGTGACATGGGCATCCAACTACAAGATGACGTTAACCTCTTCATCTATGGCAGCAGTGAAGATATGCGTGACGTGGTATTGTACATTCAAGAGTGGGCCGGCGGTGTGGCTTTTAGTGATTACAACGTCATCCTCATGGGCATTCCGCCGTCGCTGGCCGGCACCTGGGGGCAAGACGTGGTGCCGCATGAGCTGGCGCACCTGGTGGTGGCCCAATACGGCCGCAGCTGCGTGGGCGGCAGCCGCCCCAACTGGCTGGAAGAAGGGTTGGCCGTCTACGCCGAAGGTGAGCCGTCCCCAGACATTGAAGCAGACATCAAACGGGGTATGGCCGACAGTGCCTTTGAGCCGCTGCGCAGCCTGAACGGTGCCTTTTCTGCCCATGGTCCAGAGGCTGGCATTGCCTACAGCCAGAGCTACAGCACGGTGGCCTATTTATTGGAAACGTACGGCCGTGAACCCATGCAGCAGCTGATCCTTACCCTGGCTGCGGGCCAGAGCACAGACGCCGCTCTGGAAGCCGTGTACGGCTTTAACGTCGATGGCCTGGAGCAGGAATGGCGGGCGCACATGGGGCTGCCATCGCGGGACATCCCGCCCACCCCTACCGCCATCAATCCGGCGGCCATCCCCACCATCATCCCAGAGGGACTACCTGTCAGCCTGCCCACCCCCCCGGCGGCTGCCGCCACGGCCGTACCGCCCGCCACTGCCCCGGCGGCCAACCCCGGTATTTGTAATCTGGGTCTGGTGCCTTTGTTGTTGATGGGTCTGATTGTTTTCAAAAGGCGGCGCGATTGGAGCAAGACAGGCGAGCATTGATACCTGACGCTCCCCCGTTCCGCCCCTTACTATTGATTATGTCAAGGTGAAAGAGCGTATGAAACGCCCCTTATCTTATAACCCCAGCACCCCTGCGCCCGCTGGCCGCCCGCCGCTGCCTCTGCTCATCTTGCTGGCCCTACTGGCGCTGAGCTGCCGCCTGGTAGACCAGGCGCTGTCCGGTAACAACACGGATATGCCTGCCGGTGTAGACCGCCATGACGCCATCTTTTTTGATAGCGGGCAGCCACAAACGCTGGACCCGGCCAAAACACATGGCGGGCCAGATGGCCCCTTGGGCCACATCTTCAGTGGGCTGGTGACATTGGACCAACAGATGCAGGTGCAGCCAGAACTGGCCGCCGGCTGGACGGTGAGCGACGACGGCCGTACCTATACCTTCTACTTGCGCCGGAACGCGGTGTTTCATGACGGCCGTGCCGTCACGGCCCAGGATGTTATTTACACGTGGGAACGGGCCGCCCACCCGGCTACCGGCTCGGACACTGCCCAGACGTACCTGGGTGATATTGAAGGTGTGGCCGAGATGCTGGAGGGGCAGGCTGAGCATATCAGCGGCCTGCGGCTCATAGATGACCATACCCTGGAAGTGCGCCTGCGTGAGCCGGTTGTTTACTTCCTGCAAAAACTGGCCTACCCGGTGGCGTTTGTGGTAGACCAGCATAACGTCAGCGACAATGCGTGGGAACACCACCCCAACGGCACCGGCCCCTTTACACTGCAAACGTGGCGCGACGATGATCTGATGGTGCTGGCCCGTTTTGACAGCTATTATCTGGAACCGGCGGCCGTAGGGCACATTGTCATCAACCTGGGGCCAGGGTTGTCATTGGGACGCTATGAACAGGGGAAGATCGATCTGGTGGGCATTGGCGGCGCCAACCTGGAACGGGCGCGGGACCCTAACAGCCGTTTTTACAATGAACTGCATACGGCCGTGGCCCTTTGTACGTCTACCATTGGCCTGAACAACCGCCGGCCCCCTTTTGATGATGCTCGTGTGCGTCAGGCGTTTAATCTGGCCATAGACAAAAACCTGCTCATTGAAACCTTTGCCGATGGGAATGCCTTGCCTGCCGATGGTGTGCTGCCACCGGGCATGCCTGGGTATATCTTTAAACCAGAACGCGGCTACGCTTATGACCCGGAAAAGGCACGGCAGCTTCTGGCCGCCGCCGGCTATGAGGATGCGACCCAATTCCCCACCCTTACCTATACTACCTCCGGTTATGGTGATGTAGGCGATTATGATACGGCCGTTATCACCATGTGGCAGGAGATTCTAGGTGTCACCATCGAGCCGCACATCATTGACCCCTACCTTTTTTATGATGAGTTGTATGGCGGCAACGTAGGGCACCTGTATGGCAGCGGCTGGTGCGCCGACTACCCTGACCCCCAAAACTTTTTGGACATTCTTTACCACAGCCGATCACGCCAGAACATTGGTGGCTACCAAAATACGGAAATAGATGCCCTGCTGGCCGCGGCGCGGGTAGAGCCAGATGTAAACCGGCGTATGGCCCTCTATGCAGACATCGAGGATAAGATTGTGGCTGACGCGCCTGTTGTATTCCTCAGTCATGGCTTCAGCGCCGTACTCGTCAGCCCGGAACTGCAAAATTACGTTCTTACCCCATTTGGCGTGCGCCAGTGGCATTTGTTGTCAGTAGACCGGGCTCAGTAGCCGGGCACAGGCACGTTTTACCCATTATGGAGCCAGTGAGGCGGTAGCAAAGACCACGTGAAAGGGCACGCAGTAAATCACCACGCTTTGGTATTGGCTTAAGTCCACATCAGCGGGGATGTCATAGTTCTGGCTGCCGATATTGCCTTTGAGGGACCCCAGGTCAAGGTAATCATCGGTCATGGGGTCTTTGGCCAGAATCACGTGCAGGTCTGGCCCATTGGTGACGCTAAACGCTTCCAGGCGTAAAACGCGCTGCGTGCCTTGCTGGTAAATGGTGGCAGTGCCCGCGCCCTGGTGTAGGCTGTCGGCGCCAGCGAAAGCGCCAGTGGCCACGGCCGTCCACTCGGCCGCCGCATCAGGCATCGGGTCGGCCATGGTATGGTCGCTCATGACCACGGCCGCTGCCGCCAAAACCTCTGTCTCTACGGCCATCCTGTCTGCTTCTGTGAGTGCGTCCAGGGCGGCTTCATCGGGCACGACCGTCATAAATTCGGCCTCCAGCGCCATCTTCTGTTCCTCAGACATAGCGGCCATGGCCGCCGCTGCCGGCACCTCAAAGGGAAAGGCTTCATCTACCGGGTTATCAATAAACAGCGGTGACCCCAGGTACCAGACCACCGGCAGCGCTATCAGCGCCATGATAATTACTCCGATAATGAGCCATTGACGATTTTTCATGGGCGTCTCCTTGTCATGGGTTGCTAACAGGCGCTTGTGCATCATCAGCGCCGCTGGCCAACAGTACGGGGGCCGGGACTTACGGGTTTCTTACACAGAGGTTGTGGGGGTGTTACGTGAAAGTACCTTTACCCCGTCTGGCGCCGCCAGTACCACATCGGTGGCCAGCCCCAGGAAAAGGCCGTGTTCTACCACGCCGGGCTGCTGGCGGATGGCTTGTGCCAGCCCGGTGGGGTCCGGAATACCATCAAAATAGCAGTCAAGGATGATGTTGTTTTCATCGGTGATAAACGGCCGTTCTGTCTCCGTCAACCGCCGGGTTACCCGTGCCCCTAACGATTGTAAATAAAGGGTACATGGCCGGGCGGCAAACGGCACCACCTCCACCGGTACGGGCGCGCGGGTACCCAAAAGGTCCACCTGCTTACGATCATCGGCGACCACGATCATGCGCCGGGAGGCCGCCGCCACGATCTTCTCACGCAGCAGCGCTCCGCCCAGACCTTTGATCAGATTAAACTGTGGGTCAACTTCATCGGCGCCGTCAATGGTCACGTCAACCACTGGAAACTCGTCCAGTGTACCCAGGGGAATGCCCCATGACGCTGCTTCCCGCGCGGTGGCTTCAGAGGTGGGGATGCCCACAATGCCAGGCAGCGCCCCGGCCTGCCATAGTTGGCCGATTTTGTGTACTGCATGCACGGCCGTGCTGCCCGTTCCCAACCCAATGATTAAGCCGGGCGCTGCGGCAAGTTTTACCGCCCGTTCACCTGCCATCTGCTTTAGCGTTGCAATTTGCAATGGTCACCTTCCTGCCCTTACAGATACCGTACAAACTGGTTACTTTCATCTACCAGGATCATCTGGGGGGTGATCGGGCTGTCGCTTAACTCAAAACCCATGATAATAATTTCCTCGCCGGCCCGAATCAGATGAGCGGCGGCCCCGTTCATGCAAATTTGCCCACTGCCACGGGCACCTACAATAACGTAGGTTTGCAAACGGGCTCCCGATGTGTTGCTGACGACCAACACTTTTTCACCGGGCTGTAGGTCTACTTTTTCCAGCAATGCCTCATCAATGGTGATGCTGCCTACATAGCTGACATCAGCTTCAGTAACAATAGCCTTATGTATTTTTGAGCGCAAAAACCAACGCATAAAAACTGCCTCACTTTAAACGAATAATGTCATCATGAGAAAAAACAGGGCCAACTTCCAGATTTAGGCCCGGTCTGGCATATAAATCTGGCGGCACGCTGATATCCGCCAGGTACAGCTCACCCACAACGTCATCATCGGGGTGGGTGAGAAACACCCGGACCGCCGCTCCCCAGTTGTGCAGGCGGCGGGCACAAACCAGGCCGCCGCCGCCATTACCGCCGCGCCCGGCCAGGATGACGATCTCCCGTTCACGTGGGTCACCATTTAGAAAGCGGGTGCGGGCCAGGTGCGCCAGGTTGCGGCCGGCATTTTCCATCATCTGGATCAGGCCAATCCCATATGTTTCCATCATCATGCGGTCTACTTCACGCATCTGATCGGTCGTAAGATAAGGGGTGGTCATCTATACGCGCTGCCTATACAAGCCCTTTTGGGTGGGCAAGAAGCTCATGAATGGCCTTTGTTTTACCCTTCTTTGGGGGGGGTGGATAACATGCCTGTGTCTTTGCGGCGGCGGGTGGCTTCGCGCCGCAGGTCATCCTGGCTGCCGGGGGATTTATGCATCCAGTTTTTGAAGGTGTCCCGGTCAAAGCTGAGGAGCTTAACGTCAGTGAGGGCCGTGACTGTGGCAATACGGGGGCTGCCATCTAGCAGGCCAATCTCGCCAAAGTAGTCACCGCTGGTGAGGTGACCGACGGTTTGTTGAGTCCCATCGGACCGGTTGTAACTGATGGTGACAAAACCCTCAATGATGACGTAAAACATGTCGGCGGGGTCCCCCTGGCGGATGATGACATCGCCTTTATGATGGTGAACGGCCGTTTCTTCGGCCGTCTCTTCTGTTTTCCCTTTTGCCAGAGATTTGGCCGTCAGCGACGCTTTGTCTTCAGTCAGCGGTTCTGGCATTTCGCTGGCGTTCAGCAGGCGTTCTTCGATCACGGCATCAATCTCTTCCGCCACTTCTGGCGCGCTGGTCATCCAGTTTGTAAAGGTTTGGTAATCCATAGCCATGACGTCTACGTCTGTATGGGCGCGCACGGAAGCCATGCGCCGGCTGCGGCGAACCATGCCCACTTCACCGAAATAATCACCGGGGCCCAGCTCATCAATCACTTCTTCCAGACCATCCGGCGGTTGATGCAGCACTTTTACTATCCCACGCGTGATAATGTAGAATTTATCTGGCTCATCACCCTCACGGATGATAATGGTTCCAGCCGGGTAATGTTCCGGGCCAAATTTTGGTTTGGTTTCAGACATAGATTCTCTCACTAAAAAGTTGGCGATTACATTTTCCTGATCAATCACCAAGCGCTAGGTAATTGGCAACAAATCTTTAAACAAAAGGCGAACGAAACACAGTCAATTGCTTGCGTAAACCGCACAAAGCTGCTGCGCTGGATGTGCGAAGGCTTTGTGTGGTTTACCTAACTGTTTAATTCTGTCTCGTGCCAGGCCCGCAATAATTCGGCCACACTCCACGCCTGGGCAATGCAGCCGCGCGGGGTAAAAGGAGGGTCCCCATCAAAAATCTCGCTGATACTACCTACGCCGTGGTCAGCCAGCAGGTGGAGCATAGGGTACAGGTATGTACGGGCAGCCACCGGGTCACCATAAACACGCAGATGTGCACTTACAAATGGTCCCATCAGCCAGCCCCAGACGGTGCCTTGGTGGTAGGCACCATCCCGCTTGGTACGATCACCGCCGTAATGACCGATGTATTTGTCATCATCCGGGGAGAGGCTGCGCAGGCCGTGTGATGTCAGCAGGTGGCGGGCACAGGCGTCTACAATGGAGCGTTGTTGTTCCGGGCTGAGCAGGCTGTGTGGCAGCGAGACAGTCAACAGTTGGTTGGGGCGCAGGCTGCCATCATTGCCGTCTGGGCCGTCTAACAAGTCATAGCAGTATCCCATTTGCGTATACCAGAAGCGGCGGAAGCCTACGGCCGTCTGCTCAGCTAATGTATCATACTCGGTGGCATCTTCCGCCAACAGATGGGCAAATTCGCTCATCGTACGTAAGGCATTGTACCAGAGCGCGTTGATTTCCACCGGCTTGCCTGCACGTGGTGTAACCACCCAATCATCTACTTTGGCATCCATCCAGGTAAGTTGTACCCCTTCTTCACCGGCAAAAAGTAGGCCGTCCTTTTCATCCATATAAATACGGTAACGGGTGCCCCGCTTGTGCCATTTAATAATATCTTGCAGCACGGGAAATAAGTCACGCAGCAGGGTAATATCGCCGGTGGCCGCATGGTAGGCACGAATGGCTTGAAAATACCAGAGGGTAGCATCGGCGGTATTATATTCGGGGCGTTCACCCTGGTCAGGGAAGCGGTTGGGAATCATGCCCATGTCTACAAATTGGGCATAGGTACGCAAGATGCTGGCCGCAATTTCCGGCCGGCCAGTGGTTAACGTCAGGCCAGGCAGGGCAATCATCGTATCGCGGCCCCAATCACTAAACCAATGGTACCCGGCAATGACAGAACGGCCGTGGGCGTCTGAAGAAGTAGGCCGTTTTACCAAAAACTGATCTGCCGCCAGCACCAACTGCTGGATGGGCGGAGGCAGAGGGGTGCTAAACGGCCGTTGGCCCTTGTCTAATAATGCTGCCTCATAGGCCTGCCGCCGGGCCAACGCCGCGGCGCCATCCAGGTCTGGGGCTGGTTCTGTGCTAGCAACCAGGGTGAACGATTCGCCCGGTCTTAACAAGACGTGGATCGCCGCCGCATACAGATGGTCTTCGGCAATATCGTTCTGCCCACGATACTCCTCAATAGAAAGGTAAAAATCTTCGTACCAGTCATGGCGCGGTTCCAGAGCAGCTTTGTCGCTGAGCAGGTAAAAAGGCACGGCCGACTCCTTCATTTTTAAGCACAGGCCGTGGTCGACGGCCACAATGTCCGGCGTTAGATCATCGGCCAGTGTGGTGTTGTGATAATCACGGTAATTGGCGAACGCTTTGGCTTGCAGGTTTAGTGGCCCGGTAGCCCGTACCAACCGATATTGAATGTAGGTGGTGTTGGCGCCAGGCTCCATCCAGACACGTTTTTCCAGCAGCGCGTTGGCCATGCTGTACGTCCAGACCGGGGTTGTCCCTTCCAGGTGAAACCGGTTTAGGTGGTGATGCCCATTAGGCTCTATGGTATCATTGGCCCAATGATTGACAAAGAGCGGATAGAAGTGGCCACTTTCTGGGTAGATACCATCGTATTCGGCCGTTTCATCCACTTTGGCCAGCAGCAACGTCCGCCCCAATGGGGGCTTTAGGGCCGCTAGCAATAGACCATGATACCGCCGTGTCAACAACCCGGCGATGGTGCCCGACGCATACCCACCAATGCCATTGGTAACCAACCATTCACGAGAGCGGGCCACGGCCAGATGACCACATACTTCCCTGCCAAAATTTAAATCCACGCCATCATTCCTCCAACAGTTGTCATGGGATTGGTACACTGCCTACCGGCAGTCGTTATGCCAGGAATGGGAAATAGAAAGGATTGTGAAAATCTAACCACGCTCCCCATTATACACGTGCTTGCCATTTGTGGGCGATTGGCGATACTAGGCAAAAGCGCAAAAGCTTAGGAAAAAGGAGGGATGCTGGATGTGAATGCAGCCAATGTACAAACCATTATCAGCCGTTTGCACCAGATGTACCCGGATGCACACTGTGCATTACATTACCAGACACCGATACAATTATTGGTCGCCACCATCCTTTCGGCGCAGTGTACGGATGAGCGGGTGAACGAGGTGACCCCTGGTTTGTTCGCCAGGTACCCCGATGCCGTCGCCCTGGCTACGGCGGACCGGGCCGCGCTGGAAGAAGCCATACGCCCTGCAGGTTTTTACCGGCAAAAGGCAAAATTTATCCAGGAATCGGCGCACGTTATTGTTCATGAGTATGGCGGTGAAGTGCCGGATGAGATGGATAAGCTGCTCAGGCTAAAAGGCGTGGCCCGCAAGACGGCAAACGTCGTATTAGGAGAAATTTACGGCCGTGCCGAAGGGATTACAGTAGATACCCACGTGAAGCGCATTGCCTACAGATTGGGGCTGACGACCCATGAAGACCCGGTGAAGGTGGAACGAGCGTTAATGGACATTGTTCCCAAGTCAGCCTGGATTGATATTTCACACCTGTTGATCTTCCACGGCCGTCAGTTGTGTAAGGCCCGGCGTCCAGATTGTTCTCATTGTAACTTAAACGATCTGTGCCCATCTGCCAGGTTATAGGCAAAATCTGCCGGCTGTTTTTGCCCGTATCCATATAAAAAGCCCCGTCTTTCTGGCTATAATCAGGAGTACGAATGAAAAGACAGAGGTCAACCATGAGTCAAGGAATTGTAGAAAGAATGGCTTGCGGGCGTATCCCTACAGACGTAGGCGAGTTTCAGTTATGTTACTACCGCAACAATCTGGATGATAAAGAGCATCTGGCTCTGGTGATGGGTGATGTAGACGGTCGGGCTGACGTTTTAGTACGCATCCATTCAGAATGTTTTACCGGTGATGTGCTGGGGTCACTGCGCTGTGACTGTGGTCCACAACTGCAGCGGGCCATGGCGCTGGTCGCCGCCGAGGGGGCAGGCGTGATCGTCTATTTACGGCAAGAAGGGCGTGGTATTGGCCTGTTAGATAAGCTGCGCGCTTATAATCTGCAAGATGCGGGTTATGACACCGTAGATGCAAACCTGATGCTGGGGCACCAGGCCGACGGCCGTGACTACACCGTCGCCGCCCTTATTTTGCAAGAACTGAGGGTACACTCGCTGCGCCTGCTGACAAACAACCCGGATAAGATTGCCCATGTTCGGGCTGCCGGGCTGGCCGTCACCGCCCGTGTCCCCCTGATAACAGACGTAAACCCGGAAAATGCCGCCTATTTGCAGGCTAAAGCCGAAAAGATGCGCCATTTGCTGACGTTAGACCAGGTTCAGCCGGTGAATGGTCACGGCCGTGCGCCAACGGAGCGTCCGGCCGTGACCCTGAGCTATGCCCAAAGCCTGGATGGTTCCATTACCATACGGCGCGGCCAGCCCACGACCATCAGTGGGCCGGAATCTATGAAGATGACCCACCAACTGCGTGCCAGCCATGACGCCATCCTCTTGGGCATTGGTACCGTGCTGGCCGATGACCCTCGCCTGACCGTACGCCTGGTGACGGGCACACAGCCGCAGCCCGTTGTTCTGGACAGCCGCCTGCGGTTTCCGGCAACAGCCAGGCTTATGGCGCACCCTCGCCCTCCCTGGATTTTGACAACACCTGCGGCTGACCGCACGCGGCAGCAGGCTCTGGAAGCTGCCGGGGCAAAGGTCTGGCGACTGCCCGCGGCGCCAGACGGCCGTGTGTCACTGACGGCCGTGCTGGCCTGGCTGCATCATATGGGTATTCGCAGCCTTATGGTGGAAGGGGGTGCCCATATGATTACCAGCTTTCTGGCTGACCAGCTGGTAGACCGCCTGGTGATCACCATTGCCCCCCTGGTGCTGGCCGGGCTGCCGGCCATTGGCCGCCTGAATGGGCATGACTTTCCCCGCCTGCTGAACCTGCAATACCAGCGTGTAGGGGAAGATATGGTCGTTGTCGGCGATGTGGTGGGCGACATGCGGTTACAGGGCTGATGGGAAAAGAGGTGAAACGAACGGCCGTGTGGTTTGAAGGCCAGCGACAGGTGGCGCTGCGCCAGGAGAAAGTGCCAGTCGTAGGGGCAGACGAGGTGTTGGTGCAAACGGCCGTCTCCGCTATCAGCCCCGGTACAGAGATGTTGTTGTACCGCGGTGAATGGCCACCTGATTTACCCGTTGACGAGACGATCCCGGCGCTGACCGGTGCGTTTTGTTATCCGCTGAAGTATGGGTATGCCTGTGTAGGGCAGGTGGTTGCGGCCGGATCGGCCGTGGACACCGCCTGGCATGGCCGCTGGGTTTTTGCCTTCCACCCGCATGAGAGCCACTTCACAGCCAGGCCGGAACATTTGCTGCCCCTGCCGGAGGGGATGTCGCCGGAAACGGCCGTGTTTCTGCCAACTATGGAAACGGCGGTTTCGTTTGTCATGGATGGTCGCCCCGTCATTGGTGAACAGGTGGTGGTGTGGGGGCAGGGCATTGTGGGGCTGCTAACGGCGGCACTGCTGGCGCCGTTTCCATTGGCCGCACTGGTAACCCTAGACAGCTACCCGCTGCGCCGTCAATGGTCTGGGCGGGTGGGCGCTACGGCCGTCTTTGACCCGGCCACACCTGACGTGCTGGCACAGGTACGTGCGGCGCTATCAGGGCCACGGCCGTACCCCGGCGCTGATCTGGTCTATGAACTTTCTGGCAACCCGGCGGCGCTGGACATGGCCATCGCTGCGGCCGGGTTTGCCGGGCGTATTATCGTCGGTTCCTGGTATGGCCAGAAGCGGGCTGATTTAAATCTGGGAGGTGTTTTTCACCGCCAGCACTTGCAGCTGCTCAGCAGCCAGGTCAGCCATTTGCATCCGCGGTGGCACGGCCGTTTTACCAAAGCCCGTCGGCTGCAAACTGCCTGGGTGCAGTTGGCCCGGCACAATCCGGCGCAGTTTATTACACACCGTTTTCCACTGGCGGCAGCGGCCGAAGCGTACCGGTTATTAGATGAAGCAGCTGAGACGGCCGTACAAGTTGTGTTTGATTATTAAAAGCCAATCTTCCCGCCGAAAATGGGACGTTGGTTTTTATGGTTGGCAGGATGCCGCCTGGTACCAGTAACCAGAAGTCCGGCATCCGTTTTCAGTAGACGATTTCCAGAGGTAAGCCAGCACTGAAACTGGACCTGGCCTCATGAAAGGTTACACATTTGGGAAGAAAAACATCGTCACCGAGCAACCCTCAATCTCATAAATTTGCCGGCAAATCCGGGGAAACACCCTCCTTTTGGGCCCATTCGACGTGTTT
>WYBM01000003.1 GCA_011525915.1 Ardenticatenaceae bacterium | reverse complement strand
TCACCAGACCCCTTTCCTGCCATCGCTTCCAGGAAACAAGCCCATCTGCCTGTTCTGGCCATTTGCTGTATCGAGCAGTTATGATGTTGTCAAGGTTCTCTTTTATAAGTTTTGTCGGTCAATCAGGTTGGATGGTATGAATTCAGGCATACTAAAAGAGCATTTAGTACATTAGGATAAGGTTCTCACGGTCAAGACCCTGGCGTGAGAACTGGCTAAATCAGGCCGTAGTAAATGATGAGCCGTCAAAGCACCACCGAGCATAACAGCATAGACCAAAGCGGTGTGTTGATAAGCAGCTACCCAACCAGACCAGCGTGCCAACTCCAGGCCAAAGTAACACTCGACCCAGGCAAAGTGACGTTCAATAATGGCTCGAGGCCCCATATAAAAACGCCATTGGTTCACACAAAGCAAAGCAGCCAGGAATTTTTTGCCACGTCGCCGCGGGTTGTAATCAATCATGAAACTGGCCTGCAACGTAACCTAAATAAAGGTCATAATTGGTGCGGTGAAATAGGCAGAATCAGCCCGAACCAGGGTAATGGGCAGGGCAAACAAGAGGACATTCAAGGCCAGCAGGGGGATGGCCGCGATGGATTCCTGACGAGCTGGTGGCGGCAAAGCAGGACGCCAGGATTGCGTGATAGTCAAAGCCCATGGAGCCTGGGTCAGAGCATGAACCAGCGTCACAAACTGGGTTGGGGTAACCCACACATGTTTGTTCATTTTGGCAGGCAACAGGCACGAATCGATGTCCGGCCACGGCAACGAGTTTGGTCTATTTTGGTGAAGTGCTGTAAATTTAGTCAACACTGGGGACCTCCAATTAGCAAGTAATGTTTTGTGTGATGACTTGATTTTTCTTGCTTGTGGTGGTCCCTTTTACTTTTGTTATTACCGAATACTCTCTACTGAAGTTGGGATGCGTAAACAGCTTTTTGTTGAAGTAATACCTGCCTATGCTTGGCAAGCCACACCGGGCTATTTGAGCGGTCGTTTTGTTGAGCGTATCTTGACGGCCGTCATTTCTTTCCGTCAACAGCAACAAAATGTCTTGGGTTTCTTGACAGAAGCATGTCAGGCATTAGATAAGGGCATGAGTTTTCCCTCTTTGGTATTTGCTGTTCAATGAAAGATTCGCCAACATGTTTTGTTTATGACTGAACGGTTACAGAGTTTGTTATGTATGACATTTGCTGCATTTATCGTTGCACAAATTGACAAAAGGCGACTATGTTAGATCGGTTAAAAAAAGCGCGTTCAGCTCCAGAAAAGATCGAAAAAAATCAGCCTCTTATAAAGTTAGACGGTGTAAAAAAAGCTTATTCAACTCCGGCTGGCGATTTTTTGGCGTTAAAAGAAATTTCTCTGGAAATTAACCAAAAAGAATTTGTTGCGGTTATAGGAAAATCTGGTAGTGGAAAATCAACCCTTATCAATATGATTACGGGTATTGATAGACCCACATTGGGCCAAATATTTGTTGCTGGTACAGCAATCCACCAATTAAATGAGGGGCAAATGGCTCAGTGGCGTGGGCGTCATTTAGGGATTATTTTTCAGTTCTTTCAGTTGCTGCCTACCTTGTCAATTATAGAAAACGTTATTTTGCCTATGGATCTCTGTCATAAATATGCTCCTCAGGAACGCCTGGATAGAGCCATGCATTTATTAACACAAGTTGAAATGGCTGATCATGCAAATAAATTGCCCTCTAAAGTTTCTGGGGGGCAGCAGCAAAGAGCGGCGATAGCCCGCTCCCTGGCAAACGATCCCCCGATCATCATTGCTGATGAACCGACAGGTAATTTAGACTCAAAAACAGCCGAAGCTGTGTTCAATTTATTCGCTGATCTAGTTGACAATGGCAAAACGATCTTGATGGTAACTCACGATGCCGATCAAGCAGAACGGGTGAATCGAACAATCGTAATTGCGGATGGCCAAATTGTCGAGGAAAACCAACGGTGATTATTCTATTTCCAGAAAGATTGCCTGAGAAATGGCGTTTTTTTACATCATTCATGCAGGAGAAAACAGGGGTAACATATCTCAACAAATGAATGAACATATGGCAGCAGAAGGATGCTTATTTACACGAATCTGTGTTCATTTATACTAACTCGTTGCTATTTATACAGGGGAAACTATGTCACGACTACGTTTATCATCTCACATAACTAATGTAGGGAATGTGCTTCAAGAAGCGGCGGAAATACGGCCTAATCAACCTGTTTACACCTTCACAACCAACTACGGACATAATGCATCAACCATTAAGTATGCAGAATTACATGAACAGGCACGGGCCATTGGCTATGCCCTTTATCGAAAAGGGTATCAAGGACAACGTGTTTTGTTGCTTTACGCCCCTGGCTTGGAATATATTGCTGCCTTTTGGGGGTGCCTTTATGCTGGCGTTATTGCTGTCCCTGTTTACCCCCCTGCAATCAATCGCCCTATGGATCGTATTGAAGCGATTATTGAAGATGCCCAGCCCATCGCGGCTATGACAACCAATGCTTTCCTTGGATTATTGTCACAGCACTTTACCCAAAACCCACGATTCCAGCACATTGAGTGTGTCTCTACAGATACAATTCCCCTCTTAGACCCGACTGTAGCCTGGCAAACAGCCAACGTCTGTTCAGAGGATATTGCCTTTTTACAATATACATCCGGGTCTACTGCCAAACCCAAAGGGGTCATCATTACGCATCATAATTTATTGTGCAATGAGCAGATCATCTATGAAGCATTTGATCATTCCCCAAACACAATTGCTGCTGGTTGGCTGCCCTTTTATCATGATATGGGCCTTATCGGCAATATTCTACAACCTCTATTCTTAGGGGGGCACTGCATTCTAACTTCGCCATTTGATTTCCTTAAGCAACCTGCTTACTGGCTAAAAATGATTTCGGATTACCAGGCCACAAGCAGTGGTGGCCCTAATTTTGCTTATGAGTTATGTATTCGCAAGGTTAGACCAGAGCAAATGGAAACGCTGGATTTAAGTAGTTGGCGTGTTGCTTTTAACGGAGCAGAAACGATCAGAAGCAGCACAATAAAGCGTTTTACAGAAAAATTCGCCGCCTGTGGATTCCGGCCAGAGGCATTTTATCCATGTTATGGTTTAGCGGAAGCGACATTGTTTGTCACTGGCTGTCATGTTGATCAGAAACCAAAACACTGTTTGGTTGACAAATCTGAATTGCAACAAAACCGTGTTCGTATTGTTTCTGAAGGAACGGAAGGGGCGCAAGAGCTTGTGGGATCGGGTCGTGTTTGGGGTGATACCCAAGTTAATATTGTTAACCCGGTAACTACCAAGTTGTGTGCGGGTAACGAAATTGGTGAAATTTGGGTAAGTGGTGACAGTATTACAGGGGGATATTGGCAACAAGACTTGCTCACCAAACAAACTTTCCAAGCTAAAATTGAGAATAATGAGCAGGATACCTTTTTGAGAACGGGTGATCTGGGGTTTATTCATGATGGAGAGCTGTTTGTCACTGGTCGTATCAAAGATTTGATTATTATTGATGGCTGCAATCATTATCCTCAAGATATCGAATATACGATTGAGAAAAGTCACCCCATGCTTAAAGAAGGTGGTGTTGCTGCGTTTTCTGTTGATGTGGCCGATCAGGAATGCGTTGTTGTCATTGCTAGAATTCGTGACAAAAGTGTGTTGGCTTCACAAGAATTAACCAGTTCTATCAAAAAGGTTGTTTCTGATGTTCACCAGATTCGCTTGCATGATGTTGTCTTACTGACACAAGGGAATATTGCCAAAACATCTAGCGGCAAAACACAGCGGTATCTGTGTAGAGAAATGTATTTATCAGGCGACTACTCCACTGAAAATTAAACACGCTGTTAAATAAAAGATCACAACATTTGGTAGGGGGGACCATAAGGGTCGCCCAGAGCGGGACAGACACAAGACCTGCCTCTACAATAGGTTATAAAATTTCTTTAACCGCGTATTAAATCTCTATGACAAAATCAAGCGATCAGATCCGTGAATGGCTTACGATACAAATGGCTGAGGTTCTCGAAGTGGCCCCGGAGAAAATAGATAACCATACACCATTTGCTGAGTATGGTTTATCTTCGCGCGATGCCATTATGGTTGTGGGCGATATGGAAGAATGGTTAGATAAAGAATTATCGCCAACGCTTATTTGGGAATATCCTACGATTGCCGCGTTAGCAGAACATTTGAGCCCAGCCACATTTGATGTGTCTGAGTTAGCCAATTCGTTTGCGGCGACAACGGCCGTTTCCACAAACGAACCAATTGCCATTATCGGGATGGGGTGTCGCTTTCCCCAAGCATCTACCCTGCAAGCCTTTTGGGAATTGCTTTCAAATGGTATGGATGGCATCACAGAAGTCCCGGCCGACCGTTGGGACATGGAAGCAGTTTATGATCAGCGGGTTGGGACACAGGGCAAAATGAATACAAAATGGGGCGGCTTTGTGGAAAATGTCGATCTTTTTGATGCCCCATTTTTCGGTATTTCGCCGCGTGAAGCCTTGCGGATGGATCCGCAGCAGCGATTTGTTTTAGAAGTTACCTGGGAAGCCTTGGAACAGGCGGGCATTATTCCAGCGACATTGGCGAACAGCCTGACAGGTGTTTTCATTGGCATTTCTAACAACGACTATAGTAGACAACAATTTGCGCAACTGGAATCGATCGATGGGTATGCCGGAACCGGAAATGCATTTAGCATTTCGGCAAATCGTGTCTCTTATCTGCTTGATTTGCGTGGGCCAAGCATTGCTGTTGATACAGCGTGTTCATCTTCGCTCACGGCCGTTCATTTGGCCTGCTGCAGTCTGCAATCAGGCGAATCAAACCTGGCGATTGCAGGTGGTGTGAATTTAATTTTATCGCCCGAAGTCACGGTCTCTTTTTCGGCTGCTGGCATGATGGCCCCAAATGGGAGGTGTCGTACTTTTGATAACGGAGCCGAAGGGTATGTTCGGGGAGAAGGCTGCGGTATTGTCATCTTGAAGCGATTGCAAGATGCGTTACATGACGGGGATCAGGTTATGGCGGTTATCCGGGGTTCTGCGGTCAATCAGGATGGCCGCAGCAATGGGCTAACCGCCCCTAACCGCTCGGCGCAGGAAAGTGTTATCCGTCAGGCTCTCGCAAACGCCAATGTGAATGCAGCCCAAATCAGCTATGTTGAAGCACACGGCACAGGCACTGCTTTAGGTGATCCTATCGAAATCAATGCCTTGCAGAATGTTTTAGGAAACGGCCGTTCTCCTGAGCAAAAATGTATCATCAGTTCTGTAAAAGCCAATATCGGGCACCTTGAATCTGCCGCAGGGATTGCCGGATTAATTAAAACGGCCCTTATCTTGTATCACGGTGAGATTCCCCCACATCTTCACTTCGAATCATTAAATGAAAACATCTCCCTAGACAACACCCCATTCATCATCCCCACACAAACTCAGCCCTGGTTCAGAGAGATGTCTGAGCGGTTTGCTAGTATCAGTTCTTTTGGCTTTGGGGGGACCAATGCACATGTTATTCTCCAGAATCACCCCCAAACATCTGTAGCAAGCGATAATCATCAGCCACCAAGCATGCTTGTGCCGCTGTCAGCAAAAACCCCCAATGCCTTGCAAAAACTGACCCAAAAATATCACGCATGGCTGTCCCAAACTGCTGATTCTCTACAAGACATCAGCTATACAACCGCACGACATCGCACTCATTTTGAGCACCGTTTAGCAGTTATTGCCACCGATAAACAATCGGCACACGATCAGCTGCAGCGGTATTTACAAGGCGAAAACGTACCCGGCATTTTTACAACAAATGCTGACCTGGTAAAAAAAGACCACAAAATTGCCTTTATTTTCCCTGGCCAAGGCTCACAGTGGATCGGTATGGGCAAACAACTCTTAGGCACCGAACCAGCATTTCGCCGTATGATCATTGCCTGCGATGCCAGCATGAAGTCTTATGTCAACTGGTCGTTGTTGGACATGCTGCAAGAAGAAAGCGATGAAAACAACCTGCTTACCACGATTGATCTTATCCAACCCGCTTTATTTGCGATACAAATCGCCCTAGCCACATTATGGCGTTCATGGGGGATAGAACCCCATGCTATTGTGGGGCATAGCATGGGAGAAGTGGCCGGAGCATATATTGCCGGGGCGCTATCGCTTGATGATGCGTGTCGGGTTATTTGCTTACGTAGTCAACTTTTGAACCAAGTAAGCGGCAAAGGGGGTATGGTTGCGGCCGAGCTTTCTTATGAAGAAGCAACCGAGCTCATTTCTGATTACACTGACCGAGTTTCAGTTGCCGTTAACAACAGCGCCAAATCAACCGTTTTAGCAGGAGATCAAGCGGTTCTCACGCAACTAATTACCCAGTTGGAAGAAAACGACGTATTTTGCCGTTGGGTCAAAGTAGATGTGGCTTCACACAGCCCGCAAGTAGATGAACTGCTAGCTGAACTGGGCGTTATTTTGGCTGACATACGGCCGCAAACGCCGCTCATACCCATATTTTCTACTGTCACCAGGCAGTGGCAAACAGAGGCCGTAACAGACTGCCAATATTGGGTTCACAATTTACGTCAACCTGTTCATTTTGCGGTGGCCATTCAAGCGTTACTTGCAGAGGATTTTGATGTTTTTATTGAAATGAGCCCGCATCCGATCCTGCTGCCGTCCATCAAAACAGGATTTAAGCAAGCAGGCAAAGCCTCTTGTTTAGCGCTGCCCTCATTAAAACGAGAGTCTGTATGGGAGCCTTTGTACGAATCATTAGGCCAGCTTTATACACATCATCTGCCGATAAACTGGGCAACAATCAACCGTGTGGGAAGTCTTGCCTCATGCCCTACGTATGCCTGGGATCATCAACGATTATGGATTACAGATGAGCTGGGGTCGCCATCGCGCCCTAACCATTCATCTAAAAGCAAGACATCAGCTCTGTTGGGGCACAAGCATCACACACCTGCCCCAGAAAACGACTTCTTTTGGGAAAACGAACTCGACCTGACGAAATATCCCTACCTGCAAGATCATCAAGTTAAACGACAAATTGTTTTGCCAGCAGCTGCGTTTGTAGAAATGGCGCTGGCTGGGGCAATCGAACAAAGACAATTATTCCCCACCACATTATCAGATATTACCTTTGAGCAACTGCTGTTTATCGATGACGAAACAACCCCCACCATACAATTAGTTATTCGTTCAACCGCAGATGGTAAAGCAACATTTCAAATCGTAAGCCGCAAAGAAGATGATGAAAATTGGCAAATAAATAGTCGCGGACGTATTCAATTTGATAGCAACCTGGTGCCAGAACGCATTCAACGCATAAAACTCTGCACACAGCCTGTTGACATTGATAATTTTTACGAACAACTTGCCCAAAATAGTTTGTATTATGGCAAAGCGTTTCAAAATATTGAAACCATGTTGCAAGGCAATCAACAAGCCTTGGCAAAAATCAATCATCCACCGGAAGAGGAACAATATCAACTGCACCCTGCCTTTTTAGATGCGTGTTTCCAGGTTATGGGGGCCGCTATTGCTGATATTGTGACCGCAAAAAACAAGACTTATGTGCCTGTTGCCATAGAAAATATAACATTTTATGCCAAGCCATCTACCACAAGTGATTTATGGGCCTATGCTATTTGCACATCCCCAGCCACAGACGATAGATTAACAGGTGATATTGTTGTTTTGAGCAGTGAAGGGACCATTTATGTAACGATTAAAGGGTTAACCATCCAACCGTTGAGCATTGCTAAAACGGATCAAGCCAAATGGGACAAATGGCTTTATAAGCTTGATTGGCTTTTGGAACCACTGCCAGCCACGCCTGTTCCGGCAAGAACTGAGGAAACGTGGCTGCTGTTTGCTGATTCAGAAGATTGTGTGGGGAGTTATTTAACCAGTTTATGGGCGGCTCAGGGCACAAAACCCATTATTGTGAAGCACGGCCCCAGATTTCAAAAAATTGATGCGTATCACTATGTCATAGACCCTAACAGTTCGCAGGATTTTGAAGCACTTTTAGGCCAGGCATTTACGAATCAGAATCCGTGTACTCAAATTGTGTACTTATGGGGACTTGACGCCAGGGATATGAACAACATTGAAAACCAGGTTGCCCCTTACGTCAATAATGCCCCACTGTATCTTGTGCAAGCGTTAGTGCGTAAGGGGGGGCGACAAGAACCCCGTTTATGGCTAGTGACAAGGGGAACTCAATCCATTACCCTTTCACACCATGAAGGTACTATCGCTTCAGCACCCTTGTGGGGGTTCGGCCGTGTCGTGGCTCATGAACACCCTGGGTTGCAATGCACCTGCGTTGATTTATCGCTCATTAATAGTGAACAAGAAGCACAGGTTCTATTTAGTGAATTACAGGCAAACGACAAGGAAACCCAAATAAGTTTGCGTGAAGACGGCCGTTACATAGCCCGTTTGTTAGAATATCGAGAGCGATCCGTGCCAACTTTCGTAAAAGCAAACAGCCGCCCCTATCGGTTATATTCAAGGCAGGTTGGCCTATTAAGCCATTTACATTGGGTCACCTCTATGCGCCATAGGCCCAAAGCCCATGAAGTAGAAATAGAAGTTCATGCAGTTGGCCTCAACTTCCTTGATGTTTTGTCTGCGTTAGGTATACGCCCGGATAGTGTGGCTGGAGAGGCCGTCATTTTTGGTGGTGAATGTGCTGGCATTGTAATATCTGTTGGCGCAGACATAACCCGATTCTCGGTTGGTGATGCTGTTATGGGAGTCGCACCGGGGAGTTTTAGCAAATATGTGAATGTCTCCGCAAATTATCTCACCCATAAACCAGATAACTTAAGCATGGAAGAGGCAGCGACAATTCCCATCACCTTTATGACAGCTTACTATGCGCTCATTCATTTGGGGAGGCTGCAAAAAGGGGAACGTGTACTTATCCATTCGGCATCTGGCGGCACAGGACTGGCGGCCATACAAATTGCCCAATGGGTCGGTGCTGAAATATTAGCGACAGCTGGCACAGAAGAGAAACGCACCTTTCTTCGGGAAACGATAGGGATTCCTCATGTAATGGATTCCCGGTCGCTAGAATTTGCCGACGTGGTCATGGACATCACGCATGGATATGGTGTTGACGTTATTCTCAATTCATTGACCGGTGATGCCATTGTGCGCGGACTGGAGATTTTGGCGCCATACGGCCGTTTCCTGGAAATTGGCAAACGTGATATCTATCAAGACCATCGCATTGGTTTGGCACCCTTCCAAAAAAACCTGTCCTACTTTGCCATTGACCTGGCCCGAATGTCTAAAGACCGTCCTGAGTTATTCAGCCAGCTTTTGCACCAAGTTATCGCGCATATTGAATGCCAAACATTCCGGCCGTTGCCAATGGAACAATACTCAGCAAAACAGGTTATTGATGCGTTTCATCAAATGGCACATGCCCGGCATATCGGCAAGATCGTGGTTTCATTTGCTCAAGAAGCCGAAGAAGTTGAACTGACATCTAGTCTGACACCAGAAACCCTTTTCCGCGAGAACGGTATTTACCTTATTACTGGTGGGCTAGGTGGCTTGGGCCTCGCTTTCAGCCAATGGATGATTACGCACGGTGCCAGACATCTTGTTTTAGTCACCCGGCGTCATACCTTGCCAGACGATTTGGAAGCAAAGGTTGCGGAATTGGCCGCAGGTGGCGCTCACATAGATATTATGACAGGTGATATTGGTGAGGCAGATGATGTGGCCCGCATCATCAATACGATCGCTCAGGAACAGCTACCTTTATGCGGTATTATCCATGCGGCGGCTGTCCTTGACGATGGTATTCTTGTGCGACAAACAGCAGCGCAGTTTACCAGGGTACGCAAACCCAAGATGGATGGCGCCTGGTATCTTCATGAATACACAAAGCACCTGCCCTTAGACTTTTTTATGCTATTCTCATCTATCGCTTCACTGATCGGTTCGCCGGGACAGGGGAATTATGCGGCGGCCAATGCTTTTCTCGATACATTGGCTCAGTATCGCCGCAGTCAAGGCTTAGTAGCCTTGAGTATCAATTGGGGGCCATGGGCTGAGATCGGTTTAGCGGTGGATAAGATGCGGGGCACAGGTGAACAAGCCAATATTGGTGGCATCCAAGCGATTCCGCCGCAAGTAGGGCTTGACATTACGTACCATCTGCTCCAGCTCAATGCCCGACAATTAAGCGTCATGTCACTTAATCTGCGTCAATGGCAGCAATTCTTCCCCCTAGCTTCACAATGGCCTGTCTTCTCATCGATCATGACGCCAGAAACCGCAGCCACCATAACCAAACATGGGGATCGACGCTTCCTGACGCAATTAGAAAAAGTGCCCATAACAGAACGGGCGGGCATCTTGGCAGATTACTTGAGCCAGCAAGTTGCCCAGGTGCTGCGTTTATCGCCAGAACAAATCAACGCCCACACCCCATTAAGCGCATTGGGATTTGACTCTTTAATGGCCTTAGAGTTACGCAATCGGCTTGAAGACGTATTAAATATTCATCTTTCAGTCACCGTTTTATGGAACTACAAAACAATTGGAAACCTTGTCCCTCACGTCGCAGCAAAAATGGGTATTGATCTCCCTGATATTGAACCAGAAAAACCAGATGATTTGTCCAATGATCTTGTTTCGTTATCCGATGAAGAAGGCGAAGCATTGGCAGCCCTGTTAGATGCTATTGACCATCTGTCAGCAGATGAATTGGCGCAAAGGTTATTAGATGAGTAAACAGAATTATGAGTGATCCATTGTTGCAGCTAATTGAGAAACTTCCGCTGTCCAAGCGCGCTGTCTTGGCGCGTATGCTCCAACCTGAGCCCGACCCGATTGCCATCGTCAGTATGTCATGCCGATTCCCTCATAATTGTCGAACCCCTGAAGCCTTTTGGCAGCTATTGGTTAATGGACGAGAAGGGATTGTTGAAGTTCCTGAAGAAAGATGGCTTATTGACGAATTTTATGATCCAGACCCTTACAAACAGGGGAAAATGTATACGCGTCATGGTGGGTTTATGGCGCAGGCAGCACAATTTGACGCCGATTTTTTTGGTATTTCCTCACGGGAAGCATTGCGCATGGATCCACAACAACGGTTGTTGCTGGAATTGACCTGGGAAGCGTTGGAAAATGTTTTTGTCGATCCAAAGACGTTAGCGGGCAGTCTTACCGGTGTGTTTGTCGGTATATTGGCTAATCAATATGCGGAGCGTCAGCTTCAAGCTGATTATACTGGCTGTATCAATGATCCTTATTATGGCATAGGGTGTTCTTCTAGCGTGGCGGCTGGACGGCTATCTTATTTTTTTGATTTTCAAGGGCCTAATATTGCGCTGGATACGGCTTGCTCCTCATCTTTGGTTGCGTTGCATCTTGCTTGTGAAAGTTTGCGCCAGAAAGAATGTGATTTAGCTGTGGTGGGCGGTGTTCATATGATCACTTTGCCAGAGAGTATGGTCAATGCCTGCAAAATGCGTATGTTAGCGGCAGACGGCCGTTGTAAATCATTTGATGCCCGTGCAGATGGCTTTGCTCTAGGTGAGGGGTGCGGGATTGTGCTGGTAAAACGTTTACAGGATGCGCTTGATGATGGCAATCCTATCTTAGGGATTGTACGTGGCACAGCCATCAACGAAGATGGTCGCAGCAGCAGTTTGACTGCCCCAAACGGGTTGGCACAACAGGCGGTTATGCGGCAAGCCTTAAAACAAGCAAAACTTGAACCCCACTTAGTTGGGTATATTGAAGCACATGGTTCTGGAACGCCGCTGGGTGACCCAATTGAAGCAGAGTCGATTGAATCGGTGTATGGAAACGGCCGTTGCACACCCTTATCCATGGGTACTGTTAAAACAAATATCGGCCATCTCACGGCGGGGGCTGGTATCGCAGGACTTATTAAAACGATTCTTGCCCTGCACCACCAAACCATCCCCCCGCATCTCAACTTCATAACCCCCAATCCCAATATCCCCTGGCAAGAGATGCACATACAAATTCCTACAGAACCGGCTCATTGGGAACCCATCGAAGGGCGACGCATCGCGGGTATCAATTCTTTCGGTTGGTCAGGAACCAATGCCCATGTTCTGGTCGAAGCGCCCCCTCAACAAGAGCGTGCGGCAAAAGAAGATGCCCCGCGGCCCTATGAGTTATTCACGTTATCTGCCCGTACAGAGCAAGCGTTGGACACATTAACAGAACAATTTATCACCCAGATACATACACAAGAGGACATTTCGCTAGTAGATGTGGCCTATTCGTTGCAAAAAGGGCGTCATCATTTCCCCTTACGGCGTATTTTTGTGTGTGCAAACACACAAAAAGCCATCCATGAGCTTGCTGCAGAAAGTGCCTTGTCTAAAACAGCCGCGTCGCCTCGCCCAGTGGCCTTTTTATTGCCGGGACTCGGCGACCAATATGAACAAATGACGCTTTCCTTATATAAGACAGAACCGCTCTTTAAGGAAATCGTCGATCATTGCTGCGACCAATTGAAGCCTTATTTAGGGCTTGATTTACGCGACATTCTTTACCCAGAACGGCCGTCATCAGTTACGCCCTCTCTACCAAACCACCAAACACGCGGTTTCCGTCAAATGGTAGGGCGAGGATCTGTTGACGAAATTGCTGGCAAACTCAACCAGACGATGTATGCACAACCGGCTTTGTTTGTAGTCGAATACGCCTTGTCACAATTGTGGTTGTCATGGGGCATTCAGCCGGCTGCAATAATTGGGTATAGTTTAGGGGAATTTGTCGCGGCTTGTTTGTCAGGTGTCTATTCTCTGGCAGATGGCCTTAAACTTGTAGCCACACGAGGCAAGTTGATTCAAGCCTTGCCCACAGGCGCTATGTTAGCCGTCGCTTTGCCTGAAGAAGCATTAACGCCCCTGTTGCCGAGTGATGTGTCTATATCTGCTGTCAATGGGCCCAATATGTGTGTTTTATCCGGCGAAATGCCCACCATCACGGCTTTTGCTGGACAACTACGCGCCGAAGGTCATGTTTGCCGGCAGTTGCAAACGACTCATGCGTTTCACTCCCATATGATGGGAGCAATTGTGCCAGAGCTGCAACAAACTTTGTCAGAAATTACTTTTCACCCCCCGCAAATTCCGTATGTGTCTAATGTAACCGGGACATGGGTGCGCCCGGAAGAGGTTGTCTGCCCCAACTATTGGGTACAGCATTTATTACAACCGGTACGCTTCGCCCAAGGTATCGAAACATTGTGGAAAGATAAACCTTATCTTCTGTTAGAGGTTGGCCCAAACAATGCCTTGGGCAGCCTGGCAATGCAACACCCTATACGGCAAAACCAAGCTGACCCGATTGTGCTCTTCTCGTTGCCCTCAGCCTATGATGAACGATCAGAAACGGCCGTGCTGCTGGAAACGGTTGGCCGTTTATGGTTGTCAGGCATCGAAGTCGATTGGACATCATTTTACAAGTACCAAACAGCACAATGGCAGTCACTGCCAAATTATCCCTGGCAGCACGAAACGTATTGGGTACCTTATCATACAAATAATGGCCACCAAACAGTTCAAATGCCCCCTTCCTCCCTAGAGAAAAACCCGGTTGCACGTTGGTTTTATTTGCCTACATGGCAAAAACAACCGCTAGTCTATAAACATAAAAACAAGAACCATTCAGAAACATGGCTCCTCTTTCAAGGAGACCATACGATTGCTCAACTTTTACAACAAGAACTTGAGCAACAAGACCAGCACGTTATCGTCGTCACCAAGGGTGAGAAATTTGAACGCCTGCAAGACAACCATTTTACAATAAATCCAGGTAATCCTGATGATTATCTGGATTTGTGCAAACATTTAGAGCGAATCAATCAATTCCCCCGGCACATTATCTATCTATGGAGCATCCAGACGCACGGGAATAACCAGCCGGACACTACCCATTTCTTTAACTTGCTGTCTCTGACACAAGCCGTCGGCACACAGCAAAAAGAGGCGGCCATACGTCTGCATATTATGGCCTCGCAAGCACACGATATTCTGGGCGACGAGCCGATTCAACCCAATCAAGCTATGTTACTTGGCCCCTACCGGGTCATCCCCAAAGAATATCCTTACATTGAATGTCAATTCATCGACATTGATCCTGACAATACACCTGCCGCAGATCAACTCATTGATGAGTTCACTCAAAACGCACAATTAAAAGCCATCGTCGGTTATCGTGGACAAACACGCTGGCAACAGACTTTTTCTTCGGTTACTTTGCCAGCTAACTCGCCGCAACCGCTCAAACCGTACCTGGAAGTAAACGGAACTTATATGATTACGGGGGGGTTTGGCGGCTTAGGGTATGCACTCGCACAAGATATTGCCAGACATGTTCCTTGCACCCTGATTCTTGTGGGGCGCATGCCATTGCCAGATCGCCAGCAATGGGAAACCATTCTCACACAAGAAGCTGAAAGTGCGGAAAAAATCAGGGTTCAGCAAATAGTGACATTAGAAAAAATAGGGGCAACGATCTACCCATTAAGCCTCGATATCGCAGATTTAGCGCAATTACAAGCAAAATTAGGGGCTTTGCGTCAGGATGTGCCCACCATCGATGGACTTTTCCACCTGGCTGGTGTTCCCGGCGAAGGGTTGATTCAGTTCAAAACGAAAGAAAAAGCAACGGCCGTTTTTAATCCTAAAATACAAGGGAGCTATCACTTACTTAGCACATTACAACAGGAACTAAAATTTGCGGTACTTTACTCATCGAGTAATGCCATTATTGGTGGACCGGGCGAAGTTGACTACTGCGCCGCCAATGCCTATCTAGATGCCTTAGCCCATTACTATACCAAACAAAACCTGCCTACTTATGCAATTAACTGGGGGGCGTGGCAATGGGATGCCTGGCAAAGTGACTTGCTGCATTCATTGCCCCATGTGAGCGAGAAGATCAAAAAAATACGCACCGCCTATGGCATCTCTTTTACGGATGGGCATGAAGCCTTGTGGCGTATCTTGGCAACATCTATTCCCCAATGGCTCGTTCTGACACAAGATGTGCAAACGGTGACTGAACAATGGGATGCGCTCTCTACTGAAAATTTGTTGCAGGAAGTAACAGAAACTCAACAAAACAAGCAAAGGTTCCCTCGCCCCCATATTCGCACCACCTATACCGCCCCCCAAAGCGAAACAGAGCAAAAGCTTGCAGAGATATGGGCCGAAGCGCTGGCAATCGACAAGGTAGGCGTTCATGATCATTTCTTTGAATTAGGGGGCAATTCATTAATTGGTATGATGCTTATTTCTAAAGTTGAAAGAACCTTCGAGCAAACATTATCACCGGCAACATTATATGAAGGGCCAACTGTACGTGCCTTGGCGACGATGCTTGAAAGGAAAACAGAGTTGGTATCCACACTCACAAAAGATGCCACACGGGGGCAGAGCCGCAAAAACCGCCGGGAGCAGCAAAGACAAAAGAGACAAAAGTAGAAACCTTGAGAGAATCATCATGACACTAGATTACGATTGGTCTGAATTTGAAGACAGCAACGACATTGCCATTATCAGTTTGTCAGGGCGCTTTCCTGAAGCCGACAATGTCACCCAGTTTTGGCAAAATCTGACTGGCGGGGTGGAATGCATAACCAAATTTACAGATCAGGATTTGTTGGATGCTGGTGTGTCACCCGAAACTTTACGTGATCCTAATTATGTAAAAGCAGGTGCTGTTCTTAAGGGCGTCGATCTTTTTGATGCCTCCTTTTTTGGGCTGACACCAAGAGAAGCTCAAAGTATGGACCCGCAGCAGCGCCTCTTTTTAGAGGAAGCCTGGAAAGCGATAGAAACAGCCGGATATGTCCCGGCAAAGTATGATCGTTCCATTGGGGTGTTTGCGGGGGTAGGGCTTAGCACCTATTTGATGAATAATATTGCCCCCAATCCTGCATTTGTGGACGCTGTTGGCAAAATGCCTATTGTACTGGGCAATGATAAAGATTCATTAACCACCAGAGTTGCTTATTTGCTTGATTTGACAGGCCCTTGCGTAACAGTTCAAACCTATTGTTCCACCTCTTTGGTAGCGATCAGCACAGCTTGTGAAAACTTGTTAGGAGGGGTGTGTGACATGGCCCTCGCGGGGGGGGTCTTCATTAGCATTCCGCAGAAGGCTGGCTATTACTACCAAGAAGGGGGGATTGCTTCGCCTGATGCCAGATGTCGTGCCTTTGATGTGAAAGCAAAAGGAGCCCCCTTAGGCAACGGTGTTGGGGTTGTTTTGTTGAAACGGCTTGAAGATGCTGTGCGGGATGGCGATACCATTTATGCTGTCATTAAAGGCTGGGCAATTAACAATGATGGAGCTTTACGCGTGGGGTATACCGCTCCGGGGGTGCGCGGGCAAGCTGGTGTTATTTTAGAAGCGATTACGAACGCAGATGTCCCCGCTGAGAGCATTCAGTATATTGAGGCACATGGCACAGGAACAGCTTTGGGCGATGCGGTTGAATTTCAAGCGATGAACAAAGCCTTTTCTGAATTGACAGATAAAAAAGGATTTTGTGCCATTGCTTCTGTCAAAACCAACGTGGGGCATTTAGATCGGGCGGCTGGCGTTACTGGGGTTATTAAAACGGCGCTTTCTCTCAAACACAAACTTATACCAGCTAGCTTAAATTATGAAGAACCCAACCCGGCTATTGATTTTAAGGGAACCCCTTTCTTTGTAAACACACGCTTGCGTGACTGGCAGGAAAACGGACCTTGGCCGCGACGGGCTGGGGTGAGTTCCTTTGGCATGGGAGGGACAAATGCGCATGTTGTGTTAGAGGAATGCCCGCAGCTGCCGGTTGATGAAGGGAAACGGCCGTTTCAACTCTTGCTTCTCTCTGCTAAAACAACATCGGCGCTTGATGTGGCCACAACGAACTTGCAGCTGCATTTAGAAGATAACCCCACCCAATCAATTCATGATGTTGCTTACACCTTACAAGTGGGACGCCAATTCTTTGAACAACGGCGTATTCTTGTTTGCCAGGATGTTAACGATGCTGTTCGAGGGTTAGGCGACCCCCAACGATTGACATCCTTCGCCACGGGCGAACAAAATTATCCCGTCACATTTATGTTTGCCGGTGTCGGTGAGCAATATGAAAACATCGCCCGTGATTTATATGACACAGAGCCCTGCTTTCAGCAAGTTGTTACGGAATGTGCCGAACATTTACATTCACTGCTCGGCGTTGATATCATTCAATTGTTATACAGCCAGGAGCCTGTAAAACCCGATAATGGCAAAATAAATTTACACCAACTGTTAGGCCGCCAAAATGAAGCCGTAGAAAACACCCCCTTACAGCAGACAGAAATCGCCCAGCCTGTTATGTTTGTCATTGAATATGGCCTGGCAAAGTTGTTGCAATCATGGGGAATCGAACCTGATTCACTCATTGGGTATTCGCTGGGTGAATATGTATGTGCCTGCCTGGCCGGCGTGATGAGTTTAAAAGATGCCTTATATTTGGTTACCAAACGTGCCCAACTTATTCAGCAGTTGGAAACAGGCCGTATGCTTGCTGTGCCGCTTTCAGCAGCCGATGTGCAGCCTTATCTTTCCCACGATCTTGATTTAGCCCTCATTAACAGCCCTCAAACTTGTGTGCTGGCAGGGACACATGAAGCTGTTACCAATGCCCAAAAAAGATTCACTGAAAGTGGGGTGGCGTGTCAGCTTTTAAACACGACCCATGCCTTTCATTCCCATATGATGCAGCCCATTGTCCAAGCCTTCACCGCACTTGTGCAAAGCATCACCCTGCACCCACCTGAAATCCCTTATATTTCCAATGTGACTGGTGATTGGATAACTCCTGAACAAGCCACGACGGCCGCTTATTGGGCCCAACATTTGTGCCAGACCGTTCATTTTGAAGCAGGTATTGAAAAACTGATCAGTGATGATTTGTGCATCTTGCTGGAAATTGGGCCGGGGCAATCATTAGGATCATTTGTTAAGCAAAACAAAAACTGTCAACGTGACCAATGGCGTTTAATATTGCCGACACTGCCCCATGGGCAACAAGCACAATCGGCGGTCGCAACTTTATGGCAAACGCTGGGTCATTTATGGCTCCACGGGCAAACAATACCATGGGAACGCTTTTATGAAGACGAGTATCGGCGTCGTATTCCCTTGCCTACATACCCATTTGAAAAGCAATCTTATTGGATCGATCCGCCTAAAGGGTATCAGCTTGAGCGGGGGCAAGAGAAGCTGCACAGCAAAAAAAGCGACCCCCGCGAATGGTTTTATACGCCTGTTTGGGAAGAACAAGAGCGCATGGCGGAAACGGCCGTTTCCCCAACACCGCTGACATTTCTTCTTTTTAGCGATCAAACCGGCTACAGCCCGACAATTGCCACTCTGCTGCAACAACAGGGCCATACGGTTATTCAAGTTACCCCAGGCGGCGAATTTAGCACCATAAACCGGCAAACTTATACCCTTGATCCCACAAGCCCCTACGCATATATACAACTGCTGCGCCAAATAGCACAGCAGGGCCAAAAACCCGAACGGGTTATTCATGCGTGGAGTATCACTTCGTCAGACACGATCCTCTCTTTTGACGACAGCCAAAAGAGAGGCTACAACAGTCTTGTCTATCTGGCTCAGGCTCTGGATAGTGAGCTGGATCAAGCTGTGCAACTTGTCATTCTCAGCAATGATGTGCAGGCAATCGCCCAAGAAGAGCGTAACCCGGCCAAAGCAACCCTGCTAGGCCCGGCCCGCATCATTGCCCAGGAATATCAAGCGATTCAATGTCAAACCATCGATATTGACAATCAGACAGACGCCCGGATGATTTTGGCAGATATCATCAATGTTGCTGCCAAAGAAACGGCATTGGCTTATCGCCACAACAAACGCTACCGCCTGACATTTACACCACACACCCTGTCGCCAGAGCCCACACGATTACGACAAAAAGGGGTTTACCTTATCACGGGTGGATTAGGTTCAGTTGGGTTAACCATTGCGGAGCATTTGGCGGAAACGGTGCAGGCTCAAATCATTTTGACCAGTCGGCATGGCTTACCAGACCGGGATGAATGGGAAAGGCACGGACCAGAAGACACGCCCCTGAGCAAAAAATTTAATGCCATACGCCATCTAGAATCGTTAGGAGCAGATGTTCTTGTTCTAGCAGCTGATGTGACTGACCAGGCTGCCATGAAGCGCGTTTTCACAACCATAGCAGCAGATTATGGCGCATTGCATGGTGTCATTCATGGCGCAGGTCTTACAGATCCGGCTTCTTTCCAACCCCTGCAAATGCTTGAACACACTGTCAGCGACAACCACTTCTTGCCCAAAGTGCAAGGCACTCAGGTTTTGCAAGCGGCTTTAAAAGAGTCTGCTTTGCAACCGGATTTTTGTTTGCTGCTCTCTTCCCTGTCCTCAATTTTAGGGGGGCTCGGGTTTACCGCTTACGCTTCAGCCAATATTTTTATGGATGCTTTTGCGCATAATATGAATCGCCAGCAAACTGCCACACAGTGGATTAGCATCAATTGGGACACGTGGCAATCAGAAGCAGCACAGACCGAAAGCAATATGCGTTTAGGGAGTTCGATTGCCGAATTTGTCATGAATCGGGAAGAAGGCAAACAGGCATTTGCGCTAGCCTTGAACAGTCAGCATAGTCAACTTGTTAACTCGACAGGGGATTTGCAACAACGCATTCAAGAATGGGTTTATTTAGAGAGCGTTTCCCAAGCACAATCAGCCAACATCACGGCCGTTTCCCGCCCACAACTCGATACCCACTATGTGCCTGCCAGTGATGAGTATGCCCAACAAGTCGCCGAAATATGGCAGGATGTGCTGGGCATTACTCAAGTGGGTATTCACGATAATTTCTTTGATCTGGGGGGTAATTCTCTCATCGGTCTGCAGCTCATCTCTAAAATACAAAAACGTTTTAAGGTGCAAATACCGGCCGTCGCCCTCTTTGAAGCCCCTACTATCGATGCTTTGGTGCGCTATTTGCACCCTGAAACGGTTCAAGATGAACAAGACACAAGTCAGGCGATGCTTAAGAAACGTCGGGAGAGTGCCCGCAAAAATATCGACAACCAGGGTGTTGCCATTGTCAGCATGGCTGGACGTTTTCCAGGGGCTAATAACATTGAAACGTTATGGGAAAATTTATGTGATGGCGTAGAAAGCATTTCCTGGTTCACGGATGAAGAACTGCTGGCCTCAGGCATTCCACCCCAAACGTTTAATAAAGAAAACTACGTCAAAGCACGCCCTATCATTGATCAGGCAGATATGTTCGATGCCTACTTCTTTGGCTATAGTCCGCGTGAAGCCGAACTGATCGATCCCCAACAGCGCCTCTTTTTAGAGTGCGCCTGGGAGGCATTGGAGCGAGCTGGGTATAACCCCGATGGCTATAAAGGATTGATCGGCGTGTTTGGCGGGGCAAACCTCAGCACTTATATGTTACGGTTGGCCATGGACCCGCAAATTGTGGCCAACGTCAGCGATTATCAAGCTGTGATTGGAAATGATAAAGATGCTTTGGCGACAACCGTTTCCTACAAACTCAATTTACGGGGACCCAGCTTCGCTGTGCAAACATTTTGCTCAACCTCACTTGTGGCCACGCATTTGGCCTGCCAAAGTTTGCTCAATGGCGAGTGTGATATGGCGCTGGCTGGTGGGGTTTCAGTGCGTGTCCCTCAAAAAACGGGGTATACCTTCATGGAAGGGGGCATGGAATCCCCCGATGGACATTGCCGCACATTTGATGCCCAGGCAAAAGGCTCTTTATTCGGTGATGGTGTGGCCATTGTTTTGCTTAAGCGGCTGGAAGATGCACTCGAAGATGGTGACGTTATCCATGCTGTCATCAAGGGGTCTGCCATCAACAATGACGGTTCATTAAAGGTAGGTTACACAGCCCCCAGTGTTAATGGGCAAGCCGATGTTGTTGAAATGGCCCAAACGCATGCCGGCATTGACCCCGAAACGATTGGCTATATCGAGGCACACGGCACAGCCACTGAACTTGGCGATCCCATTGAACTGGCATCACTCACGCGAGCGTTTCGTAAGAAGAGCGACAAAAAGCAATATTGTGCCATTGGTTCCATCAAAACAAACATGGGCCATTTAGATCGTGCAGCTGGCACAACAGGTTTGATCAAAGCAACGTTAGCTGTCAAACATGGTCTTATTCCGGCAAGTTTACATTACAATGCCCCCAACCCGGAAATCGATCTGGCGAACAGCCCCTTTTATGTCAACGCAAAGCTCTCACAATGGCCGCATTTAGGTGATGGTCCGCGCCGGGCTGGTGTTAATTCGTTGGGGATGGGGGGGACCAATGCCCATGTTATCATTGAGCAGCCACCTGAACAAAAATCGACCACAGCTTCACGCCCCGTGCAGCTTTTGTTACTTTCTGCCCGTACAGAAAGCGCTTTGGATGTAATGGGGCTTAATTTGGCAGCCTATTTGCGACACCATGACACGGTGTCGCTGGCTGATGTGGCTTACACTTTGCAGGTAGGGCGAAAAACGTTTGAGCAGCGGCGCATGTTGGTGTGCAGCAGTAAAGAGGAAGCGATTGCCTTGTTGGAAAATCAAGATCCGCGCCATGTCTATTCGCTTCATCAAAAGCCGGCTAATCGCTCGATTATTTTCATGTTCCCCGGTGTTGGCGAACATTATCTGCATATGGCGCAAGCGTTTTATGAGCAAGAGGGCGTTTTTCGCCAGGCTATCAAGCGCTGTTGTGAAATTTTACACCCTTACTTAAACAAAAAAATTGAGGCGTTTTTGTATCCGCCACAGACGACGGCCGCAAACGGCCGTTTGCAAGGTATGGATTTCCGGGCCATGTTGGGGCGGGGGCAAGCCCAGCAGCAATTATCAGATGAAGAGCGGCAATTGCATGAAACGGCCGTTTTGCAGCCAATCATGTTTGCCATCGAATATGCCCTGGCACATTTGGTCATGTCTTGGGGCATTCGCCCCCAAGGAATGGTGGGTTACAGCCTTGGCGAATACGTCACAGCCTGTCTTTCTGGTGTTTTATCATTGGAAGATGCGCTTAAATTGGTCGCTGAGCGTGCACGTATGATTCAAGCATCACCCAGAGGCTGCATGTTAGCAACCTCGTTGTCCAAAGAACAGGTACAGATTTATCTCCATCAAGATGTTTCTTTGGCCGCACACAACGGACAAAACATGACCGTGCTTGCCGGGTCATATGAGGCAATTGCCCTGCTGGAAAAACAGCTCGACGAGGCTGAAGTCGCTTGTCGGCGACTGCCAACAAGCCACGCCTTTCATTCTCACATGATGAAGCGCCTGGCAGACCCACTTACCGAACTGGTACAAAGTGTCACCCTGCATCCACCCCGTATCCCTTACATCTCTAACGTCACGGGAAACTGGATCACAGAAGAAGAAGCAACTGACACAGCCTATTGGGCAAAACATATGTGTGAACCCGTACAGTTTTGCCATGCCCTAGACACGTTGTTCCAGAAACAAGACCAGATTTTTCTTGAAATAGGACCGGGGCAATCATTGGTATCTTTTGCAAAACAACATCCCCGTTGTTCGTCAGAACAGATGCCGCTTATTTTGCCCACAATGCGATCCCGTTATGATAAACAATCAGACATCACTTTTATGCTCAATACCATTGGCCGTTTGTGGCTGCTTGATGTCAAACTTGCCTGGGATCAATTTTATAAAGAGGAAAGGCGACAGCGAGTAGAATTACCGACCTATCCTTTTGAAAGACAGCGCTACTGGGTTGACCCGAGCATGGTGTCACTGGGCAGGCAACAGGCAGCCATGCCCCAGGCACGAACGCCAGAAGAAGCCATTTCCAGCGTTCCGCGAGATGTCGTTGATCATTGGTTTTATTTGCCAGGTTGGAAGCAAACAGCGCCTTTGCGTGCAGCCCAAAACGAGGCCGACAGCTGCTGGCTTTTATTCATAGACGAGCATAACTTAGGCCAGGCCCTTGCCGATCAGCTGCGTGCCCAACAAGCGACTGTGATTACCGTCCAACCAGGAGAAGCCTATCAGCAAGAGGATCTGCATTTTACCGTACGGCCCGCCATGCGTGCTGATTATGATACGATGCTGCGGACCTTACGCCAGGATAACCACATCCCTACCCAAATTGTGCATTTGTGGACGGTCTCATCGTTACCGACCGCCGATTTAAGCACCGTAGATGAAACACTTCAGTTGAGCTTGTACAGTTTAATCGCTTTTGTACAAAGCTTTGGTGAGGCTGTGGACAAGCCTGGTTGTATTTCTATCGTTTCGACTCATGTTCAATCTGTCACCGGACAAGAAACGATTTGTGCTGAAAAAGCGACAATTATTGGCCCTTGCCGTGTGATTCCTCTGGAATATGCAGCTATTCAGACACGTTGTGTGGATGTTGACTGGCCAGCGACTGTCGATTGGCAAAGCAAGGCCTTGGTTACAAACCTCATCGCAGAACTTACCAGCCCAATCAAGGATCAAATGGTGGCCTTGCGTGGACACACCCGATGGGTTGAAGCGTTTGAGCCATTTTGTATAGAAGCATTGCCTAAGAATCAGCCACCCATTCTAAAACAAAAAGGGGTTTATGTTATTACAGGTGGGTTAGGCGGCATTGGTCTGGCGATGGCCGTCTATTTAGCTAAAACGGTTCAAGCGAAACTTGTGCTTATGGGGCGTTCTGGTTTGCCCATACGGGCACAATGGGCGGATATCATCGAGCAAGGGGAAGATGCATCCTTAATCGATAAGCTACAAAAGATACAAACCCTGGAATCAATGGGAGCAGAGGTATTGACGCTTGCGGTTGATGTGTCTGATAAAGCGGGCATGGCAACGGCCGTTTGTGATATTATCGCCCGGTTCCAAACGATTCACGGTGTTTTACACACAGCCGGGGTTCCTGGTATCGGTCTCACACAATTGAAAACACCAGAAACAGTGGCGAAAGTCATTGCCTCTAAGGTGCAAGGGACCCTTGTTATGGAACATGTGTTACAACAAGCCAACATCCAGCCAGATTTTATCGTGCTATTTTCTTCTATCACCTCTGTCACTGGCGGGGGGCCTGGTCAATTAGATTACTGCGCTGGAAATGCCTTCTTGGATGCCTTTGCCCGACAAAGAATAGGTCACCCTTGTCAAACCATATCAATTAACTGGGGAGAATGGCAGTGGAATGCCTGGGACAGCGGTTTGTCTGGGTACCATGATGAAGTGCAAACTTTCTTTAGAGAGAATCGCAAACGGTTTGGCATTCATTTTGATGAAGGACAGATTAGTTTGGGGCGTGTTCTGGCCAGCTCCTTGCCGCAAGTTGTTGTGTCTACGCAAGATTTCCGCATCGTTGCTAAACTCAGCCAACAATTTACGGCCGTTAATATTTTGAATCGCATTAACGAAGAAAAAGCTGCTCGCCCACGTCATGCCAGGCCCTCTTTGGGAATCTCTTATGTTGCCCCGCGTAATGATTTGGAACAAAAAATAGCAGATGCCTGGGGAGAGATTTTAGGGCTTGAAGATATAGGCATCTACGATAACTTTTTTGATCTGGGTGGGAATTCTTTGATAGGCATTGATCTCATTGCGCAATTACGCAAACAGTTTGACAACAAAGATATTCCGGCACACATCCTTTATGAAGCCCCCTCTGTCAGTGCCTTAAGCGACTATTTTAATGAAAGTGAAAAGAAAGTGGCCATGGTTGAAGCAAGACAGCAGCGAGGTGAAAAGAGAAGAGAACAACTCGCTCAAATGAGGCAGTCTCATCGGCGGCGCTAAAGCTGAGCAATTGGCAGGATATAAATAATACATGAGTCAACATCACGAAATCCAAGAAACAGCTGTTGCCATCATTGGTATGGCGGGGCGGTTCCCAGATGCACCCACTGTCGAAGCATTTTGGCAAAATATACTCAATGGTAAAAAATCGATCCGCTTTTTCAGTGAGGAAGAAGTGCTTGCTGCTGGTGCTGATCCGGTATTGGTGAAACTTCCCGACTATGTAAAAGCAGGCACTATTATTGAAGATATTGACTTATTTGATGCTGCCTTTTTTGGGTTTACCCCCCGTGAAGCCGAAGCGATGGATCCTCAGGCACGCCTGTTTTTGGAATGTGCCTGGTGGGCCTTAGAAGATGCTGGTTATGATCCTGAACAGTACCGTGGCTTGATTGGTGTTTTTGCCGGTAAGGGCTTTTCCAATTATATGTCCCTCAATTTGTATACGCACCCTGATCTAATGATGCAGTTGGGTAAGTTACAAGTTGCCATTGGCAATGAAAGAGATTCGCTGGCGGCTATGGTCGCTTACAAATTAAATTTACGTGGCCCCAGTATTTCGGTGCAAACGTTTTGCTCCACCTCCATGGTGGCCATTCATTTGGCTTGTCAAAGTTTGCTCATGTATGAGTGTGATATGGCGCTGGCTGGTGGGGTAGCGATTGAACTGCCTCAGGGCACAGGCTATCTATATCAAGAGGGTGGCATTCTTTCACCAGATGGTTCTTGCCGCACATTTGACACGCGAGCGCGAGGCAGTGTTATGGGCAATGGGCTTGGTGTTGTCATGCTTAAACGGTTAGAGGATGCCTTGGCGGATAATGACCAAATTTATGCCGCCATTTTAGGCTCGGCCACCAATAATGATGGGATTTCGCGCGTGGGATTCACCGCACCCGGCCTAAATGGACAAACGGCCGTTATTTTAGATGCCATCACCAATGCTCGTGTACCCGCTGAGTCAATCAGTTACATTGAAGCGCATGGCACAGCCACCAAACTGGGCGACTCCATCGAACTTGCGGCAATGAAAAAGGCGTTCCGGCAGCATACAGATAAAAAACAGTTTTGCGCTATTGGTTCTGTCAAGCCTAATGTTGGCCATTTGGATCGTGCTTCTGGTGTGACGGGGCTTATTAAAACCGCACTCTCCCTCAAACAGGCCGTCTTGCCGCCACATCTTAACTTTCACCAGGCAACCGAAGATGTTGGCCTGGAAGAATCGCCTTTTTATGTAAACAAAGACAAACGGGCCTGGCCAGAGACCGCCGAGTATCCCCGTCGGGCGGGCGTCAGTTCTTTTGGCTTGGGGGGAACCAATGTGCACGTGATCATGCAAGAGGTTCGCCAGCCCGCTGCGGAACCATCTAAACGATCACACCATTTGTTGCTACTTTCGGCACGCACAGAAACATCGCTGAAACTCGGCACCATGAAGCTAGCTGAATACCTGGCAGAAGACGACGACGCCAATATCGCTGATATTGCCCATACATTACAAACAGGGCGGCGATCTTTTAATCATCGGTGCATGCTGGTGTGTACCTCTGTCGAACATGCACGCCACTTGCTGCAAGGGGCCGAACCTGCCCGCCTGTTAACCCGTGAAGAAAACTATCGGGAGCGACCTACAGCGTTTATGTTTTCTGGGCTGGGCGATCATTATGTTAATATGGGTCGGGGTTTATACCAGCAGGAGCCTGTTTTTCGACAAACCGTTGACCGGTGTTGTACACTGCTTGAACCAACTTTAGGGTTTGATTTACGGACACGCCTTTTTAATGAAGAAAGCATCGGGCAAACCACCAATGCCTTGCGACAAATGCTTGGCAAGAATGGGAGTCATCAAGGTGGGCTGCAAGAAACGGCCGTTGCCCAGCCGGCTGTTTTCGTGATTGAATATGCGCTGGCTTGTTTACTACAGTCATGGGGTATTCTGCCACAAGCCATGATGGGCTATAGTTTAGGGGAATATGTTGCCGCTACCCTGGCTGGTGTGTTCACACTCGAAACTGCCCTGCAAATTGTTGCGAAACGGGCTGAATTGATTCAATCCTTGCCTGCCGGGCGCATGGTGGCTGTGGCTGCCCCCGAAAAAGAAGTTGAACCTTACCTGACCAGCGGCGTTCAAATTTCAGCGGTGATGGGCAAAACATCTGTCGTGATTGCCGGTTCCCTGGCTGATGTACAAGCAGTTGAAGAAAAACTACAGGCAGCTGAAATCATTGTACGTCCACTAAATACTACACATGCATTTCACACCGACATGATGCTGCCCATCGTTGACGCTTTCCGTGCCTATTTGCAAACAGTCTCTCTGGCAGCTCCGCAAACAAACTATATCTCGAATGTTACGGGAAATTGGGTGACAGCAAAGCAGGTAACAAAGGCTGATTACTGGATTGACCATCTTTGCCAGCCTGTGCAATGGTATCAAGGGCTAAACACGTTACTACAAAATCAGGTACTTGCTTTAATAGAAATTGGCGGGGGTAAATCACTCACTTCCCTGGTGCGCCAACATCCAGCCAATACCGCCAACTGCCTTGTGGTGTCTACCTTACGCAGTGCCTATGAGTCACAAGCAGATCTCGATTGTCTGTTACAAGCTGTGGGTCAGTTATGGTTAGCGGGTGTTTCGCTCCAGTGGGACAATTTATACGCCGGTGAACAAAGGCGGGCGGTTTCCCTGCCCGGCTACGCCTATGATCGGCAGCGATATTGGATCGACCCCGACCCTCACTTTTTAGCACTATGGCATAATCAAGCCACAGAAACGGCCGTTACATCTCCCTTAACCACTAAAGCAACGCCCATCCGAGAAAAAACAGCCCCACCTGTTCACAGACGAAAAGAGCGCATCGAAGATTGGTTTTACACCCCCACCTGGCAGCCGCGCCCCCTAGACATAAACAATATCACTCCAGAGACCACCACCTATCCCTGGCTCATTTTGTTAGACGCCCTGGGGGTTGGTGAACAACTGGTTGATTACATTCAAAAAAACGGCGGAACGGCCATACGAGTCTATCCGGGGAATGCGTTTCAACAAAAAGATGAGACAACCTTTACCATCAACCCGGCTAAGCAGGCTGATTATGCTGCCCTTATCGAGATATTAGAAGAAGAGAACAGTGTGCCGCAAAAAATTGTTCACATGTGGAGCCTGGGCACTTATAAAACCCACCAGGACTTCCTCACAGCATTTGAACCGGAGCAGCAGGTTAATTTATTTAGTTTTGTGCTTTTGGCGCGCACCTTGAGTAACCTGAATATAAACGATTCCATTGAAATCATAGGCATCACCAGCCATATGCAAGACGTCTATGTGACCGACCGCATTCAGCCTGATAAAGCGTCAATCCAGGCCGTTTGCCGCTCGATACCCCAAGAATATTTCATGCTCACTTGCCGTACGCTTGATTTAGATGTTGAACATCCGCCAATCGCTGCCCAACTGTGGGCAGAGTTGGCGTCAGGTTCCGAAGATTTAGATGTAGCCTATCGGCAAGAAAAGCGACTGGTTCAGGTTTATGAAGCCACACCTCTGGAAAAGCCAGAGCCGTCACGCCTGCGCCAGCAAGGCGTTTATTTAATCACCGGGGGAATGGGGGATATTGGGCTTGTTCTTTCGACGTATTTGGCCCAGCATTATCAAGCTCGGCTAGTATTGGTCAATCGATCTTCTCTGCCGGAGCGGGAACTATGGGATGAGTGGTTAGCGGCACACGATGTATTTGATTCAGTTTCCTTACGGATACAAAAGATTCGGGAATTAGAAGCGTTAGGTGCGGAGGTTATGGCGATGGCCGCTGATGTTAGCGACAAAGCGCAAATGACGCACCTGATCACACAGGCAGAAGTTCAATTTGGCAGGTTACACGGTGTCATTCATGCGGCTGGCGTGTCAGACGAGAAAGCGTTTAGCATTATTCAAAACGTCAAACCTGAAAACTGCACCTTGCATTACCAGCCCAAAGTTTACGGAACGTATGTACTCAAAGAGGTGCTGGCAGAGAAAGAGCTTGATTTTTGTGTCATGTTCTCATCACTGTCCTCTAATTTAGGGGGATTAGGGTTTCTGCCATACAGCGTGGCCAATATTGTTATGGACATGATTGTGCGGCAGCGAAATAAAACGGCCGTTAACAAGTGGCATGTCGTCAACTGGGATACATGGCGCATTCGAGAAGATACACACGCCATTCTAGGGGCAACGCTGACCATGTATGAAATGCTGCCGGCAGAAGGAATTCAAGCCTTTGAACACGTTATTGGTCAAGATGACCATCATCAACTAGTCAATTCAACGGGTGATATTGATATACGTATCCAGCAGTGGATTCGGCTTGATCCGGTTAAAATCGTTCGCCCCAACGAGCAGCATCATGCCCGCCCCCAATTAAACACAGCCTATGTTGCTCCCAGCAGCAGTTACGAAAAACGTGTTGCCGATATTTGGCAAGAAATTTTAGGCATTGAACAAATTGGCATTTACGATAACTTTTTTGACCTGGGGGGGAATTCACTGATTGGTTTACAAGTGATTGCCCGTGTGAAAAAAGAATTTGATACCCAGGTTCCCATCGTCGCTTTGTTTGAAGCCCCGACCATTAGCACCTTAACCAAATATCTGCGAACAGGACAGCAACAAGAAGAAGATGTTACCCAACAGAAATTAAACAAGCGACGTAAACGTGCCCGCAAACAAACAAAACAAGAAGGTATCGCCATTATCAGTATGGCGGGGCGTTTTCCCCAGGCCCCCGATGTGAAAACATTTTGGGAGCATATTTGTAACGGCTATGAAGCCATCACCACATTTACAGAAGAAGAATTGATCAATGCGGGCATTCCCAAGGCCATGTGCAGTCTGCCCAATTATGTCAAAGCACGCCCTATATTAGAATCTGCCGGCCTGTTTGACCCGACATTTTTTGGCTACAGTCCACGCGAAGCAGAGTTGACGGACCCTCAGCAGCGCCTGTTTTTAGAAACCGCGTGGCACGCCCTGGAACTCGCTGGCTATGATCCGCAACGATACCCAGGATTAATTGGCTTGTTTGGCGGATCTAACATTAGTTCTTATGTCCTTGATTTAATAGGGGATGCCGATTTTATCAAATCTTTAGGGGCCTATGAAGCAACATATCAAGTTGTTATCGGCAATGATCGGGATTCATTGGCGACGAATGTCTCTTACAAATTAAACCTCAAGGGACCCAGCTTAACTGTCCAAACATTTTGTTCAACTTCATTGGTTGCCACGCACCTGGCCTGCCAAAGTTTATTAAACGGCGAATGCGACATTGCTCTGGCTGGTGGCGTTTCTATCCGCACACCGATTAAATCAGGTTACTTGTACCATGAAGGGGGGATGGAATCACAAGATGGCCACTGCCGTACATTTGATGCGCAAGCCACAGGAACACTTTTTGGTGACGCCGTTGCTTTCACCGTCCTCAAACGGCTTGAAGATGCAATTGCTGATGGCGACACCATTCATGCCGTCATTAAAGGGTCGGCCATAAATAACGATGGCTCACTAAAAGTTGGCTATGCGGCGCCAAGTGTTGAAGGGCAGGCCAATGTTATTGCTACAGCTATCGAAAACGCTGGGCTTACAGCCGATGCTATCGGCTATATTGAAGCACACGGTACAGCCACACGCATTGGGGATCCTATCGAAGTTGCCGCCCTAACCAAAGCCTTCCAAAAAACAACCAGCAAACTCAATTTCTGTGCGATTGGCTCTATTAAGCCCAATGTGGGTCATTTAGATCGTGCTGCTGGCGTGTCTGGATTGATCAAAGCCGCCCTCATGGTTAAACATGGTTTAATTCCACCACTTCTGCACTTTGAGACACCTAATCCAGAGATTGATTTTGAAAACAGTCCTTTTTATGTGCCGGCTCGTTTACAGGCGTGGAAAGAAGAACGCCCTGATCAACCACGTCGCTCAGGCATAAGTTCTCTTGGTATGGGAGGGACTAATGTCCACGTCATTGTCGAAGAGCCGCCTGCCATCCTTCCTTCTAGCCCCAGTCGATCAGATCAGCTGCTTGTTTTGTCGGCGCGGACAAGCACAGCATTAGCCCAAATCAAGAACAACCTGGTCACTTATTTGGAAGACAACCCAACCGTCCCTCTGGCCGATATTGCTTATACGTTGCAAACGGGCAGAGCGCGTATGGATTGGCGACAAACGGTTGTTTGCCAAACGCATGAAGAGGCGGTGCAGGCATTACTTCATGAAGCCCCTGAACAAGGGCACTATGTGCGGTTACGCGAACGGCCGTTTATCTTTGCCTTCACCGATTTGATGGCTGATTATAGCAAGTTGGTCACCCAACTCTATCAACAAGAAATATCTTTCCGTGAGACAATTGATGATTGCTGTAACTATTTGCAGGCGAACTTTTCTATCAACTTATTTCCCCATTTTGACCCGCACGCCGTTGTCATCTTACCCCCGGCAACCTTAAAAGAACAACATTTGATGCAGTTTATCACCCAATATGCAATAGCTGGTTTGTTCATTGAATGGGGTGTTAAGCCACAAGGATTAATTGGGTATAGCATTGGCCAGTTTGTGGCTGCCTGTTTAGCCGATGTGGTTTCTTTAGAAAATAGTCTTCATTTACTTGTGCAACAAGCCCAATTAATCACCAACCAGGTTCCATTGGGAGAAATGCTCTTCATTGACAGTGGGCCGAATACCATTTCTGGCTGGCTCGAAGATGTCTATCTGGTCACTTGTTCGCAGGAGAAATGCTTGGTTGCAGGCACAAAAACGGCCGTTTCTGAATTAACCCAACAGTTACAACAGGCACATATCGGCTACGAAAAAACCCCTGCTGCTTATCCACTGCATACCCCCATTATTGAGACAATAACAGCGCAATTAACGACGTATTGGGCAGAAATTCCCTTACATGCCCCCAAATACCCCATCATGATTGATGGAAAATGGTTAACAGAGAGCACAGCAACCCACGCCCACTATTGGGCCAAACGCCTTAGTCTGCCCATTTCCTTCTACCAGGATATGCAGGAACTCATGGGAGACCCCGCTTTTGCGTACATCGAAATAGGTCATTCTTCATGTATCAAACAAAACATCACCCTTGATGAAGCCCAGCAAAAACAAATCGTCACCTTGCTTACATCATCAAATGACCATGTCTTTACCCTGCAAACGCTGCTTACAGCGCTGGGTGACATTTGGACATTAGGCGGGGAGATTAAGTGGGAACAGTTTTATACTGAGGAAAAACGGCATAAAGTCCCATTACCGACGTATCCGTTTGAGCGCAAACTTTACTGGCTGGAGCCACGCCGTCGGCGGTTTATTGGGCTAGAAGACGACAAAACGGAACAGGATCTGCTAGATACGTTGGATATTGCCAACATGACACCAGAAGATTTACTCCAGTACGAGCCAGCTAAGATCGAAGAGTTAAGTAACTGGTTTTTTGTACCTACCTGGAAGCAAACGGCCGTTCCCGCCCGCATCACCTCTGACTTGTTAACGCTTAAACCAGATAAATGGCTTATTTTTGCTGACACTTGTGGGGTTGCTGACACTATGACCCGGCAGTTGCGCGAGGCGGGGCACAGTGTCACGCTGATCACACAGGGGACGCAATTTACCCAATTAGACACAGATACCTACACCTTATCGCCTACGGCCCGTTTTGATTACGATGAATTGTTTATGTATCTGCGTAACCAAGACAAGCTCCCCAACATCATTGTCCATTTATGGTTGGTAACACCGACCCAAGACACAGAAACTCTGACTGATGCACTTGTCAATCAAACAACCGATCACGGATTTTACAGCTTGCTGGCCCTCACCCAATCATTAGCAGACTTCGGCCCGGAAAGCTGCCGCATTCAGATCGTCACCAGTGAAATGCAAGATGTTATGGATGCCCACAACATCAATCCGGCCAAAGCAACCGTCATCGGCGCCTGTAAAGTCATCCCTCAGGAATTTACCAATATTCAAACAAAAAGCATCGATATTGGTAATCCTGAAACAAATCAACATCAAATTCAAACCTTGCTTACGGAACTTATTGATACAGACCGCACAGAGGCAATGGTTGCCATCCGTAATCAGACACGCTGGGTGCAAACCTATGAATCAATCGTTTTACGAGAAGGAAGCTACCTTCAACGCTTGCGTACGGGCGGGGTTTACCTGATTACAGGCGGCATGGGGGGGATTGGCCTGGGCATTGCCCATTATTTGGCAACAACTTATCAGGCAAAAGTCGCTTTGCTGGGGCGCACACCGCTGCCCCCCCGTGAAGAATGGGATGAATTATTAGCGACAGAAAATCCTAAACAAGGGACTGCTTATAAAATTGCGCAAATACGCCAGATTGAAGAGGCCGGCGGAGAACTTCTACTACTGACCGCTGATGTCACCAATGAGTCAGATGTGCAGCAAACGGTGGCCACCATTAGGCAAACGTGGGGGTCCTTACATGGTGTCATTCATGCGGCCGCTGTTCCGGCTTCAGGTATTATCCAATTAAAAGAGCCAGAAATGGCAACGGCCGTGTTAGCCCCCAAAGTACAAGGCACCCTCGTTTTACAACGTGTTTTACAAGCCATCCCCCTTGATTTTCTCGTTTTGTTTTCGTCCATGAGTGCCATTACCGGTGGTGGGCCAGGGCAAATTGATTATTGTGCCGCCAATGCCTTTTTAGACGCATTTGCCCGACGCTACCATGACCAACACGGCACCACCATCACCATCGGTTGGGGAGAATGGCATTGGGACGCCTGGCAAGCAGGGTTAGAAGGGTTTCCCCCAGAAGCCCAAATTTTTTTCAAAGCAAAACGACGAGAGTTTGGCATCTCTATGGAAGAAGGGTGTGAAGCCTTGCGTCGACTCCTCTCCTGGTATTTGCCCCACACCATCGTCTCTACACAGGATTTCAACCAAATGGTGGCCGGCAGCAAAGATTTCTCGATTGCCGCTATCCTGAAAAAAATTCAACTCTATCGGCAATATGTACCAAAACATCCACGGCCGACACTTGGCGTTCCTTATACCCCGCCGCGCACACCAGAGGAAGAACATATCGCCACCATCTGGGGTGATCTTTTAGGCATCGAAGAAGTGGGTATTTATGATAACTTCTTTGATCTGGGGGGAAATTCGCTGCTTGGGGTTGATATGATTACGCGGATTCGTCAGGTAATGGAAATAGATAACTTGCCGGTTTATATCCTTTATGAAGCGCCAACTGTTTACGACCTGGTAAAGATCATCTTGAGCGAAAACGGTACCCCAAAAATATCCCACGATGTGGCTTCAGATCAGGACGAGACATCACGGGACGACAAACGACAAGAAGCACTTGCTCGTAAACGAGAGCAAAATGTCTAACGCCACATGAGGTTTTATCACGTATGTTAAATTACCCACCAGAAACAGCAATCGCCATTATTGGGATGTCTGGCCGATTTCCCGGTGCGGATACTGTCACGCAATATTGGCAAAATTTGCGAGATGGAAAAATTTCTATTCAAACATTCAGTGAAGAAGAACTAAGAGAAGCAGGGGTGCCCGATAAACTGTTAAACCATCAAGACTACGTAAAAGCGGGCACCATTATCAATGACCTCGAAAAGTTCGATGCGGCATTCTTTGGGTACACGCCGCGCGAAGCCCAATTGATGGATCCGCAACATCGGCTCTTTTTAGAGTGTGCTTGGGAAGCCTTAGAAGATGCCAGTTGTGATCCCCACAAATTCTCAGGCTTAATCGGGGTATTCGGTGGTTCTGGCTTTTGTAATTACCTCCTCAACAACCTGCTTCCGCAACAAGATGCGTATACTGTGGTTGATAAACTTCATGTGGCGATTGGTAACGAACGAGACTCGTTGTCTTCAACTGTGTCTTATAAATTAAATTTGAAGGGGCCAAGCGTCGCTGTGCAAACATTTTGCTCAACATCTGCGGTGGCCATTCATTTAGGCTGCCAAAGTTTACTTAACTACGAGTGTGATTTGGTGCTGGCAGGGGGCGTTGCCATCACAATTCCCCAGAAAGCAGGCTATTTATATGAGGAGGGCGGCATTGTTTCCCCAGATGGCGTATGCCGTACATTTGACATGGAAGCAAATGGCAGTGTCATGGGCAATGGTGTTGGCGTCATCACCCTCAAACGATTAGCTGACGCCATGGAAGATAAAGACCATGTTTACGCTGTGATTCGTGGCTCATCCATGAACAATGATGGCATTGTGAAGGTTGGGTATACGGCACCAGGACTGGATGGTCAAACAGAAGTCATCACGGAAGCATTATCAGTTGCCGGTGTTCCGGCTGAAACGATTGGGTACATTGAAGCTCATGGCACAGCAACTCCCTTGGGCGATTCAGTTGAGCTGTCGGCGATGATTAAAGCGTTCCAAATGGAAACAGATCGAACGCAATTTTGCGCGATTGGCTCACTAAAACCGAACATTGGGCATTTGGATCGAGCCTCCGGGGTTGCGGGGATGATCAAAACAGCCTTGTCTCTTAAGCATGGGCAACTGCCACCCAGCCTTAACTTTCGACAAGCCAACCCAGACCTTAATTTAGCGAAGACGCCATTTTATGTCAACACCACATTGACAAAATGGTCATGTCAAAATGGCCAAAAACGACGGGCGGGTATTAGTTCTTTTGGGCTTGGCGGCACAAACGTACATTTTGTCATGGAAGAAGCGCCAACGACGGCATCATCCAGAAAAGCCAATGAACAACCACAATTACTCATTTTATCAGCCAAAAGCGATGATGCCTTGGAGCGCATGAGCTATCGATTAACTGATTTCTTGCAAGAAAACCCAGATGCCACCTTAGCCGACATTGCCTATACATTACAAATCGGGCGGGCTGAGTTTAATCATCGACGCATTGTTGTGGGGCAGGGAACGGCCGATGTTGCACGGCAGTTATCTGCCATGAACACGGATCGTGTGCGATCCCAGGTGCAGCTTAATCGACAACGGCCGTTGTCCCTCTTACTCGCCAACACCATCATCCCCCTCATTGACATCTATAGAACAAATCCCCGTTTTCAAGCACTGGTTGATGAGTGCCATGAAATGGCTGCCAATCTGACCCACCAAGATTTACGCCCCTTCATGATGGGCGAGAAGGCATTGTCTTCGCTGGCTGATTCTCTGCAAAATATGGCCGTGGTGCTCAACCAATTCTTGATAGCGAACTTGTATGAACAACAAGGTGTGACGATTACAGCATATGGGGGGTATGGGTTGGGCGAATACACGGCCGTTTGTTTAGCCGGCGGACTGTCAATAGACAACCTGCTTACCTACCTGGCTGGCGCTCAAAAAAGTGTCGTTATGGAAGTACCACACAAAGATTACCTCTCAGCCACATTGAATCAATACGTCAAAGCCGGGCAATCAACACTATCAGAAAATGATTGGGGCGCAATTTTACAAACAAATCAAACTGCCCTTTCGCTCCTTGATCTGGTTACCGCTCATGACGAAACCTACTTGCTTGCCATGGGCGAAGAATGGAACACACTCCTTCAAACGAAGGACACCATAAAGAATCCTTTTCACGGCATCACATCATTGCAGGCAAACGATCTTCTCTTGAGCATGGGCCAATTATGGTTAGGGGGGGTTGACATTCATTGGCAGTTGCATCATGAAGGGAAAGAAATTTATCGGCTGCCCCTGCCAACCTACCCATTCGAGAAACAAACCTATTGGTTAGATGCCCCCCAAGAAAATAGACCGAGCAGCCATGATCACGGTAAAAAAGCGAACATCAGTGATTGGTTCTACTTGCCAACATGGCAGCAACGGCCGTTGTTCGCCACCCACACAAACGAACCCCAAACTTACCTTGTGTTTGTTGATCCTACAATCGGTGAGCACCTCGCACAGGAGTTAGAACGTCATCACCATCGTGTTTATCGGGTTGTTGCTGGGAACGAATTTACAGCAGATCAAGCAACCCAAACCTATCAGATACATCCCCAACAAGCGTCACATTACAAACAATTATTTGACGATCTTCCTTCAACCCTGACCCATATTATTCATATGTGGTCACTGATGCCCTTGCCAGATGACTTGCAAACAAAAGAACGATTCGATTATGCCCAACGATACGGTTTTCATAGTGTGCGCACACTGGCACAGGTTTTAAGTAACAGAATCGTTGACGGGAAATTTAGCTTATATGTTATGACCGCAAATACCCAGGTTGTAACCCATACTGAACAATTAGAGCCAGCTTACGCCACAACGGCAGGCCTGTGCCGTGTCATTCCCCAGGAAAACTTGCACATTGAATGTCAACACATTGATTTGGCTCTCTCTATCGGGCAGCCAGCCTGGCAGCAAAAACGTCTGATCAACCAACTTTACCAAGAGCTGTCATCTACAAACAAATCGCCGTTAACCATCGCTTACCGTGGTTCTATGCGGTGGGAACAAACCTTTACAGAACAACCCTTGCCCAAACCGCAAGCGATGCCTTTACAGTCGCACGGGGTCTATTTATTGCCCGGTGGGCTAGGTGGTATTGGGCTGATTTTATGTGAATATTTAGCTAAAACATATCAAGCAAAAATCGTTTTACTGGGTCGTTCGGATTTTCCAGCGCTCGCCAACTGGGGTGAATGGCTGGCGCAGCATGCTACGCATAACTATATCAGCCGCAAAATCAGGCGGTTACAAAAATGTCTCGATTACGGTGCTGAGATTCTTGTGCTGCAAGCCGATGTGGCTCAAGTTGATTCTTTGCAAAATGCTGTGGCCCAGGCTGAAATGACATTTGGGGCAATTAATGGCATTTTGCATGTTGCTGGGGTTTCCGGAGATGCATATTTTAATCCCATTGCCCAACTGACGGTGGCGCAATGTGATGCCCATTTCCAATCGAAGGCATATACAACTTACGCGCTTGCACAAGTTTTTGCGCATAAACCGATTGATTTTTGCCTCGTTTTCTCGTCGTTATCTTCTGTTCTCGGCGGGTTAGGATTTGCTGCTTATGCTGGGGTGAACACCTTTCTGGATACGTTTACCCATCAGCATAATATGAACCATGATTCTTTATGGACGGCCGTTAACTGGGATACATGGCAAATTCAAGTTGGGCAGCATGATCTGCTAGGGCGTACAGTTGCTGATTTTGAAATGCTGCCTGCAGAAGGGGTGAAAGCAGTAGAATACGCCTTGAGCCATTTACAAGTGCCCCAACTCATCGTATCGACCGGTACATTACAAGCGCGCCTGGATCAATGGGTAAGGCAGCTATCGGTAGTAACGAAAAAAGCGGTTCATGCCCGCCCAAAATTACCAACGCCATATGCCGCCCCAACAAACGACATTGAAAAACGCATAACAAACATCTGGCAGGAGGTTTTGGGCATAGAACCGATTGGCCTTCATGATAATTTCCTGGAATTAGGTGGGAATTCCTTGTTAGGAACACAATTGATCTCACGGATACGGCAAACTCTTCAAGTCAATTTACCACTGCCTATCTTGTTTGAGGCACCCACAGTTGAATCCTTAGCGATTGCTATTCAGATGAAAATCATTGATCAACTGGCAGGTTTGTCGGAAAACGAAGTGCTAGACATTATGTAAATATGCACAAAGGAATAAACACACATTCACTCGTTATCCAGCAAAACGAACATGTCACTGCGATGAACAAATTACAAGAGTTGGGTTTAACCAATTATTTCCTATATCCAGAAATTAACTGGAACCCCAAATCGTCTTCAGTGCGAGCCCTTTTGTATTCCTGTGATGACTATCTTCAGGAGGAACCATGTATAGTAAAGAGGCTTTACAAGCAAAACTGGCGCAATTATCAGTCACAAAACAGGCTTTATTAGAGAAAAAACTGTCTGGTGAGGTACAAGAATTATTAGAGCAGAACGACGATACGATTTCTAGACGAGATTTAACACAAGAATCACCGCTCTCTTTTTCACAACAACGTCTATGGCTGCTTCATCAGTTAGACGAGCATAGTTCTGCTTATAATGAGCCGCAAATTGTCCGTTTGACAGGCGAGATTGATCTGGATGCTCTGGAGAAAAGTTTTGTTGAAATTGTTAATCGACATGAAGTTTTGCGGACGACATTCCATATTGGCAAAAACGGGCCTGTTCAAACCATTCAACAAGAATTTTCGTTTGAACTTCTTGTTGATCATTTAGAAACGATCCCTAACGATCAAGGAAAACAGGATCGCCTTGACCAGATCATTAAACAAGAAATTGAAACCCCTTTTTATTTAGCAACAGAGTTGCCCTGGCGTGTACGTGTTATCCAACTGGAGAATGATACATATATTGTTGTTCTAACCTTTCATCATATTGCCTGTGATGGCTGGTCGATTGGTGTCTTTACCGAAGAACTTATACGTTTATATATGGCTTTTTCCAATGGACAACCCTCCCCTTTGCCCAAACTCGACATTCAATATGCCGATTTTTCTGCCTGGCAGCGCCAACAAATACAAGGCGAGAAGCTGGATAAGCTGCTGAATTATTGGCATCAACAAATTGCCGATTTACCCGTGCTTCAATTACCGACAGATCGCCCCCACCCCCCTGTTCAAAGCATGAGAGGCGCGGTCAAACGTATCGCTCTTTCAAAAGCGTTAACCCAACAGATTAAATCCTTCAGTCAAACGCATGATGTGACAATTTTCATGACGTTGTTAGCCGGTTTCAAAACATTATTGCACCGCTATACCAGTCAAGAAGATATTGCGATTGGTTCTTTGATTGCCAATCGTAATCATCGACAGTTAGAGCCACTTATCGGGTTTTTTGTCAACAATCTAGTTATGCGTACAGATCTTTCCGGCCAGCCTTCTTTTAAGGATTTAGTAAAGCGTGTCAGCAAGACAGCCATCGATGCTTATGCACACCAGGATTTACCGTTTGATTTTTTAGCAGAAGAACAGGCGAGAGATCCTAGCCGCACGCCCATTTTTCAAACACTGTTCATTTGGCAAAATGCGCCCAAAAAGCCTCTGAAACTGCCGGGGTTAGAAGTAGAGCCTTTGTTTGTACATACCAATACAGCAAAATTTGATTTGTCGCTTTATATGGAAGAAATAGACGGCCGTGTTCAAGGCTTATGGGAATATAACAGCGATCTTTTTGAGCCGACAACCATCGAGCGCATGGCCAAACATTTGGAAAACTTACTTGCGGCGGGCATTGCTGATCCGAACACACCCATCATGCATTTGCCTATGCTGACAGACCAGGAAACACAGCTGCTATCTGGCTGGAATAATACACACCAATCATTCCCGCTTGACCAAGTTTTTCCAACCTTATTTGAAAATCAGGTCGAAAAAACACCCAACAAGATCGCTGTTCAAGATGGGGCGCAAACATGGACCTATGCCCAGCTAAACAATATGTCCAATCAATTAGCTCACATTTTAACTGCGCACGGTGTACAGGCTAATTCAATCGTAGCGTTGCTGGCAGAAAGAAGCATTGATTTGCTTGTCGCTATCCTGGCGACATTTAAAGCGGGGGGAGCGTATTTGCCACTTGATCCCCATTATCCACCGACACGTATTGTTCAAATTCTTACCCAAAGCCAACCGACAGTTATTCTCCATCAAAAAGCGTTTGAAGCACTCCTTACCGAAGCGTTAGCTGAGGCCGATAAGCAAATACTGTTGCAAGAGATAGAAATCGATGACACACCGAAGCCTAATTTGCCGGTGCACTGTACACCAGATGATTTGGCCTATGTCATTTTCACGTCAGGGTCGACAGGGAAACCCAAAGGGGCGATGGTTCAGCAAAAAGGGATGATTAATCATTTATATGCCAAAATCACTGATTTGGTTATGAATGATGAAGACCGGATGGCACAAACAGCATCACAATGTTTTGATATATCTGTTTGGCAATTTTTAGCCGTCCTATTGTTAGGTGGACGTGTGCATATATTTAACGATCTTGTTGTACGTGATCCGGCCGTTTTAATCAACCGTCTTGTTGAAGAACGCATTACGGTTATGGAGGTTGTTCCCTCCTTGATGCGTGTCCTTTTGCAGGAAGTGCAGCGACAAGATAACAAGCTCAATTTATCTCATTTACGCTGGCAAATTCCCACAGGGGAAGCACTACCTCCGGAACTGGTACGCGCGTGGTTTGCCCATTTCCCTGACATTCCTTTAGTAAATGCCTATGGTCCTACAGAATGCTCGGATGACGTGACCCATTATTTCATTAATTCTGCCCCGCCGGAACATATTATCAATATGCCGATAGGTCGGCCAATTGCCAATATGCAAATTCATATCTTGGATGCATTTATGCAGCCTGTTCCTGTCGGTGTAACGGGACACATCTGGGTGGGTGGTGTGGGTGTTGGGTGTGGCTATTTAAATGATGCTGCCAGAACAGAAGCTGTATTTATAGCCGATCCGTTTGTGGAAAACGGCCGTTTATACAAAACGGGTGATTTAGGCCGATATTTACCCGATGGGAACATCGAATTCTTGGGGCGGGCCGATTTTCAAGTAAAAATTCGGGGATTCCGTATAGAATTGGGGGAAATCGAAACAAGAATAGCTGAACACCCCACCGTCAAAGAATGTGTCTTGGTCGTCCGAAAAGATAAAAATCAGCAAAATTACTTAGCGGCCTACCTTGTGGCTGAAGTCGGCCAAAAACTCATCCTTGACCGCGTGCAGCAGCACCTCAAAAAATATTTACCGGATTATATGATGCCCGCTACATTGACTATCCTAAAGAAAATACCACTAACCGCTAATGGTAAAATTAACCGCCGCGCTTTGCCTGAACCCAAACACCAAATCAGCGTCGCGCAACGTCAAAAACCATACATTCCACCCAGAAACGATGTCGAAAAGCAAATGCTGTTTATATGGGAAAAACTGTTGGGCTTTTCTCCTATCAGTATCGATGATGATTTTTTCCACTTGAATGGACACTCACTTCTGGCCATTCGTCTTATCGCTGAGATGCAGGAGTTTTTTGACTATCGTGTGCCTGTAGCAACATTCTTTCAAAACCCAACCATCGCTGGAATAGCAGCAATCATTCAGCAGCAACAATTGACCGATGGGCCCGTAGAATGGTCGCCACTTGTTACATTGCAAGCAGAAGGTTCACAATCCCCTCTGTTTTTCATCAACAGTACACCTGTTACCCCCCATCAGTTCTATAGACTCACCCAAACTTTAGCGGTAGACAGACCTGTTTACGCCCTACAAATGCCAGGAATTGATGGCACTCCGTCACCTCTGCCTGCAGTACCAGAATTAGCTGCCCATTATCTTGACCATATACAACGCTATCATGAAGGGCCTTATATACTCTGTGGGCACTCTTTTGGTGGGCTCATTGCCTTTGAAATGGCGCACCAACTCACCGCACAAAACAAAGAAGTTCACCTCATGATACTAGATATGGTCGCACCCGTTTACAAACCACATCATGAGCACTACCAAACAATCGATATGGTAGCTGAAACAATGGGCATCATTGAAAAACTATTTAATGTTTCCCTTGAATTGGAGGCAGGCGATAACACCAATGAAACCGTTGAAAAAACATTCATACAAGCATTAAAGGAACATCATATTTTGCCAGCATCGACAGATGAAGCTTATATCCAAAACTTGTTTGCTATACAAAAAGCGATTCATAAGGCGATCGATGCTTATCCTGCACAAGCAAAACCGCTGACGCACACACTCCATTTATTCAAAGCAGCGCAAATTCGTCCCGATCCTATTCCCCCAGAGATTGCGCAGCTCTATGAAGATGATTATTTGGGCTGGCAATCACTTATTCGCGGCACAATTCATTGTGTTACGGTCACGGGCAATCATTTTTCGATGTTGCAAGCTCCCTATGTTCAAGATTTGGCAAAAGCCATAAACACGCAGCTTGGTAATCGGCAACAATAATTCAGACATAAAATCGCTTGAGGCGTTGCCGATTCCTCTAGGAAACCGCGAGAAAACGCCTCTTTTTACATCTGAAAACTTTTCGCAGTTTACCTACACACTGTAACCTAAATATTTGCACTTTTGTAGGGTCGGCCCTGGTGGTCACCCTGAGCGGGGGGCAGGTACAAGGCCTGCCCCAACAAAAGGCCATAAAATTTCTTTAACAGAGTACTTAATCAGGTGAAACAGATATGACAATTTATCTTTCGGCAAGAAACATTAGTAAAAAATATGGCGATGCTGTTGCGCTCAAAAATGTAAACCTTGATCTTCGTCAGGGCAATATCTTGGCGTTATTAGGCCCTAATGGGGCGGGCAAAACAACGTTTATCAAAATTTTAGCGACCTTATTGATTAAAACGTCCGGTACAGTGATGGTGTTAGGCCATGATCTGGATAAGGATGAATATAGAATACGTCATTTGTTTGGATATGTTGGGCAAGATACAGATCGGTCCGCTTATGCCCGCCTTACTGTTAGAGAAAATTTGCATTTCTTCGGCACACTGCGTGGACTAGACCGTAAGACGATTGCTGCCCAAATCGATCAATTCACAGAATATTTCGATTTTGAAAAGAACCTGGATAAGCTTTTCATGCATTTATCAGGAGGGCAAAAGCAAACCGTTGTGATCATACGCGCATTGTTACATGATCCACCCATTATTTATTTAGACGAACCAACAAAGGGGCTTGATCCCATTATTAGTAAAAAAATCAGAACTTTCCTACATTCATATGTGAAACAAAAAGGTAAAACACTTTTATTAACATCTCATATCCTCTCAGAAGTAGATGAAATGGCTGATGAAGTCGCGCTGATTCATAACGGTTCAATAGAAGTACAAGGATCGCCCGAAACATTAAAGGAAGCAGTAGGTGCTTCTGAATTTATAGAATTAAAACGTGAACAAATATCACCTGCCTTATATGCACAAATCATGGCCTTACCAACCGTAGAATGCACGCTAGAACGGGACCCGGATTGGTATTCATTTGGCTTGTCCGATGTATTTGAAGGGACAGAAGTCATTATACGACTGTTGCGTGAATCAAATACACGCACACAATTCCGCCATCATACCGTGTCATTGGAAGATGCCTTTATTCATCATGTTGGGCAGTTAAACAGTAAATTCGAAAAATAGAGAGACTATTATGCAATCAATTGAAGCACAAAGTATGGCCCGACCGGTAACGCCATGGATAACGTTAAAGGCCACGGTGTCTAAAGATTTACGCGTTGCGATTCGATATTTACCCAACCTCATCGGCAATTTTGTCCAATTGGGTGTCAGAGTTTTGTTTTTCTTGCTCTTGTCCAGTCTTATTTCTTTAAATGGGGAAGAGACGGTTGGCCGTGATATGACTAACCTGGATTTATTTATTTTCTTTCAAGGGGCACTCTTGTTGTTTGTGTTTATACGCACAGCATTATGGACGCCTATCAATTCAGTCAATCGAGATTTGTATAATGGTACCCTGGAATTTTTATATAGTAACCCAATCTCCCGATATGCTTACTATGCGGGCACCATTCTTGCGGAGGCTATTCTTGGGTTAGTTGTGTTTTTACCCCTTTACCTTGTGCTTGTATTTGCATCGAACGCATCAATTCAAGATATGCTGATGGTGTTACTTGTCTGCCTGACTGTGCTTGTTACGCTTGTCGCCATGGGGATTATGATTTCTTTATTAGGGTTATTATGGCGACAAGTCAACTCAATTGCAGAGGTACTCAATATTTCGTTTGAATTACTCGCCGGGGCTTACTTTCCTGTCACTGCGTTTCCTGCTGTTATTCAATACTTAGCCTACATGTTGCCATTTACGTGGGGCTATGATTTGATTCGATATTATAGTTTTGGCGGACAATGGAACACGATTATCCCTGTTTTTTATGAATGGATTATTATTATTACATTTGGCGTTGTGTTCACGGCCGTTTCTTTATATTTGTTGCGACGTGTTGAGCAACACGCAAAACAAAATGGGCTTCATCTTATTTGAGCGCGTGCCATTACAAGGATTACTGACTATTGATTAATAATAACAAGTTAATTGACTTATGAAATGGATTATACAAGCCAACGCAACGCCTCATGCAAAATTGAATTTGTTCTGTTTTCCTTATGCTGGCGGCGGGGCCTCTACTTATCGGACATGGACAAATGTTTTAGGCAGCGATGTTAACATTTATGCGATTCAACTGCCTGGCCACGAAAATCGATTCAGGGAACGGCCGTTTACATCCTGGCAACCAGTCATAGACGAAGTTAAGCAAGAAATTTCGCCCTTGCTCGATAAACCGTTTGCACTCTTTGGCTATAGTTTAGGCGCCATTTTAGCGTATGAACTTGCCCATGTGGTTCAGACAGAATACGGCAAAACGCCAGAAGCGTTGTTTGTGGCCGCCCGGGTAGCCCCTACAGTGAAAGACAAACGCGATCCTCCCATGCACCAATTGCCTGACGCTGCTTTTGTTGAGCAGTTAAGCAAATTTGACGGCACGCCCCAAAGAATATTGCAAGACAAAGAATTCATGGAACTTGTATTGCCAGTACTAAGAGCTGATTTCCAGATCAATGAGAACTATCTATACACAAATCATCAACCACTTACATGCCAGATTTCTGCATTTCGTGGGGCTCAAGATGATTTAATGACCTATGAAGATGTAACAGAATGGCAAAAAGAAACAACAGGCCAGTTCACATTACGCACATTACCCAATGGTCATTTCTTCATCCATAATGCTAAAGATTTATTCTTGCAAGTTTTACAACATGATATTCGTAAGGTGCTGAGAACACTAAGATAACAGGTAAACCGCAAAAAGTTTTCGCAAATCTATCGCACCATGTTTTTGCGGTTTCCTCGAGGAATCGGCAACGCCTAAAGCGATTTTATTTCTGAATGATTGTTGCCGATTACCTATCAAACAGAACAAAAGGATTTAGCTTTATGCGAATTAGTCCTAGATGGCGCAAAGTCTTACGCGAATTGTGGAAAAATAAAACACGCACCTTGCTGGTCATACTATCTATTGCGATTGGTGTATTTGCTGTGGGGTTAGTGCTTAATGCTCGCTATATCTTGATCCAGGATATGAATACCAGCTATCAAGTGGTCAATCCCTCAAGTGCCGTAATTTTCACAAACCCTCCTTTTGATGAAGAACTTGTATTTGCCGTTGAGAACATGCCAGAAGTTGTTGCGGTCGATGCGCGTCGACGTGTTTTCTTACGCTTTGAAACAGCTCCCAATGAGTGGGAAAATCTGGAAGTATATGCTTTGGCCGATTACAATGAAATTGACACCAATCTTATAACCCCAGTACAAGGTGCATGGCCCCCGCCAGATCGCGAGATATTGATTGAACGCGCCTCTCTAAATTTTGTTGATAAAGCCCTTGGCGAACCCATTAAAGTGCGTACCTCTGAAGGATTGGAACGAGCATTACCCATTGCGGGCACAGTCTATGACATTAATCAAGTTTCCGCAGAGATCCGAGGCCGAGCCTATGGCTATGTGACATTTGATACCTTAGAATGGCTTGATTACCCACGTACCTTTGAACAATTACACATTATTGTCGCTGGCGATCAAACAGACCAAGATCATATTGAAGACATTGTTGATGTTGTTTCTGACAAAATAGAAAATTTAGGATACGACGTAAACGAAGTTTATATTTCACCTAATCCTGGACAGCATCCTGAAATCTCTGTCATACAAGCGATTGTGCTTGTTTTAGGTGCATTAGGCGTATTATCCCTCTTTTCCAGCATGTTTTTACTAACAAACACCATCACCGCGATTTTGACTCAGCAAATACGCGAAATTGGTGTCATTAAAGCAATTGGCGGCACAACAAAACAAATCGTTGTAATGTACCTTTGTATGATCCTTGTTTTTTGTATAGGTGCACTGATTTTGGGTGTGCCTCTGGCTGCCTATGCCGCCCGCATTGCTTCTGGTTATGTTGGTCAACTAATTAATTTTGATATTCTTACGTACAGTTACCCCAACAATGTCTTAATCGTTCAATTGACAATTGGTTTGTTGGTCCCATTATTAGCAGCCCTAAGCCCCATTTACGCTGGTACACGGATTACTATTCGGGAGGCTATTTCTTCTTATGGCATAACAGAAGGTTCAGATTTTGGCAACAGCATCATTGATAAGTTGATCAGTAATATTCGGAGTTTATCACGGCCGTTGTTGTTGTCTCTCAGAAACACATTCCGCCGCAAAGGGCGCTTGGTCCTAACATTAACGGCGCTTACCCTGAGCGGGGCACTGTTTATGGCTATCTTCACTGTCCGGGCATCTACGCTCAAAACATTGGATGTTGCCTCCCAATATTGGGGATATGATGTAGAAGTTACCCTGCAACAATCGCAACGAATTGATAAATTAAATGATGTATTGCCTAAGATAGGCGGTATTGAGACCGCCGAATCATGGATTATAGAGAGAGCCCGCCGTCTCAGGACAAATAACCGGGAAGGGAATGATTTTATTGTTATTGGGCTCTATGAAAACACAAGTCTGTTGCAACCCACATTGATTGAAGGGAGATGGCTTCAGCCAGATGATAAAAACGCAATTGTTATTAACTCTCTATTGCTAAAGTTTGAACCTGACCTCAAAGTCGGGGATACAATTACGCTTAAAATGGAGCAAAGAGAAACCAGGTGGGAGATTGTTGGTTTATTAAATGGCCCTTTGACTGAACCAACTGCTTATACTTCATTTGATGATTTATCCCAAGCATTACGGCAAGTAAATAAAGCAAATCGCCTGCAGATTGTGACCACAAATCATTCCCCAGAATTTCAAGACAGCGTTAAAAATCAACTGGAACAATACTTGCCATCCCAAAACTTGAATGTAGAAACAAGCGAAACAATCACAGACAAAAAAGAAAGATTAACCAACGAGTTTACACCGATTATCATTTTTTTATCAATTATGGCGGCCCTACTAGCTTTTGTTGGGGCATTAGGGCTGATAGGAACAATGACCATTAATGTTCTCGAAAGAACGAAAGAAATTGGCATCTTGCGTTCTATCGGGGCATCAAATGGGGTTATTCGGCAAATTGTTATCATAGAAGGTGTTATCATCAGCATAATCAGCTGGGGGTTTGGGGTCATATTTGCGCTGCCTATTAGCTGGGTAATCAGCGAACAAGTTGGTTTAGCCCTGCTTGAAGCGCCTTTGACTTATCGTTTTTCTATAGCTGGCGTGTTTATGTGGTTATTCACTATTATCTTGTTGTCTATTATAGCCACATTATTACCTGCTCATCGAGCATCATCCATCAGTATTCACGAAACGCTTGCTTACGAATAAAGCGGGGCATTACCGTGGAAACCAGGGGCGGCGGCCAGCAAAAACATGCCGGCTGCACTCAGCAGCAGGGCCAGGGCCAACAGGGCGTTCACCGCCAGCGGCGCATTTTGCCCGGCGAGGGCAGTCTGCCTGCCCATTTTGCATGCCAGTACATGGGGTGATCATACCCGGCAGGTGTCTATCCAGCCAGTGACATATGGGTAAGGGCGACGCAATCGGGCTAAACATGCGCATAACAGATTGACACGTCTCCCATTGCCACGCCTATTGATGATGGGGCTTGAGGTAAACAGCGTTGTGTGCTACCATGCGGTCTGTTGTCGTGCTGGTGATTTTTATGAAAATCAAAGGAGGGAATTCCATGAATGTGTATGATCAACCGGTTGACCGGCCTGGCTGTGCCACGGTTTACGCCGTCTTGCAATGGCTTGGGAGTGCCGTTTATATTGTGGGTGCCTTATTTGTGTTTGTCAGCGGCTTAGGTAATCAGGATACGGCCGTTTTTAGCCTGTTTGCGTCCGTGTGCCTGGGCCTGATGGCCCTTATCCCCATTGTTACCGGCATTGGCGTCTGGAAGATGCGCCTGTGGGGCTGGTGGATCGTCATCATCCTGCATTCGTTAGCGGCCGTCCTCTATCTTCTCAGCCTGCTGTCAGGCCTTTTGCTAACTACGGAGGGCACGGATCCCATTTCTCTGCTCTGTGGTTCGGGCGTGGGCCTGGCCATCACTGGGTATATTCTCTACTGGTTTATTACCAACCGGGGGTTGTTTGCCGGGGCCACAAAAACCGTGGTGGGGCCCGATGGTGAGATCATTACCCAATCAAGCGGCATGGATACGGCCGCCGTTGTGGCCATTGTCGGGGTGGTGGCCGTCGTGTGTGTGATTCCCATCGTTACTATTGCCATATTAACGCTGTTGGGACCGCAAATTGGCAACGTCTTCTCCCGTATTACGGCCGGGTTGGGCACGCCAGTGCCGTAGAGGGCTTTGTGTAGGTGAAGATTTCCCGCAAACAGATATTTCCCTGGCTTAACATGGCCCATCGAAGGTATATAGTCCAGGGACCAGGTAACAATCGCCCGCGGCTGCCGGCAAGTTTTAAGCCTGCAGGCGTTTGTCTATATCTGCCAGGTATTCCCTGGCCTGTTCATCCTCCGGAGAAGACAGGTCTCCGGCCACTGCTTTTTCCAGGTCATCTTTTGCTTCCGGCCATTGCCCTCGCTGATAATAGAGCTGGCCCCGCCAAAAATAAAGCAGGGCAAAGGGTTCCCAGGCCGCCAGCGCCTGGGAATAATGGGCAATGGCCTGGTCTGCGTCCCCCAGGTCTTCGTAGCGCATCCCCAGGTACATATAGGCTTTGCTGGCCTGAATGCCCGTTTGCCCATAGCGCAGGGCGCGTTTCAGCATGTTGATGGCTTTGTGATGATCAAGCTCGCCTTCAGCCTCATCGATCAGGTCTTTAGCGCGCTGGTCACCAAATTCCTCATCGGTGATGAGGATGTGCCCGTACAACTGAGACAGCTTCTGGTCAATGTGTGGCTTAAACTGCGCAATGGCCGCGACGACCTGTTGGGTTTGCGCGGCCAGCTGCCGGCACACCGGCACAGCCAGCCAGCCTGGTCCATTCGCCTTGCGGTACCGGTCTATCTTACGTCGGAACTTTTCCCACTCCTGATAGTTTTCGGGCATAGGCATCTCAAAAAACTGAACAAAAGCCTCGGCCCAACGTTCATTCAGGTCGTCCAGCTTCCTCAATTCTTGTATAAGAATCAGTAACATCTCCCGTAATTCGACATCCGGCACATTCAACACGTAACTTTCAAAACTCTCGCATCTGCCCCTGATACTTCCCCATGGCGTCCAAATACGCGGTAGCTCTTTGTTTATTGTCTCTCCAATATAGAACTGAGAACAGCGTTGGGCAAAATCTGAAAATCCATTGACATTACCTTGTAAAATAGCCGTAAGACTTACCTCATCTATTGATTCCATCACATGCTTGACACTTTGCGGAAAGGGGCGACACGCCTAAAGAAGCGTGTCGCCCCTTTAGATAGATTATTCTTCTGGCAGGGCAGCGGTGATGACGGGTAGGTAAATGACGTAGCCGCTGGTGCCGCCAGGTGGGATGACCTGGACAAGCCCTACGGCCGTGTCCCCGCCCACCGCGTTGCTCACCGTCAGCGTCACTGTGAAAGTGTCGGTGGTGGCATAGGTATGGCTGGGGTTCACGGCCGTGCTGGTAGCGCCATCGCCAAAGTCCCACAAATAAGACAGGGCATCACCGGTAGACGTGTTGGTGAAAACCGTGCTGCTGCCCAACTCTGTGGGGCTGGATGAGGTAAAGCTGGCTTGCGGTGCCGCTAAAATGTCCACCACACCGGTGGCCACATCACTGCCCAGGTTATTGGTGGCTGTGAGTGTCACCGTGTAGCTGCCGGCGGCGCCGTAGGTGTGGCTGGGGTTAGGGTCAGTACTGGTGGCGCCATCGCCAAAGTCCCAGGTAAAGGTCAGGTCTGTGCCCGTAGATTGATTGGTAAACGTGGTGGCGTCCCCTAGAGCATCTGGGCTGGAAGAGGTAAAAGCCGCGTTGGGCGCCACATTATCCACACAATTGGGGCCGGCGGCGCGCAGCCGAATGTCATCCACATGCCAGCCGTCATCGGTGATGGATCCATCAGAAGTAAAGCGGAAGCGAATGCGGGCGTTTGCCAGGCCGTCCAGCGCCGGCAGGGGCAGGCTGATTTCTTCCCATTGGGTATGCGGCCCGTCAAAGTTGATCACTTCACTCCAATTAGCACCGCCATCGCTGGAGATTTCTACCCGGCAGTAGTCATAACCCGCTTCCGTGTCACAGATTTGCCAGTAGTCAAGCGTCACATTTTCATACCCCGTCAGGTCAAACACAGGTGAGGTGATAGCCACGTTGCGGTTATTGGCATAATTACTGCCGGGGCTGTCTGTCCAGGAATGGGTGGGGCTGTGCGCGGCCTCTGTGGTGATGGCCCAGGGAGACTGTGCCGTCCAGCCATTGACGCCGGATTCAACATCATCAAAGAAAACGTCGCAGTAGGGGTAAAGCTGGAAATCTTGCTGAATGGTCTGGCCGTTTTGGGCGACGATGCCGGTGACGGTATTGGGGGCATAGTTCGGATCAGTAGGCACGGCCGTGATCGTATACGTATCACTGATAACCTGCATCTGGTAAACGCCGGTGCCGGGGTTGTTGGTGGTCTGGAAAATCGTGTTAGCCGTGATGGTGGCCGCCAGCGGCAGGCCGCTGTCAGCGGCAGTCACTTCACCCCCAATGATCGGGGCCACGGCCGGGTCAATAATGTAGAGTAAGACGGCACTAAAGACACCCCATACCCCATTGGCATCCTGGCCGCGCACAAAGATAGTATGACGGCCGTCTGGCAGCCCGGTGGTATCAATGACGGCAATGGCACCTTCAATGGAGGTGTTAAAACTGCCATCGGCCGGGGCCATGGGCAGGGCCACCGGCGTTGTGTCTGTAATCCAGGGGGGCACATCAATGTAATACTCCCCCGCCATAATGTTTTGCGTGGGTTCCGTGCCATTCTGGTTATTGTAGCGGACATCATTCAGGGTGGCGGTCAGCGTGACCGGCGTGCCAGCAGCTATGGCGGCCGTCGATACGGCCACACCCAACGCCTCTGGCCCGGCGGGGGCGATATATGGTTCGCGCACTGCTTTGGCGGCGTAAACCAGGGCGGCCAGGTTATCAGGGAAGATGGTGTTTTCAAACGTGCCACATGCCTGGAAAAAGGAGGTGCCTAATTCAAAAGTGAACGCAGGGATGCCTAACTCACCGTAGACAAAATCATCGGTGGTGCCATCGGTCACGTATAAATCAATGGCCTGTTGCGGGGTGTAATTGTTAAAATAAGCCATTTTGCGGCCCAACGTGACAAGTTCGGTGTCGTTGCCAGTGGGAATACTACCAAATCCCCAAGGCCATAGCACCAGTTGGCTGTAGCTGTGAATGTCAATATAAATGCCCGTGGTGGTTAACGGTGCGGCGGCACCAATGGGAGGGTCTCGCAGGTCCTGGAAGTTGGCAAACAAATAATTTTGCACGGCCTGTGTTTCCGGCTCCGAAGCAGCGCTGGCCCCATGATAGGTATCTGAACATTGGCTGTTGCTAGAACCACCACAACAGTTCCATTGGAATTGGAAGTTGCGGTTGAGATCAGCCCCCCGATTGTTGGTGTTGGCACAGTAATTGTTATTAGTGTTTTTGCGCCAGAGCAAACCGGTTTCTGCCTGTTTACGGCCGTCTGGATTGGCATGTAACATGAGATGAACTTCATGGTTGTCCAGCAGCCAGGTGGCGTCAGCGTCACTGCCATAACCAGTGACCAGGTATTCGGCAAAACGGGTATTCAGCTCGGCCGTGGTGTATTCACGGGCATGAATGGCCGAGGTGATAAACAGTTTGGGCTTGGTGCGTTGGATGTTTTCATTGGTCAACACCAGCACCATCATGTCATAGCCAGGCAAGCCGCCGGGGGTTACTTTTTCCCAGGAATCACCTACGTCTACCCACTCGGCCAGGTCAGGGTAGTTGGTGGCAATGTTGGCGGCCGTGTCATAGGTTTCCTCCACAGTACGGTAACATGGGTAACCAGGAATCCCGCCTCCTTGCCCGGCAAGAGGGGCCCGTGGCATGTTGAGTTCGGTCGTTAGCTTTTCATCGATTTCCAGGCGAAACCCAGCGCGTTCGAGCTGCCAATATTCAGCAGCGTCTACATCCAGCACAATGTACTGTTTGTCAAAGTTAATTTCCCAGGGCTCGATGGCATGGGTAAGGTTAGACACCATCTCCAGATCATCATAATAAGCTTTGACCACAACAAAATCATAGTCAAGGATGGGTGCCTGAGCTGCCGGTGCCGGTTTCGCCGTTAAAGCGAACAAGATCATCAGTGTCAGGCTCAATAGGGATGTAAAAATTGCTAATCGTTTCATGTATGTAACCTCTTATGTAAACTTCCGCAACCTCTAGGATAATTATTTGCCCCTCACGGGCGTGGATAGGGCATTGTCTTAAATTAGCAGGAGATGGTCAACTTAAAATTTGGGCAACCTCTCTCTTTTACGCATGTTGCTCACAATTTGTTGAATGAGCCTTTAAGAACCAGGGCAAGGAGCTACGGGCAAGGGGAGGGCATTGTCAGGCAACGGCCGTTCCCCGGCATCAGTGGCCGGAAAGCGGTCACCACTCAGGTAATCATAGGCGCCGATAAGCAGCGCGGCTGGGGCGTCTGCCAGGGAGACAGTGCGCCGGTCTGTCACCAGCCAGCCCGTAGGCAGCGCCAGCATTTCTGGCGGCAAGTTCAGCGGGGGACCATCGTTCTGGCCCACCAAACGACCGTCGGCCGCCAGGGCTTGCACAAACAGAGACGTGGTAGGCGCGGGGGCAGCCGGCAGCTGCCAGGTCGTGGTCAGGGTGAGCGTATCCTCACAGGCCACGGCCGTGGCGGTCACAAGCCGGTAATCACCCATCCACGCCAGATGGTTGGTGGCCGCCTCGCCCGGCCAGAAATGCCCGGTGTATTGTGCTTCTACCCCGGCGGTGGTGAACTGGCTGATGAAGACATGGGCACCGGCCGGTGCCCAGGCAGCCACGTCACCCATATCTTCTGCCTGGTCATGGATGCCATACGGATGGCCAGGGTCTCGCTGCAAACCCGCCATGCCGATGGCCCGTACCGGCCGCACCTGGTTCAGGTTATGCCATACCAACTCTTCCGCAAAGAGGTGATGGCCCATGAGGGCTGCAATTTCTACGCCTACAGGAAAGGTGGGGTGCGCGGGGACTGACCAGGCCGGCAAATTGACAAACAAGACACCTTCGGCCAACGGCCTGGGCAGCATGTGCCTGGCCATCACGTCTACCACCGTGCCCAGGTCTGCCAGCGCGGCCATACGCCCACGGACAAACAGGCTGCCCGGCAGCAGCATGGCGGCCAATGCCAGCGCCCATACCATCTGCCCCACGCGCCGCCAGGTAAAAAGTGCATCCAACAATACCGCCCACAGCAGACTGATACCAACACTGCCCAGGTACGTCAGGCGAGGGCCATGCAGCACATAATCGGTAGGCAGGGTGAGGGTGAGAAGCACGGCCGTGATGCCCCACCAGCCCCAACCCAACAGCAGCGCCAGGCGGTTACGCGGCCAGCGCGCCGCCCACCCCGTGCACGCCAGCATGATCAGCAGGCTGCCGACCACAATCACATCGGCCGTAAAAACAGACCAGCGCGCCCCCACCCAGACCAGCGGGTAGCCGGCCGCCTGTCCCCAGTACAGCGCTTTTGGCCACCACGGGCTGTCGGAAGCGGAAGGCAGCGCCTCGGCTGTTGGCAAAAACCGGTAGAGGAGAATGTACAACAGCCCGCTGGCCAAAAAGAGAAGATACGGGGACCGGGAAAGATTAAAAACCAGCGCGTGGAGGCCGGGCTTTAAGCGCCACTGGGTAATCTCCACCCTTTGAGCAGCCGCCCACTGCATCAGGGCGGCAAAAGCGCCAAACAAAACCGCCAGTTCGTGACTGAGCAGGGTCAACATGAAGAGCACGGCCGTGACCACCCACCATACCCTGTGCCCGGTCAGGGCTTGCAGATAAGTGTGCCCCGCCAGCAAAACCAGAACCACCAACAGTGGATAGACGTTGTTACCAGCTACGTCTACCGCCTGGTAAGCAAACGGATAACTGGCAAACAACAGCCCGGCAGCCAGGGCGCGCGGCCAGCGCTGCCACAGGCGCCAGGCCAGGGTCGTTAACAAGGCGGCGGCCAGGGCATGCAACCCCAGGTTTTGGGCATACAAAAAAGAAGGGGGGTAATAGCCAAACAGGCTGTGTGTAAAAAGGTAAGGCAGAAACAGCAGCGGCCGATAATAGCCAAAGTCAGGGTTGGGACGCCAAACCGTGGCGTAGTTCAACGCCTTAACCAGGCGGATGGTTAACAGATCGTCATACAGCAAGGGATAGTGGCGGATGGGCGCGTAAAGCCACAGCGCAAAGCACGCAACGAGTACGGCCGTAATCGCCAGTTGGTGTTGGCGCAGCCAGCGGCTCATGGCGTAGTAATGACGGGGATAATGTCAGGGGAGGCCGGGTAAACAAGCCCTACGTCAGCCGTGGTCACCCAACCACGCGTGACACCGTCTTCAAGCTGTACCAGGTACCAGCTGTCATCCCGGCTGCGGCCAATGACATAAGCAAACGTACCGCGCCCCAAAGGCAGAATGGCGCTAAATTCGGTGCCCGGGCCGCTGAGCAAACTGGCTATCTGGGTGCGCACCACTACTTCTACCAACTGTTCACCGGGCCGCAAAACGGAGGTAGGCACGGCCGTAGGTTCCCCTGCAGCGGCGCTTTCCGGTGTCAGGGGCGGGTGGGGCAGCACCAACGTTTGCCCCACGGTAAGCGCATCCGTTGTCAGGCTGTTTATCACCATGATGTCATTCGGTGTCAGGCCATAACGCCGGGCAAGGCCAAAGAGGGTATCGCCTGACTGCACGGTGTAGGTGACGGGACCCGTTGGCGGGGCTAAGGCATCTGCGGCTGCCGTACCGGCAGTGCGTGACGGCACAAACAAGAGGGCGGCGGCTTCGGCCGTTTGCACCACGGAAAGACGGGTGGCAGTGGCTTCACCGGCAACCGTGGTTTGGGTAGCGGCAACGGCCGTAAAAACAGCTTCCGGTGCGGCCGTCGCGGCCACGTCCCCAGCCTTAGCGCCAAGGATGGCATCATCCCTGGCCAATGATGGCCAGGCAATCACCAGTGCCCCCCCTACAAACAACACGATGGCCACCACCCACACCAACCAGTGAACTTTAGGCAGGGTCACCTCTGGCCGGGTGGTAGTAACACGGGCCACCCTTTCACCTTCACTGGCGACGGGAAGCGGGGTATAAGCAGTCAGCTGCCTGGCCGGGTAGGTGCCTGTCCGCTCATGGGCATAACCATTCCAATGATAAAGGATTGCCTGAAGCTGCTCACGCTGCTGGGGATTTCCGATGTGCGCGCTGGCAGCCTGCACCTGGTCCATCAGGGCCATGATCTCGTTCATGGTCACCATTTCTGGGCTGGTTGCCACGTTATTGCGCAGTGTCTGGTGCTGCACCACCAGCTGGTCTACGATCATCATATAAAAACAGCTTTACTCTGGCCGGTACAGAGAGGTGGCGGGCAGTAACTCTTCCTCTTTAGTACCTTGCGGTAAGGATTGCACAGAAAAGACGTTAGGCAGTACCTGTATCTGGTGCAAAATACGCACCAACTGCCGCGGCTTCACCACGTCAACGGTCAGGTCAATATGCACTTCATTTTCCGCGGCCGCCGATGGCGTATGAATAAATGAGATATTCATGTGTTCATCCTGGATGAGGTGGGTAATTTCAAACAACAGGCCGGGGCGATCATACACTTTTACTTGAATATCTACCAGGCGTGCTTCTCTAGGGGTTTCACCCCAGCCCAATTTTAACATGCGGCCCCAAAGGCGCTCTGGCTGTAAGGTAGGGCAGTTGCGGCGATGAACGGTGACGCCGTTGTCCCGGCGCACGTACCCCACAATGGTATCTGGTGGCCGGGGTTCACAGGTACTACACAAACGCAGGTCACGGCCGTCGGCGTTAATCACCACGTAGCGTTCGCCGGTGGCTGTCACCACCTCGTTGTCCAACGCCCGCGCCGGCCCCTGCCCCCACTTCTCCTCCAGAACCCGCAGCGCTACCGTTGTGGGTAGTAATTCTGCCCGCCCCAGGTCATAGTAAAATGTTTGTGTATCTGCATACCCAAACATTTCTGCAATTTGCATGTGGCTGTACCCAGGAAAACCGATCATTTGCAGTTCATGATGCAGCAGCTGCTGCCCCTGAGTAACCGCCCGCTCTGGCGTCAGCCGCCGAAACCAGCGGCGGGCATGGTAACGCGCATAATTTGTAATGATATAGCCCAAATCCTCATCCAGCCAGGCACGTTGGGGTTGTGTCCGCGGCTTTTTCAGAATCCGCACCTGGTCGCCGTCTCGTAACGGTTTATTGAGCGGGTACATGTCTCCATTCACAATGGCCCCATAACACTGCTCCCCCAGACCTGTATGAATGGCATAGGCAAAATCCAGAGAGGTAGCTCCTTGTGGCAGCTCTTTCACGTCTCCCCGGGGTGTATACACCCGAATTTGCTTGACAAAAACATCTTCCACCACCCCTCTTACGCTGACCGTTGGATGCTGTTCCAGGTTAATATTACCGCTGATGTTTTCAAAAAAGGCTTCTATACGGCCGGCCACACCCTTTGTCCACAGCGGCGTTCCTCTATACAGCCATCGGGCCAGAATGCCTATCTCATCTACCTTATCCATGGCCAACGAGCGGAAGCGTAGCTTCAAATGCTGGCCGTTGCTGTGAATAACCGACGTGTGCAAGGAACGATACAGGTTATCACGGGGCAAGGCAATGTAATCATCAAACCGGCCGGGTATGGGCTGCCAGAGTTGGTGCAGGTACCCTAAAGCCAGGTAACAAGACGGCGTGTCCTCCAACAACACCACTAACCGCATCGTTTTATCCAGGTCATAAAAGGAAACACCATGGCGGCATACATCCTGGTAAATGGTATAAATATTTTCTGGCGCATAGATGACATTACGCACGTCAATATCTGCTTGCAGCAATACATCAAAAATCTCGGCGCTGATCATCTGATAATCGGCCTGTTGGGCTTGGGCCAGCTTTTCACGTTCTTCGGAGATAATCCAGAACGCTTCATTATCTAGCACTTCCAAAGACAATGCCTCTAGATCATTTTTCAGCTTCCAGATTCCCAACCGATTGGCCAGGGGGGCGTAAACGGCCAATGTTTCCTGGGCCTTATAGACTTGCCGGTGGTAGGGAGTCGATTGAATGGTACGCATGTTGTGCAGGCGGTCAAACAATTTGATGATAACCGTGCGCACATCCACGGTCATAATGCCCAGCATTTTATGCAAGGTGGCGTCTTCAATTTCTTTAGCAGTCAGGGTTTTATCTTTAGCCACTCCCTTGGTGACGTCCTTCAGCTTGGTAACGCCATCCACCAACAAAGCCACTTCATGGCCAAACTGTTTTTTAATCTCAGTCACGCTGACGCGGGTATCTTCAGCCACGTCATGCAGCAAAGCGGCCACCAACGCTGGTGCATCCAGTTGATACTCGGTCAGGTAGTAGGCAACTGTCAGGGGGTGTGTAAAAAAAAGCTCGCCGGACTTGCGGCGTTGATCACCATGTTCCCGGCGAGCCAAATTAAATGCTTCTTCGACACAAGCGCGGTCTTCTACGCTAAGGTAGCTGTTAATTCGTTCAAAAAAGTGTCTGCCATCGGCCGCAAGTGTGACCATAGCTGCCAATGATAGTTGAATTTTGAGAAAAATGAAACACGCTTAGGTCTTCTTGAAGTCAAAAAAACGGTAACCCACACCTCTTTCGGTCATGATATAGCGTGGGTTGGCGGGGTCTTCCTCAATCTTTTTACGCAAATAATTCACGTATAGTCTTAAATAGTGGGTTTCGTCTCGGTATTCATAGCCCCACACTTTTGCTAAAAGCGTTTCATGCGGCACCACCCAACCAGCGTTTTGAATGAGCGTATAGAGCAAGCGGAACTCTGTGGGGCGTAACTCAATGCGTTCACCATTGACAATGGCCTGATGGCGGTTAAAGTCCACCGACAGACGGTCGTCTATGCGTAGAACGGTGCGCGGCGGCGGCGCTGGCCATTCTGCACGACGCAGCACGGCTTCTACCCGGCTGACCAATTCACGGGGGCTAAACGGTTTGGTGATGTAATCATCGGCACCCAAACCCAACCCCTGAATTTTGTCATCTTCTTCACTCTTAACTGTCAACAAAATGACCGGGACTGTGGAGAGTTCACGCAGCAGCCGCAGGGTCTCAAAGCCATCCATTTGGGGCATCATCACATCCATGATAACCAGATCAGGGGTGTGTTGGCGAATTCGCTCCAGGGCGGCAAGGCCATTGTCGGCTTCCATGATCTGATAGCCTTCCAACTCCATATTCATACGAATGAAGCGGCGCATACGCGCTTCATCATCCACTACCAGGATGAGGCGGGGCGCTTGTGGTTCGAGAGAGGCTGGTATCTGTTCAACCATTCGTCATCAATCACGTACAAAGCCGATGACGTCATCTGCTTCAGTCGAAGGCAAAACCTGGACAAAGTTTATGCGGTGCCAGGGAAGCCACATGCTGGTGACACTTTCATCCAGATAATGCAGGTCATTACCGTCGCGCAAGCGTGGGTTGTATAACACCACATAGCTGCTGCTGGGGTCTGGCGTTTCTTCCATCTCACAAACAACGGCGTCTTCATTATTGATGTGTACAATTACGCTTATCATAAGATTTTCCTCACTGTTAGATGTGACTTCATTTGGCTGTGGGCAAGGTCTAAACCATAGCCGCCAAACTTGGTCAAGCTCTTTGCCTGAGCCTGTATAGGTTTAGGTAATCGGTTCACCTAATCAAAAAAGACATGCAGCAGTAAATCACCACAGCGAATTTCATCCCCATTTTTCAGGGGATAAGGCCGGTACGGTGGCAGCCGGAATGTATTGAGCATGGTGCCATTGGTGCTGTCCAGGTCAATAAGGACCACGCCTTTTTTCACAGATTTGATGCTGGCGTGTAGTCTGGAGACGCCTTTATCGGCCCCATCATCATCTGTGAGGTCCAGTTCTGGGGAAACCTCAGCATCAGCCCGGCCAATACGGATCTCATCATGTAACTGCACCTGCAACCGGCGGCGGCTGCTGGGGATGACAAAGGTGATAGGTCGGGAGGCTACGGCCGTTTCTGACTCTTCGGCTTTCAGGGGTGGCGGTGCATGGATTACAAACTCAGAAAAGGGCAATACGGCCGTAATCCCCTTGCGCTGTTGTTCCAGCAAAAAAGCCCCACACTCGCTGCAAAACAAAGTCCCTGAATATTGATCAGCGCCGCATTCAACACATTTAATCATCATCATCAAAATAGGTTGTTCGATTGATCAAAGCACGTGTGCCAAACTTCAATTTTTTACGTCCATCCAATGACATAGTGCCGGCGCTGGAAATACGTTCTATCTCCATATTTGCCTGGTGCGCCAGTTGTGCCTCACCAGCCTCTAACAGACGGGTCGTTAAATGCCGCATGCGCTGCACGGCCGTCGTCAACTCACCCGCCTCTACGTCTTCCCATACCCGCTCATTCATCCGGTACATATTAAGCATACGTACCGCTTCTACGATCTCTTCCGGGGGTATAGTCTTCTGCGTCTCCTTTAATACCTGAAGACGCACGCTGTTATTAAATGTCTGTGATTGCATTTGCCGCGCGGGAATATCGGCCACCAGATTGATGGGAATGTTTAAGCGTCTTTCACCCGGCTGCGGCACCACATTAATTTCTAACAAAAATGCCAGTCGGGAACGCCCCTCTACGTTACCCAGCCGGATATCCCTCCCGCTCAAGGCTAGCGGTTGGGCAAAAGGCAAAATCTTAAAGCCATAGGCGACCGACATAAACTCTGGAAAATCACAAAGCAGGCGCATATTTTGGGCATAGATCGTACCCAGGCCGTTAATTTTCTCTTGCAGCCGCTGCACCACGCTGGCTGGTTGCTCAATAAACCCAGACTGCCCGCCAGAGGGGGCTACTAACTTATCCAGAAATTGATCATTCCAATCTGAACCGATACCAAAAGCCGTCATGTTGATGCCTTCGGCCGCCACGTTTGTTGCCAGCGTCAGGCACTCTTTGTCATCACCATAGGTATGGCCATCGGTAAGCAGAATAAGGTGGTTGATATGCTGGCGCAGCGGTACCTGACTCATCTCTTTCACACCGGCATGTAAACCCTGGTAAATTTCAGTACCACCTGAGGCTTCAATGGCATGTAGACGGCTGAGGATAGTCGACTTATTTCGCAAAGGTTCCGCCGGTGATACAGTTTCCGCCCGATCGCTAAAGGTAATGATGGAGAGCATATCTGAAGCGGTTAACTTCTCCAACACCATCTCCACGGCGGCTTTAACGGCATCCAGCCGTCGGCCTTGCATAGAGGTACTGCGGTCAATCACCAGGCACAAATTCAAAGGCAGTTGTTGACCAGCGCTTTGTTTAGGCGGCCGCACATCTACCAATAAATACAGGCGTTGATCTGCCTCTGATACCTCTATTTGGTCACGGCTCACGGTACAGCGAATGTCCAGGTCAACCATTGTCGTTTCAACAAGCAGCGAGTCATAGGTTGCACGCCGGGACGGATCACTTAAAACTTCATAGGCATTTAAGACACGTTGATACTCTGAGTTTCGGGCAGGGTTGCGTTCAGCGGGGGCAAAGCTTTTTTGGAGGGTTTCAAAGGCAATGCGGATCGCCGCTGTGTCTGATTGCGGGTCTACGCCTAAAATCGCGTAATAATCAAAAATCTTACTCATTAGCTAAAGGCTAAAGTCCACCAAGACAATAGTGATATTGTCATTACTGTGGGCGGCAATGGCTGCATCATACAGCTCGTCCACCATCTGGCGAATGGGGACATCTTGTTTTAAGGTATTGTTCATGATATCGTCAGGGACAAAGCCGCACAGGCCATCACTACATAGTAGAAGTTTGCCTTTTTTGGGCAAGAGGCGCATGTAGGTATCAATTTCTACTTCTTCGCCCTGCCCTACAGCACGCAGTAAGACGTTGCGGTAACGGTAAACGGTGGCCTCTTCAGGCGTTAACGTGCCCACGTCTTGCAGCCGTTGTACCAGTGAATGATCATTGGTGACAGCCTCTAATTTTTCTTCGGTGTGCAGGTAAAGACGGCTGTCACCCACATGGGCAACGTAGAGGCGGCTGCCTAACAACAACGCTACCGTCAGGGTAGTGCCGCTGTCAATGTCAGGTTCATCTTCATACACGGCCGTGTTGGCTATCTGCACAGCATCTACCAGAGCGTCACGAATTCCCACCTGGGGCGGGGTGTCATGCACCAACAGGGGCATGTAGATTTCTTTCATGATGTGGTGTGCGGCCACACGAGAAGCAATTTTGCTGGCCACGTGTCCGTTAGCGTGCCCCCCCATACCATCGGCCACAATATATAAACCAAAAGGCATCATAGTAAAATGCCCCCCAGTTTCTGAAGAAAACGCCAGACAAGAATCTTCGTTACGCTCACGCGCCCCAATATCACAGCGCTTGGTAAACCGAATGACAGCTTCCGATTTTGGGGCCGTGCCCCTTACACCCGTAATAATTCCCTTTGCCTCTGACATCACCAGCGGGGGTAATTCTTCGGTCTCATGCACAATGTCTGCTTCTGCTCCCCCTTCCACAACAAAAGGATGCGTTTGTGGCGCTGGCTTTTTTATGCTGGTGGCCGCGTCTTCTGATAATTCATCTGATTCGGAAAAGGTAGCTGATTCATTCATAATTAGGTGTCCAGACAAGTGTATCAAATGTTTGGCGAAGTGGTAAGTAATCGGGGTTAGGCCGGTAAGGCATACACTTGATGATTGGTGGCGCCAATATAGATGATGCCCTCTACAATAACCGGCGAGGCAATAAAATGACTATCTGTATCAAACCGCCAGCGTAGTTCACCTTTTTTCAGGCTTAAGCAGTAGAGCGTGCCGTCAGTAGAGCCAAAATAGACAGCGTCATTCCAGATGGCTGGAGAAGCAACAACCTGCCCTTTTGTTTCATACATCCATATCTGCCGTCCAGAATCAGCGTCTAACGCATACAGATTCCCGTCTGCGGAGCCAATATAGACAACGGCTTCATGAACGGTAGGTGAGGAGACAATAGGCCGGCGGGCGCGATAACGCCAGATAACCCAGCCGGAAGCTGCATCCAGGGCATAGACGGTGGCGTCATGTGAGCCCACGTAAATAACCTCATAGGCCAGGGTGGGCGAGGAAGTTACGTTACGCTTGGCCTGCGACTGCCACACCGTCTTGCCTGAAGCCAGTTCCAGACAATAGATATAACCACCTTCGGTGCCAAAAAAAACGCGTTCATCTGCGACGTAGGCAGTAGAACGAACGGCGCTGTAGGCTCTGGCCTTCCAGGCAGAGCGGCCGGTTTTTACGTTGACCGCATAAAAATGGCCGTCATCGGAGCCAAAGAAGGCATGGTCAAAACGCACACGAGGAGAAGCAAAAATGGGACCACCGGTGGCAAAGCGCCAATTTTGCCGGCCGGTACGGGCCTGAATGCTGTAAAGGTGTTTATCTTCAGAACCAATAAAAACAGTATCTTCATAGACAAATGGCGCTGAACCACCGACGTTATCCATGGCCGGGAATTTCCAAATAAACTCTCCTTTTTCCTGGGAAATGGCATACAAGTTATTATCATACGCACTGATATACACAATACCGTTAGCCAGCGCTACCTGCCGCCGGATTTCATCTTCACATTTAAATACCCAGACTGGTTTTATCTGGTTGATGGCCACGGCTGCCGTGGCTGCTGGCGGTGAGGCCACGGCCGTGCCAGCCACAGCCGGCGTTACTGCTGTCGGGCTGCTGACACCAGCAGCTACGGCCGTCACCACACCCTGGCTCCCTTGTTTGAGCGTTTCCAGAGCATCCTTCAAAGCTCGCGCATTCGGAAAACGATCTGTGGGATCATAAGCCAGACAACGCATAATAATGGCTTCAAAGTCAGCACCGATAGTGGCATTGGCTTTGGTAATGGGCCGTTCGTTAAAGGTAAAGGGGGGTTCCAGGCGTGGGTCTTGCCGGGTGAGCAGGTGGTGCAAGGTCGCGCCCAATGCATAAATATCGCCGGCCGGTTCGGCACGCCCTCGGTATTGTTCTGGCGGTGAATACCCTTCCGTACCAATCATGGTGCCTTTGTCACCCGTTTCAAACACCTTGGCGATACCAAAATCTATGAGGACAATACGGCCATATTGGTCTAGCATAATGTTAGATGGCTTCACATCGCGGAAAACAATGGGTTGTGGTTTCTGATTATGTAAATGATCCAGTGCTTCACATAACTGGATGGCCCAATCAATGGCTATTTCCTGGCTCAGCAGCTCTGTGGACTCTTCTAACCATTGGTCCAGGTCTTTGCCCCGAATTAAATCAAGTACCAGATAGGAGCGGTCTTCTTCTGTAAAATAATCAGACACGTCTGGAATGGCCGGATGATCCAGCATGGCCAGCATACTGGCTTCACGCTCAAACGATTTGATGGTTAACTCACGCAGCTGCGGGTCTGGCGCAGAGATGACCATTTCCTTAATGGCACACAACTTGGTGACATTGGGGAAGCGCATGTCACGGGCTTTATAAACAGAACTGAACCCACCAGCCCCTAACGTACCCACGATACGGTAACGGTCTTGCAGCATATCACCGGGCTGCAGCCGAGATTTAGCAGGCGTCTTCTGCCGGTTTCGTTTACTGGCCAGTTGTCTGGTCGTTAATCTTGCCATGTTATGCCATCTCTCTCCCTACAATGATTTATTATAAGTTGACCTCGCTATATTGATCAAGCATCCATATGGCCTGTTCGCCACCACAGGCGCTCCCCCCCCACGGCGGCGGCATGCGCCGCAATTTGTTTTTCCAGATCGGCACGGCCGTTAAAAAACGTACTCAGCTGTGACGTAAAGGCGGCAATCGCCTCAATTCTGGCCTGCAGCGCTGACGCTGACAGGGGGATGACCTGCGCCTGCCAATGAGACCTGTCTGGGTCAATGACCGCTGTCACCGCCTGCGGATCACGCCCGTAAGGGTAATCTTCATAATACGCCAGTTTATGGCCGAAAGCTGTTTCGGCGGCCAGGCGCACGATCTGGTGATCGACATGATTGCCCACCGCCAGTGGCGCTATGATGCGCTCGGCGGCCGGCAGCTGCGCCAACTGAGCAGCCAGCCTCGCAATCAACGGCCGTTCTACCGCAGGCACATCTCCCGTAATTTGGGCCCAGTCAGTATAGAGCGCCTGGCCGCTGGCCGGGTGCGTACGGTAAATACAATCTGGTATCGTCCAATGCTGGTAGTTGGCACGCAGCCGTGTGCAGGCAGTTATATCCTCAGCCCGACGCACAGCCACCACATCTTGAGCTAACTGCCAACGACCGTGCAGCGCCTGGGCATAGTCAGACAAACCGGTTCCGGGCGGGTCACCGGCCATCACAGTCACAACAAGTACACGCTGGCCTACGGCCGTCTGCTGCGCGATCTGCCCGCCACATGACAGGGCGGCATCGTCCAGGTGTGGGGAGAGGTAAATGGCATGCACCATAGGCGTTCAGTTGGTCAGGCGCCACGTAAACCGTTAAACACCTGGGCAACTTCATACTCCGGTTGGCTTGCAGGTTGGTAGCCAACTATAATACGAAGGCTATGGCAAAGCAATTGACCCACCTAGATGAACACGGCCGGGCCCGCATGGTAGACGTGGGCCACAAGGAAGACACCCTGCGCCTGGCTACGGCCCGCGGCGCGGTACACATGCAGCCAGACACGCTGCAACTGATCATGGCTGGCACAATTAAAAAGGGAGACGTACTGGGTACTGCTGAACTGGCCGGGGTGATGGCCGCCAAACGCACCAGTGACCTCATTCCACTTTGCCACCCCCTTATGCTCAGCCAGGTGTCTGTGACCTGCACGCCCAACCCGGCCGAAAACCGGGTCGATATTGAAGCGACGGTCCGTCTGACAGGCAAGACCGGTGTTGAAATGGAGGCACTGACGGCCGTGACTGTGGCGGGTCTCACCATTTACGATATGGCCAAAGCGGTAGACAAAGGTATGCGCCTGACTGACGTGCGCCTGGTACGCAAAGAAGGCGGCAAAAGTGGCGATTGGCGATCAGAGCCTGGTGATTAGTCGCTGCCTCATCTCCACGCTCCAATTTTTAACTATGGAACTAGAAATTCGTTTATTTGCTACCCTCAAAGACCGGGCCGGGCAAGACCGGGTCATGATCAGGCTAGAGGAACCAGCCACAGTAGCCACGCTGCTTACGGCCGTGGCCCAAAGTTACCCGGCCCTGGCGGCAGCTGTGGCTTCCTCTATCGTCTCTGTGAACAAAACGTTTGCTACCGCCGACACGGCCGTGCAGCCCGGCGATGACATTGCCATCTTCCCGCCCGTCAGCGGCGGCCAGGAAATGCCCTACCCCACTTTCTTTGCGGTGACCACCGCAGAACTAGACATTCATGACATCCATAAACGCCTGACCCAGCCCGACGTGGGCGCCATTATCAGCTTCACCGGGTCTGTCCGCGGACAGACCCAGCGCCAGGGTTTGCCCGGCGAGACCAGTTATTTGGAATATGAAGCCTACAGCGAAATGGCCGAGTTAAAAATGGCCCAAATTGCCCGTGAAATCTGGGAGCGCTGGCCGCTGGTTAAAGGCATTGCCATTGTGCAGCGCATCGGCCAGTTAGAGGTGGGTGATACCACCACCTTTATCGCCTGCGCAGCCGGGCACCGTGACCAGGGCGCCTTTGAAGCCGCACGCTATGGCATCGATCGGCTCAAAGAGATCGTGCCGGTATGGAAAAAAGAGGTAGGCCGCGATAAAAGCGTGTGGGTAGAAGGGCACTATTACCCTACCGAAGAAGATAATTAAATGACCAACTGGCAGACACGCGCTGCGGAATTTGCGCAAAAATACGCCCTGGTTCACGATCCGGGTGTACATACCTTAGATCTGATAAGTGAATGTGGGGAAGTGGCTAAAGAACTATTGCTGGCCACAGACTACGGCCACCATGCACCCTACTACACACCTGAGTTAGAGGGCGAGCTAGGGGATGTGCTTTACAGTTTGTGTGTATTGGCTACGGCCGTGAATGTAGACCTGGAGGCTGCATTTAAGGCCACACTGGCAAAATATGAGCACCGCCTGCAGGACCGGGGCCATGTTGGCAGCCGCACACGTTAGGATTTGGAGAACATCTATGGAAAACGAACCCTCTTTTCGCCGCCATCGGGTGGTCATTACCGGGTTAGGGGCGATCACGGCGCTGGGCCACAACGTTAAAGATAACTGGGCGGCCGTTCTGGCCGGGAACTCAGGCAGCGGCCCTCTCACCCTCCTTGACCCGGAAGATCACATCGCCAAAGTTGTCTGCGAGGTTAAAGCGTTTGATCCTGAACACCATATGGATCGAAAAGAAGCGCGCCGCCGTGATCGTTACCAGCAGTTGGCCACTGTAGCCGCACGTGAAGCTATGACCCAGGCAAACATACCCGTTACCGAAGATAACAGCCATCGTATTGGCATCATTATGGGGACTGGTGTGGGTGGCATTCGCACGCTGGTAGAGCAGGGTAAAGTGTTTGTCGAAAAGGGGCTGCGCCGTATATCTCCCTTTGCCATTACCATGATTATGCCCAATGGTGCGGCCGGCATGTTGGCCATTGATTATGGCATTCACGGTCCCACCACCACCATCACCACGGCCTGTGCCTCGGCCAGTGATGCTATTGGCCATGCCTACCGCGCTATCCGCTCTGGTGATATTGACGCGGCCCTTACCGGCGGCAGCGAATCCATCATGGCCACCGTCGCCCTGGCCGGGTTTGAACGAGCTGGCGCCACCTCCACCAAAAGCAGAAAAACGCCTCAGCCATTCGACAAAAACCGCGATGGCATGGTGGTGGGTGAAGGGGCAGCTATGCTGGTCATAGAAAGCCTAGAACACGCCCTGGCTCGTGGCGCTAAAATCCTGGCTGAAATTATAGGCTATGGCCAGACAACGGATGCTTTCCACATCACGGCCCCTTCCCAAGGGGGCTCTGGCGCGGCCCGGGCCATACGCATCGCCCTGAATGAGGCCCGTTTACAGCCAAAAGATATAGACTACATTAGCGCCCACGGCACCGCCACCGAACTCAATGACTTAAACGAAACGGCCGCTATTAAAGCCGCTCTGGGCGAACATGCCTACAACATTGGCGTCAGCTCTACCAAATCTATGACCGGGCATGTTATGGGGGGCACTGGAGCCATTGAAAGCGTCTTCTGCACCCTGGCCATTCGTGACCAGATCATGCCCCCCACCATCAACTATGAAACACCTGATCCGGCCTGTGACTTGGATTACGTAGCCAACAAGCCGCGGCCGGCCGCAATTGACGTGTGCGTAAACAATGCTTTTGGGTTTGGCGGCCATAACGCTGTCCTCATATTTAAGAAGTACACGCACCGGGAACAATAACCTGATGGATGAGTTAACTGTTCTAGAACACAAACTGGGCATCCGCTTTCATGATTATTCACTGCTGTCTCGGGCACTGACCCACCGCTCTTACCTGAACGAGAACCCTGACCTGGCGCTGGAGGACAATGAGCGCCTGGAATTTCTGGGTGATGCCGTGCTGGACTTTGTCGTAGGCGCCTATCTATACCATCATTACCCGGAACTAGATGAAGGAGAGTTAACCAGTTTACGAGCAGCCCTGGTACAGGCCAAGTCACTGGCTTCGTTTGCGCAGCAGTTAGAATTGGGCCATTTTTTGCGGCTGGGTTATGGTGAGGCAGAAAATGGAGGGCGAGAACGCATTCCCATTTTGTGTGCTGTGTTTGAAGCTGTTATTGGCGCCATGTATCTGGACAATGGTCTGGCAGATGTAGAAAAGCTGGTAGAACGGTTAATCAGCCCGGCACTTGTAGAGATCATCGCCTCATCTTTGCATAAAGACGCCAAGAGCGAGTTTCAGGTATGGGCACAGGCCCGGTATAACATCACCCCTCACTACAAGGTAGTGACTACCAGCGGGCCAGACCATGCCAAGGTCTTTACGGTGCAGGTGCATCTTAATGAAGAAGTGTGGGGTCAGGGGGCAGGCCGCAGCAAACAACGGGCCGCCCAAGAAGCAGCAGCACAAGCCATCATAAAAGCTAAAGAGATAGATGCCGCCGAATAATGTACGCCTGCTTATCACCGGCGGCGGCAGCTACCTGGGGCGTCATCTGGTACCCATGGCCGCAGCCACGCATGAACTTGTTTATACCTATTTTCGCCACCATCCCCCGCAGCTGCCACCGGGACAACAACTGGACGTAAGAGATGCCACGGCCGTTACCCATCTTGTCACCAGCCTGCAACCCCATATCATCATCCACACAGTAGGCAGTAACCGGGGTCATGATGTGGAAAACACCATCATACTGGGCACACAAAACATCACCCGGGCGGCCGCCACCGTTGGCGCCCGGCTCATTCACCTGTCTACAGACAGCATCTTTCGCGGCAACGCACCTCCTTATGATGAAACGGCCAGGCCTGATCCGGTCAATGCTTACGGCCGGGCCAAAGCCGAGGCTGAGGCCATGGTACAAGCCATTCCGAACACCGTCATCATCCGCACCTCCCTCATTTATGGCCTGAACGTTATGGACCACGGCACTGCCTGGATGGCCCAGGCATTACGCGCCGGACAGCCCGTGACGCTGTTTGACAACCAGATACGTAACCCAGTGTGGGTAGAAACCTTAAGCCGTGCCTGCCTGGAACTGGCGCAGAACAATTACACCGGCATCTTAAATGTGGCTGGTCGCCAAACCTTAAGCCGGGCCGCGTTTAGCCTCAAAATGTTGGATTATTGGGGGATCACCAGCCGCACCACGTTGACCGTAGGGGCAGCATCTGACGGAGAATGGCCATTAAATTGTGAATTGGATCTCCATCGGGCAGCGGCCGTGTTACGCACCCCGCTATATGGCATAGATGACGTGTTAACGATGGCCGGGTCCCCTTAAAAAGCGTGTGTCTTCCCCATTCCTAATAAGCGGATAAATAGCTTCAGCCAGGGGGTTGTTTAACCATTCTCCCCCCTTGACTTTGTTTAAGCGAATATGCTAGACTGCCCCGGAGTGAAGGAAGAGGACAGTTGGGTGAGCATCACACCCCACCATCACAAAAATTCTGGGAAAAAGGGATTTATATATGAGCGATTTAAGAGATCCATTCGACGAGATGGATGTAGTTAATGCACTGCTTAATGAAGGTATAGAACAAGGATACCTGACATACGATCAAATAATGGAAGCATTGCCTGAAGTTGAAGATAACATCCAATTGCTCGAAACGATCATGGAAGAGGCTCAGGCGGCAGGATTACCAATCTACGAAAGCGAAGACGACATTGATGCCCCACCGATGAATGGGACTGGGAGTACCGACATTGACGCAGACATTTTAGAAAGTTTTAGTTTCGCCAATGACCTGGATGATTCTGCGCATTCTGCACCTCTATTTGACTTGAGCAACGTGCCGATTGATGATTCCGTTGGTTTGTACTTCCGCGAGATGGGACAGCAAGGTTTGCTGTCAGCAGAAGAAGAAGTGCAGCTGGCCATGGAAATTGAAGCCGGGCGTGCGGCTGAACGCAAACTGCACAAAGAATTCCAGATGTTAAGCGACGATGAGATGGACCACCTGACCAACATCTTGGAAGTTGGTGATGCCGCGCGCGCCCACCTGATCCGGGCTAACACGCGCCTGGTCGTCAGCATCGCCAAGAAGTATCGCGGTCGAGGTTTGCAATTCCTGGATTTGATTCAGGAAGGTAATGTGGGGTTGATGAAAGCCGTGGAAAAGTATGACTACCGGCGCGGTAACCGTTTCAGCACCTATGCTACCTGGTGGATTCGCCAGGCCGTGACACGGGCGCTGGCCAACCACGGCCGTACCATTCGCATCCCTGCCCACCTTGGCGGCCGCATTAGCAAGCTTTACCAGGTGGCCCAGGAGTTAGAACAAGAATACGGCCGTCAGCCCACCGCTGAAGAGATCGCCGAACACATGGAACTGCCCGCCGACAGGGTACGCTGGATGCTGCGTACCAGCCGCCAGCCCGTCCACCTGGAACGCCCGGTAGGGGATGAGTCAGATGCCGAACTGGGTGACTTTATTGAAGATGTAGACGCCCCACCACCGGCCGAAACCGTCGCCCAGAAAATGCTCACAGAAGAGTTGGGTGAAATTTTAGACCAACTGACACCCCGCGAAGCCCGCATCCTGCGCCTGCGTTATGGCTTGCAAGATGGCGAATCTCGTACCCTTAAAGAAGTGGGCGAGATGTTTGGGCTCTCTCGTGAACGCATTCGCCAGTTAGAAAAGGAAGCCCTGCGCAAACTACGCCATCCTAACTTTGCCGGGCATCTGCGGCAATATTTAAACTGAATCACGGCCGTTAACCTGACAAGTCTAAAAAGACCCGAAGCATATACGCTCCGGGTCTTTTTCTGTTTTCAAAAAGGGCTTGACTTGGCCCCTGGGGCCGGGCGTATGCTACAGATATGAGTGAAAAACACAGTTCTGCATGGCTCACTATCGGCGAGTTCGGCCGCCAAAGCCAGTTATCACGCAAGGCGCTGCGCCTGTATGATGAGCGTGGTCTGCTCACACCGGCACACGTTGACCCCGACACCGGTTATCGCTACTACACCCGCCAACAGATTCGTATCGCCCGCCGCATTCGGCTGCTGCGCCTGATGGAAATGCCGTTAGAGAAGATGGCGGTTGTGTTGGCTGTCTGGGAAACAGATAGTCAGGCGGTTTTGCATCATCTTCATCTTCATGTAACGGCCGTTGAGAAACAGCTGGCCACAGTGCAGTTAGCGGCCCGGCTGCTGCGTGAAGAAATCATGCCCCTCAAGGAGAAAACAATGTCATTTACATTTGCCTATCAGGAAGTCAGTACACATATGATGGTTTCCATTCGCCGTCACATCACTGTGCCCGCTTACCATGAATGGATGATGCCGGCCTTACAGCAGCTATGGGCCCATATTGCCACCGCTGGCGCCACCGCCGTAGGTGACCCCGTGGCACTCTATTATGGTCCGGTGAACGAGGAAGATGATGGTCCCGTAGAAATAGGGGTGCCGTTTGAGGGCTCAGTACTGCCCCGTGGCGAGATAAAGATTCGTGAGTGGCCAGCCCACCGGGCGGTCTGTGTACGAACCTATGGTGAATACAACGAGTATCCTAAGCTGTTAGAATTGTGGCATGCGCTGGGGAAGTACGTTGATACCCAAGGGCTGGAACCCAATTGGGAGCATGACATGACACCGTATGAAGTCTGGCACGCTGACCGTACCCTGACCATTAGCTGGCCCGTCTTCAGCTTTCCTGCGCACGGCAATCAACCCGTATCCGCTTAATACTATGGGCTCGTTTACAATGAACTTGGTGTTTTAAAGTGATCACCGTTCAGTGACCAGTGATCAGTTGGGTGTTCTTCTGGACTGATTACTGGCCACTCATGACTGATTACCTGGCAAAAGCCCAAAGTTGTTTCTGAACGCACCCTATACATGGAGGATGTTATGGATGTTTTCTACACAGGTAACAGTGCTTACTGCTACAGCAACAGCTTACATATGTGCTTAGAAGCGGCCGGTATGCCAGAGCTGCCCGAGGTAGGGCTCATTGAATGTATGACCGGCATGCCTTTTGGCGCAGCGTTTCTTAAGCAGAATCCGCCGCTCTTCTTCCCCAGCCCCCTGACTACCGATCCCGATTCTGGCTTACATAGGGCGCTGGAGACAATGGGATGGACGTGTGATATATGGCAAGGTAAGGATGCCAAAACGGCCGTCACCAAACTAACCGAGGCTCTGCCACAAGGCCCCATCTTGCTGGGCCCATTGGATATGGGGTACCTGAATTACGACCCGGTGGCCTCCTACAAACGGGGCGCCGATCATTTTGTGGTCGTCCTAAAAATAGAAGACGGCATGGTCCATCTGCACGATCCACAGCTCTACCCCTTTGCCGTTCTGCCTGTAGCAGATCTGATGCAAGCATGGAACGCCAGACACATCGGTTACGCGGCCAAGCCCTATACCCTGCGTTATCATTTCCGCCCGGTGCGGCCTGTCTCCCGTGCAGAAATGGCAGAAACGATTCTGACCACCATCCAAACGCTGCGCAAGCATACACCTCATGGGCCTGTGGCGTATGGCGACGCCCAGGCGTTTTCCCAGGCAGCTCACCTGCTGCGAAATGGCCCCCCAGCCCCTTTGGCCAGTATGCTCACCGGGTTTGCCCTGCCCGTTGGTGCCCGCCGCTGCGCGGATGCTGCACGTTTTCTAGGGCAAAACGGCCGTTCGTCTGCAGCCGCGCTGGCGCTCTATAAAGCCCAGACATACGGCCGTGCGCAGTACCATGCCGTTCATGAAGCATGGGAGCCCACAGCCAACTGCTTTGCCCACCTGGCAGAACTAGAAACCGAGATGGCTTCCGCTCTATAGCTGGTAAATCCGGCCAATACACACCTATACGAAGTATCAGACCCGCCTGCGCCTGGCTCCATTTTTCAGATATAATCCCCTACATGGCAATTCTGACAGCACACCATGTAGGCCAATCGTTTGGCGACTTTGACGTTTTTACCGGCGTCAGCGGCAGTGTCCCTAAAGATGGTATGGTGGGGCTGGTGGGGCCAAACGGTGTCGGCAAAACGACCCTGCTGCTCATTCTGGCCGGGTTGAGCCAGCCGTCGGCCGGCAGCGTCCACATGGCACGGGGTACACGGCTGGGTTACCTGCCGCAGGAAGCCTCACAAGCGTTTGCCGGGCAAGACCACACTGTGTACGCAGAACTGCTGACCGTCTTTGCTGATTTGCGCGCCCATGAGGCGCGCCTGCGTCAGATGGAACAGCAAATGGCCGATGGCGACCATTCGCCTGATCTGCTGGCTGCCTACAGCCAGCTGCAGGCCCACTTTGAAGCCGCGGGGGGGTATGATTATGACCTGCGCATCAAGCAGGTGCTCACCGGTTTGGGTTTTGCTGAAGCCGACTGGCAGTTACCATTACCACATCTGAGCGGTGGCCAAAAAACCCGGCTGCTGCTGGCCCGCCTGCTGCTGGAACAACCTGACCTGCTCATTCTGGATGAACCCACCAATCACCTGGATGTACAGGCGGTGGAATGGCTGGAAGGCGCGCTGAAACTGTGGCCCGGAGCTATTTTGCTGGTCAGTCATGACCGCTACTTCTTAGACAGAGTAGCCAACACCATCTGGGAGATGAGCCGCAGCGGGCTTCAAGTGTACCGCGGCAATTACACCGCCTATGTGCAGCAGCGGCAGGAGCGTTGGCAAAAGCAGCTGCAGGCATATGATGATTTTCGCCAGCACATTGAGAAGGAGATGGATTACATCCGGCGCAACATTGCCGGGCAGCGCACACAAATGGCCCAGGGTAAACTAAGCCGGCTGGCGCGGGAAGTGGCTGCTTACCACGCGGGCGGGTTGACGGCGCTCACGGCCGTGCGCCGTAAAGGTTGGCTGCAAGTAACCCATGACCTAAACCTGGGTCGTATTGCCGGCACGGTAGGCGAATGCCAGCAGCAAATCGCCGACATTCAGCCGCCACGACGGCCGTCACACCTAAACGTGCGCCTGCAAGCCAGCCATCGCAGCGGCGAGCTGGTCTTGCGCACCAGGCATTTAGAGGTAGGCTACCCTGGCACCTCCCTGTTTCAAGCCGCAGATATTGAACTACGACGGCAAGAATGCGCCGCCCTCATCGGCCCTAACGGCACAGGCAAATCCACCTTTTTGAAGACCATTTTAGAGCAAATTCCGCCGCTGCACGGCGAAATCAAGCTGGGCGCCAGCTTAAACGCGGCATACTTCGCCCAGGCCCATAACCAACTAACCCCAGAAAACACAGTGCTGGATGAGCTGCTCAACCGGCAAAATATGCCCCTGAGCGAGGCGCGCAGCTACCTGGCGCGTTTTATGTTTCGGGGTGATGATGTGTCTAAGAAAGTGAGCATGCTCAGCGGCGGCGAACGTGGGCGGTTAGCACTGGCGCTGTTGGCGTTGGAACAGGCCAACTTTCTGCTGTTGGATGAACCCACCAACCACCTGGACATTCCCGCACAAGAGGCACTGCAAGAGGCGTTAGAACACTATATGGGCACAGTGCTGCTGGTATCCCATGACCGCTATCTGGTAGACCGGCTGGCGACCCAAATCTGGGAGGTAAGTGACGGCCGTTTGCGGGTGTATGCCTGCCCTTACCAGGAGTACCTGATCATTCGCCAGCAAGAAGCAGAATCTGCTAAAGTGGCCGCCCAAAATGTACGTCAGATCGAAAAGACAGCTGAAGCTGAACCCTCGTCCCCAAATGGGGCCGTGCTGAGCAAAAATGAGCAGCGCCGCCGCGCCGAAGCCCTGGCCAGCCTGGAAGCAGACATTACGGCCGCTGAACAGGCATTACAGCGGTTAAGCGCCGATTTACAACAGGCGACAGAAGCGCAATCTTTTGATAAGATACAAGACCTGGGCCTGGCCTATGCTGAAGCAGAAAGCCAGCTGGAAGGATTATTAACGCAATGGGAGAAGTTCCATGAGTAAGACCAAGGAGTCGGCTCATGCCGATGCCACCCATTACGAGAGCAAAGTGATCATTGGCCTGACGGGAAATATTGCCACCGGTAAGTCAGCCGTGATGGGGTTGGCGGCTGATCAAGGCGCGCTGACCATTGACGCCGACCGGATCGTACACGAGTTGATGAACCATGACACGCCGCTGCAAGAGGCGATTGTGGCTGCGTTCAGTTCACGGGTGCGGTATGATGACGGCCGTATTGACCGCAAACTCCTGGGGCAGATTGTCTTCTCTGACCCCGAACAATTGGCGATCCTGGAATCTATTGTGCATCCGGCGGTGCGCCGCGCCTTGGATAAACGTATTCTGGAAAGCAAAGCCTCGGTGGTGATGATTGAGGCCATCAAACTGCTGGAAGGGAATATGCCGGATTCCTGCCACCAGATTTGGGTAACACGGTGTGACCGCCAAAAACAGTTGGAGCGGCTGCGCATCTGCCGGGGTATGGAGACGGCCACGGCCGCCAACCGCATCAAGGCGCAGGCCTCCCAGGAAGAAAAGATCGCCTTTGCCGATGTGGTCATTGACACCAACGGCCTGATGAGTGATACCCAAGCACAATTTGACCTGGCTTGGGCACGGCTGCCTGATCCCCTGCGCACAGCGGCCAGGCCACGCCTGGATCTGACTGTTAAGCCTTACATGAAGCCCCAGCCCAAGGTAGAAGAAGCGGCGGCCGAGGCACTTGATGAAGTGGAAACCGTTTCTGCCCCTGCATCACAACACATAGAAACCTTGTCTCCACTAGAGTTGGAGGAAGCGCCAGAAGGGTTGCAGGTGCGCCGCGCCCGACCGTCTGATATCCCCTCCATCCTTTTGCTCATCCAGCAGGCCACAAATGGCGCCATCAAGATGAAGCGCGCCGATGTGTTAATGTCTCTCAGTGAACGCGGCTATTTCATAGGCCAGGTGGGGGCAGACATTAGCACGGTGGTCGGCTGGAAGATCGACAGCCAGGTGGGACGTGTGGAAGAGATTTATATTCACCCACCGGAGATGATTGCGGTGACGGGTACGGCCGTGGTTGAAGAGATTCAAAAGTCTGCCTTTGCCCACATGTGCCAGCTTATTGTCGCTTTTATCCCCAACAATGCACCAGAGGAACTGAGCCGCCTGTTTTTGACCCATGGGTACAGCTTCATGGACCGCGGCGAAATGGCGAACAACTGGAAAGACGCCATAGACGAATCACAACCGCCGGATACATCTTATATGACCAAAGTATTACTGGACACACGCTTGACATAACAATATTCAGGCATCACGATTCACCAGGTCAGCAAAAGTGAATAGTGATGTTGAGGAACAATGGACACACTAAAAACCTGGATAATGAAACACCCCAACCTTTCTGCATGGTTTGTGCTGGCGCTGGGAATGGTGGTTTTGCTGCTGTATGAAGCCCGTGACGTAGGCCTGCAAGGCAGCCAATGGTTCTGGCTGATTGTGATCACCATTCTGGTAGCCGGCGCCTGCATTTGGATTATAAGCTGGGGGGATGATGAGGAGCCGGGCATTGAGGAAAAGCCGGCGGTCGATGAGCCTTAAAGCCTGAAACCTGATGCCTCTTTCCCCTTACATGCCTGAAAAACCAGCGGTGGCGCTGGACAAGGTCCAGGCCATGCGCAATGGTATAGCCCCCTATTTTGCGGTAACGCATACCGGGCTGGATGAACCCTTTCGGGGAGCGGTACTGTTTCACGGCCGTTTCCTGCAAGATTCCGCCACCTGCTTTGACAGCATCCGGGCCGTCTTTGCCGACCAGGACTTTACCCCCTATGTGCATCGTGAAACCGACCAGCGTATTGTCATTGTGGCCGAACCTGGCGTCATTAAACCGACCCGCTCTGATTCACGTGTTAACATCACCCTCTTAGTATTGACCATCCTGGCCACACTTTCTACCGGCGCTATGCTGGAATCTGAGGCCACAGAGGTTAACCAGTTACTGCGTGATTCCCTCAAGTTGTGGCAGGGCATTCCTTTTTGCTTGAGTATTATGCTCATTTTGGGCGCGCATGAAATGGCGCATTATTATGCCGCCCGTTACCACAAAGTGGCCGTGACGCTGCCTTACTTTATCCCCCTGCCTTTTTTGTCCCCCATTGGCACGTTAGGCGCGTTTATTCAACTGAAGGAACGGGTAAAAAACAAACGGGCACTTTTAGACATTGGCGCCGCCGGACCTCTGGCCGGTTTTGTGGTCGCCGTACCCATTTTATGGATTGGTCTGGCCACATCACCGGTTCATGCGCCGACGCCGGGGGGAGCGTTGGAAGGGAACTCTATCCTGTATGCCCTTATGAAAATCCTGGTATTTGGCGAATTTCTGCCCAATGGAGAAGTGGACGTACATTTAAACCAGATGGCCTGGGCTGGCTGGGTAGGGCTGCTGGTAACGGCGCTCAACCTGATGCCAGTGGGTCAGTTAGACGGAGGGCATGTAACCTACGCGCTGTGGGGTAAAAAGACCGACCAATTTTTCTGGCCAGTATTGGTATTGTTAGGTGCATTAGCGGTTGTGTCTCTGCTGGTGGGCGGCACACTAACCTGGGTGGTATGGTGGGGACTGATCTTTGCTTTTGGCCGGGTGCATGCCGAACCGTTGGATGATGTCACGGAGCTAGACGGCCGTCGCCGTTGGATCGCCATTATTACCCTCATCGTTTTTGTCCTCGTTTTTGTGCCCATTCCTTTTATTCTTTTATAAAAGCCATAATCGGCAGCCTTCATTTGTCACGGGCGGGGGAGTTAGCTATAATTCTGGTCGCTTACTTGGCGCCATAGCTCAGTTGGTTAGAGCGAGGGACTCATAAGCCCTAGGTCACTGGTTCAAATCCAGTTGGCGCCACTAATCGGTCAGGCAATCTGAATCATTGCCGGGCCGAAACGTTCATTACCAGGTAATGGGTTTGGCGACTGTCATCGTGTTCAGTTGTTAACGATCATTACCAAAGAAGGGCCGTCTTGGGTGTGAATCATGGCGGCCCTTTTTGTTATTTTAGTTTACGTTTTTCCTCAAATGCCTCAACAGCGGATTCCGGTATCCGATAGGGTGACTTTGGCTCATCACTCAGGCGTTCAGCCCCTGGAAACTTCCCAGCCAACAACCACCGCCGCACTGTTCGGCCCTTAACTCCCAATCGAACTGCCACTGTTGTTACATCTAGCATTTTATCAATTTTATCATTGGTAGTGTTGGACATGGTGGCCATTATATAGCTATAGCTAACGACCGTCAACGATCCAGACAAGTATAACTGCAACGATAAGCGTAGCAATTACATTCATGTATTCTCCAAATATATGGTTGTTAACGTGCGTCTGTCACAGCTTCGGCCAGGTGATATGCGGCCGTGCCCGGGCACAGGCTTGCTGCAGGCTGTCACTTAACCCATGCCGCTCGCAGTAGCGGATCAGATTCAGCACACTCTCATTTTTCTTGCCGTTCATCACAAACTCCGGGTCCACGTCCAGGGATAAGATCAGCTCTCGCAGTTCGGTGTTGTCAAAGTGCTGGCTCAGCAGTTGGGCGAAGGCGACGACGGCGTGGGCCGGCGCTGGCAGCAGGTCCTCCAGCCGCTTGACCCGTTCTTCCAGCAGTGTCACGGTGGCGTGCAGATGGGCCACGCCTTGCCGCAGCCGCTGCAGCGTTTTTTTTTCTGCGCCAACCGCTGGTCAAACTGGGCCAGGGTGGCCTGCAGTTCGGCCCGCAGCTCGGCCAGCTCCGCCTGGCTGCTCTTCAGTTCCCGCAGCTGGCCCAGGATGCTGTCCGAGCGGGCCAGCAGGGTGTCAATCTTCTCGTCCACGGTGGGGTCTACTCCTCAACGTCATGGGCTTACGCGATGTCGCCTTCGCGCCAGGTCAGGCCGCCGGGCCCGACGACCACTTCTTGCAGCAGAAAGTCCCGCCGGTCATCAAACCAGCTGCCCACCTGCCGGCCGGGGAAAGGGTAATCCTGGTCGCGGACCACGGCCGGGGTGAGCAATCGGGGGGCAACTGCCATCTGGGGGCCGGTTGGCGGGTAAAACTTGCCGCCCCGCAGAATGTAGGCCGGTGTTTTGGCTAAAGCCTCAAACACGGCCGTGCGGTTGGCGGTGACGTACAGCCGCCAGGGCGTGCCATTGTTATCCGCGGCCTCGATGGCCAGGTTCAGTGCCTGGCGCACGGTGCGGTAACGGCCGTCCAGGAAGACGGGGGTGGTGTTTGTCTTGATGACCAACGTGCTCAGATATTCACATTGGCTGAGTAAGAGGGCCACCAGCTGGTCGGCCTGGGTTTCACTGTATTGGGCCAGGCTGTTGAGGACCCACTTGGTGGTGAAACTATAGCCGGCGGCCACTATCTCCAGGGTGGGTTTGCCCTGGCCGGCGATGGGCGCCCGTTCGACCTGTGGCCAGGCGTGTACATTGAGGTGTTGGTCTCGGGCTTGTTCGGCGGCGGTTTTGTTTTCCTGGCCGGTGATCAAGGTTTCTTTAATCCCAAATCTTTGTTTGCTGGAGGCAACTTCGGCCACGGCCGTCAGGGATTCCAGCGGCCGGTCGTTGACCATGAGCTTCACGGACACTTCGTCAAAGTAGGCGCTGCCGTTAGCGGCCGGGGCTTGCAGATAGAGCCGCATGAGGGTGCAGCCGGCCGGGGTGACGACGGTGAGCTTCAGCTGCTGGTAGCGGGTGGCAATGAAGCCGGTGTTGGTCAGGGGGATGATGTCGCTGATACCGCCGCTCAGCTTTTGCAGCCGGTAACGGCCGTCCACGCTGCCGTCGCCGCGGCTGTAGAAGGAAACCTCGTAGATGCGGCTTTCCAGCACCTCGATGTCCTGGTAAAGGTAGGTGTTACCGCTGCTGACGCGGGTGAGGCGGGCGGCATGGCTGCCGGTGGCCACGTTGGTGGTGTCATCGTTGATGCTGTCCAGGCCATTGGCGACCTGGGACCAGTCGCTGAAAACGGGGGTGCCGCCGCTGACCCGTTCCAGGCCGGGGTTCTTGACACATTGCAGGTAGGCGCCGCGCACCTTGTTGGCCACCGTTTCCAGGCTGAGGCGGCGGACGATGGTGTCGTGCAGGGTCAGTTCGTAGATGAGCCCTTCCCAGGTGACCGTCCCTTGCCGCTCCTGCAGGTGCAGGCCCAGGAAGTTGTAGAACATGAAGCGCAGCTCTTCGACATCCAGGTCGTGGATCTGGCAGCGGCCCAGCCAGTAGCCGCCCTGGAGGGTGAGCGACCGTTCCCACGTTTCCTTCACAGAGGGTAATGTGGAGAGGTCTTTTTTGAGTTTGCTGCCTTGCAGCACGTTGTCGAAGATGCCCAGAAAGTAGTCGTCCATCGGTCGTCATGTTTCCTGTGGTTTAGAACTGATAATTGTCAAAAGCCGGATACCAACTCAGATTAATGTCCATGGTGGTGGCCGCCGGTGCGGTGGTTTTGTCGGCGGCCAACACCAACATGGCGTCATCGGCCGGTAGAAAGAAGTTTCTGACTTCAAATTCGTGGAAACTGAGGAAGGCGTTGCCGGCGGTGTTGGTTTTAATGCTGGTCTGTTGGCCATCAGGATGGGTATAAAGGCGCACCTTCTGCAGCGGGGTGGCGCTGTTGAGGTTGGCGTCTTTAAACTTTAGCAGGTGGCGGCTGGGCACAAGGATAACGAAGTCGAAGGTGAGATTACCTGTACCCGCGATACGTTCGGCCTGGATGTTAAAGCCGATGTCACCGGCGCCGTAGTCGCTGTAGGCGCCACGTAGGCTCTGGCCGGGCAGGCGGACGTAGCCGGCCTCCATCACGCGCACGGTGCCGGCGTGGGGGATGATGACCGCCTCGCTGGCCACCACGGTGTCGCCGCTGAGCTTCAGGCGCAGGACATCGTTGGCCACACTGCGGTTGTAGCCCAGCAGAACCAGGTATTCGCCGAACATGTGGTGGTGGTTGCTGCCGGTGAAATGGGAGAGCTTGACGGTGACTCTGGTAGCCATCGTGGGCGTGGTGGCAAAGGAGCAGCGGGCGGCGGAATTGTTGCTGTAGCCGACCAGGTTGACAATGGTGGTGTCTGTGCCCAGGGTAGCCGATTCCAGTTCCAGGAAGGGGTTAAAGGAGGTGAAGCCCACGCCTTTGGCGCGGATGCCCACCCAGAGGTGGGCGACATCATTGGTGGGATCGTCCAGCGTGATGGTGCTGATGCGGCCGCCGTTCATCCCCTGCCAGTAGACGCTGGCGATTTCCCACTTGCCGCCGTAGATGCTGACATTGGTGCGGGTGCTTCCCTGTTCTTCACTGGATTCCCACCCCAGGCGGGTGAGCACCAGCTCACCGTAGAAGACCTGGCCGTTTTGCAGCAGGCGGCTGCGGCCGCGCTGATTGAGCCAGTGGACCTGAAGGGGGTTGCCGTCGGGCAGGGGATGATAGAGCAGTCCTTGACGGGCATAAATCTCACCGCTGACTTGTTCCCGCAGCCAGATGGCATTCGTTAGTTCGCCTAGATTGCGGTAGGCTTTGGCTTTTTCGCCAAACTCGACTAATTTTCGGGTCTCATTCTTAACGGTGGTGCTGTCACCTTCTCCGATGATCTGGTAACGCTCTTCGTACAGGTTAGGGCCGATGCGGTGGCTGACCTGGCCGTCGCGACGGACCTTGATAGGGTTGCTGCCTGCCAGGTCATAGCTGCTGCCGGTGTCGGGGGTGATGGTAAGAGTCATGGTCACATCCCTTGGCTGATGAGCTCGCGGCGGCGGCGAGCCTGCAGCTGATTGAGGACGGTTAAGGTGTTGTCCTGGGTGTTGATAATGTATTGGTCGCCACGGCCGCTGCCGCCATGAAGCATGGCCAGTATCTGGTTGGTCAGGTCGCCGGGGAAGACGGTGCCGGGCCGGTTAAAGGCCACCAGTTCGGAGGTGGGCAGCACCTGACCGCCGGGACCGTCGCCGACCAGCAGCAGTTCGCCGGCGCGGAAGGGGCCGCCGGCCGCCAGCGGGGTGCCGACCTGGCCATCGGGGATATTGGGCGGCGTGCCGGATTCGGTGTAGGTGGTGTGCACGTTCACTTCGTGGGTGCCACGGATGTCATGCAGGCGGTCTTTCAGGGCCTGGGCTTCGTCTTTGGCTTTGCTAATGTCTTCGTACTTAAGGGTGGCGGTGTACTCCTGGTCCAACTGCTTCTCCAGGTCTTCCAGCGCTTCCAGGGCTTGTTTGGTGGTAATCTCGCCGGCCGCCATCGCCGCCCCCAGCTGCTCCACGGCCGTGCGCAGGGCGGCCGTCTTAAGCATGGCTTCAATCTGCGCCTGGCTGTACTCGCCGCTGGCGGTGGCCAGGAGAAGAATCTGTTCCTGGGTGATGCCCGCCTGCAGGCCGGCGCGGAACAGTTCGTCTTTCCAGTTGGTGGTGTTGGTGGCCGCGTCGATAGATTGCAGCACATAGTTGGCATAGGCCTGGGTGTTGCGTTCGGCGGCGGCGGTGCTTGCTTCGTGGGCCACGGTGACGGCTTCTACCTGCGCGGCGGTGAGTTCGTAGGCCAGGCTGGCTTCCTGGTGAGTATCCCTGGCGACGGCCGCGGCAAAGGCGAGACGTTCTTCGGCCGTGGTCAGCCCATCGTAGACGTTGGTGGTGGCATGTACGATGTCGGAGTTCTTCAGTAACAGTTCGTTGTTGGTGCGGATGACTTTATTGCTTTCTTCTTGCGTGACGTTGTATTTGAGCAGGTTCTGGTCGAAGTGGGTGATGGCCTGGCTGCTGCCGGCCAGGAGCGCTTCTTGCTGCCGGTGTTCCTGGTTAAGTTCTTGCAGCCGGGCCACGGATTCCAAAGCCAGGCCATTAAGCTGCACGTACCCTTGTTTGACGGTGACGGTGCCGCCAAAGACGTCTTCCAGGGAAGCGATGAGCGCTTCGTTGCCGCCAGCGAAGTCACCGGTACGGGCGGCCAGCAGGGCGGCTTCTTCTTGCACGGTGCGGAAGCCACCGGTCAGGGCGCCCAGCGGGGTGTTGAGTTCGCCAAAGAGCCGGGCCAGCTTGCGGCCGGCTTCGTTGACGTTCTCAAATTCTTCCACCATGCCATGCACTTCCCGCTGCCGGTTGCCGCTCCACAGTTTGAAGAACTCGGTGGCGTTCTCCAGCAGAGGGGTGGCCACCTGGGCCAGGTAGTCACCACCGACGATCTTAAGCTCGGCCAATGCCGCCTGGTAGCGCAGCGTACCTAGCTCGGCCGCTTCGCCCATCTGGGCCGCGGCCGTGCCCATGGCGCCGGTGGCGCTTTCGGCCTCGTGGGAGAAGCGAGTGAGGTCTTGCAGGTGTTTGCCGGTCAGTTCCAGGACGCCGCGGGCGGCCTGGGTGTCACGGAAGAAGGGGCTGCCACCGCCGAGGATGTCGCCCAGGGCCTGGCCGGTGTTGGCGGCATGGTCTTGCAGCAGCTGCATGGCCCCGGCCAGGCTGCCGCCTTCAGCGATAAATTGGCGGAAGGATTTGCCGGCCGCTTCTTCAAAGACAGAGGCTAACGTGGTGCCGCTGGTGGATAGCTGGGTCAGGGCAATGGCCAGCAGTTCGGTGGCTTCGGTGACGGTGTCGCCCTGGCGGGTCATGACAATCATGGCGGCCACGATGTCTTGCAGGCTGACGCCGGCTTCCCCGGCGACGGAGGTGACTTTGCTCAGCTCGCCGTTAAGTTGGGGGATGGTCACGACGCCCTTTTGCACCAGGAAGAAGAGCTGGTCATACACCTCGTTCAGGTTGTCTACACCACCCACCTGGGCGTTGAGGATACTTACCCCTAAAGCCAGGGTGTCATCGAGCTCGGCCACACCGGCGCGGGCGGCGTCGCTGGCGATGCGCACGTCAGCGAGCACGTTCTCCGGCGGGATGCCGGCAGACAAGGCGTTGTAGATGGCCGGCAGCGTTTCTTGCGGCAGCCGGCCCAGAGCGGTGCTCATGGCCAGGGCGTCTTGCTGCAGCTGCGTCCGCATCTGGCCGCTGGCCTGGGGGATGAGGGTGAAGATCTCCCGTGTCTGCCGGTCGAAGTCGAAGAAGGTCTGCACCGCATCGCGGGCAAACTCCACGATGGCTTCGGCTGCCTCTTCCAGGGCTTCGGAGACCAGGTTGCCCACCGTCTCGCCGAAGGCTTCGGCTTTGGTGCGGGCCCGGTCCAGGTCGTCGGCCATGTCGTCGGCCCGGTTCCCCGCCTGGCGCATCTCGTCGGCCACGTCGTCAACTTTTTGCTCCAGCCGGTGCAGGTCGGTGGCCAGTTCTTCAGATTCGTCTTCGACCTGGTTAAACTCCCGCCCCAGGGCTTCCGCCTGCAGCCGGGCGATCTCCGCCCGTGTTTTCCAGATGTCCAGCTGCTGCTGGCTTTCAAAGAGGGCTTCGTTAAGATAGTAGGCCCGTTCGCCGGTATCTTGTATCTCGGCGCCTAAAGCATCCGTAGCAAACTCTAAAGCGGCCGTGCGCCGGTCTTGTTTTTCCAGGTTATCGGTCAGGTGGCGCACGCTGGCCGTCAGCGTTTGCAGGGTGCGTTCGAGGGATTCAAAGTCGTCTTTGGCCAGGCTGGTCTGGCGGGTGGCTTCGAACGTTTCGCGGTTGAGCAGGCCGGTGGCCTGGGCCAGTTCGGTGGTGTGGAAGCGGGTGCGGTTGATAACGCCGGCGATCTTGGCAAAGGAATCTAGTTGGCGCACGCGGGTGCTGCCGGCAATGTCTTCAATGCGGGAGTGTTCGCGGGTGTCGGACGTCCAGCGCTGCAGCTCCCGCTGCACCTGGTTGATGTGGCTTTCATAATCTTCCAGGGGGTCAATACTGCGATTGAGATTGACCCGAATGTCGTAGAGTTCTTCAGCCAGGAGATGGGCATCTCCCTGGCCATCCTGGAAGCGACGATTGATGCGGCTGAGGCCTGCGGCCGTTTCGTCAGAGGTGGCGTTCATGCGCCGCAGGCGCTCGACAAGTTCTGCGTAGCGCTCTTCAGCGATGCGGGCGGCCTGGCTGTTTTCTTCCAGTTCGCGGGTGTAGCGTTCGTAAGCCGCTTGCAGGCTTTCCGTCTGCCGTTCCGCTTTCTGGCCGGCGGCGATGAGGGCCTCGATCCAGGTCTGGGCCCGCTGGGCTTCGGCGGCCCCTTTGGCGGTCACTTCCGCCTGTATCTCTAGCTTACGTTCCGCCATCGGTCTCTGTGTCTAACGATTCCTGGGCCAGCCGCCACTGCTCATACTCGGAAAGGATGACCAGCTGCGGCCGGTCCTCATTCAGCCAGGTGTCGAAGTGAATGTCCGCGGGCGTCCACTGGTATGTGGCCTCGGCGGTGTTGAGGCAGAAGCGCCACGTCTGCCAGGTGATCAGCATCAGCGCCAGCAGGTCGGCGTTGTCGTCCCAATACGGCCCCAGGGGCCAGTTGAGGAAAAAGCCGTGCTGCAGGTCCATGCAGGCCTGGCACAACGGCCACGTCCAGGGCAGGGGCGTCTGGCCGTGGCTGTCCAGGTTGTCGGCTACGGCCCAGGCGACTTTTTTTTATCTCGTGCCTTGCCGATGAGCCCTTCGGTGTGGTCGACGATGATCTGGGCGCAGATATTGGGGTAGGTCAGGCTGCGCAGGGCCTTGTCGTCGATGAGGACCTTACGGCCGTGGCTGTCTTTGATCTGAAACTGCACCATGTGGCCGCGGGCGTACGCTTCCTGGTAGAGCCACACTTCCTCTTCCAGCTCCTGGGGGATGCCTTTGCGCAGCCATTGGCTGATGGCTTTGGCCGACAGCCAGCCGTCGGGGTCGGGCACAAAGATGTGGCCGCTGAAGCCGGCCGGGGCGGGGATGGTGACCATGCCTGGCGGGGCCAGGGGTAAGGTGAGGGGCATCTCGTCGATGAGGGGCAGATCGTCGATGTCGTCTTTTTCTGGTTGGCTCATGGGTTTCCTCGTTTTGCTTCACACTCAGGCCACGGTGGCCGGGGTGAGGGTGGGTGAGTCCAGGGTGACGGTGGTCTGTATCTTGCCGTTGGTCTCCGTGCCGCCGACAGGGTCGGTCAGCCCCTTGATAAAGCTGGCGTTGGCGTCGGTGCTCCACTCTTCGTCGCCGGTGGCGCCGCCGGCCGGCGACCAGATGAACTGCACGGACAGGTCGGCGGCGGTGTATTCGGCCACCTTTTTCAGGACGCTGTACAGGTCCCACTTCAGGGTGGCATGGGCGCCGAACTGCTCCTTGTCGTTGGTGTAGAGGAAGGCGATTTGCAGGTCACCACGTTCGATGCGGGTGTCGTAGTCGCTGATGGGGGTGTCATCGCCGATGACGTACTCGCGGTTGACGGCCCGGCTGAGGCCGCCGCCGCTGACGCCTTTGACCACACTGGAGATGTCTACCGTCTCCGCCTGGCCGAATTCGGGCACGGCCGTCAGCATGGCGGCGGTGACCACAAGTTCCAGCTTGCCACGGCGGGGGGAGATGGCGTTGGCGGTTTTGCTCATGGGGTTTTACCTCCTGTCTGCTCCTTTTTGCCCCCAGAGGCGGGCGGCGCTAGAGGCGTCGCTGGCGCCGGCTCAATCACCCGCTTCACCTCCACCAGGTATGCCACTTCTGGGGGCGTGCGGTGGCTCATTTGGAACGGGATTTTGTGGCCGGCTTTGTCCACATCTTTGTTGTAGGCGATGAAACGTTTGTGCCCTTTGCCGTCGGGCAAGCTGATGCGCTGGCCGTCGCAGACGACGTACCAGTCGTCGGGGTTGTATTTGGGTGTTGCCATTGTTTTCTCCTTAAACAAACGGCCGTTCAGGTCAGCGTTTGTCGACCAGGAACGGCACGAGGCTGGTGCGGTAAAGGCCGTGCCATTCACGGATGGCGTCGCGGCGGGGTTGGGCTACGATAACTTCGTGCCATAACAGGTTGCTCTCCAGGTTCTCCAGGTTGCGCACCACCATCTCTTCAGCGTCATTGAGCCAGCGTTCGGCCGCTTCGCGGCTGGCTTCGGCCTGGTCGCCTTTGGCCAGGCGGGCGAAGAGGATGACCATTAGCCGGGCCGGTTCTGCCGTATCGCCTAAGACGGCCGTGCGGCTGGTGGTAGCGGTGACGCCCAGGATGCACCAGTGGGGGTGTTCGCTGTCCACGTTGGGGGTGGTCAGGTACGCCTTGATGTGGGCCGGGTCCATGGCGATGCCGGCGTCGCTGAACCAGGTGGGCAGCCGGCTGCCGATGTCCAGTTGAACCTCGTTGGTGCGGCTCATCGGTTCACCTTTAGTTGGGCCAGGAATGTGTCTTCACCCACATCCAGGATGTCTTCACCGAACAGTTCGACGGTGGCGTCATAGAAAGCGCGGGCGCCGCCGCTGGCGCTTTCGGCCAGGGGGCTGCCGGCGTGCTGCTCGCCAAAAGCATGCACCTTGGGCCCGTACTGAGGCGGGTCCTCGTCGCTGAAGGGGTTGACGGACGAAGGGTCGAGGCGCACAAAGGCCGGGTTGCCTTCGTCCTCGACGATGTGGGCCGTGGCCAGGGAGCCGGTCACCCAGGGCGATAGTTCCATTGCAAACTGCGCCGCTTCGATGGCCATGGCCACGGCCGTTTGCCGGGCGGCGTTGCTGTCGGCCTGGGCGGCGTCACCCACGGCTTTGAGCGATCCGATGGCTTCCGCAAAGGCTCGTTGCCAGTGGGTTTCAAGGCCGTTTTCGTCGTGGGCGGTGACCTGGAAGTGGAAGAACACGGCCGTCAATTCCTCTGCCGCAGCAGCAGCTGCAGATGACCGAGCACGCCGTAGGCATAGCGACGTTCCTTCACCTGCTCGATGGTAAACGTCTGGCCGTTGACGGTCAGCACCTGCCCTTTCTGCACGCCGTCCAGCAGGGCCGTGAAGATTTCCAGCCCGTCGAAGTCGGTGGCCTCTGTCCAGTTGTGCCTATTGCCGGGGAAGGGGTGGCAGCAGGGTAAATCGGTGGCGATCTGGGTGGTGACCGTCTGCCCCGTGGCTGGCAGCTGCACAATCTGGCAGGTTTGGGTTAACAAACGACTATTCATCGGCGGGGTTGGCGCCGGCGGGGTAGATGCGGACGCCGGCGCTGCCCATCGGCCGGTTGATGGTGACCTGGTTACGACCGTAAACCCGCCGCAGGCGGTCCGCTTCCAGACGAAAGAAGGCGCTGGTATTTATCTCCTCGCCCTGTGGCCCCAGGCGCACGGCCGTGGGTTCCTTGGCCCAATCGCGGGCCAGCACCTCGCAGGCTTTGGCCGCCGCCCGGCCCACGTGCCTCCCTTCCTGGCTGTAGAAGTGGGTCAGTTGGGCGTCGCTGAAGTTGCGGCCGTGCGGCCGTACTCCTTCGGGGTCTTCGACGTCGTCGCCGATCTCCAGCCGAATCTGGCCTACCGGTTCTGTCAGGTCGGTGATGATGGGCATGGTTGGCTCCGGTTACAGCAGCGGCAGCTGCGCCAGTGCTTCCAGGATGCGGTCGGCGGTCACTTCGCCGATGCCGTCCAGGTCGATAAGCGCCTGCCGGCTGACCCCTTGCAGCGAAGCGTAGGTCTCATACCCCGCCGCTTTCAGGTCTTTGAGACCGGGGAACTCCTTGGGCAGCGCCTCGCTGTTCTGGTTAGCGGCGCCTTTCGCCTGCTTCGTCTCCACAATCTTATGCCCTTTCTGCACCGTCAGGTTGGGCAGCGGCTGGCCGTTAGCGTTGACAACCGTACGGCCGTCCACCCGAATGTAAGCTCCCCCCGGAATCGTTGTTGCCATCGTGTTCTCTCCTTATCTATCTGCTAACCACTGGCCACTGGTTACTGACTACTGACCACTAACCACCGGCCACTGACTAAAACGGGTCCACATACGCCCCACCGTTGCTGAACAACACCGCCCCGTTGGTGCGTGTCCAGACACCGATGCCAAACTCCGCTTCCATGAACTGGGCAAAGAGGGGGTAGTCATCGTTTTCGGAGGCGATGCGCAGCCCTTGCAGCGCCGTCTGAGGCCGCTGGCGGAAGACCAGGGACTTACCTTCGGCTTCAGCGTCGTAGCAGAAGGTGTAATGTTGGGGTGTCCAGCTTTTTACCCACACTTCGGCCGCGCCAAAGGTGCCGATGGCCCGGTTGTCCAGCCGGCTGATGTCCAGCCGGGTGCCATGCTGGTTCAGGTGCGTGCCCAGCACCAACCGTGGATCCGGGTAGGGGATGAAGTCGGCCAGGCCACGCACGGCCGTTTCGTTGCCCCGGTTGATACACAGCTTGACCATGCCGCCGTGGCCGTGTTCGACGATGTCGTCGATGAGGGCCAGCAGGGCGGCGTTGGTCAGGCTGGCGCTGGCGTCGTAGTGGGTGTGCGTGTTGGGGTCGAACTGCTCGCCGTTGGGTCCTTCGGGGATGGAGTAGCCGTCGGCGTTGACGAACCGTTTGATGGCCAGGGTGAACTTGTCGATGAGGTGGTCGTTGTAGGTGTAGTTGCTAGCGCGGAAGACGGCCACCTTAATCTCGTTCTGCAGCCGTTTCAGGTGGGCTTTTTCGATGCCCTGCACCGCCCGGGCCATGTCGGCCGGGGTGTGCACCTTAAACCAGGTGCTGGTCCAGCCCAGGGCCCGCGTGAACTTACGCAGCGGGAAGCCGACCTGGGAGCCGGGCGTCACCTGCTGCGAGCGGGCGCGGCCGAACTCGTCCACCTCGTCCATGTCCCCTTCCTGGGAGGCGCCGTAGAGGCGCTGCCGGTCGGGGGAGAGTTCGCACAGTTCACCCATCATGTCGGCCACGATGGCGTTGTGCGCGTCCAGGTCGGCCTGCAGCACCTGGGCGATGGTGTCCAGGCCAAACTCGGCCGCCGATTGGTTTTCTACAGCCAGCAGGCTGTCGATGGTTAAAATGCCGGTTGCCATAAGGTCTCCTTCATATACCGGTGACTGATTACTGAATACTGACTACTGCTCACCGCTTAACTGTCCCGAATAAAACGAATGTCTTCTGTGTTAATCGCCCGGGCCACGCCGGTCGGGTCGCCGGTGGTGGCCGTGTCGTTGAGCTGGCCATCGACGGTGTGAATGTACAGCGTCTGGCCGGGCGTCAGGCTGCCATCACTGTATTTGGCGCGCACGCCCCGGCCGAAGAGGGTGACGGCTTCACCGACGGCGTAGGCGCGGGGGGTCCAGCCGTCGATCTGGGCCTCGGCGTTGGCGGCGGTGGCGTTGCTCATGTAGACCAGACCATCGGTATGGATGCGGCAGGGGGCGATGGTGCCCAGCGCTTCGCCGGCGTACAGGTTGCCGGCGATCTGCTGCGCGTGTTGGGCGCTGACGACATCAATTTGGGCTTTGGTGGATTTGCTTACGAGGGCCATTTCTTTCTCCTTGGCGGTTAGATTTGACCATAACGACCGGAGGCCACCTTGTGCGCCCGAATGTCTTCGGGGGTGACCTCTTTGGGTTTGGGCGGCGGCTGCTGGCTTTGCTGCTTGATGAAGGTGGTGCCAGGTGTGGGTTGCTGGGGGCCACGGCCGTGGCTGCCGACATTGACTAATGCCGGCATGAACGGCTCCCAATGGGCGGCGGCGTAATCGGCCAGCGGCTTTTCCTCGTTGCCCACCTTAATGGTGGCCACCTGGGTCTCATTGCCTTCGGCGTCTTTGACGGCCTTGACCGCCAGCACAGCCGATTCCGGCACCAGTTGACTTAGCACCAGGTCGTTGTAGGCCACCCCTGGGGCGGCGTGTTTAGCCGCGTGGGCGATGGCCGCCTGGCGCTCCAGGGCGGTCAGCTTTTCCTGGCCGGCTTTTAGCGCGTCGGGCTTCCCGATTTGCTGGTACTGCTGCCACTGCTCCGCCTGTTCTTTATTGAGAACGAGGCCACCCTCTTCCGGCGCGCTCTTTTCCAGCTCGCGCACCCTGGCCTGCAGGTCGCGCCGGTCTTGGCGCACCTTGTAGTTGTCGGCTTCTACTTCGTCAACCTTGGCCTCTAACTCGCTGATACGCTGCTGCAGGACGATGGTGGCGGTGGTGACGGCCGCTTCGCTGCCGCCGCTGGTGGGTTCGCCTTCAGTTGTTATGGTGTTTTTCTTGGACATGGTTTCCTTTCTCCCTGAGATTGGCTTGGCTGTGTGCCCCTGGCACGCAGGTGGGTAAATAAAAAGACGCCTACCGGAACCTTCCCCTGGAAGGTTGGTAGGCGTCTGGGCGCTCGAATATGAGATTTGAGGGTAGTCTAATCTATTTGGAGGAGTGGGTCAAGAACAGTTGTTCTGGTTGAGTTTTATGTAGGAATACCTATACTAAATCGTAATTGTTTTTGTGTCTAGCTCAATTTGTTAGCCAACCAAGAGAATGTGGTTTAGCTAAGATGAGCATTTATTGTTTGAATAGATACTTGTCTGCCTAAATTCAAAAGAGCTGATAAGCGTAATAGATTCTTTGTATTAGCTTGACGGAAGTGTTCTTGTCTTAATGCGCTGTTAGATTGCTTTATCGCCGTCAGCAAGCGAGTAAGGAGACAAAAAGTAATGGCATTAGTTGAGACATTGGTCCTAACTGTTGGTAGTGCTGTTGCCAAAAGCATACTCACGACGTGGCTAAAGGAAAAACCTCTTGCAACTGCTACTACTACTAGTATTCTGGAAGTTTTAAAATCAAAAACAAACGATGTTTTGGCTGCCCGAAATGGTGCCAGACAGTTTGAAGCTATAGAAGATAAAGTTGCAGCAAATCTTGTCCCCGTTTTTAGATCATATGAGTTCGATCAAGTTTCTCGGGACGCCTCATATCAAGCGGTGGCAGAGCAAGTAGCTTTAGCTATCACTAGAGCTAGTATATCAGCTCAACTTCTGGCAAAGTTTAATAACGAACCATCTAAACTTTCTCATCATATTCAAGTTAGTTATCCAGTGGGTAACAGAGATTTATCTGAATTAGAAAGCGCCTTATACAAACGTTCTATAGATTTGTCTGCTCAATACATTGTCGATTTAGCCTCAAATCTCCCAGATTTTGATGTAAGTAATTTTGCAGAACTTTTGCATCGTATGGATATATTGATGGTTAGAATTGACATGGTAATGGCTGATCTAGACAAGCTTCGAGTTGAGAGTGAGTCCAGCAATCCTAGTAAACTGTATGCGGATTTCGAAACTGATTATCGTGCAACTATAGTACGACAACTAGATAAAATAAATCTATTCGGTGCAGAAGTATCACGTCGTGTTAAAAAATACCAGTTATCTGTTGCATACATTTCATTAGACGTTTGTGGATTAGATGATGATTCATCAAAACTAAGATTACCTATAGAAGATGCACTGGCGACCTCTCAGTTTGTTGCTATTGTTGGAGAGGCAGGAAGCGGTAAGACGACATTGTTGCATTGGCTCGCAGTAAATTCTGCAGCAAATAGTTTTCCAAAGCGAATGAATCAGTGGCGTAATACTATTCCGTTTATTATAGAGCTTAGGCGATATCCAGATGAACTACCAACTCCAGAAAAGTTTTTTCACAAGATGTTTCCAGAACTGGCAGATCAGGTTCCTTCTAAATGGATAACTGGCACATTACGTGATGGGCGAGCAATTCTTCTTGTAGATGGTCTGGATGAAGTACCTTATGAAAATAGAGAATATGTTATTGATTGGCTTGATGATCTTCTGTTGTCCTATCCTAGTATAATTGTTGTTTTTACCAGTCGCCCTGCTGCATATGAACCTTGGATGTTTGAATCTCAGTATTTTAATCAATTTCAATTAACTCCAATGGAAAATAATGATATAGAAATGTTTGTAGAGCAGTGGCATAGAGCCGTATTGATTGATCAGAAACTAGAAAGTGAGGAGAGTGCCAGAGTTATTTTAGGGAAACTCTTAACAAAACTCAAGAATCGGTTACCTTTAATGCGTCTTTCTACAAATCCGCTTTTGTGCGCTATGATTTGTGCACTTCACTACGATAGGCAAATGCAATTACCCTCTGATAGAAATGCATTATATGAGGCGTGTGTCAATATGCTTTTAGAACGGCGTGATATAGAGAAGAAAGTGCATCTTGATCATTTACCTGAAACAACTTACAAACAGAAACGTGTGCTGCTTGATGATCTTGCTTATTGGATGTTAAAAAACGGTTATTCTAGTATTAGTTCTGAACAAGCAAAAGAACGAATTGGTAAACGAATTAAAAACATGAATATTGCCTCGTATGTAGACACCGAATCCGTTTTAAAAATGCTCGTCGAACGAAGCGGTATTATTCGTGAGCCATCTCAAGGCATTATTGACTTTGTTCATCGGACTTTTCAAGAATACATGGCGGCAAGTGCAGCCTTTTCTGAAAGAGATTGGGGGCTGCTTATCAAACATGCTCCGGATGATCAATGGCAGGAAACTATTATTTTAGCTGCCGGTTTTGCTAATTACGAACAAGCCAATGGCCTCATCGATGATCTGTTAGATCTGACTGCGAAAACAAAATCTGAAGAACACCAAACCTATCTTCAGCTACTCGCTATTTCATGTCTCGAAACAGCTGTTGAGATTTCCCCACATATCCGACAACGAGTAGAGCAACTTCTTGGTACTCTGATTCCCCCTCAAAAAACGTCGATTGCGCTACGATTATCTGCTGCAGGTAACATGGTCGTTCCATTCCTTACCTACAAGGATAGTTATTCTGAGCAGGAAAGTACTACGTGTGTACAATTATTAAGCGTTATAGGGACAAGACCAGCTCTTTTAAAACTTGGGACATTTATAAATGATAAGCGGGAGACTGTACGAGAAGCTATTTGGAAGGCTCTAGAGAAAACTAATCCCAATGAAGTATTGGCATCAGGCTTAGCCAATGATCTAAAGCTAGCCTTAAAGGATTACATACATGAGAAAGAAATTAATGTCCACGGTTCACTATTATATGGCTTATCTACTTCTGCTTCTGAATTAAAGGCATTTTTGCCTGAAGATACCACTCATTTAAGAATTAAGAACTTTAGACCCTCAAACACCTACTTCATTAATTTGTTAACGGGATTGCGCGCAATGTTTCTTTCTGGTGATGTTGGGTTTGATTTTAATTCAATTGGTTGTAACTCTTTGGAATTACTTGATCTAAGAAATGAAGAGCTTGATTGGCCTAATTTTGCTAAACTGGAACGATTCTCAAAACTTTCATCGATAAGAATGAATTTACAAATCCCTCATATATATGATGAAATTGAAACACCGTGGCCCAACTTTTTTGATTTGTCAAATTTACCAAATCTGAAAGAGTTATCTATTTTCTCAATTTTCTATGAAGATTTACCTGATCTTCAATTAGTGTCAGAGTTAGAGGGACTAGAATATCTCCATCTTGGAGCTGGAAATGGGTTTTGGCCCGATCTTCAACCTCTAGAAAATCTATCGGATTTGACATTTCTCGAATTATCTACGGATTCTCCCCTTTCAACCAATCAACTTTTTGGCATTGAAGATTTATCACGAGTTAAAAATATTAGACTCAATCTAGGTGCTGCGAATGATAAAAGCGAAATGCTTTATGATCAGTTGAAGATGATCATGCCGCGATGTCAAATTACTGTTAACATTGGTTGGTCATCTAAAAACTGGTAAAGACGAAAGAGTAGGTCTGAATAACTCAGACTTTACCTCAAACTGTTAAACCGCATTTTATGAAGCCTACATTGAATATGAGCAGGGGATTAGCAACTCTATTATATGTAGTGGTGACCTTGTTTCCCATTATTACTGGTGTCAACATGCTAATGGGATTCGAAATCATTCAATCTTTCCCCCGTTCTTTTGGCTTTTGGTCATAGTAGATTTGGCCATTGGCTAGAACTTCGATTACAGTGCCAACTAGGTAATGCGCCATCCCTCTAGAATTGTTACGGCTTCGGTCCCGGTCCAAGATGACGGCCAGGCGACGGCCGTATACTTGTGTTTTGGATGCTTCGTTTGGCTTGAATGAGTCAACTACCCAAACTTAATACCAGCCGAAAGTGGAAACTTATGTGGGCACGTAGACGAGCCAGTTGGCTGGCATCCATACCACCGTACTTGGCTTTCCATTTGTAAAAGGTGCTCTTGCTGAAGCCATGGTCACGACACAAGTCGTTGACGGCCACACCGGCCTCAGCCTGGTTCAAGATGGCGATGATTTGATGTTCAGTAAAACGTGATTTCTTCATGTGGAACCTCCCTTCTATTTATTGTGCCGGAAAATTCCATTTTCGTCTGGTCTTATTCTAAGGGAAGCTTACCGTTTCGGATTTAGTGGCTGAATCGGCAGCGGGCTTGTGTTCATCTGGTTTTTTCTCCGTAAGAGTGGTGACGACCAGGCCATTCTCTACACTGATCAGGTAATCACGCCCAGCCTTACGAATGTGAATCTCGCCGGTGGTGATGTTCGCCAGGCAAATGAGACGGCCGTGCAAATCCCTGGCCTCTACCCACTCATCCATAAGGTTAACAGGTCCGGGTTGGTGATAAAGAGATTGTCCAACTGGTAAGCCAGGCGTTCCGGTATCTCTTCCAGGTGGTCGGTCAGGCCGGCGTGGGTCAGCAGGCCGTGGATAATCTCGTGCATCAGGACAATGCGCTTCATCTCTGGCGGCAGCAAGCTGTCTACTTCAATTCGCTGCTCGCCCTGTTGGATATGACCCCAGAGAACCTTATGGTCATCTTTGCCCAGAATGGGGCTTTTGTAGACCACTTCATAAGGCACGGAGCCAATCCAGACCAGGCGGATATCTTCAATTTTCGGGGGTTGTTTGGCCATCTGCCGCCTCCTTTTGGCCCTGGGCACGGCCGTACAGATACACCGCCCTTACCGTCAACGTAAACGACTGAATCTTACTGCTCAGGGTGGTGTTGCCGTTGAGGTAGGTGGCCAGGATGGCGGCGGCGAAGGCCTGCAAGACCTGACCATCTTCTGTCGGCACCTGGCCCACGGCATGTTTGTCTACCAGCTCCACGCCGGCGGCCGCCATGTTCACCAGCTTCCGGGCCGTGTTCTGGTTATTGACTGGTGTTGTCTGGGGCGGTCGTTTGGGTTTGTCCATCAGTTCCTCCTTCATTGGTGGTGGTGTTAGCGGCCGTTGGCCCACCATTGCTACCTGGGGCAATGCCCTCGGCCGCCTCGATTTGCATCTGCTCCAACTCTCCCTCCACATCGTTGATGCCAATCCAGGTGAGGGCCGTGCGCTTGCTGACCAGGCCGGCTTCGTACATCTCTTTGGCTACGCGGCGCTCTTCGGGCGTGACAATGCCAATGTCTATCTGGGCATCGGCCGTGACCCGTACAGCATCGAAATAACCAGGCTTGCCACTGAACGTGGCCGCCATGGCCAGCACCGTTTCCAGCAGCCAGGTGATGGCTTTGTCCAACTCCTGTTTGGTCTTGTTGAGGCTGCTCTCGAAGTCACTTCTTGCCCGCAGCCGGCTTTCGCCGGAGACACGGCCGTCGTCGGCCAGAAACACATACGCCTGTTTGGCCCGGCTGAGCATAAACTTGCGCGTTTCCAGCTTCGTCTTAATGAATGTCTCCGGCGTGGCCGGCTCTTCCCGGACGTAGGTGGGGTTGGCAATGCGTTCGTTGCCATCTTCATCGGTGGTGGTCACACCCACAATGAAGTTGACACTCTCCGGTCCCCAGACCATGGGGTCGGCCACAAACTTGGGCTTGCCCAGATTGTCCAGTACCAGGTCGCCGTTCTGATCGCGCTGGTAATCGCCCGGCATCTGGCCATTCAAAATCAAGCGGGCGATCCAGCCGGCGGTGGCCAGGTTGCTCTGTTCGGCCGTCGCCGCATGGTTGAGCTTTTTCTGGTTGCTGACCAGGGAAGTGGTCATCAGCCGTTCCTGGCGCATCTCGTACATCGTCAGGCGACCGCCAAAGTCCAGCTCCACCATCTCGCCGCCCTCGCCGGTGAGCCGCAAGACGGTTAACGGCCGTTCGTCTTCTTTGGATTCCGGTTTGATATACACCAGTTCGGCCACATCTTCATCCTCAGAGGTGGTGTAGGCATAAATGCCAATCTCATCTTTGGTGTCCGGGTCCAGGGCCACGGCCGTTTGTTCGGGGTCTGGCGATTCGATGAAGATACGCATGATGCTGATAGGCAGTTCGGCCGCCGGGATGACACCGCTCTCGTCACGTTTGCCGGCCGGCACATACAGGCGCAGCGGGCCGCGTGAACTCCAAAGCAAAGCAGAAACGGCCGTGTGCAAGGCTTTGATAGCCCCCTGGGTGTCAATCCACTCGCGCAGCAGAATCTCGGCTTCGTCAATCAGGGTCTGGTCGGCCTGGCCGGCCGCGCTGGCGCCGCCACCTTCGCTTTCGGCAGCGGCACTGACCACACTCCAGGTGAACTCGCTGCCGGCGACACCGTCGGCATGGCGCTCGATGATTTCATTGAACGTGTCTTCGGACACAAAAATCCGCTCGATATAGCTCAAGGCATCGGTGCTGAGCGGATGGCCTTCGTCAAGTCTGGGTCCGGTCCAGCCATCCCCTGCCTGCCAGTGGTCGCCCAAGGCAAACTTCTTGTTGATCTGGAACCAGTCAGCGTCCTTGTCGGGGATGAGATCAATTGCGTCTTCGTATTCCAGGGTGGTAAAGTCTGTCATATCTCCTCCTTATCAAAGCCAACGATTTCCAGATTCACCTGCAGGCGACGGCCGTGGTACGAGGCAAAGCCCATGATGCCGCTGCCCTCGTACGCTGTTTCCGGCATGAGCCAGAAAGCGGCCCTGATGAACAATCCCAGAGCCATCCTGTACACAACTTCCCGTAATTTGTGCATAACAATTTCTCCTTTTTGCTCACATGCTAGGTTTGAGTGCCCGACTCTGCGGCCGGGCCATGTCACTGTGCGATCGGGTGTGCGACGGCCGTTTCTCTTTGCTCGGCCATTTAAGCGCGGCCAGGCCGATGAAGTAGCTCATGGCCCGGTCATCCGTCTCCCCTTCCAGGGCTGATAAGGTGGCCGATTCAATGCCCGCTATTTCAATGGCCGTGGCTTCGCTGCGGATGGTGCAGCTGCCCTCACGCATGACGTCGGCCGTCAGGTTTATGGCCTGGGGCTTAAACTTGATGTTGCTCAACCAGCCTGGCTTCTTGTCGAAGGGGTTGCGGTAGATGCTGGGCTTATTCACGCCCGGCATTTGCTTCAAGATTTCTTGCATGGCCAGGATGACACTGTGGCCGTGGTTGTTCCGTTCCGGACAGATGACGGCGTTGTGGTAGTAGACGGCCGTCTGCACCAGGTAGTCAGCCTGAACGGCTGGCTCAAACACACCATAAACGTGCGCCACTTCCGCCCAGGTGGTGGTGTCGAAAACCGTCCAGGGGGTGGCATCGCTGGTCACATCGCCTTCGCTGCAATCCGCGCCGATGACGTAGTCACGGCCGTGTCTGGGCCGTTCGTAGACAATCAGGCCGGGGATGGCCGGGGCCTTGCTGTCCTCCAATGGCTCCAGGAAGTCGCTGCACCTGTTAATCCAGGCCGGCTGAAAGCGTTTAGTGGCAGAACGGCCGCTGAGCGCCTCGGCTGGTGTGGCCGGGTATTCCTGATGCACGTCGTCAATCATCTCGGCATCGGCTACCTGACGGCCGTACCATTCTTCATCCCGGTCCGGCCGGGCGTGCCAGGGGATGAAGATGGCCTTGTAGTTGTTCAGGCCGGCATGGGCCGCTTTCCAGATGTTCTTAAACGAAGAGGCGGGCTTCTCTTTGTCTGGTGTAGAGAGCATGATCAGCTGGCCACCACCGTCAATGGTGGGCTTGATGGCCGCCATGGTGGCCTGGAACCACATCAGCCAGTCGGCCTCGTCTAATATCACCAACGTGGCCGTCATCGAGCGGCCGGCTTTCTTGGTGCTGGCAAAGGAGCGGGCTTTGCTGCCGTTGCTGAAGAAGTATTTGTGCTCGTCGTCACCACCGGCGGCTACGGTCGCCTGCAGCCAGGCCGGCAGCTGCTGGTGCATGCCCTTAATCCGAGCTAATAAGTTCTTGGCTTCGGTGTCGCCGGCCGAAAAAATCAGGACAACCGTGCCAGGCTTAAACAACATCAGCCACAGGGCGTAGGCCACCACCAGCCAGGTGAGGCCCAGCTGCCGGGCTTTGAGGATGGTCAGCAGGGTGCCGGTGAGGAAATGTTTGAGGACGGCCGTCTGGAACGGCCAGAGTTTGAAGGGAATCCAGTCGGTGACGTGCATCGCCGGCTCTTCGATGCGGCCGTAGGTCATGATGAAGTAGAAGATAGAGCGAGCACACTTCTCCACTTCAATGAATATCTGCTCCGGACTCAACGGCTCCAGGTCATGTGTCGTCGAGATGGTCCTGCTCCCATTCCCCCAATTCGGCCTGCGCCTGCTGGCGCAGCGCTTGTGCTTGTTCTAACGTCAGGGTCACGGCCGTCTTCGCCCCCTTCTCGGCCGTTTCTTCGACGCGATTCAAAATGCTGTCAGCCGCCAGGCGGCGCTGCTGCTCGGCTTCGGCGTTGAGCATCAGGTTGACCATCGTCTGCGCCGCTTCCGGCGCCGCCAGTTTGATGATCGCCAGCGCTTCCTGCACGGCCGTGGTCGCTTCCCGTGTCGACCACTTCCAGCCGGCGTCGACGGCCGTTTCCAGCACCGGCACAAAGGAGGGGTCGTCTTTACGCCACTTCTTGTACGTGCTTTCGGCGCAGGTGTCCGGCCGTTGCCAGAACGCCGGGCGGTCGAAGCCGCCGGTCAGGATGATGTTCCAGACGATGGCGATAATCGTTTTCTCCTGCAGCCGTCGGGTCTGCGGATACGTCGTTTGCAGCTGGTCGAGGATCGGCCGTAGCACTGCATACAGCGATTTTTCAATGCTGTTCTGTGGACTGCTGGTGACGGATTGTCTGCTTGAATCAGATGCTTCGGACATGGGTCTATATATGGTCTGAATTTGGTTAATTTGGAGGAGGGGATTTTGGTACAAGCAATGTGTTATGGATATGCGAACGGCCGCTCCTTCCCCCTTAACCTTATGCGTCACACACAAAAAACCAGTTCATTGTAGCACAATTGTTCGTGTGTTAAAATGGAACCTGAAAAAATCTGGCTAACTCCCCCCCAATTAACGCGCATCCTGCTCCGGTCATTGACTTGACAGCGAGGACATCAAGCAAAATAATCTTTATTAATGTGTCACCTAAATAAAGTTAGGAGACTGTAAATTACTACATAGGAAAATTGCAATGGCAAGTAAGAAATACTATCTACGGGATTCCAAAGACCTAAATCTTAGGTTTTATCAAAAATATGACGAAGGATTTTTGCTTAGGAAAGCCGAAGTGATCGTATCTATTGTTGATGATTTTGACGAGTTTACGAAATTTATTGTAGACAGGGAAGATAATACGGAATTTGAAAAACAGAAATACATAGAGACACTAAATGCAGAGTTGCATTTTTCAGAGTTTCAACAATTTGAAGCTTTTTTTGCAATATTGATAGCAATTTTTCAAGAACATCCGCATTGGTTATACCTCACAACGTATACTACTCAGGAGTTCAAAAAAAAAGTCAGAGCCTTTTTGGAAAAAGACATTAAAACAGTCACCAACGGTTTAATCGACAATGCCAATGAATTAATTAATGAAGCTGTGTATGCAAATTTTATAAGCGATAAGGACGAAATTGCTCAAAATTGGCAAACAAATATTGATAACATCATTTGGTTTATAGCTCGAATAGCACAAAAATATATTGAAGGCACCGAATACAATGCCTATAAACACGGGTTACGAACTATGACAGGCCCCACTTATTTTAGAGTGTTCCCTACAGGGGAGCCAGAAAAAGGATTAAGATACGAATCAGATGACTCGCTTCGTTTTTTGGAATTGGAAGAAGTTGAGAAAAATGTTTTTCAAGTTAAGGAAACATATAAACACTTTAATCCCATAGAGAGCTTAAATCATATCTATTTCATGAGCGGAATATTAGAGACAATAAAGTCTGTCCGACTAGCAAGGTTAAACGGTGAAACTAAAGCTAGATTGAATTCCTTTGTCCAATTAAATAAGGAAAACCTGAACAAGATGCGAGTTGTAACCAAGTGGAGTTTTACATTGTAAAAATTGGCAACTTGGCTCCACTTCCACCGGGTCAGTCCCCCACTGTAGAGTACGCAAAAAAAGGCCGGTGATGGCTGACTGCGCCACCACCGGCCTTAAGATTTCGTACAAAATCGCCTCTGGCCACCTCTATGTCACAATGGCATGAACATTGCCATCGCGCACGGCCGTGTGCTGAATCACCCACTTGCTTTTCTTCAACACTCTCAACTCCTGGCCGGCCTGCACATAGCCGAACAAACGGCCGTCGTGCGTGCGCGTGATGACCCGGCCGTTGTCCAGCACCTCAGTGTACAACGCTTTGTTGACCAGGCTCATCTGCTCAAGGGCTTGCTTCATCTGCTGCGCCTGGCCCGGCTGCAGCTGGCTCATGCAGGTGATGGTTTCATCGGCGCTCAGGTTGAACCAGACGCCATTCAAACGGACTGGTACGCCCACATCCACTGGTTCGATGTAAAAACGGATAGTGCCTTCTTTGGTGTAGACCGCTTCCCCAATGAGACCAATGGCCCGCAGCGCTTCCAGCCAGGCACGGCCGTGGCCTGGTTGGCCATCGGCCAGGTCCAGCAGCCAGAGCACACTGTCACGCAGACCGTGGCTGTAGATATGGGCGGCCGCGCCCAGCAGCATGCCCGGTTTGGTTACATCGTGCTGCCGGCACAGGGCCATCTGCACCTGGTCGAAGTCGCCGGAGAACTGCTTCAGCAGCTTCTGGAAGGCCGTCACCACCTGACGGCCGTGGCCCTGCCAATGCAGCCCCTGCTCAAAGATGGCCAGTGGTATCTGCGCTTCTTCTTCCAAACTCTGGGCGTTAACGTTATAGGTCTCCAGGCAGTGCGCCAGGCTGCTGTGAAGCACATCCAGCCAATGGTCGGATGTAGGGATGAAGGCATCGTTCAGCCGGGGCTGCATTAAGGCCGGCACGGCCTTGCCCTGCTGCCGGATGCGCCGGCTGACCATCTGGCACCAGTCGCGCACCGGCGTCAGGTCCAGCGGCTGTTTGACGGTGCTGTCGATCACGTCTTCTAATCTTGCCGGCAGATGGTCGGAGAGACGGCCGTAGAGCGCTTTCACGGCCATGAGCGTGTTGCAGTACGTGCCCAGGACAGACTGGTTAGCCAGGGCCTGCTGCCGGGCCTGGTCCATACTTTCTACAGAGTAAACGCTATGCGTTGTGGTCGACAGTGGTTCCAGTTGGCCATACGTGTACTGGCGCGTGTCGATGCGGCCGGGTAGCTGCCGGCTGTCCAGTTGCGGCCAGGTCAATGGTCCCAATGTTGTCGCCCAGCGGATGGGGTGCGAATCGGCCGTAGGCTGCAGCAGGAGGTATTCCCCCAGCTGGTTGGGGCTGCGCCAGGCCAGTATCTTCTGCCGGCCGTCGGCCAGGTCGCTGAAGCCAAAACACCAAATAGCGTCATCGCCATCACAGCCACCGAGGACGGGCACGATGAAATCCAGCCAATCCCCGTCATTGACCCAGGCGGTGGCGCTGCCCGGGTCCAGGCAGATGTGGCCGGGGTCTACCTGGCGGCCGCCCACGACGGCCGGGAAGATGTAGTAGCGCGAACCGGGGATGGGATAGCGGCAGCGGCCGGCGTTGTGCTCCAGGCGGCGGTGGAACTGCCGCGTCATGGCCCGAATGGCGCCGGGGAACCACATGAGAGAGCCGCCGCTGAGCAGGTAGTCGCCGATGAGCCAGTGGCGAAACCTGGCCACCTGTTCGGCCGAGCGCAGGTTGTACAGCCGGCTGATGATGGCTTCCAGCTCACCGGACTTAATCCGTGACAGAAACAGGTCCGCTTCCAGGCTGGCCCAGGCCAGCAAGTGCTCCGGCTGGAAGAAGGGATGCAGATTGACCAGGCTCTGAATGTCCAGCCGCATCTGGTCATCGTGGTGGACGGGGTGCAGGCCGACAAAGACACGGCCATCGAGGCTGATTTCCGTCTTGGTGGCGCCGGCCGGCACCACCAGGTCCACGGCCAGGTCTTCGACGACGTAAGCGTGACCTTTCTCCTGGCCACCCGCATGCAGCACGGTAATCTCAAAGCGTTTGCCGGTGGCCAGCTCCTGTTCATACAAACTACGCTCGTCGCCGGGCATGGCCGGCAGGTTGGCGGCCAGTTGCTGCACCAGGCGGCGGCTGATGAGAGCGCAGCCATCCCATAGACGGCCGTCCAGGTCAGCGGCAAACTCAATGGTAACGTCGCCGGGGTCGAAGAAGTGCCAGTAGTGAAACGGCCGCAGCACCCGGCTGAGGCGTTTACTGAGGACAAAGGCACCCTGGTGCATGGACAGACGTAAGCCGGTATCGGCCAGGAACGTCTGGGTGTCCACATCGGGGATGGCCAGGCCGATGACCTTATCATCTTTGACCCAGCGCAGCGTTGGCTCTGTTTCGCCGGCGGCCGCCAGCGGTCGGTTGTGAATCGCCCATGTCGGGTACTGATTGAGGAACGGATACACCATGCCGCCCAGGGCATCATGGGAACGAATAACGGTTTCTGCTACACTGTTGTCTGACATTTTGCAATCTCCTATTGATGTGGAATGTCACGGCCGGCAGGTGCTCTACCACCTGCCGGCCACGCTGTTGTTAAAGGGCTTTCTTGACCGAAGCCAGGACCAACACGGCGAGAATCAAAGCGGCCAGAACGGCATGTCTGGCGATGAACTTCATCACCAGCCACGTGGCCGCCCCCACCAGCAAGAGCAGGACGCTGAGCCAGGTTAGCGTCACATTCAGCAAAGAACCGAACAATCTAATGAGTGTGGACATGTCTAATACCTCCTTTGGTTTGAGTCAGTCCGCTTGACGTTAATTTCCAGGGCATCCATTGATTGATCCCCCTTTGCACGTACCCACCGGAGGCGGGCCAGGGTGGCGTTTCTGAGCGGCGCGGGCGCGTGGCATTGGCTGGCGCTCGTCTTGGCGGGTCTGATGACTTGGCAGCCTCCTGCCTAGCGAAGTTTCGCCAAGCGGAGAAAACGCCAGCGACAACTTCCAGCCGTCATGCAGAATGGCCAGTGGTGGCCACTTGCAGAAGTGGGCATTGTAGACAGTGGGCGCCGCGCTGTCTTTGGCTGCCTGGTTCTCATCTCGGAGAGAGGCTTTGGCTTACCTATGAGGTGATGCGCCCTCGTCCACAATGCCTTCGCTAAAAAGGCCGCCTCGGCCATGGCGCATGTTCTTTAAAAATGTCGCCAAGGTTTTGGAGCGTCCCTTGCCCCCTTCGGTACGATGGAAGCAGAGGGGGACGCGGAAGGGGGCGGCGCCGCGCCGGGGGGAACTCGCGGCGGAGTTCCCCCCTACCCCAGCCAGGGCGGCGCGGCGTCCTCGCCGCCGTCCGCCCGCCGGAAAAAACGCGAAGTTTCTGAGCCGCAGGTTTTGGCTGCGGCGTGGGGTGCAAGCTGGCCAACTTGGTGTTGGCGCGTGGCTTGTTTTCGGACCAGGGCAGAAAAACCGGCGCAGGTCGGCGAGGTTTCTGAGTGTTTTTTCTTATGGCCTACCGGCCATCCGCGCGGCGCGAAAGCGGGGAGGTTTCTGAGCCGCACCAGGGGCGGCGGGCGGCCGGTGCTGACCAGGCCGGCGCCGGCGCGGTTGGTGGTGTCGAAAAAAAGCGGCGAAGTTTCCGACCGCTTGAGCCCTGGCATCGCGCGGTTCCTCTGTCACTTCCAGGGCACGCGAAAAAAAGACGCTGAGGCAGAAGCGCCGGGGCTTCTGCCTCAGGTGAGGGGCGTTAGAAGGGAATGTCGTCGTCGCTGTCGGGGGTGGGTGTGGCAGCCTCGTCACTGTGACGGCTGCCATTGCCGTGGCCGTGGCCGTTGCCATTGCCGCTGCCCAGGAAGACGACGTTGTCGGCGGTGACTTCAAAGGACGCGCCCATGGTGCCATCCTGACGGGTCCACAGGCGCGGGCCGCCGCTGTTGGCGTCCGGTCGCAGCCGCCCTTCGATCATCACCTGGCGGCCGCTGGCCAGGTATTCGTTGCACACTTCGGCGCGGCGGCCCCAGACGGAGACGCGGAACCAGGTGGTCTCGCTTTGCGGTTGGCCGCTGCCATCGGTCCATTTGCGGTTGCAGGCGACGTTGAGGTTGGTGACCGCCGTGCCGTCCGGCTGATACCGCATTTCCGGGTCACGGCCCAGATTGCCAACGATAGTAATTTTCTGAAACATGGGGTTCTCTCCTTGGGGATGAAGGTGAAACAATGAATAAAATTTCACCCTCTCAGGGGCGATAGCCCCGTCGGCGCCGGGGCCAGGAGAGAAGCCCGGCGCAGCCAACAAAGGCAAAAAACCAGGTAAGACCCTTACCCCTGTCGGCATGGGGGACAGGTTCGGGCGTTACGGGGAATGGGTTTTTACAGCAAGGTCGCAGTGATAGCATAAAGAGAAAATCTTTGGGATTATCCCTTTGCAGAAAGCAAAAATAAATTCTGAAAATGTGGTACGAGCGTCAAGCACGTCCACTTCAAGCAACATCCGATCCGGGGACAAAAGAATAAGTAATTCTAGACTATAAAAGTTACGTTTGATAATTTAAGGTTTTCAAATATTGAAACGTCATTGGCTCTTGACTGACTTAAATTCCGTATGTTTAGATTTCGATAGGCTTCTTCGTTTGAGTATGGGTTTGAAATTTTTCCATCAAAAAACAGTTGGTATAGAAGAAGCCAATATCTATCAATTAGATAAAGATCGTTTTTCGCGACGATTCCATTAGCAAACTCTTGAACAACTGAACTATGTTCATCTGACGAATTGAGTAAAGCGATCGCAAAACAATCTTCTGTTTCCACTATTCTGTTTGCAAGATCAAAAGGGATATTGAATGACAGGGCATTTAGATAGTAAATTGTCCAAGCCATCCCATCTGATCTCTTGTTTTCAATACTTTCACCTAAGATTTCTAGTAATTCATTTCTAAAGGGCTTTAACAAATCCAGGTCAGGAAGCCTTGTTTTAAAAAGTGGCAACAATATTGGGTAATAAAACGACAGATTTAATAAATAAGATAGGAATGTCCTGCCAATAGCCACCTTTGATATTAAACTTTTGGCCACATATTTTAAAACGCTTCCGTCAGGGTTTGTTGACAGGAGCGACAATGCAAAATCTAAATACCTAATAGCATCAATCTGATTGAATGTCTGGGTACCCGATATACGGGTACTTAGTTCCGATATCCAATCAGGTGACAAAGGGGTTGGTTGTTCCAAAATTTCTGTCTTCTTAATGTTAAGCATTAATTTATACTGTTCCAGTTGGTCACTTAATAAGGTGATGAATTTCTTCGCTTCCGTATGACTAGTGCAAAAAGCTGTATAATCATCTATATACCTCGAAAATTCACCATCGCGTGAAAATATGAACCCTTCGTCAACTAGCTTCTTGTCCACTTTGGCTAAAATTGACTCTATTATTACATTGGAAGTTGCAGGTCCAATAGGTAACCCTACTGTCTCATTACGCTGTAACATTCGTTGATGGTAATCAAGTTTGTTGTACCATAAACTACCGTCTTTATTAATTTTTGCGTCATTCATACCTACAATTGCCCATGGAATCGAATGCGAATAGACGCTTGGGAAGCAATTAGAAATATCTGTACGTACAGTAAATCGTTTCCCAAATGATATTTTTGAAGTTCTTCGAGCATGCTCAATAGTGGATTCATAATCCATTATTATTAATCGTCCATCTGAGTGTTTTTTGGGCTTGATTCTACTTGCTTTATTTTCGGCCGTGAATTTTAGGTTATCCCAATTTACCGCAATGCAATTGGCAAGTTGAATATAGGGCAGAGGGTGTGGTATTGACATTAATCGGGAAACATTATTAAACCTAGTGGATTTATAAATTATTTGATCGTATCCTGCTTTTCTCATTGAAGTTTCTTCAAGGAGTGTGCGATTTTCTCGATTCAACCCTTGTGTCGAGAATACTGGTGGTAATTCTTCTCTTTCTCTTTTTTGAGTAGGGAAATAATTTTCCTGAACCAGCGCATTGTAAACAAAATCTCTATCTGGTAAGTTCATTCCAACTCCAAACTTTTGAAATAAATCAACAGAAATTAATTATCTGGTTAGGCCACTGGTGCACTATCAAATTGCCAGTAAATATTAGGGCGGGCAGTGTGACATGCGTGGATAAGATTGTCCAATATTTGACGGCGGTAGCAGTACTCAATCAACTCACGAGCAAATGGGCTCAGGGTATTTGAAAATTCTTCATGTTGGATGCGTAAGGAGAGACATAACAAGCGCAACTCCTCAAGATTGAACGAGTGAATAATATTGCCATGTAATCGCATACGATGGTCAGAGCAAAGCGTCTGACTGGTAAAGGAGTCAGTCACTGCAACCTGACTGGTAATTTGGGTGAGGGCTGTTGTATGGACGCGAGCGCTACCCAACCAATCGCTTTCTTGAAAGACTGTGATGATAATGCTGATGACACCCTCCTTATGTGGTGTGAGTTGAAAGTAAAAATCGGGTGAATCCTGACCACGGTGCAGTTTAAATGTAATTTGGGATGGGCCAACGATCTCGCAGTCTGGTGCACTGATTGTCACTTGGAGGCGCAAAGAAATTTGGGTCGCCAGCCATTCGACTTGAAAGTTACGGCGTTTTCTTTGAGACAAACCTGGCTCGTCCAGATATGGGGAGGTCATCTGACGAATAGCAACAGCTATTTCAAAAGTGTCACCTATATAAACTTCTTCAGGAACGGCCGTGTCAAGGCGGAGGAGTAGAAGGTTTTCTTGGTCACGATCTGTTTCAGTGCTACTCTCTAATGAATCCCCATCGTAAATGTCACGTACTGCATCAGCTTCTGCACTCGCAGCATTCATTAGCCAGTCTGGCAGATCGTCAAAGTCACCATTGCGAATTTCGTCTTCAGCAGCCAGCCATCTGCTCACATCAATATCTTCCGTTGAAGTCAACCAACCGGTCTGATCCGTCCCGGAGGAACGGCCGTCGTCCAACGACAGCCAATCGGGCAAGGAATCAAACAAATCAGCTTCCGTGTCCATACCCAAATCTTCGAGGAGGCCTAAACTTTCATCGGCAAGCGCATCGCACAATATGTCATCATCCTCGCTGGGGGTGATGGGTGGTGACTCCATATCGAAATCAATGTCCGCATCACCCTCGGCCATGTTGAGCAACCAATTCAGCGCCTCATCAGGATCATCGGGCATCTCACTGAAGTCTAGATCACCGACGGCTGGAAGTTCCCATTCAACTTTAAGGAATTTATCCTCTTGATCATCACTCGTGCTTTCATCATGTACTTCTTCTTTAGCACGTCCAAAAAATGAACCACTGATGGAGCTTTGAGGTTGTTTTGTCTTGAAGATGCGGTCTTTCCGTAAATCACGGTACAGTTGAATGATCAGACCGCTCAAGATTAAGACAAAAATTATGATTACCACAACCAGGATGTCTACAAGCATGGTCGCCTTCCTACCTACACAGCCGTAAACCTTCCCTCACTCTTCGCACCGGCCTGCCCCAACGCCACCAATGTCTCCAACAATTGGCTGATTTGTTCCTGGTGTTTGGGGGTGGCGCGGCTGTCTAGCATTTCCGCACCTTTAGCCACTGTTACAGGTCGGGTAGTACCACGCATTTTCTGCTTCTTAATTTCGCTTCTTAGACTTGCCGAAACGAAATTCCTCAATCAATTCAACTAACAAGCCGAGAAACGTTTTCCGGCCATCAGCCAATGCCTCGTAATGGTTTTTGTCCAACACGATGCAAGTGATTCCATCTCTATGAAAACCTTTCTCAGTAAGCCCTACAGCATTACGTCTTTCAGCTTTAGCTTCTTTACTTGTACCAGATAGGCCTTCCCAGCTAAAAATCATGCCAAATTTACAATCGTTGCAATGCATCCTATATAAGAAATAGCCTACCTCAGATGAGCTCATCTTTCCCGTTGCTTTTGGGGTACTGTGTTTGTTCTTGCATTCGACCAAGAAATAATCACCCAAAAGGCTAGGCACTGTGACGCCTCGGTTAAGATTGCGAACAACAAAGTCATGCTCGGAGATTTGTCTGCTATCCTGCACATTTCTGAGGGGAATCCATGCAGGGACAAGCCAGAGCAAATAGGCGACTAGATTTTCTAGCCGCCTACCCCTGGTATCTGAATCCGCTGACCTGTCTTTAGCGAGTTGAAGCAGTTTTGAAAAATAAGTCTTTGAAAGCGGAAACGATTCAACCGATGATGCTTTAGCAAATAGGTTAATAAATTCCGGATTGTCAAGCATAAAGTGTACGATTACATCTTCTGCATACCCTTCGGCAATTGACCAATCATTCCTCTTCTGAACCTCAGATTTGTTTTTGTCTGCCTGTTCTGAGAGTCTGTTAAGCTGTTCTGGCGACATTCCCAAAGTTGCTTTTAGCTTTTGCTTCCCATTGCCACCATCGAAGCCGCCAAGTAAATCATCAGCGTAAGTTAACAAGAACCATCTCAAAGCGGCACCCTGGTCATTAAGTAATAGGTAATATTCACCAAGTTGATTTGAGATTGAAGCTCGATAAATCTGGTGTACTGGACTTTGAAGAGCTGCCAATTCTTCCCAACGTCCAGTCAAAATATCTATAGCGGATGAGGTATACCTTCGAAGAAACAGGAAGTGGGCTATGCTGTGAAATGGACCATGAGGATTTTTAAGCCTTTTACCTTCACGCAGGTCATAATATGCTCCTGGCGCATAGAGGCTTTCTAAAACTTCTCTTGCTTTAACTTCAAATTCCAAGGGGTCAAACCTAAAATCGTTAAAGCTGGCCTCTGCTTCCATGAGCAAAATGCTTAAAGGGATTTCTGCAAGTTGTCTTTTCTCTTCTTCCTCAAGTGCTCTTTTCTCTTCTTCATCGTTTTGATTGAATGGTCCACTTGGTGTCAACATTCGATTCATCCTCATTGAAACAGCTATTTCTACTTTGGCCCCTCCTTCACCTACCCCTCATTATGCACAGCCGCTCGTTCCAAATTCAAGGCCAGTAAACGTTCCAGGATATGTTCATCGGTGAGGTTTGGCGGCCAGCCGTAGGCAGCCAACACGGCCGTGTCCAACTGCCCATGGATGTAATCCAGCTCCTCAATCTGTTCGAGGGTGATAATGCCTTTGACGGCCGTCTGCCACCTGCTCCTATCCCGTACCTTGCCTTTGTATTCGTCACGGTAAAGGGTGAGGGCGTTGTAGAGATTGGTGAGGGTAAGTTGCTTGATGAGGCGTTCGGGAACGACAATACCGATGTCTTCCGGCGGCGGGTTGAGCCAGGCGGTACGAAACTGATCCAATTCGCGGGCGGCCTGGGCAATGGCGGCAACGTGTTCGTTATCGGCTTCGGCTGGCTCCTGGCTGGGTGGCCAGGGGAAGGGGAAGGTTTCAAAGCAACTCATAGCATTATAAGTTGGATCGTTCCCTACTCCGTGTCTTGGGGAGGTGCTGAGTGCCCATGTTTCATGAATTCTTGAGTGGAGTATGCCGAAAAAATAAAAGTCAGAACGTGCAATTACAACCAATCTGGTATCAGGCACAACCTTAGATTCTACAAAAGTGAAGGTTCGATGTTTAGCTACTCTTGGGGTTACTATGTACTTGTTCGCCTCACCGATAGCTTTCCACATAGCTGGTCTTGTTCGTGCTAACAACCACCATTTTTCGGCAAGACTACTAGGGCGTTTTTTTAGCCTTTCCAGCATGACATTCTGTTTCAGGTAATTGAATGGTTCTACATAAGTGCTGGCCTCATCTGCGGATGTGTCATCTCCAAAAAATATGATCCACATATTTCGATTTCTTTGCGTGACATCAATCGCATTCATCCAGGGCCTAATTACATCTGAGTTTAGTTTTGTATGGGGGTTGTTTGTGTCCGAAAGGAATTTTTTGGCCTGGTCATTGGTCAATTCAAAATCTCCAGATTTCTGTGTGCCTATAAACGCTAAGTTCTGATTTTCAGATAATGATAAGGCTTTTGTTAGGTCAGTTTCGCTCGTGAGATTGGCGTTGATTTTTCCTACCGGTTTGCCATCCAACCATTTAATTGACTCCTGCCCATTGTCAAAGGCAACGATTGACACCCGCACTGATGCGCCATCTAATACCCAGGGCAAGTTTGACCATGCGGCGAATATGTCTCCGTTCTCCTTTATTCGTTCGAGGATTTTACGATTAGCCCCATCTCTGATTGAATTAGTTGCTAACAAGCCAACTCTCTTTGTTTGAGATAACGAGATCTGCTTATTAGCCTTCTCAAACCAGTAACAAACCAGATCGCATCCACCGAGAACCCTTCCCTCATAAAGCCCTCGTAACATGTCTACATATTGGTCACTTAACTCCGTTCGCATTCGTTTATCGCCAAGAAACGGCGGATTGCCCATGATAACATCCACTTCCGGCCAGGTGGGTTCAACCGGACGGCCGTTCTCATCATAAGCCAGAATCGCATCCTTGCGTTCAATGTTCCGTAACGGCTGCAAAATCGGCTCGGCAATCTCTGGGAAACCATTCTCAAAGCGCCATTGGATGTAGCCAATCCACACCGTAATCTGGGCCAGTTCATGGGCATAGGGGTTGATTTCAATTCCATACAGCTGATGTGGGCTAACGGTCAGGGGGATGGGTGGCAACCCATGACGGCCGGCAAAGGCGATAATCTCCTTTTGCAAATCGAGCAGTTGGCGCAGGGAAACGTAGAGAAAATTACCGCTGCCCCCCGCCGGGTCCAACACCCGGATAGCAGCTACCTCATTGGCAAACCCTTGCAGCAGGGCGGCCGCTTCCTCCTGTTTTTCCTGGTGCAGCAGGCGGGTGGCCTGCTGTTTGATGGTTTGCCATTTATCGCGCAAGGGCTTCATCAAGACCGGCTCAACAATCAGCATGATGTCGCTCTTGTCGGTGTAGTGGGCGCCCAATTGGGCCCGTTTGGCGGGGTCAATGATCCGTTCAAAGAGTGTGCCAAAAATGGTAGGGTCTATAGCTGACCAATCCTGCACGGCCGTTTTGATGAGTTTGTCTATGATGTCACTGGGCAAATCGGGCACAAAGTCATCGTCAAACAAGCCGCCGTCAAAGTGAGGGATGGGGGTGATGCCAAACTGGCCGCCATCGCGCATGGCCGTAAACAAGGTGCGCAGGCTGGCGGTGAACTGGCTAAAGTGCTGGCGTCCCTGGTACCTGACCAACTGGCTAAAGACGTTATCTGGCAGCAGCCCCATATCTTCGGAAAAGAGGCAAAACAGCAGCCGGATGATGAAATGGGCCAGCCGTTCAGAATCGGCCGTATCTCCCGCCCATTTCTGCAAGGTGTTGGCGACTTCCACAAAGGTATCAGCCGTTGCTTTGGTGACTTGCTCCTGGGTCTGTGTTGGCCGAAACGACTCCGGCTCGTAGAAAACTCGCCGGAGCAAGGCCAACCCATCGCCGGTTGCCAGCCGATCAAACTCTATTTCGTGAACTTCTTTGACAGTATTGGTGAAGTTGGTATGGATGATGATCTTATGGGTGTCAGAGGTGATGAGCAAGGGCGGGTTGCCGAGTGATTCCCGGTAGAGTAGGAGCTGCTCATAGGCTTTGTCCAGGTCATGGTCTGCCCCTTTGTACTCCCAAATGAACCTGCTCTTATACCAGACATCGGCGCGGCCGCGCTTGCCGCCCACCTTGTCAGTGACGGCCTCAAATGTGAAGAACTCACCGACCGGATCAGCATCCAGGGGAGCAGGGTGGCCTACCAGCTGGCAGATATCCAGGAAGTGGCTTTGGGCGGTGGTTATCTCTTTGAGTTGTATCTTGCTCCATTTGGCAACAAATTCTTTAGGCGTCATTGGCATGGTCTTGTTATAAACCTGAAACAAAAAAAGAGCCACCCAGGGGTTACAGAGTGCGAGTCCAGTAACGGCCGTGTGGGTGGCTCAATTCAATTAGGATAATTGTATAAAAAAGTGCTGTCCCGGCAACACGGCCCCTAAAGGCTGAATGGACTCGCCCGATTAAAATAGCATAAAGTTCACAACTTTGCTACAGGGAAAATCGCGGTCCAGATATGGGGGCCCAACATATGGGGGATAGGTGTCTTATCGCTGCATAACCTTGGCCCCATCCTGCACTTAATACCCCCATATGTGGGAAAAGCCCCCGTTTTACGGGTCTTTTTGCCATCCATACTCGTATTAAACCCCCTTAATACAACAATCACTCATCTTCAGAGCAAAATGCTTCATCAAAGTAGTGTAAACATTGCTCGTCGCTTAGTAGCACACGCAAGCGCTGCTCAGCCTCGGCCATCATCTGGGAATCGTCGCCATACAGGTGCCACAGTCGCGCCGTCCCATCCCCGCTGGCGGTGAGCATGCGACTGCCGTCAGGGCTGAACACCGCCGAGTTGACTCCACCCGTATGCCCTGCCAGGACGGCCAGAGGCTGGCCCTCCCCATCCCACAGCCGCGCCGTCCCATCCCCGCTGGCGGTGAGAACGCGACTACCGTCAGGGCTGAACACCACCGAGTTGACCTCCTCTGTATGCCGTTCCAGGACGGCCAGAGGCTGGCCCTCCCCATCCCACAGCCGCGCCGTCCCATCCGCGCTGGCGGTGAGCATGCGGCTGCCGTCAGGGCTAAACACCGCCGAGTTGACTCCACCCGTATGCCCTGCCAGGACGGCCAGAGGCTGGCCCTCCCCATCCCACAGCCGCGCCGTCCCATCATCGCTGGCGGTAAGCATGCGGCTGCCGTCAGGGCTGAACACCGCCGAGTTGAC
>WYBM01000030.1 GCA_011525915.1 Ardenticatenaceae bacterium | reverse complement strand
TCACCAGACCCCTTTCCTGCCATCGCTTCCAGGAAACAAGCCCATCTGCCTGTTCTGGCCATTTGCTGTATCGAGCAGTTATGATGTTGTCAAGGTTCTCTTTTATAAGTTTTGTCGGTCAATCAGGCACCGCACCGAAACCTTTTTTGCTAAGTATGGCGGCAAAACCATTATTCTGGCCCGGTTTGTGCCCATTGTGCGCACTGTAGCCCCGTTTGTGGCCGGCATGGGCTCCATGAGTTATCGGCGTTTCCTGATATATAACGTGCTTGGTGCTGTGCTGTGGGTATTGATCTTTTTATTGGGAGGTTACTTCTTTGGCACGCTGCCTGTTGTCGAGGAAAATTTCTCCCTGGTATTGGTAGCCGTCATTTTCTTGTCGCTGACGCCGATCCTGATGGAGTTCCTGATGAAAAAGATTGAAAAGCTGCGTCTGGCCCGTACCGATTCGGTGGGCATATCATAGGGTTTTTCGCCTGGCCTTTTCATCCCCTTTATAATTGGCCTATGAGAACGCACATACCCCCTTTGGACCCAACATCACTTCGCCAGCAAATTCCCGCTTTACAGCTAACCGTCGCGGGGCAGACGGCCGTTTATCTGGATGGTCCTGGTGGTACACAAGTACCTCAATCGGTGATCCAGGCCATAGTCGGTTACCTGGCGCACGGCGGCAGCAACCAGGGTGGTCTCTTCTTTACCAGCCGTTACACAGACGAGGTGACGGCCGTGGCCCGCCAGGCCATGATGCATTTTTATAACGCCCGCCAGCCGGAAGAGATTATCTTCGGCCCGAATATGACTACCCTTACGTTTGCCATCAGCCGGGCTGTTGCCCACACCTGGCAGCCCGGCGATGAAATCATTGTTACCGGGTTGGACCATGATGCCAATATCTCCCCCTGGCTGCTGGCAGCCGAGGAACGAGGCGTCAATGTACGCTGGCTGGACTTTGATCCGGCGGACTGTACCTTACGCCTGGATACCTTACCGTCTTTGCTCAGTGAAAAGACCCGATTGGTGGCCGTCACCCATGCCTCTAATGCCGTAGGCAGTATAACCGACGTCAAACACGTGGTGCAGCTGGCACATGAGGCTGGCGCCCTGGTCTATGTAGATGCTGTGCATTACGCTCCGCACGGTCTGATTGATGTACAGGCGTTAGATTGTGACTTCCTGGTGGCCTCTGTGTACAAATTTTTTGGCGGGCACGTGGGCGTTTTGTATGGTAAGTATGAATGGCTTGATCAGCTAAAAGCTTACAAAGTGCGGCCGGCGCCTTCTAAACCGGCCGGTAAGTGGGAAACAGGTACGCCAGGTTTTGAATCTCTGGCGGGAGTAGCCGCGGCCGTTGAGTATATCGCGGCCATTGGTGGCCCAGAAGGCACACTCCGTGAGCGGTTGGTGAGGGCTATGAGGCACATCAAAGCGTATGAAACAGGGCTGAGTGCCTATTTCTTAAAGGAGGCCGCCCAACTCCCTGGTTTACATGTTTACGGCATCACCGATATAGAAAGCGTGGAGCAGCGTACACCTACTTTTGCCGTCAGCCTGGCTGGGCATACCCCAGAAGACGTGGCTGCCCGGCTGGGTGAACGAGGCATTTTTGTCTGGCATGGTGATTATTACGCCTTAGCTGTGATGGAACGGTTGGGGCTGCAAAATAAAGGAGGGCTGGTGCGCATTGGTTTTGTGCACTACAACACGTATGATGAGGCCGACCGCCTGCTGGCGGCCCTGGCAGAACTGGCCGCTGAAGAGGCCTGATATGGTCGGTGGCGTCACAGCGGCACCCGCACCAATGAGTTTCTTATTTGACAGTCCTTGTTATGTGTGCCATAATGCCCGCATCATTGCCTCATTAATTGCGGTGTAACCGCACAGCCATCCTAATAAATGAGGAGGTGGTGCTCATGGATAGTTATTTATGTAACCACACCGTAGCGCTGCCTCCCTTAGGAAGTTAAGCGCTACGGTGTAAGCAAGGGCCTCGTTCTCGAACGAGGCTCTTGTTTTGTATAGTACAGAGGAGCTTACTGGATGAAACGTATACCTGTGATTGTACTGGGGGCCGGGGGCGTGGGCAGTGCCTTATTAAAGCAGATTGTCAACGGCCGTGAACCCACGGCAGCACGCAATAACCTTCATTTTAATGTCGTTGCCGTCACGGACAGCCGGACCTGGTTATGGGCTGAACAGGGTCTGACTGATGAGCAGCTGCTGGATGTTGTAGACGCCAAACAACAAGGTCTGCCTGTAGACCCTCATTGGCGTGAGGTGCGGCCCCCAGAGATGCAACGGCCGTCTGACCACGGCATTTTAGACGCCGCCAGTGAAGCAGAATTGGAAAATGTTATTGTGGTAGATGTAACCGCGGCCAATCATATGGAATCTTTGTTAAAGCGTTCGCTTAATTTGGGGTACAGTGTGGTGCTGGCCAACAAGAAGCCTTTGGCTGCTCCCTGGGAACGGGCCGCTGGCTTTTTTAGCCATCCCCGTGTGCGTCACGAATCCACCGTAGGCGGCGGGCAGCCGGTGATCGCCACCCTGCGTTACCTGCGGGACGTCAATGACCCCATCTACCAGGTGGTGGGGCAGATGAGCGGTACGTTAGGGTATATTTGCCAGCAGTTGGACCAGGGTGTGGCATTTTCTGCGGCCGTACACGCTGCCAAAACACAGGGCTACACCGAACCCGACCCCCGTGATGATTTGGGTGGCATGGACGTGATGCGCAAGGTACTTATCTTGGGGCGCATGGCCGGGTGGCCATTAGAGGAAAGTCACATTACCGTTGAATCTTTATATGCGCCGGAAATGGCCAGCCTCACAGTGGCGGAATTTATGGATGCCCTGCCCTACTTGGATGACAGCATGCGCCAACGGGTGGCAGAGGCCCAGGCCAATGCCCAAGTGCTGCGCTACGTGGCTGAAGTAAACGCTGACGGTGGCCGTGTGGGCCTGAAAGCGCTGCCAGCCGGCAGCGGTCTGGCGAACCTTAAATACATCAGCTTCCGTACTGAACGGTACAATGATGAGCCTTTGCTCATTGGGGGTAAAGGCGCTGGCGTTGACATGACGGCCGCAGGTGTCGTTGGTGATATGATTGACCTGGTACGTGAGGTTTATTGATCGGCCGGGGTAGATGCTGCTGGGCAAACCGCAAAAAGTTTTCGCAAATCCATCGCACCAGATTTTTGCGGTGTCCTCGAGGAATCGGCAACGCCTAAAGCAATTTTGTTTCTGAATTATTGTTGCCAATTACCTAACAGCCTAAACGGAACGGATAATAGCCGACGATTGCGCTGAATGGGCGTATCTGCACCATTTGGGTATTCAAACTGCCCCACTTCGCCGGCATCGGCGTATAACGCGGCATGGAGGCGTTCGGTCTCCTGCCCCCCGGAAATTTCTACCAGAACATTCCGGTTGATACCGGTTGTTAACGAGGTCACGCCCAAAATGTCACCTGGCTGGCCATTGATGTCTGCCTGAATAGCCACCCACGCCGGGCTGTCTACAACAACATAAGGCACTCTGATTTGCAGTACATTATCTTGTGTTGAGTCAGGGGTCTGGTCGCGGACGATGAGGTAGTTGCCTGGTTCCGTATTAAAGCTGTAAGGCAACACCTGGCGACCCTGGTATATAATCGGAGGGTCTACACGAGGGAAGTCGAAGGTATCACCTATTTCGGTATCTTCGTGCAGGCGAATGTGTAAGGGGTTAGTGACGGCCGTTTTCAGGATATCAACGGTTACGTACTCATTCACACCATCTACCAGCGGCGCAAAACCAATAATCAGACCAGGTTCTCCCTCATCATCAAAGTAGACGACCAGCCAGCCAGGGCCGCGGCTAGTTGCTCGTTCTACGGTGATTTTGCCATCGGTTACCGGCTGGTCCATGACAAATAAGTCAGGCGGATAGGTGACGGAAAACGAGCCGATAACCGGGCTGCCGTTTGCCAGGAAAGGGGCGTCTTCACCAGAAAAATCAAGCTGGTGGGCGCGGCCGTTGTCTGTATAGATCAGGGCATGCAACGTGGTAGTCCCTTGTCGCCAGGGAATGTGAACGGTCAGGTCTTCATTAAGGCCAGCCTTGAGGGGGGCAGCGCCCAGATACATGCCTGGCTGACCGCCGTCGTCAGCTTGAATAACCAGCCAGCCTGGTTCAGTCGCAATGACACTGGCCACAGAAACAAGCCCATCCTCTAAGATTTCCTGGTTTACGACGTCGACGACCGGTAAAGATAGCTGTAACTCAGGCACAAAAGCCTGGGCAATCAGGCCTGATTCAAATTCCAGGGGGACATCAGGGCCATTGGGGTATTCAAATTCACCAGGATTGCCGGCATCTATGTGCAGTATGGCTACCAATGTCGGGGTGGCCGACAACGGGTTTATGGTGACGGTGATGTTTGGGTTGATGCCGCTCTTGACGGCCGTGTACCCTAAAACAGCGCCCAGGTCGGCCTTTTGCTGAGCGTAGATGACCAGCCAGCCTGGCTGCGTACTTATAACCGAGGCCGCAGTTAGCTGCCCTTCGTCGTTCAATACCTGATCAGCGATGGCAATATCTGGGATCACGGGGGTGGGTGGCGGTGATGGCGTAGGGGTTGTTGGTATGACGGTGGGTGTGCTGGTGCTGGGGGCGGTAGAGACAGCCGGGTTTTCAGGGGTAGGCGTGACTGTATTGGCCGTATTCCGATTGCAGGCAGCGCATAGTAATAGTAAACATAAAGTAAGTGAAATGTGTTTTAATGACACCGATTTCCTCTTCCCATACATTGATCATTTACCAACCGGGCGATTGTGCCATACAAACAGATGATAGGCTACTTTGATTTACACACCGGCCTGTTCTATTAAAAATAAACGCTAACAAAGTTTTCACTTGACAGATGCGGATCATTGCATATCATATAGTACCAAAGTACGGGTGCCTCTTTTTTCCCTGTCCTCATATACATGGACACTAATCTAATTAATGAAGGGAATTAATCTCATGACCTTATATGCAGTTCAAGGAAGGAATCACGTGGAGAGTACAAATGCAGTTCAGAAGCGAATGCTTCTAGAAAAACAAGAAAAAGAACTACATGAAAGGCTGACCGAAGATACCAGGCGGTTACAAAGCGCGCGAGCACAGGTAAAGATGTTTGAAGAAGCCATGGAACAGACGCTCAAGGAATTGCACATGGTACGTCAACAACGAAATGAACTGACCGAACTACTCGAAGGTGTCTGGAACGGGCCAGCCGCCAGCCAGCGTAATATTAATACGTAAAATCAGCCGGACGGCCGTGTTTCTACCTCATACGGCCGTCCCTTATAACCCCTTTAGCATCCCCTTTTATTCCGCACACTCAAGTCAACAGGACAATAGATATATGACCTTTTTGCTGTTGGCAATGGGTGAATTATGCGTTAAGCTAACTCAAAGCTGTAGCTTTATTCAGCGACAGATAATAATGGGATAGCGGTAGCCAATTTCTAAGGAAGTAGTTGCTGATGGAACAACAAACTGGACAACAACCAGAAGAGTTCGATAAAGAGCCAGACAAGAAGGATGTTGTTTTGAGTCTTACGTTGGCGGGTGCTCGTGACTGCATCATGAACCTTCTGGAACAGATGGATGCTATCAAGGGATTTTCCGTATTAGAAGGTTCTTTTATTGTCAATTCAAACGAGACGTCTATTCATTAGGCTGATCACAGGTAGTTGTAACGTTGCCAACGGCCGTCCTTGTGAAAACGGCCGTTTTGTTTTGCCAGTCGCCGGCGTGTAGGCAATAGATAAAGAAAAACGGCCGTTCTTGTGCAAACGACCGTTCTAAAAGCAGTGTTTACTAATGCAGCCCAGCCATTAGTCCGGCCAATGCTTCCCGTGACGGCCGAATTTTCTCATCTGGTAACTGAGCCAACGGCGTCTCCGTCATCTGGCTTGCCTCCGCCAATGACGGCCGTTCTGGATCATAATAAACCAACCCGGTAATAAACTCTCGTTTTTGCTCTGCCCATTGCAGCCGGTGCAGTGCCCCCATCTTGTCAGTGGGGTCATAATCCCTTTCCAGCTTGCGCAGTTGAATGTGCGAGCCGTCATGCAGTTCTACTATCTGCATCTCACCCGGTTCATAATCATCAATATTAATCTCTTCCGCTGGGGGCACCCAGCCGATGTCATGCAGCTGTTCCTCATGCTCCTTCCCATAGCCATAGCTCTTTGTAGACGAGTCATGGTTGTTAAAGGCCACACAGGGGCTGATGATATCCAGCAAGGCCGTTCCCCGGTGACTGAGTGCCGCCTTTAATAACTCCCGTACTTGCTTGGCATCGCCAGAGAACGAACGGGCCACAAAACCACACCCGGCAATAATCGCTTCCATGCAAATGTCAATTGGCGGCAGTTCGTTAACGCCGGCATATTTTAGTTCCTGCCCTTCATCGGCCGTAGCCGAGAATTGTCCCTTGGTCAGGCCATACACCCCATTGTTTTCCACAATGTATACCATACGTACATTGCGCCGCATCAGGTGTTTAAACTGGCCCAGACCAATGCTGGCCGTGTCACCGTCACCACTGACGCCAATGCCGCGCAGGCGATGGTTGGCTATGAGGGCGCCGGTGCCCACGCTGGGCATACGGCCGTGTAAGGCATTAAACCCAAAAGACCGCCCCAAAAAGTAAGCCGGTGACTTGCTGGAACAGCCAATACCGCTCAACTTAATCACATCATGTGGGCGCATACTCAACTCAAACGCCACCTGGATAATCTGGCTGGCAATGGAGTTATGGCCACATCCCTGGCACAATGTTGTCGGGTTGCCGTTGTAATCTACCTTCGTCAATCCAATTAAATTTTCGCTTGGTCCTCGTCTGCTGCCCATGTTTTGTTCCTTTGGTCGCTCATCACTGTTCAGTAGCTTCACTGGGTAGTGACCTACTGTTTACTGAATACTACTCACTGAATACTGCTTACTGAATACTGCTCACTGAATACTGCTCACTATTTGCCAACAGCCTCAACCACCCAACGCGCTGTCAGCGGCAAGCCATCCAGATAGGCCACCGATACCAGCTTTGTGGCCAGGGCCGGCAGTTCCGTCTGTAAGATAGCATGCAGTTGACCATCACGGTTCATCTCAATCACGTACACCTGGTCATGGCGGGCTACAAAATCTGCGACGGCGCCATTCACCGGCAGCGCCCGCAGGCGCATAAAACTCGTCTGCATACCATCGGCTGCCAGCCGGTCTCGCGCTTCTTCAATGGCAAAGCGGGTGGTGCCAAAGGCGATAATGCCTACCCTGGCGCCCGCTACTTCATCTATCTCTGGGGCCGGAACCATGTCTCGGGCTTTGTCAAATTTGCGCTGCAGCCTGTCCATATTCTCTACCCAGTCTGACGGCCGTTCACTATAAGTCGCCTGAGCATTGTGCCCCGTGCCTCGGGCAAACCAGGCGCCGCGCCAATTCTCGTCGCCTGGCAGTGTGCGGTAGGTGATGCCGTCGCCATCGACATCCTGGTAACGTCCCCAATTGGGTGGAATCTGGTCTCCATGCAGCACTTTGCCGCGCTGAATCGGTTCGGCAGGGTAAGTAAATGGCTCTGACATCCAGTTGTTCATGCCTAAGTCCAGGTCACTTAAAACCAATACGGGTGTTTGTAACTGGTCGGCCAGGTTATGGGCTGTGGTGCCAAATTCAAAACATTCCTGAATGGTAGAGGGTAACAGCAGCACGTTTTTGGTATCGCCATGCCCCAGATAATAGGCAAAAGTCACATCGCCCTGGCTGGTACGCGTGGGCAAGCCGGTGCTGGGACCAATCCGTTGAATATCCCAGATGACCCCGGGAATTTCGGCGAAGTAGCCCAACCCCACAAATTCGGCCATTAGGGAAATGCCGGGGCCAGAGGTGGCTGTCATGGCCCGTGCGCCAGCCCAGCCAGCGCCAAAGACCATGCCGGCGGCGGCCAGTTCATCTTCGGCCTGCACCACCGCAAAGGTGTTTTGTCCTGTTTCTGGGTCTTTACGCAGCTGTGGCAGGTACTCATTGAGGGCATCAATCAGGCTGGTAGAAGGGGTGATGGGGTACCAGGCGGCAAAGGTGACTCCCCCAAAAACGGACCCCAACGCAGCGGCTTCATTGCCGGTCATCATGATCAGCCCTTCAGTTTCATTCATGGGTTCCACGCGGTAAGGGTCAACCTTGGTAATATTTACGGCCGTCCACTCATGGGCTGCCTGCACCACATTCATATTCAAATCAATCAACTTACGTCGCCCTTTAAAATGAAAGTCCAAGGCTTCTTCAATGTTGTCCAAAGGAATGCCTAACAGTTGGGCTACCACCCCCACGTACACCATGTTGGCAACGTAATCTTTTTGCTTGCCCGTGGTCCCCGTTTCGCGCACAAACTGGTTCACAGGAATGTTATACATGGTGATATCATCCCGCGCCGGGGCACTGCGCCAGTCATCATTGATAATGCATACACCGCCAGGCGGCAGGTTTTGGATGTCTTCGGCCACGGTTGCCTGGTTAAAGGCGATCAATATCTCTGAGGTATGCCGCCGGGCCACGTAGCCGTCTTTGCTGGCCCGAATGTGGTACCAGGTGGGCAAACCCTGGATATTGCTGGGAAAAATATTCTTGCCATTGACGGGGATGCCCATTTTAAACAGCGCCCGCAGAATGGTCATATTGGCTGTCTGGCTGCCGGTGCCATTGGCGGTAGCGACCACAATGGAAAAATCATTGATGATCAACGGCCGTGCTGCTGTTGTTTGCTCAAGTGAACTTTCTACTATTTCCATTACCAAGCACTCCTTCTCGGTTGGTCATGTGAGAAAAATAAAACTCACGGCGCTGGCCATTGCCAGGCGCCATGAGCTGTGGGTAGCTGATCCTCCTGTAAGTCCGACTTTATGGAGGATCAGATGATTAGGGCTCGTTTACAATTACCTGGCGAAAGCCCAAAGTTGTTCTAATGTTAAAGGATTGTTGCCGATCCCCTAATTCGAAATCTGCTTCAAATGCCGCACCACGTCGCGGAAGGAAATGATACCCTCTGGCCGATGATTATCATCTACCAGCGGCACATGCCGAAAGCCATGCATGGACATTTCATATAACGCCTGGGCAATAGGCAGGTCAGCGTTTAAGGCAATGGGATTGGCTGTCATAAAATCGGCCACCTGGGCCGCCGCCAGATTATCCACCAGCCCTACCACACGCATCAGCACGTCCTTCTCTGTGAAGATGCCGAGCAGTTTGTCATTGGTATCTGTCACCAGCAGGCAGCCAATTTTGTGCGCGTTCATTTGCCGGATCGCCTTCTCCAGTGATGCGCTGGCATCTACCGTGATCGGCGCACGTGGGTGTAACGTCGAAATGGGACTTTGGGTTAACTCGTCTTGCATGGCTGTCATGCGTTCCGGTTTCTGGTCTATCTCGTCAGTGTAGGCGTCATCCATATCCAAAGACAGGAGGCCGGTCTGTTTTGTGTTTACCGCTTCGCGCTCCGTCACCGTCCATAAATCGGCCGAGGTGTAAAGCTGATACAAATCGCCCACCCCCTTTTTTTCCTGCGCCACCTGCACTTGCGCCATCAACCCTTCCGCGTACGTCTGTCTTTGCACACGGCGGATGACGCCCATCGGCGATGGGAATTCTGGATATTCCATGCTGCTAATGAGGTAAGCCAACTGCATGGATGTTTCGTCATGAACCAGCAGGTCAGCTTCGCTGACACCATTGCCCAACTGCACCACTTCTGGCCAAAAACTGTTTAAGCGGATGCCCTTGTCACTGTTCTTGCCAAAGATCATGGGCTCACCGTGTTTTAAGTAAAGGATGTTTTCATCACGCTGGCGGCGGTCATCCAGCCCTTCCCATTCCATGGGGTTAAAGATGACGCAGTTCTGGTAAATTTCCACAAAAGAGGTGCCGATGTGATGGGCTGCTTCCAGCAGTACCTCGCCCAAATGTTGGGTATGGGCGTCAATGGAACGGGCCACAAAGGTAGCCTCAGAAGCCAGGGCCAGGGCAATAGGGTTGAGCGCCTGCTCTAAGGACCCCATCGGTGAAGATTTGGTGACTTTGCCCTGCCGTGATGTTGGCGAGTATTGCCCTTTGGTCAGGCCGTAAATGCGGTTATTAAAGAGGAGGATATTCACGTTGACGTTGCGGCGAATGGCGTGAACCAGGTGGTTGCCGCCAATGGAGAGACCGTCGCCGTCACCCGTGACCACCCAGATGCTGAGGTCTGGACGGGCGACAGCCAAACCTGTAGCCAGGGTGGGGGCACGGCCGTGAATACTGTGGATGCCATAGGTGTTCATGTAATAAGGGAAGCGGCTGGAACAGCCAATACCGGAGATAAACACGATGTCTTCTTTGGGTACGTTCAGCTCTGGCAGCGTCTTCTGTACCTGCGCCAAAATGGCATAGTCACCACAACCGGGGCACCAGCGCACCGTCTGGTTGGAAACAAAATCTTGCCGGGTTAAAGGGATAGTTTCTGTAGTCATAGCTATTGTTCCTGTTATCGGTTGTCATTAGCAATCGGTAAACAACATTACCAACGACCAACTCATCGCTTACCAAGCGTCTCCAAAATTTTGCCGTATATCTCGCTAATCTTGAACGGTCGGGCATGTAATTTAGGGAACGACTGAATATTTAATGCGTACCGGCCACGCAGCAAGAAGGCTAACTGGCCGCCGTTTAATTCTGGTACCATCACCTGCTGGTAACGGCTGAGTACATCACGCAGGTTGGCGGGGAATGGGTTCAGGTAACGCATATGCGCATGAGCCACGGAATGCCCTTCTTGCTGAGCCTTTTGCACGGCCGAACGTACCGAACCATAGGTCCCCCCCCAGCTTAACACCAGTAAATCGCCAGAGGCAGGGCCAAACACTTCCTGGTCCGGAATCACCGCCGTCAGGCGGGCAATTTTGTTTTTGCGCTCGAAGTACATCTGCTCGTTGTGCTGCGGGTCATAGGAGACATTACCGGTGCGGGGCGCTTTGCTCAAGCCACCAACGCGGTGTTCCAGCCCTGGTGTGCCCGGAATGGCCCACGGCCGTGCCCCGGTTTCTGGATCACGTTCATAGGGCAAAAAGGGATCATCGCTGTGGGAACGGCCGTTTGGATGCGCTACCGGAATGGCCATAATTTTTGTCGGGTCTGGAATACGCCACGGCTCAGAACTATTTGCCAGAAAGCCGTCAGACAAAATCATGACCGGTGACATAGCGCGCACGGCCAGCCGCGCCGCCTCCAGAGCAATATCAAAACAATCGGAAGGGCTTTGGGGCGCCAGCACCACAATGGGGCTTTCGCCATTACGGCCGAACATCGCCTGCAGCAGATCGCCTTGTTCTGTTTTTGTGGGCAGGCCGGTGCTGGGGCCACCCCGCTGCACGTTAATGATGATCATGGGTAGTTCCAGCATGATGGCCAGATTCATAGCCTCACTTTTGAGGGCCACACCGGGGCCGCTGGTGCCCGTGACGGCCAACGCGCCGCCAAAAGCCGCCCCAATGATAGAGCCCATAGCCGCAATCTCATCCTCGGCCTGGAAGGTACGCACGTCAAAATGGCGCAGCGGCGCCAGGGCGTGCAAGATATCGCTGGCTGGGGTGATGGGGTAGGTGCCGTAAAAAAGCGGTTTACCCATTTTTTGGGCGGCCGTCACCAGACCAATGGCCAGCGCTTCATTACCTGTCACCTTGCGGTAGGTGCCTGGTGGCAAAGAGGCAGGCCGTATGCGGTAACGCTGCTGAAAGGTACGTGTGGTGTCGCCAAAGAAATAGCCCGCTTGCAGTGCCCGGCTGTTGGCTTCATAAACCTCCGGCCGTTTACCAAATTTCTTCTTTAGCCATTCCAGGGTTGTCTCCATCGGCCGGTCGAACATCCAAAAAGCAATACCCAACGCAAAAAAGTTTTGCGAGCGATCTTTTTCTTTGTTGCCAATACCTTCAACCTCTTTCAGCGCTTCGCGGTTCAGCGACGTAAGGGGAACCGGGATGACATGGTAATTTTTTAGCGTTTCATTTTCCAGGGGATTTTCTTCATAACCGGCTTTTTTCAGGTTACTGGCTGTAAAGGCATCGGTGTTGATGATGATAGTGCCTCCATGTTCCAGATCTGGTAATGTTGCTTTTAGGGCCGCCGGGTTCATGGCTACCAACACGTGTGGTGCATCACCGGGCGTAAGAATATCACGCTCGGAGATATTAATCTGAAAGCCGCTGACGCCGGCCAGGGTGCCCGCCGGGGCGCGAATTTCTGCCGGAAAGTCCGGCATGGTGCTGATGTCGTTGCCAAAAACGGCCGAGGCGTTGGTAAATTGTGTCCCTGTTAACTGCATCCCGTCGCCAGAATCCCCGGCAAAGCGGATGACAACAGATTCAAGTTCTTCAAAATATTCCTGTTCTTCTATGGCTGCTTCGCTCATAAGAGCCTCCCTTTTCGGTTATCCGTAATCGGTAATGGGCCAAAGGATGATGGATTACCGATTATCATTGACGGCTAATCCCCGCCCTCAGGTTTGCGTGGAAATTGCTCCGGGCGCGGTGACCGGTTGAGGACTTCCACCGGATAACGAGCGGCCAGATAGTTAATAACAGCCTGGTGCGTCATAACACCCAGAATACGGCCGTTTTCAGCCACTACCGGCAAGTTGCGGAACCCTTTTTCTTCCATCAACCATAAGGCCGTAGCGGCAGATACCTCTGGCCCTATGGTAATGGGGTCAGCCGTCATCACACTCTCTACTGGCTGGCCAAGGTTTTCCGGATGGTGGGCCACTTTGGTTAAGACGTCCCGGTCGGTAAATATGCCTTTTAACCTCTCGCCATCTATTACCAGGCAGACGTTTACTTTTTGTTCGCGCATTTCGTTCAAAGTGTCACTCACGGGCGTGCCGCCAGTCACCTGACAAAACCCCAATAAGTCTAAATGCATCACCTTTTCCGTTTTTAATTCTTGTTCTAAACTCATAGTCACCTCAATGATTAGAGATTAAAGTGGGATGATTGCTGATCTCTAACCTCCATTTTTTACCCCGACACGGCCGTGATCATGGGCAGCAGCTCAAAATGTTCCTGCAGCAACTGCCGCCCCTGTTCAAAATCATCGGCCATTAATGCTTTTACGATCCGTGCGTGATATTGCCACACGCCTAACCAGTATTCATACCGGGCATAGCGGGTCAGCTCGCTGGCCTCGTAGGCATCCCAATAAGCTTCTAACAGGCCTTTCACAAAGGGGTTTTCCAACCGGCTGAAAATAAGCAGATGCAGCTGTCGGTGTTCCCCATTGGGCACGTGCACCGGGTCTCCATGTAACTTTTCATAGGCCCGGTTAACAACATCTTGCAGCTGCTCTTTGTCTGCTAGGGTCAGACGGGTGACAGCTTCATGCCAGAAACCATTTTCTACGGTGCGGCGCATTTCTGCCAGCTGGGAAAAGGCTGTTTCTCCTGTGCCCAGGCTGAACATGACGCTCTTAAACACGGCCGTAGCAAAAGAAAACGGCTCCCGTTGAATGCCCACGCGCGGCCGTACAGAGACAAAGCCGAGACTGCGTGCTACCTCTAACTGCTCGCGCAGTTTGCCCACGCTAATCCCTAACTCTGCACTGATGTTGCTCAGCGTGGGCAGCCGGTCACCTGGGGAAATCTGATGGTCAATCAGATATTGTAAAAACTCGGAGTCAAGCTGATTAAATGCCATGTATGTTGCCTGTTTAATGCATTTATCGAATAAATCAAATAAATACAATAAATTCACCTTTAATGATAGCAAAAAAGAGACGGCCGTACAACATTTTAGATTGAATTAACGATACAGCACACGGGTGGCCAGCGGGTGGCGCGTCTTCTGTTTAACCTCTGCCGGGTAGCCAATGGTAAGCAGCCCCTGAGGCTGCCAATCGGCTGGCAAATCTAGTACGTGGCACACGACGTCTGGGCAAAAAAGCGGCGCACACATCCAGCAGGCTCCTAACCCTAAGGTGTGGGCGGTCAGCAGCAAATTCTGGGCAGCCATGGCCGTGCTTTGCACCGCCATCACCCATTCATGATGCTGGCGCTGAGGGTCAGTGTATGTGTCCATGTCGGCCATGGTCAGACACAACAACATTAGCAGCGGCGCATTGACGATCCGTTCATGTGAACGGTTTACATCCAGGGCAATAACTGTTTCCGGCACATGGTCGGCTTCCAGGTCAGCGCGCAGCTTCTGGCCCATGGCCGTCGCTAACTTGTGTTTTGTTGCCAGACTGGTGATGACCGCAAAACGCCAGGGCTGGCGGTTATGTGCAGACGGAGCATAGGTAGCGGCCGTTAACAACGTTTCTATGGCTTCCAACGGTATTTGTTCTGACCGGTAACGCCTGATAGAGCGGCGGTTTTTTATCCAGGAGGTAACATCGGTTTTCATGCCCTGATTGTACTCGTGATCGGCCGCAAAAGTCAGGATGCGCCGTCCGCCTATAGGCTTTAGGGGCATGAAGGAGGCTGCGCCTCAATACTTTCCAGACAACAAAAAGCCTTGCTGAAGCAAGGCTCTTTGCGGGAAGAGGAGAAAAAGGAGGATATGGGATTTATACACAAATAATTACATACTTTGAGCAAGTTCTATGTATACTTGGATGTAGGTTTTACAATACGGGGGTTACTTTTCCACGTTGTTAAAAGTGTACGAACCTGCTTTGATAACGACAATAGGATTTGAGTACCTAAATATAGGTAGGACGTGATGGCGTTGCGTTGTGATCGGTGTGGACAGGCAATTTTAGAAGGAGACAACGAATGCTGGCGCTGCGGTGCCCGGTTGCAAATACCCCCTAAACCCACAGCGGCTCTTCCGGCCCATTCTTTAGGAAAGAACCATACTGCTGATGAACCATCTGTTTCTCTGTCCGCCATTGGCTATTATGCGGCCACGACGGCCGTCATTCTGCTGCTGCTTGTCTGGCTGTTACACTCCCTGGCACAAAAGCCCCTGATCCTGGTGAACCCTGATATCTCACGCCCACGCAGTTGGACGGCCGTCACTGCCCCCGGATACCAATACACCATCAACCTGCCCTCTACCTGGCTGTGGGCAACCACCGATGATCCCCAGCTGAGCGGTGCCTTTACCGATATGCTCAACCTGCCGGCAGCCCAGGCGGTGATGGCCTCGTGGACACCCATCGCTGATAATATTCAACCAAAGCTGTTGGCATCCAATACACCCGACAGCCAGATTTTTTTGTTAATAGCGGCTGGCCCGGCTGTCCCTTCGGCTGCGCTGCAAGACGCTGTTCAAGCCCAGCTTGATGGGCGCCGCCCAAACCTGACGCAGAGTTTTCTGGGCCATGACCAACTCTCCTTTTACCGAAATTACGAAATCAATGGCCGCGTCTGGCGGTGCCATGCCCAGGTTCATGGAGCCCCCATAAATTATTGGCTGACCATCTGTGGACCGACTGAGGAGATAGCCACATTTACTTATGAGATGGCGTTGATTTTTGGCAGTTTTCAACCGCTTGCACCATAATCGTTCTCGGCTTGACGCTCATTTACCCACTCTGTACAATGCATATACCATCTGGCGTGAATATATCGTGAAGAAGGAGCACTGCTCAAACAAACATCATGACTGCACAAACTAAACGGGACCGGGCATTTCAATTAAACAAAGAAGGCCTGGCACACTATGAATCATGGGAAATTGATAAGGCAGTGGCTGCTTTTGTCAAGGCTATTGCGGCTGTGCCCGATAATCCAGAATACCATCTTAATTTAACTCGTGCGTACACTCGTGGTGGTCATTATGACCAGGCGATGGAGGCCATGGGCGGCTATTTGCAAACAGAAACGAAGAGTGACGTGGCTGCCCGTTATGAGCGCCTTTTTTCCACAGCCCTGGATGATGTAGAGGTGGCGTTGATTGAGGGTATGAAAACGTTGGAAATGCCGGTTGATCGCATTGGTAAGGGCATTCAAATGTGGTTGGAGTATCGGATCACGGTAGGGCGACGGCCGTTGCCCACCCCCAAGCCGGCCTTGTGGGCCGCCGGTATTGCTTATGCCATTGCCAAAATAAACTTTGTCAAAACCAATCGGGCTGATATAGCCGCCGTTTTTGGCATTTCCCCCCAATCACTCAAAACCAAATATGATGAGATTGTACGCACGCTGGATCTCATGCCGGCCGATTATCGCTACTTTACAGGGGACGTTAATCCCCTGGACAAACTGGTGGAAGCTGCCCAACTGCTTGAAGAATTGGATCGACAGTTTCAAGATGATGAGTAACCCAGTAGCAGTTTTCAGTCATCAGTGTACAGTTATCAGTGGGGCCTAACGCTCGTAAATGCCCACTGAACACTGGTTACTGACTTCTGATGACTGCTACTGGCATCAGTTTTCAGTCGTCAGTGTACAGTGTTCAGTGCTGGCCTATCTCTGGAAAAAGTCTACTGAACACTGGTTACTGACTTCTGATGACTGACTTCTGATGACTGGTACTAGGGCGTTCGGCGTACCAGAGTCGTCCCTTCTGTGGTATGGCCAACTGGCAGGCGCACAATAAACAGGCTGCCTTTACCCACTTCACTACGAGCCAACACCCGGCCATGATGTAGCCCCACCAACTCTTTCACAATGGCCAATCCTAAACCAGAACCACGACGGCCGTCGGCCCGCACCCGCGATTTTTCTACCTGGTAAAACCGTTCAAAAATTCGCGATAATTCTCCTGGAGCAATGCCTTTACCGGTATCCTGTACCAGCACTTCCACCGCTTTTTCTCCATGACGGCGCAGCGTCAGATGGATGCGCCCGCCAGCCGATGTATGGGTCAGGGCATTATCTACCAGGTTGGCAAATACCTGCACCAGGCGGTCATGATCACCCCATACTGCGGGCATGCTGGGGGCGTCTAGTGTCAGCACAATCTGGTGCTCTTGGGCGTGTGGTAAGAAGCTTTGGTAGACACGATCTAAAAGCAGTTGCAAATCTAACCGTTCTTGCCTGAGGGCTATCTGGCCAGATTCAATGCGGGCCAGATCCAGCAGATCATCCACCATACGGGCCATACGTTCTGACTCACTATAGATGATGCTGGCGGCGTGCTGCTGGTCTGTGGGGGTCACGGCCGTGCCATCCAACAAAGCCTGGCTCCAACCACGAATAGAGGTGATAGGTGTCTTTAAATCATGCGAGACGTTGGCCACAAAGTCCCGCTGGGCGTTCCGTGTGTGCCCCACCTCTGCAGACATGATATTAAAACTGGCCGCCACACGCTGCACCTCCTCTGGTCCCTGTAATGGTAACTGCTGTTCATAATCGCCGGCGGTGATGGCTTCAACCGCCCCCGCCAGCTTTTGCAAGGGCCGGGCCACTGACCGGGCGATCCACATACCCAAAAGCGCCGCTACCAGGGTAGCTAACAGACCTGCCCGGAACAGGGTGCGGCCAAACCCAATGTTTTCAAAGAAGGCCAGCGGCGTCGGCTCTGGCAGGGCATAGACCACTAACTGTTGGTCAAAACCAGTGGCTGATAAGGCCCGCGAATATAACAGCCAGCGCGTACCGTTGCTGTGCTGAAACCGGGCCGCGAAAGTAAAACGGTCTGTTGAGGGCAAAAGGCGACGCGTGATTTCCTGGGCCTGGATAATGTCACCCAGCCACGGGTCGTTGGTACTGCTGTCATAAATAACTTCACTGTTACGCGCATTTATGACCAGAATGCGCACGTTGTTTTGCACGGCCGTTTCATCCAGCACCTCAATGATGCGCTGGCGGCTGGCCCCGGTGCTTACAAGCCGGGTAATCTCATTTCGGCCGGTTCGGCTGAGATCATCCAGCCGTTGCAGCGCAGACGAGAAACGAATCTCAGGTTGGGAGACCAATGCCAGCATGGCTGCCCCCACCACGGCCAGGGTCACAAAAATGACCACAACATATGAGATCAACAGCCGGCTGCGTAATGTTTTTAACATGGTATGAGTGTAACGGAATTTTCTGAATGACGAAGGAGGAAAATGTAAGGAAAGTGTAAAAAGCCTGGCAAGTTTAGACTCGGTGATGGACAGGCACTGTAAGTTACCCTCCACAGGGTGATTTATTCGTTCAGGATCAGTTTGTAGCCCATGCCCCAAACGGTTTCAATCGTGATGTTGCTGCCTGTCAGCCGGTCACGCAGGTGGGCAATATGCACATCAACGGTGCGTGTCTGGCCGTAAAATTCGTAACCCCACACCAGGTCTAGCAGTTGGTCTCGCGAAAGCACAATGTTCACATGGTCCATAAGGGTGATGAGCAGGTCAAACTCTTTGGCCCGCAGTGTCACCCGCCCACCTTCGACGGTCACTTCGCGCGCCGTGGGGTCTGCTGTGACGTTCCCTAACTGCCGCACCTGGCCGGCCTTGGGCCCAGCGGAAGCTGGCCCGGCGCGGCGTAAAATGGCGCGCACACGAGCCACCAGTTCACGGGGGTTAAAGGGTTTGGTCAGGTAATCATCCGCCCCCATTTCCAGGCCGACGATCTTATCAATATCATCGTTGCGGGCGGTAAGCATAAGGATGGGCAGGCTGCTGCTGCTGGCGCGTACGCGGCGGCACACCTCCCAACCATCAATGCCGGGCAGCATCAAGTCCAGAACCATCAATGTCGGAGGGGCTTGCTGGATGATGTCCAGGGCCTGCTGCCCGTCCACGGCCGTGACCACCTTGTACCCATCCTTTTCCAGATACAGGCGTGCCAGGTCACGAATGTTCGCTTCATCATCGACAACCAGAATCGTTTCTTGAGCCATAGACACCAAAGGGCTTGGAGGGCAGCTACAAGGCGTATCGCCAGCCTCTAATCGCCAATCTCCGCTATCATCTCAATTTCTACGCGGGCCCCCAGCGGCAGTGCCGTCACCTGAAATGCCGAGCGGGCGGGGGGGGCAGAGGTTACGTAACGGCCGTAGACCTCGTTCATAGCTGCAAAATCGGTGATATCGGCCAGGAACACGGTGGCTTTTACCACGTGTGCAAAGCTCGTCCCGGCGGCGGTCAGCACCGCCTGTAAATTTTGCATGACCCGCTCTGTCTGCACTTTGATGTCACCGTCCACCAGTTTACCCGTGGCCGGGTCCAGCGCTACCTGCCCGGCTGTGAACAGCAGATTTCCAGTGCGTACGGCCTGTGAATAGGGCCCTACGGCCGCTGGTGCGTGGTCTGTGTGAATGATCTCTTTAGGCATTGTTTACTCCTTGTTTACAGTGTTCAGTGTTCAGTAGGTCAGTGTTCAGTAGGTCAGTGTTCAGTCGGGATCTACTGAACTGTGGTCAAGTGCGGGCTGTCAACTGCCAGCCCGCACCCTGCTGCCGGCCAGGGATGGCCCACAGGGCAGGCGGCCCGGCTTCGATGGTAAACTTCAGATCGCGCAGCCAATCTTTGCGTTCGGCTTCAATGGTCAGCACAATGAAGTCAAGCAGCTTCAGGCCATCTTCCGGCAGGATGACGGTTTCAGAGATCAGGGCCGCGTCTGGGCGGGGAATGGCCTGGAAGAGGGGTTGGGCCTGCACCAGCCGGCTGCCCAGCTCACGCGCCTGGGCCACAGGCAGGTGCCAGGCAGGAGCATAGAGGCGCTGCACCTGCTGCCATAGTTGGGCAGCCTCTTTGTCGGCCCCTTTGCTGCCTCCTTGTGAGTCACGCCGTTGGATATGCACACGGCCGTGAAAGACCCAAAATGGCAGCCAACGCTCTACGTGCTCTTGGGCGGGCGCGGCGTAATAAACGTCTAGGGGTTGCAGGCCGTTCTGGTGTACGGCCACGGCCGTGAAGCAGTGGGCACAGGCTATCGCTACCACATCAGCCTGCTGTGGTTCTAACTTTTGGCCGCATTGAGGGCATCGTAAGGCGAGTAGTTTCATACACAACTGTTCCGTAGTTAGTGATCAGTAACGGGTGATTCGCTCAGCGCCTGCTGGTTTTTGACACTTCGTCCAACAGCTCCATGCCGGTTTTCATCAGGCCGCCCATATCCACATTGCCGCTGCCAGTTAGCATCTCCATCCAACCGCCGGCGCCCTCTTTGCTGGTGGTGGCCTTTTTGACCTTGCCGGCTGCCTGCTCTACTTCTTCGCCATAACGGAAGGCACGGTAGCCGGCCACAATCAGCATAAAACCTATGATGATGGGCAGCAAAATCAGCCAGGCGCCGTCATCGTCGCTGCCGCTTAAGGCAGAAGCCGCCAGCAAGGTGCCGTTGACCAACACAAAGTTTCCGGCAGCCATGCCACCCACCAGCGCTGCCGCCCGATAGAAGATGTTGCCAGGCGCTTTACCGTATAACAGTTCGTTCGTGACCCCGTCCACCACCACCTGGTAATGGCGTTGGCGGTAATCATAACGAGCTATCCACAGCGGGTAATAAACAATAGAAAGCTGTTCGTGTAAAAAGTGGAACTTTTCAAAGTAGGTTGTGTCCAGTTTTTTCCGGCTGCGGCCGCGATACACAAAATGGTCACGGGCTTCATCCAGGGCATCGGTGTGTGATTCGGTCGGTTCAAACACAATCGCTTGCGCGTGCAGTGCCTCTTTATCGTAAGGTTCTAATTGGTCCCTGCCCAAAGTTACCCGATGCACACCATATTCTGACACATCCAGGGCGGCGTCGTTCCAGTGCATCTCTTCAAATACCTGCACTTCAGCGGGCCTGGTTTCATCTTTATCTTTACGGATACGGCCAAACAGCCAGCCGGCTACATCAGCACGGGCGCGCCAGTACGGCAAGTATACCAGAAACATATCACTGATTTCCGCCGCTTTTTTCAGGTCGCGCGCCTTTTTAACACCGGAAAAGAAGCCTTCGACGGCGCGGCGGGCCTGAGCTCGTTCCACGCGGCGGCCCACTTGCCAGCGGCGTACGCCCTGTTCCCCCTGGATCAAGGCATGCAAACCACAATAGGGGCAGGTGACGAGCCGGTCGCCTTCTTTAACGGGCACAACGCCCTGGCATTCAGGGCAGGTGAGACCTTGTGTTTTGTCCATACCATGTGGGCTGTGGCCAGCTTCAGGGCTGGCCGCAGCCGATCAGATTTTAGCGGATATATAACTGGCGATGGCGAACATAGGAATGGCCATCACCGCAGCGACGATTATATAAATAACTATGCCCGCACCCAGGCCTAAGAAACCGCTGTCAGCAAAAGCAACGGCCGGCACGAGGGCGGCACAGAAATAGAGCAAGCAGCCAATGCCACCCACAGCCCGGTAGGGCACTTCTTGTTTGGAGGGAAAAACATCGGCAAAAACCTTACCGGCACCGGCTTCCACCACGGCCGTGTAAGATCGCCCGGCAAACGCATAGGCAAACACAAAAACCGGCAAATGCACCAATGAGATTTCCTTGATCATGGTCCCACTGATGTGTTGGTCAGCTTCCAGCCATTTTTTGACGGCGTTTAAGGGGACGGTGGGTTCCAGCGCGCTGGCGCTGCCATGATAGGGCTCCAGGTCAGAAGCCGGAATGGTGACACGCATCGTATCCAATACGGAAACAGGGGCCGCTGGCTTCAGGAAAACCTTCTCCGTTTCCTTAACATTGGCGCGCACCAGCCACAGGGGCCAGAGCTGAAAGGTCGGTGGTTTAATCACCGCCTTTGTGTCCAGGTTTTTAACCGTTTCATTCCCGCCCATCCAGCGGCGCAGCGCGGCGGCGGCGTCTGTTTCCCGTAAGGTGTCACGCACGACGTAATGCAAGACCGCCTGGCTTTTGTCTACAGCATTGCTGGTACCGCAATAGTCACATATGGCCAGAAGTGCCCCTTGTTCTACGGGCAGCACGGCCGTACATTGCTGGCACAAAATTTCTGTAGGGGAGGGGCTAACAGGCTGATCTTCTATCATGACATTACCTGGCCCGCATTGTACGCGCAAAAGTGGCAATATGGCAAGTTGCCAGCCGCCAGGCCGATTTGCGCGTTTTTGACCGATTTTGATGATTGAAGTTGATTTAATTTGTTGACAAATGCTCAATAATCCTCTATATTGCGGAATATGATGTGATTTGGTGTTGGAATGTGCGTGTTTTTTGTTTTTAACATCACTGACCAACACCTAATAAACCAGGTATTGTCATGCTAAAATCTATTCGCCATTCTCAAATTCGGGACATCGTCAATGAAAACGGTCAGATTACCGTAACCGAACTCAACAATCGGCTCAACGTCAGCGAAGCCACCATCCGGCGTGATCTGGAAGAGATGGACCAGTTAGGCTGGATCAGACGTGCACGTGGTGGGGCGGTGCGCATTGAACGCGCCGAAAAGGAGCCGCCTATTTTGCAGCGTCAGGCCGAGCAAAAAGACGAAAAGCAGCGCATTGGGCAGGCCGCGGCAGCCTACGTTCGGCCCGGACAAACGATCTTTCTGGGTAGTGGCAGCACCGTAAGCGCCATTGTGCCTTTTATTCAAGAATTGCCCTTGACGGTAGTTACCAACTCGCTGCCAGTCATCAACCAGCTTGCCGGCCATGATCACATCGAACTGATTGTTATTGGGGGGCAGTTCCGTCAGAGTGAACTTTCTATGGTAGGGCATGTCGCCGAACAGGCAATCCGCGAATTCCGGGCAGACCTGGTGTTTATGGGGATGCGCGCAGTGGACGCGGTGCATGGCTTTACCAGCGATTATGTCGCCGAAGCGATGACGGACCGGGCAATTTTACAAATGGCACCGCGTTGTGTGGTGGTGGCTGATCATACCAAGTTTGGCCGTGTGAGTACGGTTTTTTTGGCACCGGTCACGGCCGTACACACCATCATCTCAGACCGGCAGCTCCAGCCAGAAATAGCGGCTGAACTGCATGACAAAGGGTTGGAAGTAATTTTGGCCTAAACGAGGAGATGCAGCGCATTGGATCTTAGAGATTATCAGCCCCGACCACAGTTGGTCACTAAAGAAACAACCGTTACCCAACCCCGCTTCCGCGTGATTGATGCCCATAACCACCTGGGGGAACCATTTGGCGGTGGTTGGGATAAACGGCCGTTGTCTGAATTACTGGCCCGCCTAGATGAAGCTTGTGTTGATCAATACGTAGACCTGGATGGTGGTTGGGGTGAAGACATTTTGCAGCGTCACCTGGACTACTTTAAACAACCTGCGCCCGAACGTTTTCTTATTTTTGGGGGTGTGGATTGGACCCAATGGCCGGAACAAGGGCATCATTTTGGTGAATGGGCCGCTGCCCGTATGCGCCAACAAGCACGATGGGGTGCCCAGGGGTTAAAAATTTGGAAACCATTGGGGTTGCATGTACGGGATGAATGCGGCCACCTGGTAGCCGTAGACGATGAACGGTTGATCCCTATTTGGGAAACGGCCGCTGCCCTTAACTGGCCTGTTGTCATTCATGTGGCCGATCCGACCGCCTTTTTTGAACCCCTTACACCGCAAAATGAACGTTGGGAAGAGCTGCAATGCCACCCAGATTGGCAGTTTCCCAGCCCCCCTTACCCAGCCTTTCTAACCATCATGAACCAGTTGGCAAACCTGGTGCGACGACATCCTCAGGTCACTTTTATTGGCGCCCATGTGGGTTGTTATGCTGAAAATCTGGCATGGGTCGGGCAATTATTAGATACCTGCCCCCATTTTTACGTAGACATCAGCGCCCGGCTGGGTGAATTGGGCCGGCAACCTTACACGGCCCGCCACTTTTTTAGGCGGTATGCTGAGCGCATTCTCTTGGGTATAGACGCCGGGCCGTCATTGGACCATTATCGCCTTTATTACCGCTTTCTGGAAACAGATGACGAATACTTTAATTACAGCCCTGTCACACCACCCTCTCAAGGGCGCTGGCACATTTACGGTTTGTGCCTGCCAGACGAGGTGCTGGCTAAAGTGTACGCCGACAATGCAAAACGCCTATTTAACCTTTGAAAGGTATAGCACAACAAGCCCTATGAATGGACAACACACGTATCACGAAATCATGACCCAGCCCGATGCCTGGGCAGAGGCGCTGACAGCATTCACGGCCGCAGCCCCACACCTGACCGTACGCTGGCAAACGCTTAGCCCGGCCCAGGTGATCTTTACCGGCTGTGGCTCCACCCATTATTTGGCCCTTTCAGCCGCCGCTATGTTTCAACAGTTAACGGGTGTGCCGGCGCGAGCCTGCCCTGCCTCTGAGCTGCTGCTATTTGGGCAGACAATAGTGACGGATCCGGCCCATACCCTGCTGGTGGCTATCTCTCGCTCCGGTACCACGACAGAAACGCTCGCGGCCGTTTCTCAATTTCGGCAATCTAAGGGTCGTGGTGTATGGGTCATTACCTGTTACCCGGAAAGCCCACTGGCGCGCATGGCAGACATGGTGCTGCCAGCGGTGGCTGGGCAGGAGCAAAGTGTGGCCCAGACCCGCTCTTTTGCCAGCATGCTGCTGCTGGCTCAGGCACTGGCCGCACATATCAGCGGTCAGGATTGGACGGTCTTGCACGAACTGCCGGCGTACGGCCGTGATCTGCTGCGCCACACCGAACCATCCAGCCAACAACTTGCTGGCCGGGCAGAACTAACCCGCTTCACCTTTCTCGGCTCCGGCCCGCATTATGGGGTTGCCAGCGAGGCCATGCTCAAAATGACAGAAATGTCACTCACAGCAGCCCAGGCCTTCCACTTTTTGGAATACCGGCATGGTCCCATGTCTATGATCAGCGGGGAAACAGCGCTCATTGGGCTGCTGTCGCCCACTGACGTCGGGCTCCCTGCCGCCGCCCACGAGCGGCAACTGATGGCTGACATGGCCGCCAAAGGGGCCACCATACTGAGCCTGGCTTCGGAGGATGGTGATATTTTGCTGCCCGGTCACCTGCCTACTTGGGCTTACCCGGTGTTGTATCTGCCGCCGCTGCAGCTGCTGGCTTACCATCGGGCTGCGGCCAAAGGGCTGGACCCGGATAATCCGCGTTATTTAACGGCCGTAGTGACCCTGGATACGGCCGTCTTTTAAGCATAACTTCTGTACTTTTGGGCCATAGGAGATATACGATGAAAAAAGGATACTTACTTGTGTTGTGGATAGTATTGCTGGCGGCGTGTGGTGGTGAAAGCCCGGCCACGACCAATACCAGTGACGGTGAAAACAACCCAGCTGCGGCTGCAGATGAAGCTGTTACCATTCGGTTGTGGACCCATCAAAACGATGCGTTTAACATGGGTTACCAGGCCTTGGCGGATGCCTACATGGCGGCGCATCCCAACGTCACCATCGAAACCGAAACCTTTGACTATGACACCTACATCCAGACATTGCAAACGGCCCTGCCCGCGGGCACGGAAGCCGACATCATGCAGATGTTTGGCTCCTGGGTGTGCAGCTATGCAGACGGCGGGAACCTGGCCAGCGTTCCAGAAAATGTTATCTCGCTGGCCGAGGCCCAAGCGGCTATCTTCCCGGCCCAATTGGGCGGCTACACCTGTGATGGCCGGCTTTACGGCCTGCCGCAGGAGTTTAACATTGAATATGGCGCGGTCCTGGTGAATACACAACTGGCTGATGAACTGGGGCTGGCAGACATCACCGCTGGTTGGGACTCATGGGATGCGTTTATCAAAGATGCCCAGGCAATGGCCGAGGTACAAGATGGCATCATCACGCGTGCCGGTTATAACTTTACCAGTTCTGATGGCTTGTCAGCTACCTTTTACTCGCTCATTCTGCAAAACGGCGGCCATTACCTGACAGACGATGGTTTTTCCGTGAATACGCCGCAGGGTCAGGCGGCACTGGCATTAATGAAACGTTTTGTGGATGAAGGGTTGGTAGACCCGGTGCTGTTTAATGATGACGCTAACTGGGTGGGTGACTCCTATTTTGACGGCAGCAGCGCCATTGGCCTGGTAGGTCCCTGGGTCGTGCCTGAATACGGCCCCAACTTCCCCGATGTAGCGGCCGTCACTCGTTACGTGTCGCTGCCTTCAGCCGGCGAAAATGCCCTGGTGGCTGCTTCCGGTTGGGGGTTGACCGTAGCGGCTAGCAGTTCGGTGCCAGAGGTTGCCTGGGACTTTGTGAAATTTGTCGCGCTGGACGCCGGCAATGCCCTGCAATGGAACCTGGCTTCAGGCACGTTGCCGGCGCTGCAAGCCAATGCGGAAGGGGCAAACGCCGATCAATTGGTGGCCGAATTTCCCCATTTTGGCCCGTTTCTGCAACTGCTACCCTACGCTCAGTATGAAGGTGCGTTCCCAGACCGGGACCTGGTATGGTATGAAGTCACCTATCCTCACATTCTGAACTTCCTGCAAGGTAATATAACCTTGGTAGAAACATTGGAAGCCATTGACCGGGAAGTTAATGAGACGATGCCCTAAAGGAGAAGCGGTCATCGGGTTCTGCCGATCACCAATCTACCGCTGACTCCTCACAGGATGCTTCCTATGGAACTATCGACTGCCACCACGACCCACACCTCCCCCAAACGTCGTTTTTGGTCGATTGGCCACGGCCGTGATGGGTCTAAGCGTTTATTTGTGACCACGGCCGTACTGCCGATGGTGCTCTATATGGCTTTTTTTAGCTTACTGCCTATTGTCTGGGCGGCGGCGCTGGCCTTCTTTGAGTATAGTGCCCGGCGTCAGGGCGGCTCCGTTTTGGGATTAGGCGGTGATAACCCGTTTGTAGGCATGAAACATTTCCGGGCTATGCTTAACTTCAGCCCCGATGCACCACTGGAAGTACGGCAGTTTCACATCAGTCTCAAGACCACACTCTTGTTTGCCTTTCTGGTAGTGCCGCTGAACCTGGCCCTCACCCTGCCCCTGGCAGCAATGATCGAATCGATGGGACAGCGGCTGCGGCTGGCGTTCCGCACCATCTTCTTCTTGCCGGTTGTGACCTCGGCGGTAGGTGTGGCCATTATGTGGGGGTATATCTTGCACCCGCAGCGTGGCCTGCTGAATGCCTTCCTGACAGAGATCACCGGCCAGCTTAAAGTCATCAACTGGACGGGCGATCAATCTTTAATGATGGGGCAGGTTCCGGTAGCACTGCTGGCGGTAATAATTGCCTACTTATGGCAAGACCTGGGGTATAACCTCATCATCTTCATCGCTGCGCTGCAGGCCATTCCCCAAAGCCTTAGGGATGCGGCGGTGGTAGATGGGGCCAATGGTTGGCGGCAATTTTTCCACATCACCCTGCCCCTGCTTCGGCCAACGATCTTGTTGGCCGCCATTCTGACCATGATTTCTGCGTTCCAGGTCTTTGATATTATCCAGGTCATGACCAAAGGCGGCCCCGACTTTCAGACTCGCGTGATGGTGATTGACATTTACGAAAACGCCTTTCGCTTTCAACGCATGGGTTGGGCTGCGGCCGTTTCCGTTATTCTCTTTTTGCTTGTGCTGATCATTTCCCTGGTGCAAAACTGGCTGTTAAGAAGCGAGTGGGAATATTAGGTAATCGGCAACAATAGTTTTTATATGAAGATCGTTTTAGGTGTTGCCGATTCCTCAAGGAAACCGCACAAAACCGGTGTGCTAGATTTGCCAAAACTTTGTGCGGTTTACCTAAATGGGAGATTGGCGATGAGAGAGCAGGTATGGCTACCCTCCCTCCTATCTGAGGAAAACTGATGGTTTATAAATCCCAAACACCATACATGTTAAACCCAGGCCGCATCCTCGTCTACGTTGTCCTCATCGTAGGCAGCCTCATCGCCATGATGCCTTTTATCTGGATGATCCTGGCCACGTTCAAAACCGGTGCCGAAGTACGGCAAATTCCCCCCACCTTCTTCCCGGCCCAGTTTACATGGGACAATTACAAAACGATATTTAATGATCCCAAACTGCCGCTACGCTTGTTTTATCGCAACTCTTTTATCATCGCCTCAAGTGTGACCGCACTGGTCTTATTTACCAGTTCTCTGTTTGGTTACATCTTTGCCAAATACGAGTTTAAAGGAAAACGTGTACTCTTCTGGTTCATTCTAGCCACCATGATGATTCCGTTTCAAGTGACGATGATTCCAGGTTATCTGATTCTGGTAAAGCTGGGGCTGCTCAACAAGTTAAGCGGCCTGATCATTCCCTCAGCTATCAGTGCCTTTGGTATCTTTCTAATGACCCAATTTGCCAAATCTATTCCCGGTGAAATTCTGGATGCAGCCCGGGTCGAGGGGGCTGGCGAATGGCGCATTTACCGGAGCATTGCCCTACCGCAGTTGGGCCCGGCGCTGGCCACACTGGGCATGCTCACCTTCATGTCTAACTGGAATGCTTACCTTTGGCCGCTGATTGTGTTGACAGAGCAAGACAAACGCACGCTACCTATCATTCTGACGTGGTATACCACACAGCACTCCAACCAGATTCACCTGAGCATGACAGCTTCTGTGCTGGTGGTCATGCCTATATTGCTTGTCTTTTTGCTGGCCCAGCGTTGGATTGTGCGGGGGTTAACATTGTCGGGAATGAAGGGATAGATTTATGAGGCACTTGATGAAAATACACGGTTGGGTTCTGTTTGTCTTAGTAATCGGTTGTGCTCCGGCCGCCTCACCGACGCGGGCCACAGCTGCCGTCTATTACGTAGCTGTGGATGGCGACAATAATAGCCCCGGTACGCTGGCACAGCCGTGGCGAACCGTTCAATATGCGGCTGACCAGGTGATCGCCGGTGACGTAGTATGGGTGCGTGGGGGTGTCTATAACGAACGGGTGACTATCCAGGCCTCTGGTAGTGAAGCAGAGGGGGCTATCACTTTCCAGAGCTATACGGGGGAAACGGCCGTGCTTGATGGTGCCGGCCTTACGGTGCCTGATGATAATAATGGCTTGTTTCTGATTGATAGCCAAGCATACATTACCATTGAGGGTTTTGAGTTGCGGAATTATACCACCACCAATCCTGATCGGGTGCCGATAGGCATTTTTGTGACAGGGGACGCCCATCATATCCGGCTGCGTAACAATCTGGTGCACCACATTGAGAACAATGGTGGCAGCGAGGGTAATGCACACGGCATTGCCATTTATGGCACTGAAGCGCCAAATGCCATTCATGACCTGCTGATTGAGGGTAATGAACTGCGCAACCTGACATTAGGGAACAGCGAAGCGTTGGTGCTTAATGGTAATGTCACCAACTTCGTCGTCAGCCATAACCAGGTGCATGACAATGATAATATTGGCCTTGATTTTATTGGCTTTGAGGGGGTAGCCCCCGATCCGGTCTATGATCAGGCGCGTGACGGTGTGGTGAGCGAAAACGTTGTTTATAACATTGATACGATTAACAATCCCGCTTACTTTGGGGAACAAAGTGCTGCCGGTATCTATGTAGATGGCGGCACACGCATTGTCATTGAGCGCAACCACGTTTACCAATCCAATTTTGGCATAGAAATTGCCAGCGAACATGATAACCGGGCCACCAGCGACATCACGGTGCGTAACAACCTGCTTGTGCACAACCACATAGCAGGGCTGGCTATGGGTGGGTATGATACACAGCGCGGCCGTACAGAGAATTGTGCCATTGTCAATAATACGTTTTTTGAAAATGACGCCAATCAGACAGGGTCCGGTGAGCTATTGATTCAGTTTGATACACGTGACAATATCATTAAAAATAATATTTTCTTTGCCAACCAGCAGAGCTTGTTCTTCAGCAATGATTACGTGGAAAACCAGGGCAATGTAGTAGATTATAACCTGTACTTTGCGCCAGACGGCAGCACCAACAGCGAGTGGGGCTGGCAAAACGTTTATTACACTAGCTTTGACGCCTACCGTACCGCCACCGGCAATGATGCCCATGCCTTGTTTGCTGACCCACACTTTGTGAACACGGCCGTGCCTGACCTGCACTTATTGGCTGGTTCACCGGCTATAGACCAGGGCGAAAACCTGACAGACGCTGGCCTGATGGATTTTGACGGTAACATACGCCAGCAAAACGGCCGTGTAGATATGGGTGCTTTTGAATGGATGGCCCCCATTGAGGAACACTATCTGTACTTGCCAACCATCATAAAGCTGTGGTCCCTTTCTGAGCAACCACATACTTTTATGGGGTAAACAATCTGAAATGAGCAAAATTACGATGATTGGTGCCGGCAGCGCTGTCTTTGCTGCCGAAATAATGAGGGATATTTTGTGTACGCCGGGGTTAGAAACCGGCACGTTTGCCCTGGTAGACATTCACGCCGGGCGGCTGGAACTGGCGCACCAGATGGCCGAATTTTTGATTGCCAAAAGTGGACGGCCGTGGACAGTAGAAGCCAGCACTGACCGCACAAAAGTCTTGCCTGGCAGCCATTATGTTATTAACAGCATTGAAGTCGCTGGCCGCGAAAATGTGCGTCATGATTATGACATCCCCCTCAAATATGGGGTGGACCAGTGCATTGGTGACACCATCGGCCCCGGTGGGCTGTTCAAGGCGCTGCGCACGCTGCCCGCCTGGCTGGCCATTCTGGCCGATGTGCAGCGCCTGGCTCCTCGGGCGCTGGTGTTAAATTACACCAACCCCATGTCCCTTACCGTGCTCGCTGGCCTGCGAGCCACCTCCCTGCCCATTGTGGGATTGTGCCACTCGATTCAGCATACCAGCTACCAGCTGGCTGCCTACCTGGATATCCCCTGGGAGCAAATTGAGTGGCGGGCGGCCGGCATTAACCACCTGGCCTGGTTTACAAAATTAGAACGGGGCGGTGCAGATTTGTACCCCCGGCTCAAACAGCGTCTCATCGAAAATCCTGATCTCTACGAACAAGACCCGGTGCGTTTTGAGATGATGAAACATTTGGGCGCGTTTGTGACGGAGTCAAGTGGCCACACCTCTGAATACACCCCGTACTTCCGTAAACGACCCCACCTCATCCAAAAGTATATGCGGTCTGGGTACCGAGGTGAAAGCGGCTTTTACGCCAACAACTGGCCCACCTGGCTGTCAGAAGCTGCTCAAGAACTGCGGCACACGCTTTCCGGCCGGCAAGCATTTGAGCTGAAGCGTGGCCCAGAGTTTGCCTCGTACATTATTGAGGCCATAGAAACAGGCCGGCCGGCCGTTATCTATGGCAACGTTTTAAATACCGGCCTGATTGACAACCTGCCGCATGATGGTGTGGTTGAAGTGGCCTGCCTGGTAGACAAAAAAGGCATTCAGCCAACCCACTTTGGTCGCTTGCCCGCTCATCTGGCGGCTTTAGATGCCCAGCATATGGCCTTTCATGATTTGGTGGCCACGGCCGTGTTGGAACAAGACCGGGAAACGGCCGTCTATGCCTTGATGATGGATCCACTGACAGCGGCCGTTTGCTCTCTGGCCGAAATCCGGGCCATGTTTGATGACATGGCTGAGGCGCAGCGTGACTACCTGCCCGATTTCCTCCAACAATAGTGGCTAACGCCTCACTGGCGACCTGCCTGTTTGCTCGTTGGCTAATGGTAGAGGAGGTGAACTGACCTAACATTCATAAACCTAGAGGCGTCGGCGGGGTACGCTTCACCCTATTTGCTCGGCCGTGTCCCTGTCTGGCACGCGCATTGCGTGGTGTCACGGCTATCTCAATACGCTATAGACAATCATTCAAACAAGGAGATTGGCCATGACTCGTTACCGTATGGGATTACCGCTTATTGTTTTGTATATCATCGTGTTGGTTGCCCTCTTTTTAACTGCATCCTCATCGGCCCAGGCCGCCACCACCATCTTGCTGCCCAATGCTTATACCACCACACAAGGAGGCGACGGCGGCCAGCCGGTCACCAACCTGCACGTGCAGGATCAATCAGGTTCTCAGAACAACTGGAATAAGTATGTGGAGTTTACAACCCCTGGTACAACCCAATATCAAGGTTACCGCACCTACACTGTTCCCGGCAGCCTTGCCATTTCGGCCATCACCGGCATTCAGGTAAAAGCCAATTACCTGGGCCCTGGAATCAGCGAGCAAACCTGGACATGGCGAATTTATAACTGGAACACGTCATCCTGGGTTAACTTGGGTAATAATAGTGGGGGCAGTTGGAATGGCTGGACGCTTTTTACCTTTAACGCCGGTGGTACAATGAGCCATTATGTCAACAGCAGTACGCGCCAGATTCGCATCCGCCTGCAATCTAATAATAGCAGCGATAATGCCGACCTTGATTATGAAGCGGTTATCCTGACCAGCAGCAGCGCTACCAGCACGCCCACGGCCGTACCCCCCACACCCACCACGATACCATCGACGCCACCGGCCACACCCCCTCCTGGCGGCTGCACCCATTATGTGGCTACCACCGGCAATGACAACAATTCCGGCACGTTAACTTCCCCCTGGCGCACCATCCAAAAGTCAGCCAATACGGTAAGTGCGGGCAGCACGGTATGTGTGCGCGGCGGCGTCTATAATGAAAAAGTAACCTTTACGGTTTCCGGTACGGCTGGCAGCTATATCACCTTTCAGAGCTATCCGGGGGAAACGGCCGTGGTAGATGGCACCGGTATCACCGTCCCGGCGGCCGAAACTGGCCTGTTTATGATCACTTCCCAGCAGTACCTCATTTTGCGTAATTTTGAGCTGCGAAACTACAAAACAAGCGCAAGCAATCGTGTGCCCGTGGGTATTCGCATCTATGGCACCGCGCATCACATCGAACTACGCAATAACACCATTCATAACATTGAAAATAACCGCAACGGGGCCAACGGCACTGACGCCCACGGCATTGCCGTTCATGGCACCTCTGGGTCTCAAGCTGCCAACAACATCATTATAGATGGCAATGAACTGTATGCTTTGGTACTTGGTTCCAGTGAAGCGCTGGTCATCAATGGCAACGTGCAATACTGGCAAGTGACCAACAACATTGTGCGTGACAGCAACAACATTGGCATAGACGCTATCGGGTTTGAAGGCACTGCGCCCAGCAATGATCAGGCCCGGGATGGATTGATTGCGGGTAACCATGTTTATAACATTAACACCTTTGGCAACCCCGCCTATGGCAATGACCGCAGCGCTGGCTGTGTCTATGTCGATGGTGGCACACGCATCATCGTTGAAAACAATATCTTACACCACTGCAATTTAGGCATTGAAATTGCCAGCGAACACGCGGGCCGGGCTACCAGCTATGTGACCGTGCGCAATAACTTTGTTTACAGCAATACGCAGGCAGGCCTGGCCATGGGGGGCTATGATACCAACCGTGGCAGCACTGAAAACTGCGTGGTGGTGAACAACACCTTCTACAACAACCATACCCAGGGAGACTGGGGCGCGGAATTGTATGTACAGTATGACACGCGCAACAATGTTATCAAGAACAACATCTTTTACGCCACCGGTAACCGGCGATTTATCGAAAGCTGGAGTCCTGTTATGAGCAACAATACCGTGAACTACAACTTGTATTATGCCAGTGGCGGCGGCACAAATGGGACGTGGATCTGGAAAAATGTTACCTACAGTAACTTTGCTGCTTACCAGAGTGGGTCAGGCAATGACGCCCAGGGGCTGATAGGGCAGGACCCGTTGTTTGTTAGCATCTCCGCCCCCAACTTGCATTTACAAAACAGTTCACCTGCTATTAACAGCGGCCAAAACCTGGTAGAGGCAGGTAGTGTGGATATTGACGGCGACGCCCGCATTCAAAATGTCATTGATAGAGGGGCGGATGAAGTAAGATAAGGAGATTCGTAGGCGCCAGGCATATGCTTTATGCCTGGCGCTATTAGGGAGAAATGTATGGCATTAACGGTTGGTAAAATCAGACGTTTACAGCAGTGTGCCGGGGCAGACGGCCGTTTTACGATGTTAGCTCTGGATCATCGTAATAATTTGCGCCGCGCGCTTAATCCGGCCAACCCTGCCAGCGTGACCGACGCCGATATGGCTGCATTTAAGGTAGAGGTCATAGCGGCCCTGGGCAGGTCGGCCACGGCCGTATTGTTAGACCCAGAAGTAGGGGCCGCCCATTGTGTGGCCGCAGGCGTCATACCCGGTGCTACCGGGTTGTTGGTGGCTGTGGAAGCCACTGGCTACACCGACGAACCCACTGCCCGCCGCAGCCAGATATTACCCGGCTGGAGTGTAGAAAAGATTGCCCGCATGGGCGGCACGGCCGTGAAGCTGCTTATCTACTACCATCCGGAAGCCCGCAATGCCGCCGCTCAGGAAGCGCTGGTACAGCAGGTGGCCGAAGCATGTTGTGTTCATGACCTGCCGTTTTTTCTGGAGCCGCTCTCTTTTGCTACTGATCCTGCGGCCAAGAAGCTGTCGTCGGCTGAAAAACGGGCCGTGGTAGTGGAAACAGCCCGCCGCCTGACGCCCCTGGGGGTAGACATTCTCAAAGCAGAATTCCCACTGGACATTCAAGAAGAGCCAGATGAAGCGGTGTGGGCTGCGGCGTGTGCGGCATTGTCGGCGGCCAGCACCACCCCCTGGGTGCTGTTGAGTGCTGGTGTTAACTTTGAGCAGTTTGAACGGCAAACGGCCGTGGCTTGCCAGAACGGCGCCAGCGGCGTGCTGGCCGGCCGTGCTGTCTGGAAAGAAGCTGTAGCATTCAGCGGTGCCGCCCGCACCCACTTCCTGCAAACCACCGCTCGTGACCGTATGGCCCGCCTGGTCGATGTGATTGGGCAGTATGGCCGTGCCTGGACGGCGTTTCATCCCCATCTGGCAGACAGTGTGCCGCTAGATTGGTATAAACGTTATTGAGAGATCGGAGATCAGGCAAGGCTTTATCGCCCGTCTCCGATCTCCATGATTAAGCTATGTATGACTTGCTGATTGTCGGCGAAATTAACCCAGACATGATTTTGCGCGGTGCGGACGTCATGCCTACCTTTGGCCAGGTGGAAAAGACGGTGGAAACGGCCGAACTGACCATAGGTGCTTCGGCTGTAATTACCGCTTGTGGCGCGGCCAGGCTGGGGCTGAAGGTGGCCTTTGTGGGTGTAGTGGGGGATGATCTTTATGGCCGTTACATGCTCACCGCTATGCAAGGGCGGGGGATTGATGTTGCCCACTGCCTCATTGTGCCAGATCTACAAACCGGCTTCACCCTTATTTTGGTACAGCCTGACGGTGACCGGGCCATGCTTACTTTTCCTGGAGCTATAGCGGCTTTACGGCCGTCACAGATCAACCGGGCATTGCTGACCCAAACCCGCCACTTGCACGTGGGCAGTTATTTTTTGCTCGATGGCCTGCGTGACGGTTTGCCTGACCTCTTTGCCGCTGCCCGTGCCCAGGGGGTGACCACGTCGTTGGATACCAACTGGGACCCACAAGAACGGTGGCAGGTGCAGCAAGTTCTACCTTACTGTGATGTCTTGTTACCCAATGCTGCTGAGGCGCAGCGGCTGGCGGCTGGCGCTACCCTAGAGGCTGCCCTGGCTAAGTTGGCGCGCACAGTGCCTACGTTGGCGGTGAAGTTGGGCGCTGATGGCGGGTTGGTGCAACAGGGAGGGGAGGTGGTCAGGCTGCGGCCGTATCCCGTTCAAGTTATAGACACGGTCGGTGCTGGTGACTCCTTCAACGCCGGCTTTCTGTATGGCTATATCCACCGCTGGCTGCCGGTCCAAAGCCTGCAACTGGCTCTGGTTTGTGGCTCTCTATCTACGCGCGCCCCTGGCGGCACTGCCGCTCAGCCAACGCTGGCGGAGATTGCTGATTTAGGATTAGGCCTACCCTTGTCGTCACGCCTCACCCCCTAACCATGATCCTTACCCTCACCCCCAACCCCGCCCTTGACCGCACCCTGATGATCCCTGCCTTGCGGCCGGGGGAAGTGCACCGGGCCACACAAACGCTGGTGACGGCCGGTGGCAAGGGGCTGAATGTGGCCCGCGCCTTAAAGACATTAGGCGGCAGCCCGCTGGCAATGGGGCTGTTGGGCGGGTACCACGGCCGTCTCCTGGCTGACTATGCCGCCGCTGAAGCCATGGAGGCTGTTTGGACGTGGACCGCCGCAGAAACCCGCACCTGTGTCATCCTCGCCCCCGAAAATCAGGATGCCACCGTCATCAATGAACCCGGCCCGATCATTAGCGCCGACGTGTGGGCGCAATGGACCACAGATGTGGTGCGGATGGCTGACCAGGCGCAGGCTGTGTGCCTGTGCGGCAGTTTGCCCCCAGGCTGCCCGGATGAAGCGCCGGCAGACTTGATAACGGCCGTGAAACGCACAGGCTGCCAGGTCTGGGTGGATACCAGTGGCCCCCCTTTACAGACGGCTATGCGAGCCAGGCCCGATGGGGTGAAGGTAAATGTGTTTGAGGCGGCTGAGTTGTTGGGCCAATCCGCTCCCCCACTGGCTGCCGAAAGAGTGACCTGGGCACATACGGCCGTGCTGCGGCTGCGCCAGATGGGTGTTCGCACCGTTGTCTTAACCTTAGGTGATCAGGGGGCCGTTTTGGCCAATGATGATGGCATTTGGTGGGGCCAGCCACCGCCCATCCGGGTAGTAAGCAGTGTGGGCAGCGGTGATGCTTTTTTAGCTGGTTTGTTACAGGCACTGGCCGGAGCAGAAAGTGGGCCAGGCATGCTGCGGCAGGCTGTTGCCGCTGGTTCGGCGAACGCCATGTCTGTGGGCGGGGGCACCTTAAGCCTGGCCCATGTGTTGCAACTTTCAGAAAAGGTGACGGTAGCGGTTCTGGCATAGTGGCCAGGCTCGCAGCTCTCACCGTTTACGACCAATGATAAGGCCTTCACGTAAGGTGAAAAAGGTATCATCGCCGGTCGTTTGGGGCCGCAGAAAGGCGGCCACCGGCTCACTGGCCTCTAGGAGCATGGCGCGCAAATAACGCCGTGTGAGGGCATCATGGCGGGCGGCCCAATTTTCCAAGACCATCTGCTTGTCCAGCACTTCTTCATTTTCGATGGTCAGCCCGGCTGCCAAAAAGGCTTCATGCCATTCTGCCATGCTCAGGCAGCGGCCGTGGCTGGGATCCCGGAACTTCTCAAATGCGTTGACATAATCACCAGCCGATCCGGGAGGCACTACATTATCTACCACCGCCAGCCGGCCGCCGGGCCGCAGTACACGTGTCGCTTCATTTATGAAAGGGGCCACTTCACCAAAGTGATGGGCCGCTATGCGGCAGGTGACCAGGTGGAAACGGCCGTCTGGGTAGGGCAACGCTTCAGCGTCAGCATATTCTACCGTTACGTTGGTGACACTGCGCGCCTGGGCTTGCTGCCGGGCAATGTCTAGCATTTCATCGGTGATGTCTGTCGCCCAAACATGGGCCACATGGGGCGCAAAGGCAAACGCCGTGTGCCCGGCGGCTGTGGCGATGTCTAACACGTCCCAGTCTGCTTCTGCCGGGACCAACGCCACCAGGCGGGCTAAACTGGCCCCTTTAGCGTGGGGATGGCTGGTGATATAGGCTGCAGCATTGGCCCCAAACTGTGCTTGAATCACCTGTTTGTCCATGAACACTCTCCTTTTGAACATAACCTCCTGGGGTGTAAATGGTGAAACCCCACGGTAGGTTGACCAAATTGCTATAAGTAAGAGGCAGTGTATAGGAACTGTTAGTGTCCTGGCAAACAAGCCAAGATAGTTAAAAACTATGTTCACTATAGATAGAATCGATGTTTTGCATGACAATAGCTTTACCTTGAGGCCAATTTTATACTACCTGCATGTTGACAATACCAGATCATTTCACAAAGACACAGTTTGCGCCGGGTAGTCTGGAAAGCCAGGTAGGGAATACACCACTGCTGAACTTACAGCGTACGGCCGCGGCTTGTGGCCTACCATCCACCATACAACTCTGCGCCAAAGCGGAGTGGTTTAATCCCAGTGGTTCGGTGAAGGATCGAGCAGCCTTGGGCATCATTCAGGTGGCTGAGCAAAAGGGTCATCTGTGGCCAGGTATGACCATTTTGGATTCTACTTCCGGCAATATGGGCATTGCCTATGCTATGTTCGGCACAGCCCGCGGTTATAAACTGAAGATCGTGCTGCCAGCCAGCGCCAGCCCGGAACGGATTGCTATTTTACAACAATACGGCATTGACCTGGTTTTTTCTGAGGCGGCCGCCGGTTCTGATGGCGCTATTGAACTGGCCCGGCACATGGCAACAGAAGACGCTACGCTCTTTTATGCCAACCAATATGATAACCCAGCCAACTGGCAGGCGGCGCTGCCAATGGGGGAAGAGATATGGGCCCAAACAGACGGCCGTGTCACCCACTTCATCTGTACACTTGGTTCTGCCGGTACATTTACCGGCATCACCCTGCGTCTGCGGGAGCTGGCCCCTGGCGTGCAGTGCATTGCCGCCCATCCGGCCACTGCTCATGAGGGCATTTCTGGCCTTAAGCATATGCCTACGGCTATCCGCCCGGCTATTTATGACGAGACTCTGGCCGATGGTAACACGGCCGTAACCGCCGATGACGCCCGCCACATGATGAAAATCCTGGCTCAGAAGGAAGGCATTCTGGTGGGCCCCTCCGCGGCGGCGGCGGTGGCGGCCACTGTTCAGGTGGCCCGCGAAAACCAAAAGGGTGTATTTGTTACCGTCTTGCCGGATAACGGTCTAAAATACCTCAGTAAGCCACTTTAATAGTCCTGTTTGTATCAGTGTTCAGTCATCCGTGGTCAGTATTCAGTAGGGCCTGACGCCTGCAACTGACCACTGACCACTGACCACTGACCGCTGACCACTGACCACTGGTTACTGACTTCTGACCACTGGTATTAGGCTTTGAGGTATAAATTAGATGTTTGTCTATTTGGAAGACCTGGAAAAACTCTGGCTCATAGCCCTTTGGGGGCTGTGGGCCATGTTTTTATTTGGTGGTTTCCTACGGGGGTATGAAAGTGAGACACACCGCACCCCACGCCGGGCACGCCTGCTTTCATCGGCCATGTTGGTGCTGGCTGCCTTGAGCTGGTATGTTATTGCCCCTGGCGGCTTCGCCAAGGCTTATGCTCTCCTGATAGTCATGGGCATGGCCTGTGGTTTTATAGGTGATTTGATCCTGGCGGGGTTCTTCCCAGGTGGGCGCAATGTGTTGGGGGGGATTGCCGCTTTTGGCGTCGGGCATCTCTTTTACATTGGGGGCATTTTGCGTTACAGCAGCCAGATGGGGCTGGAAGACCCGGCCCAGCGTTGGGGGGCGTTGATGATGTGGCTGCTTATTGCCCTGGTGGCCTGGTATTTTCTTATCTTTCGCGGGCAGCGGGCGACGGTGCTGCATTGGGCAGCCCTACCCTATGCCCTGCTGCTGGCCAGTACCACGGGGCTGGCTGCCGGGCTGGCGCTGCAAGCCCCCTTGTTTTGGGGGTTGGCGGCTGGGGCGGCATTATTTCTACTCAGCGATCTGATCCTGGCGGCACAGCTGTTTACACGATTAACGTTTAAGTCAATTGGTGATGTCATCTGGCTCACCTATGGGCCAGGGCAAATGCTGATCGTCTACTCAGTGGGCATGGCCGTTCAGATGCTCAAAGGGGCATAATTTCTAAACGGCGGGCAGGCAAGGTAAGATTGCCCAAATTTAAGATGTCTGGAATTTCATAAAATGTTAACTTGACGCGAAAGGTGGCTTTGTTATACTCAACAATGTTACGACTAAATTTACTTAAAAGGCTCTTAGAGATGAATGGACAATATTGCAGGTGTATGGAGCGAGGGCGCTCGCTGTCGTTTCCGGCCTGATGTTTTGACGAAATCAGAAACGGCAGCAGCTACCCTCGCGGTGCAACGACCCAGTTGTGCGCGCATATGCTTATAGTTGCCGCCGTTTTTTGTTGTTAATTCGTCAAAATTGAAGGAACACTTTTCCAAAAACACTTGCAAATTATGTTGTCTACAATCTCATACCCCTCACAAACTGCCCCGGCAGCACGCTCCCTTCACACGCTGGAAGCCCAGGTTGGTCATACACCGTTGATTCGGCTGTGGAAAACGGCCGTTGCTTACGACTTGCCAGAGACCATTGAACTCTATGCCAAAGCAGAATGGTTTAACCCCAGCGGCTCGGTGAAAGCGCGGGCGGCGCTGAACATTATCCTGACGGCGGAACGAGAAGAACTGCTCAAACCGGGCATGACCCTGTTGGACTCTACGTCCGGGAATATGGGCATCGCGTATGCGCTGTTTGGTGCGGCGCGTGGTTACCGCGTGAAGCTGACACTACCGGCCAACGCCAGCCCGGAGCGCATTGGCATTTTGCGCGCTTATGGCGCTGAACTTATCCTCACCGATCCCTTGGAAGGCTCTGATGGGGCCATCGTTGAGGCCCGGAAGATCGCCGCCGCCGACCCCACCGTTTATTATGCCAACCAGTACAACAATGAAGCCAGCTGGTTGGCCCATTACCACACCACTGCCAACGAGATTTGGGCCCAAACAGACGGCCGTATCACCCATTTTGTAGCCGGGTTGGGCACCAGCGGCACATTTACCGGCACCACCCGTCGTTTGCAGGAACTCAACCCGGCCATTGACTGCATCTCCATGCAGCCAGACAGCCCGTTTAACGGTCTGGAAGGGTTAAAACACATGGCCACGGCGCTCAAGCCGGGCATTTATGATGAAACGCTGGCGGATGCAGAGACGACCGTTAGAACCGAAGACGCTTATAAAATGGCCCGCTTTTTGGCCCGCCAGGAAGGGGTGTTTGTGGGCGTGTCTGCGGCGGCGGCGGTGGTGGCCAGTGTACAGGTAGCCCGTGATTTAGATGAGGGTGTCATCGTCACCATCTTACCTGATGACGGGCTGAAATACATGAGTGAGCCATTTTGGGCAAAAGAGTCGTAAGGGTCGGTGTACAGGTAAGGCCGTCGGCAGAACATGGGCCCTGTAAGCCATGATAGCCCCCAACTTCCGCCCGCTGCCGGCAACTTGCCCACCGGCAGCCTGATACCCTTAGACATATTGTCCATTTGACGACCAGCCCCCCTCTTGTTAAGATCATCGGCAACAAGTTAATAATGTTGCTTATCTTATCAAGAGAGGTTGAGGGACCGGCCCAATGAAACCTCAGCAACCGCCGTTGACCAGTGGTCAAGAAGCTGCCGAAAAAGTAGCTGAACACTGATCAGGGAGTGGTGCTAACTCCGGCAGGAACACCCAACATGGTGTTAACCTGGGAGATGAGAGAAGGGATGATGATCATCAGCGCCTTCCTTATCTTTCAGGAAGGCGTTTTTTAACTTATGTTGAAATTAACAGATGACGTACACGAAAAAATCAAAGGGCATGGCGCGGCTTCATACCCTTACGAAGGGTGTGGGTTGTTGTTGGGGCGTGTGGAAAATGGCGACAATATTGTCACCGACATTCGTCCTATGGCCAACGTGTGGCCGGTGGAGGCCGAAAAGCCGATTCGTTTCCTGATTGACCCCAAAGCGTGGCAGCAGGCAGAGCTGGAGGCCATGTTGCAAGACCTGGACGTCATTGGGGTTTTCCACAGCCACCCAGATGATGTTCCCGTTGCCTCGCCGCGCGACCTGGCCTGGGCCAGTTGGCCAGGCTATTCCTACCTGATTACCCAAGTGCTAAGAGGCAGCCCCACCTTTAGCCGGTCATGGCAGTTAAAACAAGACCGGTCTGGGTTTGATGAAGAAGAAATCGCCGTAATTCCGTATGTAGTAACCAGCGTTCAGTCTAGTGAACACTGATTATTCATCATATACCGTTTAATTCATAAAACAAGGAGCAATCATAACCATGGCAACCATTCGCATCCCCACCCCGTTACGGCCGTATACCGGCAATAACCCGCAAGTTTCTGTAGCTGGTCATACCGTAGGTGCAGCATTAAGCAACCTGACGGAACAACACCCTGAACTACGCCCCCACCTCTTTGAAGGTGATGAACTGCGTAGTTTTGTCAACATCTACCTGAACCAGGAAGACGTTCGTTATCTGGAAGGGGCGGAAACGGAGATCAATGAGAATGATACGTTGATGATTATCCCTTCCATTGCCGGAGGAAGTAGAAATGTCCGTACAGCCCGCCCGAAACGTTGATCAATCGGCCTTACAAGTGAACCAGGTATTTATTATTGGGCTGCTGATGTTAGCCTTTTTGTTGGATGTGGTCTGGCTGGTGGCGCTGGTGGCCGTGGTGATGCTGCTGGGTACGGCCGTGCCTACACTTAGCCTCTTTAAACGTATCTACCAACATCTTCTAAAGCCGGCCGGCATTGTCAGACCCCAGGTGATCACCGATAACCCGGAGCCACACCGTTTTGCGCAAGGCCTGGGTGGTGTGTTTGTGACCCTGGCCACCACTGCCTTGTTGGCCGGACTGCCGGTGCTGGGGTGGGCTCTGGCCTGGTTGGTGGTGGTGCTGGCCGCCCTGAACCTCTTTTTAGGTTTCTGCGCCGGCTGTTTTGTCTATTACCAGCTTGGTAAGTTAGGCGTCCCTGGCTTTGGGGCGAATCCTATGCGGTGATCAGTATTCAGTAAGCAGTAGGTCAGTGTTCAGTGTGTGGTGGTCTGAATGCTGAACAGTGAATGCTAAATTATGGCAGAGCGACTTATTTTCACATTGATACTGATGTTGGCGGCTACGGCCGTGTACCTGGCACTTAAACGCCAGCATACACGGCGTATTGGCCCGGTGGAGCCGGCCGGCCGGCCCACCATCCTTTACTTTGGCAGTGACAGCTGTGCCGCCTGCCCTACACAGGCACAATACCTGGCTCAGGTAGATGGAGAGTGGCACGGCCGTGTGACTATTCAAAAAATTGATGCCGAGCATGAACCGGAAAAAGCCAGCCAATACCACGTCTTTACCCTACCCACCACCATCCTGGTAGATGCGGTGGGCCAGGTACGTGACATTAATTACGGACTGACAAATTCATACAAATTGAGCAAACAAGTAGCAAGTATACAAAGCAGGGGCGAGACCGTTGGCCGTGAAGTTAGGCATTAACGGGAAGCGCTTTGCCCCTGCAACCATGAGGGAGTAAACAATGAGCAGCAAAAACCTGATAAACCCGGCGGCTTTAGCCGATGTCACCCTGTCACATGAAGAGGTACAGCGTTACAGCCGTCATCTGATCATGCCGGAAGTGGGCATGGCCGGGCAGAAGAAACTCAAAGCCGCCAGCGTTTTGCTAATCGGCGCCGGCGGGTTGGGGTCACCCCTGGCGATGTATCTGGCGGCGGCCGGTATTGGCCGTATTGGCATGGTAGATTATGACGTGGTGGATTACACTAACCTGCAGCGGCAAATCATTCACGGCACCAAAGATGTGGGCCGCCCCAAGCTAGACAGCGCCAGAGATCGTATTCTGGACATAAATCCACACATCCAGGTAGACACCTACGAAGTGCCGTTGACCTCAGAAAATGCCCTGGAACTGTTTGCGCCTTATGACATCATCATTGATGGTACGGATAATTTCCCCACTCGCTACCTGACCAACGACGCCTGTGTGCTGTTGGGTAAGCCCAACGTCTATGGTAGTATCTTCCGCTTCGAAGGGCAGGCCTCTGTCTTTTACGCCAAAGAAGGGCCATGCTATCGGTGCCTCTTCCCGGAGCCGCCGCCACCCGGATTGGTGCCCAGCTGCGCTGAAGGCGGCGTGTTGGGCATACTGCCGGGCACCATTGGCGCGATCCAGGCTACGGAAGCGGTGAAGTTGATTTTGGGCGAAGGAGAGCCTTTGATCGGCCGTTTACTGTTGTATGATGCCTTGAACATGGCGTTTGACCAGGTGCGTTTGCGCAAGAATCCCAACTGCCCGGTATGCAGCCCGCACCCAACGTTGACCGAACTCATTGATTACGAACAATTTTGTGGCATGCCGGCTCATGACCGGAGCATGTACGTGACGGGTGAAAACGGCACGGCCGTGACCCAAATTAGCCCCAAGGAATTGCAAACCCGCCTGGACAAAGGGGATGACTTGTTTCTGCTTGATGTGCGCGAGCCGCATGAATGGGAGATCTCTAACCTGGCCCATCTGGGTGCGGTGTTGATCCCTAAAGGTCAGGTGGTAGAGCATATGGGTGAATTGGACACAGCGCGTGAAATGGTGGTGTACTGCCGCAGCGGCGCCCGCAGTGCAGACATCATACGCACGTTAAAACAACATGGCTTTAAGAAAATGTGGAACCTGGACGGCGGCATCAACCGCTGGGCCAAAGAGGTAGACACCTCGCTGCCCACCTATTAACAAACGCGTAAAAGAGGGCACTACACTGCGCCCTTAGTCAGTGGCGGCCAGGGCCCTGGCCGCCACCTCATCATAAATGTAGATGGGCCGCTTCCCCAGTGCGGCCGTTAACATGGAAATAATGACCCCCGATTCTCTGCCGGCTTCTGGATGAGCAGGCGTTGGGTCTATCAGAACAATCAGCCGTTTTAAGTTTCGATTCCGGCTTAATTTCATAACCACCGAAAAACTGGCCGCATCACGGCCAATACGCCCCTGCCGGGCATCAATCAGGACGTTGGCATCTCCGTGCTTAACCATAAGCTCCCTCGCCCGCGTATCAGCTTCGCGAATTTGCTCGGGCGTTTGCACACCGGCAAACACTATCTCGACGTAGCCGTCAAGATTCCAGAAGGTGCGGGGGGGGGGAGCATCAGTCATAAGATTCGCTGCGGGAGCGGGAGTTGTCAGCCAACAACAGGCTGGCAAACGCCATACGTGGGTTACTGATCACCATTGGTTAACTCATGGTCAAAGCCATGACCGCTTTTTGAGCGTGCAGACGATTTTCAGCCTCATCGTATACCACACTTTGTGGGCCGTCAATAACACCATCGGTTACTTCAATGTTGCGGTCGGCTGGCAAACAGTGCATGTAGATGGCATCTTCTTTTGCCAGGGCCATGCGCCGCTCGTCGGTGATCCAGTCTGTATACTTTTTGCCAATTTGGGCTGATTCATTTAAGTCAGAGGTTGTCAGCAAGCAGCCCCAGCTTTTGGCGTAAATGATATCAGCTTCCTGAAAGCCAGCATCAAAGTTATCCAGGATCTCAAAAGAGCCGCGGGCGCGGCGAGCATTTTCCCTGGCCTGATCTACAATGTCTGGCATCAGCTTAAATTCCGGGGGATGGGTCAGGCGCACATTCATGCCGTAGCGGGTCATGAGCAGGATCAGGCTTTGGGGCACACTGATGGGCTTCTGGTAACTGCTGGCATAAGCGTAACTGACATTAATGGTCAGGCCGCGAGGATCCCCTTTCTTTTCAATGATGGTCATCAGGTCGGCCAGGATCTGGAAGGGATGGTAGACATCACACTGCATATTAAGGATGGGGGCGCGGCTGGCGGCGGCCACGTCACGAATGTACTGGTTACCAAAGTCCCAGTCACACTGGCGAATGGCAATGCCATCATAGTAACGGCCGTAAATCTCCCCAATCTCCTTCGCCGTATCCCCATGACTGATTTGTGTTGTGGTGCTGTCTATAAACGCGCCATGCCCACCCAGTTGGGCGATGCCAGCCTCAAAGCTGGAGCGTGTGCGTGTGCTGGTAAAGAAAAACAGCATGGCCAGCACCTTGTCCCGCAGGTAAGCGTGTGAAACCCCCATAGCCCGCTGGCGCTTTAAATCAAAGGCCACGTCTAAAACCGTATCAATCTCGTCCTTGGTCCATTCCTGGGTCGTGATCATGTCACGGCCGCGTAAGTTTGTTTGCATCCCTGGTCTCCTCAAAATATCATAAATGTGCGTGTTCATTCATCGCGGTGCGCGCCGCGTAAGGCATCTGGTTAAAAAATGACTGTTAATCTGCCATTTCCCTCCCTTTTTTTACCATCATCGGTAACAAAGCATAAAACTTTGTCGCTTCGACCACATCTTTAAGCGAGACATGCTCGTTGACAGCGTGGGCATAAATCTCATCACCAGGGCCAAAGCCAATGCTGGGAATGCCCGCCTTGCCACACCAATAATTACCGTTTGTAGAGAAGTCCCACTTGCCCTGGCCAAACGGATCATCCGTCGGCCACAGAGCCTGTACCGTTTGCGCGCCGGCCTGCACAAAGGGATGATCCTTGGCCAGCGCCCAGGCCGGAAAAAACTTCTCATAAGCAAACACCGCCCCGGTATGGCTCGGTTCGGTATATACCAGGTCTAAAACCTGAAAATCGGCCTGCTGCGATGGCGGAATGATAGCCTCGATCTCGGCGCGCACACTTTCCCGTGTATCACCAAAGGTTACCCGGCGGTCTATGAAGATGCGGCACTCATCGGGCACGGCGTTGTCGCTGGGGCTGACACTGCTGATACGGGTCACCGTGATTTTACCCTGGCCTAAAAATTCGTGTTGGCGCAGATTAGGCCCCATTTTGTCAATGGCGTCGATCACCGGCAGCATTTTATACACCGCATTGTCACCCATATGGTTGCTGGCGGCGTGGGCGCTTTTGCCTTTGCACACCACTTCCAGTTCAATACGCCCTTTGTGACCGCGATACACCTTCATTTTTGTGGGCTCACCAATGACCACAAAATCTGGTTTTACCCCTTCCCATTCCACAAAGGCCTGGCAGCCGACGCCGTCACACCATTCTTCGATGTTGCCCAGGTAGTAGGCGGTGAAGCCCTCTAACAAGCCCAGGTCACGGGCCAATGCCAGGCCATACACCATGCCCGGTGTGCTGTTTTTCTCATCCAGTGCGCCACGAGCATAAAACATTCCGTTTTCTACTTTGCCCTGGAAAGGGTCCCATTCCCACTGGGCCGGGTCGCCGATGCCTACAGTGTCAATGTGACTGTCGTAAAGCAAGATGGTGGGGCCGCTGCCGATTTTGCCTACGATAGAGCCATACTTGTCTACGTATACCTGGTCAAAACCCAGTTTCTGCATTTCAGCGCCAATGCGCTGGCCCACTTCTTTAATGTCACTGTTCATGCTGGGAATGGCTACGATCTCCCGGAAAAAAGCAAGGATGTCGTCTTCTGCGGCAGCGACTCTTTGAGTCAGTTGGGTTAATAATGTTTGCATCTGTTCTCCTGTTGTAAGGTACATTGTGCCCGGGTGTTACGGGTTGTCAAAGAGTGGGATGATGTTGTCTGTTGGCGACGTGACCTGTTTTTGACGGCGACGGGGAATGGCCGCGCGAGCCTTGCCAGCGCCGCTCACAGCCGTACTACCCACCTGTGCCACCAGCGCCCTGCCTTTTTTCAGGCTACTGGCCAGTGATGCTTTGTCCAGGCCGGTGAGGGCTGCGGCTGTAGCCCGCCAATCTTCCGGTGCCTCTGGCCCCAGGCTAAAATAGGCCTGTGCCCGTTTGCCGATCAGGTACGTCATGGCGGCGTTTGTGCTGGCAGAAGCAGCCATGCCCACAATGGGCACCGCTTTGGTCACATGTTTGGAAGCTATGCGGGCTGTCACCCGTTTGGAAATGTTGTTGCCGGCGCGGTGGGCAAGGGTGGTGGCGCCGGCGCTCAAGCCGGTCACCAACATGACCGCCTGTCGCTTTTCCTGTGGTGTCAGGTGGTGACCATACACGGCTGCAATCTCCAGCACCAACTCCGCCTGCATCTTAAAGGTGATGCCCAGGTCAGTGGCCAGGCCCAGCGTCAGGCTGGCCAGCGTGCCCAGGCCAGGGACAAGGGCGACGCCAGAAGTAGCAGCGCCAATGACGGCCGTATCACGGCACTTATGATGGATGAGCCGCTCTGTCAAATCTGCCGCCGTGGCCTGTGGATGTGCCGATTTTAGCCGGGTTACTCGTTCTGCTGCAGCCTGCTCATCAGTCTCATCGATGACCTTCGCCAGCCGGTCTAGCAGCCGGGCAGGCAGCCGTCCCGCCGAGGCTGCCTGCTGATCATCCCCTGTCAATTCGTCCATAAAAACTTTACCTCCAGGTCATTGCCTGATTATAACGCTGGCGCTTTACAACGCCAGACAAACACCACCCACCGGGAAAAACAGCATGCCGGACGGGCGAAAACGTTATGGTTATGACGGGAACAGGTCTACAAGTTGGAATTGGGTTACGTCTACCAGGCCCAAGTCAGAGATACGTCGTTCAGGGATAACAACCAGTGCCAGCAGGCTGAGCTGCATATAAGCGTTGTTGAGCGTGCAGCCGCAGTCGTGGAAGGCCTGGAGCAGGCGTGTGGCTTTCTCGGCGACGATTTCCGCCCGTTCATCTGACATCAGCCCGGCAATGGGCAGTGCTACCAGGGCGATTTCAGCATCATCTTTATAGACCACCACACCACCGCCGACGGCGCCTAGCCGGTTGGCGGCCAGCGCCATGTGGCGGCGGCTGGTGCCCACGACGATCAGGTGGTGGCTGTCATGGGCCACGGTGCTGGCGATGGCGCAGCGCGTTTTGAAGCCAAATCCGGTCACAAAGCCGTTGACGACCCCGCCCGTGCCCCGGTGCCGTTCTACCAAAGCAAGATGGGCCACATTCTGGCGCGGGTCCAACTGAACACGGCCGTTTTCCACCGGCAACACCCTGTCTTCGGCTCGTGTTGGCGCCTGGTTTTCTACCACGCCAATGGCCCGAACTTTCACAGGCGATTGCGGATCAGCAAGAGGCGAGGGCACATTAAAATCGTCGGCCGTGAGGCGTTTGCCCAACTTGACGGTGTTTTTGGCGAAGTCCGGGTAGGCGTAAGGGGGCAGGTCCATGGTCAGACGGCCGTTTTCGGCGACAACGTCCCCGGCAGCAATGACCATCTCAATGGGCAGGCTGACTAAATCGCTGCTTAAGATAATGTCAGCATACCGGCCTGGGGTAATGCTGCCGATCTCTTTTTCCACGTTAAAGTGCACGGCCGTGTTTAACGTGGCCATTTGAACAGCCGCTATTGGCGGCAAGCCCTGAGCAATGGCGTGGCGAACGACACGGTTCATGTGCCCTTCGTGAACCAGCGTGCCAGAGTGGCTGTCATCGGTGCAGAGGATAAAACTGCGGTTGTCCAACCCCATTTCCGTGATCGCCTTTATCTGGGCGGCTACATCATGCCAGGCTGACCCCAGCCGGAGCATCGCTTTCATGCCCTGGCGGGCGCGGGCGATGGCGTCTTCCAGGCGGGTGCCTTCGTGGTCATCGGCCGGGCCGCCAGCCACATAACCATGAAAAGGGATGCCCAAATCTGGTGAGGCGTAATGGCCGCCGACAATCTTGCCCGCCCGCAAGGTGGCCGCGACCTCGGCGTGCATGTGGCTGTCGTTCCCGTAGATGCCGGGAAAGTTCATCATCTCCCCCAACCCAATGATGCCCGGCCAGGTCATGGCTTCAGCTACTTCTGCTGGGCCAATGCTGGCACCAGGTGTTTCCAGGCCCGGCGCGCTGGGCACACAGCTGGGCATTTGCACGTAGACGTTGATGGGCAGGGTGGCGGCTTCATCATGCATCAGGCGTACACCGGGCAGTCCCAGCACGTTAGCGATCTCATGAGGATCTATGAACATGCTCGTCGTGCCATGGGGGATGACGGCGCGGGCGAACTCTGTCACCGTGATCATGCCGCTTTCCACGTGCATGTGGGCGTCGCACAAACCGGGAATGAGGTAACGGCCGTTGGCGGCAATGACCCGTGTCTGTGCCCCTATGGTATGCCCGGCGTCTGGTCCTACGTACGCAATGCGGCAGCCACAGATAGCCACATCGGTGCCGGGGATGATCTCCCCGGTGTGTACATTGAGCCAACGGCCCTGGCGGATGACCAGGTCTGCCGGCTGTCGCCCCATGGCTACATCTACCAATTGGGTGGTCATTTCATGCCAGGGTTGTCTGTGGGTCATGGGTTTCTCCAAAGAACCGGTACCGGTAAATAGTAGAGCGTGGTGACCGTGTACCACTTACGGATGATGGGGCACGGGCAGCCACACAGTAAACGTTGTCCCTACACCTTCTGTACTTTCCACTTCAATTTCCCCGCCGTGCAGGTCTACCACTTCCTTGACAATAGCCAGCCCCAGCCCGGTGCCCGGAACATTTAACTGGCTGGCATTGCGTCCGCGATAAAAGCGGTCAAACAAGTGTATTTGGTCTGCCTGGCTGATGCCATGACCCGTATCTGTAACCTGGAAAAAGACTTTGTCAGCGGGTTCATTGATGCCGGTGCTAATAGCAATGCGGCCGCCCCGGGTATATTGAATGGCGTTGGCCAGTAAATGGGAGATTAAGAGCGATAGTTGGTTAGATTCCCCTTCAATTTGTGGCAGGTTGGGGTGTAATTTAGGGGTTAATGTCAGGTCGGCTTCCGTAATACGCGGCCAGAAGACGGTCACGGCCGTGGTTACGATTGCATTTAAATCAAGCGGGGCGTGTTTAATTTTCCCTTTACCTAGTTCCAGGCGCGACAGGCTTAAAATATCTTCAATGAGCTGCGTCAGCCGGGCGGTTTGTTTGCGTAATACTGCTAAATAATGCGCCTGCTTTTCTGGTCTGTTGTGATTAAACAAATCAAGGTAGAGGTTCAGATTTGTTACCGGGGTGCGTAATTCATGAGACACATCAGAAATGAACTTCGATTTTAAACGGTCAAGCTGCTTTAGCTGTTCATTTGCTGCGGCCAGTTCGCGGGTGCGTTCGGTCACACGCTCTTCGAGCGTTTGCAGCACCAACATCCTATCCAGCGCGCCCCCGGCAATCTCGCAGATGGCCACCAGAAACTCTATCTCCTCGGTTGTGAACATGTGTTCATGGGGCAGGCTGATATACAAAACACCCACGATCCGCTCTTGGGCGCGCAGCGGCAGGCCAATGCCGCAGCGTATGTGCATCTCCTCTACCATCTGTTTTTCCTGCGTATAAAACCGCGCTTGTTTGCTGCTGGCCATGTTTTCTGTGATGTGAATTTTGCCGGTATCTGCAATGTACCCGGTAATACCTTCGCCTATCTTAAACCGCCGCCCCAACAGCGCCGGATTGGGCGGATGCACGCCCCTGGCAACCATATCTCCTGTTTCTGGTTCTCTGAGGTATAGGCTGCCTAGTGAACCACCTACCACGCTCATGGCTCTGGCCAGAATGGGCAGCAGCATTTCATCAATGGTCTGAGCCGTACGTAGTTCTGTGGAAAGGGTGGAAAGGGCTTCCAGTTTAGCGGCGCGTAATTCTGTTTGGGCAAAAAGGCGTGACTTTTCAATAGCCACACTCACCTGGGTAGCCAGGGTAGAGAGCAGTGTCAGGTCTGACCCGGTAAAGGCGTCAGGTGCGTAATCTTGCACATACATCACGCCCAAAACGTTATCACCACTGATGAGCGGCACGTAGAGGCCAGAGAGCGCCTCCCGATCGTCGCCAATTTGCACAAAACGGGTATTGACGGCCGTGTTCAGATCTACAATGCACCCCTGGCGGGTACGGATGATTTCACTCACGATGCCTTGCCCCAACGGCAGTGGCGGAAACTCAGACGGCTCTGTTTCTATGCCATCCACGATGGCATAGTCGCAATAGATAATTTTGGTGAGTGGATTATAAAGGGAAATGATGAGGTGAGGAACGCTCATGAGCGGTTGGATAGTTTGATGATAGATAGCCCGGTAGATGACGTGCCGGTCAAGGGTAGCGACGAGGATTTTCCCCACTTCGTTGAGGGCGACCAGTTCGCGGTTGCGTTGTTCCAGATTGTCGGCGTGCTGCCGGGTTTGTTCGAACAGCCGGGCACGTTCCAGGGCGGCGGCCAGTTGGTCGGCAGCAAGCGTAAGAATGGCCACATCCTTATCAGAGAAAGCATTCATATCGGCGCTGTTCACGTTGAGAACACCTACCAGTTGGGGGCCGTGTTGTAGAGGCAAAACCAGTTCGGAGCGCACCTGTATATGTGGTGAGGGGAGGAGGAAATGGGGGTGTGAAGCTGTGTCGTTGACAATAAAGGGTTTGCCTGTCTGGGCGGTCAGCCCCACCAGCCCTTCGCCAAGTTTCTGTTTATAGGTACCAATATCGATACGTTCTTGCTGGGGGCCTGTGAGAGCTTCGCATATTACTTCCTGGGCGTCGTGATCGATCCGGTGAATGGAAACGCTCTGGTATTTGAGATGGCGTGAAATATGTTCGGCAAACGTGGTACAAATCTGCTTCATTTCCACAAGACCGGTGATTTCCCGGTTTAGGTTTTGCAGAATCGTGAGCTGGTAGGCCCATTGTTTAATTTCTTCAAAAAGCTGGCTGCGCTGCAGGGCCAGGGCAATGGCACTGGCCACCTGCTGAAAATAGGTTACGGAGGTGAACCGATACCCCTCAGGTTGAGGCCAGGCCAGGTTCAGGCCGCCAATAGGGTTGGCATCAGTGTGCAGAGGAACTGTCATACAAGATTGATAACCGGCGGCAAGCAGCAGTTTTTCCAGGGGTTGGTCAGCGGCTGCAAGTAAGTAAGGAACCTCGTAAATCTTACTGGCGATGATATGTTGGGCCACGGCCGTGTCTGCCAATAGATGGGTGATAGGGCCGTGTAACTGGGGAATGTCTGGCGCCAGATTGCGAGACAACGTGGGCTGGTTGTTCAACAGCAAGAGGGTTACGGCCGTGCAGCGTGTCAGTTTTTTTATGTCGGTGCTCAGTTCAGGGAAGACGGCCGTGACATCGGGCGTAGCGTTTAACTTGCGCAAGATGCGGCTTACAAGACGCATCTCTTCAGCGCGGCGGCGCGTTTCGGCAATGAGCCGCATTTTTTCAATGACCACCCCTAGTTGCCGGGCAAAGGTTGTCAACAGATATTCATCACTGTCAGAGAAAGCGTTTTTTTTCTTGCTTTCAGCATTGATAACACCCATTAACCGGTCGCCGGCAAACAAAGGGACGCATAATTCAGAATGTGTTTCTGGGTCGCTGTTAATGTAGTGAGGGTCTGTGTGTACATCGCCCGCCCGGTACGGTTGCCCGGTAAATGCCACATGACCGGTAATGCCTTCCCCTAACAAAAAGCCATCAGGCCTGAAATTTTTGTCCTTGATACGGTAAGACGGGTGCACATGTAATGTCTGGGCCGTGTCATCCAGCAGCAAGATGCCAAAATTGTGTGGATACAAGGTATCGCCGATAATCTGCGTGGCCCTGTCCAGCAGCTCATCCTCGTTTTCTACCTCTACCCCGGCAGAAGCCAGGGCTTGCAGCACAGATAGCTCTTCAATCTGGCGCTGGGTCGCTTTGTGCAGTTGGGCATTTTGCAGCGCCAACGCCACCTGGTTGGCAAACGCCGATAAACGCGCCATATGTTCTGGCCGGTAGAAGTGAGGCTCCGTTTTGTCTACCCCTACCACGGCCACCACCCGGTCGCCGATGATAATGGGCGCCCCAGCCCAGGAGCGAATGTGACCCACAATGCCCACCCAGCCAGGAAAGGTCGTGGTGTCGGGCACAATGTAAGGCTGTCTGGTTTGCACAACCTGCTGCAGCGTAGCTGTTGTCTCTATGTGCAGGGAGATCTGGATGAGTTCAGCTGCCAGTGTCGGGTTGGTTTGTTCGTAACCGCGGTGCCGCACTATATGGGCACGGCCGTGTTCCAGCAGCATAATGTTGGCCGAGTCATAGGGCACAACCCGCCCCATCTGTTCCAGGATGCGGTCTAACACTTCGTCAAAATCCAGCGTCTCACCGATCACGGCGCCGGCATCCCGCAGCGCTTCTGCCAAGACACGTTGTTCTTGTTCCCGGTGCAATAATTGGGCTTTGGCCATCGCCAGAGAGATGGGGGGCGCTGCCTGTTCTGCCCGCCAGATCTCTTCCGGTGAAAATGTGTGCGGCGTCTGGAAGATAAGCATGACCGCCCCCATTTTTTGGGTGCCTGCAATCAACGGGATGCCTAACAGAGAAGCTGCCTTAAACTCGGTGACAATGTGTTCCTTTTGAAAGGGGGATTGTTGCGTATCAGCAACAGCGATGACCTTTTCCCGGTGCAGAATAGCTGCGGTAAATGTATCTTTATCGGGCAGGGGGGGCAGAGAAGTATAAGTTTCTTGAAAAGCGCTGGAAGCGACCAGCGGCGTGATCACTTTGTTGGCGGGGTTCCAGGCAGCTATAAGGCAGCCGTCGCACTGGCTCAAACGCGCCAAGTTGTCCGCGACGGACCGCATCATTTGGTGAAAATCAAGGATACTGGCGGCCTCATTGGTAATTTGGGTTAGTAAATTGAGGAACTGTTCTCGCTGCAGCAGTTCTTCTTTCTGTTGGTTGACTTGTTCTACCAGCGGGGATGTGGTGGAAAAGACGGCCGTGTCCAAGAGCTTGTTCCTGATGATTACAAATCCCAATAATAGTGAAGGCTGGAATGATAACAAATACTATGTACATCTTATGGCTCAATCCATGAATGATCAATAGGCCCGGCCAAAAATGGCCATCTTTTCTGCTGGCTTACCGGTGTAGAAACACGTTCCCTGCTCCCCTGGCTGGGCCAAAGGGAAACAGCGGATGGTAGCTTTGGTCTCTTCTTTAACCCGGGTTTCGTCATCCTGGCTGCCTGCCCACCACACACGGGCAAAACCGGTCTGAACGGCTTCTTTGAAGGTGCCATACTCTGTCACGTTGTGGGTGTTGTCATCCCGAAAGCGGGTGGCTTTGTGCAGCAAACTTTGCTGAATGTCAGCCAGCAGATCATTCACTGTCTGTACCAACCCATCTTGGGAGACAAACTGTTTGCCTTCGCGGCCTGGCACGTCACGCCGGGCCAGGCCAACGGCGTTGTTTTCTACGTCGCGGGGCCCAATCTCCAGGCGCACGGGGACGCCCCGCAGCTCCCAATCATTAAATTTGTAGCCGGGCGTCAGGTTTTCGCGGTCATCCACTTTAACACGCATGCCGGTGTTGGTTAGCTGCTGCTGCAGGCGATGAGTGGCTTCAAGCACGGCCGTTTTGTCATCATCTTTGCGGTAAATGGGCACCATCACCACCTGGTAGGGGGCTAACCGGGGCGGCAGCACCAGGCCATTGTCATCACCATGGGTCATGATAATGGCCCCAATGAAACGGGTGCTTAGGCCCCAAGACGTTGTCCAGCAATATTGTAGATCGTTGTTTTGGTCCAGGTATTGGATGTCAAACGCTTTGGCAAAATTTTGCCCCAGGTTATGAGAAGTGGCCGATTGCAGCGCCTTGCCATCACCCATCATCGCTTCAATGGTTAATGTCTGGTTAGCGCCGGCAAAACGTTCCAGCGCTGACTTCTCCCCAGGGATAACCGGCACGGCCGCGTCATTGACCGCAAAGTCAGTGTAAATATCTAACATCATGCGGGTGCGTTCATCGGCCTCCACGGCCGTGGCGTGCGCCGTGTGCCCTTCCTGCCAGTAAAATTCTAGCGTACGCAGGAACAACTTGGTGCGCAGCTCCCAACGGACAACGCTGTTCCACAGGTTAATGAGGATAGGCAAGTCACGGTAACTCTGTACCCAATTGGCATAAGCATGGCCGATGACGGTTTCTGACGTAGGGCGGACCACAATAGGCTCAGCCAGTTCTTGACCACCACCATGGGTGACCACCGCCAATTCTGGGGCAAAGCCGGCCACATGCTGGGCTTCTTTTTGCAAGAAGCTCATAGGGATAAACATGGGAAAGCCGGCATTTTGCACGCCGGTCGCCTTAAAACGCCGGTCTAACGCTTGCTGGATGTTTTCCCACAGCGTCCAGCCATAGGGCTTGACGATCATCGTGCCGCGTACTGGGCCGTAATCGGCCATATCTGCTTTAAGGACGAGCGAGTTATACCACTCGTTAAAATCTTCTGAACGGGGAATGAGTTTGTCTTTGTCGGCCATAGGTTTATGGGTGGCTGGCAGTGAGTTGTTGAGGGAGAGCTGTTTGTACCAGCCACCAGACACAAACAACTCGCCGCACTCATTTGGGCGAAGCGGAAGTATAACAGCCGCCCATAGGGGCGTCAAAATGATGCCCTTCTGTATGATCGGTTCGTGAAATTTTCGTATGAAGTGGAAGTCAATCCTTAAAAAAGCTTGCCATCTGGAAATGATTGCTTTAACATGAGGGCCTGTCACCTCTGGTAACAGAGGGAAATTAACTCATATACCGGGCATTTGATGCTCAGACATTTCAAAAAAGGAAGGAAGAAAAAATGGCTTATAGTGTAAAAAACTCAAAAGGTAGTACCTATTTTCTTCATAAGCGTGACACAACATTAAAGAATGGCCGCACTCAAACTATCTATTTCTTTGCCAAAGAGGTCAAAGATGGTTCGTTAGATGCGGTGCCGGCCGGATACATGGTATCTGAAAGCAAGAACGGCTTGCCAGTTCTCAAGAAACAGTAAATCATTGATTCTTTCTTAAAAAGCCCCGACAAAGGCGTTGGGGCTTTTTCTTTTTAAGGGCTCATCCATTCATAACGATGGCGTCAATGAATGAGCTTTAAGGGTGCTTTGGTCATAAATGTCTAAAGTTGTTTCTGAAGGCACTCTAAGGAGGTGGAGGTTGCCAGTCTATGGGTGAACAAGTACACACTCAGCCATCCTTTATCGCTGTTGATGCCGGCTCACACTTCCCTTTGCAAAATCTGCCCTGGGGCGTTTTTAACCGGAAAGCTGGTGGCCGGCGGCGCGTGGGTGTACGTATTGGTGAGTGGGTGGTAGACATGGCCGTTCTCCAGGCCCGCGGTTTTTTTAATGGGCCTTGTTTACAGGACACGGCCGTTTTTGACAAACCGGCACTTAATGACTTTATGGCTTTGGGCCGGCCAGCCTGGCAGGAAGCACGGGCTGCCTTGCAAGCCCTGTTGGCTGCCGACACCCCTACTTTGCGTGATGATGCCGAGCTGCGCACACGGGTGTTACACCCGCTCAGTGAAGTGACGATGCACCTGCCAACGGTTATTGGTGACTACACAGACTTCTACTCTTCTGAATACCACGCAGCCAACGTTGGCCAGATGTTCCGCCCCGGCGATGATCCACTGCCGGCCAATTGGAAACATTTGCCGGTGGGGTATCACGGCCGTGCCAGTTCCGTGGTGATCAGCGGTACACAGGTGGTACGGCCGTGGGGCCAGGTTTTAGATGCAGATGAAAGCCAGCCCTGCCTGCTGCCCTCGGCAGAGTTGGACTTTGAGCTGGAGGTGGGCTTTTTTGTGGGCCCTGGGAATGTGTTGGGCCAGCCTATTCCTATTGGCCAGGCTGAAGACCATATCTTTGGCCTGGTACTGGTAAATGACTGGAGCGCCCGCGATATTCAACGATGGGAATACCGCCCCTTAGGGCCGTTTTTGGCTAAAAACTTTGCCACCAGCATCTCACCCTGGGTGGTTACGCTGGAAGCCCTGGCGCCGTTTCGCATCCCTGGGCCGGCGCAAAATCCCGCACCACTGCCCTATCTGCAAACGGCCAATATTACCTATGATATCCAGTTAGAGGTGGCATTGCAGTCGCCAACAATGGCCGCCCCTCATGTTATTTGCTACACTAACTATCGTCACCTGTACTGGAATGCGGCCCAACAATTGGCCCATCATACCCTTACCGGCTGCAATGTGCGCCCCGGTGATTTACTGGCTTCAGGCACCATCAGCGGCCCGGCCCCTGGTATGTTTGGCTCACTCTTGGAACTGGCCTGGCGGGGCACAAAGCCCATTTCAGTAGGGCAACATGAGACACGCACGTTTCTGAAAGATGGTGATACAGTGACCATCTCCGGTTGGTGTCAGGGGGCGGGGTATTGTGTGGGGTTTGGCCAGGTAGAGGGGAAGATTGTGCCGGCACAGGCGGCGATAAAGGAATAGGCGTTGATTTTCTGAGTTTTTATTTGCCTGACGCCTGCCCTCGTGGTATATTTCCTGTTTGGGCCCGCTTGTCGGGCTACTTTTATGCCCTTTGCAAATGAACAAACCGGCCTTTTGTGGCCGATACAGAGAAATTGGAGAGCGCTGTCATGTCTGATTTATTACTGAGAGCTTTCGATAGTCAACCAACTGAAGGACTGCCTCAATTACGCATTGGTGATGATGTCACCGTGCATGTGCGCGTCAACGTAGGCGAGCGGAATGAGCGTACCCAGGTGGTGCGGGGTATGGTTATTCGTCTGCGTAATACCGCAAACAACCGCAATTTCACGGTGCGCCGTGTGGCCTCTAATGGTATTGGTGTAGAGCGTACTTTTTTGTATGGCTCACCACGGATTGAGAAAATCGAGATCCATCGTCATGCCCATGTACGGCAGGCGAACCTGTATTTCATGCGGCAGCGCACCGGCAAGTCAGCCCGCCTGCGTGAAAAACGCAATTTCTAGCGGCTGTCTACAAAGGTAACAAATTTTGGGTGAAAGTTGTCAAGCTTTCACCTTTTTTGTTTTCAGGAGTAAGCAAATGACAGTCCCACCCATGAACCGTCCCCCCCTTATTGGCTGCACCACCTACCGAAAAATGGCAGACCAGGATCCCCCTATTGAAGTTATTGGGTTGATGCCTTCGTATATCCATGCCGTTGTCGCCGCTGGTGGCGTGCCGGTGCTCATTCCGTTGGGTTTGGCCGATGAGCAGCTGTTGGCCATTTTTGAACGCCTGGATGGCCTGCTGCTGCCCGGCGGTGGTGATGTTGACCCGGCCGTGTACCACGGCCGTCAGCATGAAACGCTGTGGGGTATTGACGGTGATCGCGATCGGGTAGAGATGTTCATGGTACGCACGGCCGTGGCCCACCAGAAACCCATGCTCGCCATTTGTCGCGGCATTCAGGTGTTTAACGTAGCCCTGGGTGGTGATCTGTACGAGGACATTTTTGCCATGATGCCCAACGCCATGCGCCATGACAATTACGGTAAAAAACCACGCAACTACCTGGCCCATGACGTGGCCATAGAACCAGGTTCGCTGCTGGCGCAGCAGCTGGGGACAATGACAACGGCCGTTAATTCCCTGCACCATCAAGGTATTAACCGCCTGGCTGCCGAGCTTGCCGTAAGCGCCACCGCGCCCGATGGTCTCATCGAAGCTGTAGAAGTGCCTGGCCACCCCTACGCGCTGGGTGTACAGTGGCACCCGGAAAACCTGATCCAAGACAACCCAGAGATGCTGGCGCTGTTTAAGGGGTTGGTGGCTGCGGCCGGTAACCAGTAGCCAGTAATCAGTAATCAGTAATCGGTAGTCAGTAATCAGTGTTCAGGGTTCAGTCGGCTGACTGAATACTATAAAAGTAGTGACTTCAAGACGACCTATTGGCATCTTTGACTCGGGGGTTGGCGGCCTTTCGGTGCTGCCGCATATACGCCAGCGCTTGCCGGGGGAAGATCTCATCTACCTGGCTGACCAGGCACATGTGCCGTATGGTCCCCGCGCCCACGCTGAAGTTATCCAGTTTAGCCATAGCATCACTGACTTTTTTTTGCGCCAGCAGGCCAAACTTGTGGTGGTGGCCTGTAACCGGGCGTCGGCAGCGGCGCTGACGCCGCTGCGCTATACATTTCCAGACGTGCTTTTTGTGGGCATGGAGCCAGCTGTTAAACCGGCCGTACAGCAGACCAAAACTGGCAAAGTGGGTGTGCTGGCCACCGTAGGCACGTTAGAGAGTGATCGTTACGCGCAGCTGATGGGCCGCTTTGCCCAAAATGTGACAGTATGGGAAGACCCTTGTATTGGCCTGGTAGACCTCATTGAAAGCGGACAAACAGATACCCCAGAAACGGAACAGCTTTTACGGCAGGTGTTGGCACCGATGTTGGCGCAGGGTGTGGATACGCTGGTGTTGGGGTGTACCCATTACCCGTTTGTACGGCCGTTGCTTAACACCATGGCCCCTTCACTGGCCATCATAGACCCCGCTCCCGCCGTGGCCCGACAGGCTCACCGCGTTTTGCAACAAGCTCAGCTGCTAGGCCCCGCTACATCTGGCGGCAAGCTCACCCTATTTACCACCGGCCCAGCCGCCCCATTTGCCCATCTGACCCAACGCTTGATTGGCCATGAAGGCGAGGTAAACACGGCCGTGTGGCAAGGAACGGTCATTGGTCATCAATCAGACCAGATACTGACTACTGATTACTAACTACTGACTACTGACTACTGACTACTGACTACTGATTACTAACTGCTGATTACTGTATAATGGTGGGGTGAGACGACGGAATCCTGCTCGCTGGCGGGCTGTTGAGGGCCGCCTGGGTCGTGAACATGAAATCTGGCTGGCGACGGTGCGTGGTGACGGCCGTCCCCACTTGGTCCCGCTCTGGTTCATATGGCTGGAAGGCATTCTTTACATTTGCACCACACCAGACACCCAGAAATATGCCAATATGGTCCATAACCAGATGGTTTCGCTAGCGCTGCCTGATCCCAAAAATGTACTTATCATTGAAGGCGAGGCTCACGTGGCTGACCACCAAACCATTGATATTCTGGCCGATTACTTCTACTATAAGTACGAGTGGGATTTTCGCTATGACAATGCTGGCTACCGGCTCATAGAAATTACGCCACACAAGATCATCGCCTGGGGTGATGGTTACGATGCCGAAGGTACCCGCCTGTTGTAGAATATCTAACAAGAATCAAATCCTGAAAAAGTAAAATCTCTGTTGCATTTTTGAGCACAGCGCATTGCCTATTCGTATACGCTATACCAAACATCCATACGAACCTATGACAATTCGCTTAGATATAAGGATATAACCATGCGATTCGATAGATTTACTGAAAGAGCCCAAAATGCGGCTGCCATCGCCTATGAACTGGTGCAACAATACGGCCATACCCAGGTGGACACGGAACATATCTTCCTGGCCTTGCTGCGACAAGATGATGGCGCTGTGCCCCAGATATTAGCGTCACTAAATGTAGATACCAATGCCATGCAAGACCGGCTGGATCAAGAGCTGCGCAGCAGCCCCAAAGTTTCAGTGTATGGCGGCGGCGTTGGCCAGGTTTTTTACACGCCGCGCATTCGTACCGTGCTGGAACTTTCGCAGGGGGAAGCTAACCGGTTGAAGGATGAATTTATCTCCACCGAGCACATCTTCCTGGCGATTTTGAGTGAACGCAACACCCCCGCGGCGCGCATCTTACAAGAATTTGGCGTGAACCGTGACCGCGTGCTGGCGGCCATTAAAGACTTACGTGGTGGCCAGCGTGTCACCAGCCCTCAAGCTGAAGGGCGGTACCGTACCCTGGACAAATACAGTCGTGACCTGACCCAATTGGCACGTGAACACAAATTGGACCCTGTCATTGGCCGTGATGACGAAATTTTGCGGGTGCTGCAGGTGTTGAGCCGCCGCACCAAGAACAACCCGGTGCTGATTGGTGAGGCAGGTGTGGGCAAGACGGCGATAGTCGAAGGACTGGCCCAAAAGATTGTCGTCAGTGATGTGCCGGAGAATTTACTGAACAAGCGTGTGCTGTCATTGGATTTAGGGGCCATGATTGCTGGCAGCCGGTTCCGTGGCGAGTTTGAAGAGAGACTAAAAGCAGCCATGGAAGAAATTCAACGGGCGCAAGGTGAAATTATTCTGTTCATTGATGAACTGCACACCGTGGTTGGCGCCGGGTCGGCGCAAGGGGCGATGGATGCCAGCAACATGCTCAAACCGGCGCTGGCCCGCGGTGAACTGCGCTGTGTAGGCGCTACCACCCTGGACGAGTATCGCCAGTACATTGAACGAGACAGCGCCCTGGAACGCCGCTTTGCGCCGGTGTTTGTTGATGAACCCTCGGTAGAAGAGACTATCGAGATGCTGCAGGGCTTGCGTGTCCAGTATGAAACGCATCATAAAGTGACCTATTCAGCGGAGGCGCTGGTAGCGGCCGTGAAGCTGTCTCATCGTTATGTTACCGACCGCCGGCTGCCGGATAAGGCCATTGATTTGATGGATGAAGCCGCCGCCAAGCTGCGTGTGGCCTTGTACACCCTGCCACCAGATTTAAAGGAACTAAAAAAGCAGTTGGACAAGCTGGTAGAACAGGAAGAAGAAGCCCACACGGTGCGGGATTATGAGCGGGCGGCCACAGTGCGCGCCGACCGGCTGCGCCTGGAGGGGGAGTTTGCTGCCCTGCGAGACAATTGGAAGTCTGAACATGAGCTGGATGAGGTTGTGCATGAAGAGGATATCGCTGAAGTGGTAGCCTCCTGGACAGGGATTCCGGTTACACAGATGATGGAGACGGAAGCAGAGAAGCTGCTGCAAATGGAAGAGCGCCTGCATGAACGTATTGTGGGGCAAGATCGGGCGATTGCCGCGCTGGCAGATGCTATCCGCCGCAGCCGGTCTGGCCTCAGTGACCCGAAACGGCCGATTGGTACCTTCATCTTCCTGGGCAGCTCAGGTGTGGGCAAGACAGAGCTGGCCAAGGCGCTGGCTGAATTTCTGTTTGATGATGAAGACGCGCTGATTCGGGTGGACATGAGTGAGTTTCGTGAACAGCATACGGTCAGCCGCTTGTTTGGCGCCCCCCCAGGGTATATTGGGTATGAACAGGGCGGCCAGTTGACAGAGCAGGTGCGGCGACGGCCGTACTCCCTGGTGCTCTTTGACGAAATCGAAAAGGCCCACCCGGATGTGTGGAATGCCCTGCTGCAACTGCTGGATGACGGCCGTCTTACCGATGGCCAGGGCCGGGTGGTTAACTTCCGTAATACGGTCATTGTGATGACCAGCAACGTGGGCACGTCGTTTGTGAAACAAGCGGGCGCCTTAGGCTTTTCTGGCATGCGTGGTAAAGAAGATGAAAATGACCACAAGCGTATTGAAGAAGAACTAAAGCGCACCTTCCGGCCAGAGTTCATCAACCGCATCGACGAGATCATCATCTTTGAGCCGCTGAGCGAAGATGATGTGGTAGAGATTGTGGCTTTGCAGATGAAAGAGGTGCAAGCACGGTTGGCTGAACATGGCGGCCTGACGATCGTGTTGACACAAGCAGCCCAGAAATGGCTGGCGCTGCATGGGTATGATAAGGACTTTGGTGCCCGACCACTGCGCCGCACATTACAACGCTACGTAGAAAGCCCGTTGTCTGTCAAGCTGCTCAGAGGTGAGTTTGCCAGCGGTGATGTGGTGGGCATTGACGTGGCTGACGATGAACTTACCTTCACCCGGTTGGAAAGTGTCCCAGAACCCCTCCAACCTGAACCTGTAGATTCGGAAAAGGTGGGTTAACAAGCAAACGCCAGCCCTGGCCATACCGGCCAGGGCTTTTTTATTGCTGCAAAATGGCCAGCGCCACCTGTCGTAGACTCTGGCGGTTGGTGCGGGCCTGCCGGTGGATGGTCTGGTACGCTTCTTCTTCTGTCAGGCCGGTGGCCATGAGTTTGCCTTTGGCCCGATCAAGAAGTTTGCGGGTAACCAGCTCATCTTCCAGCTTGTCGGCCCGCTGCTGCAAGCTGAGGGCGTCGGCAAAGCGCCGGTTGGCCACAGCAATAGCCGCCGCCAGTTCTTCTGGCTTGATGGGTTTGATGAGGTACCCTTGAATGGGTAAATCGGCGGCCTGCTCAATAAGGTCTTGTTCGCTAAAGGCAGTCAGCAGCAGAATGGGTATGGGGTGTACACGAGCCAGGGTTTGGGCTGCCTGTAAGCCATCGGTGTAAGGCATTTTAATATCCAGAATAGCCAGCTCTGGCTGGTGTTGGCGGGCCATCTGCAGGGCTTCACGGCCGTTGGTGGCGGTCAGCACTTCATGCCCCATGTCATTTAGCATTGCCTTTAAGCCCATACGAATAATGGACTCATCATCCGCTATCAGAATACGCATCACATCCCTTCATGTCCGCTTTTATGACGATGGCCAAAATTATCGTGCATGTCTGTCGTTTGATCAATGCATGCTGGTTAACTGGTGATAAAGATTGTGTGGAAGGGAGAGACGTGTGTGTCGGAGATATTGGGGTATTGCTGCTGACGCAGCGCTTCAGCGGCTTCAATGACATCAAGCGTGGCAGCAAATGTTTTGGTGCGGCCGGTAACGACGGCCGTTGTCGGCGTCATCAAGGGCGCACGGCGGCCGTCTGGCAGCTGCACCCGGCCCACAGCGACTTCTTGTGGTGAATACCAGTTGTGGTACTCTGCCTGAAAGCGCCGCTCAATCAGGTTGATCATACGGCCGTGATGTTCACTGGCGGTGATAATGACAAACTCTGGCTCACTTAGGGTGCCGATGATATCATCCAGTTCCCCTAACTGGTCCAGGAGGTCATGGAGCATGGTGGCGATGGTACGGCGGGCGCGCTGCCCGGCGATGGCGCCGTACAGGTCATGGTAGGCAGACATATAGGCTACATGGATGAAGATCAGGGTCCAATCTGGGTGTGTCAGGCGGCGCTGCAGGTAGGTATGGATGGCCGGCCAGCCAGGCATGCCCGTGACCAAGTCTACGCTTTGGGCTGGGCCAGGCAGCGCATTTTTGACGCGAAAGTGCAGCTCTACAATGTCAAATGGCTTACTGATATAATCATCTACACCTATTTCCAGCGCTTTCATACGCTGGTCACGGTCATCACCTAACTGCCCCAGGAAAAAAATGGGAATGTGGTTGGTAAATTTAACAGGTAAAAGCTGTTGGAACAATTTGAGGGCGTCAGTGTCTGGCAAGGCTGTATCGATGAGAATGAGGTCAGGCGGTGTTTGCTGGCAGTAGGTTCTGGCATCACGGCCGTTGCCCACCACGTGTGTTTGATAGTCGGACAGGTGATCACATAATAACGCAGCAATCACCGGGTCTGGTTCCACAATTAAAATAGTAGCTGGTCTGATCCGGGCCAGCTCTTGTTGTAAACGCGCTCTTAATAAGCTCATGATGGCATTTCCTCTATTCACAAACCCATATAATCATAACTGATTACCGTGCCCTGACAATCACTTACGGGGCTAATTCTTGCTCAATCGCCCGGGGCATGCGGATGCTGACTTCTACCCCACCCGCCGGAAGCTTGTGGAACTTGATGCGTCCGTGCAAATCATCTGTCACCAACGTCTCTACCAGTTCTAACCCCAGGCCCCGTTTGACGTCGCTGGCCAGCCCATGACCATTATCCTGGACAATCACTATCAATTCATCTGGCGAATGGCCCAAGGAAATATCAATACGGCCGGTCGGCCGGCCCACAAAGGCATGTTCCAGTGCATTTTGCACCAACTCGTTGACAGCCAGGGTTAAGGCGGTGGCTGCACGACTGGGCAGCGGCAATGGTTCGCCAAATACATGAATGTGTATGTCCTGATGAGGGGTTGTCATCGTTTCGATGGTGGTACGGGTAATGCGTTCCAGCACGTCTTTGACATCTACCAGGCGGAAGCCTTTGTCTGACAATACCTCATGCACGGCGGCGATGCTGCGAATGCGGTGGATGTTGGTTTCTAACACGTCGCGGGCGTGCAGGCGGTCAGCATCTGACATCTGCAGCTGCATGAGCATGGCTACCGTTTGCAGATTATTTTTAATGCGGTGGTGCATTTCACGAATGATGGCTGTGTTGGTGACCAATCGGGCATTTTCAATGGCCAGGGCCGTCTGGTTGGCCAGGGTGGCAAACCAGGTTTGTTCTTCGTTGGTAAAGTGGCGGGGTACGGCCGTATAGCCATTCAGCACCCCAATCACCCGGTCGCGCACGCTGAGCGGTACGGAAAGCAAAGATACCAACCCCTCGGCCTGCGCCAGTTTGTGCCCCTTGTAACGGGCATCTGACCGTACGTCAGCGATGTACAGTGGTTTACCTGTTTGGGCCACGATGCCGGTAACCCCTTCGCCCACAGGCAGCGGTGGGCGGTGGCGGTAAGGGTTATTTGTGCGCCGGGCTGAACGCAGTTCCAGGTGGGTACCGGTTTCATTGAGTAAAAAGAGAGAGCAAACGGCCGTGTCCATGACCTGTGCGGCCATCTCCATCACCACATCCAGGATGTCATCCAGATACTGCGGTGATGTGACGGCTTCGCTTACCTGGGCCAGGGCGCGCATTTCTGCCAGCTGCCGCCGCTGCTTATCATACAGTTGGGCTTTGGCCAGGGCGCCCGCCGCCAGGTCGCCAATGAGTGATAGGATTTCTATGTCAGCCAGGGTAAAGGTATACGGCCGTATCGTTTGCACGTTCATCGCGCCAATCACCGCCGCTTCAATGGTTAAGGGTGTGGCCAGTAATGACCGAAAGGGCGTCTCATCTGCTTCATCTAACCACTTAAAATGGGGGGCATGTTGGGCATCTATGGCATAAACCGGCTGGTTTGTCTGGACGGCATGGCCTGTCATGCCCTCACCTACCCTGAGCGTGGCCCGGCCCACCGCCCGTTTGGCCAGACCGGTGCTGGCTTGCAAACGCAGTGTGTCGCCGTCAGGGTCCAGCAAATAGATAGAACAGGAATCTACATGCATGACCTCTGTTGTCTTACGAGCGATCAGGTCCAGGGTGGTGTCCAGGTCCCAGGCTGCACTAAGGGCTCGGGCCATCTGGCGCAGGGCGGTAACCGCCTGAGGTCGCGTAGAGGTGGCGCGTGTAGGCATGGTGGAAGTGTAGTGATTAGGTCATGAGGTGGCAAGAGGCCAGCAGTCATGGGGGTAGAGACGGCAGTGCTCTGTGTCTGATATGACAAAGATCACACTTTTGCCTGCCTTCTGCTACTTTCTCTCTTGTTCATAGGTTTATTATAGTGCTTGTAGGGCAGGTAGACCTGCAGCAAGGCAGCTGGTTTTATCGTTTGAGTGATTGGCGGCGGCCATTTGATCAATTTCTGTTTATCGCCGCCGCCAATCGTTTTGGGTAAACCGCACACAGTTTTGGCAAATCTAACACGCCAGTTTTGTGTGGTTTTCTCGAGGAATCGGCAGCACTTAAAACGATCTTTATGTTGAATAATTGTTGCCAATTACCAAGCCCCATGGAACCTGATGTGTGGGAACTTTATCGGCAGATGTTACGCAGCCGTCTATTAGAAACGGCCGTTGCCCGTTTGTGGCAAGCAGGGGATATCTCCGGTGAAATGCACCTGGGCACTGGCGAGGAAGCGGCGGTGGCCGGCGTGGTGTGCCAGTTAACGGACGGTGACGCGCTGGCCCTGGACCATCGGGGTACGCCGCCCTTGGTGATGCGAGGCCTTAACCTGGTAGCCCTTTTGCGGGAAATGTTGGGACTCCCCGGCGGACTGGGTGGTGGCCAGGGTGGGCACATGCACCTGTTTTCCCAGGAGCATCTGGCCGCTTCTTCTGGCATTGTTGGCGCTGCCGGCCCGATGGCTGTGGGCTTCGCCCTGGCAAACCGCCAGTTACGGCCAGGCAAGATCGCTGTTGCCTTTTTTGGTGAAGGGGCCATGAACCAGGGAATGTTGCTGGAATCTTTGAATCTGGCGGTGGTTTGGCAGTTGCCGGTTGTATTTGTATGTAAAGACAACGGCTGGGCAATAGCTACTGAATCCGCGCTGGTGCGTGGGGGCACACTGGCTGACCGGGCAAAGGGGTTTGGGCTGGCACCGATAGCGGTAGATGGGTGGGATGTCACGGCCGTATGGTTTGTGGCCCAAGACGTTATTGCCCGCGCCCGCCTGGGAGAAGGCCCGGCATTTTTGCACGTACATTGTGCCCATCTGGAAGGGCATTTTCTGGGGGACCCACTTTTACAGATGTGGCGACGACCGGCACAAGCGATGCTGCCCGCTGCCGGCCCGTTGGCGCGTGCGCTGCTGCAGGGTGATGGTGCGCCCTTGCGGGAACGACTGACCAATCTGAAATGGGTCTTGTCTCTGGTTAGAAAGTCGCAAAAAGATCATCAAAACCCCTGTACCGATCCGCTGACCTGTACGCGTGCTCTCTTGTTGGCTGACGAACCGCGCTTGCAACGATTGGAAGAAGCGGTGTGTCGTGAGATTGAACTGGCAGTAGACACGGCCGTGGCCTCACAGGCAGGCTCCGAATGAAAACGATAACCTTTGATCAGGCCGTTGAGGAGGTGCTGGCGCAAGCCATGGCTGATGATCCCACTATCATTGTTTGGGGTGAAGATGTACAGGGAATGCGCCGCAATCTTTTTGTCCGCTTTGGCCCAGAACGTGTACGCAATACACCGATTAGCGAAGCTGCTTTTGTGGGGGCAGGTGTGGCAGCGGCCATGGCGGGGTTACGCCCGGTAGCAGAATTGATCATGGTAGATTTTGTCGGTGTAGCTATAGATGCCTTGTTGAACCACGCTGCCAAGGTTGAATGCTTTTCTGGCGGTCGGTGGTCTGTGCCGTTGGTGGTACGCATGCCCTGCGGCGGTGGCTATGGTGACGGTGGGCAGCACCAGCAGAGCCTATGGGGCTGGTTGGCACATATCCCCGGCCTGGTAGTTGCCGTGCCTGCTGACCCGGCAGACGCTGGTGGTTTGTTTTTGGCCTGCCTGGCCCACGATGGCCCGGCCATATTCATGGAGCATAAATTGCTTTCAGATCATTGGCTGGCTTCGTTGGGGTCTGGTGGGCGCCAGACAGTGACCTATGATGTGCCTGCCCAAGGGCGGGAAGGCGTAGTTTCACAACCATGGCAGCCACTGCCCCTGGGGCAGGCTATTCTGCGCCGGGTTGGGGATGATCTAACGCTGGTTAGCGTGGGGGTAGGTGTGCACCGGTCTATGGCAGCGGCAGATAGGTTGCAAGCAGAGGGGGTTTCGGCCGGCGTACTCGATTTGCGCACTGTATCTCCCCTAGACAAAACGGCCGTTTGTAAGGCCGTGGCCAAAACCAAACGACTATTGGTAGTAGACGAAGATTACCAGGCATGTGGACTGTCTGGTGAGTTGGCTGCCGTGGTGTTAGAGGCCGGGCTCTCAGTGCGTTACGGTCGCGTTTGCACCCAAACTACCATCCCTTACGCTCGCCATCTGGAAGATGAGACATTGCCTAATGTAAGCCGTATTATAGCCGCAGCTTTGTCTTTGATAAGATAAACGGTGTTGCCAAGTGCGGCGCTCGTTCAAGAGGCCCTGATCTTGTAAACAATCGGGTTAGATTTGCCTGGCTCCGGCGAGATTACATGGTATAGTGAGGCACTATGGAAGAATTCATGCGACAAGGTTTTAAATACTTAAACCGCTTTATGTTGCTGGTGTGGCGGCTGGGATTAGGCGGCTGGCTCAATGCCTGGCCGGCTGTAGGTGGACGCATCATGGTCATTACCCACACCGGGCGAAAGTCTGGCTTGCGCCGTCGGACGCCCGTAAATTATGTCGTGATCGATGGTGACATCTACTGCACGGCCGGGTTTGGCCGCATCTCTGACTGGTACCGTAACGTCAGGGCCCAACCAGAGGTTGAGGTGTGGCTGCCAGATGGCTGGTGGGCGGGCACGGCCGTGGATGTGTCTGATGCTGCAAATCGTTTACCTTTGCTGCGGCAGGTGCTGATAGCCAGTGGTTTTGCCGCCTATGCCGCCGGCCTTAACCCGCGTCACATGGCAGATGCCGACTTGGAGGCCGCTACCAGCACGTACCGGCTGATCAAGATTGAGCGCCTGGTGGCGTGTACTGGCCCTGGGGGTCCGGGTGAACTGGCCTGGGTGTGGCCGGCGCTGGTAATGATGGGGCTACCGTGGCTGTTATGGCGGCGTCGAAAGGGGTGAGAACATGCCCATAGATGAAAAAACGGCCGTGATCCAACAGTTTGCCCGTCATGTATCCTCGGGCAAAGCCGCCTTCTTTCAACAGGCAGACATTGATTTTGTGTTGGGTGCCCGTGAAGGCCCCTTTATGTGGGACATGAAGGGGGAAAAGAGGCTGTTGGACTGCCACTGTAACGGCGGCGTCTTTAACCTGGGCCATCGCCACCCGGCTGTGATTGCTGCGCTGCAAGAAGCGTTGGGCACACTAGACATTGGCAACCACCACCTGATCAGCCAATATCGGGCGGCGCTGGCAGCACGGCTGGCGGCACTGACACCGCCGGAGATTGCCTATACCGTTTTTGGCGTCAGCGGTGGTGAAGCGGTAGACCTGGCCATTAAGGTGGCCCGTGGTTATACGGGCAGGCAGCAGGTGATCTCCGTATTGGGCGGCTATCATGGCCATACCGGGCTGGCGCTGGCGGCCGGGGATGAGAAGTATTTCCAACCGTTTGGCGCCCGCGGGCCCGGTTTTGGGCAAGTTCCCTTTGGTGATGTGGCTGAACTGGCGGCGGCCATGAGCAACCAGACCGCCGCCGTCATTTTGGAGACCATGCCTGCCACGTCTGGCATGCCCATGCCGCCGCCAGAGTACCTACCCCAGATACGCCAGATGTGCAGCCGGCACGGGGCGCTGCTCATTTTGGATGAAGTGCAGGCCGGGTTGGGGCGCACCGGCAAGTTATGGGCGTTTGAACACTTTGAGGTTACCCCAGACATCATGATCATTGGCAAAGGGCTGTCTGGCGGCATTTACCCCATCACCGCCACCTGCTTTCGTCCGGAACTGGAATCGGTGTTTCATGCAGACCCCTTCATCCACATCTCTACATATGGCGGGGCCGAGTTGGGCTGTGTGGTGGCACTTAAGGTGTTGGAGATTTCTGCTGACCCGGCCTTTTTGGCCCATGTGAATGAGATGGCGGCCATTTTTGCCGAAGGTTTTGCCCGCCTGCAAGAAAAACACCCTTTGCTGGTGCGGCTGCGGCAAAAGGGGTTGATGATGGGCATTGAGATGGCGCATGAATTCTGCGGCCCCTTTTTCACCAAGGCGGCTTATGACCACGGCCTGCTTAGCGTTTATGCCAACAATGACAAACGTATTGCCCAACTTATGCCGCCATTGACCATCAGTCATGACCTGGCGCTTGAAGTAGTGGAACGGGCTGACGCTGCGCTCACTGATATGGAACGGATGGTGCAGCAAATTTCTGGTTGAATGGACGCGGATGTTACCATGATAGAGTCCGCCCGTTTGCAGGCGTTTGAAGCACAGTTTGATCCTCTGAAACCAGAGGCGGGGGCCATGCCCGCACGGATCCTGGGTTATGGCGAAATCAGCACGGTTCTGGCCATTGATGCCCTGGACGGTACGCTGGCCTTTAAGCGAATGCCGATGTTTGTAGATGAGGCAGAGGCAGATGCCTATGTGGTGCTTTATCATGAGGCCATGGGCCTGTTGGCACAGCGGGTGGGGTTGCAGCCGGTGTCCGGGGACACCATGTTGGTGTGGGGGCCAGACGGCCGTCCGGTCATCTACCTCATTCAACCTAAACTTAACCCTCAGGCTATTGCCAGCCAGGCCTTACACCGGCTGCCGGCGGCAGAGCAGGAGCGGTTATTTACGGCCGTTTTCCATGAAGTTGACAAAGTGTTCCGCTTTAACCAGGCCTATCGGGGCCGCTTGGAAATGGGGATGGATGGGCAGTTGTCTAACTGGGTTATTTCTGACTATGACGGCACGGCGCTGCCAGATGTTATGCAGCTGGCCTATCTGGACACCAGTTCCCCCCTTATGCAAAAAGAAGGGGTTGAGCAGTTGGACCCGGAGCTGTTCCTGCGCAGTGCGCCCAGCTTTATGCGCTGGATCATCCGCTGGTTATTCCTGGCAGATGTGCTGATGCGTTATTATGATCAACGTCTGGTGATCATTGACCTTATTGCCAATTTGTACAAAGAACAACTACCTGATCTGGTGCCCCGGTTTGTGACCCTGGCCAATGGGCTGCTGGCAGACGCAGGCCAACCCATAGAACCCATCAGGCTGTCAGAGGTGCAGGCTTACTACCGTGAAGATGCGCTTATCTGGCAGGTTTACCTCACCTTCCGGCGTATAGACCGGTTCCTCCACCGGCTGTGGCGCAAGCGCTATCCTTACGTGCTGCCGGGGCGTATCAGGCGTTGATCGGGATCATAAACGGCCGTATACTCCCGCCCATGAACAACCCTCCCCAACTTGACCATTGGCACCGCATTGTTTTTGAACATGACCTGGCGGCGTTGAGCGCCTTGCTGGCCGAAGAAGTGGTTTTTCGCTCGCCATTTGTGTGGCAGCCGTATCACGGCCGTGAGCCCACTTTTTTTGTCCTCAGCACCGTCATTGAGATTTTTGCGGATTTTGCTTACCATCGCGAACTGATAAGCGGCGATCAGTGGGCGCTGGAATTTAGTGCCCGTATAGGCAACCGTTCACTGAAAGGCATTGACCTGATACGTTGGAACGAAGCCGGGCAAATTATAGAATTTGAGGTGTTTATACGGCCGTTTAATGCCCTGCAAGCCCTTGGCCAGGAGATGCAGCAGCGCCTGGCTGCCAAAGGCTTTACCTGATCACTAAACTTTGCCCATGCACCTTGCCCTCAATGCCACCTTCTGGAATCACCCCCACAGCGGCAGCGGCCAATATACCCGCTTCCTGGTGCAATACCTGCACCGGCTTGTCTCTGACCTGGACATTACCCTTGTCTGGCCGCAGCTGCCCGGCGCTCCCCTTCCTGAAGATGTGCCGCCAGGCGTTCGCCTTTGGCCTGTGCCCACCCGCCCTGGTAACCTGGGCAAAGTGTGGTTTGAGCAGCTTGGCTTTCCCCGGGCGTGCCGGGCAGCCGGCGCCGACGTTGTGCACGTGCCCTATTGGGGAGCGCCGCTGCGTTCGCCGGCGCCGTTGGTGGTCACTGTGCATGATCTAACCACCATGCTTGTGCCCGAGTACCGGCGGAAAACGGCCGTCAAACTGTACAATGCGCTGATGGCCGCCAGCGCCCGCGGCGCCAGCCATGTCATCACTGATTCCCATGCCAGCAAAGCAGAGATCGTTACCCATCTGCACATCCCGGCGGCCAGGATCACCCCCATTTACCTGGCAGCGGCCCCCACTTACCGGCCCGGTGTTAATTCGTTGGTAGACACGGCCGTGCTGCGCAAGTATGACCTGCCGGACTTTTACGTGCTCTACCTGGGTGGCTACGAGCTGCACAAAAATGTCACCACGCTGCTGCTGGCCTGGAGCTACGTGGGTCAGGCCTTGGGTGATGAATACCCGCTGGTGCTGGCCGGCCGCAAGCCGGGCAAAACCTCGGCCAGCTATCCCGATTATGATGCGTACATCCGCCACCTGCACATAGAGGAGTACGTGCGCTGGATCGGTTATGTAGACGAAGCCGACAAACCGGTGTTGTACCGTAACGCCGAAACCTTTGTGTTTCCCAGCCGCCGTGAAGGGTTTGGCCTACCGGTTTTAGAGGCGCTGGCTTGCGGCACGCCGGTGGTCACCACCAATGTTACCTCGCTGCCAGAGGTGTTGGGTGATGCTGGTTTTGCCGTAGACCCAGACGATGCCCGCGGCATGGCCGGGTCTATTATTGCCACCATCGTGCAAGATGACCTGGCCAAAGAATTGCGTCAGAAGGCAGGGCAGCAGGCAGCTAACTTCACCTGGGAACAGACGGCCACCCAGACGCTTCTGGTGTATGATGGAGTAAAAGGAAAACTTGACACCTGAGCACCTGACCCCTAAAATGCCGCGAGTTTTTGACAAGGATGGAATGTATGACAATCAAAGCAGATAAATGGATTCGCCAAATGGCGCAGGAACACGGCATGATCGAGCCGTTTGTGGACGGTCAGGTGCGCGATGGGGTTATTTCTTATGGCCTGTCTTCTTATGGATATGACATTCGGGTTAGCCGTGATTTTAAGATCTTTACCAATGTCCACTCGGCCATTGTAGACCCGAAACATTTTAACCCCATGTCGTTTATTGATTATGAGGGCGATGTATGTGTGATTCCCCCCAATTCTTTTGTGCTGGCGCAGACGGTGGAATATTTCCGCATCCCGCGCAATGTACTTACCGTTTGTGTGGGTAAGAGTACCTATGCCCGTTGTGGCCTGATTGTAAATGTAACCCCATTTGAACCGGAGTGGGAAGGGTATGTGACCCTGGAGATTTCTAACACCACCCCCTTGCCAGCGCGTGTGTATGCCAATGAAGGGATCGCCCAGGTATTGTTTTTTGAATCGGATGAGATGTGTGACGTGTCTTACAAGGATCGCAAAGGGAAATACCAGAACCAACAAAGCATCATGCTGCCGCGCATCTGACAGGGTGAGATTTTGCCAGTTTTGGCACGAGCGTTATAATTCGGGTGTACTGTTAACAAGGGCGCTTAGCTCAGTTGGTTAGAGCGCTTCGTTTACACCGAAGAGGTCGGGAGTTCGAGTCTCTCAGCGCCCATTTTTTTCTCTTGTTATCCCTACACATTTTGTTATAATCCCATTTGTGATAAAAAGCACACATTGTATTGAACCCAGAACCCTGGCAGGTGTTCAAGCATACCTTTTGGAAGAAAAAATAGAGATAACTTTATAAAGTCAGGAGAATAGCCTTATGGCCGATGCAGCAATTGGCGCCGACGTGCAGAGCGGCGGCATCTCACGACGCGAGTTTTTGTATTACATTTGGGGCGCTTCGATGGCCCTCTACCTGGCACAGTTTTCCGGGTTGATGGTCTGGTTTTTGAAGCCCCGGTTTCGGGAAGGGGAGTTTGGCGGCAAGTTTGTGTTGTCCCTGGACGCCGTACCAGACATTAATGCCGCACCGGCTAATTACCCAGACGGCCGTTTCTGGCTGGTGCAGGTGGATTCTGAAAAGCCGAATGAGTTGTTTGAATCGGCCTCCGATGAAGACCAGCCGTTTAAGGGTGTGCTGGCCATTTACAAGGTGTGTACTCACCTGGGCTGTATTTATGCCTGGACGCCGGCCAATAACCGCTTTGAGTGCCCTTGCCATGGCTCTAAATACCGGCTGGACGGCCGTCGTATCGAAGACCCCGCCCCACGATCCTTGGACCGCTTCCAGCTTGAATTCCTGGATGCCAATAGAGTGCCCATCCCCGACACGTTGTCACCGGAGGTGGACGGTTTTTACCGGCCGGTCACCATTCCAGAGGGCGCCGCTTTTATTAGTGTTGATACGTCTGCAAAGAAAACCGGCCCCGCAGAAAAATTGCTGTGTGATTTTACCGGGGAGTGCCCGTAAACAAACTCCGTAAGAGGTGAAGGAGGAGTAGTAAGAGAATGGCTACCATTTTTGAACAAATCAGCGAAATGGGACTAAAACAAGCCCTGATCACCAAAGCCGATGAAGCGGTGGAACGCCTCACGGCCGGTATGAACATCAGTGACATTCGGGGTGCACTGCGCGGCGATGAACCACGCCGGCCCAACCCCCGCCTGCGCCCGCATGCCGACGGGTTCTGGTTTCACATCCGGCCCAGTTTCTACCACACAGAAGTAACCCACATTTACCCTACGTTTCGCCTGGGCTGGCTTTCTACCTTCATGATGGTCTGGGAAACGATCACCGGCATTTTGTTGATGATCTTTTATACGCCCAGCCCACTCATCGCTTATGGCAATATGTGGAACATCCTCAGTAATGTGCCCCTGGGCCAGTTGATGCGCAACATGCATCGCCTGGGCGCCGAGGTGATGGTGCTGGCGGTGGCCCTGCACATGCTGCGTACCTTTATCACCGGCAGCTACAAAAAACCGCGCCAGTTTACCTGGGCTACCGGCATGCTCCTGATCACGCTCACGGCGCTGTTAAGCTTTAGCGGCTACCTGCTGCCGTGGGATCAGCTGGCGTATTGGGCTCTGACCGTCTTCCTCTCTGGGGCCGAAGCCGCCCCGGCGCCGCCGGCGGTAAACCAGACGGTGCTGTTTATTTTGCAGGGTGGCCCCGGCCTGGATGCAGGCGGTCTGCTGCGCTGGTACCTTTTCCATGTGCTGCTGCTGCCGCTTTTGTTGGGCGTCTTTTTCTTTGTTCATTATTACAAGGTCGTTTTGTATGGCATTTCCCTGCCTCCTGGCCGGGAAGAAATTGGGGAAGATACCGCCAAGCGTGTGCCTAAAGACGAACGTACCTACTTTACGCCAGATATTTTAACCAGCGAATTGATGTGGACGGCGTTGATAACGCTCATTTTAACGGCCGGGTCCCTCTGGTTTTGGGATGCACCCCTGGAAAGCCACGCAGACCCGGTGGTGACACCGCTGCACGTGGTGGCTCCCTGGTACCTTTCCTGGTCGCAGGGCTGGCTTAAACTGGCGCCCAAAACAATTGTGGTGGGTTTTATTCCGCTGCTGCTGGTGGCCTTTATTGTCATGCCCTATTTTGAGGTGGGTAAAAGCCGCCGCTATGCCGACCGCCGCCTGGGGCTGTCTGTCGCCTTCTTGTTTATGGCCTTTATGCTGGTGTCTAACTGGATGGGCACGCCAGAATACCGTGTGGAAAGCTCGCCAGAGCGTGAAGTGTCTCAGGCCGTGTTGCCTCAGGAAGGCCCCAGTTACTTAAAGGGTGTGCCCTATGAATACCTGGAAGCAGGCAAAAGTTATGTGCCCGGGGAGGTGGTAGAAGGCAACCCTTACCTGACACGCGCCCTGGAAGTGTTTTATGATGCCATGTACCGCCAAAGCTGTAAACTGGGCGATGGCCACCCTGACCTGAATTATGATTGGCATCCTTGTGAAGAGGAAGTGCTGGAAAGTGGTGCGGTGCGCTACAAAAACCATTTCACCGACCACGCCATGCCCAATCCTTACGCCGAGCTGCGCATCACTCAAGAGCAGGACAATATGGTCAAGCTGACCCTGTTCTATGAAGTGGTAGACCCGCAAAACCCTGAAGAATTCTTGATTAATTCGAACGAGGCCGTTGGCTACCGCCACGAAGAATCGCTGTACGAAGAGGAATGCCAGTACCTGAATAAGAACTGTTAATGATAGTATCCAGTGGGTTAGTATTCAGTAATCAGTATTCACTGTTCAGTAAACCATTAACTGACTACTGACCACTGACCACTGATAACTGACTACTGACTACTGAATAGTGATAACGGGGATAGAGAGATGCAAGTAAAAGTTGTCATTGGAACCATCGCTTTTATGTTGACGATGATCGTATTAGGGTATTCGGCGTTACGTGAGCCAACACGCCTGGAAGAGTTCACGGGGGCGGCCCACGGCCGTTCCGTGGAAAGAGGCGCAGAGCTTTTTGTCAATAACTGCGCGTCCTGTCATGGTATTGACGGCCGTGCGCAATCCGGCGAAGGCAGTGGCTGTCTTGACTCGGCTACTGGTGAACCAAATTGTGTGGGTTTGCCGCTTCATAACTACTATTTGCTGTGTGGCGACCCGCCTGAACGTCTGACGCAAACCGGCTGGACAGGCACCACCGAGAACTTTGTGAAGAAGACCATAGCTGCTGGCCGGGGCGCCATCATGCCCGCCTGGTCCAATGAGTTTGGCGGCCCCATGCGGCCAGACCAGGTGCAAAACGTCACCAACTACGTGTTGAACTGGCAAGGTGAAACGCTGTGCGCCAATCCCCCCGTAGAAACGGAGTGGGCAGCGAATGTTGAAGATCTGCGGGCTTCTATGGCGCCAGGTGATGCCGCCAACGGAGAAACATTGTTTAGTGCCCAGGGCTGTGTGGGTTGTCATGGCGCCTTAGATGGCTCAATTCCGGCTGGTGTAGGTCCTTCCCTGGCCAACATCACCGTAGACGGGGCCGCTCGTGTTGCCGGTCAATCTGCTGACCAATATGTATATGAATCTATTTTGTACCCAAACGCATTCATTGTGCCCGAATGCCCCACCGGGGCATGTAGTGACCCCAGCTTAATGCGTGGTGATTATGCTTTTGTACTTACCCAACAGAACATGGTTGATTTGCTGGCCTATCTTCTTGGCCAATAAGACAATAAATTCAGTGTGATAGAAGAAGCCCGGCATAACGCCGGGCTTTTTTGTTGACTTCGGTAAGCGAGAGATGTGTGATTACTTACTACCCTGTTTCAGAAGTTTTATGGCCTTTTGTAGGGGCAGGTCTTGTGCCTGCCCCGCTTAGGGAGCCGATGTGGCCGACGTTGAGCCTACAGCCCGCTGCAGCGTTTCATAAACAGTGCCGTAAATCAACTTCTCCTTGTACTGCGTCATGGGCAAAGGATGAGCGCCAGCGGCCGCTGTTTCCGCGGCGGCGGCAAACGTGACCGCCGTGGCTGGCTGACCTATCAGGGCAACTTCCACCGCCGGCAGGCGCAGGGGAATGTTGGCCACCCCGCCCATGCCCACACGAGCAAAGTGAATGATTCCTGCCGTCACTACCAGGCGGGCCACCACTTCTACCAACGGCCATTCGGCCCGGGCCCGGCTGATGGCCCGGAAGTAAGCGGCGCCCTCGTGGGCTACCGGCGGCGGCAGCCGCACGGCCGTGAGAAGTTCTCCGGGGGCCAACAGGTGGTCCCGGGTAGGGTCGGTGCCATCACCGTAAACGGCCGTGATTGGCCGCCACGTCTGGCCATTGATCGCCACCTCGGCTTCATAAGCCAGCAGGGCCATGCCTAAAGTGGACGGGTGTGGGAAGGCGCAGGGACCCAGGTCAAAGTAGACGCCAAAACGATGGTCGCCCGTGCGCGCCGGGCATCCCTCACCGCCCCCTTTGAAACAGTCAAAGTCAGGATGGCGAAAGTACCAGCAGCGTGTGCGCTGCAGCAGGGAACCGCCCAGCGACGCCATGCGGCGAATTTGCGGCGTGGCCAGCGCGCCAGCCGCCAACGCCAGCCCTGGATAGTGGGCCATGATCTCTTTCGCCTGCGCCACGGTGTCGATGGTCACCTGGGCACCCAGGTTTGCGCCGCCATCTTCACGCCAGGTGATGGCGTTTAAGCCGGCAATGCGGCTGATGTCCACCAGGGCCCCTTGGGATAGGTGGTGCCGCCGCCGATCTTGCACGTCAGTGCCGCCAGCACGAATTTCCCCCGTGGCCTGGATGGCCTCTGTTATCGTATTGGCTAATGTAATCATGGTTGCACTCCTTGCAGCAGCCTGTCTGGCCGGATGGGCGCGGCCTTTGGCCGCCAACCGGTGGCGTGAAAGACAGCGTTGGCCACCGAGGCAGCCACCGGAATGGTCGCCAGTTCTGACAGGCCTATACCTTTGCCTCTGGCGTAAGCAAAATCATCTTCCAAAAAATCTACAATGATTTCCGGCACGTCTCCAATGCCAGGTAGACGATAATCTTCCAGCCCGCGTGTCAGGACCGCGCCTGTGGCCGAATCCATCACTTTCTCTTCGTAAAGGGCATAGCCAATCCCCTGAATGACGCCGCCGTATACCTGGCTGCGCGCCAGCGCCGGCGTGTGGATTTTGCCGGCGGCTAAAAACCCCCAAACACGCAAAACGCTGATCTGGCCCAGCCAGGTATCCACGGCTACTTCGCTGACATAGCCGGCGCTGGCAGTGCCCTGGCCAAAAACAAGGTCCACGCCCAAACGAGGCAGCAGCAGGTGTTCCAGCCGATCAACCAGGCGATCATCCGTACCGCGGGCAGCCTGGGCACGCTGCGGCGGCACTTGAGCCAGCACCTGGGCCCAAGTCAGCCGCCCGTTTGCATGATGGATGCCGCCTTCACCCGGCGCGGCGTCTTGCAGCGAAAAGTGGGTCACCGCCGCCGCGACGAGCTGGTTACGTACTGTGGTGGCGGCCGTAAAGGCCGGGTAATACAGGGAGTTGGTGGTGCGGCTGCCGCCAGATGTAGGACCACGTACGGCCTGGGAATTGCCCACGTGCACGGTCACAGCCAGGGGTGAGATGTGGAAAGCATCGGCCACCGCCTGGGCAATGACCGTACGTGAGCCGTTGCCCATGTCTTGGGTGGCGGTGGTGGCCACAATACCATTGGCCGAAGCTTCAACCTGCACCTGTGTTTCAGGGTCATAGAAATAGTTCCAGGCGCCAAAAGCAACACCAATGCCCCGGCGGTAACGGCCGTTATCACTCCCTACAGCCCCCCGATCCTGCCACACCGATAATGCTTCTACCCGATCATAAATTTTGATCCGTACCGGATCATCATCCCACAGCCGGCGCAGCGCAATGACGTCTTTGTTCAGGTCGCAGGCGATCTGGTCTACGGTTTGCTCCAGCGCCCAGGCCGCTAACGGGCCACCTGGCCCGCGGAAGGGTTTGCCAGGCGCTGTATGGGTGACCACATCGTAATCCACCAGCTCACGTGGGCTTTTACCGTACATAAAGCGCATCTGGGCGGCGATCAGCGAGCCTATGCCAATACCGGAATCAGCATAGGCGTGGGCGCTTATGCCTGCCAGCTCGCCACCTGGGCCAGCCGCCAGAGAAATATCAATGTGGGCACCTGGGCGATAGCCACCCACGGTCATCTCTTCTGGACGATCCAGGATGACACCGACCGGCGCTAACGTTTCCCGGCTGAGGGTGATGGCCGCCTTTGCTTCGGCCGTCAGGCTCAACTTGGCGCCAAAGGCGCCGCCAACATACGCGCAGTGTACTGTGACCTGCTCGTTGTTAAGATCAAACATTTCAGCGATCTGATGAGCCATGTGGTAACAGGCCTGGGTAGAGAGGTGTACGGTGAGACGGCCGTCGGCCTGCCAGTGGGCAACGCAGGCGTGAGGCTCTAACGCGGTATGGATTTGAGCCGGTAAACGCCATTGTTCCTGCCTCACCGCGCCGGCTGGAGGGGGTTCCTGGATGGCGCGCCGGGCATCCTTCACTTTGGCACCAAGTAGGTTCAGCCGCGGCCGGCGCAGGTTGCCCTGCCAGCGGCCGGGGAAAACGGGACCTTCGCCGGTGTTGGGTACCTGCTTGCGCCGTTCTGGCCAGACCAGGGGGGCGTTCTCGGCCAGCGCTTGCTCCAGGCCAATCGCCGCTGGCAGGGTCTGATACTCTACATGGATGGCCGCCAGGGCAGCGTGGGCCGTTGTTTCATCGACGGCCGCGACAGCCGCAATTTCCTGGCCAACGTAACGAACCATTTTATCGGGGTCAAGCAGGCTGATGACCGCCTTTACGCCCGGCATACTCCGGGCTGGGGCCAGGTCAAGGGCCCGTACCTGGGCGTGGGCATGGGGTGAACGAAGTATCTTGCCCACCAATTGTCCCTCAACCTGTACGTCAACGGTGTATATGGCCTGGCCAGTCACTTTTGGCAGGGCGTCTACGCGCGCCGCGTGGATTTCTGTCATCTGATCATACTCCCCGGCGCACGCACGCTGCACGGCTTCATAAATGCCCAGGTAAGCGCCACAGCGGCACAAGTGCCCGGCCAGGGCGGCGGCTACCTCGTTTTGCGGGGGCATCGTTTTCCCGTGGTGGGCGCGCCATTGATCGTAAAAGGCAATGGCTTCCATCACAAAACCAGGTGTACAGAAGCCACACTGCAGCGCGTCATGCGCCATGAAGGCGTGCTGCATGGGGTGGAGGGCTTCCGGGCCATAGCTTTCAATGGTTTGCACCTGCTTTGCCTCCAGGGCATGTGCCGGTAACAGACAGCTGACCAGGGGCTGGCCGTCTACCAGCACGGTGCAGGCACCACACACGCCGGCGCCGCAAACCAGCTTGGTGCCGGTGAGCTGGCAGCGGTGGCGAATGACGTCAACAGCGCTTTCGTCAGGTCTAATGGTGTGATTGTAGTCACGGCCGTTTATTGTTACTTTCATGTCATAGGTTCCTCCATGGGTGAACAAGATTCGATTGACTGTTCATTCGATAGCCGGTAAAAATTTTAAGCTTTGACAGATTGCCAACAAATGTCAGCTACCTGAGCCAGGGTTTTTTTATCTAACGTGAGATGGCCGGCATTGTGTTGGCGGGCCAGCCGAATGGCTACCCCTAACGTTAATTCATACAGTACCGGGATGGGCATGGTTTTGATGAGGCCGTTTGCCTGGTAATTGTGGATGAGTTGGTACCAGACCACGGCCGTGGCCTCTGGTTTCACCGGATCTTCTTGTAGATAGGGCGAAGTTTCATACTGCTCCAAAAAAGCGGCTTCCTGCGGGTGAGCGCAATAATAGGCAAAAGCGCGGAGCCATATTTGTTTGAGCTGCGTCGCCGCCGGTGACGACAGTGTCATTCCCGCCAGCACGGTTTGGCTAAAATCTGCCTTTACTTGTTGAAAAAGCACACGGATGAGTTCCTCTTTGCTGGTGAAGTAATGGTAGATGGTACCGGGGCTGACACCGGCGCGTTGGGCCACCAGTGACATGGGTGTGCCGTGAAAGCCACGCTCGGCAAGGAGTGCCAGCGCGGCTTGTAAAATGGCTTCTTGTTTGCCCTGTCCCTGTACCATAACTTGCCTTTATAGATTCGACCGAATATTCATTCGGCTTTGATTGTAGACAACATTCCGTATTTTGACAAGTAAAACGGGCCACCGCCGCCTGCGCCTGTCACCGCCCGTTTGGGAATGCAACGATCCGGGCAAACCGGTATAATCTCACTATTCTGTGGCGCAGCTACGCTCATGATGGAACTGACACCTATTCAACAAGAAGCTATTGACGCCGGGCAGACCAGCTTTTTGCTGGGCGCGGCGGGTACGGGTAAAACCACGGCGTTACAACAGCGGTTGGTCCGCCTTTTGACGCTGGGTGAATCCGCCTACACCATTCTGGTGATGGTAGCCGAGCCAGACCACGCGTCGGCTTACCTGGACGCTGTGCATCACTCTGGGCTGGGGCCTTATGCTGACCTGAAAATTACCACCTATAACCAGATGGCCCAGGAGATGGTAGCTTTGTTCTGGCCGCTGGTAGCCCGGCCTTCCGGGTTTGCTCGCCCTTACCAGCCGCCCACTTTCCTCAGCTATGACCTGGCGCAGTTGTTGATGTGGCATGTCATTACCCCTATGCTGCATGAGGGGGCGTTTGCTGATTTGCGTCTGCGGCCGCAGCAAATTGTGAGCCAGTTGTTAGACACCCTCAACCGTGCCGCGCTGAATGGGTTGAGCCTGACCGAAGCCATTGACCGGCAAAAGCGTACCTGGGCCGGGGAAGTGGATCGCCTGATACATCTGGATGATGCGGCGCAGGCAGCCCGCACCTTCCGCCAATCTTGCCGGGATAACAGCTTGCTGGACTTATCATTGGCGGTACGGGTGTTTGATACCCAATTGGTGCACCATGAGGTGTTTACGAACTACTTCCGTGAACGTTACCGTCATCTTGTGGTGGATAACGTGGAAGAGCAAACCCCGGCCGGCCAAAATTTTGTGCGGGAATTGATGGACGTGACCCAAACCACGGCCGTTGCCTATGATGGCGGCGGTGGGTACAAACGTTTCCTGGCGGCTGACCCTGATGGGGCGCGGCATTTTTATCACCGCAGTGTTTACCGCTTTCAGTTTGAAGAGAGCTTTACCACTACCCCGGCGCTGGTGAGCCTTTCTAATATTGTCGAGAATTTTCTGATGTTTACTGACCACCCCATCGCTGGGGCAGAGCCAGCTCTGTTGGGGGTGGTTTACGGCCGTTATCGCCGCGAGATGGGGCAAAACCTGGCCCACTTTCTGCTGGAACTGATGGCCGAACGGGGGCTGGCTGCCTATGACATTGCCATTATTGCCCCTTATCTGGATGGCGCGCTGCGCTACATGTTGGGCAAGGCGCTCAAAGAAGCCGGGCTGCCTTACCGTGAACTGCGCCGCCGCTCCAGCCCGCGTGACGAACCACGGGTACGTGCCTGGCTTACCTGGTTAACGCTGGCCTACCCCACCTGGGGTGTAAAACCATCTGTTTATGACGTGGCCGAAGCGCTCACGCTGACCATCCACGGCTTTGATCCAGCCCGCGCAGAGCTCATCACCGAACGGCTCTATCGCCCGGAGGTGCCTGACCTGTCTCCGGTAAGTGAACTGCCACAGCGAATTGTAGACCGGGTGGGTTTTGATCTGGTAGGCTTGGTGGAGGAACTGCGCCTATGGCTGGCCAAGGTAGACACCAACCTGCCGCTTGACCGTGGTCTGCATGATTTGTTCCAATTGTTGTCTGAAAAACGGTTCCAGCCGGTGCCGGATGTGGCTGGTGCGGCCGTATGTGACTGGCTGGTAAAGGCGGCCACCCGCCTGCGTCAATCGGCCGAGGCCATAGGCTTTAAGACCCCGGCGGCCATTGGTGCTGCCTTCATTGACGGCATCCACAATGGCCTGGTGACGGCCAACCCACCAGACCTGGGTGATCCCCCAGACCCGGAGGGCATCACCATCTCTACCATTTATGGCTATTTGCTGGCAGGCAACCCGGTGCGGGTGCAGGTGTGGCTGGAGACGGCAGCTACGGGCTGGTGGGACATTCCTAACCAACCCTTAAGCAATGCGTTTGTGCTGGCGCAAAGTTATGAGGTGTCACGGCCGTGGACGATGGAAGAGGATTACCGCATCCGCAACGAACTGCTCAGCCGCATTGTGCGCGGCCTGACTGCCCGCTGTGCCGAGGGTGTGGTGCTGGCCACCAGCGATCTGGACCGCCGCGGCGTGCGCCAGGATGGCCCTCTGTGGCGTGCCTTGCAGCCCGTTCGTTAACGAAGCAGTTAATCTAGTACCAGTGTTCAGTGGACAGTAGTCAGTGTTCAGTGGACAGTAGTCAGTGTTCAGTGGATTGTTTTCAGAGATAGGCCCTACTGATAACTGACCACTGATAACTGAAAACTGATAACTGAAAACTGATAGCAGGGTCACATTTACCTATGGTGAGGACAAGAAGATGGATGATAAGACGATGATTGTGGCCTTTCAAGGAGAACCGGGGGCCTATTCCGAACAGGCAGTGCATGAACATTGTGGCTTAGAGACGGCGTCACGGCCGTGCCGCACCTTTACCGAAATTTTTGAGAGCATTCACCAGGGCGAAGCCACCCATGGCATGCTGCCGGTAGAAAACTCGCTGGCAGGTATGATCGCCCCTGCCTATGACCTGTTGATTGACCATGATTTGCGTGTACAGGCTGAGGTCATCGTCAAAGTGGAACATTACCTGATGGCCACGGCGGGCACCCAGTTAAAAGACGTAAAACGCGCCCTTTCTCACCCCCAGGCGTTGGCCCAATGTGAACAAAGCTTGCGGCGGCTGCGCATTCAACCGGTGGAGCATTATGATACTGCTGGTGCTGCCCGTGACCTGGCGGCCAATCCGCAGCCAGGCACAGCGGCTATTGCCAGCCGCCTGGCCGCGGAAACCTATAACCTGGAAGTGCTGGCCCGGCATATTGAAGACCAGCCGTTTAATTACACCCGCTTTTTCTTGCTGGGTAAAACAGACCCACCACGACAAGACCCCAGCAAGACATCTATCATTTTTACCACGCGCCATGTGCCCGGTGCGCTGCATGCCATTCTGGCAGAATTGGCCAGCCGCAGTATTAACCTGACCAAAATTGAGTCCAGGCCTCGGCGTAATCGCCCCTGGCATTATCGCTTTTTTGTGGACTTTATCGGTCATGAAGATGATGACATTGTGCAGGAAGCGATGTTGGGTATTCTTAAACACTCCTCGTTTTTACAGGTATTGGGCAGTTACCCTATGGCCAAGCTCATAGACGCTTGACCACGCTCAATGGCTAATGGGTTCAAGATAAACAGCCTCGCTTGACGGGCTGTCAGGCCGGGTAGCCTGCAGGCGACGGCCGTTTTCCGCCATGTACAACCCTACTTCCAGAGGATGGGCATCAAGGGCCGCTCCCTCTGGCAGCACGATCTGGTAGGTATCAATGACCACTTCACCGGGCAGCCAGCGGGTGGTAGGGTATTGGCCCTGTTGGGGCATGGTGTCTTGCTGCCAGGCACAGGGGGTACAGGCGCCATCAGGTTGTAAGAGGTGGACAAAGACGGTGTAGTCGGCTTTGGGTTTGTCTATGGCCTGCCAGATGAGATTGAGTGTATATTTTCCTGCTTCGCTTGTGGCGTTAAGGCTGTACCCCAACAATTCGATTTCATTGCCAAAAACAGCGTTCACGGCCGTAGCAAACTGGGGGGGGGTGAATAGGCGTTGCGTGGTATGAACGGTTAATGGTCCCAGATTCACACGCTTGCTGATATCCCCCCGTTCATCTAAAAAGCGGGCCACCAGCTGGTATTCTCCGGCTGGTACGGTGGCCGGAATGATGATCGTTTGCTGGTCAATCACAAATTGTGGTGGCTGCCAGTTGGTGAAGGGGTAGGTATTGTGCACGGGCTGTGTCTCGGTAATGATGTATTCGCTGCCGGAGGCTTCTAACAGGGCGATCTGGGTAACGGTCGTGGAGATGGGGCGGGTGGCCAGCCACCATAAGGCCAACCCATAGGGCTCATCGGTGGCGGCTTCCGGGCCACCACGAGCAAACCCCAGCAGGCGCAAATGGGGCCGTATCTCCTGTTCGAGGGTAAAGGGGGGGGCTGGTAGATCATCAGGCAGGCCCGCAGCCCGGACTGGCACGTTTTTAATAAGGATAGCGCTGCCTGCGTAACGGCCGTGTTCATCCAATCGTGGCAATTGCCCCCCTGCCGCCCCCCCAAAAAGCCCTACACGTAACGTGTAATCACCAGGGGGAGCGCCTGGCGGAATGGGGAGGTCTACACGTTGTACGATGGTTTCCCCCGGCACCCACTGTGCTGACGGGTAGGCAAACGTCTCTACCTGGCTCCAACGGCGGCCCCAGGCATCTTCCAGGTGGACAAAAGGCGTAAAATCACCGGCCTGGGCCTGGTTTACCCGCCAATAGAGGGTCAGCGGCAGGGTTTGGTTGACGGCACCTTCGCCTGTGTCATACCCCAGCAGCGTGATGCTTTGCCCAAAATGAGCCAGGTGCGGCTGGCTGATGGTCAGCGGTGGTGTTTGTGTCATTTCATAGGCAACATAGACGGGGTTGCCTTCAGGGGTAAGGGGGCTGGCCAAAGGGAGGGCACCGGCAAAATAGGGGGCGGCCCATGCTGGCAGCGGGCTTTTATGGGGATAAATATACACGGCCGTGCCCGTTTCTGGGAAGACCAGCGCCTGGCTTTGGGGCAGCCACTTTACCTGCCCATACTTGGCGCTCAGGTAAGCCAGCGTGGGGTGTTGATAATGGGGCGAGGCGATGTAGATTTGTTTGTGGGTGGTGTCTGTAGTGTTAAGATAGTGGGCCACGGCCGTTAAGTCACCATCTGTTTCCCAAAACACGTCTGGCAGTGTGCCCCATTGCCGGAAGTAGAGCCGTTCTGTATACAGCCCGCCGCCGATGAGAACCAAAACAGTCATTGTTAACGCGGCCAGGGTGGGTTGGGGGCGGGTAAATCGCTGATGCAAGTCACTGAGCAAAGTCATCAGGCCAATGGCTGGTAAATAAAAGACAAAAGGTATCAGACCCATGGCCCGCAGGTTGCTGGGCACAATCTCGTTTGTGGCCAATGCGGTAGGCAGCATCATGATCAGGGGGCCAAGCATCAGCACCAGATAGCCGGCGCGCTGCCAGTCTGGGGTCACCTGGCGCCACCGTACCACCAGCGCCGCCCAGCCGACCAGCAGCAGGCCGCCCCAAAACCAGTCAAATAACGGCCGTGCAGGCACATTAAAACGTACATAGGGGTCGCCTTGCAGAAACAGCATCCCCAATGACCGCAGCATGCTATCTTCCAGTGATAGGCCTGATTGGCCAGGGGCCACCTGGGTAATACGTACCCAAAATGTTTCCGGATGTTGCCAAAAGAAGTGCAGCAAAGGCAGGGCCACAACTGTGGCTACCAGGACTATGACAACCGTTTGGGCCCAGCGCCGGAACCACTGTGCCCGGTTCAATAAAAGCGGCAACAAAGATAACGTCAGCAGTGCCGGGAACAGGCGAGCGGCCAGGTAGGTATACATCGTCAGCCCTAAAGCCACGCCTGCAGCTGTGAGCCAGCGCCAATCATTCTGACGGTAGCCGCGCAGCAAGGCAGCTACGGTGATGGCCTGCCACAGAGGCTGGGTGATAACCCGAAACCCCAGGCGGCTAAACAGCAAGTGCCAGAAACTGACGGCGAGCAGAGCGGCGGCCAGCACAGCAATGCGCCGGTCACGGCATAACTCTCTACCCAGCCAATAGGTGGCGGCAATGGTAAGCAGGCTGGTAAATACGGCCGTTAACCGCAGCACAAACAGATGATCTCCTAGTAAGCGCACCAGCCCTCCGGCCAGATAAAAAAACAACGCTTCTTTACCTGTATAGCTGGTAATAAAAACTGGACGGTACGCTTCAAAAGCTATCTCTGAGGCCAAAACGCCATTGGCTGCCTCGTCATAGTGGACGCCAGGCGGCATGTGAGCCAGATTGGGCATGCGTAGGGTAGCGGCTGTCATCAGGCAGAGTACCATAAGGATCAGAGGGTAGTGACGGTTAATTAGGCGCATGATAGAAATTGTATCTATCCGCCTGGGACCTGTCGAAATAGTTGTGTACGGCCGTCCTTTTTGTGAAGGATTCCACTTACGTAGGTTTTGCGTGGGTTTGGCGTAGGGACAGCGTACAGACCCGTAGGTAAATAGCATATAAAATGCACGGTGAAGGGTAAAAAATCTCTTCTTCTTCTCCTCCTTTTAACGAGAGTCAGGTTTCGGCGTTCCTGGCTCTCCAGAAAAATGAAGGGCTGGCAATATGCCAGCCCTTTTTCATTGCCCCAACAAAAATCACCTTCCAAAGGTTTCTACAGCCAGGGTTATCTGCGATGAACCCTCTGGGTGGGTGGCTTTCATTCATCATGATGGGCTGCCGCCCATGTTGTCTTCCAGGTAGTCAACATCAATGTAGCGCATGGACATCATCACGGTAGAGGGCTTGTTTGCCAGACGATATTTGGAAAGTGTATTAGACCAAACTCCTATTCACAGAAGGCTGTTAGTTCGGTACCCTTAAGGGTGGGTGAGGGTGCACCCACTGTGAAGAAGTGAATTTAATAGTAGAACGCAGTTGTTAGTAATGTGATCGCCCACAAAAACCGCATCATGTTCCATCACTGAAGCAGGGTGTTTTGCAAGCTGAAGGATGTTTGGTTGTTTTGTGCTGTGTACTGATGGGTGATGGCCAAGGGCATCTACCCAATGCTGTGCCATGAGGGCGGTTTTGTAGCGTTAACCTGGAGCAGAATATGATACTCAACAATGACCTGTACACAGAGCTGGGAGATTTGGGTTTTATTTCCGCTGAAGCTTACAGTACAGCCTGGGTAGCGCTGGTACCAGATGCCAACCATATGAGCCGCCCTGCCTGGCCCCAAGCGCTGGCCTACTTGCGTGCCCATCAGCTGGAGGACGGCGGCTGGGGGGACCCCCATGTTTATTATGCCCATGAAAGGATGCTTTCTACCCTGGCGGCTCTCTATGCCTTATTAACGTGGAAGGAGCCGGAGGATGACGACCGCATTGCTCGTGGCCTCATGGCGCTGCAGCAATATGTTAACCACTTTACCGATGAACCAAACGAACCGATCGGGTTTGAAATGTTATTACCCGCTTTATTGGCCAGGCTTGCCCCCTACAACCTGGCGCTGCCCCCTGAGATCTGGTCAGAGGAGATCCAAAAGGCCACGACTCGCAAAATGCTTCTGATTGGCAAGTTAGAAGTAGATTATGGTCAATTACGCACCTGGTGGTTTAACCTGGAAATGCTGACGGATGATCGACTGGTGCAGATAGATGAACGCATCTTAAACAACTATGGGTCTGTGGCCGGCTCACTGGCAGCCACTGCCGCCTACGTGCGCGCCCTGCGTTTGCACGGCCGTGATTCTGCCCGAGCAGCAGCCTACCTGGAACATGTGCTTCATTTAGGCCCCGATGGCGGGGTTGGTGTTTGTTGGCCCATTGAAGCCTTTGAACTCACCTGGATGTTGGATGGCTTTGTCCGAGCCGGTTTTGATCCATGCAGCCCTACCCTGGCCCCGCTTACTAAACAGTTGCATCGATGCTGGCAGACGTCGCCTGTTGGGCTATCTTGGAGCCAGGCCTTTCCCTTAAATAACGTTGATGACACCGCCACCGGCTATAGAGTGCTGTGCCAGGCCGGTTTTGAACCAGGGCATGATATTTTGACCAGTTATTGGGACACCACTCACTTTTTAACCTACTATGATGAACTTACACCTTCTGTATCAGCAAATGTCCATGCCCTGACGGCGCTGCGGTATAACCTGTCTTACCCCATGCACAGACAACTGGCTATTAAAGTGACAGAATGGTTGCGCCAACAGATGGACCAATATCAGCAGCTCAATGACAAGTGGCATGTTTCGCCGTTATATGTTACCGCGCATGCAATTACCGCATTTATGGGTTGGGATGATGATATGGCCCGGCGCTGTATCCATTATATTCTTGAGCAGCAAAACGAGAGTGGGGGGTGGGGCAGCGGCTATGATGCCAACTTGGAAGAGACCAGTCACGCGGTGTTAGGTCTTTTTCAGGCCTGGGAAGGTGGGTTTCTTAAAGACGATTTACCGCTTAGACGGGCTGTAGTCTACTTTAAAAAGCATCAGAGACAACAACCCGTTGAACGACTGTGGATTGGGAAAACGCTTTACCGGCCCGTAGGGGTCACCATGGGGACCATTAAGGCGGCTAAAGTGGCCCTGGCCAAATTCGAATCAATTCATTCTATTCAGACCCGCTATCACCGGGCACCCAAGATCCCCCTTTTAAACCGGACGATGCCGGCCCGTTTGGGCAAAAACGTAAGCACGGCCGTCTAAATGTTTATTTAAGATTTAACAAGGAGCACACATCATGAAAGCACATCGTCATACTCTTCTCCATCATTACCGGTTGTTGTTGGGTGTTCTGTGCCTCATCCTGGTTGGGGCTTTGCTTGCTTTGACTGTCCAGCAGAGCCTGGCAAATCCAGAACCGGTGAGGGTGATCATTGATACCGATATGGGCGTGGATGATGCCGCCGCCGTGGCCTGGATGTTGAGCCAGCCAAAATTTCCGGTAGAGGTTGTGGGCATTACCACGGTTGGCGGGAATACAACAACCGAAAACGTAGCCAACAATGTGCTGACAATTCTGGAGGCAGCGGGGCGTACAGATATTCCGGTGATTATAGGTGCCGGGTCACCGTTGTCACAGACCTTGTCGGCTACCGGCGCTTTTGTTCATGGGCCAGACGGCCTCTGGTTTATAGGGTGGGCCAACCCCCATGATTTAAGTGGTTTGCCCACGGACGCCCCCGGTTTTTTGTGCAGCCATGCCGCGGCTGACGTGAAGCTGGTGGCTCTGGGGCCGCTGACCAATGTGGCTCAGGCGGTAGCCCTTTGCCCTGACCAAATGGCCTTATACCAGGACATCATTATTTTGGGAGCGGCTAAAGGAGGTGGGAACATTACGCCGCTGGCGGAATTTAATTTTTGGATCGACCCGGAAGCGGCTAACAGGGTCTTAACCGCTAATCTGATGCCCACGATTATTCCGTTGGAGACATTCACCTCTTTTACGCTTACACAAGAGGATATCGATGAATTAGCCGCGGACGGCAAGCCGGTGGGGCAGCTTTTGGCGGGGGCTTTGCAAACCTACTATGATGTGCAAACCATGACGGCTGGCAGAGACAAAGCCAGTGTGCCCGATGTCACGGCCGTGATGCTGGCTCTTGGTGGGCAGACCTTTGTCAAAGAAGAACAAACGGCCCTGGTGAAGATGGTACCGGGTATTGTGGGTGAACCGGACCCAGAACGGTTGGGGCGCGGGCAGAGTATCATGGGGCTAACCGTGCCTGAAAAAATTCCGATGATTGCCAATGATGTGGAGCTCAGCGACCTGGCCCAGCGAGCCTTTACCGAGCCCGGCTTTAACCTGGAGATGGAACTGGGGTTGATTTTGCAACGTGCACCTGATAACGCCACTGTCATTTTAGACATCCGTGAACGAAGCATGCATCGCCTTTTTATGCGGTTCTTAACCAACTAAATATAACACAACAGGCACCAATCAGTAAAAGGGTTTGTCAGATCTGGCAAACCCTTTTATATTTACGCTCTGGCTGTTTGGCGCCCTGACAATGAAACAAGAAGCTTACCCTGTACTGGAAGACTTTTTAAACGCTTCAGATGAAGTTGTAGCCGCGATTGCCCCGCGCACCCTGGTGTTTGCCGCGGGCGGCACGCGTCGAGCGGCGGCCCTGGCAGGTGTTCCATTAGAAGACATGGCCAAATGGACACAATCCCACATGCGTGCGGCCTCGCAACTTTGCTTTCGTTTAGGCGTGCATCATTTGTTGCTGCCGGTAGCCATGCCCCAAATGTTCCAAGAGCGCGGCTTGTATCGCGAAAAATTGTTAGACTGGCTATATTCAGAGTTGGCGGACTCAGAAAGCTGTGATTTCTATAAACACCAACAGTGGCGTGTCCACATGATAATAGCGGGTACGGCTATTCCTCAATTAGAGAAGGCCGTAGAGACAGTAAACCGTATTACCTCCATAAACAAAGGGCCTTCTTTGTGGCTCATCATTACGCCAGACAATGACGAGCTATGGCAGTGGCAGGTTCAGGCGTTTGCCAGGGGGGCAAAAACGCGAGCGGAAGCCATAGGCATGCTTTATGGCGAGACTATTCCACCGGTAGATGTGCTGTTGAGTTATGGTAAACCGACAATTAGTTTAGGTCTTTTACCACCATTGCTGTATGATGATACTCAATGTTACTGGCTACAAAAACCGGGGTATAATCTTAGTGAAGAAACGCTGCGGACCATCTTTTATGATTATGCTTATACCCGCCATACGTGGCGTCAGGATAAAACGGGACGGGCTGAGCAGGCTTTGGCCCACCGGGAAGCCTGGGAACAGGGGCCCATTGTGGGTGTGGGCATTCGGTTGGGCCCGTTTTGGTATCCACAGCCTTTTGCGCTACCAGGGGACACGGCCGTGTCGTAATGAGCGCCACACGCTATGATTTTGCCACAATCTCACCAGAAAAACCCCCATTGTTGGCTAAAAACCCCTTCACTGTTACCTATTTCCCACACTTTCCTCCCCGCAGGTAACGCTTTTTTCACTCCTCGTTTTCCTCAGTTTGATATAATGCCCATTGAGGTAGGGGAAGAGGACACTACCCTCTCTTCATTCCCTCATACCAACAGCCACACATCATGTAAGTCATTGTCACCCTAACTGGTCCGCTGTTTTTATTTGAACGTATGAACCACACAACATCTGGATGGTTAAGTTCCAACGGTTTTATTCTCCTGGAACGCTGTAGCCGGTCTGGAAAAATGAAGGAATGAAGCATGTCTGATATTTTGCGAAAATTATTCCTGCCGCCCATTTTTGAAAAAGAAGACCTCAACCGAACAGCCCGGGTGTTGAATGTCATCATTGTGGCCCTATTTTTAGCCGCCCTTTTATTACCGGGCGCCATTTACCTTGTAGGTGTTGTGCAAAACCCAGGGTCGATGACTGATTTGAGGCAGATCATTGTGATGGGTATGGGACTGACCACGGCAGCTACCCTGGTGGGGGTACGGCGGTTTATGTATCAAGGCCGTCTGCGCCTGGTGAGCTGGTTGGTGACAGCGGTTATCTGGTTGGGACTGACGCTCACCATCCTCCAGTTTGACGGTCTACATGATAATACTATCGTCGCTTTTTCGCTGGTTATCGCTATCCCTACCGTTCTTTTAAGAGAACGTAAAGCGGTAGCCATTTTTACCTTGTTAACGCTGTTGGCTATGGGCAGCGCTTTTGTGGCTGAAGTTTTGGGCATTATCGTTTATACGCCGCGTGTCGTTGGTCTGGCTGATCTCGTCATTATCAGTACGCTATTTGTTATCCTGGGGGTTGTGCTGGCTTATACGCTGCAAAACCTGAACCGGGCATTGGAGCGCGCGGAGACCAGTGAGGCGGAGGCTGCTGAGGCCAACAACCAGCTGCAACAGTTAAATGCTGATCTGGAAGCTCGGGTAGCCGCACGTACCCAGGCCCTGGTAACCAGCGCGGAAATCGGCCGGCATGTTTCTACCATTCTGGACAAGGTACAATTGGTGAAAGAGGTGGCTGACGAAATACGTGATGCCTTTGACTATTACCAGGTCCATTTGTACCTGCTTAATGAAAAGGGTGATACGCTGGAATTGGCGGCGGGTGCGGGCCATGCCGGGGCGGAACTGGTAGCCCGCCGGCATACAGTACCGGTGGAAAAAGGGTTGGTCGGCCGGGCCGTCCGTACCAATGAGCCGGTACTGGCGCCCGATGTCACTCAGGTGGAAACATGGCTGCCCAACCCCTTGCTGCCCGACACAAGATCAGAAGTGACCGTGCCCATTGCGCTGGGCGATAAAGTGCTGGGGGTTTTGGACATTCAGCAAAATCGTGTCTATGGGTTAGGTGAAGGTGATGCCGACCTGCTGTTATCTATTTCCGGGCAGGTAGCGGTGGCCTTGCAAAACGCCCGACTGCTGGCAGAGGCTCAGGCCAGAGCCGAACAGGAAGCATTGATCAACCAGATCGGCCAGCAAATTCAAAGTGCCACCACCGTGGAACGTGCCATGCAGATTGCCGTGCGTGAGGTAGGACGGGCGGTGAATGCCCCGCACACACGGGTGCGTTTGGGCCCAAGTCCCAGAGTTTCCCCGTCTGATGGCCCGGCTTTGGAAGTGGATGTGGAGAATAGTGTGTCATGACAAATGAGAACCTCAGCGTAATTTATAGAGAAAAAGATAGGTTGGAGGCGGCCAGGAGGCGGAAGTGGGCACTTTATGCAGCCTTTGCTATGTGGGTCGTCGCTGCTTCATCGAGTGTTACATACATCTTCCTCATTACCCAATTGAGGGTTTTTGAAATCATACCTATCCTGTGGCTGACGGGCGGCTTTTCTCTGCTTATGCCCATTGTGCTGCTCCTTATCTGGAGAGGTTACATTGCTTCGGGTATGTGGTTGATGTTTATTGCCATTTTTATGATTATGATCGTGGCCAACTTTTTGGCCGTTGGGGTGGGTTTAGCTGCCGGTTTCTTCATTACATTGCTGATTCCTCAATTGGCATCACAGACGCTGCCTTCCCGGCATATGACCGCCGCCACGATTGCCACTGTCGCTGTGGCTATTTTGTCTGTAATCATCGATATATTTGGGGCAGACACACGTGTGTCTATTCCTAATCTGAACACGTATATTTATCTTTTTGGCGGGCCCGTTTTGTTGTTGTATGGCTTCATCATCGTGCGCCAGTTTCGCGGCTACCGCCTGCGCACCAAGCTTATTACGGCCACGGTCACCGTGGCCATTTTGGCCGTTTTTAGTGTCACGGCCGTGGTCACCATTACCACCCGCCGCGCCCTGACTGAGCAGCTGGGCCATAACCTGGCGGCCCTGGCCGATACCCAGGCGTTGGCTGTGGGTGAATTGGTAGGGCGACAGATCAATCTGTTAGAAACATTAGCTTTAAACCAGGCTTTGCAGACGGCCGTGCAAGCTAGAAACAACTTCTATGAGGGGAAAGCCCCTGAAGATATTGCCGCCCAGATTGCTGAACTGGAGTCACAGTGGCAGCGGGCTGCGTCCACAGATAGACTGGTTCTTATCATCTTAAATAATTCTACGTCTGAGGAGCTGTTGACTTTTCGCCAGACCTTTCCTAATCACGATAAAATGATACTCACCGATAAATATGGTGGGTTGGTGGCCGCCTCTGACCGGCCTGAAAAGTATGATTTCAGCCAGGAGCCCTGGTGGCTAGATGCGGTGGCCAGTGGGTTTGGTTCTGTCTATGTGGGGGAGCCCCATGAAGACCCTGACACGGGCGTCCCGGTTATCAACGTTGCCGTGCCTGTGCGCACAGAAGACCAGATCGGTCGCAGCGCCATTAACGGCGTTTTGTTCACCACCTTCCAACTGCAGCCGCTGGCAGATTCTTTGCGGCGGGCTGAAACTGATGAAACCATGCAGGTGGAAGTGCATTTTAATGAGGGCTTCGAATTACAGACTTTGCGCTATCAGGGTTACAGTGATACACGCTATGAACTGAAAAACGTGGAGGCAGAGAAGCTGGCAATCCTTAACCAGCTTAGAGATCCAGAGGTCGTGTATGTGTTGGGTGAGGTAGATGGGCAGTCTGGTTTAGCCGCCTTAAGTTTTGTGACTACCCTGGGAGCGGAACCACGAGTTGACCGGTCAGGGTGGACGGCCCTGGTGTTCCAGCCGGAAGAGATAATCCTGGCGCCGGTACGGCGCCAGCAGCAGATCTATATTTTATTGGGTATGGTCATTGTCACGGCGGCGGTGATAGCTGCGGCCGTGGTGGCGCAGATATTAACCAGGCCGATCACCAAACTGACGGAGACGGCCGCGCAGGTAGCCCAGGGAGATCTCGCCGCCCGCGCAACCGTGGAAAGCGAAGATGAAATTGGTACGCTGGCGGCTACATTTAACCGTATGACCAGCCAGCTGCAAGAGTCTATTGAAGGGTTGGAACAACGTGTGGCCGAGCGTACCCGTGCGCTGGCGGCCAGTACGGAAGTCAGCCGCAGTTTATCTACTATCTTAGACCTGGATCGCCTGGCGATAGAGGTTGTAGAACAGGTGCAGACCGCCTTTGGGTATTACCATGCGCACATTTACCTGTTTGATGACGAGCAAAAAAATCTGATCATGGTGGGTGGTACAGGCGAAGCTGGCCAGGTGATGCTGGCCCAACGTCACACGCTGGTTGCCGGGCAGGGGCTGGTAGGTAGAGCCGCGGCCAGCAAAACCACTATTTTTATCTCTGACGTGACGCACTCTCAAGAGTGGCGGCCCAACGTGCTGCTGCCAGATACCAAAGCGGAGATTGCGGTTCCCATTCTGCTGCGTGACCGGGTATTGGGGGTGTTAGACGTGCAGCATGACATGATGGGCGGCCTGACCAATGAGGATGTCCAGTTGTTAGAAGCCATTGCCAGCCAGGTGGCCATCGCTATTCAAAATTCCCGGCTGTATGAAAGCACCCAAGCCCTGGCTAAACAAGAGACAAAATTAAATGAGATCGGGCAAAGAATCCAGCAGGCAGCCACTATCGAAAGCGTCTTGCAGGTGGCAGCGCACGAATTGGTGCAGGCACTGGACATTAAGCAAGCTACTGTGCAATTGGGTAAAACGAAGGGCAACGGCCGTACCAACGGCAACCCCCGCTCCTAACAACAGAGTTGTGGAGAACACGCTATGAGTTCAACTGATAATAAAGCGTCAGACGAGGTTATAAAACGAGAGCAAAATACCTTCCGTGTGGGTGTGGTGCTGGCGGTGGCCGCATTGTTATATATGGCCTATGCCCTATACAGCGCAGTTGCCCTGGACGAAACATACATTGGTGTGGCAGCCACGGCCGTTATTGGCGCTGCGGCCCTTGTGTGTGTCTGGCTTAGCCGTCATGGACAGGCCGTTTGGGGCGCGCGCCTGTTAATAGGCACTATGATGGCGGCCATCTTTTTCGCTTTTGTGGGCAGCGCCAGCAATAATCCCATTAGCTCTATAGGCGTTCTGGTCGTTGTCTCTTCGGGGATGGGTTTGCTGACGCTGCCGTGGCGCCAGGTTCGAATCATCATAGGCCTCAGTATACTTCTGGCGGTGATCATGGGCTTTGCTGCGTATTCCCGGCCAGAGCAGGTGGCACTTGTGCCCAGTTCAGTCATTGCTTCAATCATGGTGGCCGGTATCCTGGTGATTGTTTTTGGGTTCTTGCAGGTGTTGCAGACTACCCGATTGCGGATGCAAACACAGCTTGGCTTGAGCTTCGGCTTGATGTTGTTGTTGGTGATTCTGGTCACGGCCGTGACCTTATATGGCATGTATGCCGTCTTAAACACTTTCCAGACAACCATCGACAAAGAAACAGTCATCGAACAGACTACCGCCCAAATGGAAGCCAATTTGTTACGCGCTCGCCAGAGCGAACAAAGATTTTTGTTGTATTGGCAAGATGAAGGCTTGGCCCAGGCTCGCTTCCTCTTTGCCCGACAGAATACCAGAGATGTACAGCAGATACGCATGATCGCCACGCAGTTGGAAACGTTAATCAGCGATAGTTCTGTCCCAGAAGCAGACCAGATCAGAACAAACCTGGCGGCTTTGCAGCCACAATTAGATGTCTACGAAGCTAACTTTCAACAAACGGTTGACCTGATCGAGCAGCGAGGCTTTACCAATACCGGCCTGGAAGGAGCGTTTCGTCAAGATATTCAAGATATAGAGGCGTTTTTAGCAGATCATCCCCTGACAGACTCATTGCAGCTGACCATACTGCAAATACATCGTCGGGAAAAAGATTACCTTTTACGTGGTGAACAAAAGGATGTAGATGGTGTTCATGAACTGATAGTAACATTTAAGCGTCAGGTGGAGGATTCAGATTTATTGTCAACAGACAAAGCAGAATTGCTGCAGTTGATAGATGATTACCAAACCACATTTGACACCCTGGTAGAAGTAGAGACGGCCATCGCTGTTTCCATTGCCGCCACGGATGCGGCGGCTGAAGCCATAACACCGCTCATCGCCGATATTACCCAGGCTGGCAGCAGTCTGACGGCAGCTGGCTTGAGCGCCACGCAGGCCATTGGGCGGCAATTGCAAGGCGCAACCATTGGCGCCCCGCTGATTGCTCTGTTGGTTGGCATAGGTTTGGCTGTGGCGCTGACACGGCAAATGACGGCGCCTATTCAAGCGCTGGTCTATACGGCCGGGCAGATTGGCGCCGGTCATCTGGAAACCCGGGCCAATGTTGTCGCTAGCAGTGAGTTGAGCATGTTGGCAGCCACCATCAATGATATGGCCGCCCAGCTACAGGCCATGTTGATAGGGCTGGAAGCCAGGGTGACTGAACGGACGCGTGACCTGCAACTGGCGGCCGAAGTTGGCCGTGACCTGTCCCGAATTCGGGACCTGGATGAGTTGTTGGACACGGCCGTGCAGCGTATCCGTGAGCGATTTGATTTGTATTACGTGCAGATCTACCTGGTTGATACCCCTGGCCGTAACCTGTTTTTACGCGCCGGTACCGGCCGTGTCGGTCAGGAACTGCTGGCCCAAGGCCATCGGCTTTCCTTATCTGCTAGTTCTATAAACAGCCGGGCGGCAACCAGCCAGGTGCCTGTGCTGGTGGCTGATACTGCCAATGATCCCCAATTTCGGGTCAACAAGCTGCTGTTAGAGACACGCTCAGAACTGGCGGTGCCGCTGCTGGTAGGCGATCAGGTGGTAGGGGTATTGGACATGCAAAGCCGGGAGGTCAATGGGTTATCGGCTGACAACCTGCCTGCCTACCAGGCCCTGGCCGGGCAGTTGGCCATCTCTATTAGTAACGCGCACCTCTTTGAGGATATAGGGCAGGCCCAGGCCGAGGTGATTGCCCAGAGGCAGTTCCAGGTACGCCAGAGTTGGGAAGCGTTTTTGAACGCCATTGACCGCCGGGAGCAAATTGGCTTTTCTTACAATGGGGTAGCTTTGACGCCCGTTCAGGATGCCATTGCCGATGTCTCTTCAATGGCCATGGGCATCGCCATTCCCATTGAGGTGAACGGCGAAGTTATGGGGACGGTGGCGGTCGATCCTGAACATGAATGGACACGAGAGGCGGAAGAATTTGTGGCCAACATTGCCCAGCAAATTGGCCGGCGCGTGGAAGGGTTCCGTTTGCTGGCCCAGGCAGAGCATTACCAGGCAGAGGCAGAAGCGGCCGTGCGCCGCCTGACGCGGGAAAGCTGGCAAGAATTTTCTTTGGACTTGCCCACGGGTGGTTTTGTTTATGATCATGGCCTTGTCCGCCCGTTAGACTCTAAAGATGACGGGGCGGAGACGGTCACTTGGCAAAGTTCACTGATTGTCCGCGGCGAACCGGTTGGTCGCCTGGAAGCGGAACCGCCAGAAGACGCCACCGCGGAAACAGAAGCCCTGATAGCGGCCGTAGCCGCCCGCCTTAGCAACCACCTGGAAAACCTGCGTCTGACGGCGCAAACAGAAAAGGCGCTGGCCGATGCCGAAGCACGCGCTCAAGAATTGGCCGCCCTGAATGAGATGAGCCGCGCCCTCTCATCACAATTGAGTGTGGATGCGGTGGTGGAAACCATTTATGAATATACCAGCCGCCTTATGGATACCAGCAACTTCTACGTGGCCCTGTATGAGCCCAAACAGGATGAAATTGAATTTGTGCTGGACATTACCAAGGGTAAGACACTCTGGCATGCCGGTAAACGGCGCGCCGGTTCCGGCCTGACGGAATATTTGTTACGCACCCGGCAGCCGCTGCTCATGCCCAACAACATCCCGCAGCATTTGCAGGGGCTGGGCATAGCCCAAATTGGCAGCGAGGCCCAATCCTGGCTGGGTGTACCGATGATCGTGGGCGACCAGGCTATTGGCGTCATAGGCCTTCAAAGTTATACCACCGCAAATGTCTACAATGAACAGCATTTGCGGCTGCTCACGGCCGTGAGCAGCCAGGCAGCCATCGCCATTGAAAGCGCCCGCCTGTTTGAACAGGTGCAGGCCCGCGCCCGCCAGGAACAAATTTTGCGTGAAGTCACGGCCCGGGTGCACTCGGCCGTAGACGCCCAGTCTGTTTTACGAACTGCTGCCCAAGAAATCAGCCGCACCCTGGGGGTGGAAGCGTTTGTTTATCTGGAAGACCAACTGGAAAAAGAAACAGCGCCAGCCAATGGTGGCAACGGCCACAGCTGAACTCATTTACCTGACCCGATTGGAGAATTGTTATGACTGTACCAATCAACTCTGAAGGCGAGATAAAGACAGAAAGTCGCTCTCGTCTTGCCCGGTTTCTGCATAGTCTGGCCAGACCGTCAGCGGCAGTTACCGATCTTGCCGAGCGCCGCCGGGCGCGCTACCAGGCGACGATTACGCTGATATTTGCCTGCCTGACGGGTGTAGGTATTGTGGTCCGCATGATTTCCGGCAGCTTTTTTGCATCGCCCCTGTCGTCGGCTGTCTCTGTTGTAGCCACGATAGGCCTTTTTGGCGCCTATGGGTTGAGCCGGACCAGACATTACCGCTACGCGCCGCTGGTGGCGATGACGGTGTTGGTTGGGTTTATATACTCTGCTTTTTTCCTGGCAGAAGTACGCACTAACACGGCACTTTTGTGGTTAGGGCCCATCATCATTTTGGCCGGCACCATGCTGTCGCTGCGTGATGCCTTTATCTTTGCCCTGACCAATATCATTTTTGTCATCGTGATGCCGTTTGTGATCCCCGGCGTCACCTTTGCTATTGTGGGTTCTACATCCGGCTTATTAATTGCGACAGCAGCCCTCATTCTGGCCACCAGCCAATATCGGGATCGCCTGGAAGATGTGCGCCAGCAAGAGCTCACCACTGCCAACCGGGAATTACAGGTATTAAGCCACTCCTTGGAAGACCGGGTGCGGGAACGAACCCGTGACCTGGCCCTGGCCACGGAAGTAGGCCGGGTAATTTCACAAATTCATGATCTGGATGATCTGTTAACCCAGGCCGTCAACCTGATTCGGGATCGCTTTAATCTTCATTATACCCAAATTTATCTGACAGACCTGGAGACGCAGCAGCTCATATTACGGGCCGGCACGGGGCAGGCCGGGCAAGAACTATTAAGCAGAAACCATTCATTACCCCTGGACGAAAATTCCATTAATGGCACGGCCGTGGTGCGCCAGGAAGCTATCATTGTGCCCGATGTCCATATCAGCCCCATTTTCCGGCCCAACCCGGTATTGCCAGACATTCGTTCTGAAATGTCTGTGCCTTTGGTGATCCGGGATCAGGTTGTGGGTGTTATTGACCTGCAAAGTGATGAACTACACGCCTTGAGCGAAGACAACCTGCCGGCGTTTAGTGCCCTGGCCGGGCAGCTGGCCATTGCCATTGAAAATGCCAGCCTGTTCCATACCCAGGAACAGTTAACGGCCCAAATGACGGAAACCACGCTGTTTCTGGACTCTATTGTGGCCAATATCCCTTCGATTCTTTTTGTAAAAGAAACGGAAGAGCTGCGCTATGTGCGCGTCAGCCGGGGCATGGAAGAATTGGTGGGCCTGCCAGCCGCTGACATTGAAGGCAAAAACCATTATGATTTTTTCCCTGAAGAAACGGCCGCTGCCTTTGCCGCTCAGGATTATGAGGTTATTGCCGGCCGCAAAGTGGTTGATATTTCTGAAGAACGTGTAGAAGGTGTTGATGGGGTGTATTATCTGCATACCATGAAGGCGCCGGTGATGGGGGCAGACGGCAGCCCTAAATACCTTATTGGTATCTCTCAGGATATTACCGAACGTAAAAAGATGGAGCAGCAGCTTTCAGAACGGCTGAAGCAGCTCAACCTGCTGAATGAAATTGGGCGCAAGGCCGAAGAACTTTCGGACCTGGACGAGTTTATGTGTTGGGTCATGGAACGTGTACCACAGGCCATGGCCCATGCTGAGAGCTGCATAGGGGCCATCACCTTAGATGGCAAAGTATACGGAGATGCCCAGGCCATAGACCTGTCGCGGCACATTGTGGAAGAGCTGCGTATTCGTGGCGAGCTGGTGGGGCGTATTACCATTGCCTATACGGATGATGCGCTGGACTTTCGTGATGAAGACAGCGCCCTGATTGGCAGTGTGAGCCGCCGCATTGGTGGGTATATTGAGAACCAACGTTTGTTAGTCCGGCTGCAAATGCAGGCTGAGAGCCTGCAAAAAGTGGCGGGGATCAGCACGGCCGTGGCCACCACGCGTAACCCCTTCCTGCTGGCCCAAGAAGTGGCCGGGTTGACCCAGAGCCAGTTTGGTTTGTACCAGACGGCCGTGTTCACCTTGCAAGAAGATGATCTTGTTCTGGCCGGCGCGGCCGGTATGGTTAATGAGCAACTTGTCAGCCAGGGGCTGCGTTTTCCTTTGAAGACCTCAAAAACCCTCCTGGCCAGAGTGGCTCGTAGCCAACAGGGCGTTCTGGTGAATGATGTCACAACCGAACCTGACTTCATGTCCCATCCCCTTTTGCCTGATACCCGCGCCGAAATTGTTGTTCCCCTTATTGCCGGTAAACAGGTGCTAGGTGTACTGGACATACAGTCAACCCAAAAAGATAGCTTCACAGAGGAAGACCTGAACATTTATACCACGCTGGCTTCACAGGTGGCTGTGGCACTGCAAAATGCCCGCCAATACCAGCAAACACAAGAAGCCCTGGAAGAACTCAGTTCCCTACAGCGGGTGATCACCGGTGAGAGCTGGGAAACGTTTATGACCGCCCGCGAACGGTCAATTCAAGGGTACCTGGCTACGCATCAGGCGGTGTACCCTCTGGGGTCAAACCTGGCCGGCAGCAAACCGACCAATGGTGACACCCCTATTCCCGTACAAGAGGTGATGAATAAGACCGACCACACATACGCAGCGCCGGTGCAGGTGCGTGGTATCACCATTGGCAAGCTGGGTATTCGCGGTAAGGCTGATGCCCCCATCTCACCAGAGAACGAGGCCATCTTGGACGCCATTTCGCAGCAGGTGGCCGAAGCGCTGGAACGGGCCCGCCTGTTTGAAGAAACGGAGCTGGCGCGGTCCCAAACAGACCAACTTTATGCCGGTAGTGAGCGGGTGGTACGGGCTGCCACCATAGATGAGGTGCTTCTGGCCCTGGTAGAAACGACAAAACTAAAGGAAATGGATCGGGCCAATCTGCTGTTTTTTGACAAGCCCTGGGATCATGAGCCGCCTGCGTCTATGGTTGTTGCGGCCGTGTGGGAAACGAGCGACAAACCTTCTCCAGGACCGGTGGGCACCGTGTATTCGCTGGCCCAATACCCCATTGGTCGCTTTTTGTCCCGGCATGAGCCATTTGTGGTTAACAACATTGGTACCGAAAGCAGAATAGATGACACAACGCGGCAGCTTTTTACCGGGCGGTTGGGCATGCACAGTGCAGTTGTGTTCCCCTTGTTAGCCGGTGATCAGTGGATTGGCATTATAACCGGGCAGGCTTCTATGACGCGTGACTTTAATGCCAATGATATTCGCCAGATTAGCAGTCTGGTAGACCAGGCAGCCGCGGTAGCCCAAACACAGCGCTTGTTTGAAGCATCACAGGCCCGCGCCCGCCAGTTAGCAGCTATTAACCAGGTGGCTGAAGCCGTGGCCCAGCAAGTAGAAACTACCCAGTTGTTGGAAGCCGTCTATGAGCAAGTCTCTTATATTATCAATATGGACGCTTTCCATATTGCCCTTTACCGCGCAGATACTGCAGAGATGGATTACCCTCTTATAGTCGAAGACGGGCAGCGCATAGAACCCTTCACCAGACCATTAAGCCCCAGCAGCCACTCGCATAAGGTCATCCATACGAGCGAACGCGTGTTAGTGCATCTGACACCTGCCGAAGCCCAGGCTATTCAAGAACAACAACCTGACTTTCTGATCGGCGACAAGGCCAACCGGGTGACGGCCTCTATGATTTTTGTCCCCTTACAGGCGGGCCAACAAGTCATTGGCGTTCTGTCGGCGCAAAGTTTCCAATTTGACGTTTTTACACAAGAAGATGTGGATTTGTTAAGTGGTATTGCCTCTTACGTGGCTGTTGGTTTAGAAAACAGCCGCCTTTTCACCCAAACACAGGAAAGGGCCGAAGAATTGGCCGTAATCAACCAGGTGGCCCAGGCTGTGTCCCAACAGCTAAATATTGAGCAGGTGTTGGAGACCGTTCACCACCAGGTAAGCCAGGTGATGGTGGTAGATGCCTTTTCTGTCAGCCGTTATGACAGCGCCACCAACATCATGGAGTACCTGTATATTTATGACAGCGGCGAACAGCACGAGCAAGAGCCAGCCCCATTGGACGAGAACAGCCAGTCTTACCGGGTTATTTCTACCAAACAGCCGGTGATTAATAATCACACACCAGAGGAGCATGAAGCCCTTGTGGCCTCACAAACCGCCCCTACGTTGGGCAAGGCCCAACTGCCGCCGTCTACTATCTTTGCCCCCCTTATGGTGGGCACCCAGCCGATTGGTGTCTTGTCTGTGCAAAGCTACGAATACAATGCTTATACGGAGAATGACCTGGGGCTGTTGATGGGCATTGCCAACCACATGGCCGTCGCCCTGGAAAACGCCCGTCTTTTTGCCCAAACACAAGACGCATTGGCGGAGACAGAAAAACGTACAGAAGAACTGGCGCTCGTCAACCAGGTAGTGACACAGTTAAGCTCGTCACTGGATATTCACCATGCCATGGATATTGTGGCCCGGGGTCTGGTAACAGGCACGGGAGTAGACCAGGTGCGTATTGCCCTCATTGACTCCCAAAAGCAAATGCTCACCATTGTGGCTGAGCAATTTGACCCAGAAAAGTCCACCAGTGTCCTGGGGGCACAGATTCCGCTTGAAGGTAATCATTTAACCCAACAGGTGATGCGTACACGGCAGCCGGTGGTGGTCGCTGACGCATTGCACCATCCCTTAACAGAACCGGTGCGTGACCTGTTTGCGCAGCAGGGCATCCAGGCGCTGGCCATATTGCCTATGATGGTAGGTAATGAAGTGATCGGCACAGTGGGCATGGATTTGTTGACAGAGGGGGATAGTATTTCAGAGGGGGCCCTTCACCTGGCGGAAACGATAGTCTTTCAGGCGGCCACGGCTATTCAAAATGCGCGTCTGTTTGCGCAAACAGAAGCCGCTTTGCAAGAAGTACAGGTGTTGCTAGACGTCAGCGAGCGGCTTAATGCTGCTGCGACCTTTGAGGAGATTGTGTTTGCTGCCAGTGCTCCGGCTCTGGCCGACGAGGCGGATGAAGGCACAATTTTTGTTTTTGAGCTGGACGCAGCCGGGGAACCGGAATGGGCCAGATCTGCAGCGACGACCAACCCGGAACCGCTTTTGCCAGTGGGTACGCGGTTGTATTTGCCACAAATGCCTTTTGCCCACCTGTGGCTGTCTGCTAGAGAAGGGGTGTTGTTGGTAGAAAACGTCGATAGAGACGAGCGTGTTGACCCTGACTCACGAGCGGTTTTTGAGCAGACGCAGACAAAAGCCTTTGTCATCATGACGTTGACTGTGGGTAATCGCCTGTTAGGCGGGATATCCATTCGGTGGACGGAGCCGCATGTGTTTACAGAAAGAGACCGGCGTTTATACAGCTCTATTGCCGCCCAAACGGCCGCGGTGGTAGACAGCATTTTGCTTATTAATGAAGTGCAAACACGCGCCACCGAGCTGCAGGAAACGACGGGCTTTTTAGACTCAGTGATTGAGAACCTGCCGGTGATGTTGTTTGTGAAAGACGCTGAAGATTTACGTGTTATTCGTTGGAACAAAGCCGGCTCTGATATTGTGGGTCAGCCGCAGGAAACATTCCTGGGTAAAACCGACTATGACTTTTACCCGAAGGAAAAGGCGGAATTTTTTATAGCCAAAGATCGAGAAGTGCTGAAAAATGGAATGCCTGTGGAAATACCAGATGAGCCGATTCAGACAGCACACCAGGGGGTGCGTACGCTGCACACCCGTAAAGTGCCCATTGTGGATGCGGCCGGAAACCCGAAGTATTTGTTGGGGATCTCAGAAGATATTACGGAGCGGCGGCAATTTGAAGAAGCGCTGGCCAAGCGAGCCCTGGAACTGCAAACGGTGGCCGGGATCAGCACGGCCGTGGCTTCTACCCTGGATGCTTCTCAACTGTTACAAGATGTTGTTGACCTGACCAGAGATAAATTTGGCCTGTACCATGCACACATTTACCTGATGAATGAGGCCAGGGATGCCCTGGAGTTAGCGGCGGGTGCCGGCGAAGCCGGCGCCCAAATGGTGGCAGAGGGGCGCACCATTCCGTTGGACAGCCAGCAATCTTTGGTGGCGCGGGCAGCACGCTCTCGCCGGGGTGTGATTGTCAATGACGTGCTGGCTGATGAGGGTTTTTTGCCCAACGCCTTGCTGCCCTATACCCGTGCGGAAATGGCCGTGCCGCTGGTTTTAGGTAACGAAGTGATTGGCGTGTTAGACGTGCAGTCAGACGAAGTAGATCATTTTACGACCCAGGATATCAACATCCAGGCTACCCTGGCTTCTCAGGTGGCCACCGCACTGCAAAATGCTCGCTTGTTTACACAAACAGAAGCACGCGCGGCGGAACTGGCTACCATTAATGCCATGACAGAAGTGGCCAGTTCTCAGTTAAATCTGACAGGGTTGGTGGAAAGGGTAGGCCCGCTACTACAAAAGACCTTCCATACGGAAACCGCCTACATTGCCCTATATGACAATATCTCGCAGCTGATCTCCTTCCCTTATTACCATTCTCACGAAGACGGCCGTGTCACGCAAGCGCCGCGGCGGTTAGATGAGAGCAGCGGTTTTACGGGCCAGATCATTCAAAACCGGCAGCCTATCTTATTTATACCTGATCCAGACTCTTTTACAGAAGAGGCTGTGGAAAAAGGCGGGCGCATCACCGGCAGCGGTGGGGAGACACCTTCGTCTTACCTGGGCGTGCCTATTATTGTGGGTGACGCTGTTGTAGGTGTCATTGGCCTGAATAGTCACGGCGACATGCACATTTTTGATGACGCTGACCAACGGCTGTTGACCACGCTGGCCAGTACCATTGGGGTGGCCATTCAAAATGCACAGCAATTTGACGCCATCCGCCGCCGGGCTGAGCGTGAACGCATTGTGAATGAGATTACCCAAAAGATTCAAGGCTCGTTGAGCATGGAAAGTGCCTTGCAAACGGCCGTAAAAGAGCTGGGCCAGGCGCTAAGCGCCAAATATACCCAGGTTGAACTTAAGTTAGGCAAAGAAGCGGCTGCTCAGGCCGTAAATGGCGGCAATAAAAAGCGCCAAAAAGCTGGTTAGGAGTTGCATATGGCAACAGAACAAGAACAAACCATAATCGTTTCCGATCTATTACAACAGCGTATAGACATATACCGCCCCATGCTGGATATATCGCCTGACCCTTCTGTTATTTATGACCCTCAAGGCCGGGTGACCTATATTAACCCCATTTTTACCGACGTATTTGGCTGGCACCTGGATGAGTTGTTTGGCCGCCGCCTGGATTTTGTGCCCGCAGAGTGCCGCGAAGAGACAATGGCCGCCATTGGCCTGTTATTAAGTACTGGCAAAGCACCCCTGCTGACGACCCGCCGTTTTACCAAACAGGGGGACATCATAGACGTGCAATCTACCGCCACCCTGTTTAAAGATGACGAAGGGCAGACGCTGGGTTCTGTCATTATTATCCGCAACATTACCGCCCAAAAAGAGATGGAACGGGTGCTTCACGCCAGTGAAGCGCGCTACCGCACTGTGTTAGAAGGGATTGAAGATGGGTACTATGAAACAGACCTGGACGGCACGTTTACGTTCATGAATGAGCAATTGGGCGAAGTGATGGGGTATCCACATACCGAATTGCTGGGCATGAATTACCGCGAATGCACCACGCCAGAAACGGCTCAGCAGGTGACAGCCACCTTTAACCAGGTGTTAAAGACAGGCGAGCCCGTTAAGGGGTTTGTGTGGGAGGCCACTGGCAAAGACGGCCGTACCCGTCACCTGGAAACGTACGTGCTGCTGCGCCGTGACCAGGAGGGCACCCCCATTGGCTTCCGCGGCGTAGGGCGTGACGTAACCCAACGCATTCAGGCCGCAGAAGCGCTGACAGAAGCCCTGGTAGACCAGGAGCAAATGGCGTCGCAGCTGAACACGGTCGCTAAAATCAGCACGGCCGTGTCGACTATTCTTGATCCCCAGAAAATGTTCCAGGCGGTTGTTGACCATATCAGGGACAGTTTTGGGCTGTATCACGCTCACGTCTACTTGCTTAACGAAGCCGGTGATACATTGGAACTTGTGGCCGGTTCAGGCAAAGTGGGGCGGCAAATGGTGGAAGAAAAACGGCAAATCCCGCTTTCGCAAGAGCAGTCTTTGGTAGCCCGTGCCGCCCGCAGCCGCGCGGGTGTTATTGTCAATGACGTCCAGGCCGACCCTGGCTTTTTACCACACCCGTTGTTGCCAGAAACTCGTGCGGAAATGGCCGTGCCCATGCTCATGGGCACCCATGTGTTGGGGGTCATAGACATACAGGCAAATGTTGTCAACCGTTTTACACAACGACATGTCAACATTCAGACAACCCTGGCCTCTCAGATTGCCGTAGCTTTGCAAAATGCCCGGTTGTACGCCCAGGCTCAGCAACAGACAGCCGAACTACAAGAAACGAATGAGCGCGCCCGCACCATTCTAGATTCGGTCACCACACCTATGCTTATCTCCCGAGCGGCCGATGGCAAAATTCTATACGCCAACCAACTGCTGGCAGACATGGTACGGGTGCCCCTGTCAACCTTGCTGGAGCAAGGAACACTTGACTTTTATGCCCACAGCGAAGATCGCATGACGATGGTGGGCCAGATTCTAGAAAAAGGCAGTGTTACCAATTACGAACTGGAACTCAAACGCGCCGACGGTGACCATTTCTGGTCGCTGCTTTCGGCCCGTTTGTTTACCTATCAGGGTGCGCCGGCTATCATCACTACCCTTATTGATATTACCGGACGCAAGCAGGCACAAGAAACGATTCGTGAAAATGAAGCTTTGCAGCGAACTATCATTGATGCTACACCAGACTGGATCTTCATCAAAGACCGGGAGCATCGTTACCAGTTGGTAAACAAGAGTTACGCCAGGGCTATGGGCCTCTCGCCAGCAACCTTCATTGGCAAGAATGACCTGGATATTGGTTTCCCTGAAGAGCTCGTTAAGGGCAACCCTGAAAAAGGGATTGTTGGTTTCTGGGAGGATGACCGGGCAGTCATGGACAGTGGCCAGATGAAGGTGATAGATGTGGAACCGTCGATAATAGGTGGCGAAACCCGCTATTTAAACACGATTAAGGTGCCTTTACGTGATACCCAAGACCAGGTGTGGGGCATTTTGGGTTTTGTTCACGATGTTACCGATATGAAAAGAGCGGAAGAGGCTATTCAGCATCAGGCTGATATTGAAAAACTGGGTCGCGCGCTTTCATCTAACTTCCTGAATTTGCCTGCTAACAAGCTTGACGAAGGCATTCAGAATGCCCTGGCCATGCTCGGCGAATTTACCGGTGTAGATCGGGCTTATCAGTTCCTCTTCTCACCAGATGGCCAGACCATGACCAATACACATGAATGGTGCGTGGCCGGCATTGCGCCGCAAATAGAGCGGCTGCAGGCGTTACCAGCCGAGGCGCTGCCTTACTTTACGGCGACTATGAGGCGGCAAGAGGTCTTTCACGTGGCGCGTGTCGCTGACCTGCCGGCGGAGGCTGCGGCGGAAAAAGAGGAGTTTGAAGCTGAAGACATTCAATCCCTTATTGTCGTGCCCATCGTATCGCGCGGTGTCACCATCGGCTTTATTGGTTTTGATTCGGTACGCCAGGAAAAGCAGTGGAGTGAAGCCGACATTGGGTTACTGCGGTTGGTGAGCGACATTTTGGTGAGTACCTTAAATCGAAGAGAGGCCGCCCTGGCCAGGGAAGAAGCCATACGGGCATTGGAAGCAGCCCTGGTACAGTCTGAACGGCTGTATGAGATGAGTACCAAACTCAACGCGATCACAAACGTGGATCAAATATTGGAAGCGGCTGTCTTGCCGGCGATGGGGAGTGAGGTTCAGTCAGCCAACCTGTTTACCATAGCCACCAACGAAAGTGGTGAACCAGAGTGGGCAGAGTTAGTGGCTGCCTGGGTAAATATGCCAGAAGGGAGCACAGATCAACCGGCTGTTTACCCCGTGGGTACAAGGTTCCAACTGCAAGACTTCCCCGGTACCAGCGCCTGGATGCGCAACCCGGATGAGGCTTTTCTGATCAGTGATGTTGAGGCCGATCCACAACTTGATGAGGCTGCCCGCAAAATTATGAAAATGACTGGCATCCGGGCCGCGGCCACATTGCCATTGCGAACACGAGGCAGCTGGACTGGACTGGTGAATATTAGCTGGGACCATCCCCAGACCTTTTCTGACGAAGACAAGCGAGTTTATCGCTCGCTGGCAGAACAAACGGCCGTCATGCTGAACAACCAACTTCTCTTTGAGCAAAGCCAAAAACGGGCGGCCGATATGGCCGTTGTGGCTGAAGTAGGCACAGCCATCACCACCATCCGTGATGTGGATGAACTGCTGCAACAAGTGGTGGACCTGACCAAGGAACGGTTCTCTCTATACCATGCCCACATCTATTTGTTGGCCCCCGGCAGTGAGACATTGGTGCTAACCAGCGGCGCCGGTAAAATAGGGCGGCAAATGGTGGCCCAAGTGCGCACCATCCCCTTACGCCAACGCCAATCTTTGGTGGCCCGCGCCGCCCGCACCCGACAGGGCGTTATTGTGAATGATGTGCAGGCAGATTTGGGATTTTTGCCCCACCCCCTGCTGCCGCACACAAAATCAGAGATGGCCCTGCCGATTATTGTGGGTGATGAGGTGCTGGGTGTGCTGGACGTGCAGGCAGACCAGATCAACCGGTTTAACAAAGAAGATGCGCATATCCAAGCAACCCTGGCCGCCCAGATTGGCGTAGCGCTGCAAAATGCACAGTCCTTTGCCCGTTCCGAAGCTGCACTGCAAGAATTGGAAGAAATTACCCGGCGTTTGCGGCGCGAAGGCTGGGAATCTTACCTGGCCACCAGCCAGGGCGAAGGCATGGCTTACGGGTATGACCAGAAAGAGATCACACTCCTGTCACCAGCGGTTCCCCAGACAAAAGGTTCGAAGAAAAGCAAAACCAATGGGGCGGTCACCCTGGCGCAGCCGCTGCTGGTTCAGGGTGAGGCTGTGGGTCAGTTGATGTTAACAGAGCCGGGGGCTTTGGACGATGAGGCCACAGATATTATGACGGCCGTGGCCGAACGCCTGAGCGCCCACCTGGAAAACCTGCGTCTGACTGAACAGACACAACGTGCCCTGGCCGAAACAGAAGAACAGGCACAACGACTGGCGCTGCTCAATGAGATCAGCGCCAACCTGGGTGATGCCGCCACACTGTCTGAGGTTTATGATATTGCCGTCACCCGAACGGCCGAACTTCTGAAGGCCGATCGGGCCAGCCTGCCCTTGCTGCGCCCAGACGGTGAAAGCATGGAGGTTGTCGCCGTGTGTGGCCAGGAAGTGGATGCACCCGCAGGCACCGTGATTCCCCTGTCTGACACACCCATGGAGCGAGCCATTAAAGAAAACCGGTTGATTCGGGGAACAACTCAGGGAACCCTTACTTCTGTGCGCGTCGCTCCCCTTCTGGTGGGTGGCCGCGCCATAGGCACATTAAACGTGGCCAGTAATGAAACTGACTTTTTTGATGAGCGCGATGAAAGCCTGATGCAGCAAATTGTGGCCATGCTTAGTTCGGTGATTGAAAACAAGCGGTTACTGGCAACGGCCCAGGCCCGCGCCGAACGGGAACGCCGTGTCCGGACCATCGCCGACAAGATCCGGCGGGGAACAGACCAGGAGACCATCTTACGAATAGCCCAACAGGAGCTCAAACAGCTGTTGGGTGCTTCAAAGTCAGCCGTACAATTGGGCATCACCGGACAGACGTCGACACAAACCGAGGCGGAGGATGAAAACAAGAAAACATGAGCAAAATGCGCGGCCACGAAGTAATGGCGCCAGGCACAAAACCAACTGGTTTTCAGGAAGATGCCCTGAGATGGCAACCGCCGCGGTTCTGGCCTGAAGGTAAGTAAAAGGAAAGTGTAAAATGCCGTATGAACTATATATGTGTGACGATGATATTTTACACCTGGCCTGGATTGGCAACATCGATGGCGATGTGATAAGGGCCTATAAAAAAGATGTCGAAGTTTATCTGGCGAACGCCACGCCAGAACGCCAGATCTATACGCTCATTGATGCGGCCAGAGATGGCAAGTTTACCGCGGAAGCCCGGCGGTACTTTGCAGAGATGACAAAAGACCCCCGCCTGGGCCGTTTTGCCGTAATCAATGCTTCCCGTACCTCCCGTGTGATGGCTACCTTCCTCCTGAAGGTCTCCCGGCGAGATGAAGTCATGCGCTTTTTTGACAATGAAAAAACGGCCGTGGCCTGGTTGAAAGAAGAACGAGAAAAAGCGGAAATGAAGTAATGCCTGGTTTTCAGGAGGATACTCTAAGGCGACAGCAGCGGTTCTGGCTCGGCTGGCAAGCCAAAGTTAGTTTTAGGAGAAAGAAATGCCTTACAAACTGTACAAGGATGACGATGATATTGTACACGTGGCCTGGATAGGTGATATTGATGGCGAGACCGTAAGGGCCTACCTTGAAGAGGTTGAACCTTATCTGGCGCAGGCTACCCCAGACCGCCTGATACATGCGGTCATTGACTCATCAAGAGACGGGAAGTATACCGCGGAAGCCCGGCGGTATTTTGCTGACCTCTCTAAAGACCCTCGCCTAGGCCGTATTGCCCTGATAAATTCATCTCGCACGACGCGTCTGATGGCTAAATTCTTTATCAAGGTCTCCCGGCGGGAGGACGTCATGCGTTTTTTTGATGGCGAAGAAGAAGCTGTCACCTGGCTAAAAGAGGAGCGACGGAAAACGGAAATGTTCTGACGGACATATTGAGGAACTATGGCACATACTATCTATATGGATGACGATGGCATTTTACGTGTAGAAATAATAGGTGACATTGATGAGATGGCGGTGCGCACCTTTTTAAAAGATCTAACACCCTATTTGGAACAGGCGACGCCAGAAAGCCCGCTGCGGTCACTTTTTGACGCCCGTAAGAGCGGCAGATTCTCTCCCGTTGCCCGGCACCTTCTCACGGAACTCGGCGGCGACCCGCGCATTGGCCCCACGGCCATCATCAACGCCAGTCGTATTGTCCATGTTCTGGTCACCTTCATTACAAAAGTAAATGGGGAACAAAACCCAGCCCGCTTTTTTAAAAGTGAACAACAAGCGCTGGCCTCGCTAAAAGCGGCAGAGAAACGTGGATATTCTGTAAAGTAAAATTGTAGGTGTGTGGCTCATGGCAGTAGAAGTGGCCGAGGGATGAAGTTATGGCAAAAAAGCTAACTTATGCACAGTATAGAAAGATGGTAGAGGAGCAAGGGCAGGCAATCCTGGACACATTGGCCTTTGCCGCCACCGGCGATCTGAACGTGGACATTGAAATCCCTGAAGGGGTTGACGTCATGACCGACCTGGCCATTGGCTTTGGCTACCTGATCGATGATATTAAAGCGTTGTTGAATGAGCAAAAGCGGTACCAGTTGGAGTTAGAAAAGCGCGTGGCAGAGCGCACGGCAGAACTGGAAGCCGCGCTGGCAGAAGTACACGCCGTGCAGCGCCGGTATGTGCGTGAGCAGTGGCAGGGGCATGCGGCCCAGGGTGAGACGCCATCTGCAGCCAGGGATGAGGATGAGCTTGACGATGTGTGGTATCCGGCCATCATTGAAGCCTTCAAGACGCAGCGAACCGTGCAGGCCACCCCCTCTGGCAATGGCCTGGCCCTGGCCATGCCCATCAAGTATGCCGACGAAGTGATTGGTGTGTTAGGTTTTGAGAAAGAAGAGATGACGCTGTGGGAAGAAGAGGAGGTCACGGCCGCAGAAGATATTGTGGAACAGCTCGGCCTGGCCCTGGAAAACCAGCGCCTGTTTGACCAGGCGCAGCAGCGCGCTCGTGAACTGGCCATTCTGAACGAAATGGTAGGTGAATTAACCCTGCTGCCCGATGAAGAATCACTTCTGGAAGCCGTTTACCGTTACATTTCCCGGCTTATGGATACCTCTAACTTTTATATGGCCATACATGTGCCCGAAAGAGAAGAGATTTACTTCCCCATCGCTACGGAAAATAACCAGCGTGTCAACTGGCGCCCCCGTTCGTTTGGTAATGGCATGACAGAGTTCATTATCCAGACGGGTGAAGGTTTATTTTTAGAGGACGGCCTTGAAGCGTGGTTAGAGGCCAACGGTATTGATTCCATCGGCATGGTGGCCCGCACCTGGATGGGTGTTCCCTTACGCCTGGGGGCAGAAGTTACCGGTGTCATTGCTATGCAAAGCCAACAGCCATTTTACTACACTGCCGCCCAATTTGACCTGCTGGGTGCGGTGGCTAACCAAGCCGTTATTGCCATTCAGAATGCACGCCAATTCCAGCAGGAGCAGGCGCGGGCCCAACGTGAACAGCGGCTGCGTGAAGTTGCGGCCAAGATTCGTGGTTCGGCGGATGTAGATACCATTATGCGTATGGCTGTGCAGGAAATAGGCCAGGCCCTGGGCCGCCAAACCTTTGTCTATTTGGGTTCGGACCAGAGCGACACACCCCAAGAGGATGCGTAACATGGGTAAAACAGACAACTTATACCAAATTCTGTTCCGGCAATCCATGGATGGCGTTTTTATCATTAACTATGAAGGCCAGATTATTGAAGCCAATGACGCCCTGCTGAACATGGTAGGTTACACACGCCGTAGCCTTAAGCGCATGACAACCGCAGATATGTTAGGCGGTTCAGGCATCCCAGCACAGATAACCAAACTACTAAAACAGCAAAAGAGCGTCAAAGATTTGCCCCTGCGGGTGCTTCATAAAAATGGCACGCCTGTCGACATTTTGTGTACCATTACCCTACAGTGCAATGAAGACGGCCGTATTGAAAATTACCTGGGCGTGGTCCGTGATGTAACCGAGCAGCAGCGTACAGAAACAGCCTTGCAACAGTCGCAAAAAAAACTGTCTCATCTGGTGCAGCAGAGCCCGCTGGGGTTTATCGAGTGGAACCTGGCGTTTGAAGTGGTAGCCTGGAACAGCGCTGCTGAAAAGATTTTTGGCCACACACACCAGCAGGCGCTGGGTCAGCACGCACGTTTTATCATTCCCCCGGAATATCATGAACAGGTAGATGCCATCTGGCAAGGATTGCTGGCCCAAACCGAGGGTATACGCAGCACCAACGACAATGTCACCGCTGACGGCCGTCGCATCACCTGTGAATGGTACAACACGCCGCTGGTGGATGCTAACGGGCAGGTTACCGGTGTAGCTTCCCTGATCGATAATATCTCAGAACGCATTGCGGCCGAAGCAGAACTGGCCCGCTCTTACCAGGAAATTCAGGCCAAAGCGGAATCTATTGCCGTCATCAACCGTATAACTGACGTTTTGTACCGTTCATTAACCCTTGAGGTGGTGGTTGATCAGGCCACAGAACTGGTGATGAACTATACAAACGCCCCCCTGGCGACCTTGTACAGCCTGGACGCAGAGGCTGATACATTCATTTTGTTGGTTGCCAAAGGGGGTGATGATACGCTTAAGGTCGGAAATGCTATTCCTGTAAAGGGGAGTCTTTCAGGTCTTGCGGTGACCAACAAGACCATCATCACCAGTGATGATCTGGGCCGTGACAAACGGGCCGTCAAAAAGCTGCGCACCCAAATGGCCGGGCAGGGTTTCCAAAGCATTATCAACGTTCCTTTGTTATACCAGGAACAGGCTCTGGGTGTGATCAATTTGTTGTTTAATGAAAAACTACGCTTTCCAGAGCAGGAGCATGAAACGTTGCTGTCCATTGGCAAAGCCATAGGCCCGGCCATAGCCAATGCCCGCTATGTGGCCCAAACTGAGGCCCAGGTGGCGAAGTTACAAGAAGCTGAAGTGCTGGTGCGCCAGAGCGAAGAAACCGCCCGGCAGTTTCAACAAAAGCTGCAGGCATTACAAGAGGTGACCCTTGAGCTGCAGCGGGCGCCAGATCAGGATACGCTCTACCGACGGGCGATCGAACTGGGGTTACAAGAATTAGGGTTTGAGCGCTTAGGCTTGCTTCTGTATGATGAAAACCGGCAGTGCCAGCAGCACACATTTGGCACAAACAGCAAAGGGGAAGTGGTGGATGAACGACACCTGACCACCGAACTGCGTGGCCCTCTATTGGAGCTTATCCGTTCCAAGGGCCTTAATGCTGCCTACGAAGATGCAGACCTCTGGAACATGGGAGAGATCGTCGCCAAGGGTTGGAATGCCGTAGCCGGTTTATGGGAAGGTGACAAAGGCATTGGCTGGTTAGCGACTGACAACCTCTTGTCTGGCGCGCCGCCGCCACCTTACCTGGTAGATGTTCTTACCCTTTATGCCGAGGCTCTGGGTCATCTGATTAGGCACAAACGTGATGAAGAGGCCGCTCGCCAGTTCCAGGAGAAACTGCAAACTTTGCAGGAAGTGGGGTTGGCGCTGTCCCGGTCTGGTACCATGGACGAATTGTACCAACAGGTTATTAACCTTGGTCGCGAGCAATTGGGGTTTGACCGCCTGGGGCTGCTTTTGTATGACCCGGCCACGAACATGATGACCGGTACTTTTGGCACAGATGACGAAGGCAATTTGCGCGACGAACGGTATTTTAAGCAAGAAGTCACGGATCAGGATGTTTTAGATAACTTTCGCCACCGAAAGCGTTTTAGCTATTGGGAAAAAAGGGTTTTGATTGACGATGGTCGCCCAGTAGGCAAGGGTTGGAACGCCATGTCTGCCTTGTGGTATGAAGATACCGTCCTGGGTTATCTGGTTGCTGATAATTTGCTTAAGCGCAAACCTTTAGCCCCTTACCAGCTGGACTTACTGGCGCTTTATGCCGATACGCTGGCTCATGTGATGGTGCGCCTGCAAGCGGAACAGACTTTGCGCGCCACCCAGTCTCAAATTGAGGAACGTGAGGCCTTGCTGCGGCTGGTGTTAGACACCATCCCACAAGCTGTTTTTTGGAAAGACCGTAACTCTGTGTACCTGGGCAGTAATCAAAACTTTGCTAATGATGCGGGTGTGGCCTCGCCAGAAATGTTGATAGGTAAAACTGATTATGATTTTACCTGGACAAAAGAAGAGGCTGATATTTTCCACAAAATTGACCGGGAAGTGATGGAATCAAACACCCCACTTTTGGGTGTCATCGAATCACAGGTCCGGCCAGACGGCAAACGCATCTGGTCAGAAACAAACAAAGCCCCATTACATGATGGCGCCGGAAACGTGATTGGTATTTTAGGGGCGTATGGGGATATCACCGACCGTATAGAAACAGAAGAAAGATTGCAGGCGTCTCAGCAGCGCCTGGCTATTCTCATTCAACAAAGCCCCCTGGCCGTGATTGAATGGGATTTGGATTTTCGGGTAAAGGAGTGGAATCTGGCGGCGGAACGTGTGTTTGGCTATATGCGTGATGAAGTGTTGGGCCAACATGCCCGTTTGATCATTCCGCCAGAGCACCACGCCCATGTAGACGCTGTGTGGGCGGGGTTGCTAAGCCAGATCGGTGGCTCTACCAGCAAAAACGACAATCTTACCAAAGACGGCCGTATCATTACATGTGAATGGTCTAACACCCCCCTGATTGATGAAAAAGGGGAAATGATTGGTGTCGCTTCTCTGGTACAAGACATCACTGACCGTGAACGCTTACAGGCAGAAGTTCAGGAATCGCTGGCGCGGCGCGAACGTGAGGTGGCGCTTTCTACACAAATTGCCCAGGAGATTGCCAGTGCCACTGACCTGAATGACCTGTACCAACGTGTGGTTACACAGATTCAAGAGCAGTTTGGTTATTACCATACGCAACTCTTACGGTATGATCCAGCCATGCAGTCTGTAGGCCTGACGGTTGGTTATGGTGTGGTTGGCGAGAAAATGCTGGCGATGAACCATTCTGTGCCTATCGGGGTAGGGTTGGTGGGTAAAGCAGCAGAAACAGGCAAATCGCTGCTGCGCCCAGACCTGACCGATGATCCAGACCACCGAACAAACCCCCTGTTACCAGCCACCAAAGGCGAACTGGCCGTTCCCATTAAACTGCGCAACGAGGTGCTGGGCATCCTGGATGTGCAAAGTGATACGGCCGGCGCTTTGAATGAAAATGACCAACTGGTGCTGAATGGGTTGAGCGGGCAGATTGCAGTAGCTATTGAAAGCACCACCCTGCGGCAAGAGATGGAAGCGCGTCTGCGTGAGTTAAATGTGCTGCAGCGGCAAATGACCCGGGAAGGGTGGCGAGAGTACAAGTCTACACGCCGGCAGCATAGCGGCTACCAGTTTGGCCACGGCGGGGTGCAGCCGGTAAGCTCTGCGCTACCAACGCCCACCAATGGCAATAAACGAAACGGCCGTCACCAGAAAAAACCGGCCGCCCTCCCAGATGCGCCAGCCGCTGCCCAACTGCAAATACGCGGCGAGACCATTGGCGTTTTAGGAGTGCAAGATGATCCGCTGCGGCCGCTTTCCAATGAAGAGACATTGTTTTTAACGGCCGTGGCCAAAGAAGTAGCAGAAGCCCTGGAAGCTGCCCGCCTGTTTGAGCAAACCCAAGACGCCCTTTCTGAGCAAGAAAGATTAACGGCCGAGCTGGAAACCGTGGCCCAGGTTAGCACGGCCGCCGCTACTATTCTGGAAGCTGATGCCTTGCTGCAAGCCGTGGTAGACCTGACTAAGAGCAGTTTTAATCTTTACCATGTCCATATTTACCTGCTCAATGAAACCGGCCGTATACTTATCCTCAAAGCGGGCGCCGGCAATGTGGGGCGGTTGATGACCCTGGAGGGGCGCGAAATTAACATTGATGCCGAGTCCTTGATCTGCCGGGCGGCCCGTACGCGCCAGGGTGTGCTGGAAAATAACGTACGTAAGACCGTTGACTTCTTGCCTCACCCCCTGCTGCCCAACACCCAAGCCGAAATGGCCGTCCCCATGATCGTCGGTGATAAACTCATTGGCGTGCTTGACCTGCAATCTGACCAGGTAGAAGGGTTTACGGCCGAAGACCTGAAAATCCAAAAAACCCTGGCTTCCCAGATCGCTATTGCCATGGAAAACGCTCGTCAATATGCTGACCAGGTAGAAACATCGGCGAAACTGCGCGAAGTTGACCGGCTTAAATCTGAATTTTTGGCCAGCATGAGCCATGAACTGCGGACGCCGCTCAACTCTATCATTGGCTTTGCCGACGTGCTGCTTGAAGGGCTGGACGGTGACCTGAATGAACGCATGGAAGAAGATGTGCGCCTCATCCGTGAGAGCGGCCGTCACCTGCGTGAACTTATCGGTGAGATTCTGGACATGTCCAAGATTGAATCTGGGCGTATGGAACTGCGTTACGAAGAAGTGGACCTGCGGCAAATGGCTCAAGATATCATGGCCACAGCCGCCTCATTGGCTCAGGAAAAGAACCTGGATATGTATCTTGATCTGGGTGATGAGATCTCTACCATCCAGGTAGACCGCACCCGGCTGCGGCAGATACTGTGGAATATCATGGGTAATGCTATCAAATTCACCGAAAAAGGCAGTGTATCCCTTTCTATGCATGACAAGGGCGACCGTGTCTTGATTGCCATCCGGGACACAGGTATTGGGATTAAAGAAGAAAACACCGGCATTGTTTTTGAACAGTTCCGCCAGATAGATGGTGGCCTGAACCGGGCCGCTACCGGCACCGGTCTAGGCATGCCGATCACTAAAAAATTGGTGGAACTCCACGGAGGTGATATCTGGATTGAAAGTGTGTACGGACAAGGGAGTACATTCTTTTTCACCTTACCTTACGCCCCGCCCGTCAGTAAACCAGGTACCGGTCCGCTGCCTAGTTTGTAAATAGTCACTGCTTTACCACCCACGGGTTATAAAGGGTATAAAGCAATAGAATAAAAAGAAGGTGACACATTTGGGGCAGATGAGATAGAATAAGCCTGACTAGGTCATCGGCAATAATCTTTAAACAAAGAGCGGGCAAGAGGTCAGTTTTCTAATGTGGTTTAATTTGTGAATGGAACTTACGAAGGGATATTATGGATATAATACGCAAAAAAGTATTATGCGTTGAGGATAACTCCGTTAACATGCTGTTAGTCTCGCGGATTGTAGAGGCAGAGGGGCATGAGCTGATTCAAGCCTCTGATGGCTATGCAGCCCAAAGGATTTTAGCGGAGACGGTACCGGACATTATATTGTTAGACATTAACTTGCCCGGAATCTCTGGCCTGGAACTGGCCCGTGAGTTTAAGGCGGATGACCGGCTGGCCCCGGTGCCGCTTATTGCCACCACCGCCCAGGTTTTGGTAGGTGATCGGGAACGTTGTCTGGAAGCCGGTTGTGATGATTATTTACCGAAACCGCTTGATATTCGTAAACTCCGCGAAGTGCTGCGTTCTTATTTGAATAATGATGGATGAATTGGTAATGCGCGCACTGATGATGTATTATCCTTCGTGACCGATAATTACTGCTGCCTGCCCCTGAATGTGTGTCAAAAATACAATACGATGGTGCTCCTTAGGGCCGCGCAGGCGCAGCTGCTGTTGCAATTGATCTGGGTCCAATGGGGAACCACGTTTTTTAATGGTTACCTGACCCACGTTCCGGGCGTGTAAATAGTGCCGTAACCGCTTTAGTTGAAAAGGAAAATAAGCTTCAATCCGGTAGCAATGAGCAAAAGGAGTAGCCTGCGCTGTCACGGCCGTCAGGTAGGCAATCTCGGCATCAATCTTGCTGGCCTCTAACCGATGGGCCAGCGCTTCTATCAGATGCGCCCGAATCACCGCGCCATCTGGTTCATAGAGGTAGGCCTGGGGTGACATTACCGCTGGCGCGATGGTGGGCATGTCTGCATCGGTAAGGGTGTGCCCACCCGGTAATAATGTCGCCCGTCGCCGTCGGCCACTGTGCAGCCCACCACTCCAAAGAACACACTCTTTGACTTCCCCATAAACGGAAATGAACTCCGCTTCGGCCGTTGGGGGGATTTCCGCATAATCTACGCCAGGGCTTATTTTCACGGCCGTATCCTTCACCCCCCCGTTGTGCCAGCGGGTGATCAGACTGAGCGGCGGCTGATAGTCATGGACAGAATAAAAACGACGACCGCGTTCATCTCGCCGCCCAGGATCAAAAAAAACGGCATCTACCGGAAATGGGGTCAGCTCCTGTAGGTCGGCCTGCAGCGGATGGAAATTAGCCCCATGCCCATAAACACGTACATTCTCCTGGGCCATCGCCAGCCGTAATGGATCCCACTCTACGCCGGTGACCCGGGCGTGTGCAGCCAGCGCCAATGCGTCACCGCCCACACTGCATCCCAGGTCAGCGATGTGGCTGTAACTGGCCGCCACAAATCGGGTGGTGCGGTAATGGGCCACCACTTCTGATGAAGCCTGTTCCAGCGCCGGGCGCGTGAAAAACATCTGTTCAGCGCGGCTGAATTTGGCGGCTGCCTGCTGTCTGAGTACGGCCGTTTCCAACACCGCCCGGGCCTGGTTGGCTGGCAGATGTTGGCGCAGGGAGGCGGCAATTTGCAGGTGGTTATGGGGGGTAATGGGGGAAGTGGCTATCTCTTGCAGCCAGCGTTCCCCTTCCGGCGAGCGTAAAAAGTGGAGATCGTCCAGCGTCATGAGTTAGGGCAGGCCTGGTTCCAGCAGAAATTCCACGTCTTTGTCCAGGGCTGACTCATCATCGGCCGCTAAAGACAGGGCGGGGCCGGCCCCCTGTCGCTCACACAATACCCGGTAGGCGCAAGCCTGACATTGTGACCAGTCATCGGTCAAGGCCCAAATGCCGCCCTGCCCCTGCCGCGCTTCAATGTGGGCCACAAGGGCGCTGATCTCGGCCCAGTTTTGCTGGTGCCATGCCTGGCTGTAGGTGATGGTGTGCGGCATATCTGGTTCACTCGTGTACCAATAGGTAATGGCGATATGGTCTGGCAGCAAGTGACGGCCGTCTGCCCTCAGTGCCTGTGCTCCTTCCGCCAGCATGGCCAGGTACAACCTGGTCTGCCAATCGTTACGCAGCGTCATGTCCGTTTGTGGCTTGCCCGTTTTCCAGTCAAATATGTGGGCAAAGGGTGCTCCCTCCTTTTCACCAAGCATGAGCAGGTCAAAACGGCCATGAAGCAGATGCGCACCAATGGGAATGGTCAGGGTGAGTTCGGGCAGGGCACGGCCGTGGGGCAGCCCTGGTTGGTGCTGAACAAACGTCAGCCACCAGCGGCGCAGCCCTGGGTCAGCAATAGCGGCTGGTTCTACCTTTAGCCCTAAGAAGTGACGCTGCACCAACTGGTGGAATTGCCGCCCGCGTTCCAATCGTGTTTCGTCTGTTTCAGGTAAGGGGGCTTCTGGCCACGGCCGTTGTTCCAGGTAACGCAGCTGAAACCGGCGCTGACAAACCAGAAAGGTTGTCAGTTTACTTCGGCTAAGAAGGAGGCGAAGGTTTTTGCTCACTGTCTAAGAATATGACTTAATCAAAGTTGTCGCTGGATTTCTGTATAGATCACTTCAAAATCCCCGTCCTGGTGCATTTCTGGTGTCAGCGTATTCATGTCTTTCAAAATAAAAGTCAGCTCTGAGATGGTATTGCGAATGGTCTGGTAGTTGTCAATCTCCTCCCGAAAGCCCTGCAAATTAGCCGATGATACGGTTTTCATGGCTTCGTCCAGCGCTTTAATCTCCTGCTCCCAGTGCTGCACATATTTAATGCGGTTCACCGGCTTGTAAATGTCTGCATCAGACAAGACCACAGGAAACACCCGATCGCGAAAATCTTTATGACCGGCAATCTCAGACAGCTCAAACATGCAGTTCGGTGATTTCAGATACTTGTCATTGATAACCACAATGATGGCCCCGGCACGCCCAATTTCGCGCATAAACTCGCTGATACTGCCCTTATAGCCCAGGTCACGCTTGTCGCGTACAATGTTCAGGCCTTTCTCTTGAAACATCTGGTCCAGCTGGTTGACAAATTCCTCGCTCTCTCCACCCCAGGCATAGGAGATATAGACCTTTTTCTTTTTGAGCGGTGGCAGCGAAGGTTTGTCAGGCAGCTGGGGTTTCCTGGGCCCTGGCGGCAGTCCGGATTCTAATCCATAGGGCGTTAAATCCAGGTGGGGCCGGGCGGCCGCGACCGCCTTTAACAGTTCCTGCTCCTGGCCGCGCCGCCGGGCGAACTCTTGTAAATCTTGGGCCATCCGGCTTGGGTTGCCCAGCTGTGTAAAAACCTCGCCGGTATCGTAGCCCAATTCCAGACATAACTCTTCCATCTCTGTCTGGTTAAAACTACCTCTCAATTCCCTGAAAAATAAACGATAGCCATCTGCCATTCTTACGTGCCTCCATGCAACGTTCATGCCACTATACAAACGAAATACATCTTGTCAAGCCAGGTCTTAGCAGTTGGGGTGATGGCCCACATCTGTTGGTGGCGGCCACTGAAGGCGGGCATACATCAACAGCACTTGGCGCCCATCGGCTGCACCGGCTTACTGGTAAACTGGTGGGTTGGGGTTGTTCACAAACCAAAAGTAGTACACCAACAGCCCCAGGAAAATGGTAATGAGGTACAGGATATAAGAAGTACGCATGAACAGTTTGTAGTTATGGAACTTAAGCGGTGCAATCATCAACCCATTGGCACGCAGAACAATAAAGATGCCTAAGACAAAAGCAAAAAAGCCAACAACCGCGTGCAGGGTTGTCACCAGATAAAAAGGCTGGCCCAATGCCTGTGGAATGCCTGGGGCAACAAAATCTCGGTAAGGTAATATCATGAGCCAGATGACAAGCACAACATTTAAAGCCACGGCCGTGGTTTGTATCCAGCGGTGAGTTTCGTACTTTTGCCGCCGGGCCATGATCACGCCCATGGTCAGCCCCAAGGCGATCAGAACCATTAACAGCAGCGTCATGTCAGCCGCCCAATTGGCGGCCGTCCCCAAAAAACCAGGCTTATGCAGTAAGTCGGTCATAACATTCCTTGTGAAAGAGCGTGGAGCATGGCGTATGACCGAATCTCCAATCTCTCATCTCTGACCTTAATGGGCTAAAATTTTGCTCAAGAATAATTTTGTTCGCTCATGCTGTGGGCTGTCAAACAGCACTTCGGGTGACGCAATTTCCACGATCTGGCCATTATCCATAAAAACTACCCGGTTGGCAGCGGCGCGGGCAAACCCCATCTCATGGGTCACCACCACCATTGTCATCCCTTCCTGGGCCAGTTGCAGCATGACGTCCAACACTTCTTTGATCATCTCCGGGTCAAGGGCGCTGGTTGGTTCGTCAAAGAGCATAATTTTGGGCTGCATGGCCAGGGCTCGGGCAATAGCCACCCGCTGCTGCTGCCCTCCGGACAACTGGCGCGGATAAGCGCTGGCCTTTTCGGGAATACCCACATGGGTTAACTGCTCCATGGCAATATACTCGGCTTCTGCCTTCTCCCGTTTGCGTACCTTTCTTTGGGCGATGGTCACATTCTCCAGCACCGTCAGGTGAGGAAAGAGGTTAAATTGTTGGAAGACCATGCCTACTTCTGCCCGAATTTTGTTGATGTCTGTACTTTTATCTTCCAGGTGGACATTGTCTATGTACACGGCGCCTTGTGTCGGCTCCTCCAGGTGGTTGATGCAGCGCAGCACGGTGCTCTTGCCTGACCCACTTGGGCCCACCACAACCACCACTTCACCACGGCGCACACGCAAATTAACGTTTTTAACGGCCTGGATTTCGCCAAAGTATTTGTACAAATCCTCAATCACAATAATGTCGTCAGCCATGTCAACCCCTGTCCTTGCCAATTCGTTGTTCATACCAACGCAGCAGTAAACTCAGCATGATGGTCATCGTCAAATAGAGAAAGGTTAGCACCAGGTAGGCTTCGCGGAAGCGGAATGTGCTGCCCGCATGTAAACGCGCCAGTTGGGTAACATCACGCACTGCCAGCACTGATACCAGTGAAGAGTCTTTGAGCATGGCAATAAAATCGTTGCCCAAAGCGGGAGAGATGTTACGGATGGCTTGGGGCAAGATGATGTAGCGCATGGCCTGAGTGTATGTCATGCCCAACGAACGTGCTGCTTCCATCTGTCCTTTGTGAATGGATTCTATGCCGGCGCGGAAAATTTCGGCCAGAAAGGCGCCGTAAATGACGGCCAGGGCGATGATGGCCCGTGTATTGGCAGTCACCACCCGGTTGTCAACGCCCAGGGCACCAGAGACGGGGGGGACAATGACAAAAGCGACAGTAAAGATTAAAACCAGCGTAGGCACGCCACGGATAAACTCTACGTAGGTGATGGCGATGTTGCGCACGGCCGTGTTCCGGCTGATGCGCCCTAACCCCGCCAACAGACCTAAAACCAGGGCAATGGCAAACGCTGTCATGGTGGTATACAGCGTGACTTGAATGCCGGGCACAATAAACTTAAAGGCTTCATTGAAGTTGATGCTTCTCAGAATGAGTAAGCCCATCAGGGCCAGGAAAGTAAAAATGGCGATGAGCCACCAGGGGAATTCACGCCAACTGCTGCGCCAGGTCTCGTCTGGTTGTGTTTGAATCTCTGGGCCTGTCATTTCTCCTCCTGTCTTGTTTCAGTGGGTGGCACGATGATAGCGTAAAATGGCCTGAAAACAAAAATGCGCCAGAGCAGTTACGCTGGCGCATTTTTGTTTGTGGTGGTAACCCAGAAAATACGGTTATCCTTCCAGGTCTTCGTACGTAATGGTGAAGTCAGGGCCAAAGAATTTCAGGTTGACTTCTTCCAGGAAGCCGTTGTCTTTCAACACCTGCAAAGCCATATTCACCGGTTCAACCAGGTCACTACCTTTGGGGAAGATGAAGCCCAACTGGTCGCTGGACAGTGAATCACCTACCAAGGCCAACTTGTCGGCGTTTTCGCCACGGTAGCCCAGGCCGGCC
>WYBM01000029.1 GCA_011525915.1 Ardenticatenaceae bacterium | reverse complement strand
GTCTTCCAAGATCATTGGTTGCATCTGAACCTCCTTCTATTTTTCTTTTGGTTGCTACCTACAAGAATAACTGATTGGAGGTTCTTTTCATCTTTTCATTCTTTGGACTTTGGAATTACCCTGGTGGCATCATGCCTTTCACGGCTACAAACGCCTGGCGACGGTAGCTGCAGCGCGCCTCAATCACAAACGCTGTTATTTCTGCTATTAGTGTATCAACAAGACTAAATTCCCCCCCTCAGACGCTGCCGAAGGCCGTAACTTTTCTTTTAGCGGGTTAATTTTTATTGTATGATTATCCTTGATTTATTTCTCTTAAACCTATGTTCTGGTGTTTTATCAGAGTTACAATGAATAAACTGCCGGATTTCAGCAGTACCCGAAAGGGTGTCCCTATGAATTTTCGGAAAATCCTCGCCAGATATAGCCAGCGAACCATTGCACGCGATTTAACGTTAGGCCTGGTTTTAACCATCTTTATTGTCACGCTCATCGTTGGTCTGACAAGCTATTTTATTATCCTCAAGGATGCACGTAACGATCTGGAAACACAAACAACGGAGTCTGTTGAAAGATTAGCCGGTGTTTTAAGCGTGTCTTTATGGAACGTAGACACCGACGCTGCCGAGCAAGCGGCCGAAGCATTTTTACGAACGCCCAATGTGGTCACTGTCCGCATCTGGAATGAAACCGGTCAGATTTTTTATGAAAGAAGCACGGCCGTGGCCGGTGAAGAAGTCATTTCAGAGGAGAGGCCCATTTATTTTCAGGGGCAGCCCATCGGGCGCGTGGAATTATCGCTTAGCACCGCTGCCATTATAAGAGCCAGCCGGGTGATCTTAATTGGCACATCGGCCCTCTTGTCTATCGTTATTATTGCTGTCATCATCGTGAACAAGCTTCTGATCAGCAGGTTCTTGACAGCGCCTTTAAGTCAGTTGACCCAGGGAATCAATACAATTGCCGCTGGTGATTATCAACATCGCCTGCCACCATCAGCACAAGTAGATATCACACACATTAGCCAGCATGCCAACCTGATGGCCGAACAGATCGAGGCGCGTGACCAGACGCTTCGCGATTTGATCGATACGCTGGAACAGCGTGTGGCAGCCCGCACCGCCCGCCTGGAGACCCTGGCCTATCTCGGCAGTCATTTAACATCTATTCTCGATTTAGATGAACTGTTAACTGAGTTGGTCAACCAGGTCAAGAGTCGTTTTAGTTACTATCACACCCATGTCTACATGCTGGATGCCGCAGGCCAGAGACTACGTATGGTGGCTGGCAGCGGCGAAGCTGGCGTCCAGATGAAAACGGCCGGCCACTTTATTTTGCTCGACGCCTCAACCAGTCTGGTAGCCCGTGCGGCTCGCACAGGTGAGGTGGTTTGGGTAGATAATGTGCGCGAAGAATCTGATTGGCTGCCCAACAAACTGCTGCCACATACTTATGCGGAGATGGCCGTGCCCATTCTATGGGGCCAGCAGGTGATTGGCGTGTTAGACGTGCAGCAAGATACAATTGCTGGTCTAGACGAAGGGGATGCCAGTTTGCTCCGCTCTCTGGCAAATCAGGTCGCCGTGTCTGTGCGCAATGCACAGCTATTTGAAGAGACCATCGTTGCTCGTCAGGAAGCTGAAAAAGCCAGTGAACTTAAGACGCAATTTTTGTCCAACATGTCTCATGAGCTGCGCACGCCTCTCAACGCCATCATCAATCTTACGGGGTTTGTCGTTGATGGCTTGATGGGAGAGGTAAACCTGGAACAACAAGATGCCTTACAGAAGACCATCGACAGCGGCCAGTATCTCTTGAGCCTGATCAATGATATTCTGGATCTGACAAAGGTAGAGGCTGGTTTGATGAATCTGGTCTTTGAGGATCTGGACACAAACACAATTTTAAAAGGTGTGTTGGCTACCGCAAAAGGACTCATAAAAAACAAGCAGATCGACCTGGTCGCCGACATTCCGGACGATTTACCCCATATCATGGGTGACAGGCGGCGCATTCGCCAGATTCTGCTGAACCTGATCTCAAATGCCGTCAAATATACGATGGAAGGGGAGATCATCGCTACGGCCGAAGCCCTGGAAGAGGGCATTCAAATGACTGTAAAAGATACAGGCATTGGCATCGCCAAAGAAGATTATGATCTTGTCTTTCAATCATTTGCTGAGGGACAGCACAATCTAGATAACATACTTAGCACCGGCTTAGGTCTGCCTATTGCCAAGCAGTTGGTGGAAATGCATAACGGCCGTATCTGGTTTGAAAGCGAGGTAGCATCGGGATCGGTATTCCATGTTTTCTTGCCGTACGATCCGCAAAAACAGGATAACAACTTCAGCTTACGCCAACCAGCTATCGTCATTCAAGATACAGTTGAGACGGTTTGATCACCATGTGAGGGCTTTGTCGGTAACTACTATGCACCAAACACAACCCTTTATTCTTTGTATCGAAGACGAAGCAATAAGCCGTTCTATCCTGCAGAAGTTGTTGTGTGACGTCATGGGCTTCACCCATGTTGAGATATGGCCAGACAGCAAAGATTTTGCAGCCAAACTCCAGGCCCTGACAGAAGTACCCGCCTTGGTCTTGATGGACATCAGGGTACACCCGCTGGACGGGTACCAAATGCTGCGCCAACTGCGACAGCATGAAACCCTGCGAGAGGTAAAAGTTATTGCCCTTACTGCCAGTGTGATGGGCGAACAAGTCAACAAAATGAAGCAGGCAGGCTTTGACGGGCTGATTGGTAAGCCAATTATGCGAGAGCTTTTTCCCCAGATTATACACAAGATGCTAGACGGAGCGTCGATCTGGTATGTATCCTAAAACAGCGGCACTAAGGAGAGTACGATGCTTTTAGAAGGTAAGACAATCTTTTTAGTGGAGGATGATTCGGTCAATCTGGCCATCATTCGTGTTTTGCTCAAGGAACATGGCGCCAATACCCCTTTTGATCATTGGGGGGATACAACCCTGTCCAATATGATCAATCTTGCTTCAAAACCAGATATCATCTTGTTAGATATTATGCTTCCCGGCAAGGTCACTGGTTTTGATATTTTCGATCTGATCAAAGCAGAGCCAAAGCTGGCAAACATTCCCATTGTGGCCGTAACTGCTTCAGACCCGGACACGGCTATGCCCAAAGCCAGGGCAAAAGGGTTTAACGGTTACATTAGCAAACCTATCAATCGTCACAAGTTCCCTAAACTATTGCAAAAGGTTTTGAATGGAGAAGAGGTTTGGGAAGCGTAGGGTTCGTTGCGAGCCGTCAAGGCGAGCCCACAAACCCAATGGCGTAAATACCATCTGAATCTATTGTGGCAGACAGCCAGTTCAGCTCCGTGTTTTGGGCCAGCACCGGCCCCCAGGCCCAAACGTTATTGCCCCGATAAAAACGTAGCAGCCGCAGGTCAAATTCAGAAATGCCCAGGCGGTCAATCTCTTCCTGACTATAAAACAGGGTGAGCGTGACATTAACTGGCAGCAGGTGATCTGGGGCACCAATTTGCTGGCAGAGACTGTTATGATTAGGCAGAAAGATGTCAATGTCCAACGGCCGTCCTACCAATCCGGTAATAGTCGCCCCCTGCCCGTCTTGCCCCAGCGAGGCCGTGAGTGCATCCACATTTTTGGCCGGGGAAACGATCACGTGGTTACATTCGTCCGGCGGCGGCAAATCTTCTTCGGTGTCTACCATCACGTGCCAGTCACGCAGCGGTGCATCCCCAGCGATGTGACCGGGCCCCACCCCACCGGCCGATTGATACCAGTTGATCACCTGGCCTAAAGTGGCCTCTTCAATGTAAACAATACCATATGTGGGCAGCTCCAGAGCCCCAGGAGCCGGCTCAAACGTGGCCTGCCATTCACGCCCAGAAGGGTCCGTTGGGATCATCGTTTGTGTCCAGTAGGCAGCACACCCTTCATCGGCGTCCAGGGTACACAAGCGAGCGGTCACCGTTCCCAAAGAGTGGCCGGGGCTGGAGAAGTGAGCGATCAGTTTGGTAAAACGGCCGTCGGTTAACTCTTGGGTCAAATCCAATGACACTTCCCAGGCATCAGGCAGCACTTCCACTGCCAGGCCATCATACGGCGCAGGGTCATTGGGGTCACCGGGCAGCGGAAAGGTATAACGGGCGCCAGGCGCACTGGCCGTGGCATATTGTTCCGCGTACACACGCAGGCGGTCAGCCGCCGCCACACCCCATACATCTATCTGCCCCAGCCGGTAAAAAGCGGGGGCAGGGTCCAACAACCACCCCTGGTGCGTAATGCGTGCCGGCTCGCCGCTGGCCGCGTCTTCCAGCAAATACACCTCGGTCGGCAGGGTAGCCGTGAAGACGGCCGGGTGGTTCAGATAGACGGAAACGTCTGCATTTAAGGCGCCAGAGGTGGGCGTTCCCGGTGTGGTGATGCTTGGCAGGTAGACGGCATGGCCGGGAGTACGGCCGTAGACATCGGCCACCACCCCTAACACGGGTCCAGCCGTCAGGCTGCCCGGAATCCGCAGCGGCCGGAAAGAGGGCGAAGGGAAGGTGATGCCCTGGATCATGTGCCACATATCCAGCACCTTCCAGTCACTGACACCATATTGATAAAAATGATGGGTAGATGTACAGGCTGCCGGGATGCCGTGGGTGACATCATGCCACAGTTCGCTGGTGGTGTAATGGTAAGCCATGATCGAGGCATCTAACCCACCAGATGTGCCACAGCCAGTGGGCAGCGTGGCGCAGACACAGTAGGTAGCATAACCGGCCGTCTGAATATATTCATCGAATAAAAAAAGGGCGTAATGGCCCCATTCATGCATGATGGTACTATAGCCATTCACCGCATTCCACGGGCCGGTATGTGCATCGTTGCCATTCCAATAACGCCCCAGAAAGATGTGGGCCGGTTCAAAATCTACCGTATCCCACGGCCCCACAAAAGGTGTGGTGGTGGACACAATCCCCCCCGGATAGGCCGCCGGGCGATAATCGTTACCGGGCATCACGCGCAAGTCTGCACCCTGCCAATGACGGCCGTCATCATACATTGTCACCGGACCAAAAGCCGCCTGTCCTTCCGTAATGTCATATAAGTAGGCCGAAGCGGCAGCCAGGCCTGCCTGTAATTCGCCCACATACGGGTCACCCGGTTCCAACGCCCACCCCAGGCTGACCAGCACATTAAACAGGACCAGGCTGTTGGCATCCTTAATTTCAATGGTACCAGCGGCGGGCACGGCCGTGGCTGTGCCCGGCACAAAGCTGGTGGTGTATACCCAAAAAGCAGGGCCATGTGCCGGTTTACCTGAAGGCTGGGTATGGCGCAGCCACAGCGCCTGCAAAAAGGGACAGTTGGCCGGGAGGGCGACAGACCCATCAACGGCCGTCGTCACCATCACGTCTGCCAGGTGTGGTCCAGACGCGGTTTCATAACACAGCAGACGCAAGGGCTGGTTGGTCAGCGGCGCCCCAACATCGTCGACAAATACCGGGCTGCCCACGGCATAACTGACGCCAACCTCCTGGCGCAAGGACAGTAAGGTTACGGCCGTCACCACCAACAGGCCCAGCACACCAAACGCACCCTTTGCTCGGTCCATTCTCTGGAAAAAACGCATACGCCTACTCCTCATCCGATACTGCCCGGTTTATCTTGTTTTCATTCTACGCCTATCTCACTACAATAGGCCAGACGAATGGCAGGCACATCACCTTTCCTGCCTCTGGCTTGATTATGCCTGATTCTACCCCGATCTCACCCGAACTGGCACGCAGCGCCCTGGCCGTGTGCGGTCCATGTGACCGTACCCGGCTGGCCGCGATGTTGGGCACGGCCGTGCCTGACCACACCTGGCAGCAGTTAGCCAGCCAGCCAGAGGTCACTGGCAACACCACCCTGCACCTGACGGCCGAAACGGCCGCCGCCCTGCTGGCAGAGCTGGAACAGGCCAACCCCACCCTTTACACCCATCTGCATGAGCAGGCCCTGCACCTGCTGGCCCAGGCATTACATGCCGGTCAGGCGGACCAGGAAGCAAACTTGATGGCCATATGGGAGCGGCTGGCCAACCGGCTGCTGCTGGACGACCCGGCCCGATTATATGCACTGGTACTGGAACTTCAAGATGTCCCCCTGCTGACGGCCGTGGCCCACCAGCAGCGCACCTACTTCCATGCCGTGGCCTTGCGCCGCACCGAACAATATGCCGCGGCGGTGGCCATATTTGACACCATGCTGGCAGACCCGGCGCTCACCCCGGAGCTGCGCGCTCGTACCTTAAATTCACGCGCCGTAGCCCATCGGCTGCTGGGGCAGCCTGAACGCGCCCTTGAAGGCTACCGCGAAAGCCTGGCTTTGTGGCAGGCATTGGGTAACAAGCGTTACCTGGGCATGGTGCGGTTGAACAGCGGCACCATCAACTACCAATTGCGCCGTTACGACGAAGCCGAAAGCCATCTGCAGCAGGCCATCACCCATTTTGACCACCTGGGGCTGGCCCAATGGACGGCCGTGGCTACCAATGAGTTGGGGCTGGTTTACCGTGACCGGGGGTTATGGGCGGCTGCCCTGGCCTGCTTTAAGCAGCTCATCAACCAGCGGCGCGCCGACGAGGCATGGGAAAATGTGGCCATCGGCTTGCTGAACGTGGCCGAGGTGCAAATGTTCCAGGGTCACCTGGCCGCGGCTGAACAGTCATTAAGCGAAGCCCTGTCTCTGATGGCTGCCCGTGAGCATCGTATTGACATTCACCTAAACCTGGGGCTTATTCGCCAGGCGCAAGACAACCCAGTGGCGGCGCACCAGGAATTTAGCCGGGCCCTCTCGCTGGCTACAGAGATCGACCGCCGTGAAATGCTGCCGGTGATACATTACCACCTGGGCAACGGCCGTCGATGGCAGGGGGATCATGACGGGGCTCAATTGGCGTGGGAAACGGCCGTGGCCCTCATCGAATCTACTCGCCAGCCCATTCAGGATGAGGGGTTAAAAATCAGCCTGTTGGGGCGCTGGCAGCAGGTGTATGAAGCGCTAGTCTTACACAGTCTGGAGGCCGGCGACGTGGCTGCCGCTTTTGCCTGGGCAGAACGCAGCCGCGCCCGGGCTTTTGCCGCTGCCCTCACCGGGGCGGAAACGGCCGTCACCACCCTGCCCCACTTACAGGCAGCGCTGCCCGCGGATACGGCCGTGCTGTGTTACTTTTCCACCGGCGTCCTGGCCTGGGATGTGCCCTTATTACAGGCCATACCGCCAGATAACCCGCTGCGGGCACATCTGTTGGCACCGCCGCGCCTGTTACTCTTTGTGATTACGCGAAGTGATGCCCGGCTGCACATTTGCCCCATAGACCCCAACCGCTTTGCTACCCGTTCGCCGCGCCACCTGGACGGCCGTCGTTACTTGCATCCCCGTGTGTTGGCCCGTTTGTATGACGAATTACTGGCCCCGGCGGCTGAGGTGCTGTCAGCCGCTGCCCGGCTGGTCATTATCCCTCATGGGCCGCTGCATCAGGCGCCATTCACGGCCATGCTGCAGCACGCGCACTTGTCCCTGGCCCTGACGTTTGCCCCCAGTACCACCTGGCTGGCCCATGCCGGGCCGCCAGACAGTGACACCCACCATTCCCTGGCCGTCGGCTATGGCCGCGGGGCACGCCTGCTCCCCTTCGCCGAACGGGAGGCAGCCATGGTGGCCCAGGTGATGACTGGCCAATCAGAGAGGGGCACCGGCATCCTTGAGGAAACGCTGCGGACATCGGCCGCCTTTAGCCGCGTGCTGCACTTCGCCTGCCATGCCCACTTTGACAACGCCGATCCATTGGCTTCCTACCTGGAAATTGGCCCCCAAGCAAAGCTGACAGCCAGGCATATTCTGGCTCACTGGCATCTCAGGGCGGAACTGGTGACACTGTCCGCCTGTGAGACGGGTGTCAGCCACATTCTGCGCGGTGACGAACCGATGGGACTGGTGCGCGCCTTTTTGCACGCCGGGGCCACGGCCGTGTTAGTCACCCAGTGGCCGATACAAGATTTGCCCACCTATTTGCTCATGCATCACTTTTACCAGAGTTTAGCCAGCCATGAGTCATGGGATTTACCTGGGGCCCTGGCCGCTGCCCAACGGTGGCTGCGCCAGGCAACGGTGCTGGACATACACTCCGTGCTGCCGAATGGGGCTGCCACACTTGTCAGCGAAACCCCAACGGCCGTGCCCTTTGCCGCCCCAGAACATTGGGCTGGGTTTGTCATCATCGGCAGCATAAAACTGCGTCACTAATACCAGTTATCAGAAGTCCGTCATCAGTTTTCAGCAGACTATTTCCAGAGGTAAACCAGCACTGAAAACTGTACACTGATGACTGAAACTGATACTAGCCGTTAGTGGCCGTAATCGTTCTTTGAAGTGCCAACCTGACAGCCTGTTTTGCCCTTAACGGTTGAGGGCGATCTCCACCCGAATCGTTTCCAGAGCTATGATTGGCATATCAGCAAATACGGCCGTGCCCCAATCATCTGTCTCCTGGGTCCACTGTTGTGCCGCTGCTGTGATGGTGACCATGCGCCCACCCAAGTCAGGCCAGCTCACGCCGGGCGGCTCAACAACAACCTCTACCAGGCACAGGTCAGGCTTTTGTGTATCACGGAAGGCCAGCAGGGTAAAGGGCAGGGCCAACGCTGGCGCGTGTTCCGGTGTCAGGCAAAGCAAAATGTCAGCATAACGGGCTTCAGCAGCCTGGCGTACAGGAGCAGCCTGAGGTAAGGGTTGCAACCATGGCAGAAGGGCGCCTGTGACCTGGAAGTGAATTTTATCAGCGGCTTGCTGAATCTGCTGGCGTAACTGCGTCACCAACGAGACGGCCGTCTCGTTGCCCCTGGTTGGTAAAAAAGACAAGTCTGGTGGCGGGATCTGCGGCGGCACAGCCATGGCCTGCTGCGTTTCTGCCAGCCGGGCTTCATACAACAAGGCATATACCTGGGCGCACTCCAGGCAACTGTCCAGGTGAGCGGCCGTTTCTGCCAACAGCTCTGTGGCTGCATCGGCGGCCAACTGCGCGGTTACGTAAGCATCTAGTTGGGTCAGGCAGCGAGCGCAATCTGCCAGCGTGGGCTGCTGCACCACGGTTAACAGAGCCGACCATGCCGACCCTTCAGGGCGTCTCCGTTGATTTTCCATGGTACTTCTCCTGTCCAGGTTATGGTAAACCCCGGTGCGTGCTCAAAACAAGGAAGCAATGGAGCCCGGACGTTTACACCTATTTCCTTCTCCACTTAGAAGACGAAAACAGAGGGTATCACCTTTCCTGATAGTCGCTTACCGTTCATAACTTAGGGTTCATGAACGACAAAACGATGCAGCAAATCCCACTCGCGCAGCTTGGCAATGTTTTTGGCCCGTGTCACCTGAATGTGGCTGGGGCGGATCTCCTGCCCGGCCAGTTCACTTTCTGTTTGCGCCAGCAGCTCATCTGGCAGGTTGTCAAAGTAGCGCCCAATGACCACCCGGCGCGAGCGTTCACTCATGGGAGAATGATCCAGCAGTTGGCGCAAGGATTGTTCATCCAGGTGGTTAAGCACGGCCGTCTCTGGCGATGCGTCTGTATCTCCCCGCTCAGGCTGGTTCTGGCCATCATCATAGGCGTCATCAAACACCAGGCGGCGACGGCGGCGCAGTTCATCAATGACCAGGTTACTAGCGATGCGCCGCGCCCAGGCCCGAAAAGCACGGGGTTCCAGGCATGTTTCGCGCTGCTCATATACCCGCACCAGCGCCAATTGGGCGCAATCCTGCGCCAGCGGGGCAGCATCTGGCTGGCGGTAGGTCAATTGATAGGCGACCCGGTAAAGGTACTCCCACAGTTCACGGTAAGCCTCTTGCTGCACGGCCGTGTCTGCACTGCCGCAGGCTGCATACAAATCTTGACTATCCATCATGGACCTAAGATACACCACACCAGACAGCTTTTCAAAAAGATACGGTGCACACTCAGGTTTTGTGGTATCACGCTGAGCGACATGCGTTGGTTGATCCTCCCCCATTACGATCCTCGGAAAAAATACGGTGAGGCCAGTACCCACCTGACAAACGTTTCTAAGGATGATGTGTCAGCTTGGGTGGCTGCAGCGCCTGACGGATGGTGTGAAGGTAAAGATGCCTTGGCCCGGTGTGTGGCTTTTAATAATTTTTGTTCGCTAGCCGGATGTACTAAAATGTAGTTTACCAGGGTCCAAGCGGTCGAGACATCTCCTTGCTCTGTTAAGCACGTGGCCACTTCCAGCAATGTTTCCAGCGCCACGGCCGTGATCCCCATGTCAACGCTGCCTGCTAACGCTCCCGATAAATGGGTTAATGCTTGTGTGTATTGTTTTTGTAAACGAGCTGCTTTCCCCAGATGCTGCTGTGACAGCATCATACCCATAGGGTCATTGATATCCTCATAGATCTGTTGGGCTTCGTGATACAGCCGCGCCGATTTCGTGTACCATTGCAAGGCGCTGTAAACTTCACCAAGTTGGAGCAAGGTCAGCCCAACGCCGCTGCGATCGCCAATGTCGCGGCGAATGTACAAACACTCTTCATAATGTTGTTTGGCAAGCTGGTACTGCTCAGAGGAAGCGGCAATATACCCTAGATTATGGAGTGAGCGCACAATACCCCGGCGATCTCCCAACCTTTTACAAACGTCTAAGCAGTCCTCAAGCAGCCTATACCCGTTTGGATAGTCACCTGTGGACTCGGCCACAAGGGCCAGGCCATTTAACGCCTTTGACTGGCCATATTCATCCCCCCTCGCTTTGAAGCGGAGCAAACTCGCTTCAAAGTTCTTTTGGGCCTCGGGGTATTTCCCCTGTGCATGGTACAGGTTGCCGATATTGCAGAGCACGTTGGCGGCGCCTGCCTGGTCATCTATCTCTTGATATAACGCCAGGCTTTGGGCATAACTTTTTTGAGCCTCATGAAATTGAGCCAGGCGAAAATAGATCACCCCCAGTTGGTTAAGGCCAAAGGCGGTTTCGCGGGCGTTTTTTACCTCTTCGAGCAGCCGCAGCCCTTCCTTGTGTACAAGTTCTGCCTGGTCATACTGCCCTAAACGCATAAAAAAGACGCCCTGGCGGTTTAATAGGCGACCGCGCAGCGCCTGATGGCCTTGTGGGGGCAGTGTGGATAGGGCCTGATTTAGTAAAAACAAGCCCTCCTGAAATTGGCCTGTCATTTCATAATATTCGTAAAGACCCGCCAAGGCTCGTTCAATTTCGCCTGTATTGCCGGCAGCAACAAACCAGTGCCAGCTTTGACGCACATTTTCGATCTCATGATTGATAGCCTGTAAAGTTAATTGTTGCTCTGAACCAGACAAAAGTGGTTCTTTGTTTTGTAAAAATGTCACAAAGTAACGGCCATGGTTCATATGGGCCGCCACAGAGTCAGACGGCCGTTCGGCCAGCTTTTCGGCCGCATATTGCCGCAGCAGGGGGTGCATGAGATAGCGCCCTGCCTGTTCTTGTCGCAAAAATGAGCGGTCGGCCAGAGCTGACAATAGGGAGGGAGTGGCTCCGCTAACAGCCAGAGCAGCTCCAGAGGCAAAACTTCCGGGGAAGACGGAAAGGCGCCTGGTAACGGCGCGCTCTTCGGTGGTCAGAAGTAACCAGGAATCTTCAAACACCGCTCTCAAACTGCGATGGCGCGGGGGAATATCAGGCATGGCGGTTTTTAATGTATCTAATGTCGCCGTGATACGGGTGGCAATGTCCGCACAAGAGAAGTGGCGGGCGGTCGCGGCGGCCAGTTCAATGCCCAATGGCAGCCCGGCCAATGATCGGCAAATATGGGTCGCCGCTTGCACATCCTCTGAATTGGCCTGCCAGTTGCTGCGAATGCGGTAGACATGATGCAAAAACAGTTGAATGGCGCTGTACGTTTGTGGGTTTTGCGGCCGCTCTGCGGGAGGGGTAGACAACCCCCGCACTTCATACAACCACTCCGCCCAGAAGTTAAGCGAGATGCGCGAGGTGACGACAAGCTTAAGCCTGGGCGCCCGTTTTAACAGTTCCAACAGGCTGGCTCCGGTTTCTATGAGATGCTCGAAGTTATCGATTATCAGCAACATCATTTTATCCCGCAGATAATTAAACAACTGCGTTTGCGGGTCTTCACGGCCGTAAAACGTGAAGTTTAGCGCCGTGGCTACGGTGGGAATGAAAGAGGCCGGTGATGATATGCCGGCCAGCGGCACAAAAAATACCCCATCCGGGAAATCGGCGGCGTGTTGCCAGGCCAGTTGTACCGCCAGGCGCGTTTTGCCCACGCCACCAGGTCCGGTAATTGTTAACAGGTGGCAGGCTTCTTTTTGCAAACGATCACTCAGCTCTGCCAGTTCAACTTCCCGCCCGATCAAAGGAGTATAAAATGCCGGCAGCTGGGGCATTTGCCTGTTGGCCGGGCCGGATGCCAGAGCCACAGACGGAGGTGAAGGCACTGGTGGGCAAAGGCCAATTTTTAGTTGCTCGTAGAGGGCAACCGTTTCCGGCGCTGGCGCCAACCCTAGCTCCTGGCTGATAACATTCCGGCATGTTTCATATTGGGCGATGGCTTTAGCAGGTTGGTCTGTCCACACATACAGGTTCATCAACTGGCGGTGTATGGCTTCTTGCAGTGGGTCTAACAAAAGCGACTGACGGCCGTAGGTAATCGCCAGGGAAAAGTCGTTTTGTAACGTGTAGTAAGCGACCAGTTTTGACAGCGCTTCCAACTGTTGGCGGCGCAGGCGTTCTGTTTCCAGCAAACGCCATTCATCAAAAGCGGGGCACCCTTTGGGGTGAAAACCGGTTAAAAAGTCTCCCCGATAAAGCCTGGTGGCCTCAACCAGGAAGGGGGCACAAGTAATACACACATCATTTGCCGGATGCCCATGTGCCTGCTGTTGTCTCAGTTTCTCTTGAAAAACAGTCTCATCTGTCCATAACCCGGGCGCAGATGACAGGCCAACCGTCTCTGCCTGGGTGGTTAACCAGCCGTCGCCAACCGTTTTCTTCAAAGTCGAGAGCGTGCGGCGCAAAGCTGAGCGGGCGCGTGCCGGATCATGCCCGGTCCACAGCAAATGGATCAGGTCCTGGCGCTTCTGCGCCTGGCCGGTAACGGCCAGATAAGCTAACAAGGCGGTAGCTTTACTCGTATCTGGCCGGATAAGCTGGCCATCTTGCTCAATACGCGGCAGACCTAGAAAGTATAAAGCTAAAGTAGTCACAACGTATGCTCTTTCTTCGTTTGCCTTGGATAGCCCGAACTGGTTCAGATTGGGAGATAACATTTCACCCATTACAGAATCCGTAACGACCGTTTTCTACAATGCGCCCAGAAATGGCCATCGCTGCAACCTGGCAGATGGGGCTACGGCTCTGGAGGAAAAAACCACATGCTGGTAATAAAAAATCTCCCTTACCAAAGGCCGCCTTACAGGCCCCATGGGGCGCAAAGACAGGTCAATAATGGCTTTCCGCCATTATACGGTATCTACTCTGTTTTTCACACCAGGCCCCAGCGCATGTTATCACAACATCCATCGCCCAGACCAAACAAGGAGAGAAAATAATGAGGCATCCAGTCTACCTGATAGGACTTAAAAGGTGGCCAATCTATGGTTTGGCAACTTTGTTTATTTTGTGTGCTACTTTACTCGCACGCGTAGAGATTCCTTCATCTTATGCATTGTCCCACGGCGACGTAATGTATGTCAGTCCACAAACGGCGGGGAGTATTGCCGGAATCCAGTTTAGTAGCGAGGACATTCTTGCCTATGACGTGGATACAAGCACCTGGTCTTTGTACTTTGACGGCTCAGATGTAGGCTTAAGCAGTACAAATGTAGACGCATTTGCCTTCGCTGGCGATGGCAGCCTCCTCTTCAGTACCAGCACAACAGTCTCCGCATTGCCGGGCCTTTCACAACCGGTGGAAGATGTAGATGTCGTTAGATTTGTAGCCAGTTCGCTAGGCACAAATACCGCTGGCACATTTCGGTTTAGATTAGATGGTTCAGATGTAGGTCTGACAGCAGACGGAGGTGAAGATATTGACGCCATAGCCCACATTCCCGGTTTAGGCATGGTCGTTAGCACACGAGGAGCATTTAATGCGGAGAATGTGTCCGGTGATGATGAAGACTTATTCCTGTTTGATCCAGTATCATGGGGAGTAAATACAAGTGGTAGTTGGGCTCTCTTTTTAGATGGGACGGCTTTGGGCTTGGTAGATGCTGCAGAAGATGTTTGGGGTGTTTGGGTTGATACGACAACCAACGATGTATACCTGAGTACCAAAGGCACATTTACCATTGATGGCCTCAGTGGCGACGGAACAGACATTTTTATCTGTCATCCACTTAACATAAACCCTATTGATAGCTGCATGTTTGATTTGTTCTGGGATGGCTCTGCAAGTGGCACTGGTGATCTGTTCATTGATGCCATAACCGTGGTAAAGGGCAGTCCAGAGAGTACCCCCACGCCTACAGTCACGAACTCACCCATGCCTTCACCAACGAATGTGCCATCCAACACACCAACTTATACACCTACTTCAACCCCTTTGCCCCCCAATACACCGTCTCCCACACCCTCGCTTCCCCCGCCCGGCACGGCCGTTTCTCTTCACGCCATCATCAGCCCCACCCTCTCCCATGCTGGTGACCGTTCGCTCACGATGATTGTCGAGGCCAGAGATGCCTATGGTGATCTCGCCACAGCCTACCGGGGCGGTATCGAATTTGATCCTTCGGTTTCCATCAGTGGCCTGCCAGACTTGCGCTTCCGACCGGACTACACCTTTACCGAAGCCGACGGTGGCCGTCATGTTTTTACTGACTTTGGCTTTAACGTAGACGGCACACAAACCATTTACATATATGATACGGTCGATCCCATGCTTGAAACCACCAGTAACCTTGTCATCGTGGAACCTGTATGGCTATCGGCCGTCATCAGCCCCACCACAGCCTTCGCAGGTGAGCCAATTTTAGCGTTGATCGTAGAGGCACAGGATGCCAACGGCAACCTTGTACCTGGTTACCGGGGTGAACTGGATGTTAATCCTTCTTCGTCAACCACTGGCTTGCCGCAATCTCCTCTGAGTGGCATTCCCGACTATGTTTTTAGTGAAGCCGATGGCGGACGCCATCTATTTTCAAGTTTCGCTTTTAATGCGGCCGGGTCCCAGACCATTACCATCATCGACCGTAACGATACCAGCCGGCAAACCACCTCCAACGCCGTCAACATCCAAGAAATCATCTTGCAGGCCTGGATTACACCAACATCATCATATGTCTATCAAAAGAGTTTATCTCTCACGGTAGAAGCCCGTGACACAGGCGGGAATCTGGTGCCTGGTTATCGCGGCAGCCTGGACATCAATCCTTCTGTGCCCACCCTGGGCCTGCCACAATCTCCTCTGGGTGGCATTCCCGACTATACCTTTACACAAGCTGATGCCGGACGCCATACATTCTCAAACTGGGGATTCCGTGCCGCTGGCAACCAATCTATCATCATTGTTGACCGGGCAGACACCTCACGCCAGACAACAGCCACAGCACTGATCAAAGCTGTCACTTACGATGTTTTCCTGGCTCCCAATCCAGTTATTGTTTATGATCCGGCTACCTTGAGCGTGTTGGTTCATGATCCGGCCGTGACCAACCCTGATCCTGATGACCGGATCACTGATTTTTACAGCAGCATTTACATCAGCAGCACACTCTCCCACTCCTATCAAGACACCTATACTTTCACCGACGAAGATGATGGCATCATTCAACTATCGCTGCATTTTAATGAGGTTGGTCAGGGTCGCCTCCAGGTCGTAGACACCAACGATCCTTCTCGTCGCTCTCAACCCATCACCGTTACAGTCACCAATCCATTTGTGATGGCCCCGGTTCCCCCGGCGCCGCCACCGCCGCCGCAAGATATTCCCCCTCTCGCCGCTCCACCACCCATTCCCCTATCATGGGGCACCCCCTTCATTGGTGAAATAGAGCTAGACTCCAATAACTGGGAAGGGAAGCCTGATCAGGCTGTTCCCGCCCGCCCGGGTACGCTGTACATGGTTCAAGGTCGTGCTGATTTCATTCCTGGGTCTAGCCCGCACTGGTTTACATTTTACGGTTGTGTGTATCTTGCTTGGGAAAACGTGTTAACAAGCCAGCGATACTCAGGCGGTGGGTTGAGTGGCCCGTCCCCAGAGACAGACCCGGCTGCTTTTGTCGTAGATGGAATCGGTTGTACGGAAGCAGCAAACCGTTTGCAGGGCGAAACGAATGCCTGGATGTCACCCCGGTTGGCGGCCCCAGCACCCGCAGGCACTCAGGGGGTACACATGGATATCGCGGCCGGGGGAAACATGGTGGATCCCTTTCGTGTCAAATTTGCCGCAAACACCTTTTTAGATGACACGCCTGAATGTGATAGCAGCCAGGGAGCAGTCTCCGTGGGGGATCCCATAGACACTCGTTCTGGCGCTTTTTACCTGACCGAGTCTGACTTGGGCCTGGCGACTGGCTGCCAGGGTGTGGCGCTGCGTTTTGAACGCACTTACCACAGCCTGACGCTGGGACATGGCCGAGCACCCTTAGGAGCAGGGTGGGTGCACAACTTTGAGCTGGCTGTGACGCCGCTAAATGACGGGTACGTGATGGTACGCCGCCCGCGCGGCTCTTATTTGTTATACCAAGACGTGGGCAGTGACGTTTATGCTGCCCACGAAGGGGTGCGCCAGCGACTCATCAAACGCCCTGGCGGTGGCTGGATGCTGCTCTATCCCGACCAGCGCCTGGATCTTTTTGACGATCAGGGTCGCCTCACAGCACAGCAAGACGCCAACGGCAACCTGATCTGGATGACTTACGAAACCTATACCTACAATGGCAAAACCGGCAGCCGCCTGGCTCGTGTGGATGCCCCCGGTGAACGCTATCTCTGGTTTGGTTACGATTACTACGAGCCCTACCGCATGATCCTGCTTGAAGATAACGAAGGCCGTCGCGTAACGTTTAGTTATGAGGAAACCGGCCAACTGGCTACGGTCACCAATGCCCGTGGTGGTGTTGCCACATATGCTTACCAGGAAACCTATCTGCTTACAAAAGTAGATGCGGCTGGCACTGTGGTCTTCAACAATGCCTATGACGATGGCGGCCGTGTAGTCACGCAGATCAACAATCGTGGGGAAGATTTGGCGTTTACATATCTGACCGGCACAGACGCGCTGACAACCACAGTGAGGGTGCAACCGACTGGCGCACAAACCACGTACGTTTACGGGATTGATGGCCTGCTGCGCCAGGTTGTCAACCCAATGGGCGCATCCATCCATTATCGTGAGTACAACAATGCCCGCCTACCCACACGCATTGAAGATGCGCTGGGCTACCAGACCAGGATCACTTATGATGGTTGGGGACGGCCAATTGCTATTACTGATCCCCTCAGCCAGACCACAACCATCGCTTATGAGATCAACAATTTCTGGTCACGCCCCATAACCTATACCACTCCCCTGGGTCACAGCTACCAGTTTGCCTACGATGGCGCCAATCTGGTGCAAATTACCAATCCGGCCGGACAAACACAACAGTTCACCTACACTGACCAGGGTAACTGGCGTAACATGCTGACCGCTATCACCAACCAGGCTGGCCTGGCAGTTACCCTTGGCTACAATGCCGCCGGGGATGTGAGTACGGTTAGCAACGGCCGTGGTGGCCTGACCCACCTGGCTTACAATGAAGTTGGGCAGCCAGCGGCCCTGGTAGATACCTATGGCTTTACCACGACCTTTCAGTATGACCAGGGTGGGCAGCTGGTGCGGGTGGCCGATCCGCTGAGCGGTACCCTTGACTTGAGTTATCATCTGGCTGGTCGTGTCACGGCCGTGGACATTGCCGGTTTTTACCCATTGACGCTTACCTACAATATTTCTGGGCAATTGGCGCACGCTATTCAGGGGGAACGTGCCTGGCATTACCTTTACAATGAACAAGGCAACTTAATTGAAGTTCGTGACCCTCTCTCCCGCACAACACGCTATGCTTACGATCTGGCCGGCCAGGTGATCACCCAGACGCTGCCGGGCCAGCGACAGGCTGCGTTCGCTTATGACGCGATGGGACGCCTGTTAACCTTAACGTCGCCGGGCGATGCTGTCCACACGCTAACCTACACGCCACTGGGCCAGGTGGCCTCTTACACCATGCCCACGGAGTCTGGCCCTGCACACACCCTCACCTATGAGTACAATGCCGGCGGGCAACTCACCCAACTCACCTATGTTGAAGGTACCACGGTCACTTTTGGCTACGATGACGCTGGCCGCCTGGGCGCGGTCGCCCATCAGGATGCAAGCGTTACCTATGCCTATGACAATGATATTGGCACATTGACTGAAATTGCCACGACTGACGGCACTACTCTCAACTACGTGTATGAGGGACTTTTGCCTGTGGCAGAGGTATGGCAGGGACCAGTTGCCGGCAGTGTACAGCGCACTTACGATACAGGGTACCGCCTGGTAGCAGAAGCGGTGAACGGCGATGATACCCTGAGCTTTGGCTACGATGCGGCCGGGCGACTGGCGCAAGCAGGTAACCTGGCCCTGGCACGTGACCCGCAGACCGGGCTGCTACAGGGCACCACACTGGGCATCACTGCGGATAACCGTACCTACAATGGGTATGGTGAGTTGGTAACGTACCAGGCCACTATTTCTGAAACGGCCGTCCTGGCCGCCAACTACACCTATGATGCCTTAGGGCGTATTACCGGCAAGACAGAGGTAATAGATGGCCTCACCACAAGCATGGCCTATGTCTACGACGGCGTCGGTCGCCTGGTTCAGGTTACAGAAAATGGCGCGGTGATGGCCGTTTATACCTATGACGCCAACAGCAATCGTCTCAGCGCTGCAGACGCCAACGGCACTGTTGTCACGGCCACTTATAACGCGCAGGACCAATTACTGACTTACGGTCCCTACGCCTATAACTACACCGACGCCGGTTTCTTGCAATTAAAGACCGATACCAGCACTGGTAAAGCCACCACTTATGGCTATGACCCCTTGGGTGGCCTACGCCGGGTGACGCTGCCTGACGGTACAGAGATCACGTATGTTGTAGACGGCCGTTATCGTCGTATTGGCAAACAAGTGAATGGCGTGCTCACGCAAGGATTTCTCTACCGTGATCAGTATGAACCAGTGGCTCAAGTAGATGCCAACGGACAAATTGTAGCGCGCTTTATCTATGCCAGCCGCACCCATGTTCCGGACTATATAGTTAAAGAAGGGAAGCTGTACCGCATGATCACCGATCACCTGGGCAGCCCGCGCCTGGTGGTAGACACAGTCACCGGCCAGATAGTCCAGCGTCTCACCTATGATGCTTTTGGCAACGTGACAGGCGACACCAACCCTGGCTTCCAGCCCTTCGGTTTTGCCGGTGGGCTTTACGACTCAGACACTGGGCTCGTCCGTTTTGGCGCACGCGACTACGATCCAATGACCGGCCGCTGGACAGGTAAAGATCCGCTTGGCTTTGATGGTGGCGACACCAATTTTTACAATTACGTCCTGAGCGATCCTGTCAATTTGATTGACCAGACAGGGGAAAATCCGCTTGCGGCCATGGCTGCTGGGGCAGTGGTGGGCGCCGGTATGAATATCCTGGACCAACTGGAGGCCAATGACTGGTACATTTCTTGTATTGATTGGACGGAAGTAGCCATTGCCGGGGGGGTCGGGGCTATAGCCGGACTGGCTGGTGGTGCGTTTGGCGAGGCCATCGCGCAACCTGAGCTGGTCAACCCGTCGCTTGTGCCTGTATTACAAGTAGGTGGAAACGTGCTCATTGGCGCTGGTGCCAGTCTTGCTCAAAGCGTTGCCACCCAACAGCATCAAGGTAGTATCAACTGGACGCAGGTTGCCGTGGATACCATCGCCGGTGGCGTTGGCGGGGCAGTAGGGAATGGCTTTGATGACGTAGTCGCCTCTGCTCTGGCGTCTAACCGGTTTAGCAAGATGGTGTCAGATGGACTTGGCCAGTTAGCAGGCACAAGCTCGGCAAATCAGGAAGCAGAAGACCAGGGTTGTCGCTGCAATGGTTCCATTATCTCCGATTTTATAAAGGACTTGCACGATGACTTCATGGAAAAAGCGAACCCAAAACCGCAGCCTATGCTGCCGATACTGCTCAATTAAAATTATGGTTGGTAGGCAGGTATAATTGCCAAAGAAATCAGGCGCGGCGAGCAGATTCAAGCCTTATATGTTGTCGCTGAGAACCTCCCGCCGCAACCGGATATTTCCCATACTTGCTGTACGCTGATTACTGATACTAGTGGCTGCACGCCTGCCCATTTAACAGAAAATTGGTGGGGATGACATTGCTGCCGCTGTACGCAGCCTGGAAGCCAAAGCTGACGGAACTATTGGCCGGGATGTTCCCGTTCCAGGCGGCGTTTGTGACGGATACAGCCTGGCCGGTTTGCGTAGGGTTACCGTTCCACAGGTTCGTAATGGTCTGGTTGCCGGCAAAGTTCCAGCCCAGTTGCCAGCCATTGATGGGGGTGGCGCCGGTGTTTAGGATAGTCACATTGGCCACAAAACCGCTGCCCCACGCATTGCTGACAGCATAATTGACCGTGCAGGTACTGCCGGGGTCGCCTTGCTGCACAACGGTAACCGTGCGTGTTAAGGTATAACCACCGGCGCGGAAACAGCCATTGCTGTCATATAAGGCACGCACACGGCCGTTGACCTGGACAGTGTTGCTGCTGTTTGGCTGCAGCGGCACCACCAGCTCAAAGGGAGGTTCAGTGTCGGTGACTGTGCCTGCGGGACCAACGGCCGTGACCCATTCCCCATTTCCCAGGTAGGCCGTAATCGTTGTGGTCATCTCACTGGTCGGTGACGGCCCGGTGTTGACGATGAAGTTTTCCGGCGTAGCAGTGATCGGCGGCGGGCAGGTTGGCGTGGGAGAGGGTGTCACGCTGCTGGTGGGGGTAGAGGACGGTGTCAAAGTAGCTGTGGCTGTGTGTGTGGGCGTTGGTGTTTGCCCCGGCTCATTGCACGCCACCCCATTTAAGGTGAAGGTGTCAGGCACGGCGACCATCCCAGTGTGTGTTCCCTGAAAGCCAAACGTTACCGTGCCACCGTTGGCCCCAATGGTGCCATTCCAATGGGCGGCCGGGTTGCTGGCGGTGACATTAGCGCCACTTTGAAAAACTGCGGCGTTCCAGGCAGAGGTCACTTGTTGGCCCAGCGCGTGTATCCACCCCAGCTGCCACCCGGCTATCGGTGCTGCCCCGTTATTCGTCACCGTGACAGTGGCCTGGAAACCGTTGTTCCACTGGTTGGCAACAGTGTAATTGACAGCACACACCCCGGCTGGCGGCGACGTGGGCGGCGGGGATGTGGGCGGGGTTGTGGTCACTGCCGGGGTGGGGGTGGCCGAGCCACCGGGTTGGCAGTATGCCTCAATTTGCCAGGGGTTTGTGGTGCCGATAGTGCTGGGTTCCGTATTAGCGTTGCTCCATTTTGCCAGCCATTCACGGCCGTTATGGGACACCGTATCACCCGTTTGGTATACCACGCTGGTGTTCCAGGCCGGTGATGTACAAGCGGGAACGGCCGTGGGTATGGGCGTGGGTGCACTGCCAAACCAGACGTCGGAACAGGAATAAAAAGCTTCCGGGCTGTCGTTTCGCTGCCAGATGGCATAAATAACATGGTGCCCGCTCTTACCAGATGGCAATGACACCGGCATCACATAGTTCCCATCCACAATCGGCGGCTCTACAATGGTGGCGAAGCGCTCTACATCTGACCACTTTAAAGGCGCTGAAAAGTCATAACCGTTTTTAGTCACGTAGAGTTCAAAGTATCCCTGATTGTGGGGCACGTAGGCATTAAACAGAAAGGTGTACATGCCGCTGGCCGGCAGTATGGTTCTGGCCCAATCGGTGCGCGGCTGGTCAAAGGCGGCATATTTGGCGCGGCCGGCGCTGCACAACTTGCCGTCTGGAATAAGCGCCTGATGGTTGCCCGCCGCATTGGGGATATTGACTTCATTCCAATCATAGACTGCCTGCGAACCCCCGGTAATAATCGCATCACGGCAGGCTAAGGTGTCTGGCGTTTCCGGGTTTTCCAGGTAACAGGCATAAACGCGGCTGAGGGGGTTTTCCATGGACCCATGCGCCCGTGCCCAATGGAACGAGGCCACACCAATAAAGATCAATAGACCAAGTACAAGGAAACTACACAGAATCTTTCGCAACATTTTACGCTCCTTCGCATGAAAAAGTGGGGGTTGTGTTTACAACCCCCACCAGGAGCACTTCCCCAGAAACGGCCGAAGAAGTCGCCATCAGTTCCAGGGAAGTGCGGCTCCTTTTATGGGAACAGGCGGTCCAGTTCTGCATTCGCCAGGGCTACTTCCGTTTGCGCCCAGAACCGATGGTAATGAAATGTAGGGTCTTGCCCGGCATTTAACGCCGCCCGCACGTCATCGTACATCGGGTCATCCAGGTAGAACGAACGAATGCTCAGAAAGGTGGAACTGTTGTTGATGGGATCACCGTGGCCCATGACACCTGTCCACCCTGAAGGGACATAAACCGGGTCATCCAAACGTTCATAATCACCACGGCTCTCCGGCGCAGATACCCCACGCGCATCTCGATGCTGCGTCCACATACGGTCCATGATCTCAAACGCCATGGTCCGCGCCGCGGCGTGCTCGGTGCCGGTATGCTCTCGTTTACCGGCGCTGTAGTATGCCAATGTCTTTGCCAGGCTGGCGGCAATGCCCAGGTCCTGGTTATAAGAGTCGACAGTCACATGCAGGTTGGGGTTGCCAGTATAACTGGCCGGGTTTACCCAGGTGTCTGGCTGGCCTGTCCAACTAAGCCCTACGGGGATCATAAAGTCACCATCAGGCGTCAACTGCACTTCGCTTAAAACCCAGGGTGTCCAATCATCCAGAATGTCTTCAGCCAGGGAATCGCCGGTGAGATAGTAATATTCGGCGACGCGTTCCATAGACCAGGCCTGCCAGCCAAACCAGGTGTTGCTGCCCGGGTCGTGGTAGACCGGGTTGTCATCATAGGTCAGGCCGTAAAAAGTGCTGGCCCCGGCCGGGCGCGCCGAGTAATTGCCATTGATGCTGTTGGTGGCCCCGCCGGCGATGCCCCCTTCTGGTGATTGCAGCCAGCGGTAAAATTCAAGCTGGCGCTGCAAGCTGGTGGCCCAATCTTGCTGGGCCGTGGGTGAATTGGGGATGAAGTCAGGGTCGGTGCTGAGCAACCAGGCAGCCACCGGGTTTTGGTAGCCAAAGTGATTGTGGCTGGAACCAATACGGAAAGCCCAACCGGCATTAGGATCAGTGGCCCCACCCCAGGCGTAGTACCAGGAAAGCAGATAGTGGGCGCTGTTTTTACCGGTAGCCCCTGGGCAGCTTTCGCTCAAACAGGGAATAACTTTGAAGTATTTGTCAAACAAGCTGTACCGCAGGTAATCGCCCATACGCGACGCCTTGTCTACCAGCGCGTTCACAGTAGCGCTGCCGCCTTGGGCATCGGCGGCCTGTTTGGCCCAATAGAGAGCCTGTACCACACGGGCATCGGCATCGGGGGCGTTTGTATACCGCCACTGCCGGGCGTAGTTGCCATCCTGAATGAACAAATTCAGGAAGCCGTAGGGGCCGCCCCAGCCGAAGTTCTCCCAGGAAGGGTGGGGCACGGTTTCCCAGACGGACTCTTGTTCACCCCGTTGGAAGGTGTTGATATAACTGGGGGCGCTGGTGCCATCTCCACGACGACCGTAGCCATAGATATTATCCACATCCAACAACCAGTGCATGCCATAGATGTTCGCCGTGCCATAGGTGCTGGCCAGTTCCGGCCCAATGGGGTCTTGCCCCACTGGTATAGACGTATTGAGAGGCGATGGGTAATTATTGGGCAGCGGCCATTCGGCGGCGTAGGCGGCCGGGCTGTTGGCATTATAAAAGCTGTTGGTTGGCTGGTCAGCCTGGGTGGGGATGATGTAAGTTTCCATGTTTGTCCACGCGCTGTCCAGGTAACTCCAATCACCGGTGTAGGCCCCGTACATGGCTTCCAACCATAACCAGTAACTGTATGCTTCACTTGTTGTCTCATGCCCATAATCCGGCGCTTCAATGATCAAGGTTTCTACCGAATGGTAAGGCACACCTTGGGGGCTGAAGTACCCGTTGGCGGGGTCATGCAGTTCGCACCACATTTCCATGAACCGGTCTTTATACACATCGCCGCTGGGCACTGGCGGGCAAGAAGCCGGCGGCGGTGGCGTGTTGGTGGGGGTTGGGGTAGGCCCCCCCGGTGTGGGGGAAGGCGTAGGTGGGGTATTGGTGGCCGTGGCCGTGGGTGGAATAACCCCACCACACGTCTGCCCGTTTAAAGCAAAGACGGTAGGAATAGGGTTATTCCCCGTATGGTTGGCCTGGAAACCAAAAGAAACCGTGCCCCCGTTTGGCTGAATGGTGCCATTCCAATAAGAGGCCACATTAGCGGCGCTGGCATTAGCCCCACTTTGCGCAAAAGTAGCATTCCAGCCGCTGGTTATCTGCTGCCCGGCGGTGAAGGTCCAGTTTAGTGTATATCCCTGAATCGGCGTGGCGCCATGGTTGGTGACGACGATATTGGCCGTAAAGCCGGTATTCCATTGATTAGTAATGCTGTAGTTTACAGAACAAGGTGCGCCTCCTGGCGACGTGGCCGTGGGTGAGGGTGGCACGGCCGTGGGCGATGGGGTGACCGGTGTCGGTGAGGGTGGCACGGCCGTGGGTGACGGTAGCACAGCCGTGGGTGAGGGTGGCACCGGGGTAGGTGGTGGTGGTGTACCGCCACAGGTTTGCCCATTTAAGGTAAAGACGGTTGGCACAGGGTTGCTGCCGTTATGGGTTCCCTGGAAACCAAAAGAAACGGTGCCCCCATTCGGCTGAATGGTGCCGTTCCAATGAGAGGCCACATTAGAGGCGCTGACGGCTGAACCAGTTTGCGAAAAGGTAGCGTTCCAGCTGCTGGTCACCTGCTGCCCCGCGGAAAAGTTCCAATTCAGGGTATAACCGGCAATGGGGGTCGTGCCGTGATTGGTGATCACGATATCGGCCGTAAAGCCGGTGTTCCACTGGTTTGAAATGGTATAATTTACAGAACAACCACTACCAGGGGCAGGGGTGTTTGTCACGGTAGGCGGCACGGTGGCCGTGGGGGTGTTAGAAGGTGTTGGCGATGGCCCCTGTGTGGGCGTATGGGTCGGTGTGTTGGTGGGGCCTGGCGTAGACGTGTTGGTCGGTGTTATGGGCGTGCCGTCTGGCTCCAGCCCCCAGATGCGTGTATTACCATCATAAAGGGTGATATGGTCATAGATCTGCGGCCCCTGCCCCTGCGATGGCAGCCCCTGGTATGACCAATCGTTGCTGGGGTTCCATGTACCGGCACTGGTAATGGTGAACTGCACCTCAGCCCGATGTTCGCTCTGGCCACCAGGGTAAATGACACGGTTATTACAGTTGAACTGAGCATAGTAGACGTTGCCGCTGTAGAGATGCGGCCCGGTGATGCTGCTGCCCGTGCCACATTCACTATGCCCAAAACTCAGGCTGATCTGTGAGGGGGTTGTGCTGCCATCTAATGTGAAGTAGTAACGGAATTTGGCACTGTTTGCCAGCGCCCGGGCCGGCCAGGCAGATTGATTTCTGATGTAAAGACGTATCTGGGTTTGGTTAGGATTTTGGCCGTTGTTGGCTGCTTCTACGAAAATTTCTGGCCCATCGGGGATTTCAGCCACGGGGAAGTTTGCCAGCGGTGCGCCTCCAAATTCCAGGTACATACGGGCCAGGGCGCTGGTAAACCCGGCATTGTAGTCTGTAGCCACTTCGTTCATGATGTAATCGCTGCGGCTGTCTGTGTACTGGTCATTGGCACTAGAAGGCCCCCCCACCAGCGCACCATACAGGATGTGGCGGCTTTGCACCGGCTGTTGAATATTGTCTAGCCAGGTACCGTGAGCAGTACGGTGATGCGGGTTTCGTGGCGGATTCGTGCCAAACCCTACGACGTAACTGCTGTTACGCGGATTGTCACCCAGAATATAGTCAATCTGGCCCACGCCAAAGTCATGATAGCGGCTTATTAATGTCTGGCTGCCACCGGACGATGCCAGGTAATCGCTGTAGACAAAGGCAATAAAGGCTGTATTGGCGGCATAGCGCAGCGAACCCCATTGATCCAGAACGGCCTGTCCGCCGGGGCTGTAGGCGATACGCTGTCCGTTATAGCCTACTGTCCAATAATCCAGCCAGCGCTGGGCATCATCCTTATACTGCTGGTTACCTGTAAGTTTGGCCAGCAAAACGTAACTGCCATACCCTTTGTCATCCCAGGCGTGTGTCCATTTATAAGATTTTATGCTGCTTTGTGGTTCAGTATTCAGATTGGCGTATTCAGTTTGGGCTTTGGTGAGGTAAGCGGCGTTGCCGGTAGCCCGGTAAAGCCAGATAGCACCCCAGACAATTTCATCATTATAACCACTCCAGGAACGATAGAACGAAGCGGCGTCGGTGATGCAATCGGAGTATTTACCACGATAGTCATCGGCAAAATCGTACAGCTTTTCGGCTTTAGCAACGAGCAAATCAGCGTAAACCGTATCACCATTCTGGCGGAAGACAAGGGAAGAGGCGGCCATGGCGGCGGCGGTTTCACCAGCCAGGTCTGAACCGGGACAAGAGGTGGTAATTTTGTACGACGGCCGTGACATTTCATAGTCCAGCACTTCTGCCGATCCCCACCAGCTGTGATCGGGACCACCCGCCCCCACCTGGCCATAAAATTCATAGCTGCCGGGGTTATCATTGGTGAATGCTTTCAAAAAGTAATCATTCACCCAACGCAGATTGTTGGAAAGCTCATCCAACTGGCCGCTTTGCACATAAGCGTCACGGTATTCTACGGCACCCCAGGCCAGCATGGTGGCACTGGCAGCCATAGGCAACCCAAACTTCACGTGATCACCGGCATCATACCAGCCACCGGTAAGGTCACGGCCAACGCTGGCGCCATCATTAAGGGTGGCGTCAGCTCGCCAATTAACGCGATTCCAGGACGGCAAGCTGCCGGCTTGCTGAGCTTCGTAAAAAAAGAGTGATTTTTGCAGCGCTTCACCATACACAAAAGGGCCGTCTATGGCATTAGCCGCCGGGGTGGTGGGGGATGCTAAGAACATAAACGAAAACACCAAGCCCACCAGGCCCAGGGTTGTTAGGCAGAACTGCCAACGGCGGCGAGGTAATACTTTTTCCATGATTATTTTCCTCCTACTGCGGTTTGGGGTGATGGTCACCATGGAGGCAGCCATCATCCGAAGTCTTCTGGTTATCCTTCTTGGGAGCGCTCCCAAGGTGGTTAAAAAAATAATAAAAGTGTTTTGATTATCCGGTTCTCACCTCCTTAGCTGCTCAACAGGCAGCAGACACGGCCGTACCCCCTCACCAGGTACACCATATGAACACCATAGATTGTGGCTACTTCTTGTTCTGTTCAAAAATGTTATGCGGTTTATCTAACAGTAGCAAAAGGGACAAAATAAATACACGCAATTTTGGCTGAATTTGTGAAGCCGATGGTCAGGTGGGGCCGCCGACTTTCTCATGTTCTGCCTGTAAAAGGTTACCTGGTTACGGCGCCACCCCCCATATCAGCTGCTCGTTATAATATAAGGTCACATACTGCCAATCAGTGAATGTGGTCAGTGAGGGAGCATAGGAATAGTCATTTGTCTCATCATAGGCTGACCAATCCGTATGATGCAGGCGCAACTGTATTTCGCCTGTCTGGCCGCCGGGAGACAGCGTACCAGCCCCCGGTGCAAACTGTATTTCTACGTATTGCTGCCCGCTGACGCGGCCAAAAACGGCCGTCATGTGCCCACACCCTACAACGGCATAATCACAATGAAACTGAGACACGGCCGTGTCCAGATCTGTAAACCAGTAACGCACACGCAGCACAGACAGAGGCACGGCCGTGTCCCCCCCATTGACCAGTTGTAAAAAGGGCTTCATCTCCTGGTTGCTAGGGTTCGTATCTGTCGTGCGGTACTGGACGCGCAAACCATACGGTGCCGGGGGTGGTGGGGGCTGGGCAGGTGGAGGCGGTTGGTTGCCCGGTGGGGTGCCCCACACCGGTACACCGTTATGGAACAAAGCTACGTTTAACGTCTCGGTATAAACGGCAGCCCCGTTGCGCGAATAATCATTCATTTCGTTATAAGCTGTCCAGTTTTCCTTATTGAAGCGAAGCTGTAGCGGCCCACTGTTATGGTTGCCCAATAAGATACCGGCGCCGGCCGTAAAACGAACTTCCAGGTATGTGTCAGCTTCCGTTGTGCCCGTGACCTGACCAAAAACACCCGTCATGTGGCCGCAACCTACAGCGGCATAATCACAGTGGAACTGTTGGCTGCTATTGCCTTCCAGCGTGTAGTAATAGCGTAACGTTAGCTGCTCCAGGGGCACTGAGTTTCCGTGATTGATGATCTTCAAGTAAGGCTTAATGTCTTGATCATCAGGCTGGCCACTCCCGTGCATTAACTGCACAGAAAGGTCAATATCTCCCTGGTTGGCAGCAGCCGCCACAGCATCAAAGGCATCAACACGGCCGTAAAGCATCTGAGTTTCCGGGTCAATGACCACAGCATGCGCCGTGGTTACGATGGTGGAGCGCACACAAACGGCATCACAACTGCCTGTGGCCAACAACAAGGCGGCCGTGCCCGTCACAAGCGGCGTGGCCATGGAATTACCCGTCCACCAGGCATAGTCGCCATCATGATAGCCAGAAAAAATAGATAATCCTGGTGCATATACGGTGTTAGCCATCTGGGCAAAATCAGAAAAGTCCGTCAGGTAATCCTCCTGGTTGACAGCGCCCACGGAAATAACAGCATTGTAACTCGCCGGATACCCCAATGCATTGACGCCCCCGGCAGCCACAATCACCACCCCTTGAGATTCGGCATAGGCCACGGCCTGGGCCATAAAAGGCACGTCATCTGGACCGCTGCCGCTCAGGTTAATGATGTCTGCGCCATGATCAACGGCATAAACGATGCCGGCGATGGCATCAAAATAGGTACCCTTACCCTCATCGTTAAAAATGCGCACGGGCATGATGTGGGCCTGGGGGGCCGCCAATAAGACAATGCCCGCCACATGGGTGCCATGCCCGGCATCTTCGTCTACAACCCCATCACCGTCCTCGTCCAGCCCATCGGCGACATCATCAGGAACAGCGTCATCATCTACAAAGTCATACCCGGCTACCAGGTGACCAGACAACAGCGGGTGGGTAAGCAAAACACCCGTATCTAACACGGCTACGGTGATGCCCTGCCCTTGAGACACGGCATGAGCCTGGGGCAGCCTCATTTTGCTCACAGCCCACTGCTCGCCATAATAAGCCACCGGGTCGCCAACGGCGCCAATCAGCCGGGGCTGAGCATCCATCGTGCCATTAACAGCACCAATCAGCCGGGGCTGCCCTACCATGACACCATCCGTATGGGCGGCCAGAACCCGCGGATCGGCGGCTAACTGGGCCGCCAGTTGTGGTTGGCTGCCTTGCAGGCGAGCCAGCGCCAGCGTGGGCAGATGATTGACTACCGTGGCGTTGTAGTCGGCCGCCAATACGGCCGTATCCACCCCTGCCGCCACCTGCACAATCACCACCACCGGGTCATCGGCCTTGGCCGGGCTGGCTACACCACCCATTAAGATCAATAACAAAGACGCCCCCCAAACAGCATGACGATAACGATGAATGATACAGGCTAACATGTTCCACTTCTCCTTTGACTGCTTTGCGCGGTTCCATTACAGATGGTGTTGGGTTAGCGGGTTATGTGTGCCCCCAATTAACACAAATGACGCCCAGTAATAAGGATGTGGTTTTTGGTTCATCATATACAACTGTGCATCACGCAACGCATGGTTTAAAGGGGCGCCTTGCTGTAGACTGCCGTAAAATCGGGTCATTAATTGAGCGGTAGACTCATCCTCGGCCATCCATAAACTGACTACCACGGAACGGGCGCCCGCGGCCAACAAGCCACGGCAAAGGCCCATCAATTCATCACCTACGGCCACCTGATAGCGCCCCGTTTCACACGCACTGAGCGTTACCAGGGGCGGAAGTTGGCTAAAAGCATACAAATCATTAACACTTAACCAGCCATCGGCCAGCTTTAACGCGGAAAACAGGGGGTTATCTGAGCGGAAAGTGGCATGGGTAGATAAATGCCAAAAAGCCGCGTGAGATAGATCGGCCCGAATCGCATCCAGGGTAGCCTGGCTACCCAGCCGCAGCCGAGCGCCAGAAAACAACGAAGCAATGGCCTGGGCTTCAGTTTGAGCATGAGGAATGGCCTTGTCAGCCAGGCCCACAATCACCGGGGCGGTGTAGGTACGGCCGTTGGCCAGCAGCAACAGCCGGTAAAGTATGGTGGCGCTGGGAGAATAGGAGATGACCTTGTTTTCCAGCAAATACGCCTGACCATCATAAAGGGCATGAAAGGGCACATAATGAAGCACCCCATGAGGCACAATGATCAGCGTATCGGCCGTGAGCCGGCCGGCAATGGGGGCAATAAGCAGTTCATAGAGCAAACGAAGGATATCATCAACACTCTGGCGCAGCGTGTGGGCATGGCGTTCGCTATACGCAGCCCCGTAACCAAATTTATTCATTTGGAAGCGCAGTTGACCCAGAGCATCGGCAATGGTGCTGTCAGCGATCGGCAATTCCTGGCTCCAGACAGCGTCAGCCGTGATGCCAAAAACAAGAATACAGGCGTTGGTGGCATAAAATTCCAGAAGCATGGTCTGGGGGGCTAACACTGCCTGTATTTGCGCCAGCGAAATGGTCCAAATGACGTTGGGGGAGGCAGCGGCCAGGTCAGGGCTGCGCCAGCGATGGAGCAGCTGGCTGAGCGCTTGTTCACGTCTGGCCACGGCCGTTGTCAGGGCACGCATTTGTTGAACCGACCGCTCGCGGCTGTCTGCCTGGCCCCCGTGAAGGCGGTTGTAATACCAGTTAAGTTCGCGCTTCAAGCGCTCTAATTCGGCCACAAAAGCGGCCTCTGCTTCTGAAGCCACGGCCGTTTTTACCTCACGCGCCAACAAATCTAACAACGCCCGCGACTTGGCCTGCTCCACGGTGGCAAATGCCTCTTGCAAGTCTGTTTCGCCGCCAGATTGCAAGCAAAGCAAAATGTGAGCTTCATAGACGCGCAGTTTATCGCTCAGAAAGGCGATCTTATAATCCTCTGCGCCAATGGCGGCCTGCAGCCGTTCAATGGCGCCAATGGATTGACGATAATACAGGCGGGCTTCATCCAGGCCGCCGCGCATCTGGGCGATCCGGCCCAACCCGTAGTGGCACACATAGGTAATGGCCGGCAGATCGGCCGTTTCCAACATCGCCAGGGCCTGGGTAAACCAGGCGGCCGCTTCTTCCTGGTTGTTTTCCAGCAAAGCAGATTCACCCAGAACAATGTGGCACTGGGCCAGGCGGCTGTGCAGCCCGGCTTCGCGGAAGGGGGTCATGGCGGCCTGGGCCCGCTGCCGGGCCAGAGTCACTTCACCTTGACGCCAGGCAAAGGTAGCTTCATACAAGTCTGTAAACGCCAGCCAGAAATGGTTACCATCTTCATCAAAGTGCAGGCGTGCCTGCGCCAACGCCGGTTCAGGCGTACGGCCGTTAGCCAGATGGGCCAGGGCAGCAGCTTCATTCAGCCACAGACGACCCATTTCCCAGTTCATTTCGGCTTCTTGAAACGGCCGTCGCGCCGACTGCGCCAGGTTCAAGGCCTCTGCCCACAAATTCAGCGCCAGGTAGACATCGCTCCGGTACAAATCCACATAGGCCACGTCTACGTGGCTGTCTTGGGCCACAAAGGTCTGCCGCGCCTGGTTAAAGATTTGCAAAGCTTGTTGATACTGCCCCTGATAAAAAGAAAGCTCTGCCAGATTATGATCTACCAGAGCTAACATGCCTTGCATGGCTTCGGTGGCAAAGATGAGGCGCGCCTGCTGCAGCAGCTGTTCCGCCTGGGCAAAAGCATCCAACGTCATATACACACTGGCGGCATTGACACGCGCCATCGCCGCATGGTGATGATCGGCCAGTGAAGTAAAGATCGTCTGGGCTTCCTGGTAGCTGGTCAGTGCCTCCTGGTAACGTCCCAACCGAAAGAGGATGTTACCCCGGTTCATGACAATTTTGCTCAACGCCAGGTCATCTGTATGCTGCCGAAACACAGCACCGGCCTGGTCAGCCAGTTGTAGGCCTTCATCATACATGCCCAGGTACATCATAGCGTTTAGCTGGCCTACAGCCACCCGGGCAGCTTTAAGATCCAGCCCTAATGAATCATAGAGGTTGCGGGCTGCCCGGTAAAGCGCCAGTGCCACCCGATGATCAGACAAAAACCAATGGGTATTGGCCTCCATGTGCAGCCCTGTGGCAACAACTTCCTGGTCAGCCCATATAGCCGCCGCCAGGGAAATGATGCGGGCCAGGGGGAAAGCTGTGTGTGGATTGGTACGCCAGCGTCGTTGGGCTTCAACCTCTACCGCTTGAAGCAAGGAGTCATCTTTGGCAGGGGCAAATTGTTGCAACCATTGTCGCTGCGCCTCTTCGGCATCCAACTGCAAGAGGGAATCAAGGTTGGTATTGGTCATCCGGTAACAGATAAAGAGTCCAAGACGATCACCATGTCATAACTTTCCAGTTCTACCATCAGGATATAATTTCCCTGGTCTAAATCAGAAAATGAAAAACGGCCGTAATGGTCAGTCAGGCTGCGACGTTCCAGGCCGTTGGTCGTGTTGTGCAAATTCAGAGCAATGCCTTCTAATTCCTGTTGAATGGGGGATGAATCGCCCAATAATTGGCCGCGCATAACATAGGCATTGGCGGCACGATCATTCACCACCTGTAAATCCAGGTCATAATTCCCTTCGTGGAACAATAGCTGCCGTTCTTGTGGTATCCCCCTTACACCCACAGGTAAAGGCTGTGACCAACTGTCAAACTGCAGGGAGGCCTCACGATGTGCCCGGTCAGGCCGTTGGCCTAGTTTGCGCCGGAACGCGGCCTGCACTCTCCCCAACAAAGAAGGCGCCGGCTCTACCAGATCATACGCTTGCAGGCTGGCCAGGGTTCGGCGAACTTCTTCCAGTTCTTGCTGCGCAGCCGGGTTTGCTTGTAACAACTTCTCTACGGCCGTAAGGTCTACTTCCGACAAATCGCCATTTAAATAATCTACCAATGTTTCAAAACTTAATGTTTCCATGTAGTTCTCTAAATACAGTATAAGGTTAAAATCTCCCTGCCTTAGGTAATCGGCAACAACAATTCAGGCATAAAATCGCTTTAGGCGTTGCCGATTACTCGAGTAAACCGCGAGAAAACGCCTCTTTTTACATCTGAAAACTTTTCGCGGTTTACCTAACAGTAGCCGTTAAGCACAGAAAAATACAGCAAACGACCAGCGTGTCCTGGCCTCTATCACAGTCTAAGGTCACTTTTCTAGCTTTAAAATTTCTCGCCGCAGCTTTTTTAAGCCGCGGGCTCGCAAGGGGCCAATACTGCCTCCTGGAATTTGTAATTCTTGGGCGATCTCTTCATACGGCCGTCGGGGTTCTTCAAAAAACAACGCCCGCAGCAGCTTCTGATCTCGCTCTGACAAATTAGCCAGCGCCTGCTGCACCAGTTGCTGCCGTTCTAAACGCAACAAATCTTCTTCAATAGGTGTGTTTGAGGCCGGGTAAGTGTCCTGTAATTCCGCGGCTTCCAGTTTGGGGCGCCGTCTTATTCGCTGAATGCAGGCCCGGCGGGCCACGGTCATCAACCAGGAGCTAATGCGCTGCCTGTCCTGCAACGTCTCCAAGCCCTCTAACAAAATCAGGCAGGTCTCCTGAAAAATTTCATCAGCCACCACCTTAGAGTACCCAAAACGCAGCGGAATGGTGTAGATGAGACGGCCGTAACGTTCAATAAGCGCAGCCCAGGCGTTTTCATGCCCATCCAGGCAGGCCGCAATTAATTCAGAGTCGGTGACTTTTGTCCAGTCAGGGGGGGGAGTGGGGGACGCGGGTTCTGACGATGTGCCAGATTGGGGTTTTGTTTCCAAAGTTGTCTCTCACCGGTTGTTGTCAGGGTAGTGGTGTACACAGGTGTGCAACGGCCGTTACCAGACCAAACAGGTTATAACATTCGCCAGATTGTTTGTCAAAGGGGGTTGCAAGCAGCGCTTAAGGCCACCAGGGAACCCACGCTGGCCTACATCATCATTCAGGCACTACTTATTAATGACCGGCAGCAAAAGGTAAGCTCAAATGGAAAGTGCTTCCTTCACCCCAAACCGTTTCTGCTTCAATTTGCCCACCCAAACCATGAATGTAATCTTTTGTCCAGAAGAGACCAAATCCCATTCCCTGATCTTCTTTGGTCGTCCAGCCCATGTCAAAAATGTGTGGCAGGTTTTCTTTAGGAATGCCTACGCCGTTATCTTTGATGGTAATGCACATACGGCCGTCTGCGGCCAGCGCGCTGGTGATCCACAAATCACCAACTTTACCCGTTTCTCGTACGGCATCACGGGCATTTTTGAGCACCACCCGGAAAGCTTCGGTCAGCATTTCTGCGGCCGTAAACACTGGTGGCAAGTTCGGTGAAAGCAAAATGTGGATATGGGCACCCATTTCTGCGGCCAGGTTATTGGTATGGCTGCTTTCCATGAGCTGGGGGAAGACCGCATTCAGCGCGGCAACCACACAATCATTCACACTTACCGGTTCGTCAGACAATTCGCGCCAGGGTTCGTGCAGCCTGGCCAGCATCTCTGAAGCTCGGCGCAGCCGATCCAGCATATTGGCGTTGTTGTGCAAGATTTCTTGCTGCTGGCTGGTGGAATACCCGGCCAGCCCAGACAACAAGTGCAGGTAGGTGCGCACAGCGCTAATATGGTTGCCCAATGTATGCACCGAAGCGGTGGCGCTAAAGGCCATACGCCCAAACTGTTCGGCAATACGCCGCTGCTCGGCTGCTTCACGGTAAAGACGGGCATTACGCACACCGGCGGCCGCCTGCTGCCCAAAACTGGTCAACAAAGATATTTCCCACGGCAAAAAACGGGAGCGCCGCGAGGCTACAAATAAATTACCAACAATTTCATCTTCAATAAAAAACGGGACGGCAATGACCTGCTTGATGCCCAGCGCCGTTTGAGCCAGGTCGGCCACAGTTTTGGGAGCAATAGGGCGTAACAGGTCATACAGATTGTTTGAGGTCAGGTAGTTTTGTGGACGGCCGTTAAGCCCTTTCACCGCGCGTACACTCAAATTATCTTTGTACCTGTCATCGTCCAGAAAAACAACGGCATCAGGTCCCATCAGCGATTTCCCCGCCATCTTCTCCCACTGCCCTAACAGGGCACTGCTGCCCTCTAACGCATAAGCCCGTACCGGCAAAGCATTACCTTCTTCCAGAGTCGCTACCATAGCCCCCTGGTAGCCTAGATCATGCACCACAGCATCTACGACCGTTTGCAGCACTTCCACTTCATCGGTCATACGCGCCTGAAGTTTGAAGATGACGCGCTCCAACGCTTCCATCGCCGTCAGGTGATAATGGCTCTGTACAGCCGAAGCCGCCTGATGGCCAAAAGCCACCAGGAAATCAATCTCCTGAGCAGCAAAGGCCGTCGCCGTCAGGGCAATTAATGTACCTACCACATCATGGTGCACAATAAAAGGCACGACCACTATCTGCGCAATATGCAGGTCGGCCTGAATCTGGTCTACCACTTTTTCATCGCCCATAGGGCGGAAAAGGTCATAAAGGCTATCGGTAATGCTGTAAGGATGGGCATGAGAGTGCACTTCATTCACGGCCGTGACACTCAGGTTCTTCCGGTGTTTGTGATCATCCAGATAAGCAATGGCCTGGGAAGTGGTGGGGTTCATGCCCCCCTGCGCCCAAAAATAGGGGGGTGGTGCCACCTGTGGCGGCGCGTTAAAAGAAGAGGCCCGCAAATAAAGCCCTTTATCATTTTCTAACGTTGTGGCCAGGGCGCCCACACAGCCCAGGCGCTCCACAACGTCATCTACAACCTGCTGTAGAATGGTTTGCAGCCGTGGGGAAATAGAGGTGTATTCAGTGCGGTTTGATTGCAGCAATTTTTGACCCTGAAGTGCTACTGTAAATGTTACCTGCTCACTAAGCCAACAAGCCAGATTCTAGCTTATGCTGGCCACCTATCAGTAAAAATGAAGGTAAAAAGGGGGGAATAGGACTAATGGACTATTTGAGTGGTGCGTGGGGCGGCCTGAGGCCCCCCCACGGCATCATCGCCTCAAGATGTGGGTGGCAATGGTGGCCCCGCTGCCACCGATGTTTTGTGTCATCGCTGTACGCACCCCATCAATTTGGGCAGGGCCGGCATCGCCACGCAGCTGCAAAACAGCTTCCGCAATCTGGTAAAGACCTGTCGCCCCCACCGGATGCCCCCGTGCCTTAAGGCCGCCCATGGTGGCAATAGGCACACGGCCGTCTGGAAAAATTTCCCTTGCCTGTGCCAGCCGCACCGCCTGACCGCGGTCGGCAAAACCACATGACTCTAACGACAGTGCCGCCATCACACTAAACGCATCATGCAGCTCAAACAAGTCAATAGCTTCCGGGCCAATACCTGCCTGGGCATACGCTCGCCTGGCAGAGATTTCTGCCGCCTTTAGCCAAAGCATATCTTCACGGTCATGCACCGCCAGAGTATCGGTGGCCACGGCCGAGCCAACCACGCGCGCCGCCTGTGGCGCTTTCTCGGCCGGGACCAGCAGCAGCGCGGCCGCCCCATCACCAATGGGTGAAGCGTCAAACAAAGTAATGGGGTCCGCCACCACCCGCCCTTTTTCATATATGTTCTGGGTGATTGGTTCGCGGAAAAAAGCATGCGGATTTTTGGCCCCGTTGGCGTGAGCGTTCAGGGCAAACGGGGCAAAGTCACCACGTTCATACCCATACTCGTGCATATACCGGCGCATGATCAGCGCATTTAAACTGACAAAGGTAATACCATGAACTCCTTCGTAGTCAGCATCTGCCGCTGTCACCAGGGCCGATGTGGTTTCGGGAAATACCGTCTCTGTCATCTTCTCAACACCCAGGACCAACACCGCCTCCATCTGCCCACTGGCAATGGCCATGATACCCTGGCGCATGGCCGACCCGGCCGAGCCACAGGCAGCTTCCAGCTTGACGGCCTCCACACCACGCTGGCCCAGATGATCAGCCACCAACGCACCCAGATGGTGCTGCTCGTTCAGGTTGCCGCTGGTCATATTGCCCACATAGATGGCGTCTACACGCCTCACGTCAGCGTCGGCCAGCGCTGCCTGGCCGGCCGCCACCGCTAACTGGCGCAGGGAAACGTCCCAATGCTCACGCACGGCCGTTTGCCCCACGCCCAAAATCGCTACTTCGCGCATATCATCTCCTATAGCGCCTGGCATGGGGCTTCGGTGACACATAGACAGTACCATTTACCCCATCATGCCAGGCACTGCTCAACAGATGAATGAAGTATGGCTCCGTTTTTCCGCCAGAAACTATCATTGATGGCTAAAGATACTGCCAATTGCTGGCAGAAAGAAAAGGCATCAGGTGAGGCGTATTTGCTGCGGCCGGGTACCGGGCACCCGCATCACGACCTGCCTCGCCTCCAGGTCTAGCTTTACCGTCGTAAAGTACCAGGATACCGAGCCTTCAAAGTTCCCGACCAATTGGGCGCTAACCGCCTGCTCCAGGCCGGAAAACGTCTGGGGTTGGTTTGCCTGCAAGGCCGTGATGATTGCCTGGCGCACAACATCATACTTTTCTTTTTCGATGTTTACCCCCTGCTTGCCTTCAGGGTGAAGCGTCATTATTCGTTCGCTCATGGTTTATCACTCTCCTTGTGAAACATTTAGGTAATCGGCAGTAATCGGCCACAATCAGCAAACGACTCCTTTGCTCATGGCGCCAATTCCGCCAAACACTCATCACACCACGTTAATAACGCCTGGTTAGCATGCAGGTTATAACGCACAGCCATTCGCCGGTACTGTGCATGGGGATCGCCCTCATCCATTTGTGCTTCCTGCCACGCCTCTACAATGTTTAAATTACCTATATCGGCGGTTAACTGCTCTTTGAATGCTTCTAACTGGCGCCTGTTGGCCGCATGCCCTGCCTGATGGCCAAAGATAAGCTTTAAGAGCAGTTCATTGCGGATGGGCAGCGGTTCGGCCGTTTCCTGTAACCAGGTTTGCAATACCTGCTGCCCGGCTTCAGTTAAAGCATACACATGGCGGTTTGGCCCCTTCTCTCGTTCTTCTACCTGCTTACTTACCAACCCTTCTTGCCATAACTGGCGTAGATTGGGGTAGATCTGGCCATAACTCTCCTGCCAAAAACCAGCAATGTCTGCAAAAAATTTCTGAATATCATAGCCAGACATTGGCTGATACGTAAGCATGCCTAAAATGGCGTAGCGGCTTCGGTTCTGTTTTTGAGCCATACCACCTCCTGTATATCTTTTAGATATATATATTTTAGATATTACTACAGAAGACGGCCGTTGTCAAGCAAAGGGCAAGGCATTAGGGCCGGCCCATTTTCAGGTTCAAAGGTATGGTCAGGTTGTTATGTAGGCTGTAAAGCGATTTTGGCACAAACCTTGCAAATCAGTGTGTGGCGCTAAAAGCGGATGATGCAGATGAAACATTCACGGCCGTGATGTAGCGTCCTCTGACCAGGATCAGGAGCGGCTGGCAAAAGCGGCCGTCAGGCCGGCCGTTGGGCCGGCCGTTGGGCCCCCTCACCCGTACCGCGTTTATCCTTCGATTTTACCCATGTGGCCTGCTGCAAGATGGACTCGGCGCCGCCGGTGGCGTGTTCCCCACGTGTGCCCAGCATGGCCGCCAGTTCACGCACACGGCCGTCATGGGCCAGGCTCTCTACGTTGGTGATGGTACGGCCGTCTTGCAACTGCTTGCTCACGTGAAAGTGCACATCGCCATACCCGGCTAACTGCGGCAAATGGGTAACAACAATCACCTGATGGTTGGCCACGGTCGTCAATCCCCATAACTTGCGCCCCACGACATCACCAATGCGGCCGCCAATGCCCTGGTCAATTTCGTCAAAGATAAGCGTTGGTGTAGCATCTACCTGGGCTAACGCCGTCTTTAACGCCAGCATCAGCCGCGCTGTCTCACCACCAGAGGCCACCTTGACCATCGGTTTTAGCGGTTCGCCGGGGTTGGTGGAAATGAGGAACTCTACCCGGTCAATGCCTGTCTGGTCAAAGGCCAGCCGCTGCTCACCCACATAAACACCATCGGCGCGTGGTTCGGTTTCAAAGTCAACAGTAAACTGGGCCCCTTCCATGTTCAGGTCAGCCAGTTGACTGATAACGGCCGTGGCCAGCTTGCCGGCCGCCGCCTGCCGCTTTTGTGACAACTTCGCCGCCATCTCCCCCACCCGGCGCAGATACTTCTCCTGTTCTGTTTCCAGGTCGGCGATGCGTGTTTCGCTGTTGTCGATGCGCTCCAACTCCACCGCTGCTTTTTCCCCTAAAGCCAGGATGGCCTCGATGCTGTCACCATATTTGCGCTTAAGCATATGGATCAATTCCAGGCGCTCTTCTAGAAAGTCCAGCCGGCTGGCGTTAAACTCCAGCCCGTCCAGGTAGCTTTGCAGGTCAGAAGATAATTCGCTTAACTGGTAAATGAGACCCTGCAAATTTTCCAGGCGCGGCGCCTGGGTATCATCATAACGCGTCAGCTGCACCAGGGCGCGTTCGGCCTGCCCCAGCAAGTCAGCCACAGAGCGCATTTCGTCATCCATGCCTGTGAGCAAGGCCATTGCTTCTGTGGCCGAACGCATCAGTTGTTCGGCGTTGGCCAGGCGGGTGCGCTCGGCGCGTAGGTCATCTTCCTCACCGGGTACCAGCTTGGCGGCGCTGATCTCTTCGATCTGGTAGTGCAGCATATCAGCCCGCTGGGCCATGGCTTTTTCATTCTGGCGCAGATCGTCCAATTCAGTGCGTATCTTTTGCAAGGCAGCTACCTCGCGGCTGATCGCCTTGCGCTCCTCTTCCAGCCGGGCGTAGTTGTCCAGCAGCGGCAGGTGTGATTTAGGCCGCAGCAAGGAGAGGTGCTCACCCTGGCCATGAATGTCAATAAGCGGTTCGGCAATGTCACGCAAAATGGTCAGGTTAACGGTACGGCCGTTAACACGGCAAATGTTACGGCCGTTGGTGCGAACCTCCCGCGCCAACACCAATTCATGGTCATCTTCCTCCAAACCTTCACTTTCCAGAATGGGGGTTACGGCCGTTTGCAACAACGGGTTAAGGGTGAACGCTGCCTCCACGTACGCTTCCTGGGCTCCGGCCCGAATCATGGTAGCGTCAGCACGGCCACCCAGCACCAGCGTTACCGCATCCAGGATGATGGATTTACCAGCGCCCGTCTCCCCGGTCAGTACGTGAAACCCATCTTTAAACGTGATGGTCAGGTCATCAATAATGGCAAAATTACGAATGGTCAATTCGGTAAGCATATCACCCTATTTCATCCAATAAAAAGCCGAACCACCGGCCACAAACAGGTAAACACCAACGATAATGAGCGTAAAAATGCTGCCGGCAATAGCCGCCGGCCCTCCTACCAACAGCAAAACAAGCAGGGGCAAACCAGGGATAATCACCCCCAGAGTCATCATCGTCACCACCAGATAAGGCAGGTAACGGCCGCGCCGCCCCCCAATAGCTTTTTTTGTCAGCCGACCAATAACACCGCCCACTGCACCGCCAACAAACATCATAATAAAAATGAAAAAGATGCCCCCCCCCAACCGCCAGATAAGGTACCCGGCCACCAGGCTCAATGGAAAAGAAACCAGGGCAGCGATCACATAGTCGGCAGCTTTGGCGTTGAAGAACTTATCTTCCATCTCCCGTTTGCAATCCGGACACAAGTAGCCAACTGACGTCTTGTTGGCACAGCTCACACAAATGGGTTTACCACAGGTATAGCAGCGCAGTGACGTGACCCGATCAGCATGACGGTAGCACGCAAATTCGTACGCTTCAACATGGTCATCATGGGCGACTACGGCCGTGGCTTTGGCTTTCTCTGCCTTCGGCTTTGGCTCTGACTCCGGCTTCGCTTCCATACGCCAGGCGGCCGGTACCGGCTCGCCGCGCATTTCTGCCAGGCCAATAGTGGCCTCCTTGTTTTCGGGGTTAAGTTCTAAGACACGCGTGTACGCTGCCTCTTGCGCAGAGGGGTCAGCGGCCACCCGAGCCAGCCCCAACCAGGCCGCTTCTGTTTCTGGCGCTTCCGCCAAAATTTGCTGGTAAAGCTGCTCCGCGGCTGCCCGTTTCCCAGACTCTTCCACCTTATTCGCCTGACGTACGAGCGAGCGAATTCTTGGTTGGCTAATATCCATGACACTATTGTTCCTTGTTTGATAAAGCGGTCAATTAAGGTGGGAGCGTAGAGACTTAGAGGCCAGGTCGCCTAAATCTCTGACTTTCTCCCGTTTAATCTTGCCGCAGGTGGCCCAGACGGGCCATCAGACGGCGGTAAAAATAGCCCGTGCTTTCTACGCGGGCAAAAGCGCAAAAGTTAGCATCTTTTTTGATCACCACAATGTCGTCATTTTCCACGGCAATGCCGTGTTGGCCATCTGGGGTGATATAGGCTTCATGGTCCATGTTCACCTTAATGGCGATAACGGCCGTCTCGTGCAAGATCAGGGCGCGATCAAAACTAAGATGAGCGGCCACGGGCAAGACGACAAAGTTCTGTAACTGTGGTGGCAGCAGCGGCCCGCCCGCGGCCATAGCATAAGCTGTAGACCCTGTAGGGGTAGCCACGATCAGGGCGTCAGCGGCATAGGTTGTCACCAGGTCATCATCCACCGAAAGCTGAAAGCGGACGACACGTGCCTGCGCCCCCCGCCCTACCACCAGATCATTGAGTGCCGTAAAGGTGTTGATAACACGGCCGTCACGCACCAGAGCCGCATTCAACATCAATCGCTTTTCCGTCCAGTACTCTCCGGCCAGCACCCTTGTCAGCTTTGACTGCCATTCCTCTGGTTGGGCTTCGCTAAGAAAGCCTACTTTACCCAGATTAATGCCAAAAAGGGGCACGTTACAGGCTGTGGCAATACGGGCGGCTTGTAACAGGGAGCCATCTCCCCCCAACACAACCAGCAGTGTGCTTTCCGCAATGGCTGGCTGCATCTCAGCCATATCCCAGGTAGAGGAGAGCCAGGCGGCCACATCTCTGGCCACCAACCAATCATACACCTGCTGGGCTAACGGCCGTGACGCCGGAATACGAGGATGATGAAGGATGCCAATTGCATGCATAATATGCCAGATCAGGGTACCGCCGCCGCTCTCTTCACCCAGGTAACAACCTCATCCAAAGGGATTTGCTGCTGGTCGCCGCCATCCAACGGCCGGGCTACCACTACATTTTGAGCCAGCTCTTCTTCGCCCAAAATAAGGACCATCTGGATCGCCTGTTTATTGGCTTCGCGCATCTGGCTCTTCAGGCTGCGCCGCTCGCGAGCAAACGCCAACCGTGTGCCTATGCCGGCCGCCCGCAAACGAAAGGCCAACTGCACCGCCGCCGTTTTGGTGGCCCCACCAAAGTGGGCCACCATCACCGCCGGTTGGTGCACCGCCGGCGGTTGAATGCCGGCCTCTTCCAAGCCCAAAATGATACGCTCGATACCACTACCAAACCCAACACCCGGCGTAGACACACCGCCAATGCTTTCAGCCAGGCCATCATACCGGCCGCCGCCACAAAGGGCCGCCTGGGCGCCAATGCCTTCGGCCCACACCTCAAACACCGTTTTAGTGTAGTAATCAATCCCCCGCACCAGGCGGAAGTTAATGGTGTAACGCTGGTCCAGCGCGTCTAGCAGGCCGCGCAGCTCAGTAAAGTGGTCTTCACAATCCGTACATAGGTAATCGATGATGTGTGGGGCGCTGGCCAGCAGGTCATCCATGCCCGGCTCTTTGCTGTCCAGAATGCGCAGCGGGTTACGACGCAGCCGCTCCTGGTCGATGACCGTTAGCTTATCCATATCACGAGCCAGGTACGATGTAAGCGCTTCGACGTAGATCGGCTTACAGGCCGGACAGCCGGTGCTGTTGAGTTGAAAGGTCAGCCCCTTGTACCCCAATTCCCGGTAAAGATTCATCGCCAACAGCATCACTTCCAGATCAGCGGCGGGGTCTATTTCACCCATAATCTCACAGTTAAACTGGCTGTGCTGGCGGTAACGGCCGGCTTGCTGCCGCTCACGACGAAACGCGGGGCCAATGGTGTACAGCTTTACTGGCTGCGGCCAACTGGCCATGCCATTTTGAATGTAAGCGCGCATAAATCCGGCTGTAAATTCCGGCCGCAATGTCAGGCTGACACCTTCAGATTCTTCGACGTCATATGTTTCTTTTTTAACAAAGAAGTCTGAGGCATCCCCCACGCCACGATGGTACAGTTCACTGTATTCAAGGATGGGCAAATCTGCCCGTTGAAAGCCATAACGTTGGGCCAGAGTTACGGCCGTGTCTATTACTAAATCCCAATAGCGGCGATCTTCAGGGAGCACGTCTTGCATCCCCTTCGCCCGTTGAATGATGGTCACACTACCCTCCAAAGGTTTGTTTGCGCCCAATTATACCCGGTAATCGGTAATCGGTAATCCGTTATTTATAATAGGTAGGTGGCCCTCCGCTGCTGAAAGCAGGTCAAAACGCCATGCCCAATCACCGTTCAACCGAGTCTTTGGTCACACTGACCACGCACACCACAGCGGGTGCAGCGCACCCAGTCATTATGGTCCCGGTCTACGTTTGAGGCAAACAGGTCAGCGCGCATCTCAGCCAGCAAGTCAAGCATATCTTCTTCCAACTCTGGGGTAAAATCGACGGCAAACGCGTGGTCTTTGTATTGGATAATGCCATAATCGGGACGTACATTGTAATTTGCGGCCACCAACAAACAGTATGCGGCCAGCTGCAAGATGTGCCCCTCATGGGGTTCCGGCGGCGCTTTGCCTGACTTTAACTCCACCGGCACGATCATGCCATCTGGCTCCTGTACCAGGTAATCCGGTTTACCAGCCAGCCGCAAATCATGGGCTACCAGCACCTCGTGATTACCGAACCAGGTAGCCGTATCTGTATAAATGACCTCCCCCTCTGGCAGCCCCGCTTCGGCTTCCAGGCTGCGTGACCAGAGCCACAGCCCTAAAGCCAGCGCCAGGAGAAGTAAACCAATGCCGAGGGAAAGTGTGCCAAAAACCATAGCTAATGGCCTTGTATCAGTTATCAGAAGTCAGTCACCAGAAGTCAGTCATCAGTGTTCAGTGGGCGTTTAGTCATCAGAAGTCAGTCATCAGTGTTCAGTGGACGTTTACAGGCGTTAGCCCCTACTGAACACTGTCCACTGATGACTGAAAACTGATGCTAGGGATAACTGATCACAAACTGGTAAGTGAAGAAAGCAATGACGATGAATAAAACCACAAAGGCCAGCCGCCGCGCCCATAGCGACTGCCACACCACACGGCCGTGCTGCCGGTGGTGTTGTGTACCGGAGGCCAGTTCACGCACATTGTGTGAAGCCACACCTTGTTTGCGCTTCAGCCACCAGGCCCGCCGACAATAGACATACATAGAAATTTCGCTTGCGCGAATCCATTGATCGCTCATATGTTCTAATTTTATGCGTTTGCACGGCCGTGTCAAGAGGACAGCAAGAAACGTTACTTTTTGCTAAGCAGGGAGTTCAAACACAAAAGTAGTTCTTGACAAGATAGTTCGGTATCGTACAATTCTTCTTGTTAGTTTTTCACTTAAATGGAATCATTATGCTTGATGAAGAAAAAAGGCAGCGATGGATTGCCTTTGTCCAATCGATTGAACCGGGCATCTCCCCACAAGCGGTCCGCCTGATGGGCGAATGGCGGCGCATTGGCCATGCCTTACATCAGATTGGCGAGGCCAGCCTGGCAGACAGCGGCCTGACAGAAGCACAATACCTGGTGCTGATGAGCCTGTACATCCACGAAAAAATTGAGGGTCGGGCCATGCTTAACCCATCGGAAATCAGCAAGTGGCGGGGTACCAGCCGCAACACCATCAGTTCGCTTATTCGCGGCCTGGAAGAAAACGGCCTCATTGCTCGTCACCTGGATGACCATGACCGGCGAAAGTTCAACATCTGCCTGACGGAAAGCGGCCGGGTTACTGTCAGCCAATACGCCCACAAACAATTTCGCGCTGTCGGCGGTTGTTTTAACCGGCTTAGTGATGCTGAACAAGAAACGCTCAGTGATCTGTTGGCAAAGCTTAACCAGAACCTGGAAGAAGCCCGCGCCCACCTGGAACACCCACCAGCTGCATAGAGCCGGTTTATGGCCCATGCATAAGCTCATTCACCCACGCATTTTGCAGGTTTTGGCATAAGACATACAGAGGGGTTAATCTATTGCAAGCAACCAGAAATCTCCCCCGCCGTCAGAGACGCGGTGAGCGCCCACAAATGAACAGCCAGGCACTGGGGCGCGCCATTCGTTATGTCTGGCAGTACCCTAAAGTCACCCTGAGTGCCGTGGGCGCTTTGCTCATCGCCACCCTGGCCCAGTTGGCTGTGCCCCAACTTGTGCAGGAGATTATAGACACCATTACCAGCAACGTCATCAACCAGACCGTCCTGAATTTACCAGTTACTATTCAAGCCTTTGCTGCTGAACGGTTGGGACTCAGCCTGGCCGTAGCAGAAACAGAAGTGGCTGACGCCGAACGCACCATCATCGCCGCCGGGCTGATCATTGTAGCTTTTGCCGTGGCTCGTGGTTTATTTTCGTTTGTCCAGACCTACCTGTCACAGGTGTTGTCACAAAACATCGCCTTTGAACTGCGCAATGACTTGTTTGCCAAAATACAACGCCTGAGCTTTAGCTATCATGACCGTAACCGCACCGGCCAGTTAATGATCCGGGCCACCGATGATATTGAAAAGCTGCGCCTTTTCCTGGGTCAGGGCTTGCTGCTGGCGTTGCAGTCACTCATTCTGCTGGTAGGCACGCTGATCATTCTTTTTTACACAAACTGGCGGCTGACGCTGGTGGTGCTGCCCCTGCTGCCCATCGCCGTCATCTCCTTTATGCTGTTTGGCGGGCTGGCCCAGCCGTTGTTTAGCGAAGCACAGCGCCGTCTTTCACGTGTGAACACTGTTCTACAAGAGAACCTGGCGGGCTTAAAAGTGGTCAAAGCATCTGTCGCCGAGCCACGTGAGCAGGCACGCTTCCAGGGGGCCATTGATGCCGAACTGGCCCAACGCCTGAACATCACGCGTGTCTTTGCCCTTCTTTTTCCCTTCGTCTTTTTGGTAGCCAACCTGGGGCAGGCAGCGGTGATGTACTTTGGCGGCCGCCAGATTTTGAACGAGACATTGACATTGGGCGAATGGCAAAAGTTTAGCCTGTACCTGGTTTATCTCTTCCTGCCATTAGGGCAGCTTGGGTTTATCATTACGCTGATGGCGCAGGCGGCCGCCAGTGCCACGCGCATTTTTGAAATTTTGGATGCCCGAAATGATGTCGAAAACAAGTCCAATGCCCGGATGTTGACAGAGGTCAACGGCCGTATCACCTTTGAAAACGTCACCTTTCGCTACTTTGAAGGTGGGGAACCGGTCTTACAAGAGATCAACTTTGAAGCTGAACCCGGCCAGACCATCGCCTTGCTGGGGGGCACCGGCAGTGGCAAGACCACCATCATCAACCTCATCCCCCGTTTTTATGATGCCAGCGCCGGACGTGTGACCGTAGATGGTCACGATGTACGCGACGTTACCATTGAAAGCCTACGCCAGCATATTGGCATTGTGCTGCAAGAAACCACCTTGTTCAGCGGCACCATTCGCGACAACATCGCTTTTGGCCGGCCAGACGCCGCCGAAGCGGACATCATCGCCGCCGCCCAGGCCGCCGCCGCCCATGACTTTATCCTGGAATTTCCCGAAGGGTATGATACCCCGGTAGGTGAACGTGGTTCTACACTCAGCGGTGGCCAAAAACAGCGTATTGCCATCGCCCGCGCCCTACTGCTAGACCCACACATTCTTATCCTGGATGATTCCACCAGCAGCGTAGACCTGAACACCGAATACCAGATTCAAAAAGCATTAGACCATCTTATGGAAGGGCGCACCAGCTTTGTCATCGCCCAGCGCATCAGCACCGTCCTCAATGCCGACCAGATTTTGGTGCTGGACAAAGGGCGCATCGTCGCCCGTGGCATTCATGAAGAACTGATGGAAAACAGCCCTATTTACGCCGAGATTTACCATTCGCAGCTCTCGGAGGACGTCGAATTACCATGATGGATCGTCAAGCCATGCTATTGGGCGCAGAAGTCCGCAAAGCCCAACGTGTCAGCACCACGTTAAAACGATTTAGCGTTTACTTTCGGCCCTACTGGCCGGCGCTTATCATCGTTCTGTTTGCCATTTTTGCCAGCACATGGATGCAGGTGCGCATCCCTTACCTCACCGGCCAGGCAGTTGATTGTTACCTGACGCCTTACGCCAGCCAATTGGTTCTGGCAGGCGGTGCGGAAAGCAGTTTGCCAGCCGATGCCGCCGACCTTATGGCGCAGGCCTTTGGCGAGGACACAGCCCAGACGAACTGCACCTACACGGCCGTGAACCCTACGGCGACACTATCCGAAACACTGGCCGGCTTTACCCAGATCATCCTGTTAATGGTAGGGTTGTACGTAGCCAGCGCCGTGTTAACCGGCCTCACGTTTTATGCCATGAGCTGGGCTGGCTTCCAGGTGCTGCGTGACCTGCGTGATGACGTGTTCCAACACATTCATCGCCTGACACTAAGCTACTTCACCAAACACGAGGCCGGCGACGTGATGAGCCGCCTGACCAATGACATGGATACCCTGCAACAAATCATAGGTTTTGGGCTGGTGCAGGTGGCGTCTGGTGTACTGCTGATTGTGTGGATTGTGTACACCATGTTCCGTGACAATATACCTTTTGCCCTGGTGAGTCTGCTCACCCTGCCGTTGATGATCATTTTCACCAAGTGGTTTTCTGACCAGGCGCGCAAGGCATTCCGCCAGGCACGGCAGGAAATTGGTTCGGTCAATGCGGATTTGCAGGAAAGCATTTCCGGCGTGCGCGAGGTGCAGGCATTTAGCCGCGAGGCGGAAAACATTGAGCAGTTTCGGGCCAGTAACGCCGCCAATAGAGATGCCAACATCAAGGCACAAGCGTATACCAGCGCCCTGGCCCCCACCTTAGAAGCCCTCAGCTATGTCAGCCTGGCCATTGTGGCCTGTGTTGGCGGTATTGCCATTTTGAACGGCGGCCGCCTGATGGGTTCGGCCGTGTCATTGGGCCTGATCTTTGCTTTTATTCAATACACGCAGCGGTTTAACATGCCGGTACAGCAAATTGCCTTGTTGTGGACCAATATCCAGAGCGCCGTGGCCGGGGGTGAACGCATTTTTGACCTGTTGGATGAGCGGCCACAACTGACAGATAAAGTAAATGCCCAGGAGATGCCCCTCATTCAAGGCGACGTACGTTTAGTAGGCGTGCACGCGGAATATAACCCTGGGGAATTGGTGCTAAAGGGAATAGACATTCACGCTAAACCGGGGCAGACGGTGGCCATTGTAGGGCCCACAGGTGCGGGCAAAACCACCATTATCAACTTGCTGCCCCGCTTTTGGGATGTCAAAGAGGGCCAGATTCTCATAGATGGCCACGACGTGCGTGATGTTACCCGCGCCAGCCTGCGCCGGCAAATGGGTATTGTCCTCCAAGATGCCTTCCTCTTTAGTGACACGGTCATGAATAACATTCGCTATGCGCAGCCGGAAGCCACCGATGAAGAAGCCATGGCCGCTGCCAGGCTGGCCCGTGCGCATGAGTTTATCGAACGGCTGCCGGAAGGGTACAACACGGTTTTGGGCGAGCGTGGGGCCGGGTTAAGCCAGGGACAGCGCCAGCTCATCGCCATCGCCCGTGTCGCCCTGAGCGATCCACGTATTTTGATCCTGGACGAAGCCACAAGCAGCGTAGACACGCGCACAGAGCGCGAAATACAAAAGGCGTTTGAGGCGTTGTTACACGGCCGTACCAGTTTTGTCATCGCCCACCGCCTGAGCACCATTCGCAACGCCGACCAGGTGCTGGTGCTTGATCACGGGCAGATTATCGAACAAGGCACCCACAAAGAACTGCTGGCGGCCAGGGGCTTTTATTATGATCTGTACATGAGCCAGTTTCGGCGCTCGCTTGAAACTGAGCTTGACCCAGAAAACGGCGACCTTCAAACGACTGAACCTTTTCGCTGATCATCCGTTGATGAGCGCTATCAGCTTACCGTAAACCCGTTTATGCCGGATGAATAACGATGTCAAAACCATATAAACTGTTGGCTGCTTTTAGCTTTTTACTTTTACCTGTGCTGGCTTGTGCCCGCCGCAGCACCGTTGTCCCTGCCGTCTCACCCGGCCTGCCAGCAGGCCAGAGCACCCGCACATTAACCCACGACGGATTTGAACGTAGTTACATGCTATACGTACCGACCTCCGTAAACTGGAGCCAACCCGTGCCCCTGGTCTTTGTCTTTCATGGTGGCACAGGCAATGCTCAGAGCGCCATTCGCATGAGTGGGTTTAACGAAGTTGCGGACCGGAATGAGTTTGTTGTGGTCTACCCCAATGGAACAGGACCCTTAAGCGCTGACAAATTTTTGACGTGGCATGGTGGCACCTGTTGTGCCTATGCTCAGGAGAACAATGTGGATGATGTGGGTTTTGTACGCGCCGTGGTGACTGATCTACAATCGGTGGCCCCCATTGACCCCAAGCGCATATATGCCACAGGCCTGTCCAACGGCGGGCTCCTGACCCATCGGCTGGCGTGTGAGGCCGCCGATATTTTTGCTGCTGTTGCCCCCATAGCAGGGACACTTAACTTCCCGTCGTGTCATCCTTCGCAGCCAATCTCGGTCATTGAGTTTCACGGCACGGATGACCAACATATTCCGTACGACGGCGGCGTCGGCCCTGACTCGCTCGTGGGTGTGGATTTTGTGTCGGTGCCAGATTCGGTGGGATTTTGGGCCCGGTCTAATGGGTGCGAGCCTCAGCCGCAGACCAACACATCTGGCCATGTTCAGCACCAGGTCTGGGCCGGATGCACAGAAGCCACGGCCGTAGAGCTTTATACGATCATCGGTGGCGGGCATGCCTGGCCTGGGGGCGCGCCCGGCTGGCCTGGTGCAGACCAACCAACCCAGACCATCTCCGCTTCACAACTGATCTGGGAATTTTTTGCCGCCCACCCCAAACCTTAGGCCTTTTGTTATTCCGGCAGATGCTGCTCAAAAAAGGCGGCGGCAATTTTGGGATTATTGATCATATATTGGTAACCGTCAAAGCGATGGGTGGCCTCGGCATACAGAGGACCGCTGGGGTTAGGGGTGGCCGCGGCCATCTGGGCTACATCGGCGGCGCTGCCCCAAGGGTCACCACTGCCTTGAATATAAAGAATAGGCACGTTTCCCGCATGAACGGCCGCCGAACCGGGGCGAATATCGGCCAACGGCCGTCCTCCCTTCAGACGGTACATGATCTCCGTTAAAGGTAACACTAAAAGGGCCAGAGGTCCCAGGGTATCACGGCCGTAGCGATGGGCAAACACGTTCACCGTCGTGGGCTGCACAGCAATCGCCGCTTTGACCTCCCGCGTTTGTGGCAGTGTATAGAGCACGGCATTGGCCCCGGCCGAAAAACCAATGACAGCCAGGCGTTCCCGGTCAACGTCTGGGCGTGTCTGCACAAACGCCAGCGCCCCCAACACATCTTTTGACTCTTCCAGGCCCAAAGTCACCGGCGGCGCCGCCGCGCTTTCCCCGTGGTTACGGCTGTCAAACATTAAGACGTTAAACCCATCTTGCTGCAGCCCATGCGCCAGGCGCAGCAGTTCCACCGGGCGGCTGCCTGTCAGGCGAGAAAGAATATCTTGCGCGGCCGTACCCAGCCGATTCCACGGCCAGCCATGTACCATGATAATCGTGGCCCCTTTTCGCCGCGATTCAGCCGGCGCCGGAATAAACCAACCATTCAGGCGAATGCCATCCAATGCCGGGAACTGGACATTGTCATACGGCATCCCCAATTCTCCTGGCGTCACCCAAAGTTTCTGGCGCGGTGGGTTGATCAGGTGGCGGGCAAAAAGAGCGGCAACAGCCACGATCAATCCGGCCAGCACGCCAGTCAACAAAAATAAAGCGCGTAAAACACGACGAAATAGTATCATCGTACTCCTCTTTTGTTCCGGTAATCGGTAAACGGTGATCGGCGGTTGATCATTGGTTACCATCCAGCCCAGCAAATAAATTTGTCTCCCGAAAGCCATTATTAACCGGCGGGTAGGCGCGAATAAAGGTATCTTTAGCCATAAAACGGCGCATAAGCCATTCAGGCAAAAAACGCCCACCTGCCCCCCCCTGGCTGGCATGAGCTGCGCTGGCCCTGGCCTTCACCTCCCAGTAAGGGCGATAATCAATCACGGTGGTGATGCGGGCGGGGTCTACACCTACCTTCGTGAGATCAATGTCTTTATTACGGCCGAATTGGGTCGGATCCCGACGGCTCAGGCGCAAGATAAAGATAGCCCATTTTACCCATCTGTTGGAAAAAGCACTGTAATACAGCCGCAGCGGCTGATAAGGGGCTAAGCCCAGCTCCGAATATTGGGCCAGGTCGCCGGCAGCCGGAAATGCGGCGGTGGTGATTTTCCAGCACATAATATGGTCAGGGTGCAGGTAGCCGCCCATTTCATCATGGGTGACAACCACTTGTGGCTGAATTTGGCGAATGAGGGCCACCACCTTACCCACCGCTTCCACCATAGGGGCATTGATAAAGGCGTCAGGGTGCTCACCGGCCGGGTCGTTAATATAGCCGGAATCACGGTAGCCCAGCGTGTGCAGCGTAGCCCCCAGAATACCGACGGCTTTTTGCAGTTCCTCGGCGCGTACGGCCGTTAACCGATCATGGGCATCTTTATAGTCATCAACCACAGAGCCGGCCGCACCGTCAGTGGCAATGGCAATATGTACATCCACACCCTCGGCCACATAACGGGCAAAGGTGCCGCCGGGGCCAAAAGATTCATCATCTGGATGAGCTAATACGGCCAGGAGTCGTTTTTGCATAAGCGGTAATTGGCGAGTGGAGATTGGGCATTAGGGATCGGTGTCATAATCCAATCTTTAATCTCCAGTCTCGATTAAATTCGATGAAAAGCGTGCATCATGGGCAGCAAGGGAACGGCCCGCACCGTCTGAAGTGGATGGCGCACACCGGGTAAAACAATAAGTTCCCCCTGGTTAAACAGGCGGGCCAGGCGCAGTGCTTCGTTCACGGGCACCAATTCGTCACGGTCACCCACACTGACCAATACCGGACATTGGGTATGGGCGGCCATCCGTTCGCTGACGCCATTGGTAACCATATAGCTTACCATGTCGGCGGCCTGCCGCACCAGAATACGCCAATGACGCGCACCGTGTTCCTGGGCGAGTTGTTCGGCGTAGGCCGTTACTTTTTTAGCCATGACATCTGGGTCTAGCTGCTGGTGCATTTTGGCGGCAGCTTCCGGCGTCCAGTAAAACTTGGTGGCATGCATCAGCAGTGTTGTTACCCGGCGGGGCTCTTTTAAGGCCAGCATCAGGCCCAGGTACCCGCCCAGGCTGTACCCGGCAATATGTACGGTGGGCACCTTTAGCGCGTCTAGCAAACCACTCACATCATACATCATCGTTTCTGGGTCAAGGGTTTTTGCCTGGTTCGTAGAACGGCCGTGGCCGCGCAAATCCATCAACACCACCTGATAGTCGGCTACCAGCGGCTTAATAAATGGCCGCCATTGGCTTTCAATAGCCCCCAACAAACCAGGCAGCAGCAGCAGCACCGGTTTGGTACCCTCGCCATGTGTTTCATAATGAATGACACTACCGTCTTCTGCTGTCCATTCTGCCATCATCTCTTTTCTCCCTTGAAAATAACCTCCCGGAGGCTTCTACAGCAAAGGTCATCTGGGATGAACCCTCCGGGAGGGTGGCTTTCATTCACGGTGTTGAGCTTAAGCTCATGTCGTCTCCCATGTTAATCTCCGGTAGCCACCACAAACCCAATCGCATGCGTCTCTGTGTGTGACAGGCTGATAGCCCACTGCGTCAGGCCACGAGCAGCCGCCAGCTCTTTAGCCGCATGGTGCAGCAGCAGCTCTGGTTTACCCCGCTCATCACATACCACTTCTATATCCACCCAACGGATATCACCGATACCGGTGCCCAATGCCTTACCCACCGCTTCCTTGACGGCAAAACGACCAGCCAGGCTGGCCGCACGGCCGTGACAATAGGCCTGTTCCTGGGTCGTAAAAAAGCGCCGTAAAAAACGGTCACCGTGCCGTTGAATGCCCCGTTCCATGCGGGCAATGGCGATCATGTCTACACCTATGGCTAACATGTTAGTATTCACTGTTCAGTCATCAGTAGGTCACTGAAAACTGGCCTACTGATGACCGACTACAGGACAGGGCCGGCCACGGCCACACCCAGCTGTTCCGTACTCAGGTATTTTTGGGCGGCGGCCTGGATGCGCTCTGGCGTAATGGCGCGAATCTTGTCGGGAAACTCTACCAGGTAGTCCAGCCCCAATTGAAACACCTCCATGTCAGTAATAATATCAGCCAGACCGCTGTTGGTCTCCAGGGCCATAGGCATGGAACCAGTGCGGTAAGCCTGGTTATCGGCCAGTTCATCGGCCGAGACGGGTTCATTTTGAATGCGCGCAATTTCATCGTGTATGCTTTGGCAGGCCTGGTCTACGGCCGTGGGGGCTACCCCGGCAGCGGCGATCCAGGGTAATGGCCCCAGGCCGCCTGATAATTGACTGTAAGCATAATAGGCCAACCCCTGCTCTTCGCGTACCTTCAGGCCAATGCGGCCCATCAACCCAAATACGCCCAGGATAGAATTCATCAGGCTGGCATCCAGGTAGTCAGGCGCGGAACGCAGCGGGCCGGGCAGCCCCAGGCGGATGTCTGCCTGTTGTTTGTCTGGCATGGGCACGTGGGTACGCAGCAGCGTTTCCGGGCGGGGCATGTCGGGCACGGCCGTGATCAGCTTCTGCCCTTCGTTTTGCCAGTCACCCCACACAGCATTCACACTGGCTATGGCGTCCTCGGCCTTCACCGCACCCACAATGGTCACAATCATTCCTTGTGGCCCATAAAAATTGGCGTAGAAATCAGCCAGGTCTTGCCGCGTAAGCTGGCTTATCGTTTCCAGATAACCGCTGCTGGCACGGCCATAGGGGTGCCCGTTGTAAACCAACTCATGAAACGCCAGGTTGGCCATACGGCCCGTATCATTGGCGCGCATTTGTAAGCTGGTAAGAAACTGCTTACGCACCTTAAGCACCTGGTCTTCAGGGAACGCCGGCTGGCGCAGCACGTCGGCGGCAATGTCCAGCATTAAGCCCAGGTCTTCTACCAATCCGTGCGCCGCAAAGCCGCTGTTATGAACACCGCCGCTAAAGCTCAACGCCGCACCCACAGATTCCAACTCTTCGTAAATCTGGTCGAAGCTGCGTTTATGTGTGCCACGCATCAGAGAGGCGGCCGTAAAGTTGGCCAGCCCGGCCGTTGCCCGCGTCTCTGCCAGCGCCCCCGCCCAGATGACCCCTTCGACGGCGACAGATTGCGACGCAAAGTTCTCATAGGCCAGCACTACCACACCGTTGGGCAATTCCTGACGGCAGATGGTTTGTGAACTAGGGTAACGGCCGTTGTGCATGCAACTCTCCACAAGTCATGGTAGGGTGATCATACCATTGAAAATTATCAGGTGACAATGTTTACGTAAAAAATTATATCGTTTTGTACCAGATGCCGGTACATTCGGGAAAACGGCGTGCAGCCTGGGCCGCCATCTGCTCCCCAAAGAAAAAACCCAGCAGTTCCGCGGCTTCGGCCAGACTGGCAAAGTGATAGTCGGTACGAATGGCGGTGGTCTGAAAGCCATGTTCGGCCTCCAGCCAGTGGTAAAACGGCCGTAACGCGGCCGGCGGTTGGGGTGATGTAAACCCCGTGCCCAACGTTTCTAACAATACCATCATGCCCCCAGGGCGCAGCAGGCGGGCCATTTCTGCCAGCGCGCGCCCGGCTTCGGTACGCCATGCATCGGGGAACCAGCCTACAAAGTGCCCAAAGGCCCAGCCTTCGATGACGATGTCTGCCGTATGGTCTGGCAGGGGCACAGCACGATGATCGGCCACGGCCGTATGCCCGTTTGCCCAACCCCCAGTGTATAATTTTTGTGCGGCCACCGCCAGCATGGCTGCAGATTGGTCAAATGCATAAATACTATGCACATGAGGGGCCAATAAACAGGTAAGCCGCCCGGTGCCTGCCCCTAACTCCACAACGTTAGGGTAAGGCAGCGGCCGTATCGCGGCCAGTGCCTTAAGAATATTCCCAGCTGCATCTTCCCGCGCTACCAGCCGTTCATACTGGTCTGCCTGGGTAGCGTAAATGGTCTTAAAATCGGTCATCGTTATCTGTAGGGACAATCACTGGCGCGTAAACCTTACACGGCATGACGGTCCTCACCTTCTAAAGCTTCTTGCCAGGTGGCTTCACGTTCAGCACGCACGGCCGCTTCCAGCGCTTCCAACCGCTCATCTTGCCCCACCACCACCAAAATGTCCCCCTCGGCCAGTGGTGTGGTGGAAGAGGTATCCAGGCGGACCCGCGGCAGCCCCTCTTCATCCTGATACTCCATCAACCCCACCACGTTGACCTGATACCGGTTACGGAAGTCAAGTTCAATCAATGTTTTACCCCACCATGAAGGGGGCACATGAATACGGCGGGAACCCATGCCGGGTAAAATTTGCCGTTTGCCCGCCTTCTCTCGCTGGGTGCGGTAAATGGTGCGGTCATGGGCCAGCACCGATGTAACCACCAGTGTGATCAGCGCCGGCACCATATAGGCGGACCCAAAAACTTCAATGGTAAACAAGATGGCCGCCAGCGGAACATTAACAATGGACACCAGCGAAGCAGTCATGCCGGGAATAATAAGCAGCATCGGTTCGTAATCAAACACCCTGGCAAAGGCGGTGGCCACCATAGTGCCAAAAAAGAGCGAGGGCACCAGCAGCCCGGCAGAGCCGCCAGAGGTAATGGTGGCCAATGTGGCCGGCATCTTGGCCATGAGGGCAATAAGCGCCACGGCCATGGTTAATTCACCGGCCAGGGCAGCATTGATAACCCCTTCACCCGGCCCCAGCACCAATTCCAGGCCATGCTCCCACAGACCCAACTGTTGGGTGGTCATGGCTACAGCGATGGCAATAAGGCCGGTAATCACAGCCCCGGCCAGATGGCGCTGCCGGTGTGTGTGAAGGGTATGGTGGAAGGCGTGGTCGGCCAGGGCACGGAATTTAGCGAAGAAGAGGCTGACCAGGGAAACGGCCGTACCCACCAGCAGCACCACCGTATAATACCGGGCGTCAGAGGGCGGCACATACAAACGTTCTACCTCAAAAATCGTAGGATGCCCGGCTGTGACCAGATCGGTTAAAAAGAAGGCCACCAGGGCCGAAAGCAAAGCGTAGACCAGTTTTTCGATGATGGGCCGCTGCCGGTACATCACTTCAATGGCAAAAAAGGCGGCGGCAAAAGGGGCACCCAGCAGCACGGCCACGGCCGCGGCAATACCACTCAACTGGGCCGTCTGCAAATCATCGGGGTCATCTGCCTGCCACCATCGCCAGAACTGGTCAAAGAGGCCCAGCTTCTCCTTGGCGGTTTTGATGGATTGGCGCGGTTTAAACAACCCGGCAGAGGTGCTTTCGCCAATAAGCGTAACACTGGCCTCTAATCCGCCGCTGCCGCCGCTGCCCAGCGTCACCAGGGTGGCCAGAAATTTACGTACTGCCAGCGTAAACGTAGGCATTTGCCAGCGTACATCCAGCCCTTCCTGCCCTTGCAGCACTTGCTCAAAGGCCGGTTCTGAACTGTAATACAAGGAGATAGCCCGTTCCAGGCCGTCTCCTTCTACATCATTTAATTCGTGAATACGGCCGTCGGCATCACGGTAATGGATGACAGCGGCACGGGAGCGGGCAATGGCGGCCACGATGAGCGCCCCGGCCAGCAGCGGCACAAACACCAGCAGCAGCTGCGGGCCGTGCCCCACCGCTTCCAGCCAATGCAGGGTGAGGTGAAAAAGCCAGTGCACGGCCGTCTTCAACGGATACACGGCGGCCCACACCACCACACCAATCACCAGCGACTGCACCACCAGGCGGCGCTCTTCCTGGTCAAACGTGGCGGGCAAATGTTTTATGAAGTTAAAAAGGGACGTTGGTAATTTTTTTAAGATCGTCTGCATCGTTAAAAAGAGCGGCCATACAAAGCGGCTCACTCACTGAGTGTCACCCTTTGCACGCTGTAACGTTCTGTTTCCACCGTTTCCGCCAGGCTCACAAGAATCTCCTGCCCACCGAAACCATCCACACTGTCATGAGCGCGCACGGTGACGTGGGCTGCCTCTGGTGGGATTACAATAAGACTCTGGCTGCGCGTAAAAGGCTGTTCGGTTTCGTGGGGGTGCAGCAGCAAACGGGTAAAGGGGCTGTCGGCGTCTGGTTTGACGACCGTGCCATCTGGCAGCACCACATCCCACCAACACCAACCATTTTATCATCTCATCTCTGGCTCATACCGGCCAACTGTACGGAAGCGCTTTTGCAAATAAGTAGACCGCACGCGCTCAATATCCGCTAATGTGACGGCGTTTAACTGGTCTAACACCGTCTCAAACCACCGGTAGTCACCCACCACCGCTTCGGCCATACCCAGAAGCTGGGCCTGCCCGGTGATGCTCTCGCCAGCCAGGACAAAGTCAGCCTTAGCCCGCTTGAGCGCCTTGTCCAGTTCCCGCTGGGTGATGGGCTCGGCCTGCAGGCGGGCCAGTTCCGCTTCCAAAGCCGCCTCCACCTCATCCAGACTGCGGCCGTGGTTGGCAATAGCCTGAATGGTATACAGGTGCGGGTCAATGGTGGGCGCCAGGCTGCCATACGCCGTCGCGGCCAATTCTGTATCTACCAGCACCTTATACAGGCGGGAGCTTTTATTGCTGCCACCGTCGCCAAACATACCCAGGCTGCTGCCCCCGGCAAAAGCGGCATTAAACAGCGCCAATGGGAAAAAGTCTGGGTGTGCGGCCGCCGGCGCACGATAGGCATAGGTCAGGTAAGCTGTGTCACCGGATCCGTGAACCACCACCCGCCGCTCACCCCTTTGCGCTGGCTCCTGACGAACGGGCGGCACCACCACGGCCGTGTCTGCTGCCGGGATGGGGCTAAACCACTTTTCCAGGCGGGCCAGCATCGCCGCCGTTTCAAAATCTCCCACAACCACAGCCACCGCATGATGGGGCGCGTAAAAACGCTGGTAATGGTTAACAAGGTCAGCCCGGACCATTGTTTGTAAATCAGGCAGGTCACCAATGACTTCATGATGGTACGGATGCACCCGAAAGGCGGCGGCGGACAACTCTTCATTTAACAGAAATTCCGGATCGTTTTCATACATCTGCCGCTCGGCAATAATGACCATGCGCTCAGACTCTACTTCACCATCATCCATGATGGTGTTGACCATGCGGTCAGCTTCCAACTGCAGCGCCAGGTCAATGCGGTCGGCCGGCATCATCTCATAATAAGCGGTGAAGTCCAGCCAGGTAAAGGCGTTCCACTGCCCCCCCTCGCGGGAGACCAACCGGTCCAAGGTACCGTCAGGGAAAGTGGGCGTGCCCTTAAACATCATGTGCTCCACCCAATGGGAAATGCCGGTGAGGCCGGGCTTCTCATGACGGCTGCCCACCCGGTACCAGATCATAAAGCTGATCACCGGGGCATGATGCATCTCTTTAAGCACCACGGTAAGGCCGTTGTTGAGTGTGGTTTTTGTGACGGGAATGGTCATAGTGTTTAGTAGCCAGTATTCAGTATTCAGTATTCGGTGGGGGATTATAACGTGTGGTGGGGGAATGGGGTAACGGCCGTATCTGGCGGCAAACGCCGGGCACGAGTAAACTTCTGTAGATGGAACGGTATAAACAAACAGTGGAGGTACCCTTGCAAACCATCACCTACTACAATTGGCCAGCGTGTGTGCGGCTGGCAAATGACAGCATTGAATTGATCATCACCACGGCCGTCGGCCCGCGTATCATTCATGTTGGCTTTGTTGACGGCGCCAATGAGTTTGCCACCGTGCCCGAACACCTGGGGCAGACAGGTGGTGACACCTGGCGTATTTATGGTGGACACCGGCTGTGGCATGCGCCGGAAGCGCAGCCGCGCACCTATTATCCGGACAACCAGCCGGTGCAGGCAGCGCAGCATGAGGGGTTTGTACGTTTTACACAACCTGTAGAGCCAACCACCGGTCTGCAAAAAGAGCTGGACATTGCCCTGGCCCGCACCGGGGCACAAGTGACAGTAACCCACCGCCTGCGCAACCACAACCTGTGGCCGGTAACCTGCGCCCCTTGGGCGTTGTCCGTGATGGCCGCCGGCGGCACGGCCGTGCTGCCCTTACCCCCCCGCGGCACCCATGCCGACAACCTGCTGCCAAACAGCCGGCTCAGCCTCTGGGCCTACACAGACATGACCGACCCACGCTGGCATTGGGGCCAAAACTATGTGCTGCTGCGGCAGCAGCCAGGCAACACCAGGCCCCAAAAAGTAGGGGCGCTGGTCACAGAAGGCTGGGTGGGGTATGGGCGTGACGGCCGTTTTTTCCTGAAGACCTTCGCCGTGCAGCCAGACGCCGCCTACCCTGACGGCAACGTGAACGTAGAGCTGTTCACCTGTGAGTTTATGCTAGAGGTAGAAACGCTGGGTCCCCTGACAGAGCTGCTGCCGGGCACGGCCGTGACCCACACGGAAACATGGCACCTCTTTGAGGGCATCCCTACCCCCACCAACGACAATGATGTGCAGACGGCCGTGGTGCCCATCCTGCCTCGTCGTTAATAGATGAGTTATCTTATTCACCTCCAGAATACCCAATATGGTTAAGTGACTCCTCTATGAAAGCTTGCTTTTCCGGGTCATCTGTCAAAGCGTTTGCCTGCAGATAATCGGCCACTGCCAGTTCGTGTTCACCGGTAGCGGCATAAGCGGCAGCCCGGTAAAGATAAATAGCTATCAAACACTTACAACTGGGGTCCAGTTCCAGACTTTTAGTTAGATCAGCAATGACCAACTCATATTCATCTAAATGATAATGAGAAATGCCACGAAGCATATAAGGTCTATAGGAATCTTGTTTAAGAGAGATAGCTTTATCAAAATCAGCAATGGCCGCTTGATAAGTTTTTTGCTGCATGTAAATTTCACCCCGATTTGTGTAGGTGTGAGGGTATTGAGGGTCTTCTTGAATGCCTCGCTCAAAGGCCTGGAGTGCCCTTCCTTGGTCTCCTCTCACTTCATAATAGATCCCCAACAGGTCATTTCGAAGCCCGCCTTGGGATAAAACAAACAAAGGCATTGCGACGCACCCGGCGATGAATAAAACCGCAACAAAGGAAATAAGAAAGGAAAACACCCGTTGCAGCCTTTTCTGAATGGGCTTTCTACCTGCAAAGTTGGCCGGCGGTATGGTATTCTGGGCCGGCCTTTCACCCGCTTTTGTGATGATTTGCTCCAACCACTCTCTTTCAGCGATTGTATGACCTATATCATAATCCTGTTCTAATCGTGCCAGCGCTTTCTGCGCGTACGCACGGGCGGCCTGATGCTGGCCTTCAGCTAATAAAACGGCCGCTTCCGCACGCAAGAAATCTTGCGGTTTGGCGAGCCACCCAGGCGTTGGTTTTTGAATTTTACTTAGCTCAAGCCAGGAACGGGCGTTGGTTGCATTGTGGCCAAAAATCGCCTCAAAATAAGCAGCCTCCAACAATGGCAAGGCTGCAGTAGCAAGTTGAGGGTGCTCTAGCAGACAGGCCAAGGCATTATCTAGATAAACCGCAGCGGTTGTTACATCTCCACTATCCAAAGCATGTTCATATAAAGTGACATTGGCCAGCATGCTTTCGCTCCCATCTAGCGATAAATCGGATAATAATGTGATCAGTTCCGCGTTTAGTTCACACGGCCGTTTTCCACCTGCAGATTGGGCAAGTAACCTCACCTGTGTTAATAAGAACTCAGCTCTATCACCACCTTGGCGCAAGATGCGGATGATGGCGCCATCATTTAGCGCACCACCAAAAGAGAACGGAACAACAGTAAGCAACAAGATATACAAAACGAACAACGCCACGAGAAATAACCACAATACCACGGACACCGGTAGCTGCATGAACGTGTGTAATAGCCAAACTGCCAATAGAAGAATAATGAATTGAAACAGGGTGGCAATTGGGCCGCCCAGCACAAAGAGTTGCCACCGGTGTGCCAGGTCATCGTCATGTTCAGGCACACAAACAACATAGCCACCCATATGGCCTCGGCCAAAGTCCGGCCGTAATCCGTCCGGGGTTCGCGTGATCATGAAGAAGGAAAAAGCAAAGCGTAAGAGGTGAAAACCAGCATGCCTGCCGGCCACAAGATGCCCAAGTTCATGAACAAAGGTGGTGAAGGTATCAAAACCGAAAATCGTCACTAAAACAAGAGTGATAGACAGGATTTTAGAATCATATACGCTAATTACAGCTTCGATTACTCTTATGGTAAAGAAAACAAAAGTGAAAAACAGCACAGACGAAAAAACAAAGGTCGTAGCCTGCCACAAACGACGAGGCCAAAACATCTGGTATTTTCGTCGTGCCTCCTCAATCTGGTTTGGTGTGATTGAAATATTCTTCATAGAGATTCTCCAGATTACAACTGCTCGTCAACAAATCCTGGCAATTGTTGATGGCGGGCAGCTTCCAGGACAGCCTGATGCCACTCCGCCCCTAATCTGGCGGCAAACGCATCAATTTCTGCCCAAATTATTTGAACCGTCCCCTCATCAATATCACCTGTGTCATTCGAATTTGGCCGTTCTTGTTCCATCGCCGCTGCCATGTCCTGAAACAACCCGATAGATTCCTGGTAGCGTTGATAATAGACCGATGAACTACCCAGATCTTGCATAATGCGGTCGAACTTCTGTAACACCTGCCAGAGAAAACGGCAGTAACAATAGTACACCCAAACTGGCTCACTAAGAGGCCATTTGAAAATTAAGCGGCAGCGAGGCGTTTGAGCATGGTGTGAATCGAGGCGAGATAAATCATCCCCTCGCTGCTGCGTGTACACTTCTCATAATCCTTGCTTAAGCGGCGATACCG
>WYBM01000028.1 GCA_011525915.1 Ardenticatenaceae bacterium | reverse complement strand
GCAACGTCTCTTCGGAGATAAAGCTAGACACGTCCACGATCTTGCCTTCGCGGGCAAAGTTGGCCATCAGCCCTGGTTGGGGGAAGTCGACGATGTCCGGCGCGTCGCCGGCGTCCACCCGCACAGAGATGGCCGCTTCAAACTCTTTGGAACCCACGTACTGAATGTCGATCCCTGTCGCTTCTTCGAAGTCGGAGATGGCCTGGTTAAAAAGCACCTCGTCTTCATCCGTAAACGGGCCAAACATGGTCACGACCGTACCTTCAAACTCGCCCGCATAGGCCCGATCCAGGTATTCGCTGCCCATAGACATGGTGTCTTCACCCGCTTCTTCAGCCGGTTGCGGCGCGGTTTCTTCGGCTGGTTGTTCTTCGGTGGTTGTGGCTGCCGTCGGTTGCGGCTCTTCCGTATCTCCACCACAGGCGGCCAGGAAAAGGGCTGTCACGAGCAACAAACCCAAAACCCTGAATAATTTTTGACTTAACATGTTTTCTTTTCCTCCTTGGAAAGGAATAGTGATTGTTTGTCCTTTAAGTAGTTTTGATGAACCTATGGGTATCTATATCTTTTCTGACAGCATACCTCCTTTTAAGACGGTGGTGGGGCTGTTGTGTCTCGCTCTACCAACGTCGTCGGTAATACAATTTCTTGGGGCATAGATGGTGGATCAACAATTTCTTGCAGCAATAATTCTGCGCCCCGTGCACCAGATTCATATAGATGCTGGCGGATGGTTGTCAGGTGTAGAAACTCAGAAATCTCAATGTCATCGTAGCCGATCACAGATAGCTGCTCAGGCACTTTCACCGCCAGATCTTGAGCCGCTCGTAAAACGCCAAACGCCTGCGTGTCACTATAAGCAAAGATTGCAGTGGGCGGTTCAGGCAGGGTAAGCAATTCATGCGCCAGGCGGCGTGCTTCACGGCGACTTAGTTCTCCCTGGCGATGATATTCAGGGCGGAAAGGGATGCCGGCATCCGCTAACGCCTGGCGATAGCCTTGGTAGCGGTCAGCCACAGGGCGAAAACCAAAGGGGCTTTCTTGCAACAAATCACTAACATAGCCAATGCGGCAGTGTCCCAGGTCTAGTAAGTGTTGGGTGGCCTGGTAACCACCAGCGACATCATCAATCATGACATGGCTAACGCGGGGGTGGGCACAATCTACCAACACAACAGGCAGGTGGGTGCGTTCAAACTGGGTGACTTCAGCGTCGGTGGGGGAGAGGGTCATAATAAGCAGGCCATCTACGCGCTCTTGTCGGGGAACATCCTGCAGACAGGCATTGCGGCGGGCCAGGGTTTCTACGTTGTAGATGATAAAGTCATACTCACTGTCAGCCAGGGTAGCTTCAACACCACGCAGGCGTTCTACATAGGAGGGGCGAATGAAAAAGGGAGCGATGACACCAACGGTCATTGTGCGACCCAGTGACAAACGCCGAGCAATGGGGCTGGGTGAATACTCCAGCTCTTCAATGGCGACCAATACTTTTTTGCGAGTGGAATCTGACACGGCCGTGCTGCCATTAAGCACTCGTGATACAGTGCCAACCCCGACGCCGGCACGTTTTGCCACGTCACGAATGGTCACGCTTGCCACACAGCCTCCTCTTTCCACAGCAATCTCAGACAAACCACCTGACAATGTTTCCCGGTTGTTTGGAACCACAAGTAGTATTATGTTGCAAACCGGTCAGTTTGAACTGTTATGGGGCGGTTTGCATGTTGTTCAACGTTTTGGAGACAGAACCTAATGGAACCGGTTCCAGTAAGAGTATACTATACAACTTTCCCGCACCCATGTCAAGATAAATGAGATGCCGTCTTGGGGTATTTGGAGGTGTTATACTTGGGCTAACCGGGAGATGAGTTTGGCAAAGTAGGGCACGGCCGTAAGCAGCCGGCTGCCATACCAGGAAAACATCTCGCCGTCGACCAGTTCCACACGAGCGGCAGGAAATTGTGTTTGCCACACCTGCCGGTGTTTTTCTTTGAAGGGGAATGGCTCCGAAGAGAGCAAGATGAGGTCCAGATCGGCAGCATGGAGCTGGGACGGCGTCAGGGTAGGGTAACGGCCGTTCGTGGCCTGACGGCCGTCTGTGGCTGCCACGGCATTTAACAGCCCACATCGCGTCAGCATGTCATGAATGAAGGTTTCAGCCCCAACCGCCATGATGGGCTTTTGCCAGATAACATAGGCGGTGCGTAAGGGTAGTGTGGCCGACCCCAGATGAGCAAAATGCTCTGCAATGTTGTGTGCCATTTGCCGGGATGCCTCTGCTCTGTTCACCAAGGCTCCTACTCGCCGAACCATATCCAGCGCCTCTGGCAACTCTTTGATATCACTCAACCAAACGGGGTATTTCTGTGCCAGCTGCTCTATACCTTCTCTGTAATTCTCTTCTTTATTGCCAAGGATGAGATCTGGCTGCAGCGCCTCTATCACATCAAAGCGAAACTGTTTGGTGCCGCCAATGGACTGCTTCTGCGTTACCTTGCTCGCCGGATGGACACAAAATTTGGTAACCCCTACAATCTGCGCATCCAGGCCCAGGTCAAACAGCAGTTCTGTTTGCGAGGGAACAAGGGAGATAATGCGCTGTGGGTCATATGGCACCTGAACGGTGCGGCCCATCTGGTCTACGGCCGTATATGTATCCATTCGATTGAGGTTATACACTGCGGGTAAGGATAATAAAGGGCATTCCGGTCATCATGCTGACAAAGGTGCTGCTGGCGGAAAAGCCATTCTTTTCCCAGACACGTTGGGCACGCTGGTTAAAGCTGGCAATGGTCACCCGCAGCCGGGGTGGTTGGAACGTGTGGCAGGCAAAGGCAATAACTGCCTGCACAAAAGAGGCACCCAACCCCCGTCCTGTCAGGTCTGGGCGCACGCCCAGCCCAATATCCAGGGCTGGCTCGTTATAATCGCCGCCAGACACCTGCGCATCCAGACCAAAGCTGCAAAAGGCCACCAGGGTACCCGTTTCTTCAGACATAATGCTATGAAACGCCAAAGCAGGGTTAAGAAAATAGTCCAGGGCCGCTGCCAGGAGTTCCGGGTCATCATGGGCGTCACCCATGTTGTAAACATCATAAGGTGGATCGTACTGCCAGCCAAGTATGGTACGCGCCTCTTGTTCATTCAGAGGTTGGAAGTGCAGTTTCATCCTTTTTCTTACGGGGGATGCAAACGGGCTGCCAGGTCACGCAGTTGGTTAAAGCTGATGGGCTTTAACAATACCAGGTCAGCCTCGGCACGCAGCTCTTCGGCCATGATGGCGTCAGCTGTGGCCAGCACAATAATGCTTTCTTTAAAACGTGCGTCAGCACGAATCTCTCGCAGCAAATCATTACCAGAGATGTGAGGCAGGTGTAAATCCAGCAAAATAAGGGCGGGGATTACCTCTCTCAGGCGCGCCTGAGCTACACGGCCGTCGCTTACAATCTCCGGGTCATAATCAGCTTTACGCAGCGCCTCAGCAAAAATGGTCGCCAGCCGGCCATCATCCTCCACAATTAATGCCAATGGTTTATTCATATGCTCATTCTCCGGGCAGGGCCACGCCAGATGATGTTACCAGGGGCAAAACCACTGTAAACGTGCTGCCGTGACCTGCCTCACTGTTTACCTGTACTTCACCGGCCATCAAACTTACTAACTCTTTCACAATAGATAACCCTAACCCAGACCCTAAATAGTCGCCATTTTGAGGGGGAGTCCCCCGCTCAAAAGCCTCAAAAATCTTCATCTGCACATCTTGTGAAATACCAATGCCGGTATCCACCACCTGAAAGGCCCAATGCCCATCATCATACATGAAAACATGCAAATGAACATCTCCTACCGGCGTAAACTTTAAGGCATTATTACCCAGGTTCACCATAATTTGGCGCAGCCAGTACCTGTCACCGGTTATGGTCTCTGGCACCCCTGGGGCCACGTCGCTGGTAAGGGTCACCCCTTTTGCTTTGGCCTGCAAATTTAACAAACTGTGAACATCATCCAATAGCCACTGCACAGGGAAGGGACGCTCGTTTAACTTTAGCCTACCAGCATTTAACTGCGCCTGGTCCAGTAAATTGTTCACGAAGTGAAGCAGTTGACCACTACTGCCGATGATTTCTTCAGCTGCTTCACCCTGTTGTTCTGTCAGATCGCCATAAATGCCCCCTTGCAACATTTCCGCGTAGCCCAGAATAGCATTTAATGGTGTACGCATGTCATGGCTGACGTTGGCCAACAACCTCGTTTTAAATTGAGAGGCCGCCAGAGCTTCATCACGCGCCAGGCGCAGCGCCGCTTCATTCTGTTGCAGCGCACTGTACTGTTCGCGTATGATACCGTCTGCCCGCCGCACAATGACATACAAGACCAGGTATAAAACCGACAAGATGGCTACCACCCCACCAATGATCTTACGCTGTGTTTGTTCCAGACGCTGGACAAGGGGGGTCACATCATCATATATTTCAAAGACCCCTTCAATGTCCCCGGTCGGGCTATAAATAGGAATATAGCTTTCAAAAACGTTGCGGTCTTCAATCGTTTGTTCAAACGCACTAAATGTATCCCGAAATGTAAGTTCACTGGCAACCATACCGGCGCGGGCGGCATTGTAGCCCAGGTTGTTACTTTTATCCTCACCAATTTGGTCACGCTCTGTAGAAAAGACGGTCAAACCTTCCAGGTTATAAACCTTCACCTTAACCACGCTTAAACTGGCCATCTGCGCCTGTACGCTTTCATAAAGTTCCTGCGTACGCGAATGGGTTTGCAGCTCTGACGGCGTCATGCCTTCCGCCGCAGCCACAAAAGGAGCAAACTCTGGCCAGAGAGAGTTTGAAAAGGCCTGGGCAAGGGCCACATTTTTACTTTCGCTGGCGTCAATCAGATCAGCAAACGCCAGGGTACGGTAAAAGTAACCCAGCAACACAGCCATGAGGATAAAGGCGATAAAACTGGTGATCGTGAAGTAGCGTTGCAGCCTGAACATGATGTTTTATTTGATACGTTCTGCCTTTGACATTTGGCATCACAATTGAGTGCCAGTAAATCAGAAGTCAGTAACCAGTGGACAGTGGACAGTTACGGGCATTAAACCCTACTGAACACTGTTTACTGAAAACTAATACAAGGTAATCACCCTAATTTTAGCCGGACAGCAAACATTTTAACAGGTGGGCCATTATAGTCGGCAAAAATCTAGTGAATATAGGAGGAAGTTAATCACCAAATTCCACTTGTTCAGCCAGAGCAGCTATGTTTTGGGGTAGGTACACGGCCGTGAACCAGGCAACCAACAAGTAAACCACACCCGCCATCAGAAAGGTGGCGCGTAACCCCAAAACCATAGCTACCATCGCGCCGATAAGGGGGGCCGCCGCCCTGGAAGCGGAAATGATGGAGTTTTCCAGCCCATAGACACTGCCTGATTGTTCCGTGCGTGTGTACCGGGCCAACAAGGCGCTGATAGAAGGCACCACACCACCAGCCGCGGCGCCTGTCAGAGCCTGCAGTACAAGCAGCTGCCAGGGAGTAGCCACCTGACTTTGGGGCAAATAGAGTAACCCGGCCAATAACGCCGAGCCAATAAGGACGCGCCGATGGCCAATTTGGTCACCTAACCGCCCCAGGTAAACGGCCGTGACCGTCCCCGCTGCCGCCGTCACGGCAATGGTCAGACCGGTGATGGTGTTAAGGTGCGTTTTGTCCGTTAGCAGCGTGGCAATAAACAGGGGCGCAAAGGGAATGAGCAGCATCTGGCCCAGATTGGACACAAAGCGCAAACCATACACGGCGGGGATGCCCGGCGAGCGCCAGACCCCCTGCCATTCCCGCCAGAAGTGGATGCCGGCGGCCTCCGTTTGTGGCGGCGGCACAAACACCTCGGCCACCCCCCAAAAGACAAGTAGGCCAGAGAACAACAAAAGCAGCGCAGTGACCACAAACGCATAGCGATAGCCGAAGACGTCGGCCATCAGCCCCCCTATGAGGGGGCCAATAGCCAGGCCGCTGACCTGCCCCATTTGCAACAGGCCCATGGCAAAACCGGTACGTTCACGAGGGGCCGTCGCCGCCACCAGGGCATTGGCGGCCGACACTGTGCCGGTAATCAGACCCTGGACCGCTCGCAGCAGCACCAACTGCTCGGCCGTCTGTACAAAGCTCATCGCTAACAAAATGAGGGCGCCGCCGAACATAGCGCGTTCCACCATCAGTTTACGGCCGTACCTGTCAGCCACAGCACCCCAGACCGGCGAAGCGATGGCCATTGTCAGCGCCTGTGCAGAAAAGACAGCCCCGGCCAAAAACTCAACACCCAAAAAGGTGCTGCTGCCTAGGTCAGCAATATACAACGGCAAAAAGGGGAAGATGATAGAAAAGCCTACGGCCGTGACCAGTTGGGCCCCAAACATAATGGCCAGCGTGCGCTGCCACGGTAAAAGATTAAAGAAAGGGGGGCGATCATTGTGCATGGCTGCTAACGGTAGCCATTACCCGGCCAGCCGTCAATAGCACTACTGACAACTTTAAGCCACCACGTGAGCCCTTCACCCCCATGACAACCATCATATTGTGGTCACGCTTGCGCTTCATTATAATTATGGTAAGTTATTGGCCTTTGCCGCAGTGATCCCACCATGGAGGGCTTCATTGACTAACCAGAAAACACAACAGAATTCCCCGACGTTTGTCCACCCCATTGAAGCGGAGTTTGCCCGGATTTTGGATTATTATGGTATTCATTGGGAATATGAACCACACACGTTTGCCCTGGCCTGGGATGAGAATGACAACGTCACCGAAGCCTTCTCCCCTGATTTTTACTTACCGCAACAAGACCTTTACGTGGAACTGACCACGATGCGCCCAAAGCTGATCACGCATAAAAATCGCAAGCTTCGCCGTCTGCGCGATTTATACCCCCACATTAATATCAAGCTGTTCAAACGCAGTGATTTGCGTAACATGATGCTCAAATATGGCATCGATGAGCAGGCAGCAAACCTGCTAGGAACAGATGCCAAAAAGAACGGGTTATGAGCCGGTATTATCCCCCTGAAGCTTATGGCGAATTAAACGACGACGTTAACTATATCCTTTTCTCAGCAGAGGAAATAGATCAGCGTGTACGTGAACTGGGACAAGCCATTTCTGTTGATTATGCCGGGTTGAACCCGTTGTTGGTGGGTGTATTAAAAGGTAGTTTTCCCTTCATGGCAGACCTGCTGCGTATGATAACCATTCCGATGGAAGTGGATTTTATGGCCGTTTCCAGTTACTCGGCAGAAACACGCAATCAGGGGTTGGTGCGGTTGGAGAAAGACCTGGGGGAACCAATTGACGGCCGTCATGTCTTGTTTATAGAACACGTGATAGATACCGGCCTGACGTTAAACTACCTTTTACGCAATTTGCGCGTGCGTAATCCGGCCAGTTTAAAAGTATGTGTCTTATTTGATAAATCACATCGGCGCCTGATTGATGTACCGCTGGCCTACAAAGGGTTTGACCTGCCTGATCGGTTTGTGGTTGGTTATGGCCTGGATTATCGTGAACGCTACCGCAACTTACCCTTTGTGGGGGTGTTAAAAGCCGAAGCGTTTTACCTCAACGATGGAAAATAAAAAAGCATGACCTCTCTGGGGTCATGCTTCAAACACCCATAAAAACGAGGAGCTCCTAGTAACCTTCCAGCTAACCTTCCCGCTGCTATTTCTGGCATTGGGTTGCTTCTGTGATTGTTACTGTTTATCTCTCTATAGGGATGCCCCTTTCAAGTGATTAACATTTACATAACATTCACTTCTGCTTTTTAGGCTGCCTTCCAATTTCTTGGAGCTTCCTCTGCCTCATTGGTTATTACTTGTATAGTGTTAACCTCTGAAGTTAACTAAGTATACAAAATTTTGCATTGGGTCGTCAAGTAAGTTTTGACATAAGCACCTTAACATTTCCAAATCAATTTTACCAGAGGGGTTAGCCGCCATAAAGTGCATTACGACTCAAACAAAGGAACGGAAGAAACGCATCACAGAACTGGCAGAGGGGCCGCGATGGACACAACGTGAGGGGCCACTGTGTGCGGGGCAGCCATCCCGGCGATAGCCGCTTTAATGGCTGGAGCCATGCTTGTGGCTGCTGCTTCGCCAAGAGCGATATATTGTTCACTTTTGTGGCGCGAGAAATTAAAGTAGTTATGGCCAGCAATCGCCGGTTCAATAAGGCAGTCAGCCTGGGTCATGCCACCGCCGGCGTTACGGATAAGTAGTTCGATAGCCGCTGCCGCCGCGCCCATAATCCCCAGGCGCTGGCGGTAGATGGGCACAAACAGGTCTACGCCAATGACGTAATCTGCACCCATGGCCCGCACAGCATCTACGGGCAGGTTGTCGGTGACACCACCATCGCAGTAGAGGTGGCCATCTATCTCTACAGGCGTCACCACACCAGGCACAGAACAACTGGCTCGTACGGCCGTCGCCAGCCGCCCATACCGCAAAAAGACGGGGCAGCCGCGGTTCATGTCTGTCACGACGGCTGTAAACGGAATGGCCAGGTCACGTATATCCAGGTCACCTACCAGGTCTAGCAGCATTTGCTCCATCTTATAGAAAGAAACCAGACCATGGCGGGATCGTGCCAGCCCGGCCATCGTGCGCCAACCGGAATCAACAGCCAGCTTCCGCAGTTGGGGGATCTCCAGCCCGGCACAGTAAGCACCACCGACAATAGACCCGGCGCTGGTGCCGGCGATATAGTCAATGGGAATACCTTCACGTTCCAGCACCGTCAGGACGCCTACATGAACTGGGCCTCGGGCCACACCACCACTCAAAGCCAGGCCAACCTTGGGACGTTTGTTACTACACATGGGATACAGCTACCTGTTAAAAATCGACTTCCTGCCCGGTAAAGGCGTAACGGAAGAGTTGTTCAATGTCGGCGGTTTCTGGGATACGGCGTGACATGAGGAGGTTGGCGTCCATATCTACATGGGCGCACAGTGTAGGCAAAGCCGCTTCCAGGTCTTCTAAGAGGATACCGGCTTCTTGCAAGCTGGTTGGTTGGCCAATTTCGCGCATCAGGCCACGCACGGCCGTGGCCAGATTAGAGGCTGCCTGCCGCTCATTGCCATTGGGTAATCCCAGAGCCATGGCCAGATCCGCAAAGCGACTGTCATCACCATTAGCCACAAATTCAATGGTGGCCGGCAGGAAAACAGCGGTGATACGGCCGTGGGGAATCTGCCGAAAAATAGCGCCGGCGGCATGGCCCATGGCATGGGCCAACGCTACTTCGCTGTTACCCAGGGTCATACCGGCAATAGCCGCGGCATTGGCCATTTTTTCGCGGGCTTCGGGGTCAGCCGCCCCATGTTTGACAGCACGCGGCAGGTAATTAAACACCATACGGGCGGCTTGCAGGCATAGGCCATCGGTATAGTCATTGGCCCAGGTACAGCTATAGGCTTCAATGGCGTGGGTGAGAACATCAATACCTGTATCGGCCGTGATCTGGGCGGGCAGGTTGGCTGTCAGGGCCGGGTCTACAATGGCAATATCCGGCGTGGCCTCACGCGAAGCCAGGGTAAGCTTGCGGTGTTCGGCCGTATCTGTCAGGACAATGCCGTAGTTAGACTCTGACCCGGTGCCGGCGGTGGTGGGAATGCAGATAAGCCGTGCTTTCTGGCGCAAGCCCATATCCAGCATTGGGCTGATGTCTTCGGGAGAGAGGTCAGGACGTTCATACAACACCCACATTGCTTTAGCGGCATCCATACAAGAGCCGCCGCCCAGTCCAATGATCCAATCAGGTTCCCAGGCCAGCATCGCCTGAGCGCCGCGCTGCACAGTTTCCAGGGAGGGATCAGGTTCAACTTCGGCAAAGACATGGGTTAGGGGCACGGCCGTGCCTAACGCTGTCTGCACCTTCTCAACAAACCCCAACGCCAGCAGGTTGGCGTCTGTGACAATAAAGGCGCGCTTGATAGGCAGCTCAGCCAATTGGCTTAGCGCATTATCACCAAAGAAAAACTCCGGGCATTTGAAGAACCACATGTCTGGCGGTCAGTATTCAGTATTCAGTAGTCAGTAATCAGTATTCAGTCTGAACAGTGACTACTGTAGACTGATCACTGGTTAAGCGGGCCAATCCGTATCCAGGCGGGTACACGCTTCTACCAGCTCGATAGCGGCCTTGGGGGCTTTCATGACCTTCATCATGGGGCCATCCAGCTTTAGCTGTTTGGTCACAATGCCCTTGATGGGGTCAATTTTCTTTTCCATCACGCCGCGCCACGTTTTTAGAGGTGCGCGCAGCTTAAACTCTGGGGATTTGGCGGTAGGATCATCAGCCTTAAAGGCATCGCGGCATTCACCATGCCACAAATCCATATAGAGGTGAACATCCGAGGCCTGCTCATCGGTCGTGACGATGAAGTAAAAATCGCCTTCCCAATTTTTGGCCGCGTTTTTATAACCGGGGCTGTTATTGAGTTCATCCCTAAGGGCTTTAATCCATTCATCGGTGGCAAATAAAATTCCCATTGGTGCCTCCATTCTTCTCTCTTTAATATACCCAACTGGAAGTTATGGGCCAGTTACTGGTAAAGATAACACAGGCATATCCTTTTGCCAATGAGCAGCCGTCAAGCGATGCATGGCGGTGATGAGACCTAACATGATCCAGAAAAGCAGGTGAGATTTTGAGCCTAACGCCAGGGTATCGGCCAAGCCAAAGATATGCAGCGCGGCCAGTCCACCCAACAAGCCCAGGGCGTACGGGCGTAACATTTCATCTTGCTGCGCTGCCTTTAATCCTAAGAAAGAAGCCAAACCGACAATAGCTAGGTAAATGATTAAGCCAGGCAGCCCTACATCTAGGGCTACCTGTAAAAAGACGTTATGAGCATGGGCAATATCATAGGTAGGCACGACATTTAGCGGATACAGCCGGCGTACCACAACCCGGAAGCTACCCAGGCCTGTACCGGTGAAGGGAAAGTCTTCCACGGCTACGATGGCCCAATGCCATACCTCCTGGCGAAAACTGATCGTATTTAATTCGCCACTCATAAACTCTGGCGAGGGAGCACGCCAGGCGTGTTGCAAGCGATCCGGCCCAAGAAGTACCATCAATAGAATGGCCATAGACACCATAGCCACAGAACAGGCCGCAAACAGCCGCCGCCTGTTGCCAGGTGGTAAGGCCGCCCACCAGAGAAAACACAAGACAAACAAAGCGCCAGCAAAAGCAACCCACCCCGTACGGGATTGGGTCAGAAGCAACAAAACAACGGCGACGAATGTGAGCAATGCCCACCCCAGAAATAGGCGTTGGGACGGCCGTGACCCATAAAGAGCAATCAACACTGAAAATAAAAAGGGGATAAACAACAGCAACGTTCCGGCCAGTTGATTCGCGTGTACGCCTGCATCTGGCGATTCAGGCAGGAAGACCTGACTCTGTGGCAAGCGCATGACAATCAAAGAGAGTCCAGGCACTTTTGTTAGCCAGTTTGTACTTAATGCCCCGATCAAGACAAAACCCAGCCCCAACACACCCCATGCTATGAGTGCAACCCACAACAACCGAGGTGATTGAATGGCGCGATTCATATACCGCCAGCAGGCTAACCCCAAAACCAGGCCTGTGGCTTTAGGCAACGACAGGAAAGGATCAGCCGTGACAAGAATGCTAACCATAAGAACAACAGCCCAGGCAACCAACAACACATCAAAGGGGGATGGTGATGGCCAACTCCACCCGCGAATTAACAGCGGCAGCAGCCAAAGCAAAGAAACTAAGAGGAGGGCGAAGCACGTTAGTTCAAGGGCAAACGTAGGGAACAGCAAAAACGGAGCAACCATCACCAGCAGGCCACCCTCCAGCCCCACAAACAATAGACTGACTCTCTGTCTCAATACGCGCCTTTTCCTCTTAAGACCACCCAGGGCGTTTTCAGTAAGATGTAAATATCCATCCACAGGGAGTAGTTTTGCACATAATACAGGTCATCTTCAGTGTGGAGGTGCATGGGTTTGTCAGAACGGCCGTTGACCTGCCACCAGCCTGTCATCCCTTGGGGTACGGCAAAACGCTTGCGCTGCCAGGGCTCATAGCGCTCTACCAGCCAGGGCAGTTCCGGGCGCGGGCCTACCAGGCTCATATCTCCTTTGAGCACGTTTAAGAGTTGGGGGAGTTCGTCCAGGCTGGTGCGGCGCAAGAAGCGGCCAACACGGGTAACACGTGGGTCATTGGGGCGCTTAAAGAGCAGCTGCCCCTGAGCGTTAATTTTTGTTACCTGGGCCAGCAGTTGGTCTGCTTCTGGCACCATGGTGCGGAATTTGAACATGTAAAAGATACGGCCGTTTTCCCCTACCCGGGCTTGCCTATACATGATTGGCCCACCAGGCGAATCCAACTTAATGAGCAAGGCCACAGCCGCCAGGACGGGGGATAATGAAAACACAGACAGGCCGGCAATAAGCAAGTCAAACATGCGTTTCACAAAACGCTGCACATCGTTTAAGGCGGGGTCGCGCAAGCTAATCATTGGCAGACCGCCAAAATCATCGACGTTCGCGCGGTAAAGTGCCAGGCTAAAGTAGTCAGGCACCACCCGCACCTGTACCGGTAAGTCATGTAAATCTACAATTAGCTTATTAACTTGCCCATACGCACGTTGGGGCAAAGCCACGACCACATCATCTATCTCATAGCGGCTGACGACAGTACGTACATCAGCCAGGCTGCCCAACACTGGTAAACCCTGCTCCCGTTTATCCTGATCATCATCTAAGTAGCCGGTCAAATCGAGCCCGGTCCAGCGATAGTGAGCAATCATTTGGGCTACCCGTCGCCCCGTCCTTCCCGCGCCTACAATAAGCACCTGGCGTGATGGCGCAGGCAGACGGCCAGCTTTAAAACCAATGCGCGCCACACTACGCCAAACCAGTAATAAAAAGAGGTCAATCAGCACAAATGTCACCAGTAACCAACGTGAAAAGTCACGAAAACCCAGGTAAAGAATACCAGCAAATATCAGCGTAGAAACACCAACAGCAATCACCACAACCTGGAATTCATCTACGGCCTTATAAATCCGTTTTGGATCATACACGGACATGATAAGAAAAACACTACCCCAGATAATGGGAACTATTATGAATAAAAGGGGGGGGATTTCAATATTATAAACAGGAACAAGAAATGGAAAAGCTTGGGGAAGATACGGCCGTAAGGCTTTCGCCAACAACAAAGCAGCTGATGTCAATCCTAAATCCATCAGCATAGAGAATATGGCATGATTAACCGTGTATCGGCGCAGCATAACCCTTCCTTACTATCCCAAACAGCACAACAACCTTCAACGCTATCTCCTGTTACTGACGGCGCTTCACAGGCGACCTTGACGAGTTGGCAAATATCCTCGGCTGTGAATGTTGCTGGCGTTCCCGGTCGTGGTTGGTCAGCCAAAGTCGCCATGATGGCGGCTTCTAATTCCTGGTCGTTGCCGTTGGCCTCGATAGCCAGCAACTGATCCCAGACATCGATCCAGCGATGCCGCCAGATGCGAGCCATTTGGGTGCTACAATTTAAGTCCCGTCCAATTTGGGTATCGCGCCGACCATATTCGGTTCCGGCACGCACGATTTGAGCGCGGCGTACCAGGCTTTGTGAACTGCTGTGACGCCGAATAATCTGCTGGAGAATTGCGTCCTGTTTGTCGGATACTTCGCTTTGTGGGGGCATTGGCCCCCGTGGTATTTTCTGTCTCATGTTGTCATAATATCATGTTGTTGATTTCAGGAAAACTGTACTAGGCAAATGAGAGCCATTCTGGTAAAAGAGAGTCTATGAAAGAGTCTGAAAAAACGATGTTAATCTGTTGGCACGCTGGGGCCTCAACCTCAGCGAAGTTGAACAACTAGGTGACAGCCTAGCCACGTTCTGGGGGTATTATGGTCAATGGACCTGCACCAAGACACGAGACACCAGCCATTACGGCTTGTGCTACTTGAGTGGATTACTGCGCATGGATAGTCAACGCACGTACGCCAACATGGGGCGGCAAACCGAGTGCCGGTGCAGAATATGCACCGCTTCATGAGCAATTCACCCTGGTCAGGCCCGCTGCTGATCAGCAAAGTGCAGGCAGAGGTGGGGCAACAGGATGAGTTCCAAAGCGGCAGCATGCTGCTGCTGAATGAAAGCGCTGACGACAAATCAGGTGGGCACAGTGTGGGGGCGAGTCGGCAACACAATGGTCGGCGGGGCAAGGTGGACAACTGTCAGGTGGGGGTGTTTCTCAGCTATGCCAACCATGGGTACCATACCTGGGTTGATGGCGAGGTCTTTATCTCGGAACATTGGTTCACCTTGGTTCATCACCTATACTCGCCTCGACTGGGTCCATCGCTTCGCCTAAGACCCGCAGTTATTGGCTGAGTATGAGGTTGAACTCCTGCCCCGCTTGTCCATGGCCAATGTGCGCACCATGCTGCTGGCGACCATGCCCTTACCGCAGTTATCTTCTCAAGAGGCTGCCTATTTAGTTGTTAAACATCTCGATAATTGGACTCGTTCTCGCAAATCTCGCTTGAGAAGCAGCTCAAGTCCCTAATGTGACATTGTCGTACTAAACGAGCCTTAAGTTATGTTCTTTTTCATCTCCTGCTTCAGCATTTGTGCAAATGGATACTAAAATCGCAATTATAGCTCGAAATCGAGAGAGGCCAACCAAGCTCGTGTACAGGTGGTTTAGGGCAATCGCATCCTCCCATTTTATGCCCATCACTGACGGTTTCCAACCATCATCTATTACGTTGTGTCAAAGTGTACTCAAATGGTGCTTTTTCAGCACGCTTTCGCAGGTTTTATGTCTCAAACGACAAATTCATTGGTCGGCGCCAAGGTATGCAATTACCCTAAAAGATGGTTAAAGCAAGAGCCTCTTTTTTAGAATCCAGAGCCTTGACAGCGTGGCAGACGCAAGTTGCACCTGCTGAAGTAATTGGATATTATTTCGCCCGCTATTTGGAGATTATTGTGGTAGAAGAAATAAATTTGCAGTTTTATTTAGCGATTCTTTTGCGCGGTTGGAAATACATACTGACACTTGCTTTTTTAGCGGCTCTGGCTGCTTTTATTACTTCATCGCTGCTGCCATCAACTTACCAGGCAACAGCAGTAATTGCTATCACGCAGAATCAGCAGCTCATAATGACCTCCCTTATTGCTGAGGAGATGGTACCCCGACTGAGTGCGCTTAACAAAACACCTCCACCTTTGCGCGCTTATCCCTCTGTAGCCGTCAGCGATGAAGTTGTGCTGAAGCTGCTTACCAGTCTTGATTCACCTATTCCAAATATTGAATCCGTCGACGATTTACGTTCACATTTGACGGCCGAACCCGGCGAAGACCTCACGCTGTTGTATCTTTCTGTTGAGTTAGAGAGTGCAGCTCAAGCGGCTCATGTTGCGAATCTTTGGGCTGATATTGCTGTGACTCAGTTTAACCGCCTTTATGGAGGTTTAGGACAACAACAAGTTGCTTTTTACGAAGAACAGCTCAACCAAATAGCCACCAAGTTAGATACAACCGGCCAGGCATATATTGAGTTCCAGGAACAAAATAATTCCATCATTCTGCAAAATCAGATTGAAGCGTTACAGAACGCACAAGCGGATTTATTATTAAGGCAACACAAAGTCCAATTGTTATCAGGTGACGTAATCAGGCTCAGAGATCAACTTAGTGCTCAGTCAGCCAACGCCCCAGTTACCCTAACTGAACAATTATTGGTTTTGGGGCTTCAGAGCAGAGCTTTTGATATAGAGAATTCAGTTTCACTCCAAGTGACAACGGATTCGGAGATAGCACTTACTTCTACTAATCGTCAGGAGCAAATCACCTCACTTGACAATTTATCGAATACTCTTCAAGCACAACTTACCATGATTAATACTCATGTAACCAGTTTGGAACCAAAGATTATGGAATTACAAGCCAAAAAGTATTCAGTTGAACTAGAGGAAGAGCGTCTCAATCAGGAGCAGGCTGTAGTTAGAGATGCTTATACTGCTTTGCTACGACAAGTAACCGAAGAGCGAATTTCTGCTGAAGATACCGGTAGCGGGACAAAATTGGCCAGCTCTGCCATAATGCCCGAAGATCCGGTGGGGCCTCGTAGATTAATCAACACTATAACAGCCGGTATGTTAGGGCTAATTTTAGGTGTTACCCTTTTCCTTGGCATTGCATTTTGGCAGAGCAAGTTACATAATGAATAGGGGTCGACATTTCCGGCTGTTAAACAGGGCTTGTGCTGTTTTTTGGCTGGCTGCCGTCACTTTAATAATAGTTACTTACCGTGCCCATTTCTTAAGTCGGTTATACAATAATCTAGGTTATATATTATTGAATGGGGAGAAAGCCTCTGACTCTTTTGCATCACGCCGATCTGAACTATTTTTTGACCGCGCTTTAACCATATCCCCTGTTCAAGCTTCTGCGTGGCGCGGCAAGGGAATAGTTTTGGATGCGCAAGGGTGGGATTTAAGGGCCCTTAAGGCTTTTCAACAGAGCAATGAAACACCCGAGTATTTTACTCAATGGGGTCATCTAGCCTTTAAGGCACAAAAGTACTCAGAAGCTTTAACCTGGTATGATCGGGCCCTGACCTTACAGCCAGCCACGCCTATTACCTGGTTTTTTCTAGGACGAACATATGAGGTGTTGTTAGATGGTGCTCGCGCTTTAAGCTCTTACGAAACTGCCCTGGAATTGGCTAAACAAGGTGATGATATGACTTTGGATGTTAGTACAGTTTATTACCATCAAGGTATGGTAAACCAATGGCTTATACAACCAAGTGATTTAGAGGCAGCTATTAAGGCTTATCAAACAGCTATCTGCCTTGATGATTTTGCCACTCCTCTAGAAAAAGCGGATAGCTATACACGTTTAGCGCAAATATGGCAATGGTGGGAACGCGATGTAAACCAGCAAATCACCTGGTTAGAAATAGCAACATCAACCGACCCAACTTACCCAACTTCCCATGTGTTATTAGGGTATGCATACTATCTGAATGGAAGCGATGTCTCTGTAGCGGAGAGGGAAATTCAAAAGGCATTGGTTATAAATCCCAGTTATGCATCTGCTTATTGGCATTTGGGTGAGATATATTATCGAGAAGGGCTTATTGAGAGAGCCATTGCCATGTACGAATACGCTTTGGATCTAGATCCCAACCATTGGATGGCTCAACAAAGAGTGACTGAATTAAGGGTGTCACCTTAATGGAAACTCCTATTACTCAACAGGATACAAACACAGGCGACTCTGGCCAGATTTTAAAACCAGCAGTCCAGGTGACAGCATTGTCTTTGGCCAATATTGCAGTCGGCTTTTTATTACAAGTTGTTCTGGCTGCTCAATTTGGCGCTGGCACAGATATGGATGCCTTTTTGGCAGCAACAACAGTACCTACTACCATTACAGCTATATTGCTGGGTGCTTTGAGCATTACTTTTGTACCTGTGTTTACTGAATATCGTACCATGGGCGGTGAAATAGAAGCCTGGCAAGTAGCTTCCCGTTTCATCAGTTTGTTAGGGCTGACATTGATGGGTATCTCTCTACTTGGCATTGTTTTTGCCGCACCTATTATCCGCCTGACAACCCCAGGATTTACCGTGGGCAGTCCCCCCTTCATGGCGGCAATCCAGATGAGCCGGATTATTTATCCAACAATTCTTTTCATTGGTCTGGCCGCCTCATTTTCTGGTATATCCTATGCTGAAAAACAATTTATACGACCATCTGCAGCTCCCGTCATTAACAATATGGTTATCATCGTGGGGTCATTGTTACTAATACCTGCATGGGGGATTAACGGTATTGCCTGGGCCACATTATTTGGAGCCATTGCCCAACTGGTCCTAATGTCATCGGTTGGTCAAGGTCGTTTCTTTTTCTCACTTAATATAAGACATCCAGGCGTGCGACAGACGCTAGTTGTGATGGCTCCTCTTCTCCTTGGCGGCCTTATCTTTCGTTCGAATACGTTAGTCGATCGGCTAGTAGCTTCTTTACTTGCCCCAGGCACCATTTCCCACTTGGGCTATGCTGTAAAGATTCTAAATATTCTGTGGACGATCACCAGCGCTGGCATTATTATCAGCTTATTTCCATTACAGTCGCAGCATGCGCAAAACAAGGTTGAGCTAGGGCGAACAACCACCATCGGCTTACGATTAGCGATGATTCTGACGCTTGGTATAGGAGGCTGTTTCCTAGTGCTGCGGCACACGGCCGTTCAGGTGTTGTTTGAGCGTGGTGCATTTGCCGCGGCAGATACACATGTTGTGGCAAATTTGTTACTCTTCTACTCGGGGGCGTTGTTTATTCCCTCGATCGTGGGGTCTGTTACCTACGCTTTATACGCAATGCAAAAGACAGGTTTAACCACGCTAGTTGCCGTCATAGGTGCCCTGCTTAATTTCCTCTTACTGCTTCCCCTGGTACATTGGCTAGGGGCTAATGGGGTGGCCTTAGCCTATTCTATAGCTTCCATCTTTAATGCTGGCGTGTTGATCTGGCTATTGGCTTATCATTTTCAGGTACCACTCGAAAAAAATATATGGGCATGCCTTATTAAATCACTCATTTGCATGGCAGCTGCTGGAATTGTAACAACTATTATTAAACAGAGGGTTTGTTATATTTATCAGTGCTCACCACTACAAAGTGTCATTATGTTCACGGGATTGATTGCCTGTTTTTCTCTGACCTATTTGGTCTTGCTAATGGCTTTACGCGTTGATGATGTATGGCTTATATGGCAGAAAACCCGCTTTAAACTAGGATTACAGAATTAGAAAGTCTTCCCAAAGTAGTCCTTTTAGTCAGACAACTTCGTTAGGTGAAATCGCATTTAAGGGGAGCATGTCTTCAAACGTGGGTTGTTCGTGCCCTAGATGCGAACTTTGTTGGGTCTACTAAATCTACAAGGAGAGGAGTTTTAAGGTGCTTTTTTACAGGTTTCGCCAGCGATTAAAGTCTTTCCTCCCCCCTATAATATTAACGCTCTACCAACAAACACGTCAGTGGCTGTTGGCATCTGTTCCAGGGGATAAACTTGAAAACAATACCCCTCGTTATAAAGCTAAACGCCTGGCAGCACTGATTCAACTTTCGGAGGCATTTATCCAGAACCCCTCCTTATCTGAGCTACCTTCCCTCAACCAACCAAAACTAGCATATTTAGATGAGCGAGTAATTGAATATCCCTGGGTTTTTCTGAGACTAAACAATGGCCAACGATTGTTAGATGTTGGAAGTGTTCTCAACTATCCATTTTGTGAACCCATTTTGAGAAACAAATTCCAGCAAGTTTATTTGCAAAACCTCGTTTCGCAAACGATAGTAAACCACTCCTTTTTCTTTCAAGTGGTTCAAGACATTCGAGAACCTCTATGGCTGGGTGATACATTTGACGCTGTGACTTGTATTTCGACATTGGAACATGTGGGAATGGATAATGTTAGTTACACGGGCATTCAGTCTAACGAACTGCAAGTTGCTGATTATCTGATCGCTGTTCGTGAGATGGTACGCGTTGTAAAAAAGGGTGGAGTGGTATTGATCACGGTCCCTTACGGCCGTCCAGATAAGTTAGGCTGGATTCAAATTTTCGGCTCTGCACATCTCGCCCAGATAGAACTTACTGTAAAGCCACATCGGTACGAGGTGGAATTTTTCCAGGTATATGGCTCTGGTTGGCAAAGATGCTCCGCAGAGGCTTGTGAAAACCGTATATACGGTCAGGATGTACCTGCTGCCAGTGCTATTGCTGCTATCAAGATCCAAAAAACATGAGTTCTCACACACACAAAGTCATTCTAGTAGTGACACCAACTTTTTTTCCAACGATGGGAGGGGCGGAACGGGGTATTTACGAAATCTTCCGGAGGCTTAGCCAGCACCATCACGTGCATATTCTGGCTCCTGAACCCACCCGCTTATCCCCAAACTATTGGCCACAGGGTTTAGAGTCGGCCTCATTTACTGTTCACAGGTATAAAGATCACCTCAACCTGCTTAAGACTAAGGGACAACGTCTCCTTATGGGTGCGCTCCCTCCTTTCTCTTTTTCAATGGCTCAGGCCGCAAAAGATTTGGTTCGCAGGCTCCAACCACATGTGGCTAACGTTCACTATGCAATTCCATCTGGGTTTACGGTATACATGCTTAGAGAACACAAGGTCCCTGTCGTTCTCTCATTAGTTGGCCGCGATATACCAGACAACACAACCTTACCTCTATGGCCTGCCTATGTCCGTTGGGTCATGAACTGGTCTACAAAAACTATCTTTATTTCTAAGTATTCACGCACCTCTTTATTGGGTCGGGAAAATCTATCTGACACATCGGAAATTATTCCTTATGGTGTTTCTAATCCCCCTCCTATTTCACCATATGATCTAGCAAAGCTACGGAAAAAATTAGAGATTTCTGAAGCATCATTTGTGCTTTTTGCTTTACAAAGGTTAGAAAAGGTAAAACGTGTTGATGTTCTCCTTCACACCCTCGCATTAGTTTACCAGGTACGTAAAGATATAGTTTTAGTAATTGGAGGGTCAGGGGCAGAGAGCACCAGCTTGAAACAGTTGGCGGATGATCTAGGCTTAAGCCAGCAAATTCGTTTTGTTGGTTTTATTCCTGAATCAGACCTCCCTTATTATTTTGGTATAAGTGATCTATTTGTTTTCCACTCTACATCGGAAACCTTTGGCGTAGCCGTAGCCGAGGCAATGATTGCGCAAAAACCCATCATAGCTGCTGATGAAACGGCTGTCGCAGAACTCATCAGTCACCAACACACAGGGTGGTTAACGGCCTCAATGAACCCAGCTTTATTAGCTGAAGGAATATTAACGCTGCTTAATCATCCAGACCTGCGAAGCAAGTTGGCTACAATGGCATTTCAATATGCTCATAATTATTTAAATTGGGACAAAATTGCTGAAAGATATGATGAAGTCCTTTCTAAAGCCAGCACTTAAAAACAACCGTATCTTTCATTTCCTCCTAGTGAGTCTCGCCGTATTAGTCGGTATCTTTGTGGCTTTCTTCAACTTGGGGGAACAGTTGCCTCTAGTTGGGTTACTCCTTTTGTCTATTATGGGGATAATTGTGGCCTTTATCTATCAAACCTGGGTGCTGGCATTACTGCTCATCATAGTTATTCCCACATCAGATGCTCAACTTGTGCAAACATCCTTACTTGTACCAGGAACAAACTTTGCCATCTCATATGTAGACCCATTCTTACTGCTCATTTTCGGTTTTTGGGGATTAGAGCTGCTTACCGGACACAGGCATATTTACCGTAATCCACTGAACCTACCTCTATTATTATTCCTCTTAACTATAGTGTTTGCCACTTTCTTGGGCATTGCCACCGGTTCACGGCCAGGGGATGTATTGATCGCTTTACGCCCTCCCTTAATGTACTTTCTCGCCCTTGTCGTTGCGGATTCGCTGAGTTCAACTCGCCAAACGGTACGCATTATAATATTCTTGATCATTATGACTTTGGGTGTTGCTATTTGGGGGATTTATATAACCTTTACTGGGCAGGGCACATTACTTCAAACCAATTTTGGGACGTTGGGGTTACGAAATTTCCAAGGGGCTCAGAGTGCATATTTGGTGATCGGTTTTTTTCTGGCTATGGGATTATTTATGTTTGTAAGCGAGGTCCGTTGGCGATGGGTTTTGATGGGAACAGGCATTATTACAGGCACAGCGGTGGTTGTCTCTTTTGTGCGCGGCAATTGGTTAGGAACATTTGTTGGTTTTTGTGTATTGCTCACCTTTTTGCCGCGTCATTTACGCCTCCGCTTTTTGATAGCAACCGGCGCTATCGCTGCTGTTCTGGTTTTAATGATTGGGTTAGCCGCTACAATTAGCTCAACGGGGGCACCATTATTGGAAGTGGCCCGTGAACGATTCTTGTCTATATTTATCCTGGATGCCTCAACAAGATATGCACAAGACGCCTCAACAGCACGACTTAATGAGCTAAAAAGCGGTGTCGCTTTAGTCTTGGAATCCCCTATTTTTGGACATGGGTATGGGCATTACTTTGAAGTTAATTTTGAGCGGAATGAGTTGGTTCTTGTGCGTGGTTTTCACAATAGTTATTTAACACTTGCCTATACTAACGGATTGATTGGGTTATTAATTTTTTTGTGGATGAGTGGTGCTTTTTTATGGTATGCCTGGAAGGTGGGGCACCGTATGCCTTCATCCATAGAACGTGGTATTGTAGCAGGATTAACAGCGGCTTTTGTGGCAATTTTAGTTTCTTCTATTTTTAATTTTTACCTTTTTGATATGGTGAACATTGCTCCTTTTTTGGGTGTTGGGTTAGGCATAGTCTTGTTTCTAGGTCGGCAATATGAACAACAACGAACGGCGTGAATGGATTAAAGCCCATCTGGCTTGCCCATCATGTCGTGTGGCTATTCAGACACAGGGAAAACAGTTACGTTGCCCGGCATGTAGCACAGTATTCGAGCAAGCGCAGGGGATTTTACTTATGCTCCCTTATGCACAAAGGAATCACGTGCATGGCATAGCGCAAAAAAGAGTGGGAAGAGGTCCTTCAAGTTGGCAGCAGCAACTCAAACGAGGTCTAATGCCACCCAGCCCTAGTCTTAACGTAACGAGAGGTGCCACTTATGTTTTAAGCCAATGGCCAACAGAAACGGCCGTTCTAGAAATTGGTTCTGGGGTACGCCGATTAGGAGAAAACGTGGTGAACCTGGAGTTAGATATTTTTCCTCATGTAGACGTTGTTGCCCTCGGCGAGGCTATCCCATTTTTAGATAATTGTTTTGATTTAGTAATTTGCGAAGCGGTGTTGGAACATGTACCGAACCCGGCTGATATTGTTTCCGAGATATGGCGCGTTCTAAAACCTGGTGGACAAGTGTATGTCGAAATCCCCTTTCTACAAGGTTTTCACGCTGACCCTCATGACTACCAACGATATACACTACCAGGCATTGAACAACTCATGTGCCATTTTGCAAAATTGGAGTCGGGCATAGCCGTGGGACCAAGTTCAGCCATGGTTTGGATCATACGCGAATATATTCCCTTGTTCTTTCCACAGTTTATGCAAAAAATAGTTGCTTTGGGCACAGCCTGGCTGGTTGCCCCCCTTAAATATCTGGATAAATGGTTGTCTCATAAGCCTGAAGCATCTCGCATTGCTGCCGGGTTCTACTTTTGGGGGTTCAAACCAAAAACAGATGCGGATCTTATACGTTAATCACGTCGCTTATCGAAGTGGAGCAGAAAACAGCCTATTGCATCTAATTCGTGGGTTAGATCCTTCCATGCATGAGGTATATGCTGCTTGCCCTCCAGATGGCCCACTGGTAGAAATGCTACAGGCGTGTGAGGTAACCGTAAAAACGCTCGAAATGAGCAAACGGCCGTTTGCATTTGGGCGCACAATTCATTCTATAAGACGCCTGATCCGTCAGCACGACATAAACCTGGTACACGCCAACTCCATAGATGCCACACAATATGCCGCCCTCCCCAGCCGTTTGACCAAAACTCCGCTCATTGGGCATGTCCGCAATATCGCTCCTTTTCGCCCTCATGGTCGGTGGTTGATCCAACAGGCTCACAAACTGATAGCTGTTTCTGAAGCTACCAAACACTCCTTATTAATTCAGAAAATTTCGCCAGCAAAGGTGCGGGTCATTTATAACGGTGTAGACACAACACACTTTCGACCAGATATTGTAAACCGCCAGACCGGTAGGAAGATGTTTCAATTGCCGGTAGAAAGCCCCATTATCGGCAGTGTAGGCCGTTTGCACCCAATCAAGGGATTTGACGACTTTCTGACCGCTGCTCAACTAATTTTACAACAATTGCCAGATGCTCATTTTGTGATCGCCGGCAGTGATCCTGAGCCAGATCAGCAGTATGCCCAACATCTGTACCATCTAGCTAGTCAATTAGGTGTGAAGGGTCGAATTCATTTCCTGGGCGAGGTTTCGCAAATAGAGTACTTGTTGCCAGCTCTAGATATTTTTGTTTTACCTTCGCACCAAGAGCCATTTGCCCGTGCCATCCTGGAAGCGATGAGCAGCGGCTGTGCCATTGTAGCCACGGCCGTTGGGGGTACTCCTGAAGCTATTGAAGATGGAATGACTGGTTTGTTAACACCTCCCCACCAGCCAACCCTTCTAGCAGCCGCCATTTTAAAGTTGTCCCAAGATCACAATCTGGCAATAAAATTGCGCCGAAATGCACGTGACCACGTCGTGAACCGATTCAGCATTACCACCAATATTCAGCAGACAATAGCCTTATACAACGAAACCTACAAACCGCAATCTGCTGCCGAAACATGATAATGCACTCTATGAGCGAAGGGGTATCCCTTTAAAATATTGTTACGGAGAAAGATGATGAACCCTTACAACCGATCAATAACCAGAGTATTGGAACGGATGCGCCAGCTGTACCTGCGCCCTATTACGCAGCGAAACCCTGATAACTATTTCGAACCACTTGATATGCATACGGTTATTGTCGAATTAAATCGGTTGGGTATCCTTGTTCGCCCATACCAGGCAGATTGGCAAAGCTTTCAAGCATATCGTCAACAGTATCACGGCCGTTTTGGACGGTGGAACTCCTCTATGGAAAAGCAATTCGAATATTTTTTGAGCGAAGAGCTTTTAGAATTTACGCCTGATGATCAGGTCATGGATGTAGGAAGTTGGTTCTCGCCTTATCCTGATTTGATTCACGGCAAATACAACTGTCGGGTATATGCTCAAGACCTGGCGTATCCTGAAGGTATTCACGACAAGAAAATAGGTGGCTCAGCTGCTGACTTGCCTTTGCCTGACAGCTGCATCACCAAAATTGCCCTCCATTGTACATTTGAGCATTTTGAGGGAGATGCAGATTCTGGTTTTATTAGCGAAATTTGTCGAGTGCTGAAACCAGGCGGACGCGCGGTTATTGTACCCTTGTATATCCACCAGCAATATACTATCTGGACAGATCCCAGCCTCTTTGCCTCTTCACAAATCGTGGTGGATGATGGCGCCAGTTTATATCGTAAGGTAGGCTGGAATAATCAATTTGGACGACACTACAACCCTCAGGCGTTGTTTATGCGTGTTGCCACTTATGCTCAGGGAGTAAGTTTCCAGGTGCTACATATCACAAATGAGCAGGAGTTGGACCCAGCCTGTTATGTACGTTTTATTGGTCTGTTCGAGAAACCTGTTTGAGATATGAAAATCGTGTTCATTACTCCTGAATGGCCGTATCCATTAGACCAAGGTGGGCGGATTCGTATGTATTATTTTTTACGTCACCTAGCTCAGTGGCACGAGTTACACCTCGTTTCGGGGGTTTTTGGACAGTTAAATGACAGTTGGGTAGAAGCTGTACGGCCGTATTGCCAATCATACCACCTTGTGTGGCAGTCCCATTCCATCTGGCACACTACTTGGCGAATCTGGCGTAGTTTGGGGAATAGAAGACCTTATATCCTCTCTAAATATTTGTCGCCACATCTAACATCTACAATCCAACAGGTAGTAGCCCTGGTCAAACCGGACCGCGTGGTAGTAGAATCTCAATACATTAGTGAAGCAGTACGGAGTATTTCTGTGCCAAGTTTGGTAGATTTACACGATGTGGCTACCATTTTGTACGAACGTTTTGCCATTAATCAACATTGGGATCTGAAAAAGGTACATGGCTATCTGCAAAAACCTCTCATTCAACGTTTTGAAGCCAATTTACCTTACCATTTCAGCAAATGTGTCACTACTTCAACCACCGATCAGCGTCGGTTGCAACTACTATCTGGCGCAAATAATATTGATGTTGTATCCAATGGGGTGGACGTTGCGGAGTTTCATCCCCATTGGTCAGAGAAAATCCCATATGATATCGTGTTTGTTGGCAGTATGGATTATCATCCTAATATTGATGCTGCACTCCATTTGGCCAAAGATATCATGCCTCTCATATGGCAGACACGGCCCAAAACTACCGTGGCAATTGTAGGGCGCAATCCCACCAAAGCTGTCCAGGCTCTGGGAGACCATAATCGTCTCGATGTTACCGGGACAGTACCTGATGTGCGCCCCTATCTGGCGGGAGCTAGTGTTGTAATTATTCCCTTGCGAAGTGGCAGTGGAACACGACTTAAAGCACTTATGGCCGCAGCAATGGGGAAGGCTATCGTAAGCACTTCGGTCGGGCTAGAAGGGCTTGACCTAGTGCCTAATCATCATGTCCTGATCGCAGAAAATGCTGAAAACACAGCTTCCACTATTTTATATCTCTTGGCTAATCCATCACTGCGTCAACAATTGGGAACAGCAGCCCGTAGTCTGGTAGAAAACGTTTATAGTTGGGAGGCCTGTACCTTGAAACTAAACGAGGTTTTACATACGCTATGAGGATCGGGTTTGATGCACGACTGGCTCATTGGCCAGGGATCGGCCGTTATATCCAGGCTTTAGCCAAACATCTGCCTGAGATCGGGCCACGTCACGAATATATCTTCTACTTCACTACGGCCGAAGCCTGCCATCTTTATGGAAGCCAACATCCTAGGGCAACGAACATGGTTTTCCCTTCACCAGTATTTTCTCTACAGGAGCAGTGGCAATGGCCACAGCGTATCCGTCAGGACAGATTGAACCTTTTCCATGCAACCCACTATGTCGCCCCTCTTCTAACCCCTTGTGCGCTGGTGGTTACTATCCATGATCTGGTGGGGTTTCGCTACCCGGATGCCATGTTTTCTCGTCTCGCCCGTTTGTATAATCATTGGATGACCAAAACGGCCGTTTGGAGGGCAGCTCACCTGATAGCCAATTCGCATTTCACTGGCCGGGAATTACAAATGCACTTATCCGTACAACCAGACAAGATTACTGTGACCCACTTGGGAGTTGATCCCGGCTACTTCGATCCTCCAGGGGTTGAGTTAACCATACTGCAAGAAAGATACAAGATTCCAGAGCAATACATACTCTATTTGGGGACACGAAAACCTTGGAAAAACCTGCCCGTTTTGTTGGCAGCGCTCCAACAATTGAGGAAACAAGGGGAACCTATAAAATTGGTAATGGCGGGAAAGAATGCGCAACATCAAATGGACCTATCAGAGACAATACACCAGATGGACCTACATGATCAAGTAAGAGAGGTGGGGTACATTGCTGAGGATGATATACCGGCCATTTACGCGTATGCTACCGCCTTTGTACTCCCTTCTTACTATGAAGGTTTTGGCTTGCCTATACTAGAAGCAATGGCCGCAGGAACACCAGTGGTTGCCAGTCAGGCGGCGTCGCTGCCAGAAGTAGTAGGGACAGCCGGGTTAATAGTCAACGCAAACACCCCCACCGGCTTTGCTGCCGCAATTACCCGTATTTTACGCGAGCCTGACTTAAGAATGTCCATGCGTCAACAGGGGCGAGCACGGGCAAGCCAATTCACCTGGGAGGCATGTGCCGCAAAAACCATATCCGTTTATGAGCAAATCCGAGATTCTTCATGAAGTGCCCTATCAGGGAACAAAAAAGCTTAAAGTGTTGCACATTATCACCTCTACCGTAGGTGGAGCGGGGATACACGTATATTACTTGACAAAGTTTATCAACCAGGAGCACTTTGAAACTGCTGTTGCGTTCACTCCCGGGCAACACCTGGATCACCTCTTTAATGACAATGATGTAGCATTGCTTCCCTTACAAATGAGCCGATCAGCCAACCTTTATCGTATGTGGTTAGATTGCTGGACGCTATACCGCTACTTAAAAGAACATCAAGTAGATATCGTACATACGCATAATACGTTAGCTGGGTTAGTCGGCCGCTTAGCAGCAAAATTAGCTGGGGTCCCTGTTGTCATTCACATGATACATACGTTTGCTGCTCATCCTTACTCGCCGACTTTGCAGAAGTTCCTTTACCTGAAACTAGAGCAACTGTGGGATTATTTTACCACTTACTATATTGCTGGCTCGCATTTTATCTGCCAAAAAGCCATCCAAAAACAGATCACGGCGCCAGGCAAAATCTGTACGATTCATTATGCTGTTGACACCGACTCATTTCTGTCAATAGCAATTGATAGCGAATCCTTGATGAAGCGGCGGCAAGTGTTAGGATTATCCGAATCAGACAAAGTGATCGGATTTGTCGGCAGACTTGAAGAGCAAAAAGGGCCAGACATTTTTTTGCACGCCGTTGCACTGGTAAGACAAGTATATCCTGAAGCTCATGTCCTTCTCATTGGTGATGGCCCATTACGACCTGAGTTAGAAGCTATGTGCTGCCATTTAAATATCCAAAATCACGTTCACTTTTTAGGTTGGCGGCGTGATATTCCAGAGCTACTTTCCATTATCGATGTGTTTTCATTGGCTTCTCGTTGGGAGGCGTTTGGTATTGTTTTTGCTGAAGCAGGAATTATGGGCAAACCAAGTGTGGCATCACATGTTGAAGGTATCCCAGAAGTAGTAATAAACGGCAAGGGGGGGGTGTTAGTTCACGGTCACGCGCCAGAAGACTTGGCTGAAGCCTTGATCGCTGTTTTGGCGGATCCTCCAAAAGCGCAAAAAATGGGGCAGTTCGCACGGGAGCATGTGCTACGCCATTTCTCTATCACTAACATGATCACCGCGCATGAAAAGCTCTATAAATCACTAGCTCTCTAAGCCGTTTGCCGTGGCCACTGTGGGGTAAATGCGCTGGGCGTGGCGAAACAAATCGGCTACCGATGTCACTTTCCAAACAGGCCCTTTGGGGATGAGCTGCTTGCTGCCCATCGCTTTGGTTAAAGATAAATCGCCTAATAAAATCTGGTGAAATGCGTCTGCCGTAAGTTCTATCGCCAGATCTGGCTTGCTGGTGGTGGCACCATAGGTAATTTGCAACGGCCGTTTTCGGGCATCTACCATCATAGCCGCCGCCGGCTCTGAAAAATGAAAGGCATAACACATCTTTGACTTCAATAGGCTGTCTGCCGCTGCCGGCTCCTGAACTTCAATGCGGCTAAATAAATCACGCATACACGTATACAACTGCTCATCACTCTTAAAGATCGCCATAACGTTGCTGCCCTATGCCGCGTCGTCGTCCACGGCCGTCTCCCCTGCCGCCCGTTCCCGCAGTTTATCCATCTGAAATTGCAATGAATAATTCAGCATGTACCAGATGCCTTTCCACGTGTCCGGGTCCATCAAATCCTCCCGCGACGCGCCCTGGAACGTCTCCATGACGTTTTTGGCCACCTCTGGTGTAAACCGCTCCAGCGCTTGTTTCATCAGGTTAATGGTTGTGTCCGGCTGCAATGGCGTTGGCAGTCTCTCATTCAGCTTATCTTTTAATTGACCCGCTTGAAAACGTGCAGAATAGCCAAACATATACGCCATGCCCTTCCACGTATCTATATCCATCACATCTTCACGGGTCATGCCCTCAAAACTTTCTAAAATGCCTAGCTGCGCATCCGGTGACAGCCGTCCCAGGTTAGACCGTATGTAAGAGAGAAAGAACATCGGCGAATAGGCATCTACGCCTGATTCAGGAACAGCGGCACGCAAATCCACCACCAGCTTATCCAGTTCGTCCAGCAGTTCATGCTTACGCGCTAATAACTCCGCCTCTGCAGCGCTCATCGTTTCTTCGGGCACATTCTTGGCTGTCTCTTGTTCCTGGTTTGCTTCACTCATACCTTTCATTCTCCATGATCACTGACTACCCTCATTGATTGCTGTTGACAATGGTTATTATCCCGTTAATCAGCGTTGCGGGCAAAGAACACACCCCCTGCCCGCTACCAACCGGGCCAAACGATCCCGCATATCCTGGTCGAACGGCTTGGGGGCAAGTTTGTGGTAAATGTATGCTGCATCGTCGCTGGCCACCCAATCACAACTATCAGCACACTACTCATTCACAGCCACATGCACCTGTTCACAGCTTTGCCGGAGTAGTATACTGTAAATAGTAAGGTAAGTGAATGCTGGCCGTCTCTCAGCAGTGAGGGGCCGCCGGCAGGGGACAACTAAGATGATACCAACAGATACTACTCCTACAAAGTATTGGCACCGGCTGGACAACGGCCGTGTTCAATGTGATGTCTGTCCGCGGGCCTGCAAGTTAGAGGAAGGGCAGCGGGGTATGTGCTTTGTGCGCCAGCGCCAAGATGACCAGATCGTGTTGACCACCTACGGCCGTTCCAGCGGCTACTGCGTAGATCCCATCGAAAAGAAGCCACTTAACCACTTTTTACCAGGTACCCCTGTCCTCAGTTTTGGCACCGCCGGTTGTAACCTCTTTTGTAAATTTTGCCAAAATTGGGACATCAGTAAATCACGTGAGATCGATACCCTGGCGGACCAGGCTGCTCCCGAAACCATCGCCCACGCCGCCCAGGAATTAGGCTGCCGCAGTGTAGCGTTCACCTATAACGATCCTGTCATCTTTATGGAGTATGCCATAGACGTGGCGGCTGCCTGCCGTGAACGAGGCCTTAAATCCGTGGCCGTTACCGCCGGGTATATGTGTGCCGAACCGCGCCATGAATTTTACCAGTACATGGATGCCGCCAATGTAGACCTGAAGGGTTTTACCGAGGCATTTTACAAAAAACTGTGTGCCGGCCAGCTGCAGCCCGTCCTGGATACCCTCATCTACTTAAAACATGAAACAAATGTCTGGTTTGAAATCACCAATCTTATCATTCCCGGCCATAACGACAGTGATGAAACGTTGCAAGCGATGACCCAGTGGGTGGTAGAAAACCTGGGGCCCGACGTGCCCATGCACTTTAGCGCCTTTCACCCAGATTATAAAATGATGGATGTGCCCCACACACCACCGGCCACCCTCACCCGGGCCCGCAACATCGCCCGCCAGAACGGTGTGCGCTACGCCTACACCGGCAACGTGCATGACCGTCAGGGGGGCACAACTTCCTGCCATCACTGCCATACGCCGCTCATTGAACGGGATTGGTACGATCTAAAAGTTTACCGGCTCACAGACGATGGCCATTGCCCCACATGCGGTGCAGCCTGCGCCGGTCTGTTTGACGGCCGTGCCGGCCAATGGGGCCGCCGTCGTTTACCGGTGCGTCTGGCCAGCTATGCCCCCTGATGTGCCTGCCCAAACTCAGTAAAAGCGCCATCGGTGAAACCCTCTTGCAATGCTCATAGTTTTGTTGTATTATTACAACACTCAGTTTTGTTGAATTGTCCCGCATAGACTGGAAGATTGACATAACTATAGACTATAGATTACCATATGATTGAACAGGCACAGCAATTGCGCGTTAAAGGGATAAGAGAAGGTTTGCTCATTACCCCCCCCAGCGAGGGGTCGTTTGAAACACTGTGCGCGCAGTTGGCAGATGAGCTTACCCAAAAAGGGTCATTCTTCCAGGGCAGCCGCGTAGCCCTGCAAGTGGGACCACGGCCGTTGAGTAAACCCCAAATTTTACAATTACAACGTCTATTTATTGAACACAACCTGGAGTTGTGGGCGATCCTGGCGGAAGATGCCACCACACGCACCCTCACTCGTGAATTAGACCTGGCCATTCGGCTGGCCGGTAGTAATACAGACCTGGACGGCAATACATTGGCAGCCGAACCGGGCATTGCTGCTGATGGCAAAGAACCGGCCAACAGCCCCAACGTGCTGCTGCTCAAAGAGACAGTGCGCTCTGGCCGCTCCATTTATCACGAAGGTGATGTTGTCATTTTCGGCGATGTCAACCCCGGCGCGGAAGTGGTGGCCGGTGGTGATGTGCTGGTGTGGGGCCGGCTACGAGGATTGGTTCATGCCGGGGCATTGGGCGATGGCACGGCCGTTATTTGCGCCCTTGATCTTAATCCCACCCAACTACGCATCGCCAACCAGATCGCCATTGCCCCCCATGAGCCGGGGCGCGCTCCCTACCCGGAACAGGCAACCATCAAAGATGGGCAGATCATCGCAGAACGATGGAAATCATGAGATTTAGAGAGTGCAGATGTAAGATTCAGCAGTCTTCCAATCTTTAATCTTTGACCTCCAATCTCCCAAAGGAGAATCCAATGAGCGGAAAAGTGATTACGGTTACTTCTGGTAAAGGTGGTGTCGGTAAGACCACCGTTACCGCCAACCTGGCAACAGCCTTGGCCATGCGCGGGCGCAAGGTGGTAGCCCTGGATGCCGACATTGGCCTGCGTAACCTGGATATTGTCATGGGGCTGGAAAACCGCATCGTGTATGATCTGGTAGATGTGGTAGAAGGCCGCTGCCGTTTGCGACAGGCCATGATCAAAGACAAGCGCCACCCTGAACTTTACCTCATCCCGGCCGCACAAACACGGGACAAAATGGCCGTCAGCCCCTCCGATATGGTGCTGGTATGTGATGAACTGCGCCAGCAGATGGATTACATTATCATCGATTCGCCGGCGGGTATTGAACGTGGTTTCCGCAACGCTATCGCCCCCTCAAACCACGTACTCATCGTCACCAACCCTGAAGTCTCGGCCGTTCGTGACGCCGACCGCATCATTGGGCTGATCGAAGCCGAAGAAAAAGGACCGGGCCGGCTTATTGTCAACCGGGTGAAGCCAGAAATGGTCAACCGCGGCGAGATGTTATCGATTGAAGATATTATTGACATCCTGGCCATTCAGCTGTTGGGTGTTATCCCTGAAGACGACCATATCCTCATTGGCTCAAACCAGGGACAGCCCGTGGCCTTAAACGGTGCCAATGGTGCCAGCGCCAGCCAGGCATTCCGCAACATTGCCGGCCGCCTTGAAGGTGAAGATATACCTTTTATGGATATCAAGGCGAGAAGCAGCTTCTTTAGCAAGCTGAGCAGCCTGTTCAGCGGAAACTAAAGGCTCGTCCATAACTAAGTTACGGTGTTGATGGACAAGCTCGAAGTGACCTTGCCTTCGGCAAAACGGGAAGCTGTTTTTAGACGGTCACTAAAGTGGAGAAGACCATGAGTTGGATAGACAAATTTCTAGGCAGGCAAGAAAAAAGCGGGGCAACGGCCAAAAAGCGGCTGCAAATGGTGTTAATTCATGATCGCAGCGATGTTTCCCCAGGCGTGTTGGCACAAATAAAGGATGAGATCATCCAGGTGTTTGTGAAACATTTGGATATTAACCCAGATGACGTGGTAGTAAACGTTGACCAAGATGAACGGGAAAGCCGGTTGATTGCGGAAGTGCCCTTGGTGGCCATACAGGCCAACGGCCGTCGTTAGACCATTGATCAGCATTCAGTCAACCAACTGTTGTCCACCTCGCACGCATCATCCACCACAGAGATGAGTAAATACTGCAAAACCACAGCCTACCCTCGCCAGATGGCCGGCTTTTTTTTATGATACCAGGCTATGTTCTCCCGCACATCTACCTGGCGCTACTTTGATGTCTGGCTGGTAGCCGGCGTATTGTTACTCACGGCTTACGGCGTGCTGATGATCCGCAGCGCCATCACGGGCGCACCGGCGTTTGAGCCCCTGCCTGCGGCCCAGGTGCGTTGGGCCGCCATTGGCTTCGGCATTATGTTAATCTTCGCCTCCATCGATTACCGCGTCTTAACCTCCATACACTGGTACATATACGTTGGCCTGGTAGCCGCCCTTATCTTTGTACTGGTAGCCGGCGCCTTTGGTAACGAGACCCGGCGCTGGATTCAGATCACGCCAGAAATCCGTATTCAACCCTCAGAGTTTGGGCGTGTCTTTCTGGCAGTGACCTTTGCCCAATTTCTGGCCCACCGCCGCCATAAAATCCATCAATTTTCTAATACAGTCACGGCCGTCGTTTATATTGCCATTCCCGTGGCCCTTATCTTTCTAGAACCAGACTTAGGCATGTCTTTGGTCTTCCTGGTCTTGTGGTTTGTCATGATCTGGTTGGCGGGGCTGCCATTAACCCATTTTATGCTGTTGGCCCTGATTGGCATCATAGGATTAACGGCCGTATTCCCCTTGCTGCAGGATTATCAAAAAGAACGAATAACTACCTTCGTCAACCCCGAAGGTGCCGACGAAGAAGCTATTTTTAATATTGAACAGGCCCAAATCAGCATTGGGTCCGGTGGCCTTTTTGGCAAGGGTTATCTTAATGGCACCCAAAGCCAGCTGGGGTTCTTGCGTGTACAGCACACCGACTTCATTTTCTCTGTGGTTACTGAAGAGATGGGGCTCATTTTTGGGTCGCTGGTTGTCCTGAGCCTGATGGCCTTTATTTTGTGGCGGATTTTACGCGTGGCCTTCATGACACCAGACCCGACCGGCAAACTCATTTGTGTGGGCATTGCGGCTATTCTCTTTTTCCAAACCACGGTGAGTATTGGCATGAACGTACGGTTGTTACCTGTTACCGGCCTGACGCTTCCCTTTGTCAGTTATGGTGGCAGTTCCCTCACCACCCTCTTCATTGCTATTGGTATTGTGCAATCCGTCCTTATGCGGCACCGCAAACAAGAATTTGGTTAATGAGTTATCCGTTTTGGTCCACTGGCTGATGACTGGATACTGACGACCAATTCCTGTATACTCCCCGCCGCAATCTTTCCAAAGGGGAAATTATGACAATACGTACACGCTTTGCCCCCAGTCCAACCGGATATTTGCATATTGGCAGCGTCTGGTCAGCTTTATTTGGCTGGATGTACGCCCGTAAGCATGGCGGCCAATTTATCTTACGCATTGAAGATACCGATACCAAACGCACCATTCCTGGCGCCTTAGAAAATCTGATGAGCAGCCTGCACTGGTTTGGTATTACCTGGGACGAAGGCCCAGACATTGGCGGGCCTTATGGTCCTTATATTCAGACACAACGCAAAGACCTTTACCAGGAATTTGCCAATTGGTTGATCGGCCACGGGCATGCCTATAAATGTTTTGCCACCCCGGAAGAGCTGGAAGCCATGCGCGCTCAGGGTGTGCCTGGCGGTTATGATCGCCGCTACCGGGAGTACCCGGCTGACAAGGCAGCCGACCTGGAGGCGCAGGGCAAGCCCTTTGTGGTGCGGTTTAAGATGCCCCTGACTGGAGAAACGGCCGTGCCTGACTTGCTGCGTGGTGATGTTATCTTCCAAAATGACCAGTTTACCGACTACGTTTTGCTCAAATCAAATGGCCTACCCACCTACCACCTGGCTCATGTGGTTGATGACCATTTTATGAAGATCACGCACATCACACGCGGTGTAGAATGGCTCAATACCGCCCCCATTCATGTCAACCTGTTCCAGGCATTTGGCTGGGAACTGCCCACCCTGGTACATTTACCGGTGATTTTAAACCCCAGCGGCAAAGGTAAACTCAGTAAACGCCACCAGGCCTTTATGGACAGCGGCGAAAAGGTATTGGTGCGCGCCGACGAGTACGCAGACGCCGGCTATCTACCGACGGCCGTTGTCAACTTTTTAGCCAACGTGGGCTGGTCATTTGGCGATGACCGGGAAAAGTTTGCCATTACCGAAGCCCTGGCCCACTTTGAACTGGCAGACGTCAGTCCGGCACCGGTAAAACTGCCTTACAGCAAACTGGCCTGGCTGAATGGGCAATACATTCAAGAGATGGGTATCACTGACCTGGCAAAAGCGGTAAAGCCTTTTCTGGAAAAGGAAGGGTGGGAGGTCAATGTCGCCTCGCTGCTGTTGGTCATGCCCGCCATGAAGCCGCGTATGAAAACCTTTCCAGACGCCATTCCCTTTTTGCGCTTTTTGTTTGACAAGGTGCCGTTAACAGCCACGGCCGTGGACCTCAGTGACAACAAATTGCCGCCGGAAGCAGCCAAAGCCGCTTATCAGGAAGCGCGTACCCTCATCGCCGCCATCCAACCATTTGACGTAACGGCCGTGGGTGCCGGTTTGGGCGACATTGGTATAAAACACACCACCACTCACAAGCCTGGCCCCTTCCTGGGAAAGCTGCGACTGGGCATTACCGGGCAGGAAGTATCACCGCCAGTCTTTGAATCCATCATCGCCTTGGGCCGCGAACGTACACTGGCCCGGCTGGATGAGATGATTGCCCTGTTTGTGCTGGAAACCTGATCGGCTTTCCAGCTAATCTTTCAGTTGATGGAAGATCGATGGCCAGGCAAGATTCTCGTTTGCCGGAGGCCCAGCAATTTGGTAAAATGGCCACCTATTGCGGGATAGTTTAATGGCAGAACAGGCGGCTCTGAACCGTCTAGTCTAGGTTCGACTCCTGGTCCCGCAGCCTCTAAGCCACCCTGATGCGGTGGCTTTTTTCTTCTCTCCAACAGTTCCTTCAGAACGAGTAGCCAAAGGGTTTAGTATGCGAAGCCCCCAGGAAGGTTAAAAGAGTCTACGCGCATAGACAAAAACCTACATACACCCATGGTTTGCACAAGGTAACGCAGCATTTAAGGGTTTACGGCCGTTTCGTCTAATACCGCCCGCATCTCCTGCAATAACCCTGTCCGCGACATCGGTTTGGCCAGATACCGGTTAGCCCCTGCCGCCAGTCCTTCTTGAATAGCATCCCGGTGCACCTTGCCACTGAGCATAATGATGGGCAGGCGGGCCGTCTCCACTTCTTCACGTAATTTGCGGCAAACCGTAATGCCATCCATGGCAGGCATCATCACATCCAGGATCAGAATGTCAGGCGACACAGCTTTAACCATCGCCAGAGCTTCAAAACCATCACCAGCGCCTACAACATTGTAGCCTGCCGGCTCCAACATTAACCGCAGCAGATTACGGGTCAGCGGCTCATCGTCCACCACCAGGACATTCCATCTCATCATAGCTTAGCCTCCACTCACCCACCAAGAACACCCAAAATCTAGGACACACAGGGTGTCAAATACACAGGGAGTCTATTGACGCCAGGGGGTTATATCATCTCTTGCACCACCGGGTCGTAAATTAAGCGTGAATATTTGGCAAAATCCAGGTGGCCTAAATGGGCTTCCCTGGCTATGATCCTTCCATGACAGTGTCCAATTTTTACCAACAGGTATACCAGGTGATCCAGCAGATCCCCCCCGGTAAGGTGACAAGTTACGGCCGTGTTGCTCTGATGTTGGGCCATCCCAATGCGGCGCGGGCAGTGGGTTATGCCCTGAGCAGTCTCAAAACTGCCAACAGTCCTGACACCTACACTTCGGCCACCGTCCCCTGGCAGCGCGTGATCAACAGCCAGGGGCGCATCAGCATTCATCACCGCGAACAAACCGCACAAAAGCAGGCCCAGATGCTGCGGCAAGAGGGTGTGGCGGTAGACGAACACGGCCGTATTGACCTGGATATTTACCTCTGGGAAGGGCTGCACCTGGTAGAATTAGATGACATTTTAAAAGGAAAAGGGTAGCGTAGAGATTCCACCTATCTCCCATCACCACATATGGTGAAGCTCATTATTCAAATTCCCTGCTACAACGAAGCGGAAACCTTGGCGGCCACCCTGGCCGATCTGCCCACGGCCGTGCCTGGCATCGCGTGTATTGAGACGTTGGTCATCGATGACGGCAGCACAGATGGCACCGCAGCGGTGGCGGTAAGGTGTGGCGTAAACCACATCATCAGCCATCGGCACAATATGGGGTTGGCCCGCACCTTCCAGGATGGGCTGGACGCCAGCTTGCGCCTGGGGGCAGACATCATTGTCAACACCGATGCTGATAATCAATACCCGGGTCACTACATTCCAGAGCTGGTAGCCCCCATTCTGTCTACAGCGGCCGACATTGTGATCGCCAACCGGCAGGTGGACAAGATCGCCCATTTTTCGCCCATGAAGCGGCGGTTGCAAAAGCTGGGTAGTTGGACGGTGCGCACCGTCAGCGGCACCGACGTGCCAGACGCCCCCAGCGGCTTTCGGGCGTACACCCGTGACGCGGCCCTACGCTTAAACATCCTGACACCCTTTAGTTACACCCTGGACACCATCATTCAGGCCGGCAAGATGGGCTTAGCGATTGTGAGCATTCCGGTGGAAACCAACAACCCCACACGGCCGTCACGTCTGCAGCGTTCCATGTGGCACTTTATCAAAGCCCAGGCCAGCACCATCATCCGTTTGTATGCCTTTTATGAACCGCTGCGCACGTTTACGTACACGGCCGTGCCCTTTCTGGTCACCGGGCTGTTGTTGTGGCTGCGTTTCTTTTATTACTTTTTGTGGGGCCGGCCCAATCAGTTCATTCAGTCTGTCACTATCGGCACCGGCCTGCTGTTGGTGGGCTTGCTCATCTTTCTCTTTGGCGTCCAGGCAGACATCACCAGCAAACACCGCCAGCTCACCCAGGAAACGCTTTACCGTCTCAAAAAGTTGGAACTGAGCGCCCCTGCCCCCCCCTCTCGAGCTCAAGATCATACTGACGCCCCACCGTGATACCTGTTTTGCTGATTCCTGCACCGGCAGCAAACGAGCCCAGGCCAGCCAGGCCCAGAGCCAACAGGGGGCTTGTTGGATGAGAGAGATAGGTGGCCACGGCCGTGCCCCTTCCCCTTTGCTTCTGCCCTGCCACAAAGTAGAATAGAAGCAACCTTATCCCTGCGCCCTTGCGCTTCTGCGTTAAAGAAAAAGGAGCATTTCCCATGTTACACGGATTCACCGGCAAGGTTTTGCATGTAGACCTGACCCGGCAACAGCTCGAAATTGAAAATCCTTCTGAAGAATTTTATCGCCACTATGCCGGTGGCAGCCTGATGGGCCTGTACTATCTCTGGAAAAATACGCCGCCGGGCGCCGACGCCCTCAGCCCGGAAAACACCCTGACCTTTGCCACCAGCGCCCCTACCGGCCTGCCCGTCAGCGGGCAAAGCCGCTGCACCGCCACGTGTAAATCTCCCAGCAGCGGCGGCGCGGCCGACAGCCAGGCGGGCGGCTTTTGGCCCGCTGAACTAAAATATGCTGGTTTTGACGCCATCGTCATTCAAGGAGCATCAGCTAAACCCGTCTACCTGTGGATCAAAGACGGGGAAGCCGAACTACGTGACGCCAGCCACTTGTGGGGCAAAAAGACCCTGGAAGTCGACGAAATCCTTAAGGATGAATTAGGTGACAACCGTGTCGAAATTGCCCAGATTGGTATTTCTGGGGAGAGGCTGGCCAACTTTGCTGCCGTTATGAACATGAGCAACCGGGCCTGGGGGCGCACCGGTATAGGCGCTGTTATGGGCAGTAAAAAGCTAAAAGCCATTGCCGTGCGCGGCTCACAGAAAGTAGCACCGGGAAACAAAAAGGTGATCACCTCGCTGCACAAACGTGGCGCTAAGGAGCTGCCGGGCAGTGACATGGAAGCCTTTGGCAAATATGGCACGGCCGATACCGTGATGGGCAACCACGGCGGCGGCGGTTTACCCACCCGTAACTGGGATGGCGGCGCGTTTGAAGGCGCAGAAAGCATCAGCGGGGAACGGCTCTATGATGAACTGCTGCGGGGCGCCGAAGCTGGCCGGCAAGATAAAGACGGCCGTGACACCTGCTACGCCTGTATCATCCGCTGCAAGCGGGTGGTTGAATCCGAATATCGCCAAAACAAACTCATCCCCGAATATGGCGGCCCTGAATACGAAACCATTGCTACCTTTGGCTCTTACTGCGGTGTTGATGACATCCACGCCATCACCTACGCCAACCAGCTTTGTAACGAATATGGCGTAGACACCATTTCCTGTGGCGCCACCCTCTCTTGGGCCATGGAATGTTTTGAAAACGAAGTCATCAGCGTGGCAGACACCGAAGGCATCGAACTGCGTTACGGTAATGCCGAAGCTATGATTGCCATGCTGGAAAAGACACTCAAGCGTGAAGGCTTTGGCGACGTGCTGGCCGAAGGCTCCGCCAAAGCCGCCGACCGCCTGGGGCGCGGCCACGAATACCTGCTCACGATCAAGGGGCAGGAACTGCCGGCGCATATGCCCCACGTCAAGCGCAGCCTGGGCCTCATTTACGCCGTCAACCCGTTTGGCGCTGATCATCAATCATCAGAGCACGACCCCATGTACCATCCCAAGCTCTATGAAAACACTTACCATCGTTTCCTGGGCCAGATTGGCCTGGACAAGCCCCAGCCAACCAAGGTGCTAAACGAGGAAAAGGTAGAATTTGCCCTCAAGACACAATACAACTACAGTGCCGCAGACACCATCAGCGTCTGCCAGTTTGTCTATGGCCCCGGTTGGCAGCTGTATGGCCCCCAAGATATGGCCGATTTGTATGCCGCCGCCACCGGCTGGGAGGTGACTGTAGACGAGATTCAAGAGATTGGCCGCCGCCGCTTGAACCTGATGCGTGCGTATAATGCCCGTGAAGGGTTGACCCGCGACCAGGACACGCTGCCCAAGAAGTTGTTCAAAAAAGCACTCAGTGGCGGTCGTTCCGATGGCATCCTGTTGGAAGATGCAGAACTGCAAGTGGGCATGAACATGTACTTTGAGCAGGCCGGTTGGGATGTTAAGACCGGCGTCCCCACCCGCACCACCCTGGAAGATGTAGGGCTGGCCTGGGTGGCTGATGATCTGGGCTTGTAAACGAGTTGCCTAACGGTGGGCGGCTCACGCTAAGGGGTGAGCCGCCCTTTCCCTCATCCCGCCTTCCTCGTGGACGGTTTGTGGCCTGACGGCCGTTCGCCCACGATCTTCCTCTCTAACTGTCCCACCCGCTCTGCCAATACCTGCAATAACTGTAATACCTGGCCAATAGCCTGCTCGGCCGTTAGCTCACCCCGCTCCCATTTTTTGAGAATCGTGTCCAACTCATAGGCACTCACAATGCTCTCTCCTCCTGTCATCTGGTTGTTTGTGGCGTTAGTGCGCTTTAAACATTTTATCCGCCAACGTAAATCATACTATACGATTTACTATTTTTTGTCAATACCCAACGCTCAAAAAAGCCGATCAGCTGGCGTCATAGCTAAAGTGCGCTTGCTCGGCAATGAGCATCAGTAGTTTAGAAGACGAGCGTTTGGGGGCATAAGCGCCAGTTTCCCATTCACTAACAGTAGGTTGGCGCACCCCCAATTCCTGGGCAAACTCAGCCTGGTTTAGCCCCATGTGTTCGCGCAGCGCCTTAATCATCGCCCCATTCCACATGACAATGTCCCCTTCACGCCGGATTTCCTGAGGCGGCACGGCCCCCTCACGGCGAAAGACAATCCGCCCTGGATTTTCTTCCAGGTTAAGCTCATCTACGCGGTAGCCCGCTGACAGCCAGGCCGCCGATTGGGCATTGGCGGTGCGCCGGTTGCTCCACCAGGCCCGCTGTACACGCGCACGCGCTGGCAGGCGGCCGCCCAAAATACTTTGCACATCGGCTACCGTCAAAAGGATAACATCTTTGTCGTTCTGTTGAAAAAACTGGTAGAGGGGGTAGTATTTGCTGCTCTCTTTCATGTGCCTGTGGGTGCCTATCACGCTGCAAATGACCAGCACCTTAGAAATGAATTGTACCGGCTGCCGAAGATGTTTACAACTATACTTTACGCGCCGCCGTGGCATCAGCACAATAGTCACCGCAGTGATACTGCTGGTCAAAATAGCGGGCATCAGCCGCAAATTCAGCCTTAAAATTTCACGCCAGTTACGGCCGTTTGTGGTATACTCCTGAGGCGTGCGGGGTAATACAACAATTGAGCCGCATTTGCCGTTGTTCACCCCTCCAGCCATCAACACAAACGCTTCGTCTCTGGATCGATAACGATGGGAAGGAAGAAGCCAGATTATGCCTGACGACCAACAGCCATTTGTTCATTTGCATTGCCACAGCGAATATTCCTTACTCGATGGTTTGAGCCGGGTTCATGACCTGGTGGGCCGCGCCGCCGAATTGGGGCAGCCGGCCGTCGCCCTCACCGATCATGGCACCATGTACGGCGCCATTGAGTTTTATCGTGCGGCCAAAGCCGCCGGTGTCAAGCCTATCATCGGTGTTGAAACCTACCTGGCCCGCCGCACCATGCAAGACAAAGATCCACAGCTAGACAAGCCACGCTTCCATATGCTGCTGCTGGCCCAAGACCAGGCCGGCTACCGCAACCTGCTGCAAATCGCCAGTGCCTCCCAGTTAGAGGGCTATTACTATAAACCGCGCATTGACCGCCCTTTCATGGCCCAACACAGCGCCGGGCTGATCGCCACCACCGGCTGCATGGCCGCCGAGATACCACGAGCTATTGGCGACGGCCGTATGAAACAGGCCCATAAACTTATGGGTGAATACCTAGACATTTTTGGCAAGGACCGTCTCTTCCTGGAGCTTCAAGAACACTCCATCCCCGAACTCAGCCACATCAACAAAAAACTCATCGAGATGGCCGCCCATTACGGCCTGGAAAATAACTTTCTGGCCACCAATGACGTGCACTACGTCCGGGCCGCTGACGCCGATCCACATGAAGTGCTGCTCTGCATCCAGACCAGCTCTACGGTGCAAAACCCCAAGATGCGCTTCTCTGACAAAGGGTACTATCTCAAATCATACAACGAGATGATGCACCTCTTTAACGGCTACCCGGAAGCGGTAGTCCTAAACGCACTGCAAAACAGCCTGCGTATTGTGGAACAGTGCGCCGTAGACCTGGATAATCAGGGCTACCATCTGCCCGAATTTGAGGTGCCCGCCGGGTACGATGCCCACACCTACCTGCGCGCCCTGTGTGAAGAGGGGTTGGTCTGGCGTTATGGCCAAAACCGGGCCCATACCCATGAAGCCCTGCGCGCCCGGCTGGAACTGGAACTGGGCGTCATTCACCGTATGGGGTTTGATACGTACTTCCTCATCGTCTGGGATTTGTGCGAATGGGCCGCCCGTCGCGATCGCTGGTGGCAAATGTATCAAGACCCTTTTCCCTACGAAAGCTACCAGGAGTGGCGCGATAATGACATCTGGTGGAATACACGTGGCTCAGCGTCTGGTTCTGTGGTCGCTTATACCCTGGGCATCACGGGCATTGACCCGCTGGAAAACGCCCTCATCTTCGAACGTTTCCTGAACCCGGGACGCGTCTCCATGCCCGATATTGACCTGGATTATCCCGATGACCTGCGTCCACAAATGGTGGCTTACACCAAACGGCGCTATGGCGCGGAAAAAGTGGCCCAGATCATAACCTTTGGTACGCTGGGCGCCCGAGCGGCCATCCGTGATGTGGGCCGGGCCCTGGATATGCCCTTACCAGAGGTAGACGGCATTGCCCGGCTGGTGCCGGCCATCCCCGGCAAACCGGCGCACATTGGTGACGTGTTAAACAAGGAGCATGAATTTTACTCGGCAGAACTAGAACAGCGCTACAAGAGCGAAAAGACGGTAAAAGATCTGCTGGACACAGCCCGCAGTCTGGAAGGGGTAGCCCGTCACGCCTCCAGCCATGCCGCCGGGGTCATCATTTCTGATCGGCCGCTGCATGAATATGTACCGCTCAATCGGCCCACCAGCGGTGATGCCGGACTGGGTGGTTTAGACCGCGTCACCCAGTGGCCCATGGAAATTGTGGAATCCATTGGCCTGCTAAAGGTTGACTTTCTGGGCCTGAGCACCCTTACCGTCATGCGCCGGGCGGCCCGTCTCATCGAAGAACGTTACGGGATCAGCTACACCATGGACAATATCCCCTATGACGCCGGGCACACAGGGCCAGATCCTACCAAAAAGCCGGAAAAGCTGTTTGAGATGCTGGCACAGGGGCAGGTGGCTGGCGTGTTCCAGGTGGAAGGTGCGGGCATGCGCCGCCTGATGATGGATATGAAGCCGCGCCGCTTTGACCACATCGTGGCCGCCATATCGCTGTACAGGCCCGGCCCCATGGAAAATATCCCCGAATACATTCGCCGGATGCATGCACAGGCGCCCGTGAAGTTTCATCACCCTGATTTGGAGCCTATTTTAGGGGATACCTACGCCATTCTTGTCTATCAGGAACAAATTATCCGCATTGCTTCTGAGCTGGCGGGCTATGCCCCCGGTGAAGCCGACATGATCCGTAAAGCGGTGGCCAAAAAGAAAAAAGATTTGATGGAAAAACACCGCCTTCAATTTACAGAAGGCGCCATGGCCAATGGATACAGCCAGGAGGTGTGTGACGCTATTTGGGGGGACATTGAGTTTTTTGCCCGTTATGGCTTCCCCAAAGGGCATGCCGCTTCCTATGGCAAGATCACCTGTCAGACGGCGTTTTTGAAGGCACACTATCCGGTGGAATACCTGACAGCCATGCTCTCGGTGGAACGAGACAACACGGACAAGGTGCGCCGCTACTTTGCCGAAGCTAAAGCGTTGGGTATTGACGTGGCGCCACCAGACGTCAACACTTCAGCGCTGGACTTTACCATTGAGGATGTTCATAACCGGCATCTCATTCGCTTTGGCCTGGGGGCCATTAAAAACGCGGGTGAAGCGGCCCTGAGTCAGATCATTGGGGAGCGGGAAGCCAACGGCCCTTTTAAGAGCCTGGCTGATTTGTGTGAACGGGTAGATTTAAAGCGGGTGGGCAAACGGCCGTTGGAATATATGATCAAAGCACGTGTCCTTGACTGCTGGGGAACGCCGCCCCAGCTCATGGATGCGTTGGACCGTATCATCAATTACAGCGGCACTGAACACGCCGCCGCGGCCACCGGGCAAATGAGCCTCTTTGGTGGTGCCGCTGGTGTACCCACCTTAAAAGTAGCCGTAGACCTGCTGCATCCACTGGATCAAATCGAAAACATCGAACATAAAACCTTACTAGAGTGGGAAAAAGAGGCGTTGGGGGTTCATGTGTCTGAACATCCGTTGGAACGGCCGTTGGCCCAACTGACCAATCTGACCTCAGCTGCCATCCCGGACATTGACGCCCATTGGCACACCCGGTCGGTGCGGCTGGCGGGCATGATCAGCCATCTACGCACGCTGACCACAAAAAAGGGTGACCCGATGGCCTTTGCCACACTGGAAGACCTGGATGCCAAGATTGACCTGGTCTTTTTTCCACGTACCTGGAAGGAGTGCCGCGAACAGGTGTCGGTAGACCAGGTGCTGCTGGTAACCGGCAAGGTGCAGGCCAAGGGAGATGATCTAAGCATTCTGGTGGATCGGGTGACAACAAACGCCGAAGTGGCTTCGTCTGCCGATGAAGAGCGTCCTTACCTGGGGCTGGTACACGGTCATGGCACAGGTAATGGCAACGGCCGTGCCGCCACCCCACCGCCTTTTACAGAGGAGACAACAGCCGAACCACCACCTAACTTTGTTGAACCTGCCTCGATGATTGCCACACCACCCCCACCGCCAAATTTCGCCGAAGACAGTGAAGCCCAGCCGCTGGTGACCGGTCATCAGTTATCAGTGACCAGTGATCGGTGGGTCAGGACAGATGAAGCGCCGGTGGAAGATGGTGACCTGGAGACAGCCGCGGCCGCCGGTGATGGGGCAGCCGGGGCTGAACAGCCAGCCATACCCACCGTGGCAGCTTCTTACGAAAAAAGGTACATGGTGGTGATTGAAGTCAAACCATCCGGCAACTGGCAAAAGGCCTGCCGTGACGCCCTGCGGCTGGTCAATGAGTACGAGGGGAAAGATGGCCTGAGCATTCGCATTGCCGGGCAAGGGATGAAGATGGATTTCCCCAACGGCCGTACCAAAAGCTGTCCCGAACTCTTTGAAGCCCTTCGCCTCATCCCCGGCATCGCCAGAGTCTATAATGACACATAAATAGACCAGAGGCAGCAGAACACTAGCGCAGGGCGCGGAGCATAGGCACCAGTTTGTACTTACGCTGGTGTGTCGCCAGCAGGCTGTCCAGGTAAGCCTCCCAGTCAGTCTGGCGGTGATGCTGTTTATAAATGTCACGGGCCTGGCGTAACCAGGAAACGGCCGTGTCGTAATGTTGGGCTTTGCCTGCATCCATAATCCCCTCCGCCAGCTTTTGGTACTTCTGAATGCCCCACTCTGGATACTTTTCCCGAGTGGCCTCTACCACTTTTTGCAACGTGCCATTATAGGTGTAGAGTTGGGAGGCGCTTTCTACCTTTTTCATGGCCTCCTTCAGCATCCCTTCGTGCAGGTATATTTCTACCGCCTGGCCGCCATACCCACTTTGCACCAGGGTAGGCAGTAATTCCAGCTTTACCATGTCCCATTCGTTGCCGGCCAGCCGAGCCACTGCCTGGTAGTCGGCCAATGTGCAGCTGTGTTTAAAGGCAATCTTAGCCGCTTGCAAGGCCAGTGACGGCCGTCCCGCCTGCTCGGCCTGATCACGCAGCCATTGCGCCAACTCCTTTTTACCGGCTTGCTCGGCCAGACCTAGACCATATTCGCCGATCTCCAGGGCTGCCACATTTTCGCTCTGCTCAGTCAAGACCCCTGCCAATGCCAGAATCTGGGTAGGGTAAGCCAGGTATTGGCGGGCTTCGCTCAGCGCCCGTGCCACCTGCCCGGTGTGCGCCAGCATATTTACGTACAAATCAAGCTGTCCCTCCGCTTCGGCCAGATAGATATATTCCTGAAAACGCCCTTGCCTTTCCAGAATACGCAGGCGCACCTGCGCCAGTTCGTCGGCAAAATGGGGCGATTCTCCCGCCCAGGCTCCTTTTTCGGTAATAGTACCCTGCATGGTGGCCACCAGGGGCGGGTAGGTCCATCCCTGTTCCACGGCCGTGACCGCCATACCCATATCACCTATCTCACCTTCCCATTCATCAATTTGGGCCAGCCAGGCGTCTCGTTCTGCCGGGGACAGCTCCTGGCTCAACAAAACCTCGGCCAGCACCGCACCCAACACGGTTGACGTCTCTTCAAAAACGTACTCGTTGGCTTCATACACCCACTCATCAAGCTCTGTCAGGCCGTCCTCGTAAGCTTCAATGATAGCCGTTATCACTGTCACCGCCGTTTCCACGTCTCCTGCCGCCAACAGCTCATCTACCTTCTCTAGATGCGGTTCTAAGATCGCGTCCAGATCAATCTCGCCATGCTCGTCACCATAATAATCGTAACGGTCATAGCGGCTGTCAGCAATCCCTGCCTGCCGGAAATCTTTGTGCATTTCCCGGCGAACGGCCGTCACATCTACCAATGGCGCTGAACGGCCTATGCCCGGCACGGCCGTGGCGGTTGGCGTCTCTCTTAACCATGTCACCTCTCGCTCGACAGCCTCTACGAGCGCGGGCCACTCAGCGGCCACGTTCATAAACACCTGCCGTAACTGGGTTTCTGTCAAACCGGCCAGCAGGGTGGCCAGATCTGCTTTTTCCATGACCGCATCCGCCTGGTGAATCATCGTCAGCAGTACGGCCACGATGTGTTTACAGTAACCACCCCAATCATACGGGCAGGAGCAGGTGGCGTCCTCTATACCGTCTTCCGCCAGGGTCACCTGCACCTGGTACGGCTCATAATCACTGCCCCCTACCTCCGCCATAACCATCTGGCCACGCTGTACAACATTTAAAACCCGCCCATTACGATAATAACTTTGTCCTCTCTCAAACGACTGTGCAGATGTTTGTGCCTGAATCTGCTTTTCATCCAAACCATCCATTGTGCATTCCTCCAACCGATCATTTTACCAGTTGTTTACTACCCTCATTTTACTATTTTACCGGCTCTCTTGATCAAAAGCGCAATACCTCCTAAAATCCAGCCCGTTCATTTCACTAACAGGAGAGTATAATCTATGGAAGATGTGTTAGCTAAATTGCAAATGGCTCAGGCTGACCTGGAACCTCAGTTTAAAGCCTTACGTACCATCATGTCCGCCTTAAAAACGGCCGTTCCCCTGGCCAGCGCGACTCCTGATGCCCTGCCCATGCAAAAAGCGTTGGTTAAACTGGAAGCGGCAGCTGCCGACGTCACCAGTGACGCCCTAGACACGGCCGTAGCCGCCTTTGCAGCAGCCACCCACACCGCACTGGATAATCTAGCTTATGAATTTGCCAAAGATTTGCGGGCTGAATTTGAAAAACGGGGCGAAACGGTACACGGCCGTCCGCCCACCCTCTTCGTTAACAGCCTCACTCTAAATATAGACATCGCCGCCCGTAAAGGGCAGTGGCTTTACGGTAAAGAACCGCTCACCAAACTCATTCCCCTTTCCCTTGCCGGCATCCTAAAAGCGTATGATCAGCAGATCAAGCGCATCATGAACCGTACGCTTAATGCCGTTGATTTTGGGCAAGAACTGCAAAAGGCGTGGGAAGACTGCATAGACAAACGTAAAAGCAAGCCGCCCGGTGGGCGTGTCAACATTGTGGAAGTGTATGGTCAGTTGACCCTCAACCGGCAAAGCGCCCGCTTTTGGAACGCTCCCTCGCGCAGCACCTTCAAAGATTACGAACGTGACCTCTTTGTGCGCGATCTTGTCCTGGTGCGTGACCAAAACGCGGCCACCTTTCGCCTGGGTGTTGCCACCAAAAGCCAGGCTGAGCAGGCCAGCCGCTCCCTCTGGCTCCCTGACAATGGCGCCGATGGGCAATATTACAGCGATATAACCTTTGACTAATGGTTTATGGTGACACCGTGACCCACTCACCCTTATGAGCGAAATGAACATCCCCCGCCCTCTTGCCCGCCACATTATTGAGGTACTGGGCAGCTTTGGTACCCCACCCTCGCGGGGTATCCAACACTTCAACGTAGGCAACCGCTCTCTGCTAGACGCCCTGGATGAGTATTACTTCTCCTCCTACCTGCAAGACGGCGGTGCCGCCTATAAGATGGTGGTAGGTGATTATGGCAGCGGCAAATCTCACTTCCTCTACTGCCTGCGAGATGTGGCCTGGGCACGCAACTTTGCTGTGGCCAAAGTAGACCTTAGCCCGGTAGAAACACCCTATAACGACCAGAAAAAGGTGTATGAAGCGGTCGCCAGCAACCTTATCTGGCACGAAACCGAGGAAGCCATCAGCGATGAAACCGGGCTGCTTCGCTTCTTAGAGGGGACATTGACCCGCATTGTAGGGGGTAACCTGAGCCTGGAAACGCTAACCAACCCCCTCTATCGTGGGCTGGTAGACACCCTAGAAATGACGCCAGTAGACAGCCCTGCTTATCAGGCGGCTGTACTGGCTACCTTTGATGCCCTTGTCCGTGAACAAGAGGAGCGGCTGGGTGCGCTCACCCGCTGGCTCATGGGTGAATCCACCTCGCCCGCTGATACCAAAATCCTCCGTGAAGTTGGCGTCACCGGCAAAATCAACAAGCCTAACGCCTTCCGTATGCTTCGCTCCCTCTGCCAGGTCATCCGCGCCCTCAGTTACAGCGGCCTCATCTTGCTCTTCGATGAAGTAGACCGTATGGCTTCCGTCGGGGGTCGGGCAGAAAAACTGGCCACTGACACCCTACGTGAAGTTATAGACCGCACTCGTGAAGATCTGCCCGGCGCCATGTTTGTCTATGCGGTGCCGCCTCAATTTATCAACGACGTCGTTCCTAAGTACCCGGCATTACAACAACGTGTACGCGCCCCTGGCCGTTTTAGCCGCGTCAACCACTTCAGTCCTCTCATTAACCTGGACCATCTGGATATGGACGAAGATGATCTCATGTTAGCCATCGGCGAAAAGCTTATCCCTATCTATGAAGTTGCGTTTGAGGCTCAACTAGACCACACGATCCAGCGGGCGAACGCCGTCATCCTGGCCAATGTTGCCCGCGACGTTTTTCTAGACGTAAGCCACCGCCGCCTTTTTGTGAAAAGCTTTGTCGTAGAACTGGCACGCCAGCATCATCAGGGCCAGCACACCATTACCGAAACCGAAGCCCAGGCTCTACTGCGTGGCCAGGTTGACACCCTGTCAGGTGGAGAGACACCCCCCTACTGACAGTCATCAGTCATCAGTGTTCAGTAATCAGTTTGGAAGCGAGTTACTGAACACTGAGTACTGAATTACTGAACACTGAAGATGATTGGAGAACACGTCGAACACCCCCAATTCGGCCCTGGCCAGGTAGTGGCTGTCTATCGCAACGGCACAGAACTACTGGTGCGCTTTGAGAGCGGTTTGCGTTTTCGCCGGCCGCGTCATGAATTTAGGGCCGACGGCCGTGCGCCCTATGGCCAGGCCCTGGCCGAACCCCAACCCGCCTTTACCGCTACTTACCATCCCCCGCCCCCCATGACCCAGACGCAGCTAGAAGCGCGCCAGCTGATCGAATCGCTGCGTGTGGGCATTGCCCCGGCACAACATGTGCCAGAACTAACCATCAACCTGCACGCGGAGCGGGAAAGCCTTGTTCGCGCCCTGAACCAGGCACACCAACATGGCGGTGACGTGCGCGCCGTTGTGGGAGAATATGGCTATGGCAAGAGCCATATTGTGGAACTGGCCACCCAAGAAGCGCTGACCCGCAACTTCCTGGTGGCCACGGTGAGCCTGGATTTATTGGAATTGCCGCCACACCGCGCCTTTGATATTTACCGCGAGGCCATGCGCCATCTGCGCTACCCGGACAGCGACGAACGCGGCCTGGAACCATTGCTGCGCAAAACGGCAGAGATACAAAGTACCCTGCCCCATCTGCGTGACCTGTCACCGGCAGAACTGGACCCATTGGTGATTGGGCTGCAAGCTGTTGCCAGTACCAGCTCCAGCCGCCAGCGCAAGGCGTGGATCGAGTGGCTGATGGGCGGGCGGCGCGTTCGCCTGATGAACCGGGCCATGCCGCGGGGTGTAAAGTTCCCTTCCATTTACAAGATTGGCGACAATGCACGGCAGATGGCGTATTTGTTCACGGCCGTGTCTGCCCTGGCGCGCCTGGGCAATTACAGTGGGCTCTGTGTGCTGGTAGACGAGGCGGAAAGCTACTCCCTGTTGCAAGCCTACCAGCGGCCCAAAGCCAGCCTCTTTTTCCAGGCCGTCATCTATGCTGCCCTGCGTGACGGGCAAAACAAAATCCAGGCAGACCACTTTCCACAGCACCGCTGGCGTGACTATCCCCTGGCCTATGACCAGGGACAGTCCCTCTTTTTCCTCTTCACCGTTACCCGCAGCGATAACCGCTTACCGCTGCCAGAATGGCTGGCCGAAGACCAGATTTTTTATCTGGAGCCGGAAGCTGACCCTCAGGAAGCTGGCCGCTTTTTACAGCGTATCCTCACCTACCACGCCCAGGCGTACCATTATGAACCAGATGAACGACACGGGCAGGTACGGCGGGGCGCTGCCGAACACCTGGCCGTGGGCATCCGCAACGGCCGTCTCTCTATGCGCAGCGCTGTCCGCCTGGCCGTCGAACTCTTCGACCTCCTCTACCTTCATCCTGATTATGACGTGGCCGCCCTGCTCGACGAGCTACGGGACCAGGTGCGATAATGTCAAATAATGACATAGATACAAACGGCAAAGAAGTGCAGGCTTGTATCCCGATCCCAGTTAACCCAGATCATTTCAATGCCAAGTGTCTTCTGCCATATAGCCTCACAGTGTCACATGCACAGCAGGCTATGAATGACTTTGTCGCTTTTCTCGGCTTCATAAACCAACAGCTATCCACGAAACAAATACCAAGACTGGAAAGCTTCTTAATGCCGGCTAACTTTAGCAGTATTGTCGGCGAGTTCATGAACATGAGCATTCCCAAGTATTGTAATACCCTGGTTAAAAACCAGTACCATAATGGGCACCCGGACCTTATCCCACATGGCCTATTCCCTAATAATGCCGTGCAATATGCAGCTGAAGGCATTGAGGTCAAGGGTTCTCGTCATGCCAGTGGCTGGCAAGGTCATAACCCTGAATCTGTCTGGCTCATGGTATTTCACTTTGATAGCAATACTTCAAACGATGTACACAAAGGCATAGGTCCAAAACCTTTCCGTTTCAAGGGTGTGTATGCAGCCAAATTAGAAAAAGAAGATTGGGCTTTCTCTGGGCGTTCAGCTACCAGCCGCCGTACCATCACTGCCAGCGTGACTAAAAGTGGCGTAGCAAAAATGCAAGCGAACTGGATTTACCGGGACTTAGCCAAAGGTCAGAGGTAATTGCAATTCTTTTGTGGGAATTTCTGCCAGTTTGGGAACTGCTTGCAAGCTCAGTTTGTAAAATTCCTCGTGGCGTTCCAGGCCAATGCTCGTATAGCCTATGGCCTCCGCAGCAGCAATAGTAGACCCAGACCCCATAAAGGGATCAACCACGATGCCTTTGCCCAGAGGCAAAGAAGCGTATACTATCTGGCGCAAGAACGATTGGGGCTTCAGACTGGGGTGTCCGGCAATATCTCGTTCTTTACGTGGCGTGCGCTCGCTTTCTATGACGTCCTCAAAAGGCTTGCCGTCTGGCTTACGTCGCAGCCCACCCGTTTGATACATCTGCAAGCAGTCACTTACTGTCATGTGGGACGGAAGTGGTTTGCGGAAAACCCCCCAGGGTTCGTAACATCCTCTAGGCATTGTGCATACATCTGGGAACTCTTTTTCAGCATTTTTGGGTCTGTCGCCACCACGCAATGTACGCACCAAACGAATGATCTGGCCCCGGAACTCGAAGCCAGCGGCCACAACGGCCGTGAAAACGATTTGTGAGAGATAGGTATTTGATGCCAGAATCATGTGCCCGCCAGGACGCAGTAGAAGCGACGCATAATTGGCCCAATCGTAAAAATACTGTCGTATTCTTTCTCGTTCACTCTCATTAAGAGCTGTAAACCGTGGTAATGGCGACCGTTCGTGACCATCAAAAGAGGGAGGAATACGCCAGATACCTCCATTGCCATTTGAACGTTTTTCTAGTTGATCCTTCTCATATTCCTTTACGCCATAGGGAGGGTCTGTCACAATAGCATGAACGCTCTCAGAAGGCGCTTGTTTCATCCACTGAAAACAGTCGGCCTGGACTAGCAGAGAATTTCTGACAAAGTTGTGTCTATAATCAAGCGTGTATTGAATTAAAGGTTGATTTATGGGCATGGTCCCACCTGCTCTATTTGCATTCATTCGCTGGTAATGGTCTCGCCAAGATGATAAACCGGCGTGAGATCACGAATGATTTGAGCCATTTTGTGTTGTTCGCTATGATTGACAAGGAGCTGCTCAAGGTCATCCAAACTGAGAATAATGGCCTGGGGCAAATGATGACGCTTAACAACATACCGTGTATTGTTTTTAATCACATCATTGAGGATACGGCCAAAATTGTTTTGGGCCTCAGTTGAGGCAATGGCTTTGGTTTTCATCAAAAAAATCCGTAATTTAGCTAATTTAGCTAAATTGTAGCACGATCAGGTACTGGCTGTCAAAATACGTCAGGTCAACGGCAGCAGGCGAGGTGTATGTTAAGTCAACAGCAGGTTAAGGCGCAGATTCCCCATACGTGGCCCCTGTTTTTTGCCCGCCACGGCCGTTTTACGCCCGTCCAGCAGCATGCCATCCCCTCCATCCTGGACGGCCGTGACACCCTGGTCATTGCCGCTACCGCCTCCGGCAAGACCGAAGCCGTCCTGGCGCCACTGCTGGAACGGTATTGGCAGCCGCTGCACCAGCCAGGCCTGACACTGCTCTATATCTGCCCCACACGTGCGCTGACCCGTGACCTGTTTGAACGGCTGCATCCCATCCTGGCAGATACGGGCATCACCCTGTCTATGAAAACCGGCGACACAGGACCGGTAGACACAAAACGTGCACCGGCCCTCTTGTTTACCACCCCAGAATCCACCGACGCCCTGTTAACCCGTGCCCCCAAATTATTTGTGGATATTCAAGCCATTGTTTTGGATGAAATCCACCTGTTTGATAATACCCCTCGTGGTGACCACTTGCGCTGCCTGCTGGCGCGCCTGGAAGTTATCCGCCAGTACAACCGGTCAGACATCACACCAGCTCAGCGGGTGGCGCTGTCTGCAACAGTACCTGACCCTATGGGCGTGGCCGGGCGGTATTTGCAGGAGGGTGTTATCATGCAGGTGCCCGGCGGTCGAGAGGTTGCCGCGGACATACGGCCGTTATACAACCTGACAGAGCTGATAAACCAGTTGACAGCACGGGCCAGGCGCAAATCGCTGCTGTTTTGCAATTCACGCGAAGAGGTAGAGGCTACGGCCGCCTTCCTGCGGCAGCATCTGCCCCATCACGCCGACATTTTTGTCCATTACAGCAACCTGGACCCACAAATACGGCAAGATGTAGAAACCCGGTTTGCGGCCGCAGCCACGGCCGTGTGTGTCTGCACCTCCACGTTGGAATTGGGGGTTGATATTGGCAGTGTCGATGACGTGGTGCTGCTGGGTGCGCCGCCAGACCTCAACGCACTTCTGCAGCGGGTGGGGCGGGGCAGCCGCCGCATCACCCAAACGCACACCCTGTGTATGCCCAAATCACCGGGGGAATGGGCACGGTTTGAGGCACTGCTGGGATTAGCCAGTGGCCGGTGGTCAGTGGTAAGTGAGGGCCAGCCACCAGCAGCCTTTAACTTGCAGCCTCATGACATTGAAGATGTTACTGTGTACGTCTTTCGCCCATCCGTCCTTGTGCAGCAAATCTTCAGCCTGATCAAACAAAGCCCCACAGGCAGTATACGCCTGGCTGATCTGCACCGCCTGGTGTCACCGGAACTGACCAGCGAAGCGATTCGCCAGATCATATCTCAGCTAACCTTTGCCGGTTACTTGCAAGCCGGGCGCCTGGGCGAGTGGAAGCCAGGCGAAAAGCTGCAAACTTTGATAGACCAGCACGAGATTTATAGCAATATCGGCGCAGAAGTGCTGAGCATCACGGCCGTAGATGCCCACACCGGCCGTACCATTGCCCATACAGACCGGCCATACCCTAAAGGCGCCGTCCTCTTATATGGCGGCAAGCCCATGAGGGTAGTTTGGGTAGAAAAGTATCGTTTTGGCCTGGCGGCTGCCGAAGGGCATACGGCCGATGACATTTTACATTTCCAAACATCTTATGCTGCCATTCCGTTTGTAGTCACCCAGGCCGTGGCCCGATCATTAGGCATTGAGGCCGGGCACATGGCCTTGCTACCCGGTGATGAAGGGGTGTGGCTGTACCATTTTTGGGGAACGGTATGGGGAGAGCTGCTCACGGCCGTGCTTGTTGCCGGCGGTGTTAGCGCGGAATTTGTAAACGAATATAGCCTTTACCTGCGCCAGCCGCTGAACCAACTGCCTCCCTGGGATGAAAAGGTGACGCAGAAGGCAGCCCGGCAAATAGCCGCCACGCTGGCCAACCGGCTGGAAATGGGGCGTTTTCATCGCTTGCTGCCGGCCAACGTGGGCCTGGCGGCCGTCCTGCAACTACTTAATCTGAAGCGATTTGGTGATCTATACCAGGCAACTGCCCTGATACCCGGCAACGACTTACACGACCCTCTGCGTCTCTTGCTTGCCTGACAGGCCGCCGTGCCGCACCTATTATGGAGGAAAAAAATGACACAATCTCACCCCAACTGGTGGCACAAGATCAACCGGCGCATCGCGTCCAGCAAACCAGGCGCCAAGTTGTTTTCCCTCATCGCCCACCACCTGGACGGAAACAGCCTGCGCTGGACCCACGGCCGTTTTGCCCCCGGCGCTTTTCTCACTGGTGCGCCGCTGGTGATGCTGACGGCCGTGGGGGCCAAAAGCGGCCAGCCGCGCACCATTCCCCTGCTGGGCACACCTGATGGCCACAACATCATTCTTATTGCCTCTAATTGGGGTGGTAAAAAACACCCGGCCTGGACCTATAACGTCAGAGCCCACCCGCAAGTGCAGCTTACCATTCGCGGCGTCACCAAACCGTATGTGGCCCATGAAGTGACCGGGAGTGAACGCCAGCGCTGCTGGCAGCAAGCCGTCGCCGTTTACCCCGGGTATGAAGCATACAAATCACGCACAGACGGCCGTGAAATCCCTGTCTTTTTACTTACACCTACTGCCGTAGAGCCAGCCTGATTCTTAACGACCAAACAACGCCTCCTCCTGATCTACCGTTTTGCACCGAAATACGCTTCCCTACGTATTGATCTGTACTTGTTTCTCATTGGCTTGACGTATGATGATCAGGTAAAATACTGGTACTCGTGCTCAGTGTAGGGAATGCTTGTGGGGACTGCTTCCAAAATCACCAAGCCGTAAAATATATATCCAGTTTTAGGAGGAATCTCATGAAGATCATGTTTAACCAGCGCTGGCTGCTGTTGGCTCTAAGTGTTCTCTTGGGCCTGGTAGTCACCATGACCGCCTGCGGCAACAATAATCCAAATCCAACCGCCACGGCCGTCGCTGACGTGGTAGAAACACCCACAAATACCCCGGTGCCGCCGACGGATACCCCCGTGCCGACGGACACCGCGACGCCGACGGACACCCCCGTACCGACGGACACACCCACGCCCACCGATACACCCACGCCGACGGACACACCCACGCCCACGCCCACGGACACACCCACGCCTACAGATACACCAGCGGCCACAAACACACCAACCGTGACGGCCACACCACGCCCGGCCACGGCCGTGCCGGCTACCGCCGTACCCACCGCCGCGCCTACGGAAGAAGGGGAAGGCGAGGATGATGTGGTGGTCGTCTATTATATTTCGAATCCCAATGACATCCTGGGCGTATTTCCAGAAGAACCATTCGACGCTGAAGGTCTAAAGAGCAATATGCTGAACATTCAAGGCTCACTAAACACCATGCGCGGCAATCTGGATGGGGCCAAAGCCGGGGATGCAGACGCCTGTACTCGTTACGTGCAGGCTTATAACAACATTTTGTACTCTGGAGTCTTTTATAAAGACGTACCCCCAGGCTGGCAAGATGTTGACGGCATTTACTTCCTTTCTTTCATCTACTCGCTGGACCGCACCCGGCCAGCATACCTTTCTTGTGTTAACGCCGGCAACGTAGATGATTTTAATTATGGCCTGGCACATACAGCTATTGAGCTAACGTTGAGCATTCTCAACCCGGCCATTCAAAGCGCACTGGGACGCTAAGTTCCCTTAAATGGATTTTCCCCACACTCCTTTCTTTCACACACAATACAAGCATTAATGCCCCTAAAAGGGCAGCACCCACCAAAAGCACGCCATGATCATCAGCGTGCTTTTGTTTTTTAACCACCAACAAACTTGGTCTTGTAACCAAGTTTTTGTAATTCAGCCGCTATTTTATCGCGATGGTCTCCCTGAATTTCGATGACCCCCTCTTTGACTGCCCCACCTACGCCGCAAGCCTTTTTTAAATGGGTGGCTAATCCTTTCCGGTCATCCACCGTCAACTGCAAATTCATAATCACCGTTACCGTTTTGCCGCCGCGGCCTTTCTTCTCACGACGAAGGTGCGCTGTCTGTTCTGATGGAGGTAAACTCTTGGGTTTGGGGCAGCGGCAGGGAAAACTGCCGCAACGAGGACAGCGCTTGTCAAATGCTGAATCTGTAGAATAAACAATGTTTCGTTTTTGCTGTGCCATAGTACTGTCACCGGAATAAGGCACCACGATCTCTAATGCCGCTTTAATGTCACCGTATTGACACCATTAAGACACTGTATTACAATGGAGCCGTACTTCCTCCTCTCAACACCAATGGCCTGACCAGTGTGTCAAGATCAAAGGTACATGGGAGATGGGCGGGGTCAAGGGGTTGCCCCGCCCTCCTGTTTTTTATCGCAGTATTTTATGCTGGGAAAATACGCCGCAACATAGTCAGCCAATTCCCCCCCATAATATTGACTATATCGTTTTCTGTGTAGCCACGCTCTCGTAGTTTATCCTCAATTTTTACCAGATCAGCTGCCGAATCTATTTCCCAGGGAATGTCAGCCGCCCCAAAACCGCCGTCAAAATCACTGCCGATGCCTACGTGGGCGGCGCTGCCCGTCAGCTGGCAAATGTGATCAATGTGGGCCATGACATGGTCCAGCGTCACCAATTCCTTACGTTCGCCGCGCCGATGTCCTTGTTTTAAAAAGGAGCTGCTTAACACCACACCCATGACCCCGCCCCGCTCCGCTAACAGACGAATTTGTGTATCATTAAGCTGCCGTTCACCCGGAACCAGGCTGCGGGCGTTGCTGTGCGTAGCCACCATGGTTCCGGGGTAGCTTTCCAATGCTTCCAGGCTGGCTTTTTCGCTCATATGGGTCAGATCAAGGATAAAACCAAGGTTGGCCATGACCGCCAATAATTGATGCCCTTCCTTTGTCAGTCCATGACGGCTGCCACGCCAGGCGCCAGAAGCATAACGGGTGTCATCCCAGGCCAGCCCCACCAGGCGTAAGCCACGTTCGTACCACATTTCGGCCTCTTCCGGCTGGCGAATGGGGTCTGCCCCTTCCATCAGCGGTACAATGCCCAACAAGTGGTTGGCTTCGTCGGCAAAACTCTGCGTGACCTCTTCCAGGCTGCTTAAGTTTGTAACCAGGCGCACGTTTTCCTGCTCGTCAGCCAGTTTATGGTAGTAATCAAGCTGGCGCATGCCCTGGCGGTGGGCGCCTGCTGCATCTTTGTACCCTACCTGCGTGCCAATGCCCGCCAGAGGGGATGAAGCCGGCATGACAAAAATGGTGCCAAAGACCAGACCAACACCTCCTTTTTGTAATTCCGGCAAGGTTACGGTGGCAATGCCGTTCCGGCTCTGGCCTTTTTCAGCGTCACGCACGGCCGTAAGCGGTTGGGTTAGATCACGGCCGTGCTCAATAGCGTTGTAAGCTAAATCCAAATGGGCATCTACGATCAACATGATTATTTCTCGATCAGCCGCCGCAAACGCGCCAGATTTTCTACATCCATATCTACCTCCTGGCCGTCAGCATCTTTTTCCGTTTTAGGCGTTTCCAGGTGTGCCGGATGCTCTGCCCAACGTGGGTCATTAACAAAATGGGCAAACCCTTCTAAGCCAATGTACCCATCACCAATATGGGTGTGGCGGTCTTTGCGCGAACCTAGTTCATGCTGGCTGTCGTTGAGATGGAAACACTTAATCCAATCCAGACCCACCACCTGGTCAAATTCAGCCAGCGTCTGGGCATACGCCGTTGGAGAACGCAGGTCATACCCGGCGGCAAAAACATGGCAGGTGTCAAAACAAACACCCAGACGCTCTGACCGCCCGGCGCTGTCTAGCAGGGCGGCCAGATGTTCAAACATATACCCAAGATTTGTCCCCTGACCGGCCATCACTTCCAGGCAAATCGTAACACCGGGCGCGGAAACGGCCGTCTCCGCCAGCAGCCGGTTTAAGGCCCGGCCAATATGGTTTAACCCCGTGGTGGCATCCCCCTCCATGTGAGAGCCAGGGTGAAAGGTAAGCAGCGGTAGGGCATAGGCTGCCGCCCGCTCAACTTCGTCTTTTAATGCCTGGTATGATTTTTCCCACAATGTTTCATCGGGCGAAGCCACATTGATCAGATAACTGGCGTGCACGGCAACAGGGTCAATCTGGGGGTAGTCGGCTGCGGCCTGCCGGACCTTTTCCACGTCTTCAGCAGTGATTGGTTTGGCATTCCACTGCCGGTTACTCTTGGTAAAAACCAACATAGAGTCACAGTCGGCTTCATGCCCACGTTTAAATGCCTCATGCAGCCCGCCAGCTGCGCTCATCTGCGCGCCTAGTCGCATCGTGTGTCTCCTCTCATCCGTCAACCCTACACAGGTCACGGATCACCACTAAATGTCGTAGTTTGACGGCCGTTCCGCACTAAAAAACCCGATCGTCTCTGCGCCATCTAGCGAATAGATGCCGTCACCTACAATACGCCACCGGCGGTTTCCGGCCAGGTCTAAGATAAATTCCCCTTCAATGTGTCCGGTAGGTTCATCGGCTAACGTGTACAAGATGTTTCCCTGTACATACGCAAATTGTTCGCCCTTACGGTCAAGTATGCCGCGCATGATAACCCCCTATTCCTGGGCAGGTACGGTGAACGTAGCGATGATACTGTCCTGCCCATCAAGCAATGTTACCAACTCACCTGGTTCCCATACAGCTTCGGCCAATCCCCAATAGACGTCAGTGGCACCATCACGGCCAGACGTGGTGCGAAAAAGAATGCCGGCGCCATCACCAAAAAGCGTGACTTGCTTAAATGTATAAAAATGCCCCTGCAAGTCGGCGATCTTCCAGCCAAGCAGGGCAATGGGGCTGCCACCGACATTGACAATTTGCACCGCTTCATTTTTCAGGTCGCCGGGGGCAATCACGGCCGTGATCTGCACCAGCGCTTCACTCCCCTGGGTCACCGTGACCGGCTGTGCCGGGATGGGGCTGGGCAGTACGCTGGCCGTAGCTTCTGGCGGCGGGGGCGGCGTAGCTGTGGCCAACCCACCTATGGGAATAAGCAGTTGGTCACCCACAGACAAAAAATCAGGGTTAACCAGCTTGTTTGCAGCCACAATATCCTCCAGAGGCACATCATAAATCTGGGCAATGGTCGCCAGGGTGTCCCCGGCTTTCACCACATGAACCGGCGGCCCTTCCGGCTCTGGCTCCGGTGTATGGGTGCTGGTGGGCAGCAAAGCAACGGCCGAAGTGCCTAGAGAAGAAGGCAGCGGTGACGCGGTCATAAACGCCGCTGCCGGCGCCGTCTCCACCCGCTGATTGTCCCAGAAATATAAGATAGCCAGCACAACCACTGCCGAAACAACAATATTTATTAGAATGAACGGCAACATCCGTCGGGCAGACATACGGTTCTCCTCATGGCTATTGTACCGATAATGGGAGAAACCTGCACCTGGGCAGACCTCTTTCAGACAGTAAATTTGATAACTGGCTTAAATCGGGGAAAATAAGGCGCATTCAACATAGAGAGGCAACCCTAAAATGGCGGATCCCTTAAAAATTCTGTTTCTCAGCGCCGAGGTCGCACCTTTTGCCAAAACAGGTGGTTTAGGTGACGTTGGTGGCTCGCTGCCCAAAGCTCTGCATGATTTGGGCCACGATGTGCGGGTGGTCATGCCTGCCTACAGAGCTATTGAGGCTGGCTACCCTGGTGTCTCTGCCATGCCGGGCCATTTAACTGTCCCTACCGGGGTCGGCATGTTACCGGCCGGCGTCTTTACGGGCACATTGCCAGGCAGTGACGTGCCCATTTACTTTATTGCCGAAGCCGGGCTGTTTAACCGGCCCAACATTTACGGGTATGATGATGACCCCTACCGGTTTGCCTTTTTTAGCCGGGCGGCACTGGAATTAACGCTGGCTTTAGCCTGGAAACCAGATGTCGTACACGCCCACGACTGGCATGCCGCGCCGGCGCTGGCCTGGTTGGCAACGGCTGGGCAGGCCGACGGCCGTTTCCGGGGCATCGCCACCATCTTTACCATTCACAACCTGGCCCACCAGGGCCGGGCCCGCTGGCACATCTTTGACTACCTGGGCATTCAGACCTTTTCCCTGGCGGAAGAAAGTTATGGTGAGGTCAACTTTATGGCTCGTGGCATTTACCATGCCACCATGGTAAACACCGTCAGCCCTACCTATGCCCGTGAAATTATGACACCCGCCGGCGGTGCCTATCTGGACGGCCTGCTGCGCCATCGCCATTATGACGTACACGGCATTATAAATGGGTTGGATTATCAAGAGTGGGACCCGGCCAGCGACGGCCGTATTGCCAACCATTACAACGCCGATCACCTGGGAGCCCGTGTTCACAACCGCCACGCCCTGCAAGCGCGCGCCAGCCTGCCCCAGCGTGACAACATCCCCCTTGTCGCCATGGTCTCCCGGTTAGATTGGCAAAAAGGGTTAGACATTACCGGCCACGTCATTCACATGCTCATGAATGGCTTTTCTGGCGAGGCCCAATTTATTGTGTTGGGGACAGGCGCACGGGAGTATGAAGATATGTTTGCCCGGCTGGCCTACTACCACCCCCACAAAATGACAGCCTACCTGGACTACAATGCCGGTTTTGCCCCGCTCATTTACGCCGGCAGTGACATCTTTATCATGCCTTCCCGGTTTGAGCCTTGTGGGCTGGGGCAGCTCATCGCCATGCGTTATGGCAGCGTACCGGTAGTACGGGCAACCGGCGGCCTGGCCGACACCGTCCAGGACGGGCATACCGGGTTTACCTTTCACGATTACAGCACCGATGCCTTTTGGCGTGCCTTGCAGCGGGCTATCTACGTGTACAATGTTGACCGTGAACGATGGCAGCAAATTCAGCGCCACGGCATGATGGCTGACTTTTCATGGCGGCGCTCTGCGCAAGGCTACCAACAACTTTATGAATGGGCTATTGCCCGCACCTTCTCATAACCCGTAATCGGCTGGCCATTCGATCACGGATTACAGCGAACCAATTATAGGATTTCAAGAAGAGGAAAACATGCGATTTAAACGTGCCGCAGGCGTATTATTACATCCAACCTCCTTACCCAGCCGCTATGGCATTGGCGATTTTGGAGCCGCAGCGTACCGGTTTATAGACTTCCTGATCGAGAGCCGCCAATCTCTATGGCAAACGCTGCCGTTAGGGCCCACCGGGTATGCCGATTCCCCTTATCAATGTTTTTCGGCGTTTGCCGGGAACCCTCTGCTGATCAGCCCAGACAGGCTGGTAGCAGAAGGGTATTTGCCGGCCACGGCCGTGACCTCCGTTCCCTCCTTCCCTAATTTCGCTGTAGAGTATGGCCCGGTGATCACCTACAAAATGGACCTACTGCGGCAGGCGTTTGCCCACTTTCAACAACAAGGTACGCCCGAACAACATCAAGCACTGGCCACCTTTTGTGAAGAACACGCCTATTGGCTGGATGATTACGCGCTTTTTATGGCCCTGAAAAACGAGCATATGCACCATGAAGGCGGCGTGTGGAGCACCTGGCCGCAAGAGATCGCCCTGCGTGAACCCAAAGCGATGAAACGCTGGGGCAAAAAGCTGGCCAACAAGGTCGCTCTGCACCGATTCCTGCAGTTCCTCTTCTTTAAGCAATGGCTGGAGCTAAAAGCATATGCCAACATTCGCGGCATTCAAATCATCGGTGACATCCCTATTTTTGTGGCTTATGACAGCGCCGATGTCTGGGCCAATCCTGATCTGTTTTTCCTGGATGAAGCAGGCAAACCAACGGCTATCGCCGGCGTACCGCCAGATTATTTCAGCGAGACGGGGCAGCGTTGGGGCAATCCGTTGTACCGCTGGGGAAAAATGAAAGCCAATGAGTATGCCTGGTGGGAAAAACGGCTGGACATGAGCTTTGTGCAGGCAGACATTGTGCGCATCGATCATTTTCGTGGGTTTGACGCCTATTGGGAAATTCCCGCCAATGAGCCCACGGCCGTGGTCGGCCGTTGGGTCAAAGGGCCCGGCGCCCATTTTTTCAAAACGATGCAGGAAAAATTGGGTGAACTGCCGTTAATCGCCGAGGATCTAGGGGTGATTACCCCAGACGTAGAGGCATTACGTGACCACTTTAAATTCCCCGGGATGAAAATTTTGCAGTTTGGTTTTGGCGGCGAACACAACAGCGACTTTTTACCACACAACTTTGGCCGCAGCTGTGTGGTGTATACCGGCACACATGACAATGAAACGACGGTAGGTTGGTACCATAATGCCAGCGAGGGAGAGCGAGATCATGCCCGGCGTTATATGGCCATCAGCGGCCATGATGTGGCCTGGGACATGATCCGGTTGGCGTACAGCTCGGTGGCCAACACGGCCGTCATCCCCATGCAAGACCTGCTTTCTCTGGGCAACGAAGCCCGCATGAACTTCCCTGGTAAGGTGGGTGGCTACTGGCGTTGGCGCTTCCGGGCTGATGCCCTGGCAGAACACCTGGTGTACCGGCTGCGAGAGATTACAGAGCTGTACGGCCGTGCCCCCGGCCAGCAGCAAGCTGGTAAGATCGAAACCATTGTCACTGAGAATGTATGATCACCCTGGCATGAAAACAACCGCAGCGCTAACCAACCGGTCTTCCCCTCACTTTTAGCCCATTCGTCAACGGCCGTACCCTCTTGACAACCCTCGCTTTCCTTTGGTAAACTACTTGTGATTTATTTCACAAGTGGCCGACCGCTCGCCCGGCCCCACCAAAACAGAATGGCACATAGGCCAAATGGAGTGACGTATGTCCACAGTTGTTGTTAACCATACCCCTAAGAAAAATCCCAAGCATCCGCCCGGCCCCACCCCTCCCTGGCCTTTTGGCATCATCCGCCAGTTTCAGGGCCAGCCGCTAAAAAAAATGGAAGAACTGGCCGCCCAGTATGGTGACGCCGTGCGCTTTCGCGCCCTGCTGCATTTTTATGGCTACTTCTTCTTTCATCCCGAGCACAATAAACACATCTTACAAGATAACAACAAAAATTATACCAAGCTGCCCCACCCCAGCCTGCTGCTGCTGACGCCTGTAGTCGGTCACGGCCTGCTGACTAGTGACGGTGACTTTTGGCGGCGTCAGCGCCGGCTGGCCCAGCCCGCTTTCCATCGCCAGCGCATTGCCGATTTTGCCACGACCATGACAGATGCCACCACCACGATGGTAGCCAGATGGCGTGATGGGCAGCGGCTTGATCTGGCAGAAGCAATGATGCATCTGACACTGGAAATCGCCGGGAAAACGCTGTTTAGCCGGGATTTGACAGGGGAAGCCAATACGGTAGGGGAAGCGTTTACCGTTGTGAACGAGGAAACCGCCTCGCTTAGCGGCAAAATTTTTGCTTATGAACGTCTGAGACTCTTTCCCTGGTGGCACAGCAGCAAAGTCATCCGCCAGAACACGGCCGTGTTAGACACCGTCGTCAACAACATCATCAAAGAGCGGCGGCACACCGGCCAGCAAAAAGATGACCTGCTGGGCATGCTTATGGAAGCCCGCGATGAGGAAACGGGCCAGGGCATGAATGACGAGCAGCTTCGCGACGAGGTGATGACCATTATGCTGGCCGGGCATGAGACCACGGCCATTGCCCTGAGCTGGACCTTTTACCTGCTGTCACAACACCCGCAGATACGGGCAAAAATGGAACAAGAATTGGCTGAGGTCCTGCCTGGCCATGCCCCCACCGTTGCCGACATCCCTAACCTGACCTATACCACCATGATTATTCAGGAATCTATGCGCCTTTACCCACCAGCCTACGCCATCGCCCGCTTCGGCCATAAACCGGATGTTGTCGGTGACTATGACGTACCAGCCAACGCGGTCATCACCCTGAGCCCATACCTGACCCATCGTCACCCCGACTTTTGGGAAGACCCCTTAAAATTTGATCCGGAACGCTTTACGCCGGAGCGGGTGGCCGAACGGCCCCGTTACGCCTACCTGCCCTTCGGCGGTGGGCCGCGCCAATGCATTGGCAGCAACTTTGCCATGACAGAAGCGATACTGCTGTTGGCCACCATAGCCCAGCGCTTTCGGGCAGACTTGCAGCCAGGTCACCAGGTTGAACTGAGCCCGCTTATTACCTTACGACCTAAAGGCGGCCTGCCCATGATTTTAAGGGCGCGTTAGGTAAACCGCAAAAAGTTTTCGCAAATCCATCGCACCAGATTTTTGCGGTTTCCTCGAGGAATCGGCAACGTCTAAAGTGATTTTATTTCTGAATTATTGTTGCCGATTACCTAGCATTTTGGTGTCCCTGCCATCGGCAGGTGACAGGGACACCTCCTCTCTCTATAATCCTGACCACACCATCACAAAAGGACAACACATAATCATGCAGAAAACGCGCCTGGTATGCTTGTTACTGTTTCTCATCCTCACAGCCTGTACAAAGACGGCCGTGCCCTCCCCCACGCCGATACTCACCCCTACACACACAGCCATCGTCACCCAACCGGCCACGGCCGTGCCCCCCACCACGCGGCCGCCCACACCAACGGTCGATACTGGGTTAGCCACCACCCCGCCCCCCACCCTAGACGCGGCCACCTTTACCTGGCCGCCGCCTCATGCCCCTTATGAACAGCTGAGCCGCGCACCGGTCACGGCAGACGAACAGCTTACCACCCAACTGCTGGCCGGCAGCTACCCGCCAGAACGGGATGATCTGGCATTGTTTGCCGCTTATAAAGGAGTGACGCCCACCGAAGACAACCCACCGCTGGCAGACGTATTGTCAGTGGGCTTACGGCAGACCATTACCGTAAACAACATTGACTCTAACACCAATACTTCACCTGAATTTGTGTTAAAACACATCAGTGAGCACGCTTACTTCTGGTTTGACACCACCCCTGGTCTGTTTGAACCAACAGCCGCAGAACTGGCCGCCATGGGGGCCGGGTTTGATGAGATTTATGAACGAAGCCATCTTTATTTTGGGCCAGAAGCCAGCCCTGGCATTGACGGCGACCCACGCATCCACATTGTGAATGCCTCGCCCCTCAACTTGTGTGATATTGGCCCCGATGAATTGGACTTTTGTTACCTGGCCGGCTACTTTAGCTCCGGCGATTTACTACCACAAAGTGTAGACCCGGCCTCCAATGCGCGGGAGATGTTTGTGATGAACGGCCGTGCCTTTGGCCGCCCAGGCTACCTGGACACCCTGGCCCATGAATTCCGCCACATGATTGAAGAAAACTATGACATCAATGATTGGGATTGGGCCGTAGAAGGGTCAGCCATGTTAGCTGAAGAACTGCTGGGCTACCCTGGCGATGGTGTGGCCCGCGCCAATGTTTTCCTGGAAAACCCTGATCAGCAGTTAAACCGGTGGACCGATGGCAACACTATCCCTTATTACGGCCAGGGCTATTTGCTCAACCGATACATCCTTAACCGGCTAGGGCCAGACCTGTACCGCGAATTTGCCGCCCATCCGGAGCCGGCCTTCACGGCGCTGGATGACCTGGCCCAAACCTACAATCTGGACTTTGGCAGCGGCTTGATGCTGTGGCTGGATTGGCTGGTGGCCTTAGCCATTCACAACCATCCCCAGGCACCAGACAGCTACACCTTAAATGATGGCGTAGACACGGCCGTAAGCCACCCCCTGGCCAACACCGAAACCACCGTTCATCAGTTTGCCGCCGATTATTATCAGATTCCGGCGGGGCAAAAAACCACCGTCACATTCACCGGCAGCAACCACGTCCCCTTAATGCCGCAGCTGCCCACTTCCGGCACTCACATGTGGCTGGCCAATCGGGCCAACTACAGTGCCGCCAGCCTCACCCGCGCCTTTGACCTGACTGGCGTCACCGAGGCCACCCTGGCCTATGACATCTACCATGACATTGAAACCGGTTATGATTTTGCCTACGTCACCCTGTCTGTTGACGGTGGCCAGACGTGGCAATCACTGGCCGGGAGGCATATGCAAGGCACCGCCTTTGAAGACGATCCTTCAGACTCGGCCTTCACCGCCCGCTTTTATACCGGGCAAAGTCTTGAATGGCTACGCGAAGAAGTGGATTTGACCCCCTTCGCCGGACAGGAAATCGTGCTGCGCTTTGAATACGTTACAGACCCGATCCTCACCTTTGATGGCCTGGCACTGGACAACATCAGCATCCCCGAAATTGGCTTTTTTGATGATGCGGAAACCGATGGCGGCTGGCAGGCCAATGGGTTTGTGCGTGCTACCGGCTATGTCCCTCAACCCTGGCACCTTATCCTCATCACGTTTAACCAGGATGGGCCCATGGTAACGCAGATAACACTAGCCCCAGACAACACGGCCGTTGTTCCTGTTCCTGACAGCAGTGAAGATGCCATTCTGATCGTAGCGGCCGCCGCCCCTATGACACTGCAGCCGGCCGTCTACCAGGTATCCATAGCCAGGTGATGCCCCAGGTCTGCCACCATCAGAAACCATCTACCTGGTATTGAGCAAAACTAACTAATTGTAGGAATTGCCACTTTAGTGCTTGAGCAAAGCCTGGCAAAACTGCTAAACTATGCAAATGTTTAATGACCCGCTGGAAAAATGGTTGTGGGACACCCCCATGCCTTTGCCCAAAGAGCCGCTGGCCCCTACCCTGGCGGCAGCCCACCAGGACATGCAAAAACTGGCAGCATTGGGGGGAACGGCCGACCCTCGCCTGATGCGCTTCTGGCAAGACACGGCCATGATGACCACCAACGTCCACAACCCTTTCCACCACGAACGGCTGAACATTGCCATTGCGGCCCTGGCTCTGATTGCCATCCGCCATGACCACCCGGAAGCGACTGCGTTTTTACGGCAGTTAACACAATACCCCCACACCGAGGTACGTGAACAGGCCATTCACTATTTGGGCCGCACCTTCACCGAAACAGGACGGCCGTTTCCCAACCCCATCCTGAATGAAATAGCCCTCATTGCTGCCCACGATGACGCCTTTGAACCACGCTTCCAGGCCCGGCGCATTTTGCAAGTGGCCAGGGAACCCATTCCTCTGGATAATGCCGGCGGCGTCTATGACTTAAAGGTATCACTCCTACGCCACCGACGCACGTACCGCACCATCGCCATACGCAGTGAGCAGACCCTGCGTGATCTGCAGCGTTTTATCCAACACGCCTTTGAATGGGACAACGACCATTTGTTTTCTTTTTACATGAATGGGCGCAAGTATGACGGCCGTTACCGCTTTGCCTGTGCCTATGAAGAAGATCATCCGCCCTGGGCTTACGAAGCCATTATCGGCCAATTGGGGTTGGTCGTCGGCCATCGTTTCCTTTACCATTACGACTACGCCGCCGACCATCTGTTTGAAGTTGAAGTCACCGGTATTCGCTCTGACGTCCAGGCTGGTAATTACCCCCGCCAGATCAGCAGCCACGGTAAAGCGCCGTCGCAGTACGCCTGAGAGTTTACGGCCGTACATTCACCCGCTATAATGCGGGCACCCGTTATCATACGGGCACCCGTTATCATGCGGGCACCCGCTATCATGCGGAGGCAAGCATACCTGACCCACCAACCAACAAGGACTCTTTGTGGATACCGGCCTTAACGAACGAGATTGGAACCTGCTCCTTAAACGCATCGCCGATGGCAAATGTACTCCCTTTATCGGTTCGGCCGTGAACCAGGCTTACCTGCCGCGCCACCAGGCGTTGGCCGCCAGTTGGTCACACGAATTTGGCTACCCGTTGGAAAATGGCGATCTGGCCCGGGTGGCTCAGTACCTGGCCGTAGAGTATGACCCCTACTTCCCCAAAGAGGAAATGCAAAAACAGATAGCAGCGGCGGCCGCCCTGGACTTTGACACCCTGCACCAGCCTCATGCCGTCCTGGCAGACTTACACTTACCCATTTACGTCACCACCAACTACGACAATTTCATGACAGACGCCCTGAAACAGCGTAAAAAAGACCCACGCCGCGAACTATGCCGCTGGAATCCGTATCTGCTGCGTTCCCATCCCTCCATTTTAGAAACCGGCTACCAACCTACCCCGGCAAATCCACTGGTGTATCATCTGCATGGCCATATTGAATCACCCGAATCCCTGGTATTAACGGAAGATGATTACCTTGACTTCCTGGTTAACGTTTCTTCTGGCGAGTACAACCTGCCACCACGCATTCAGCAAGCCCTAACCGATTCTTCCCTATTGTTTATCGGCTACCGGCCCGGTGACTGGGACTTTCGTATCTTATTCCGGGGGTTGGTAGCCGCGGCGGAAGGCGGGCTGCGTCGTATTAGTGTCACCGTACAGATGCCGCCACTGCCTGAAGACAGTGCCGAACCGACAAAGGAGAAGGTACAAAAATACCTCAGCAAATATATTGACCTCACAGACAGGCAAATGCGCGTTTATTGGGGCACGGCCGAAGCATTTATGGCCGAATTAAGCCGCCGCTGGCAGGGTGTGGCCCAGGCCCGGCAGGCTTACGCCGCCAGCCAGCCGGTCATTGACCTGATGCGGCTGCAGCTGAATTTGTCCGAAACATTCAACTTGCAAGAGCTGCGAGAGATGGCCCAATATGAACTACGCATCGATTTCGAGACTTTTTCAGACACAAAGCCGGCCTTCATTCTGGAAATTGTCACGTATATGCAGCGGCGCGGCCGTATGTATGAACTGGCAGAGACATGTCAGCGCTTACGGCCACGCGTGGAATGGCTATAATCGGAGATCGGTTCACTGATTATCAATGACCCTCAAAAAGATGGCAGACACCAGGCAAAATCCCTACGTCGGCCCACGGCCGTTTGAACGCAAAGACAGCGCCCGTTTTTTTGGCCGTGATCAGGAAGCACGGGAACTGCTTTCCCTTATCGTGGCCAATCGAGCAGTGGTACTCTATGCCCAATCGGGTGCGGGCAAAACCTCTTTGCTGAATGCCCTGGTAGCCCCCTTGTTAGAAGCAGAAGGGTTTGAAGTATGGCCTTTTGCGCGGGTACAGGGGCCCGAACTGGCAAACATAGCTCCGAGCGAGATCCATAACGTTTACGGGCTATACACCCTCTTTAGTTGGGCGGGCACAGACGCCAACCCCATCACGCTGCGCGACCAAACGATAGCCAGTTACCTGGCCGCCCACCCCCATACAAAGGATGACTCTGGTTACGAACAACCACGTGTTCTCATCTTTGACCAGCTGGAGGAGCTGTTTACAGCTTATCCGGCGCGCTGGCAGGAAAGAGAAGGGTTCTTAAACCAGGTAGCCCGCGCCCTGGACAATGATCCGCTGCTGCGCGTGGTCTTTTCACTGCGTGAGGATTACGTGGCCCAGTTAGACCCCTACGCCCACCTGCTGCCGCGTAATCTAGGCACGCGCTTTCGCCTGGAACGGATGCGGCCAGATGCCGCCCTGGCGGCCATTCGCGGCCCGCTGCGAGACACTGAACACAACTTTGCCCCCGGCGTGGCCGAACAGTTAGTGGCCGATTTACGCACCGTGCGTGTAGAAACGATCTCCGGGCAGACACAGACAGTCATGGGGGAATTTGTAGAACCTGTGCAGCTTCAGGTGGTCTGCCAGAACCTGTGGGAAGATCTGCCGCCACATGTCCTGACCATCACGGAAGAACATTTACGCACCTTTGGCAATATTGACCAGGCGCTTTCCAGCTTTTATGGGCGGGCTTTGGGCCGGGCGCTGCCCCAAGCCGGCGTGAACGAAGAAACGCTGCGGCAATGGTTTGAAACGTCACTTATCACCCCGGCCGGCACCCGAGGTACCGTGTACCGCGGCGGCCAGCAGACGGCCGGTATTACCAACAAAGCCGTAGAAACATTGGAAGATATGCACCTGATACGCGGCGAATTCCGCGCCGGGTCTCGCTGGTATGAACTGACACATGACCGCCTGATCACCCCTATTCAACAGTCTAACCGGCAGTGGCACGATGCGCGGCAGGTAGCACGTATCCAACGAATCAGGCGGGGGGCGATCACAGCAGGTATCAGTGTCATCCTGGTGGTGGCCCTCTATAGTTTTGTTATCCTCTTGGTGAGCAGCGCCAGCGGTGGTAATAATACGCAAGTGGGGCAAACGGCCACCGCCTATGTGGTCGTTATTGAGGAGGCAGCCACCGGGGTGTTTGGCACGGCTACCGCGCAGGAAATTAACCTGGCTGGCGCCCAAGAAATGGCCGATGTCAATGCAGCGGCCGCCGCTACCAGCGAAGCAGAAGCCTTAAGCGTCCGGCAAACATCTGAGGCCAGCGAGAGCCTGGCCCTGACCAAGCAGGCTGAAGCCTTGAGCACACAGCAAATGCAGGAAGCCGTTATGGCCACCGCTGCTGCCGAAGCATCTGTCACGGCCGTGGCCCGGGCCACAGTAGACGCCGAAGCCACCAGAACCGCCGCAGAACTGTTCCGGGTACGTGCCCCGGTACGGCCGTTACGACCCGGCATCAGCCTGGGCAACCAGAACCTGTCGACGGCCGGCACGCTCAGCGCCTTTGTTCGTGATGACCAGGGTGTCTATTACCTGCTGGGCCCCAACGCCGTCCTGGGCGCCGCCGATGTTCCTGTTTTACAACCCAGTCCCATTGACGGCGGGAAGCCGGAAGATGCGGTGGCCGTCACCGCCAACCTGATGAGGCTAGCCGATTTACCGACCATTAATGCCCCATTATTTATTAACCGGGCGCGCTTGCTGCCCGGCATCTCGTTCCAGACAACCATACCAGACATTGGGCCTATTTTGGGGGTGCGTGACCCGGTGGCCGGGGAGGCGGTGTGGGCCTACGGCCGTACCTCCGGAATCATTACCAGTACCCTCACCGCCTGTGCCGGTGGCTGCCGTATCTCCCTGGGTGAAGGCGTTAACGCCGTTTCTGATTTTGCTTTGGCAGGCCCGCTCTTGTCTGGTGATGAGGGGGCATTGGTAGTGGGTGAAGATGGCTATGCGGTGGGTATTGTTGCCCTGAACGGCCCAGAGTTTCCTCTGGTGGCACCACTAACGGCCGTGCTGGAGCAGTTTGATGTACAGTTAGTCATCACCGGGGAACGATTGGTGAGTTTCACATCGCAGGCAGGGGTCGCCTGGGATGCAGCTTACAGTCCTGACGGCCGTTGGCTGGCATCGGCCGGAGAAGATGACATAGTTCGCCTGTGGGATGCCTCAGGCGCTTATGCCTTGGCCCGTGAATTCAGCGACCACACGGATGGGGTGCTGGCCTTGAGCTTCAGCCCTGATGGACAATGGCTGGCATCTGCTGGCAAAGACCTGACGGTGCGATTTTGGCCTACAGGCGAGAGCGAATTGGCAGCTTCCCCCCTGGAGACTGGCCACACAGCCTGGATTTTTGACCTGGCTGTTAGTCCGGATGGCACACTGTTGGCGACGGCCAGCCAGGATGGCACCATCCGGCTCTGGCCGCTGACACCGCGCACGCAGACGCCAGTGGCCATCCTGACAGACCATCAAGCAGAAGTATTTAGCGTGGCCTTTAGCCCGGACGGCCGTTATCTGGCGAGCGCCGGTTGGGACGGAGCGGTGCGGCTGTGGGATCTATCCGCTGGTGAACCAACGGCCCTGGCCGTTTTGCGGCACAATGACTGGGCCTTTGGCGTCGCTTTTAGCCCAGATGGACATTGGCTGGCGACCTCCAGCGCCGATGGGCGTATTCGTTTATGGGATCTAAGCGTTTATGTCAACCCAGTGCAGCAGGTGGCACCTACCACACCTACGGCCGTGACGCTGGCTGATATTGGTACGACTGCCCGTTCGTTGGCTTTTAGTCCGGATGGCCAAACAGTGGCCGCGGGCGCGGATGACCATGTGATTTATCAATGGGTGATACAAGATTTTGCAGAGTCACCACTGATGATAGACACCGGTAAGCGAATTACGGCTGTGACTTACCATCTTCGCAGCAATCAGTTGGCGGCTGCTCTGAGCGACGGCCGCATCACTATTTGGTTGGTTCGATAAATGGTGTAACTTGCCAATGGTCGATCATCGCGCTGCTGATCCACTGATCTTTGCTCTTGTCATTGGCATCTCAATCGCCTATCATTCTCTTACTACATAGATGCTTGACTGGTTAGAGGAAACTGGTTATGACCCTCCGTGAACTTGAACCGCGATTGGCTGAACTCAGCCGGGCCGAAAAAGCACAAGTTGTACAAATTTTGATCCGTGATTTGGGCAACGTCTGGCCAGGGATCGAAAAGAACGCCGGGGTAGTTGGGGGTGATGCCTGCATTGTGCGTACACGTATCCCGGTGTGGGCTTTGGAAAACTATCGCCGTTTAGGGTGGAGCGAAACCCAGCTATTGGAAAATTACCCGACTCTGCGCGCCGTAGACCTGGTGAATGCCTGGGCATATGCTAACGCTCACCCTGAAGAAATCGACCGTGCGATCCATGAAAACGAGGATGCCTGATCTGTGGCCCACCTGTATGCCGATGAGAATTTCCCCCAACAGGTAGTCGAAGCCCTACGAAACCTGGGGCATGATGTTTTGGGGCAGGCAAGACGGATTGATGAAGCCATCCGTTCATGTGGGTTATTACCAGGCCCATTGATCCGGGTAAATCGGCCACCAAGATAACTTTCATGTCTGCTTCCCCTCCCCCACTAAGTGTTGGCCGCAAGTTGGCGTATGGCGTTGGCGATGTGGGGCCGGCGCTGGTAGCCACACTGCAAGGCTTCTTTCTGAATGCGTTTTTGCTGGACGTAGCCGGGCTGCGGCCGGCCAGCGCGGCCACCATCTTCCTCATTGTGAAACTCTGGGACAGCGCCAATGATCCCCTCATTGGCTGGTTGTCTGACCGTACTCGGACGCGCTGGGGGCGGCGACGGCCGTGGCTGCTCTTTGGCGCCATTCCTTTTGGCCTGGCCTGGTATTTGCAGTGGCAGGTTCCTGACCTGACGCTGCAGGGGCTGTTTTGGTATTATCTGGTGGTGGCGCTGCTGTTAGACACGGGCATCACGGCCGTGAACGTGCCTTACACTGCCCTCACCCCCGAAATTGCCCCCGACTACCACGAACGCACCAACCTGAACACCTACCGCTTCAGCTTTTCCATTCTGGGGGGTACAGCCGCCCTCATTGTGCACGAGACCCTCTTGCGCTCGGCAGCTAACCTGGTCAGTGGTTTTGCCATCAGCGCCGCCGTCATGGGTGGTGTCATCATCGTCACCAACCTGATCACGTTTTACTTCACCGAAGAAACCTTTTTTCAGGAAGCGCGGGGCAGCGAACCGGGGTTCCTCGAAGGGTTTGTGATTGCTTTTAAAAACCGGCCGTTTGTCATGGTCACGGCCGTTTACCTGCTGACCTGGCTTTGCATCCAATTTGTGCAAGCCAACATGCAGCTTTATGTGCGTTATTGGATGGGCGCCGATGAGCAGTTTATTTTCCTGGCTCTGGCCCTGCAAGTGTCTATCTTTATCTCCCTGGTGATCTGGTCTAAAGTCAGTGAGCGCCTGGGCAAACGGCGCGTTTACTTTCTGGGCATCGGCTTCTGGATCATCATTGAAGTCATCCTCTTTTTTATTCAGCCAGGGCAGATGACTTTCCTTTTCATACTAGCCATCCTGGCCGGGGTTGGCGCCAGCGTGGGCTACCTGATCCCCTGGAGCATGCTGCCAGACGTGGTAGACCTGGATGAACTGCACACCGGCCTGCGCCGCGAAGGGGTGTACTATGGCTTTTTTGTCTTCCTACAAAAGCTGGGCATCTCTTTAGGCTTGGCCGTGTCTAACCTGGTATTTGACGCTGCCGGTTATATTAATGATCCTGACCCTGGCCCGCCTTTTCCGGTGCAGCCCACGGCCGTGTTATGGGCCCTGCGCCTGTTTGTCAGCCTGGTGCCCGTTATTATCCTGCTGGCCAGCTTCCCCATTGTCTACAAATATCCCCTCACCGCTGAACGCCACGCCGAAATCCGAGCCGAATTAAAGACTCGTCGTCGGCAAACAAAACACGATTAATCAAAGTTCGGGCAATTCCTAAATTCGTCCCATTTTTGTCCTTTGCATTGTCGATCTGGCGTATTCTCATTCGTCGTATAGGTAAAAGGGCCATTGAGACCCACCATTTTCACAAAAGGAGATTATGATATGCGTTATCTATTGTTAATTTACAGCAACGAAGAGGAAGATGCCAACATGACGGCGGCTGAACGGGAAGCCGACACGGCCGCTTATTATGCCTACACCAGTGAAGTACAGGAAAAAGGGCTGATGCTCGGCGGCGAGGCGCTGCACCCTACCAACACGGCCACTACCGTTCGTGTGCGTGAAGGTAACACCCTGACCACCGATGGCCCGTTTGCCGAGACCAAAGAACAGTTAGGCGGTTATTATGTGCTGGAATGTGAAAACCTGGATCAGGCTATTGAGTACGCCGCCAAAATCCCTGGCGCTACCCACGGCTCCATTGAAATCCGGCCCGTTTGGATATTTGAATAATCAAAGGATAAAACTCATGAAATACGCTCTTTTACTTTACGGTGATGAAGCTTTAGATAAAGACATAACCCCAGAGCAGTGGGGTGACATCATGGAAGCTCACGATCGGTTTAGCGTCGAAGCAGCGCAACGGGGGATGAACCCCAGCGGCGAGGCGTTGCATTCAGTCACCCAGGCCCGAACGATACGCTTTAAGAAGGGGCAGAACGTACTGGTGACAGATGGTCCGTTCGCCGAGACCAAAGAGCAGTTAGGCGGTTTCTACATTCTGGAGTGTGATCTGGACACGGCCGTAGAAATGGCCCAAAAACTGCCTATGACCGAAGGCTCCATAGAAATTCGGCCAGTTGTAATTTTTGAGCAGTGATCTTAGAGACATGGCCAGCTTTGGCAGCCTGTCACGTCCCCTACGGAGGTAAATTATGCAGCTTTTCAAAGGCATCAATGTCGTTTCCATTTCTGTGCCGGATTTAGACACCGCACGTGACTTTTATAGCAATGTCTTGGGGTTGGGTGAGCCACTTTACGATATGCCCGAAATGGGTTGGATCGAATTCAGCGCTGGCACGCCGGAGGCGCACATTTCCGTTATGCTGGTCAATGAAGGATGGCAGCCCGGCACTGGCACGACGATTGTGCTGAACACGCCCGACTGCCACGAAAGCGCCGCTGCCTTGCGGGCACGTGGTGTGCGCTGCGATGACCCGGTAAGCATTCCGGGCGTCGTCACCTATTGCAACTTTTACGATCCCTTCGGCAATGGGCTGCAAATGTGTAGCCCCCCGCCGGAGGCATAAGCTGGAACCCCACCTGTCATGGGCCTGGTGACAGGTGGGGTTTAGCAACGGCCGTCACCTGCGACGACACTACCTCTATGGAAACTGCTCATGCTATTGTGGAACAAACCTTTCGGCAGGAGTCTGGCCGGGTGCTGGCTGCCCTCATCAGCGCTTTGCGTGACTTTGAACTGGCCGAAGATGTTTTTCATGATGCCCTGGTAGTGGCTCTGGAGCGGTGGCCGGCCGACGGTGTGCCCCATAACCCCGGTGCCTGGATCACCACCACCGCCCGCCACAAAGCGATTGATCGCCTGCGTCGTGACAAGACCTATGCTGCCAAGCAGCAGCTCCTACAAACGCTGGCTGACCTGGATGCCCCAGGCGAAATAGACATGGACGAGATACCAGACGAACGCTTAAAATTGATCTTTACCTGCTGCCATCCGGCGCTGTCATTGGAAGCCCAGGTAGCCCTGACCCTGCGTACCTTAGGTGGGTTGGAAACGGCCGAGATCGCCAGCGCTTTCCTGGTGCCTGTGCCCACCATGGCCCAACGGCTGGTACGGGCCCAACGTAAAATCAAGCAGGCGGGCATTCCCTACCGCGTCCCGCCCAGGGAACTCCTGGCAGAACGGTTAGCCGCGGTGCAAACCGCCATTTACCTCATCTTTAACGAAGGGTACATCGCCTCGTCTGGTGACAGCCTGGTACGGCAGGAACTGTGCCAGGAAGCGATCCGGTTAGCCCAAATTCTTACCGATCTCCTGGCCGATGATCCGGAATTGGAGGAGCATCCAGAGGCGTTGGGGCTGCTGGCGCTGATGCTGCTGCATGATGCCCGCCGGGCAGCCCGCATCAGCCCTGCCGGGGAGCTGATATTGTTAGAGGACCAAGACCGTTCATTATGGAATCAGGCACAAATCGCAGCCGGCACGGCCGTGTTGGAGCGGGCCCTGCACATGCGCCAACCGGGTCCCTACCAGATTCAAGCAGCCATTGCCGCCCTGCACGGGGCAGCGGCCACACCTGCCAACACCGATTGGCCGCAAATTGCCGCCTTGTATGGCCAGCTTTACAAGTTTCAACCAACGCCAGTCATTGCCCTGAATCAGGCGGTCGCTGTGGCCATGGCCGAAGGACCCATAAAAGGGCTGGCGCTGTTAGAGAAGATGGGGGACACGGCCGTGCTGCAAAATTACCACCTCTACCACGCGGCCCGGGCTGACCTGCTGCGCCGCGCCGGCTGGCATGAAGACGCCGCCGAAGCGTATGCCGTGGCCCTGGCGCTGGCCCAAAACAACGTCGAGCGCACCTTTCTACAGCGCCGCCTGCAGGAAATGGAACGTTTACTTTCGTAGGTAAGCCGGGCCTGAAGCGTCAAGGTAGGGGGCAGCCTGTGAGTTAGGGTAGAACCATCACCCTATAGATGGAGGCATCTTATGCGATGGTTCATATTTGTACTCATTTCTTCGGTATTACTGCTTTTGGCGGCCTGTACAAACACCAGCGCCCCAGAACCGGCCCACAGTGACTTTTCAGAGGTAGCTACGGTAGCCGTGCGGGCCACCGCGCAACCGCCAACCACCCCTACCCCACAGCCTACCCTCACACACACGTTTGACCCCACCGCGCTCACCACCACCCCCTGGCCACCGGACCCGCTGCCAACACGCACCCCGTGGTCTACGGCTGTGCCGCCCACAGCCACGCACGTACCTCGGCCTTCACCAACAACCGCCGCCAGGGAGATCGCTGTAAACCCGACCGGGTATGACCTGCTTTTTTTACAAGCCAATACGTTGTACCGCTGGCCATCCCAGACCAACAACATCGAACCACTCTTGTCTGAGAAAGTGATCGGTTACGTCATCAGCCAGGATGGGCAGCGGGTGGTTGTGGTCACTCAGGATGATAATGCCCTTTACAGCCTTGTCTTGCTTGATTTGTTGGCCCACGAACAACGGCCGCTGCTGGCGGGCGTCGGTGGCGTGTTACATTACCAGATATCGCCAGACGGCCGTTGGCTGGCATACACATTGCAGGGCGCCAGCCCCACAGGGGCGGTTGAGCCCATCCCCGATCACGGGCCAGAATCTGGAAAGGTGTATCTGTTGTCATTAGATACCCCTGAGGCCGCCCCTATAGAAATTGGGGCCTGTCTGCAGCATTTGTATGCCATCGGGGTCACCTGCCGCAAACTCTTATGGTCCCCAGACAGCCAATCGCTGGTCTGGATAGATATGCAGGCCCTCTGGCGAGTCACCCTGGAAAACAAGCGGGCAGACATCATCCGGCCGGTGACCTATTTTGAGACCGAGGATGGTCTCTGGTATATCCACAGCGGCAATCTGGCGCCCTGGTCCCCCTCAGGGCGTTATTTAGAAGCCAGCGTCATCGTGGGTCCTGAAGGTGGGGAACAGGTGATCATTGACCTGGAGACGGCACAAATCGTATCCATCCCCAACCCATCAGGCTTTGACACCGCTGGCCCTTACCTGTTTTGGCTGGCAGATGAGCGCCTGGTGCTGCTGCGCCCGGCAGGAAATACAGCCAACCATCAGTCTGCTCTGCAACTCTGGCAGGTAGACGAAGCCACAGGGGTGTTAAAGCAGATCACCAGCACCGACGTGGCCGTCGGGACAGACCATTGGCCGATTTCGCCGACACAATTCCCCGACGGCCGTATTGGTTTTGCCGGCATCAACTTACATGATATGTATGATTGGAGTCTGTATCTGCCTGATTTGACGGATCCTTCTTCATTCAAGCGTGTCAGCCTAACACCCCTTCAGTTGCCTGCCTTTCACCCCGGCTGGCACTTTGACACCCACTGGCTGCCAGAAAACACCGGGTATTTTTGGCAAGACGAGTTTGAAGAAAACTGGTACGTGTTCCTTTTAGAGGACACGGCTTACAATATATCTGCCACCCTCGGTGAGGGCGCCTGTTGTTTAACCTGGCTGCCTTAGGGCTTGTTGACAGTGATCAGTATTCAGTTGGCAGTATTCAGTATTCAGTTGGGCGTTCTTCCACACTGATTACTGGACACTGATCACTGCACACTGATACCAGGCGGTGGACGCAGCAGGCACATGTGGTATTATCCCCCGCATGGCCATTCGTATTTTGTTGGTGGATGATCAAGTTCTGTTTCGTGAAGGGCTGCATACCCTGCTCTCTGTGCAGCCAGACCTGGAGGTGGTGGGGGAAGCGGGCAATGGTGAAGAGGCGATCACGGCCGTGGCTGCCCTGCACCCTGACGTTGTCCTCATGGATTTACGCATGCCGGTGCTTGATGGCGTGGCGGCCACCCATCGCATAACCGAAAGTCACCCCCATACCCGTATCATCATCCTCACCACCTTTGACAACGACGAATACGTCTTTGACGGGCTGCGGGCCGGCGCCGTGGGCTACCTGCTCAAAGATGTGCCTTCTGCCCGGCTCTACGAAGCCATCCGCGCGGCGGCCCGGGGTGAATCCTTCTTGCAGCCGGCCATCGCGGCCAAAGTGGTGGCCGAATTTACCCGCCTGTCAGCACGGCCGTTGGCAGACCCCCAGGCCGACCTGGTTGAACCGCTATCTGAGCGTGAACTGGAAATTTTGCAGCACCTGGCTGCTGGGGCCAGCAACCGGGAGATCGCCAATCAGTTATACATTACCGAGGGCACCGTTAAGAACCATGTCACCAATATCCTGGGCAAATTAGGTGTGCGTGACCGTACCCAGGCCGCCCTCAAAGCCAGGGAATTAGGTCTGTTAAAACCCCTTTAATGGACTTTGCTTAACTTCTTGCCGTCGTCTCCTTGAACAGCGTCAGTCATAGGGCAAACATGACCAGCCCATGACTTCTGACACATCAAAAATCGGCCCCGGCAATTTATACTGCCAGTATCTTAATCACCACTGATTTGTTGGACTTAAAACCATCTATTTACGTGGGCCCGGCCGCTAATGTGCTGCCAAATCCACCATCGTTTTCAGTTTATTATCGAAAGGTCAGTCGGTATTTTAACCAAGGAGGTTAATCCCATGGAACACAACACAAAAGCGGCACCGACACGGCCGTCAACCCGTATTGCCGCCATTGATGTACTGCGTGGTTTTGCCCTGTTAGGCATTCTCATTATGAACATCCAAATATTTGCCATGCCAGAAGCAGCCTACTTTAACCCCACCACGTATGGCGATCTCACCGGGGCCAACCGCTGGGTCTGGACATTAAGCCACATCTTCGCCGACCAGAAATTTATGACCCTGTTCTCACTGCTTTTTGGCGCCGGGATTATCTTGTTCACCTCTCGTCTGGAAGAGCGCAGCCAGCCTTCATTGAAAATTCACTATCGGCGCACCCTTTGGCTGCTGCTCTTTGGCCTGGCGCATGCTTATCTACTCTGGGTAGGGGATATTTTGGTCGCGTATGCGCTGTGCGCTTTGGTAGTGGTCTGGTTTCGCAAGCTGTCACCCCGCTGGCTGGTACTATTGGGGCTGGTCAGCGTGGCCGTACCCTCCCTGTTAGCCAGTTTGACCGGTGCTTCTATGACCTATTGGCCGCCAGAACTTTATCAGGAATTTGCGGCTGATTTTGACCCAAGCCCGGCGGTCATCCAGGCAGAGATTGAGGCGTACCGGGGCGGTTGGCTGGCGCAAATGGAGGCGCGCGTTCCAGCAGCGATAGAAATGCAAACGATGGCCTTTTTGTTCTGGGCAAGCTGGCGAGCCGGGGGCCTGATGCTCATCGGTATGGCGCTGTACAAATGGGGCATCTTATCGGCCCAACGCTCCCGCCGCTTTTATGGGGTGCTGGCCCTGGTGGGGTTGGCGGTGGGCACGGCCGTGATCAGCTTTGGCGTGCAACAAAACTTTGCCCACGGCTGGAGCCTGGCCTTTTCTCGCTGGGGCCCTGGCTTCCAGTTTAATTATTGGGGCAGCCTGTTTGTGAGCGCCGGTTACATCGGGCTGATCATGTTGTGGGTGCAGTGGGGTGGTTTGGGCCGCCTGCAAAACGCCCTGGCCGCCGTCGGGCGAATGGCGCTTTCCAACTACCTGCTGCATACGCTTATTGCCACCACCATTTTTTACGGACATGGCTTTGGCCTGTTTGGTTCGGTGGACCGAGTGGGACAAATCCTGATTGTCCTGGCCATTTGGGCCTGCCAACTGGTCTGGTCACCCGTCTGGTTGAACCATTACCGGTTTGGCCCGGCCGAATGGTTGTGGCGTTCACTCACCTATTGGAAACCGCAGCCGCTGCGGAGCAAAAAGGAAACGGCCGTGGCTCCGGCTTAAAGGATGTCAGGCGTCCTGAGTGGGGCAGGCACAAGACCCGCCCCCACAAAAGGCCATAAAACGATGGATAATCCATTACCAATTAAAAACATAATCACTGTCTAAACTTGTTGTAACTGAGCAATTGGAGGTTGACCATGAAAAACAGAAAGAAAGAAACTATCGGTGGAATTTTCTTGATCGGCATTGGCATTCTGGTGTTGCTGGGCCAGTTCAACATGCTGCCTGATCTGGGGCTGCTGTTTTTGCCAGCGCTAGGCGCGCTGTTCCTGGTGTGGGGCATTTTCACCCGTGAAGCCGGGCTGATGATCCCCGGCGGCATTTTAAGCGGCATTGGCTGGGGTGCCTACGCCATTACCGGCCCCTGGGCAGATATGGGCGGCGATGCGGAAGGCGGCATCTTCCTTATCATCTTTGGTTTGGGCTTTGCCCTTATTACGCTGCTGACCGGCCTGTTCACCGAAGAAACACATTGGTGGGCGCTCATTCCTGGTGGCATCATGGCTACCATTGGTGTGGCCATAATGACCAACGGCTTACTACTAAACGTGGTGGAAGTGGCGGGCAGATACTGGCCGGTCACGCTTATCGCCCTGGGTCTGTACGTTATCTATAAAGCGATGAAGGGGCAGGAACCAGAAGAAAAGTACATCGAAGAAAAACAGGCATAGCTGTCCTGAAAAACGCCCCGCAAGTTTAGCGGACTTGCGGGGCGTTTTTATTTTTACGCCAGGTTGTTAGGTGGCCCTTGCTGCACACGTGCCAGGATTTTATCAAGGCTGGGTGCATGCCACATGGATTCAATCCACCAGGTGACGCCGGCATCGGCCCACGGCCGCAACATCGTGGCCCACTCCTTCTTTTTCTCCAGGGGTGTCTCCCCTTCCTTAATAATGTCAAAGGGCGAATCCAGCTGCCGGTTGGCTTCCACATACGCTTTCATCTCCCGAATCTGGTCGGGCGTGAGTGGCTGGTGACGGCCGTCGGCGCCCACCACAGTCGGTAACACCCCATCACACTTAAGCACCCGCTGCATAGATTTTGGTCGCGGCCAGGCGCCCACCACCCAGATAGGGATGCGCGGCTGCTGTACCGGCGGCGGCGGCGAGAAAAACGTGGTCTCCGTGATGTGATAATGCTGCCCCTGGTAATTAAACGGCTGGCCCCGCCAGAGCCCGGTGAGGATGTCGATGCTTTCATCCAGCAGTTCGGCGCGAACCTTACGGTCTGTGACTTCACCAAAGTTGGCAAAGCCGGTATCTGGCGCGCCCAAACCAACAGAAAGAATCACCCGGCCGTGTGAAAGATGGTCTAATGTTACCGTTTCCCCGGCCACCTTCCACGGCCGTCGGCGTGACAAGGGGGTGATCAAGGTACCTAAACGAAGGCGCTGGGTACACATGGCAATGGCCGCCAATGTCACCCACGGGTCATTCCCCCACACCGGCTCCCAGACAAAAAAACCATCCCAACCCGCTTCTTCAGCCGCTTCGGCAAACTGGATAGCTTCGTGTACATTACCGCTGGGCATGACAAATCCAAATTTCATAACACGCTCCTTACGGTTTTACAAGATCACCTTGATAAACTCACATCCACATATGATACAACGGTATCCTGACATGCTCTGTCAGGATTTGGGGGTTAAAAGAAGCAATAATGTGGTGTGTATATGCTTCTCTAACGGCCGTCAAACAAAGTTCTAACGTTCACCCATAGAATAGAGGATGTGTTGCCCGGCCATCAAACCATGGTGACGGGCAGTACACCAAAAGCAATTATGAACGCAAACAGCGAATAGAAAATTTTGAAGAGGTGAACGAAACATGAGCAAAATTATAGGTATTGATTTAGGTACGACCAACTCCGTCGTAGCCGTTATGGAAGGTGGTGACCCGGTTGTTATTCCTTCCGCTGAAGGTGGCAACACCACGCCCTCTATTGTCGCTTTTAGCAAAAAGGGGGAACGCCTGGTGGGCATGACTGCCAAACGTCAGGCCGTTGTCAACCCAGAAAACACCATCTACTCCATCAAACGAATGATAGGGCGACGCATTGACGATGCGGAAACGACCAAAACCAAAGGTATGGTGCCCTACGAAATTGTAGCCGGGCCACAGCAAGATGCGCGGGTCCATGTGCCCGTTAATGGGCAGAACTACTCTCCGCAGGAGATTTCAGCCTTTGTGCTGCAAAAGCTTAAGCGCGATGCCGAATCTTATCTGGGTGAAACGGTTACCCAGGCGGTTATCACCGTACCAGCTTACTTTAACGACAGCCAGCGCCAGGCTACCAAAGACGCCGGCAAGATCGCCGGGCTAGAGGTGCTGCGTATTATCAACGAACCCACAGCGGCCGCCCTGGCCTATGGTCTAGACAAAAAGTCAGACGAGAAAATCCTGGTCTTTGACCTGGGTGGTGGTACATTTGATGTTTCCGTGCTGGAAGTGGGTGATGGTGTGGTGGAAGTGATGTCTACCCACGGCGACACGCACCTGGGCGGTGACGACTGGGATGAACGCATTGTACACTGGATCATTGAAGAGTTTAAGAAAGACCAGGGCATTGACCTGAGTAAAGATCGTCAGGCGCTGCAGCGTCTGCGCGAAGCGGCGGAAAAAGCAAAGATTGAACTTTCATCTACCATGCAAAGCGAATTAAACCTGCCGTTTGTTACCGCCGACGCCAGCGGGCCAAAACATCTGCAAATGACCCTGACACGGGCTAAATTTGAACAACTGACTGAGGACCTGGTAACACGATTAAGGCAGCCGTTTGAATTGGCGTTAAAAGATGCCGGGTTAACCGCACAAGGCATTGACGAGGTTGTTCTGGTAGGTGGCAGCACACGCATGCCCATGGTGCAGAACCTGGTGGAAAGCCTGACCCATAAAGCGCCGAACAAAAGCGTGAACCCTGATGAAGTGGTGGCGATTGGCGCCGCTATCCAGGGGGGTGTGTTGACTGGTGATGTCAAAGATGTGCTGCTGCTGGACGTAACACCATTGAGCCTGGGGCTGGAAACGATGGGCAGCGTCATGACCACGCTGATTCCGCGCAACACCACCATTCCCACGAAAAAGACGGAAGTGTTCAGCACGGCCGAGGACAACCAGACGGCCGTAGACATCCACGTGTTACAAGGCGAACGGCCTATGGCTGGTGACAACAAAACCTTGGGCATGTTCCGTCTGGATGGGCTGCCACCGGCACCACGTGGTATGCCCCAAATTGAAGTGACATTTGATATTGATGCCAACGGCATCCTGCACGTCACGGCCAAGGACAAAGCCACCGGCCGTGAGCAGAAGATTCAGATCACGGCTTCCACAAACCTGAGCGAGGCGGAAATCAACAATATGGTCAATGCGGCCAAGCAGCACGAAGCGGATGACCGCCGCAAACGTGAGCTGATTGAAGCCCGCAACCAGGCAGACCAGATGATCTATGCCATTGAAAAGAGCCTGAGTGAAATGAACGGCCGTGTGCCTGAAAGTGACAAGGCGCAAATTCACAGCACCATCAACCAGCTTAAAGAGGCGGTAAAAGGTGAAGATACGGCCCGTATCAGATCGTTAACAGAGCAGTTACAGCAAGCCAGCTACGCTTTAAGCCAGCAAATGTACCAAACACAGCAGCAAGCCGCTGGCCCCAACGGCACCCATGACCAGACCGGCGGCCCCAGCCCGGCCTCTGATGAGGACGTGATGGAAGGTGAGTTTCAAGAAATGTAAGGCTTCCACCGTGTCAGGCACATCCAGGAGCGACGTTTATAGAGATGTACCTGGCTCTTTGACAGCCTGGGCCACCGCGCCCGCAAAACAACCAACCAAGGGCGGGCAAAAACCGCCCTTTTCTTTTGCAAGGAGACAGTTATGTTTAAAGAGTATGACGAATTTGGCCGTCCGTTCCGTAGACAGCCTGGCACCAACACCATCACGATCCCGCGCCGGACCAATGGGTACGGCCGTCAGCCTGTAGACCCACGTGAGGCTGCCCTGCTTTTGCAGCAAGAGCTGCACCAGGCGCGGGCAGAGGCCGCTGCCTGGCGTGATGAGGCACAAAAGTGGCATACGGCCGTGCAGCAGCAGAAAATAGAGCTCAAAACAGTGCGGCAAGAAGTAGAAGCCGCCCGCCAGAAAATCGCCGCCTTAGAAACAGACAGAACAGAAGCGGCGGAGGCATGGCAAGAAAAAGTCACACGACTCTATGCTGATCTGGAAAATAGCAAAAAACGGCTGGCGCAGCGCTATGCCCAAGAGGCCGAACAGGCCAAAGAAAACGTCATTCGTGATATGCTAACGGTAGCTGACAATTTAGAACGGGCGCTGGCCCACGCCGCCGGCACATCGGAAGAAACTGGCATTGCGCTGACGTTGAAGGCGTTTACAGGTGTGATGAGCCAACATGGCGTGCAGCCCATTGAAGCCGAAGGGCAGCCGTTTGACCCCACCCAACACGAAGCGGTAGGGACTGAAGCCAGTGCCGAACAGGAACCGGGTATGGTGACGGCCGTTGTAGAAAAAGGGTACCGTCTCCATGACAGGTTATTACGACCGGCACGGGTATTGGTAGCAGAGTAAAATAGGATGCCGAGTGCATTGCCGAACAAAGTTGCAGCATAACCCCATACGCACCAGGAGATAGGCTATGGAATACAAGGATTATTATAAAACACTCGGCGTCAGTAAAAATGCCGAGGAAAAAGAGATCAAAAAAGCATACCGCAAACTGGCACGGCAGTATCACCCGGATGTAAACCCGGGGAACGCCACGGCCGAGGCACGCTTCAAAGACATTAACGAAGCATACGAAGTATTGTCTGACGCCGAGAAACGTAAAATGTATGACCAGTTTGGCTCTCAATGGCAGCAGTACCAGCGCAGCGGTGGCAATGCCAACGACTTCTGGCAGCAGTGGCAGGCGCAGCAAGGTGGGCCACGCCCTCATACCCGCACGGTCAGCCCAGAAGAGTTTGAGCAGATGTTTGGCGGCAGCGGTGGTTTTTCTGACTTTTTTGAAACCCTGTTCGGCGGCATGGGCGGCCGCCGGACCGGAAGGGCTGACTTCGGGGGCTTTACCTCCGGGCCAGGGGCGCAGCCACGCCCGCGACGCGGCCAGGATATTGAACACACCATTCAAGTAACCCTGGAAGAAACATTTCAAGGCACCACCCGCCAGCTTCAATGGGAAGACGGCCGTACCATCTCTGCCAAAATTCCGCCCGGCGTTAAGACCGGCTCACGCATTCGTCTTAGCGGGCAGGGCAGCGGCGGCGTCTCCGGAGGGCAGGCAGGTGACCTGTACCTGAAGGTGGACGTGCAGCCACATGCCACCTTCCAGCGGGAAGACGATGACTTAAAAATGACATTACCGGTAGATTTGTACACGGCCGTGTTGGGTGGCAGTGTGGAAGTGGTTGGCCTGGATCGCACCGTAAAATTGACCATTCCGGAAGGCACAGCCAATGGCAAAACATTCCGTTTACGCGGCCTGGGCATGCCCAAAGTGAAAAATCCGGCCGAACGAGGTGACCTGTTTGTAACCCTGGAGGTGCAGTTACCTGAACAATTAAGCGATCCAGAAAAAGAGCTTTTCCGGCAGTTACAGGGCATGCGGAGGTAAGCTATGAAGTACAAACTTATCGTACGACCTAAAGACGACACACCGGCCTATACCTACCAGACGGCCGCAGACATGGCGCGCATCTCCACCGATTTTTTGCGCCAACTTGAAGAGGAAGAGCTGATTCTCCCCAAGTGGATGAGCGGTGGCCTGCGCGGTTTCAGCGCCGCCGATCTGGATGAATTGGCCCGCATTCGTCGCCTGCGCGAAGACTTGGAGTTGGATTTGCCGGCCGTTGAAATTGTGCTGCATATGCGCCAGCAAGTGCTGGGCATGATCACCCAGATAGACGAGATGGAACAGTGGTTCACGCACCGTGAGGCCGAACTGCTTCAGGAAATTCACCAACTGCGGCACCGCCTGGCCGCCGAGGCCATATGGCGATAATGGCTTGGCCGTCTGGGATGAGGTATAAAAATGAGACTAGATTCATTGACCCAAAAGAGCCAGGAAGCTATTTTAGAAGCACAGAATCTGGCCCAGGCTTATAACCATCCGGCTATTGAACCGGAGCATCTGCTAAAGACCTTAATAGCCCAAGAAGGGGGCGTTGTGCCTTCCCTCCTTAAACGCATTGGCACCGATGTACAGCTGCTGCAGAGCAGCCTGGAACAGGCGCTGGGCCGCATGTCCCGGGCCACAGGCAGCAGCGTGCAGGTAGGCATGAGCAAAGCGCTAAACACCCTTCTGGAAGAGGCGCGGGCCATTGCTGACGCTATGAAGGATGACTTTGTTTCTACTGAGCATTTGCTGATGGCCATGGCCCAACCCAAGGGTGGGCGTGTGCGTGAACTGCTGGCGCGGCATGGCGTTGATTATAACGCCGTGATGCAGGCGCTGGCCCAGGTACGTGGTTCGCAGCGGGTAACTAGCCAGACGCCAGAAGCGCAGTATGAGGCGTTGACCAAATACGGCCGTGACCTTACCCGGGAGGCGCGCAAAGGCAAACTAGATCCTGTGATCGGCCGTGATGAAGAAATCCGCCGCGTCATCCAAATTCTAAGCCGCCGCACCAAAAACAACCCGGTGCTGATTGGCGAGCCAGGCGTGGGCAAGACGGCCGTCGCCGAAGGGCTGGCCCAACGCATTGTGCGCGGCGATGTGCCCATGGGGCTTAAAGAAAAGCGCATCGTCGCCCTGGATTTGGGGGCACTGGTGGCCGGGGCCAAATATCGCGGCGAATTTGAAGAGCGCTTAAAGGCTGTTTTGAAAGAAATCCAGGAAAGCGACGGGCAGATCATCCTCTTTATTGACGAGATGCATACACTGGTGGGCGCTGGTGCCGCCGAAGGCAGTATGGATGCCAGCAACATGCTGAAGCCCATGCTGGCCCGCGGTGAATTACACGCCATCGGCGCTACCACGTTGGATGAATACCGCAAGCACATTGAGAAAGATGCCGCGCTGGAGCGCCGCTTTCAACCTATTTTTATCGGCGAGCCAAGTGTAGAAGATACCATCTCCATTTTGCGGGGGCTCAAGGAGCGGTATGAGGTGCATCATGGGGTGCGCATCACTGACAGCGCCACCATTGCTGCGGCCACATTGAGCCATCGCTATATCGCTGACCGCTTCCTGCCAGACAAGGCCATTGACCTGATTGACGAAGCTGCCAGCCGCCTGCGCATGGAGATCGACAGCAAACCGGCGGCGTTAGACGCCATAGACCGGGAGATCATGCAATTCGAGATCGAACGAGAGGCATTAAAGAAGGAAAAGGACAAGGCCAGCCAGGAGCGGCTGAAAAAGCTGGAAGAGGAACTGGCCAACCTGAAAGAGCGAAGCACACAGATCACCACCCGCTGGCAGGCCGAAAAAGAGGCCATTGAGAAAATCCAGACCATTAAAGAGGAGATGGATCAGGTGCAGGTGCAGATCGAGCAGGCACAGCGTGAACTGGATTACCAGAAAGCGGCTGAGCTGCAGTACGGCCGTCTGCACCAACTTACCCAATCGCTGCACCAGGCAGAAGCACAGTTACACGCATTACAGCAAGACGGCTTGCTGCTAAAAGAAGAAGTAGACGCGGAAGAGATTGCGGCCATTGTTGCCCGTTGGACAGGTATTCCAGTAAGTAAACTGTTGGAGGGTGAGGTGGAAAAACTGGTACACATGGAAGAACGGCTGCATGACCGTGTGGTAGGCCAGGATGAGGCCATCAGTGCGGTGACAGCCGCCGTGCGCCGCAGCCGATCTGGCCTGCAAGACCCCAACAAGCCCATCGGCAGCTTCATCTTCCTGGGCCCAACCGGCGTGGGTAAAACAGAATTGGCGCGCGCCCTGGCGGAGTTCCTGTTTGATGATGAGCAAAACATGGTGCGCATTGACATGAGCGAATACCAGGAGCGGCACAGCGTGGCCCGGCTGATTGGCGCGCCACCTGGTTACGTGGGCTATGACGAAGGTGGCCAGCTGACGGAAGCTGTAAGGCGACGGCCGTACAGCGTTGTCCTGTTTGATGAAATTGAAAAGGCACACCCGGAACTGTTTAATGTTTTCCTACAGGTGTTGGATGACGGCCGTCTTACCGATGGCCAGGGACGTACCATAGACTTTAAAAATACGGTGATCATCATGACCAGCAACGTCGGCAGCCAGTTTATACTGGATGCTACAGACGACACTGTGATGGAGACACGGGTAATGGACGCCTTGCGCCAGCACTTCCGGCCGGAATTCTTAAACCGGGTTGATGAGATCGTTATCTTCCACCGGCTGCGGAAGGAACAACTGCGGGAGATCGCCCAGATTCAACTGAACAGTGTGCGTGATTTGTTAGATCGGCGGCATATCAGCATCGTCCTGACGTCGGCGGCAACTGACCTGCTTATTGAAGAAGGGTATGACCCGGTGTATGGCGCCCGGCCGTTAAAGCGTGTGCTGCAAAAACGGGTGGTAGACCCTCTGGCGCTGCAGCTGATTCAGGGCCACATTCACGACGGCGACCACGTACTGGTAGAGGCTACCGACGGTGAATTAACCTTTACGGTTGTCAATACACCGGAGGTGATCTTAAATTAAATGGGAAAAAAGGCTGTCAGAAGTGTTGTAAGGTTATTAGCATATAAATTACATAACTTCTTCACGCTTAATTAAAGCTTATTCTGCTCCAAGACGCCACGCACCCCCCCCCGCGTGGCGTCTTCCCCTTTAGGGGGAATTTACCCACACAGTCCCTGGAACTTTGCCATACGGTCTCTTCATTTCGTCATACGGTTTGGATGACTTTCGTAATTGCCAGTTGCCCCCCGAACGTCTACACTTCACCATAATGTGGTGTATGCTGAACCATAGAATAGAAGGAGAAAGGCGACATGAAAAAAGAGTTGGTACGGGACTGGATGACCAAAGACATCATCACTGTCAGGCCAGAAACCACATTACCAGAAGCACACCAGATCATGATGAATGAGGAGATCCGGCGGCTGCCAGTGGTCAGTGCCAACGGCCGTCTCACGGGTATGATCACCTTGGGCGATGTGCGTGGCGCCCAACCCTCTCCGGCGACATCGCTCAGCATCTGGGAAATGAACTATCTGCTCTCCCAGCTTAGAGTCGAAAAAATCATGACGCCCGATCCCGTCACCATTCATGAAGAGGCCACCATAGGGGAAGCTGCCCGTGTCATGCTGGAAAACCGCATCAGCGGTCTGCCCGTCTTAGACAACGCCGGCAAACTGGCCGGCATCATCACCGAATCTGACATTTTCAGCATGGTGGTGCTGCATGAATGGAGTGAGTACCAGGAAGAGACCCTTATCTGACGAGGTCATCAGGTGAGCGGGTACCAATAGTCTTGACGGCTACCGCCTAGCACCAGTCATCAGTCATCAGTGTGCAGTTTTCAGTAGGGCCCAACGCCCGTAACTGTCTACTGAACACTGGTTACTGACTTCTGATGACTGATGACTGATGACTGACTTCTGAACACTGGTTACTGACTTCTGATGACTGGTACCAGCCATTTACCGCATATTGGCATAATGAGCTTGCAAACTACGCACCTGTAAAGCGCGCTCACGCAGGGCACGAATGCCATTAACCGCGGCCTGTGCTGCTGACAACGTGGTTATCAGCGGCACATTGTGTTTGATAGCGGCCGCATACATAGCTGATTGGTCGGCGTAGGCCCGCTGACCTAAGGGGGTGTTAATAAGCAGGTGAATCTCCCCATTTTTGATCACATCCACGGTTGTTTTACCTGGTTGGCCGGCTTTTTGTACAATTTCCACCGGCAGGTTAAGACGCTGCAGGGCCACGGCCGTACCTTCAGTAGCATACAGCCTGAACCCCTGCCGGTATAAATCCCGGGCGATCTTCATCGCCGCCCCTTTGTCAAAATCATTCACCGTGATCAGCACCCCACCTTCGGTGGGCAGGCTGGTGCCAGCGGCCAGTTGTGACTTGGCAAACGCATGGCCAAAACGGCTGGCGTGGCCCATAACTTCACCTGTGCTGCGCATTTCCGGGCTGAGGCGCGGGTCAGCACCCGGCAGTTTATTAAAAGGCAGTACGGCCTCCTTAACAAAAAAGCCGTCCAGCGGCGGCGTTTCCAGAAAGTTTAAGTCCACTAATGTTTTACCAGCCTGCACCTGTGCCGCAATTTTAGCTACGGGCACACCGGTAGCCTTACTCACAAAGGGAACGGTACGGCTGGCCCGGGGGTTCACTTCAATGACGTACACCACGTCATCTTTAATGGCAAACTGCACATTCATCAACCCTTTCACCTGCAGCGCCAGGCCCAGCTTTTCTGTGTAATCACGGATAATACTCAGGTGGTATAGGCTAATTTTGTACGGCGGTAACACACAGGCGCTGTCACCGGAGTGCACGCCAGCTTCCTCTATGTGCTGCATCACGCCGGCAATGATCACATGGTCACCATCGGCCACGGCGTCCACGTCTACTTCAAAGGCATCCTCAATAAACTGGTCAATCAGCACCGGGTTACCGGGAGAAACGCGGGCGGCTTCAGCCAGGAAGTTAAGCAGCGAGGCATCATCATAAGCGATAGCCATTGCCCGCCCACCCAGAACAAACGACGGCCGTACCAGCACCGGAAAGCCCACCCGACTGACAATGGCCAGGGCTTCTTCCTTAGAATGCGCCAGCCCCCACTGGGGGTGGTCGATTTCCAACGCTTGCAGCAAGTCACCAAAACGGCCGCGGTCTTCGGCCAAGTTAATGCTGTCTGGCGGCGTCCCCCAAATAGGTACACCGGCGGCCGCCAGCCCGGCTGTCAGGTTAATGGGCGTCTGCCCCCCAAACTGCACAATGACGCCAGACGGCCGTTCAATATCTACAATGTTGAGCACATCTTCCAGGGTCAACGGCTCAAAATACAGGCGGTCGGCCGTGTCATAATCGGTACTGACGGTTTCTGGGTTACAATTGACCATGATCGTCTCATAACCAAGCTCAGCCAGCGCCCAACACGCCTGCACACAGCAGTAGTCAAACTCAATGCCCTGGCCGATACGGTTGGGGCCGCCGCCCAAAATCATTACCTTGGGCCGGTTTGAGGGGTTGGCCTCGCAGCCACTTTCATAGGTGGCATAGAGGTAGGGGGTGTGTGCTTCAAACTCGGCGGCGCAGGTGTCTACGCGGTAGTACGCAGGGGTGATACCAGCCTGCTTACGCAGATGGCGGACGTCCATTTCCGTTAGTCCTGTTGCTTGCGCAATCACCGCATCGGAGAATCCCATCCGTTTGGCACGGCGAAGCATATTCAGGGTTTGCGGCTTGTCATGAGCTACGAGCTCATCCCAATCCCCGGTCTTTGAGCTTTCTAAAAGCTCGTTTTCCAGGTTTAGTATTTCTTGTAAGTGGGCCACAAACCAGGGATCAAACCCGGTTTCGGCCGCAATGTCTGCAGGGGTACGGCCGTCACCCAACCTCACCGCCACATTCCACAATCGCTGGGCCGTGGGCACACGCAGTGATTCGGCCGTGGCCTTTTCCGCCAGCAGGCGGCTAAAGCCCGGCACGCCAATATCCAACCCCCGAATGGCCTTGTTCAGCGCTTCTGGGAATGTGCGGCCAATAGCCATCACCTCACCCACACTCTTCATTTGTGGGCCCAGGCGGGCATCTACACCGGGGAACTTCTCAAAGTTCCAACGCGGAATCTTCACCACGCAATAATCAATGCTGGGTTCAAAGCTGGCCGGGGTCACACGGGTGATGTCATTGGGTATTTCCGCCAGCGTGTAGCCCACGGCCAGCAGCGCCGCTATTTTGGCAATGGGGAAGCCCGTGGCCTTGCTGGCCAGCGCCGAGGAACGGGAGACACGGGGGTTCATCTCAATAACGATGACTCGGCCATTTTCCGGATTGACGGCAAACTGCACGTTGCTGCCGCCCGTTTCTACACCTACTGTCTGCATCACCCGTCGGGCCAGGTCACGCAGGTGCTGGTACTCCTTATCTGTCAACGTGTAAGCCGGGGCAACGGTGATACTGTCACCGGTATGCACACCCATCGGATCTACGTTTTCAATGGAACACACCACCACAAAATTGTCAGCGCAATCACGCATCACTTCCAGTTCGTACTCTTTCCAACCCAGCAGCGAACGCTCGATCAGCACTTCACCCACCGGGCTAGAGCGCAAGCCATGGGCCACCACGGCCGTAAAGTCGTCTGGTCCTTCAGCCACGCCACCACCCATGCCTCCCAATGTAAACGAGGCACGTACCAGGGCTGGAAAGCCAATCTCCTCAACTGCCTGCCATGCCTCTTCCAACGAATAGACAAAATGGCTTACCGGCACGGGCACACCAGCCGCCAGCATGGCCTGCTTAAATTTGGAGCGGTCTTCAGCCAGCCGAATGGCCTTCAAATCTGCGCCGATCAGTTTGACACCATATTTTTCTAAAATGCCAGCTTCAGCCAGCTGCACCGATAAATTTAACCCGGTCTGGCCACCGACGGTGGGCAGCAGGGCATCTGGCTTTTCAATTTGAATGATTTTCTCCACCAGTTCCAGCGTCAATGGTTCCACGTAGGTGGCGTCAGCTATATCAGGGTCTGTCATGATGGTAGCCGGATTGGAATTGACCAGAACAATGCGGTAGCCCTCACGACGCAGCACCTTGCACGCCTGCACGCCGGAGTAATCAAACTCACACGCCTGCCCAATCACAATAGGGCCAGAACCAATAATGAGAATAGAGTGGATGTCAGTTCGTTTGGGCACGGTCTACTCCATTAGGGTGATAAACTTATCAAACAATTCATCTGAATCATGGGGGCCGGGTGAGCTTTCCGGGTGATACTGCACAGAAAAAGCGCGGTAGCCGGGGGCATCCAGCCCTTCGCAGCAGTTGTCATTCAGGTTGATATGGGAATTCATCACCCCTTTCGGTAAGGCGTTACCATCGACCGCAAAGCCGTGATTGTGGCTGGAAATTTGCACGCCCTGATGTGCGGTTACCTGCACCGGCTGGTTGCCCCCACGATGCCCAAACTTAAGTTTGTACGTTTTTGCCCCCAGCGCCAGCCCCAAAATCTGATGCCCCAGACAAATGCCAAAAATCGGCTTCTGCCCCAACAGGTCCCGCACCGCCTGAATGGCATACGTACACGCCGCCGGATCGCCAGGGCCGTTGGAGAGGAAAATGCCATCTGGGTTCATGGCCAGCACTTCGGCGGCGGGCGTGGTCGCCGGCACCACGGTAATGCGGCAGCCCCTGGCAGCTAACAAGCGCAGGATATTGCGCTTAACCCCAAAATCATACGCCACCACATGATACCGGTTACCGGTTACTGAATACCGGTCACTGATCACTGCAGACTCATTAGCGCCGGGCTGCCACCAACCGGCCCCTTCCGTCCAGCCATACGGTTCGGCACAACTTACTTCGCGGGCCAGGTCCAGGCCGTTCATATCGCGGGCAGCACGAGCGATGGCTACCAGGGTATTCACGTCGGCGGTTTCAGAGGAAAGGGCGGCGCGCATAGCGCCATAGGTACGGATGTGACGCACCAAGGCACGGGTATCTACTTCAGAGATGGCCACAATGCCCCGTTCTGCCAGGTACTCCGGCAAAGATTGGGTGGCGCGCCAATTACTGACCAGGGGGCTGAGGCTGCGAACCACAAACCCAGCCGCCCAGACCCGGTCACTTTCGTCATCGGCGGGGTTACAGCCGGTATTCCCTATGTGTGGCTGGGTCATGGTGACGATCTGGCCGTGATAAGAGGGGTCCGTAAGAATTTCCTGGTAACCAGTGAGGCTGGTGTTGAAGACAATCTCACCGGTGGTCGTTCCTGGCGCTCCAAAACCAATACCGGGCCAGGTGGTGCCATCTTCTAAAACAAGCAGTGCCGATTGTGTCATTTTTGTTCCTGTATAATCCGTGAGTTCACCAATTACTACATGTGGGCAAACGGCCGTATTCTAACATACTCACCCGGGCAGCAGTATACATATTTTCACAAAATACGGCCGTGCCGTTCGGTTATTTATACCGGCAGGGTGTCCTCTTTGCTTGTCGATTCTAAAATGGGGTGTCACCGACGAGGGTTTGATGCCACTCTGTCAGAAAATTCATGGCATCCTCAAACTGTTTAGCCGGCAGCAGTTTGTAACTGGTAAGGCCATATTTGCGGTAAAGTTCACCATAAATGGCGCCAAACTCATTCCGTTTTGTCTGTTTACCTAACGCAATGGCCACGGCCTTAACTGCCTGGCTGATCTGGCTGGCCTGATCTTCAGTGATGGTTCTTTCCGGGGACCCCAGCTTGACTTCTATCTGTTCCAGGCGCTCACCATAGTGGGCTAAATCTCTTTCATGGCTATCCAAGCGTGCTTCCAGCAAAACCTGATTACGCGCCAGCTTGACAACGGCCAGAGCTATTTTATAAGCTTGCACCGCATCCGAATCACCCGCCAGCAAGTCGCTAAACGTTGGCTCTGTCATCAGCCGGCCTTCTTGGAAGGCTTCGGCTAACACCTGGTAACATTCCTCCTGGTAGCGAATGAGTCTATCACGAATTTTGTCTTTCACGCGGCGGGCGTTGATGCCAAACAGCCAGCCATTCAGGTAATCAAGGGGCAGGCAAGACATCTCTTGCTGGCCGCCGGGTGTATTCGTAATGAATACACCCTTGAGTCTTCTGGACAACACAGGATCACGTTTGATACGATTGAGCTGGCTGGGCCAGGTCACCCCTAGAGCATCACAAATAGGGCGTAAAGGCACATAAACCTGGTGACGGGCATCTTCTTCTACCACAACAGCCATGATCTCATCATCATAAAAAATAACCGTGCGTTGTTCTATAACGGCCAGCGTTTTTGCCTCACTCATGTTTGTCATCCTTCTTTGGGAGAGGTAAGTCTATTTCTTCCTTCATCGCCATTTCAGGTCGCATAGTCGTATTGATGCGTTACATTATACTCGAAAGTGCGCCTCCCGTCGGGGCAGGTCAACCCCGGTTGACACCACGGAAACGACGCTGTCCAGAGGGGGATTGCCTTTGATATACAGCTCCGTTTCTAGTTCCAGATCAGGCAGCAAGACCACGCTGCGGTTACCACGCTGGTCAAGGATAATGCCTTCACCCTCCCAGCCTGGATTTTGTGACAGGTACACCAGCTTCCAATGGGTGTTAGACAGACGTTCAGCGGTGCGCACACTGCTAATAACGGCGTCGGCGGCCCCCACCCGGGCGATGATGGCCGGGGTATCCAAAACTGGTTCACCGCGCAGGTGGGCACGCAGCTGCTGATGAACCACCAGGTCCAGATAACGACGCAGGGGGCTGGTGGCCTGCACATATAAATTCATGCCCAGCCCGGCGTGCAAACCTGGGGTAGACGTTTGCTGGCTGCGCTGCAGCTTTTTGCGCAGGGCCAGCATTTCTGACGGCCGCAGCGGTTCACGTTCATCGGTATCAGGCGCATCTTGAATGGTGAACAGCAGGGGAATGGTGTGCTGCAGGGCATAACGGGCCACCGCTTCACCGGTCATGAGCATGGCTTCACGCACCAGATCACGGCTGCGCAGCGGGGGTAACGGCCGTATGATCACCTCCCCTTCTTCCACCCACACCTTTACCTCTGGCAAAGAAATAGAGATGGCTCCATTACGGCGGCGGCGCTCCTCATACTGCCGTGCCAGGGCCAATAAACGGGCAAACGGCGCTTCTGTTAATCGTGCTTCCACCTGGGGATACGTCAGGCGTGTCACCCGCACCCAACTGGGCACAATCTCCACCCCAGCGATGCCGCCCTGGGCATCAAAGTCCAGGCCAAAAGACAATGCTGGGGACACATCGGCCAACCCTAACCCCAACAGATCGGTGACTACCGGCGGCAGCATGGGAACGGTTCCTTCTGGCAAGTATAGGTTGGCGGCACGGGCGCGCGCTTCCTCGTCGGCCGGGCTGCCGGGCGGCACCAGGGCGGCAACATCAGCCACATGTACCCACAACCGGTCACCGTCCAGGCTAAGCGCATCATCTGGGTCTTTATTGTCTTCATCATCAATCGCCAAGGCCAACAGGTGCGTCAGGTCACGGCGCTCTTCTTCAGGCAATGGCCTGATGGCATGATCAGGCACTGAGGTAGGCAGGCCCAGGCGCTGCGGGTAAGGGTTGACCAACTCATCCCAATAGCCAATCTTTAGCAAGAGGGCGTGGGCTTGCTCTGGTGTTTCTGCCTGTCCTAAAGCGCGTAAAGCCTTGCACCCCTCCCGCTGCTGGTAGGCCAGGGCCACAACTTCTTGGAGATGGCCGGTATCTTCGGGCTGGTAACGGCCGTCCTGCAGGCGCCCTAAAAAGTCATGCCACTGCTGTTCGTTGGCGGCCTTGGCCTCTCGGTCAGCACGAATCTGGGTTGTTTGGGCGGCTGTACGCACCACAACCGCCTCCGGCGTACCATGCAGGTATAAGCCATCCTCCACCTGCTGCCACACGGCCCAGGCTGTTTGCGGCGTGAAGTCACCAAATGCCAATACCGCCAGGTCAGCCAGCGTGGTCGTTTCCCCAGCCAACAATTCATAGGCGGTCTCCAGATCACCCACTGGGGGCTTTAAGTGGCTCAAGCTTGGCAACGGACCGGGATGCAGCAGTATGACATCTTTAGGCCGTACGCTGAGGCGGCTGCTGTCAGCCATTTCAATTTCGATCTTTTTCCCCGTTTGCGTAATACGTCCCGGCTGGTTTTTGTAAAAAATGAGGCTATCTCGCTGTAATTCGGTTTCAGGCATAGGCTTATTGTATCCGTAAACGGTAAACCGTCATCTGTCATCGGCCATAACACACCATTGACGGCCGTTGGCATCCACCGCTTAACCTCGTTACAATCACCCTCATGATTAACCTGTATGATTTGAGTCTGCCCGACCTAGAAAGCCTGTTGGCAGCCTGGGGCTACAGCCGCTACCATGCCGACCGTCTGTGGGCATACCTCTACCAGCGGCGTGTGCAGTCGGTAGCAGAGATGGTTGAGCTGCGTCCAGAGCTGCGCCAAAAGTTAGCCGCAGACACGGCCGTACACCCCCTGACAACACAACTGGCCACCGACAGCAGCGACGGTTTTACCCGCAAATTTCTACTGGGCTTGCCTGACGGGCAGACCATTGAAACCGTCTTGATGCGCTTCAAAGGCCGGGCAACAGCCTGCCTTAGCACGCAGGTGGGCTGTGCCATGGGCTGTGTCTTTTGCGCCACCGGGCAGATGGGGTTTACCCGTCACCTGACGCCAGGAGAAATTGTGACCCAGGCGCTTTACATTGACCAATGCTTACAGCAGAAGGGTGAGCGGCTGCGCAATATCGTCCTTATGGGGATGGGTGAACCGCTGCACAACTACGAAAACACCATGACGGCCATAGACATTCTCACCCATCCCAAAAGCCTGGCCATTGCCCCCAAACATATCACCCTCAGCACCGTGGGCATTGTGCCCGGCATCCTGCGCCTGGCTGACGAAGATCGGCAGATTCGCCTGGCTGTGAGCCTGCATGGGGCCACCGACGCTGAACGGCAGGCACTGGTGCCCCCGGCCCGCCGCTGGCCGCTGGCCGACTTAATGGACGCCTGCCGTTATTACACGCAAAAGCGCAACCGGCACATTTTTTTCGAGTGGACGCTGATTGAAGGCAAAAATGATTCGACCGTGCAGGCCCACGCTCTGGGCCAGCTTCTACAGACGGTGGATGCTCATGTCAACCTTATTCCTTTAAATCCGACACCAGGGTATGGGGGGCAGCCAACGTCACGGCCGTCGGTCAAACAGTTCCAGGGCATTCTTACCCAATACGGCCTTCCCAGTACTGTGCGCCAGCGGCGCGGCATTGATATTGCCGCTGGGTGTGGGCAGCTAAAAGTGACTGGTCTTGAGAGGGCAGGTGTCAAGAATATGACACCTGATGCGTGATGCATGCCATTTACTCTTTGCTGTAAAACTGAGTATACTAGCCAGGTTCAGGCCTGTTGTTTAATATTATAGGCCTGAATGACAGGGGCTACAGATACAACTATGGAAGACACCTTAACTGGTAAAACCATCGGCAAGTATAAAATTGAAGAGCGGCTGGGCCGCGGTGGCATGGCCGAAGTTTATAAAGGCTACCAGGAAAGCCTGGACCGTTATGTAGCCATCAAAGTGATGCACACCTTCCTGAGCGCTGAAGGCGACTTTTTACAGCGCTTTAAGCGGGAAGCGCGGGCCATGGCCGCCTTGAGCCATCCCAATATTGTGCGCGTTTTTGACTTCGATATTTATGGTCAGGACAGTTATTATCTGGTCATGGAGTTCATTGACGGCGGTACGTTAAAACAAACGTTAGAAGAACAGGTTGAAAGCAGCGCCACTTTTTCCCTGGAACAATCCGTCAAAATGATGGCCGACATCGCCGACGCTCTGGCGTATGCGCACCGGCGAGGCATGATTCACCGGGACATTAAGCCGGCCAATATTATGCTGCGCAAGGACACAGGCCAGGCGGTATTAACAGACTTTGGCATTGTGAAGCTGATGGGTGACCAGTCTATGACGTTCACCGCCACCGGCGCCCTTATTGGCACACCTTCCTATATGTCACCGGAACAGGCGTTGGGTAAACCCGGGGATGAACGTGTTGATATTTATTCGCTGGGGGTGCTGCTGTTCCAGATGGTGACCAACCAACTGCCCTTTGCCGCCGATACACCCCTGGCGGTGGTGATGAAACATGTCAACGAACCCACACCGGCACCGGTGACCTTTAACCCTGACATTCCACTGGATTTGCAAGATGCTATTTTGAAGGCGATGGCCAAAAACCCGGAAGAGCGCTTCCAGACGGCAGCAGAGATGGCGGCGGCGCTGCGCGCCGTTAACTGGGCCGGGCCCAAAGCGTCTACCACCGTCAATCCGGCCGCTAAGGCTACGGCCGCAACCCCTGACTTTACCACCGCCGGTATGACCGTAGCCGCGCATACGGCCGTGGCCGCCAGCCAGCCGCAAACTGTCGTCCAACCGCCAGTTGAGCAAACGGCCGTGGCCCCGCCAACAGATGCCCAAACCGTTGTCTCTCCTCCAGCGGCTGGTTCTGACCGCAAAATGCCGGTCTGGGCGTACGCCGTTGGGGCTGTGCTGCTGCTAGCGCTCATTGGCGGTGCCTTAGTTGCCACCGGTATCATTGGCGGCCAGGACCCGGAGCCAACCGAACTCCCCGTGGTGATTGCCGTGGTGGATGAGACCAACACCCCGACACCTACAGCCCCACCCGAAGAAGCAACAGCGACAGAAGAGCCAGACCTGGTCGCCACCCAGTTTGCCGAATTAGCCATGGATTTAACCAAAGAGGCGGAAGCCACCAGCACGCCCAGCCAGACGCCGACGCCGACCAAAACGCCATCCCCTTCACCCAGCCCCACCGTAGACGCCACAGCCACCTTCCTGGCAAGCTGTGCACCGGAGGCAACGTTATCATTGGTGGCTCGTGGAAACACCACTTCCAACGCCGTCTTTCCCAGCACCAGCTTTACAGTGCGCTGGGTGCTGGCTAACAACGGCTCCTGTCCCTGGCCAGAAGGTTTAACCTGGTCATACACAGAGGGCGAAACGTTCGGGTATGAGGGCGACCCGGTAGTGCTAGACACGGCCGTAGCGCCCGGTGATGATGTGACCCTGACCGCCGAATTTACCTCTCCAGCTACTACCGGAACCTACGAAAGCGCCTGGCAGTTGGTTACTCCTGAAGGCGATCCCTTTGGGCCGCCCCTGACCTTTGCTTTTCAGGTGGTGCCCCGCCAGACTGCCACCCCTACACGCACCCCCACCCCACCGGCAACGCCAACTTCGCCCGTCGTGCAGGGCCGTGCCGCTTATACCTTTGCCGTAGAATCGTGTGATTACCCCGGCAATGGGCCTGATTGGCGCTGCCAGGTCACTATTTTCCCTTACATTGATGGCAGCAACGAAACCGGCAGTTTTACCGTCTTTGTGTTTGACTTGCCGGGCGGCCAAGCCGCCGAATATCGCGGCGCCGGCCCCTTTACGCACTTTGTGCAGGCGCGCCGCTGCGTTAATTACAATCACGAAATTCGGGTGATTGATGACGTTACACAAACAGAAGCTTCTGGCCAACTTTTTATAGACCCAGACGATCATTTCCCAGGTGGGTGTACCCCCTGAGAGAGGTTAGAACATCGGCTTTATTTGACCCCTATGTATTTGTGTGTTTGCACGCTCAGCCGCCACCCCCGTTTTTGCACCACTTCCAGGCATAATGCTGTAGCTTTCTGACTGACACTCATCGGCTGCAGGCAGATTTGTACATCATCCTTTAAGGGCACGGCCGTTAACAAGGCATCTAATGCTTCAATATCACGGGGGCGGCCTACCACATGTTTCACTTCATCAGCCACGGCCAGCGCTTCTGGCCGGATCACCTTACCACCCGGCATATTCAATTTAGGCGACACACACACCCAATCAAACCCGGCACCGACATGCCCGGCTTCTGTGCCGCTGGTTTCCAGCGCCACTTTCAGGCCCATCTGATGGAGGGCCGCCACCAGCGGACCACAATCATACTGAGCTGGTTCCCCTCCTGTCACCAACACCCACTTCGGCCCAGGGTGGTTGACCTGGATCAAACGGGCAATCTGTGCCGCAGACAAATAAACGTACCGGGCATTGGCGCCGGCGGCGGCGGCCATTGTTTCTACTTCATTAGCCGCATCCACCAACCACGTCTCTTGGGTGTCACAAAAAGGGCAGCCCACGGCACACCCATGCAGCCGCAGCAGCACCATGGCCACACCAGTTTGCACACCTTCACCCTGAACACACGTGTAAAGATCATTGACGGGGTAGGTACTCATGATTCGCGAAACTCCGCCCAGGTGCGCGGCGTTTCGCTGATACGCACGGCCGTAACTTGCGGCCAGCGCTCTTTGGCCCAGGCATACAAATGACAGGCGATATTTTCGGCGGTAGAGGGGAAAGGCAGCACATCATTCAGGTGGCGATGATCCAGGAATTCATCCAGGTACGCTTTAAACGGCCGCAGCGCCAGATAATCAACCACAAATCCATAGGAATCCAAAGTTTCTGACTGTAATATCAATTCTACCTCATAATTATGGCCATGTAGCCGGGCGCACTGGTGGTCTGGCGGTAAGCCATCTAACTGATGACTGGCAGAAAAGTGAAATTGTTTGCTGATTGTGTACATATCTATACCCTTATGCCCGATATGGCGAGTAAAACGAAAACGTTTCGCAGGCTGCAAATGTCAAGTTATGGGGATCGAGCCGAAAAATCACCCCTTCAGCCAGGCGCTCATTGGCAGTTTCATGCTTGACGCTAGAAAAGACAAAACGGCCGTGGCCATGGCCGATGTATACCGGCGCCATGACCCGCCACAAGTAAAGCGCACCTTCTGGCTTGGCCCACAGCCAACACGCCTGCTGCCCCTGCAGCTTTTCCACCGTCTGACGAATAGCCATTGGCAGCGCCAATCCGGCCGTCACATGGGCCTGGATGCCTCCCAGGATAAAGGTAGAGTCCACCATCACGGCCGTGTCTACCTGCCACTGGGGAAACTGCGCATGATTTAACAGCAGCCCATTGTGAGCCAGCCAGCCACAGGGTGCCGAAAACGGGTGTACGTCGCTGACGGCCGTGGACTGCCGCCCGGTAGGGGCGCGAATGTGCCCCAACTGCACACGGGCCGCTTGTGCAGGCACCAGGGTCGGGTCAAAAGGCTGTGGCTGCCGAAAACGGCTAAGCACGTCACCATCACCCCACAAACCGCCAAAGCCCCGGTTCCCACGGGCCTTGTTTAACTCTGCCAGGGCCACAAAGGCGGCCTGGGGCTCTTGTTCTAAGGAAACGATGCCAAATATGCCACACATGGTTAGGAACAGCCATCCCTACTTGGGGTTCGTTCAAAAACAACTTTGGACTTTTGCCAGGTAATCAGTCATCAGTTCAGAAGAACACGCAACTGATCACTGCCAACTGGCTACTGATCACTTTAAAACACCAAATTAATTGTAAACGCGCCCTTGGTAATGTCACCGATTGCCTATGAGATAAGGCAGGGGATCTTCTAGACCTACCTCAGCAAATGCCTGCAAACGTTCGGCACAGGTAGGGCAGCGGCCGCACGCCGCCGCCTGGCCTTGGTAACAAGACCATGTCTGGGCGTAATCTACCTTCAGTTTCACCCCCAGGCGCAAAATGTCTGTTTTGGTATACCGCACAAAAGGGGCTTTGATCTGGATGGGTAATGTGCGGTTGAGGCTGTAAACATGGTTTAAGCTTTCCAGAAATTGGGGGGTGGTATCCCAATAGCCATAAATATCGTGTCGCTGCGCACCGTAGTAGATGTCGGCGACGCCGTGGGTCTCAGCATAAGCCGCCGCCAATGCCAGGAAGATCATGTTACGGTTGGGCACGTAAGTAGGCGGCTGGGGGTCACCCATCACATCTAAAACGTCAGGCACGGCCGTGTCCACATCTACCAGGGCGGAGTGGGCAAACAACGGCCGTAACACAGCCAAATTTAACACCAAAGGCGGATCACACCCTAATAACTGGGCCTGGGCCTGAGCCAGCGCCACCTCTTTCGCATGCTTCTGCCCATACACAAAGGTGATGACCGCCGGCTTTAACTGCTCTTGTTTCACTAGATAATGCAGCAGCGTTACGCTGTCCATACCACCACTGACAATGGCCACCGAATCTACCATGGTTCTCTCCTTGATCCGTTATCTGTGTGCCGTGACCCAGCCATGCGAATTACGGCTTACGCACTTCGGCCACGGCCGTCATTTGCATACCACCCCGAACATGTTGGTGCAGCGTCACCTGGCAATAATGCGGCTGCAGCTGCGTAAAAAGGTCCTGGGCAATGGTGGCTGCCAATCCTTCGCCGAAGATGCGCTCCTCACGAAACGTCCATAGGTACAGTTTGAGGCTTTTACTCTCTACACACCACTTATCTGGCGCGTATTCAATCTCTACTGTGTTAAAATCTGGCTGTTCCGTCACCGGGCAAAAACTGGTCAGCTCGTCAGAGGTAAAGCGTACCACCGTCACCTGTGCCGGCGCAGGAAAGCGGTCTAGATCCTTGCTGGGCTGGTTCATGGGCCGCCCCAATGATTTGAAGTCAAATTCCATCGTTTACTCTCCTGATAGATCCAAGTCGCTGCCAAACAACAACCACAAACACCTGGGAAAATGAATAAACGCCCCCATGCCTGCGTCTGTTGTTGCTCTTTTTCTATTGTTCGCGTATCGCGGTATGGCCTGTATTTCCGCGGTTTTGTTAAGCCGGGTATTCAGTCCTCAGGCAAGAACCTTTTCCGCCACCGGCGTCTGCAATTTTACCAGGTATCAGTAATCGGTAAACAGTGATCAGTAAATACTCATGAAAGACAAGAGAAGTGACTTCATGCAGTTCTGACCACTGATTACCAAACCCTGACGATTATTACCGTAAGACAACTTCAGTCCAGGCCTCAATCCAGGCATCACGATTGGCGTCAATCTCGGCCAGGTTTAGGGCGGCGGGTTGATCTGGAACCTGGGCCCACGTCACAAACGCCGGCGGTAAGGCCGCATTTTCATTTGCCGGGAAAACAAACATATTAAGCGGTATATCTTCCTGAAAGGGCTGGCTGAGCATGTAATCAACAAAGGCTTCGGCCAGATCACGGTTTTGCGTGCCTTTGAGGATACCCACAAATTCTACCTGGCGGAAACACATGCCAGGCTCTACCACGCTGGCTGTCGGCGCTTCATCTACCGGCGGATCGGCGTAGATAAATTCAGCGGGGGGGCTGCTGGCGTAAGAAACAACCAACGGCCGTTCTCCCGCGCTCGCCGCCGTGAAATAACCATAATAGGCGTCTTCCCACCCATTGGTGATCAGGATCTCGTTGGCGCGCAGGTCGGCCCAATAATCCAGGTAAGTATACTCACCAGCCACACCAAACTGGGCGATAGTGACAAACAAAAAAGCCAGGCCGGGGCTGGAGGTAGCCGGGTTTTCGGCAACGAGCAGGCCTTTGTAGGCCGGGCTGGTCAGGTCGGCCAGGGTTTGTGGGGGCGCCAGACCCTGTTCTGCAAACCAGGCTTTGTCATAGTTCAGGCAAACATCACCAAAATCTACCGGCAGCAGATGGTAAGTATCGTCCAATTCTAATGCATCCGGAATCTCAGCCAGTTGGGGTGACTGATAGGGCTCAAAGATGCCGGCGGCCAATGCTCTCCCCATAAACGTGTTGTCTACACCAAAAAAAACGTCGGCCAGGGGCACTTCTTTGGTAAGGATGGCCTGGTTGAGTGCTGCCCCAGCGTCACCGGCTGGCAGCAGCTCGACAACAACATTATGTTCAGTCTCAAATGCTTTGAGAACGTCCTCACTGATAGCAAAACTGTCATGCGACATGAAAACGAGCGGGCGCGGTTCGGCAGCATCTGCATTTGTGCTGGCCGGCGATGTCACGGCCGTTCCCCCAGAGGTGGCGCCGGTTGCCCCAGAACAGGCGGCCAGTATCAAACTAAAAAGCGTCATAAGCAAAAAGTGTTGTTTCATGGTTTTTTCTCCTCATATAATATGTAGCAATCCTGGCAGGGCAGCAGCTTAACGTTGCGCGGAACTGCTCAGGTCTTAGCCTGCCCACTTTCTGGCAATGAGGCGTGAATGCATAACACACAGCCAGAGGTCACAGAGAGGGTGGCGGTCACGGCCGTTAATACATTGCTCATCCCCCGCGCCAGGCCAAATGTTAAAACCTCATCACGCAGCGGCCATTGCAGACCGGTGGCGGCGTGAATATAGGCATCTCCCCCTAACGGAATCAGGGAGACAGTGTCGCCGAGGCGGCCATTAATTTCGGTGTCGCCCCGCACCAGCCAGGCTCGTTCATGGGCGGTCACCAACGTGACCAGACGGCCGTGCAGTTGTGGATGGGTCAGCAGCAAGATGTTCCCTACTGTCTGGTCCAGCCGCCCCCCCAATGCACCGAAGATCAGCAGAGGAGCCTCATACATGGCAGCCGCATACAGTAAGGCCAGTTCTAAATCCGTCTGGTCTTTGGCGATGGGGTGGGTGATGAAGCGGGTAGCGCCAGCTTCTAGCCAGGCACACACTGCGGCCGGTAAGGAATCCATGTCACCAATAACCACATCGGGCCGCTGCTGCAGGCGGAACAGGTGGCGCGTACCGCCGTCAGCCGCGATGACGGCCGTTGCCGCAGCCAGGTATGGCTGCAGCCATGCCACCTCTTCAATAACGCCATTGGCAAAAATCAAAACGCTCATGGTTGCTCACGGCCAGTGACACGGGCCAGCCCCGGTCATTGGCAACAAAAAAGGCCACCCGAAAGGGCGGCCTCATTGGTAAAGCAAAAACAATTTGCATTTCCTCCGCCGGCATTACCCGGATCAGGTTCGCAGGTCGATGGTTTATGACCACCCTCTCAGCCAGGCAACACCCAGCTCCCTGTACCAGTTTGTTAAGTAATAGGGGGATTATAGTGACGGCCGTAGCCCGGCGCAACCCTTTAACTTGCCATTTCATGGTCATCCAGCATCCCCTATAACCCAATCACACGTTATAATCTACTTTCAAAGGATAAAGCTATGAGTGAAACAACTACCAAACCCAACTTCTTCACCGACCTACACGACGAATTGAAGCAGGTATGGCAAGCCACAAAGGATGGCTGGACACACGCTGGCGTCTCCTTGCGTAACGGTCTGCGCCAGGCACGCGGGGCCCAGGTAGACTACGTGGTCATTCGCGTGGGCGGGCCTATGCCTGAACGGGCTGAGCCGCCACGGAGTTTCCTTGAGCGGCAACTGCGTCTCCCCCCACCCCCCTACAGCATTGAGCAGATGAACTATCAGCTGCGGCGTGTGACTGATGCCGACAATGTTAAGGGAGTGTTGTTTGTGCTGCATGGCTTTAATACCGGCCTGGCCTCGCTGCAGAATATACGCCAGGCAATTTTGCGGCTGCGGCAAAGTGGCAAGACGGCCGTTGTTTATACGCCTTATCTGGATGTTGCCCATTACTTTGTGGCCTCAGCCGCTGACCGGATCATCATTCCTCCTAGCACCCAGTTTAATGTCCTGGGCATTCGGTCAGAAGTGCTTTTTCTAAAAGACGCCCTGGCACAAATTGGCCTGCATTTTGACGCGGTACAGATTTCGCCCTACAAAGCCTCGCCCAATCTTTTTGCTCGGGCAGAGATTACACCAGAACAACAAGAGCAGTTGACCTGGCTGTTGGATGAGATCTATGACATGCTGACGTCGGCCATGGCCGACGGCCGTCAGCTGACGCCAGCGGAATTTACCCAACTGATGGACAGCGGCCCACTGTTTGCCCGTCAGGCACTGCGAGCGGGGCTGGTAGACGCTATCGCCTATGAAGATCAACTGGCATACGTATTGGCTGCAACTGACACCGAAAGTGAGCAGACAGAGGAAGAAGATCTGGCCACGGCACCAGCTGATGAACCGGACGAACCAGGGGGAGATGAAACAGAGACGGCCGTTCCTACCCCCAATACCAGAAAGCCAATGGCCAGGCTGCAAGAATGGCGTAAAGTAAACACGCTGCTCCTGGAAAAGCCGCGCCGTCATACGTCCAAATTTATTGGGGTCGTCAGCCTGAACGGCACCATTATCATGGGAACCAGCCAGCGCCCGCCCATTGAACTGCCCGTGCCGCTGATCGGTGATGAAGTAGCCGGTGATGTCACCTTACTGGCATTGCTGCGTCACGCCGAAAAGCTAGATGACCTGGCCGCCCTCATTTTCCATGTAGACTCCCCAGGAGGTGACGCACTGGCTTCCGATCTAATCGGCCGCGAGATCCGGCGTATTCGCCAGAAGAAACCAGTACTGGTGTACATGGGAAATCAGGCCGCTTCTGGCGGTTACTATGTCAGCGCCACTGCGAACCACATCATGAGCCAACCGTTGACGATCACCGGTTCCATTGGCGTTTTTATGTTACGCCTCAGCACCAGCAATCTATATGAAAAACTACACATCAACCGTGCCAATGTCACCCGCGGTAAACGGGCGGGGCTGTTCACTAATCCGGAACCTATGACGGAAGATGAACGACAGGTTTTCTGGGACGGGATTTTGGAGATGTATCAACAATTTAAGTCTGTGGTCGCTTACGGCCGTGATCTACCCGTGGACGAACTGGATCCCATTTGTGAAGGGCGTGTCTGGAGCGGGCGTCAGGCGCTGGCCCACAAGCTGGTAGACAGTCATGGTGACTTTCTAGACGCCATTCAGAAAGCGGCGGAACTGGCTGGCTTGTCTACGGGTGATGGTGTAGAAGTGCCGGTGGTCAACCTGCAGCCTAAAAGCAACCGTCACGTTGTGCCCAGCCCTTATGAAGCGGCCGAAGAGGTAGCGCGCTTGCTTTCTGGCGAGTGGGCGCGGCGTTGGGGCGGACGGCCGCTATACCTGATGCCTTTTGACATTCGTATAGAGTAGATAAGGAAACAGATCACCAGAAATCAGGGTACTTCTTGAGAATACGTCTGGGGAATACGGTTTATCAGCACAAAGGCCAGCCAGCCTAGCGCCACTATCATGCCAAATAGGCCAAAGGCCAGCGTTACCTGTTGCACGGTCAGGTCCAAATGATCCTGACCATATCCTGCCCCAAAAATAGAGAATGACTGCGTCAGGGTCAACGCGGCGAACTCAAAGGCAAATACACGGCCGCGGAAATCATCGGGTACTATGGTTTGCAGCAGTGCCGCCGAAAAGACCCATATTGTGCCTGAGCCTATGGTACGCACCAACGTTGCCAACAAGAACCACGGCAATGTTGGCGCCAGCGCCAGGCTAGAAATACTAACAGCCAGCAACACAAAGGCAATAGAAATGCCCCACAGCAGCCTGGGGGGCGTATCGCCCATTTTATGCCGCATGATTAACGGCCCCAACCCTGTACCCAGGCCGCTGATCATGTAAACAAGGCCCAGTGTGGCCGTAGCGCCATCTTTTATCAAGGGAAACGCAGTAGGACTTAGCGGGAAGAATTGATGGGCATAGGTTACTTCTAACACATTAATTGAGCCCCAGACCAGCGACCCGGCAGCTTTCACCAGGGCAATGGCCAGCAGGAACCCATGCCCCCAGAGGTAACGAAACCCTTCGATAAAATTTAACCAGCCGGTTTGGGTAGACACGGCCGTTTTATTACGTTCAGGCAACCTAATCTGGCTGATTAATAAAGCAGAGGCGAGAAAGGTCCCCACATCTAACAGAAAAGCGATGCGTGTGCCAAACATAGCAGCCACCACACCGCCGGCAAAAGCGCCTAGCGCCAACATGGTACTCCAGGTAAGACTATCCAGAGCGTTAGCCGTTACCAGGTCTTTTCGCGCTACGATATTTGCCAAAACGGCCGAACGTGCTGGGGTAAATAAGGCACTTAACGCAAATTGGGTGGCGGTCAGGGCATACAACAACCACACATGCTCTGGTGACTTAACCAGTAAAAATCCAAGCACTGTCACGGCTCGCAGCACATCGCTGACAATAAGTATATATTTTCGATTAAAACGGTCGGCAATCACGCCGGCAATGGGGCTAAAAAGAAAGAGGGGAACAAAACGTATTAAAAAGAGGTAGCTAATGGCCACCCCAGAGTTGGTTAACGTCGTTATCAGGGCGGCTGAAGCGATCAGGTTAAACCAATCACCCAGTAATGAAACAATACTGCCCCACCATAAAAACCGGAAATTCCGGTTTTGTTGTAACAGGGTGACGTAGTGGGTCATGGGGTACGGCCGTGTCAAACTGCGTAGGGCTGCAGAGGCAAAGAAAAAAGGTCTCTTGGCAATGACCTACTCTCCCAGGGGGTCGCCCCCCAAGTACCATCAGCGCTGGCGAACTTAACTGCCGGGTTCGGGATGGGACCGGGTGTACCCTCGCCGCTCAAATCACCAAGAGACCTTTCTAATCAACTTGTTTGTTAAAACATTTCGTTATCGCGCTAAATAAGACTTACTTGCATTACTGCATTGCATTTATCTGTAATCTGTTGTCACACACATGCCAAAGTGCCCAATTCTCCGTACCATGTGGCACGTAAGCCCTCGACCATTAGTACGGCTTCGCTGAACACATTGCTGCGCTTACACGTGCCGCCTATCTAACTAGTCGTCTCCTAGCGGTCTTACCTGGTTTTCCAGTGAGGGATCTTATCTTAGGGCGAGCTTCCCGCTTAGATGCTTTCAGCGGTTATCCCTGCCAGACGTAGCTACCCAGCAATGCCGTTGGCACGACAACTGGCACACTAGAGGTCTGTCCACCCCGGTCCTCTCGTACTAGGGGCAGCTCCCTTCAAATCCCTTACGCCCACAGCGGATAGAGACCGACCTGTCTCACGACGGTCTGAACCCAGCTCACGTACCGCTTTAATGGGCGAACAGCCCAACCCTTGGGACCCTATCCAGCCCCAGGATGCGATGAGCCGACATCGAGGTGCCGAGCCTGGTCGTCGATGTGAACTCTTGGACCAGACTAGCCTGTTATCCCCGGAGTAGCTTTTATCCGGTAAGCCACGGCCCTTCCACTCGGAACCGTGGGATCACTAAGCCCGACTTTCGTCCCTGCTCGACTTGTTGGTCTTGCAGTCAAGCTCCCTTGTGCCTTTACACTCTACGGCTGGTTTCCATTCAGCCTGAGGGAACCTTTGGGCGCCTCTGTTACTCTTTCGGAGGCGACCGCCCCAGTCAAACTACCCACCAGGCACTGTCCCCACACCGGATGACGGTTGCAGGTTAGAGCCAAAACTTAACCAGGCTGGTATTTCAACGGTGGCTCCACCGAGACTGGCGTCCCAGCTTCCTAGCCTCCCAGCTATCCTACACAAGTTAAGCCCTAACTCAATGCCAAGCTGTAGTAAAGCTTCACGGGGTCTTTTTGTCCTGCTGCGGGTAACGCGCATCTTTACACGTACTTCAATGTTCGCCGAGTCCCTCGTTGAGACAGTGCTTCTCTCATTACGCCATTCGTGCGGGTCGGAACTTACCCGACAAGGAATTTCGCTACCTTAGGACCGTTATAGTTACGGCCGCCGTTCACTGGGGCTTCGGTTCAAGGCTTTGCTTGCGCTAACCTCTCCCCTTAACCTTCCAGCACTGGGCAGGCGTCAGCCCCTATACTTCGTCTTTCGACTTAGCAGAGACCTGTGTTTTTGTTAAACAGTTGGAGAAGCCATTTCTCTGCGGCCCCCGCCAGCTCAACGATTGTATCACCGGCAGAGGCCCCCCTTCTCCCGAAGTTACGGGGGTATTTTGCCGAATTCCTTAACGAAGGTTCTCTCGATCCCCTTGGTATACTCTACCCACCTACCAGTGTCGGTTTGCGGTACGGGCACTTGACTATCATCGCTTAGAGGTTTTTCTTGGCAGCTTGGCTCAATCACTTGTGGCTCTAATGGCACCGCCGATCGCGCCTCAGGCTCCGGATGCGGATTTACCTGCATCCTTCCTTGCCCTAATCGCTTGGCACCCCAATCCAATAAGGGGCTGACCTACCACGCTGCGTCCCCCCATCACTCCTTTCAAGTGGTTCCGGAATATTAACCGGATGTCCATCACCTACGCCTCTCGGCCTCGGCTAAGGCCCGACTAACCCGACGCGGATTAACCTTCCGTCGGAAACCTTAGGTTTACGGGGAACATGTTTCTCACATGTTTTTCGCTACTCATGCCAGCATTCTCACTTCTGTAGGCCGCACAACTCCTTTCGGTATTGCTTGTATCTCCTACAGAACGCTCTCCTACCATAGCGACTAAACGTCACTATCCGTAGCTTCGGTACGGTGCTTTAGCCCCGTTACATTTTCCGCGCAAAAGCGTTTGACCAGTGAGCTATTACGCACTCTTTAAAGGGTGGCTGCTTCTAAGCCAACCTCCTGGCTGTCTGAACACTCTCACATCGTTTCCCACTTAGCACCGATTTAAGGACCTTAGCTGGCGGTCTGGGTTGTTTCCCTCTCGACTATGAAACTCATCTCACATAGTCCGACTGCCGCGTTCTAAAGTACAGGTATTCGGAGTTTGGTTGAGGTCGGTAAGCTTGCGCCCCCTAGCTCATCCAGTGCTCTACCCCCTGTACTAAACACGCGACGCTAGCCCTAAAGCTATTTCGGAGAGAACAAGCTATCTCCAAGTTCGTTTGGCATATCACCCCTACCCACAGGTCATCCCCTAATTTTGCAACATTAGTGAGTTCGGCCCTCCACGAGGGTTTAGCCTCGCTTCAGCCTGCCCATGGGTAGCTCACCTGGTTTCGTGTCTAATCCCAGCGACTGGCAACCAAAGGTTGCTTTCGCCCTATTAAGACTCGCTTTCGCTGCGGCTCCGTCTGTCTCTGACTTAACCTTGCCACTGAGATTAACTCGCTGGCTCATTCTCCAAAAGGCACGCCGTCACACATTGAGCAACCTAAGTTGCCCCATAGTGCTCCGACCGGTTGTAGGCACACGGTTTCAGGTTCTATTTCACTCCCCTTACCGGGGGTCTTTTCACCTTTCCCTCACGGTACTTGTTCACTATCGGTCGTCAAATGTATTTAGCCTTGGGAAGTGGGCTTCCCAGCTTCCGACAGAGTTAGCGTGCTCCGCCGTACTCAGGATCTTCGCAGGAGTCCATCCAGTTTCGCTTACGGGGCTGTCACCCTCTATGGCCTGACTTTCCAGACAGCTTCTGCTACCAGACAGATTTCTTACTCCTTATTGCGAATCCTACAACCCCGTTAACTTATAGATAACGGTTTGGGCTTGTCCCCTTTCGCTCGCCACTACTCAGGGAATAATCTCTTTTCCTGGGGTTACTAAGATGTTTCAGTTCACCCCGTTCCCTCTGTTACCCTATGTGTTCAGATAACAGTGCCAGAGCATTGACCTCTGGCGGGTTTCCCCATTCGGAAATCCCCGGATATTGCGCTTGCACACAGCTCCCCGGGGCTTTTCGCAGTGTACCACGTCCTTCTTCGGCATTTGACGCCAAGGCATCCTCCGTGCGCCCTTAGTAGCTTACACACATGATACGGAGAATTCGACACTCTCACATACGTGTGTTACACGTTACAGATTATTTTGTGTCTTATTTAGCTGTTAACGTTCAGTTTTACACTTCAGTAAGTGTAAGCAACTTACGCTGTAGTTGTAAGCTGCTAACAATTGTGGCCGATTGTCTGTAATTATTCAGTCACAATTGTTAACTGCTTACCTTCATTGGTGACTTCATTCCCTGAGAGACAAAAAAAGCCCAGTATATAACCAGGCTCATTTTCTACATGCCCGCTATATACCCTTACACGCTGGTAATGCCTTTTGTCTTAATCAAAGAACGTGCCTACTTTTCTCTTTAGGGCCTTAACTGCCCGGCTTTATGCCTCTAGGGCTGTCCCTTGCTCATCATTTATGGAGATGAGGAGGCTCGAACTCCTGACCTCCGCCGTGCAAAGGCGGCGCTCTCCCATCTGAGCTACATCCCCGGGCTAAGGTGGGCCTGGTTGGACTCGAACCAACGACCTCTCCCTTATCAGAGGAACGCTCTAACCAGCTGAGCTACAGGCCCTCGCTCTCGCTTTTATGTTAATTCTCAACAACTGAAGAGTGACAAGAACTTGACTTACCTGATGATCACTTAGCACTTGGCCAAGTGATTGACCTAGGTTTATGCATTACTTCTCAGCAATGCTGTATCCCTTAAAAGGAGGTGATCCAGCCGCAGCTTCCGCTACAGCTACCTTGTTACGACTTCGTCCCAGTTACCGACCCCGCCTTAGGCAGCTGCCTCCGTAAGGTTAGCCCACTGACTTCAGGCGTTGCCAACTTCCATGACGTGACGGGCGGTGTGTACAAGACCCGGGAACGTATTCACCGCACTATGGCTGACGCGCGGTTACTAGCAACTCCGACTTCATGCAGGCGAGTTGCAGCCTGCAATCCGAACTGAGACCGGCTTTAGAGGATTGGCTCCGCCTCGCGGCTTGGCTACCCATTGTACCGGCCATTGTAGCGTGTGTGTAGCCCAGGACATAAAGGCCATGCTGACTTGACGTCATCCACACCTTCCTCCGGCTTATCACCGGCAGTCTCGCTAGACACTTGTAACTAGCGACGTGGGTTGCGCTCGTTACAGGACTTAACCTAACACCTCACGGCACGAGCTGACGACAGCCATGCAGCACCTGTATGCGCTCCCCGAAGGGTCGGTCAACTTTCATTTCCCTACCACGCATATGTCAAGCCCTGGTAAGGTTCTTCGCGTAGCCTCGAATTAAACCACACGCTCCGCTGCTTGTGCGGGTCCCCGTCAATTCCTTTGAGTTTTAGCCTTGCGGCCGTAGTCCCCAGGCGGTCAACTTAACGCGTTGGCTGCAGCACAGGCGGGGTCAATAACCGCCTACGCCTAGTTGACATCGTTTACAGCTAGGAATACCGGGGTTTCTAATCCCGTTCTCTCCCCTAGCTTTCGCATCTGAGCGTCAGATGTGGCCCAGCGAGCCGCCTTCGCCACTGGTGTTCCTCCCGATATCTACGCATTTCACCACTACACCGGGAATTCCACTCGCCTCTACCACCCTCAAGTCTCCCAGTTTCGAACGGCCTCTCCCAGTTGAGCCGGGAGCTTTTACGTCCGACTTTGAAAACCGCCTGCATGCGCTTTACGCCCAGTAATTCCGGATAACGCTTGCCTCCCACGTTTTACCGCGGCTGCTGGCACGTAGTTAGCCGAGACTTATTCCTGGGATACCGTCCTTTCTCTTCTCCCAGAAAAGAAGTTTACAACCCGAAGGCCTTCGTCCTTCACGCGGTGTTGCTGCCTCAGACTTTCGTCCATTGGGCAATATTCCTTGCTGCTGCTACCCGCAGGTATCTGGTCCGTGTCTCAGTACCAGTGTGGGGGGTCACGCTCTCACGCCCCCTACCCGTCTCTGCCTTGGTAGGCCATTACCCTACCAACTAGCTGATGGGCCGCAGGCCCCTCCCGGAGCGCCGGAACTTTAGTCACACCTTTCTAAAAAGTATGACATCTGGGGTATTAGCCACCGTTTCCAGTGGTTGTCCCCCTCTCCGGGGCAGGTCACCTACGTGTTACTCACCCGTTCGCCACTCTCACCTCAGACGAATCCAAGGATCCCGTTCGACTTGCATGCATTAGGCACACCGCTAGCGTTCATCCTGAGCCAGGATCAAACTCTCCATAATAGAGTTTTGTTTCCGTACTCTTACGGACTACTTTTGTGTTTCTAAATCAGGGTCCGCTTTGTTCTTGTCACTCTTCAATTGTTAAGGTGTCTCACCCCACCCCTCAGACAAAAAAACGACTCAAAGGAGTCGTCCCTTTTTTGCTGCTTCTCTTCTTCTCTTGTAATGGATGTTCTTTTTTTGCTTACATCCCTTTCCTCAAGACAAGTCGGGATTATATACGTCTCATTCAAAGGTGTCAAGGCATTGATCTATCAAAACCCGGTAAACATGCTCATACTCATTCCTCACCAATGTTTTTTAACTGCTGACACCACGCTTTCTCTTCATTATAAGAGGGGCTGGCAAAAAAAGAAAAGGGTAACAGAAAAAATCACTATCTAATCTTCTTGTTTGAGTGACGCTTGGAGGTTTTACCCCTTGATGATCAGCCAACCCTTGTTTTATCCTGATGACAGGCCTGTACCCGGGCGTTTGGCCACGGCCGTCCTGACCCTGATGCCGCTGACACCCCAACATGTTCACCTGGATTACGCCGCCCTGATGAACGACAAAGAGATGCTGCGCCAGTGGAGTGGCAGTGCCTGGCCTGAAGATGACTTCACAGTAAGTGATAACTTAAAGGACCAGGCATATGATTGCCATGCCTCCAGGCTCATGCCTTTCAACTGACGGGCGGGCATTGGATTATCTGATTTGATCTAAAAATTCTTTTCGCAGTTCCCGATCTTCCTTAAACTTCCCCAGAAAAGCGGTTGTCATCATGACCGGATGCTCTTTCTTGACACCACGCATCATGGAGCACATATGAGAACCGTTCACGGCTACGGCCACCGCCTGCGGTGCTAGAATTTCGTCAAGCATTTCCGCGATCTGGCGGGTCATACGTTCCTGTACCTGTAAGCGCCGGGCAAACATTTCCACCAGGCGCGGGATTTTGGAGAGGCCAATCACCTTGTCTGATGGAATATAAGCAACGTGCGCCCGGCCAAAAAAAGGCAGCATGTGGTGTTCACACATACTGAAGTATTCAATTTCCTTCACAACCACCATCTCGTCATATTCCACATCAAATAAGGCACCATTCACCAGTTTAACCGGGTCTACTTTGTAACCGGCCAGAATTTCGTCATACATACGGGCGATACGGCCTGGCGTGCCTATAAGACCGTCACGATCTGGGTCTTCACCCACATTGATAAGAATGGAACGCACGGCCGTTTGAATAGCGTCCTTAGGTGTAGCCGCTGTAAGATCCTGTAGCCTCAGGTCAGCCGTTGCATGCCCATTGGTGTGCCCGTTGCCGTTTGCATGGAATCCATTCCCATTCATCTCTTTGGCTGATTTCAACATGTTGTTCTCCTTTCAGTCAGATAGCAGTTGATTTTTCTTTTTGTTTTATTTGTTAACAACCGCAAAATAGTATCCTTTACAAGTGAGCAGTCCCGGCTAGACCTCTCCATTTGTTTGCCCCGGCTGATTGTACACACATTGCATGGCGGCTGCCTCTTGGCTACGGCCGTTTGGCAAAGAATTGAGGTGTGCATGTGCAGATGGCACGTAAGCCTGTAGGTCTATATGTGTGCCTGGGTAAAGGATGAGGCTGCTCAAGGGATTCTTACCCCGTGAGTGGAAGGTAAACCAGGGCACCTCTCTGCCCAAGGTCGGCAGCTGCTAACGTAAACCAATACGCACAGTAGGGATCATTTGAACAGGGCTGCCCTGGCGCCCCTTTCCCGCCGATTGTCAGTAATCTTGACCTGAGAAATTGCTCATTTATTAGTCGATGTGAATGCATTTTGATCCTTATTTACTAAACTTATGTTGTAAATTATACTTATTGTACATATTTTGTCAATGTATTGCTATTTATTTGTATCGTCTTCTATCCCTTCCAATTTCTCTGATGGTGATTCGCCACTTTCAGGTAAGGATTAACAACTATGCAGCCGTTTGTTCATTTGGAAAATCTCAGCAAAAGCTTCCAAGAAGGTGATCGCCAGCGGATCGTTTTACAACAGCTTACCTCCGGCTTTGATGAGGGTCAGTTCGCCGTACTGCTGGGCAAAAGTGGCAGTGGCAAAAGTACCTTGCTCAACCTGATGAGTGGCATTGAAAAGCCAACATCCGGCGAAGTCACCATCAACGGCGTCACCATTACCCGCTTGAAGGAGCGCGATCGCACCCTTTTTCGCCGTGATCATATTGGTTTTGTCTTTCAATTTTTTAACCTGATCCCCACCTTAACGGTTTTAGAAAATGTCTGTCTGCCCCAAGAATTGGCCGGGCGCTACGGCCGTGCCGTCACCCAATCTGCCTGTCACTTGCTGGAAAGAGTGGGGCTGGCTGACCGGCATGATACCTTCCCTGATAAGCTCTCCGGAGGTGAACAACAGCGCGTAGCCATTGCACGCGCCCTGGCGCACGACCCCATGCTGGTACTGGCTGACGAACCCACCGGCAACCTGGACGAAGAAACCGGCCAGCGTGTTCTGGTGCTGCTGCTGGAACTCACTCGGGCTGCCGGCAAAACCCTTATCATGGCCACACACAGTCCGGAAGTGCTGCCCTTTGCTGACCGCGTATTTCGGGTACATGAAGGGCACCTCATCGAAACCAGCCTCTCACCCCATGAGGCCATCCCCTCTCCACTGCATCCATGATGACCATAACCCGCACAACCCCCCTCTTCCGTACAGCCTGGCGGCGCGTCCGCCGCCGCCCGTTTCAATATGTCCTCTTCATCCTGGGTGTGGCCATTGGCGTGGCCATGATGGTCTCCATTGACCTGGCCGGTCAATCAGCCAGCCGCGCTTTCCAACTGTCTACCAACGCGGTGACTGGCCGGGCCACCCACCGCCTGGTTGCCGATGAAGGTGGGCTGGACGAGAGCCTGTACACGCACCTGCGTGTGGCACAGGGGCTGACGCCAGCCGCGCCTGTGGTAGAAGGGTATGTACAAGCCGCCGAATTGGGTGGTCAGCCGCTGCGTCTGATGGGCATTGACCTGTTCGCCGAGCCGCCTTTCCGCAGCTACTTTGGCGCATCAAACGATGGCCCTGGCGATTTTACGTCTTTCCTGGCAGAACCGAACACTATCGTTCTGTCACAACCCTGGGCACAGCAGTACGGGTTGGCGCTGGGTGATGAAGTGACCATCAGTGTGCGTGGGCAGCGTACACCCATGCGCCTTGTGGGCCTGCTGCAACCGGCCAATGATGTGGATCGCCGCGCCCTTAGCAGCCTTCTCTTTACGGATATTGCCAATGCCCAAGAGATTTTGGGAATGCACGGCCGTCTCAGCCACATTGACCTCATACTTAACGATGCTCAGGCGGCCGCATTGGCACCCACCTTGCCGCCAGGTGTCCGCCTGGAAACGGCCTCTGCTCGCAGTAATACCATCCAACAAATGACGGCCGCTTTTGAACTGAACCTGACAGCGCTTAGCCTGTTGGCGCTGGTGGTGGGCATGTTTCTCATTTACAACACCGTCAGTTTCAGCGTTGTGCAGCGACGGCCGTTATTCGGCATCCTGCGCAGCCTGGGCGTCACCGGTGATCAACTGCTGCGGCTCATCCTGACAGAAGCAGCCGTCTTGAGTCTGATCGGCTCACTGTTGGGGCTGGCATTGGGGGTACTCTTGGGGCGAGGCATGGTGCGTCTGGTCACCCAAACCATTAACGACCTGTACTTTGTGCTCAATGTGCAAGACGTCACCATCCCTGCCGGTTCCCTGCTACGCGGATTGATCTTGGGGATGCTGGCGGCACTGGCCGCTTCTGCCCTACCGGCCTGGGAAGCGATGCAAACCACTCCGGCTACCATCATGCGCCGCTCCACCCTGGAAAGCAAGACCCGCCGCCTGCTGCCCTGGCTGGTCATGGGGTGGGCATTGCTGCTGGTGACCGGCTTTTTGCTGCTGCAAATCTCCACATCGCTCATGCCCGCTTTTGCCGGCTTATTTGCCATATTGTTTGGGTTTACCCTGCTAACGCCGCCGATCACGGCCGTGCTCATGCCGGCCATCACCCCTGTCACCCATCGCCTGCTGGGGGTTTTGGGGCGTATGGCCCCCCGCGACATTGCCCGGTCGCTCAGCCGCACTTCCATTGCCATTGCCGCCCTTATGGTAGCCGTCTCTGTCATCGTTGGTGTATCCATCATGATTGGCTCTTTCCGCAATACAGTGGCCTTGTGGCTGGATGACACCCTGGTGGCTGATATTTTCCTTTCGCCGCCGCGCCTGACCAACAGCGACGGTGGCGGCATACTGGCGGCCGATGTGGTCGCCACGGCCGTGGCCCACCCGGGCATCGCCGGCGCCGTCAGCGCCAGGGAACTCACCGTAACGCTGCCCCAATTTAACCAGTTGGCCGGGTTGATCGCCGTAGACGGAGATGTTTCAAACGGCCGACGCCAATACGTGTGGCGGGCTGGTAGTGTGGATGACATCTGGGCGCAGTTGGCTGCCGGCGATGGTGTCTTTATTACTGAACCTTTGTTCTTGAAGGAAAATTTGCCCCTGCCGCCCCCCCCTATCACCCTGTCCACACCCTCCGGCGAGCGCACCTTCCCTGTGTTGGCCATCACCTATGATTACACCAGCGATCAGGGGCGTGTCTACCTGCACCGGCAAATTTACCGTGATTTGTGGGGTGATGACACCATCTCCACCATGGGGCTGTTTGTGACACCAGGCCAATCGGTGGAGGCCGTGGTAGCCAGCTTGCAAGAAGCGTTAAACGGCCGTAACGACGTCATCGTGCAGTCCAACAAAAGCGTGCGTGACAGTGCCCTGGTCATCTTTGACCGCACCTTTGCCATCACCGCCGCCTTGCGTTTGCTGGCGGTGGTTGTCGCCTTTATTGGCGTCTTAAGTGCGTTGATGAGCCTGCAACTGGAACGCACCCGTGAATTGGGTATGCTGCGGGCCATGGGCATGACTGTACGCCAATTGTGGGGGCTAACGCTGCTGGAAACAGGGCTGATGGGCGGTCTGGCCGGGTTGATGGCCCTGCCTACCGGCTACGTATTGGCCTGGATTCTCATCGCCATCATCAACGTACGCTCCTTCGGCTGGACATTGCAAATGACATTAAACCCGGCTTACTTTGGCCAGGCGCTGGCCATTGCCCTGGCAGCTGCGCTGCTGGCGGGCCTGTACCCGGCCTACCAGTTAGGGCAGATGGTCATTGCCACGGCCGTGCGCCAGGAATAAAACAAACGCCGGGTTGATGGCCACGGCCGTGTCTAAATACGCCTGCCCCGCCTCTTCATCGCCCAGCGCAAGGGCAATCATGCCGGCGTGGTAATGCAGCCGGGCATCTTGGGTGCCCAACCGCAGTGCCTCCTGGCTGTAGGGCCACGCCGCCTCATAGGCACCGTTTTGGTACAATGCCCAGGCCAGGGCATCGGCGGCATAGATGTTAGGACGCAAGCCATACCCCGCCGTGGCCATAGCCACGGCCTGGGCCGCATTCCCATGGTTGGCCTCAAACAAGGCCATCTCCATATCCACGTTCACCCCGGCGTCAGCATTTAACTGTTGGATGATCTGCACCAGTTCATACTGGCGCGCCGCCAGTTCCAGCTGGCCAGTAGCTTCATACATTTCCCCCAGCAGAATGATAAACTCAGGCAGGGGCAGTTGTGTGGTCAACGGCTGCAAGACATCAATGGCTGCCTGGTACTTGCCACGGGCGGCCTGCACCTGCGCCAGCCCGGCCAGCGCGTAAGCATACCCTGGCCGGAAGTAGAGCGTTTCCCGGTAAATGGCTTCGGCCTGATCAAGGTCGCCGCTGTTGAGATAGAGGTTGCCCAACTGCACCTGCGTCCAGGCGGTTTGTTCGGTGCCTGGCAGCCCGGCAGACACGGCCGTGGCCATGGCTGCTTGTGCCCCGGCCACATCCCCATGCAGTTCCCGCAGGTATGAAACCCGGCTGTAAGAAGCCAGGTCAGGCCGCAAATCTACCATTGCCTGGGCCAGCGAAACCGCCTCATCATAGCGCCCTAATTCCACATTAGCATCTACCAAAATGCCCAGGATTTGGGCCCGGTAAGGGTTTTGCACTCTGGCCTGCTGGCCCCACGTCAGCGCCGCGGCAAAATCATGCCGGGCCAGGGCCAGAATGCCCTGCCCCACCAGGGCATCCTGGTGCTGTGGCTCCCGCGCCAGTGCCGCCTGTAACGCCCCTTCCGCCAGGGTGTAATAAGCAGTATCCCCTGTTTCGCGCTGGCGCTGCAGATAGGCCAGCCCTAACTGAGCATACGCGTTGGTGTCGTCCGGGTTTTGCGCCAGCCGTGCCTGCCAGCGCGTAACGGCCGTCACCGAACCATGCTCTACGGCCGTACCCCCAGGCGCCGGGGCCACGGCCATCACCTGCTGCCCTACCGCCCAGGCCAGCAGCCCCGCCGCTAACAGCAGCAATACCCACAATCGCCTTTCCCACGAGCGATGTCGTGCCAGGATCATGGTAACCTCCTTGTTCAGTAATCAGTGTTCAGTAGTCAGTATTCAGTGGGTGCTTCACTGAATACTGACTACTGTTTACTGACTACTCCTCCTCACGGCGGCGGAACCACACCAGTGCCGGCAGCCCCAAAAGGGCCATACTGCCCGCCGTCACGGCCGTGGTGGCCACCGGGTTCTCAGCCACGGCCGTCTGCGCCGTCTGCGAAGCGTTCATGATGATGGGGGCAAAAGCCGTCAGAATATTTTGATGGGTATGGTTTTCACCGGCATGCGGCGGCGCCAGGTAGGGGAAGGTGCTTTGAAACGCCTTGTCATTGCCAGACAGACCATCATCCAGCACGCCAATCAGCGCGGGGTCAAAGGCAAAGCTGGTATCACGGGCGTCTAACACCTGGTACGCTGCCCCGGCCACGGCCAGCAGTTCAATATCTATCACGTCATCTGCCAGGCGACGGCCGTTGGGGAAACCGCAGGCATCACCGCCCAACACACCCAGGCGGCTGGGCGTGGGTGCACACAGATCACCAGATATGGCCGTGTTCACCCGAATCATCTCCGCCGGTATCACCCCTACCGGCCGGTTTACGTTAAAGCCAATGGGCAAGGTATAAGGGCCGCTGGCCGTCTGGATGGTAAACTCATTTTCCAGCACCATGCCCGTGAGGAAGATATCAAAGATGTCCCCCCGGCCGGAGCGGGGCACACCATTGGTCACCTCGGTAGCACAATCATCGTTGCTGTCACCGGGCAGGGGCACACCGTACAGGGCACACAGCAGATTACCCACTTCCGGGTCTTCCACACTGCCCTGCAAAATGGGGCCAAAGGTGGGGTCCAGGTAAATGCCCAGGTCGCCGGCCGGGTGCAGGCTGTTAAAGGCATCTTTCAGCGCATACGGCAGCACAACTTCGTTGACCAGCGGCATGCCCAGGCGTGAAACCTGTACTGGCGCACCGGAATGGGTCTGCCCACCCAGGCCACCAATGCCTTCCAGCACCCGCATGGAGGGGCGGCGCGTCCCGGCCCATACACCCAATATCGGTTCCCCACCCTGCGTCAGGCGGTCAATGGGCACTTCAATGACAATGCTATGCACATTAAAGCCAGACAGCGAATCGATGGGGATATTGTTGCTGTTCCCGTAACCAATGGGCGCGGCCTGGCCACGCAGGGTCAGCAGATCAAAGATCTGCAAATCAACCCAGAAAGCGTCATCCGTTTGCCCGGCAAACACCTGGACCGTATCTCCACCATTCATGACTTCATAGGTGGCGGCCTGCATCAGGGCGCTGTAATTGGGGGTGGATTTGCTGCCGATGTTTACCGGGGCGGTGGGTTGGCCGCCAATCAACACAGTGGCCCCGCCGGCCGTCTGTTCGGTCAGCGTGTACACCTGGCGCCGGTTCCAATCCGGGTCATTCAGCGAATCGATGGGGCCGGTGTTGTAAAGAAAGGTGCCCGGATTGCCCACCTGCACCGCGCTCTTGAGCGTGTAGGTGATCTCCGGGTCAGGGTCGCCATCGTTGCTGACATAAATGTCATACAGGGCATTGTCATCAAACTCAAAGTAGTTAGGGCCACCTTCTGGCCCTTCAAAGGGGATCCAACTGGCCACCAGAGCGATGCGGTCGGTCTGGCCGGCCGGGATAAAGGCGTAGACATCGGTGGTGTCAGCATAAGCATCTTTGGAGATGAGTGGGGCTTCGCGGTGGCTGGATGCGGCGGCGCTGGATTGACTGAGTAAAACGGCCGTAACCAGCAACAGCGCGGCCATCATGCCCAACAGCGCCAAACCAAGCCGACGAAATCTGTGTTTCATAGTTGTGTCCTCCTGGCAGCCAGGCCGTGGCCTGCCCTGCCTCAACGAGCAAATAATAAAGTCAGGTGCTGCATAGTTATTTGTGCCCAGAGGTTGACCGGTCGGTGGGCTGCCGCTTGGTATTACGCAGCCGGGCGAGATTTGCATTCATGACAACCTAAGACTTTTCCCGGCACGAGCGGGAAAGGTTCTCTTGGGGCCTGGTACCCAAAGGCTTATGCTGAGCCACAAATCTGTTGTATAAACGGAGGCTTTTCTGATGACAAACAATACGTGGGCACCCAAAGTGGGTATGGCCGGCATGGACGGGGCGGCACTATGGCTTCTCTCTCTGGTTTTAGAATATGGTTTGGGGTTGCAGCCCCCTGGCGGCACAGGGCCGCTCTACCTGGCCAACCAATTGTTGGCGCTGGCCGGGCTGGCCGGTATAACATTTGGCTTTTACGGGTTGTGGTGGGGCGGGCAGTGAACGGCCGTAACCCAATTTGGCAACCTTACGGGTTCCCTATAACGTCAACCATACTGCTATGAAAATTCTGGAAACCAAACGACTGCTTTTGAGACACCTGGAAATGAGCGATCTAGATGATCTGTTTGCCCTGTACAGCGACCCGGCAGTAACCCAGTTTATCCCCGATGCCCCCACCACATTGGCCGAAACGCGAGAGGAGCTGGAATGGTTTCAAAATGGTCACCCGGAACATCCTGAACTGGGGTTGTGGGCAACAATTCATAAAGCGAATGAGCAGTTTATCGGCCGTTGTGGGCTGCTGCCGTGGACGATTGACGGCTGTTTTGAAGTTGAAGTTGCCTATGCCCTCAAAAAAGCGTTTTGGGGGCAGGGTTTGGCCACCGAAGCGGCAAAAGCCATTCTGAATTACGGTTTTAACCAGCTGCACTATACCCGCCTCGTCAGCCTGATCGACAGCGACAACCATGCTTCGATCCGTGTTGCCGAAAAGATTGGCATGCAGTTTGAGAAAGAAGAGAAAGATGAAATTGGTCCATTTTGGCTGTACACCTGCCTTCATTCGTTTTGGGTTGGTCTTTCCACGCCCAAAACCAATTTTGGACAAACGTGACCGTACACACCCCCTGCCCCAAAATGGAGTAAAATCCCTGTAAGGATATTATTCGCCTTCTCATTGCCGATGACCAGGCAATCACCCGTAGCGGTTTACAAACGCGTCCACCGCGCCAGCCCACACATCGGCATCCTGGTACTGACACTGTTTGAAGATGACACCTCGGCCTTTCCAGCCATCCGCGCCGGGGCTAAAGGTTATTTGCTCAATAACATAGAGCAAGATGAATTGCTACGCGCCATTCACAAAACCATGCTAAATTGATGTTAATGGCCCTGGAAGCAGGGCTGGGTCAGACGGAAAAAGGTTTGGACGAATGAAACGTTTGTTTTTACTTATGGGTTTACTCTTACTGGCCGCCGCCGGGTGGTGGTGGCAGCGGGGGGCACAACCCACCACGGCCGTGACGGCCTCGCTGCTGCCCCTGTTGACCGAAGAAAATGTGGCCGGGTATGTCCGCGCCCTGGAGCCAGGGGCCATTCAATTCCCCCGTGACCTGGGTTCACACAACGACTACCAGTTAGAATGGTGGTATTACACCGGGAATTTACAAGGCGCAGACGGCCGTGAATTTGGTTACCAGTTAACCTTCTTTCGGCGTGCCCTGGCGCCAGAGGCTGCCGATCAGGCTTTGGGAATAGGCGCTGATTCCGCCGAAACGCCCGCCTCCAACTGGCGGACCAACCAGGTTTACCTGGCCCACTTTACCGTCAGCGATGTTGCCAACGGCGCGTTTTACCAGCAAGAACGGTTCAGCCGGGGCGGTGTTGGCCTGGCCGGGGCACAGGCGGAACCATACCGCATCTGGCTGGAAGATTGGTCGGCGGAAGCGACAGCCCCCGGCACGGTGCGTTTGCGCGCCCAAATCGCGGAAGCGACCCTTGACTTGACCCTGAAGCAAACGCTGCCACCGGTCTTGCACGGCGACGACGGCCTGAGCCAGAAAGGGCCAGAACCGGGCAACGCCAGTTATTATTACTCACTGGTGCAGCAGACGACAGAAGGCACCCTGCGCCTGCAAGATGAGACCTTTGCCGTGACCGGCGTTAGTTGGAAAGACCATGAATACAGCACCAGCGCCCTCAGCGGTGACGCCGTGGGTTGGGACTGGTTTTCGGCCCAGTTTGCCGATGGGTCGGCACTGATGTTGGGGCAAATCCGGCTGGCCGACGGTGGCATCAGCCCCTACTCGGCAGGTACGTTTGTCACCGCGATGGGGGAGGTACGGCCGTTAACCGCCCCAGACATTGAACTGACCGTAACCGGCGGGTGGCGCAGCCCCACCAGCGGCGCTACCTACCCGGCCGGTTGGATGATACACATCCCCTCACTGGCCTTACAATTAACGGCCGTTCCCTTGATGCCCAACCAGGAGCTAACCGTCTCCACCATATATTGGGAAGGGGCTGCTGCTTACGAAGGAACACAGGCCGGCCAGCCAATAACAGGGCGTGGCTATATAGAACTGACCGGTTATGCCGGTTCATCATCCCCTGTCCGTAACCCCTAGTACCGGTTTTCAGTAATCAGTGACCAGTTTTCAGTGCTGGCCTACTTCTGGAAATAGTTTACTGAAAACTAATAACAGACTTCTGGTTACTGATACTAGCGCCTTACAGACCGCCAGGTAGAAAAACGGCGTTGTGGTTTTTTGTGCCCAACCACATTTGTTTGAGTAAAATTCACTACCGTACATTTTTAATGTGATGCTTGGGGCATACAAAAAGCCACAGGAATTTCCATAGATTCATTAAGAAAATGATCGAGCAAGTCAAGACCCAATTGAAACAGGCTCAAGTCACACCGGT
>WYBM01000027.1 GCA_011525915.1 Ardenticatenaceae bacterium | reverse complement strand
TCATCATAGGCATGGCGCATGTCCAGCACCTGGCCGCTGACGGTCAGGTCCTTGTTGTCCGCCAGGCAGCGGGTGTTGGCATCCGGCGCCGTGCAGATGCGCCACAGCCGGCCGAAATCCTCACTGGCCCCCCAGTTCCAGCTCACCTCTTTGGCGTCATAGGCATCGTGGTTGCCCGAGGCCTGGTAGCCGCTGTAGCCATACCAGGTGCTCAGGCCGTTGCCCAGGGCCAGGCGCTTGATCTGCCCCATGTCATTGTAGCCGATGGCCTCCACCAGGGTGTTCCCACCGCCCACCAGCGTATTCTCCCCCTCACGGTCATAGGTCAGGCTGACGGTATCGGTGTTGCCGTTGGGCCAGGTCAGCACCCGGCTGGTCGGCCGGTGCAGGGCGTCAAAGCCGCTGTAGGTCATGGTGTAGGCCCGGCTGTCCACATGACGGGTGTGGGTTGTCAGCCGCCCCAGCGTGTCATAGTTAAACGTCTCCCGGTTCTGGGTGGTGCTGCCGCTCCAGCGGATTTCCTGGAGCTTGCCTATCTTGCCGATGCCGCCGCTGTAGTAGAGGTATTGGGCTAACTGGGTATCGTCGCCGTCACAGCCGTTGTTGTTGTGGTCGTGTCTTTTGACCATCAGGCGGTTGAGGTTATCGTAAGTAAAACAGAGGCGAGCCAGATTGGCATCTCGCTGCTCCATGAGGTTACCGGCAGCGTCATACGTATAGCTCCAGGTGCCCATGTCGGCATCGACCATGCCCGTCTTACGGCCGAAGCCGTCATAGCTCATGGTGGTGTAACGCAGGGCGTTCTCCACCAGCGGCTGGCCGTTGCTGGCGTTGGTGGTCAGCACGGCCGTGAGGTTGCCCATCACATTATAACTGTAACGAGTGTCGGCCTCGCTGGTGTACGGGTTGCTGCCGCTGTACTCACGGGCCATCACCATCTGGCCGCGGGCGTTTGTGAAGTGGCTGGTGCGGTAGCCGTTGGCATTGGTGGTCTCGGCCACCTGCAAGAGGCTGAAGGTGTCCACGGTGATGTGGTTGATCACCAGATAAGCCATGGTAGTGGCGCTGCCGTCGGGGGTGGTCATGGTCAGCGGCCGGCCCAGGGCATCATAAGTGGTGGCCGTGTGCGGCTTGCTGGGGCAGGGTTCGTTGACAAAGACATCGTAGGGCCAGTTACCAACTGTCCGGTCATTGTAAAAGGCCACGTCATAAGGGGCGGTCTGGCAGTTGGCCTGGCCGTTGGCCCCATAGGCGGTGCTGGTGATGATCTCCCGGCTCAAGGGCTGCCCCTCCACCGCATGCCAGATGCTGCGGGTCTGGATGGGGCGGGCAAAGCCATCGTAAAAGGTCTGGTCGGCAAAGGCAAAGCCGCCGCTGGAGCTTTGGAAAGTGCCCGGCCGTTTGAGCACGGTTATCAGGAAGGGAGCATTGGCCGCCGGGTTAAGGAAGGTGGTGGGGTTGTTCCAGGTGTTGTCCCAGTAACGGTAGACCTCCAGCGGGTCACCGTCAGCAGCCGTACTGCCGAGGAAGCCGGCAAAACCGGTGCCATTGTAGCTGGTATCGCCGTCGTAGACGGCCAGCAGGCGGCCGAAGGGGTCATATTCGTACTTGGCGGTGACGCTGTCTGGCCCTGTGGCCTCCTTGAGCAGACCCGGCAGAATGGTGTACGGAGTGGAGTAGCCGCTGAAGGTGTGGGCCGCCACGCCGTTAAAGCCATAGATCTGGAAGGTGGTCATCTGCCCGGCCGGGTTGGTGGCCGAGATGGGATAAAGGTTATAGCCGTTCTCATAGGCGATGGTGGTGGTGCGGGCGGCTGTGGGTTGGCTGTGCACCAACTGCACGTTACTGCTGTTGTACGTGCGGTAGCCATAATCGCTGAAGGTCGTCAGACTGGTGGGGTTGCCATACACATCATAACCCGTGGCCGTATCCACATTCTGGTAAGCGCCCACGCAGCCAGTGCCGGGGCCGGGCGGTGTCGGCACCTGGCCGCAGGGGATGAGGGTGTAAACGCGGCTGCGGGTCAGCGCCCCTTGTGTCGGTGGTGTCCCATACGTGCTGCTGTTATCGAAATAATGCTGGGTCCACAATAGCAGCGAGGTCATATTCCCGGCAAAGAGTACCTCTTGCTCCACCTGCCCGCCTATCCAATGACCGCTGAGGTGGCCGTTGGTGTCCAACTCCACCCGCGGCGACGTCGAGTAGAGCGTGGTGCGGTAAGGGGTAGCGGCGGCGGCGCTGTCAAAGTCGCGGCGGTGGGTGAGCAGGCCAAACTGGAAGCCATCCTGGTTGGCGGTGTTGTACTCATAGGTGGTTTTGCTGGAAATGGCCGGCGTGCCTTCCCCGTTGTGGTACTGGTAGCTTTCCGTCTGGCTGGTGTAGGTGAAGGTGACATCATCAGTGGTGCTGCCGCCGGCATTGGCGTAGACGGGACTGGCATAGCTGTTCTGGGTGCGCTGCAGCAGGGTGCCGCTGGCGGTCTGCACATCGATGCGCGTTGGCCGGCCGATGCTGCCCACACCATTCTGAGAGAAGGTGGTCACCTGCTTGTTCAGCACCGTGGTGCCGTTGTAGTCATAGTTCGTCTGGGTGGTGGTCTCATAACCGGTGATGGTGCCATACTGCGGCGCATCGGCTGTGCCGCAGGCGATGGCATTGGCCGGGATGGTGTTGGGGTCATACTGGCCATAACACGCTTTGGTGTAAGCATAGGTGGTCAGCACATTGCCGGCACTACGGCCGTCATGGGCGCTGATACTATTGACCGAGTAGGTGTACCCCATCGAGGGCCAGACCTGAACACCATTGACCACGTTGTAGATGCCCACGGAGCGATTGTCACTCTGATAGTTAATGGTCACCGTGCCGCCATAGCCGCTCTGGTAGCCGCTCATATAGTAAAACTGGAAACAGGGTAGGGCCAGCTTATGGAAATGGGGCTTGTAGGTGTGGCTGAAGGTGGTGGCCGGCAGGGCATAACCAGGATCATTGGTCGTAGCATTATTATCCGTGCCCACAAAGCGCTGGATGGAATGGACAATGCGTGTGTGACTCTTTAACCGGTTGTTGCCGGAATCCAGGCAGGTTTCGCTTTCTACCATGGCCACGCTGCTGTTAATACGGTACTCGCTGATGTGCGCCGCGCCGCTGCCATGATAGATGAAGATGCTGTTGACGACCAGATTGTCGCCCGTCGACGGCTGGAACTCGATGCGGGTACCGGGATTGCTGAGTTGGCCCACGTTGTCGGCCGCCGGTAAGGCGGTGACCCGGCTGGGGAAGTTGTACTTGATGGTGTTGAGGCGCGTGCTGCGCGTGGTCAGTTCAAAGCTGGTCACGTAGGGTGGGTTCCACCACTCGATGTTTTCCTGATGATTATGCGTGTAGTAATGGTAGGTCATCTGGTTACCGAAGCTGTCGGTGACCGTATCCACATGCCAGGCGATGGCCGAAATCTCTTCGCTGGGTTGGTCATGGCCGGTGTGACCGTCCACCCGGATGTGCACGCCCGCGCTCACCTGCTGCCAGGCTTCGGCATCGGCGGTGTAGCCCAGGCGGTAGCGGGTGCCGTCCGGGGTCACCAGGATCCAGAAGATGCCATCGGTGTTGGGGGCCGTGGGGCTGTAGTTGCGCTCCAGGTAGTAGCCGGGCGCATCTTTGACATAGTAACGGACGGTTTCGGCGGTGGTGGTGTTGACCCCGGCGGCCGGGAACAGCTCATGGCCGGTGCCGTTAAAGACCAGGCGGAACTTGTCCGGGTGCACGGTGCGGGGCGTGCCATAGAAGGTCTCCATGGTCACCCCCACCCGGCTGACACTGATCTCCCCCAGCGACCAGCCGTCGCCGATAGGGCCAGACTCACCGTCACGAATACGGCCGTCGATCCCCCGGCTGCTGTAGGACAGGGAGACGGCCGGCTGCAAGCCATGCCGGCCCGGCGGCAGCTCGATGGGGTAGTTGTAGGTGGCCGCGCCGCTGAAGGCAGAGACGGCCGGCGGCGTCCAGGAAGGGTTCCAGCGTTCCGGCCGCACCCCGGCCGCCCAGCCGGAGAAGTGGGTCACCTCGGCGCTGAGCAGGCCATCGCTCTGGTAAACGTCTACCGGCACTTCATGCCAGACGAGGGGGTCGGCCTCATCCTGATAAGCCAGGAAGTAGGTCCAGGTCTGGTAGCTGGGGTCCAGGCCGGCCATCATCGGCCGCAGGTCGACGATGAGGCGCACGGGCTTGGCGAAGTCACCGGCCAGAGGCTGGCCCTCCTCCAGCACCTCCAGTTGGAAACGCGCCAGGGTGAGGCTGTCCACCGGGTGAGACAGGGTGTTGGTGGCCGTCAGCGGCAGGGCGGGCACCGGCAGTTCGGTGAACTGAACCTGGGGTTTACCACTGAAGGTGTCTGCCTCCATCACCACGGCCACGTCACCTCCGGCAAAGCTGACCAGGGTGTCCTGCGTACCGCTGAAGCTGACGGCCGTGGCCTCGTTGACGGGCAGCACTTCGGCTTCCAGAGCCTCCCCGGCCGGCGGCAGGAAGTTGTTCAGATTGCTGGCGCTGGCTGGCGGCTGGTAGGCCATCTCCGGCTGGTCCGGCGGCGTCAGCACCGGCTCGCCGGGGGTGGGGGCCACGGTGTCATCGCTGCCCCCCTGGGCGGACAGCACCTGTGGTGAGGCCACCGGTAACAGTAAGATAAACAAGGCCAACAAGGCCAGGCGAATGGACGAGTGAAAATGCGACATGATAGTTCCTTTTTACTTAGAAATACACTGGCACAGCTTAAGCCAGGACCAGTACAGCTACCACAGGCTGTCAGATAACTTTGCGCCGGTAGTAAAACTCTATAACGTTTACTACTTAGGACTCAACGAAGGGTTAAGCCGTTTGACGAGACTCCCATGCATATTGGGCCTCCACGGACGGTACCGCTCCCTTAAAAGTCTTTTTGATCTCCATGCGCCATACGGCCGTGGCCCAGCCACGGGTAACAGCCGGCTGAATGGCGCCCACCAGGCAACCTAAAGAAACAGTTAACCAGGCCACCTAAAGTGGCTTTTGGCGTGATAGCCTATGAAGCCCTGCCTGGAAGCAGGGTGTTGTCAACAATGATTAACAAAAAATGGTTGGTATGGTGTTTCGACTGGCTTCAGGTTCTCCTGTTAGAGCTGCTCCCGAACAGCACAATGGCGACACCTACAACATATACTCCTGAATATGATGTCTGCAAATATGCCGGGCATTGTAATCTAGGGCGGCCACGGCCGTCAAGCTAAAGGTTTCATAAAAATCCCGGCCCTGCTGACGGCCACCACCTCTGGTGTTAGCCTTTCCCCTGTCAATGGTACGGAACTGATAGACGGGCATAAAGTGATCACCATTCAGTTATCTGATGACTGGCCACTGATGACTGACCACTGATGACTGACCACTGATGACTGACCACTGATGACTGGCCACTGATGACTTGGCAAAAGTCCAAAGGCGTTCTTGAACAAATCCTCAGGGCGGGAGTGTCGGTTACGGATAATCAGCGATCACTGCGTCCCTGCTCGCCGATACATAAACCGCTCTTCCGGCCGCCACAGAGACAGCGCCCCGGTGCCCAGCAGCATGATGAGGACAGCGCTGGCCACAGCCGTACCGTTCCACACATTGGCCCCGCTGGCTAACATGGCGAACCCTAGCGGGAACATCATTACCAGGGCCATGACCCGCCCCACAGCCCCTGCCATGATCAGGCTGCCGGCAGCTACCCCGATCATAGCCCAAAAACGCGCCCATGTCTCTGGCCAGGGCAGCCGCCAGGTGGCAAACACGGCCGTCCACCCGGCCATGTCGATTCTTATGTAAACCATCACCAGGCAAATCAGGAACACCAGGCGCAAAAACAAAGGCAGTAGTACGGCCGTGGCCCAGTATAAGCGCCGCTGCCAGCGTTGGTAGACGGCCGTGTGTGGATCCACCCAGCCAATGGCTACCAGCCAGTCCCGTAAAAAGCTGGCAGCGGTGGCCAGGGCGAATAACGTGCCGGCAATGGTGGCTGTGGTCGCCGGCACAATCGGCCAGAGCGCCACGCTCATAAAGCCCATCTGAAACCCGGCAAAGATGCGGCGGTGCCAGCTGTGTGGCAAAGGGGAGATGGGCCATTGTTGTTTTTGCCGCAGCCACAGGCCAAACATAAACAGGTACCGCGCTAACCCCACCGGCAAATACCACCAGGGAAGCTGCCCATACCATGCCGCCAGCAGTGTCACTACCACCATGCCCAGGCTGTCAAACGTCATGTCCAGCCGGGTGCCCAGCTGTGTGGCATGGTTTGTGATGCGTGCGGCGTAACCGTCCAGGTAATCGGCTGCATCGGCGGCCGTGTATAATACGGCGGGCAGCCAGCCCACCCAGCCAGCCGGCCAGGGAGAGAGCAAAAAGCCGCCGACCAGACTGATCAGCAGCCCTCGCAGCAGTGTCAGCCGGTTGCCCCAGCCAAAACGAGCCAACAAAGTGCTTTCATCAGGCCGATGGTTTTCTTCCAGATGGCGCCATACTACCCATAGGCAGTAGATGGCAGTCACGGCCGTTAATCCCGCCCACCGCGGGGCCCCATAAGGCCATGCCCGCTGTAAAACGGTGTAAAGGATAATGATGGCAAGCAGGTACACGGCCGTAACGCCACCCCACCGCCATCGTAATCGTCTTATCTCCACCAGCCTGTGCTCCATGTCATAACGCACTGCGTCGTATTGCCTCCCCCTTCGTTACTCGTTATAATTTGCACAATCTGAGTGTACACTCAGAAAAACAGGAAGTTTACCACGATTACCAGCATCCGTATTTTGTATTGTGTTGCTGACAAGGAACCAATACGCCATGTATGTTATGACTCAGGTTAAAATCAAAGTTCGCCCGCAGCAAACCGTCACCTTCCCCGGCATTTGTGTCCATTGTGGGCAGCCGGCCCCCGAAATGATGCGCATCCATAAGCGTATAAGCCGTATTACCCGGTTTATTGATGTGCCGGTGTGTGCCGATTGTGCCCGCCAACTGCGGGGTAAATCGCTGGAAGAAGAGCAGCTCAGCCGCCTGCAATGGCTTGTGGGCGGGTTGGCCCTGCTGGTTACGTCTGCGGCCGTGTTCATTGCCTGGCCGCCGGCCATGGCCCTATGGGCTCGGTTGGGCCTAGCGTTGGGGGTGGCGTTGCTGGTCACGGCCGTGATCATCGCCATCTTCCAACGTAAAATCCGTGACGCATATCTGCCAGAAAAACAACAAGTCTTAAAAGCGGCCACCATTGAAAACTTTTCCTGGCGGGCCACCACCTTTGCCTTTAAAAACGAAGAATTTAAGCGACGGTTCGTAGAACTGAATGCGTCGTCGTTAATGGAAATTTGAGATGGGAGGTTAAGGCGAGCAGGCTCATAATTTCTGCTCACCCCTCTCCTTTCTCCTTGAGATTCGGAGGAACATTCATGAAAGCAGTTGTATGCATCAAACAGACGCCCAGCACCACGGCCGTACTCACCGTAGACGCGGGTGGCCATGTCAAATGGGATGATCCCGGTGGCAAACCCAACGTCCTGAACCCCTGGGACGAGTATGGTGTGGAAGAAGGGGTGCGCCTCAAAGAAAATCATGGGGCCACAGACGTTATTGTACTGACGACCGGTGCCGCTGAAAGCCAGGAAGCACTCAAAACCAGCCTGGCCATGGGCTGCACCGAAGCCATCCTCGTCACCGATGACGCCTTTGCTGGCAGTGATACCACCGGCACAGCCCGTATTCTTGCGGCCGCCATCAACAAAATCGGTGGCGTCGATATTGCTATCTTTGGCAAGCAGGCGATTGACGGCGATACAGGCCTGACCCCCGTACAGGTGGCCCGTAAACTGGGTTGGACACCGCTTACGTATGTCTCGGCCATCAAAGAAGTTGGCAGCGGCAAAATTACGGTAGAACGCCTGTTAGATGATGGTAAAGAGATCGTTATGGCCGACCTGCCCGTTGTCATCAGTGTCGTTAAAGAGATCAATGAGCCCCGCTACCCGTCGCTTATGGGCATTCGCAAAGCCAGTCGTGCCGAAATCCCCAGCTGGGGCGCTGGTGACCTGGCCGTGGCTGGGGGCACAGGCAGTGCCGCCAGCAAGGTGGATTGGTCTGATATCTATGCTATTCCGCCGCGCGAAGGTAAAGTAGAAATTATTACAGCCGATACAGTAGAAGAGCAGGCCCGGATTCTGGCAGACAAGTTGTTTGAGGAGAAAGTGATATGAGCGGTGTATGGGTATTTGTAGAAAATAAAAATGGACAGATTCCGGCCGTTGCTCAAGAGGCAATTGGCGCCGCGCGAGAAGTTGCCACCGGGCTGGGCCAGCCATTAACTGGCCTGCTATTTGGGCAGGGGGTTTCCACGGTGGCCGACGCTGCCTTTAACCTGGGTGTGGATGCCGTGTTGGGGGCCGATGATGCCACATTGGCGACTTTCCGGGTAGAAGCTGCCGGGCCGCTGGCCGTAAAATTGGCCCAGGAACGGCAGCCATCTGTCATCATGATGGGCGGCAGCACACGCGGCCGTGACCTGGCGGCCTGGATGGCCGCTGACCTGGATGCGGGTATTGTGGCCGACGGTATTAACCTGAAGGTTGAAGGCAGCACCATAAAAGTGACCCGCCCGGTTTATGCCGGCAAGCTGCTGGCTAATGTCAACGTCAAAGAGGGTATGCAGATCATCACCCTGCGTAGCCGTGCCTTCCCCAAGGCGGAAGCAACCGCTAAGAGCGGCACGGCCGAATGGGTGAATACCACTGTGGCTGAAGATGCTATTCCCACCAAAGTGGTAGGGTTTGAGGGTAAGGAAGGTACGGTTAGCCTGACAGATGCCAACATCATCGTATCTGGCGGGCGTGGTGTGGGTGGCCCCGAAGGGTTTGCGCCCGTAAAAGGATTGGCAGACGCGCTGGGTGCGGCCTTGGGTGCTTCCCGTGCGGCCGTGGACGCCGGCTGGATTCCCTATGATCACCAGGTGGGGCAAACCGGTAAAACGGTCAGCCCGGATTTGTATATTGCCTGTGGTATCAGCGGTGCCATTCAGCACCAGGCTGGTATGCGCACGTCTAAAATCATTGTGGCCATTAACAAAGATGCTGATGCGCCGATCTTTAAGCTGGCGCATTATGGTATTGTCGGCGATCTATTTAAAGTGCTGCCGGCACTCTCAGCTGAGTTCAAAAAGCGGCTGGGTGCATAGGCCTTACGCTGTCTTTTGTTAAACAAGACCTGACAGGTTTTTATAATCTGTCAGGTCTTGTTGTTTCCGAGGGTGGAATTAGCCATTTTCAGATACGGTTGTTCCTCGGCCTTGTTGGCTATCAACCTCAACGGCTGATTTCGACTGGGCGTTGGAGAAAACGGCCGTAAGATTCAGCAGCGGCGGCGACGGCCGTCATGTGGGCCGGTGGCAGAGGTTCAAAGGGATCAAACACTACCACGACCTTTTTAGGGCGCAGTGTACGCTTCCAGGTGCCTACTACCCGACCATCGACAACGATCAGGGGTTTAAACATGCCGTTGCCACCAGATACAACCTTCGTGGCGTAGGTTGGGTCAAGCACAGCCCCACGATCTTTATAACCCAACAAATACTGGTCAAACGGGGGCAGCAGAAAAGCGGCTGGTGAGGAACTTTTTGCCGTGGATGATGGCCAAAACCAATAGGTCTGGCCGTTGAGCTCCTCATGCGCCAAATGTGACGCGACCATGTCCAGGCCAGCCCTGGCATCAGCCGCTGGTAACCCCGACCACCACATCAAGTCATTGAGTGTGGCCGGCCCGTGGCTGGTAAAATACCGGCGAACCAGCTCCGTCAGGGGTTCTTCCCGGTTAAGGGTCTTACCATCCGGCAGCCAATCATCGAGCAAAACGAAGGTATCTTGTTTGCCCTGGCGAGGACCAAAGCAGATGAGGCCGTTTTGCCCTGCCCGCCATAAACGATGATATCTTTACCGTCTTGTTGTTTTAGTTTCGTGATTTCGTCAACAAGGTTGCCCTTTGCTAAAACGGTATTGTCCCATTCTGACTTCTCAAGCGTTTGGGTAAAAACAACTTTATGAGTGTCTGTAAATTTCTTGCCAGAGGCAAACTCTGAGTCATCTGGATTTGCCGCCACAGAGGCCCAGTAAGGAATGAACCCTTCGGCAAGCTTTCGACCCAGGATAATGCAGTCAACAGGTTCAGTTAAATCGTTAACATAGTTTTTTAATTCGTCATCCCAATTCCATACCATAAAATCCATTTCGCCATTTGGCCCCGCAATGAATCCGTCAACGGTCATTTGTACTTGAAGTTTTAATTTTCTCATGGTCATGTTCTCCTTTGTCATGAATCCAACGGCCGTATATCAAAATTAAAACTCATGCATCTGCCTCTTTGGCAAAGCGCCCAGCGGCACGTGCACGGGCTTTGGCCGTTTCGTCGTGGCGGTCCTTTGGCGGTGCATTTGTTTCCAGCGAATTCAACAGCTTACTGGTGACGGCGGTGATCTCGTCAACGGCCGTTTGGAAGGCCACTTCATTGGCTTTTGATGGCTTGCTGAAGCCGCTCACCTTGCGCACAAACTGCAAGGAAGCCGCCTGAATCTCAGTCTCGGTCACGACCGGTTCGAAGTTAAAGAGCGTTTTAATGTTTCTACACATAAGTAGTTCCTCAATGGGAGAAGAATTAATCGTGCAGCGCGCCCGCTTCATCATGTGGTCCGGCGATAAAACCATCTAGTGGCATGGACATATCTAGAAATACTTTTCCCATAACAACCTCTGCTATTCAGATAGACTTAAAAGGTCAGGCGATACGGTTAAGGCCGGCAAAGAGGTAGGATGCATCACTTCTGCCGGCGCTTCTGGTTCTTCAGACCGGCCTACGTGCCGGAGCATGATCGCGGTCAGGATGGCCAAAGCAGCCATAATTACAGCGCCGATGAGAGCGGTCAACTGTACGGCCTGAATGAACGCCCCATGGGCAGCGCTCAGCAGGGGAGCCCCAAGTTGGTCAGGGAGCTGCCCCACCGCCGCCACTGCGCCGCCAAGCGTTTCCTGAACGGCCGTAGCCATCTCAGGCGAGATACCGGGCGGCAGGGCGGCAGTCACCTGACGACGGTAGATGGCGATACCCAGGCTGCCCAGCACCGCCAGCCCCAGCGCCCCACCCAGCTCGGCGCCGGTCTCGGCCAGTGCCGAGGCCGCCCCCGCTCGCTCTGGCGGTGCCGCGCCCACCACCAGGTCAACGGTTAAGGTAAATGTAAAACCAAACCCCAGAGACATAAGTGTATTTCCCACTACAACCAGAAGGAGCGAGCTAATGCCGACCTGAGTGAGCATACCTAGACCAACGGCCGCCAGCGTCAGCCCCCCAGCCACAACAAAGGCTGGACGAACCCGCTGTACGATCTTTGGGGCGGAGTTAGACCCCAGGATGAAGGCGATAGCCCCAGGTACTGACCATAACCCTGCCTGTAATGGGGACAACCCCAACACCAACTGCAGGTACTGAGCGATGAAGAGAAAAGAGCCAAACGCGGCAAAAATACCCAGAGTGTAGGTCATCAGTGAGGCGCTAAAGGCGGGCACCTGGAACAGCTGCAGGTCGATCAGCGGATCAGTCAGGCGGCGCTGCCTCTGCACAAAAGTGAAACCAATGACCAGACCAATCACTACCAACAGTGCAGGCAGCCAACCAGGACCATCCTCAGCGATCTGTTTGAGGCCGTAGATCACCAGCAGTACGGCCGCCAGCGACATGCCCGCGCTGGACAGGTCAAACCGGCCCGGGTGGGGGTCTCGATGCTCCGGCAGCAGCACAGGGCCCATCACCAGCAGCACTACCATTACCGGTACACCGAGTAAAAAGACGGATCCCCACCAGAAGTTCTCCAGCAGTAACCCCCCTATCAGCGGGCCGAGGGCGCTGCCTACGGAGAAACCGGAAACCCAAATGCCGATAGCGGCCGTTCGCTGACGCGAGTCAAGAAACATGCTGCGGATCAAGGACATGGTAGAGGGCATAAGCGTGGCCCCGGCCACGCCTAGCAGGGCGCGTGCCGCGATTAGCATCCCGGCACTGGTGGAAAAGGCGGCCAGCACCGAAGCCACCCCAAACGCGGCCGCGCCCAGCAGCAGCAGACGGCGACGGCCGATCCGGTCACCCAGCGTGCCCATGGTGATGAGCGATCCGGCGATCATAAAGCCGTAGATGTCTGTAATCCATAGCAGCTGTGAACCGCTAGGCTGAAGGTCGGCACTCAGGGAGGGGACTGCCAGATGCAGCACCGTCAGATCCATAGCAATGAGCAAGGTTGGCAGCATCAGTACAGCCAGCCCGATCCACTCGCGCCGACCGGCTGGGGGTGTCGTGCCAATGTTATCAAAAGGTTTGTTCTCTTGAGTGAGGGTCATCATGTCTCCTTATGAATGAACCATAAATTTTAGCACAAATGTTCCGGTATTGTAAACAGTTACTTCATTAAAGCCAGCGTTTGGCATGGCGGCAGTATTGTTCGTACGTAGAGCCGTGCTGTTTTAGCAGGTAGGCCTCTTCCAAGTGAACCTGCAACTGAATCAGGACATCTCCCAGGATCCAGATGGCGAAGGTAAGGGCGTTAGGAATCACCAGGAACAGGCCCAACAAGTTACCACGCATACCGAGGAAGATGGGGTTACGAAAACGGCCGTACAGGCCATACGTTACCAGCGTGGTTTCATGCACGTCATCAATGCCAATGCGCCAGGAATTACCCATTTGGGCCTGGGCCAACAGCACCCACGCCATGGAAATAAGCAGTAGGAAGATGCCCACGGCCGTGACCGGCATCGTGTTCAGCCAATTAATGGGCCCCAGGTAGAAGTACAAGCCGGGAAATAGGGCATAAATGAGCGCCACGCCACTTATCCCTAACGAGAGAATCCGTAACCACAATCCGGTCATATGATGAAGCGATTCTCCGGTCTTAAGCCGGTAAGGGTTGACCCCCGTTGCTCGCCATGTCTGGTAAGAACGCCAGAAAAAGGCGGTCCCAAAATAAAAAAGCAGGTAAACAAGCAAAAAAAGCTGTAATGGTGTCATGTGCCATTCTCCTTGTGCCACCTATGGAAGATGGCTTTTTATGGTTGATGCGTTGAATTGTAAACGTTACAGTGGGATTGAAGGTCAAGTAAGAAAAAAGCACCACTTGATTTTTGTTATGGGGGCTTATATAATTTAGATATGTCTAAAACAAACGGGCACCCTGTTTGTAACGACAGATGATTCAACAAATCACAACAACATCGCATGTGAGGAGCATTCCATATGGAAGTAAATGATAAGATGAACAAGCGCCGCCGGGTGGTAACGCCATCAGGGGTTTCACGGCGTGAATTTTTACGGGCCGGGGGTATCGGCGCGGCCGGATTGGTGGGGGCCGCTGGCCTGCGCGGGTTGGTGAGGCCCACGGCCGTGGCCGCCCAAACCGCCGATGACAACCCCCATACGACACATAACGGCCACGGCGACGCCGGCACAGTAGGCCAGGTAAACCATGATGCCAACGAATTTAACCCCCACGAGATTCTGACCGACTTTGACTATGGTGAGGTGATCGGGGAGGAAAACGGCCGGCCCATTCGGCGCTGGAAAATCATAGCCATAAATAAAGAATTTGAGATCGCTCCGGGTATTTTCTTTCCCGGTTGGGTCTATGGCAGCCAGACTGCTGCGGCGTCAGTGCGGGCCGGCCATATTGTGGGCCAATGCCCCGGCCCTACACTGCGTTGTGTAGAAGGTGACCGGCTGCAAATTGAGTTTATTAACGCCAGCAATCACCCGCACACCATGCACTTTCATGGCATCCATTCGGCGTTTATGGATGGGGTTGCCGGTGTGGGGCGCGGCAATATTAACCCCGGTGAAAGCTTTGTGTACGAGTTTGATGCCCGGCCGTTTGGCTGCCACCTGTACCATTGCCATTCACTGCCCCTCAAAAGGCATATTCACAAAGGGCTTTACGGCGCCTTTATCATTGACCCTGACCCGGAAAAGTACAGCGGCGAGGAGCATGACATTGCTAAAACCCGTAACCGGCACTATGCAGAAAATGCGTCAGTGAATGAAATGGTGATGGTGATGAACGCCTTTGACACTAACTTTGACGGCGACAATGAGGTGTATGCCGTCAACTCTATTGCCTTTGCTTATGGCATGGACGCGCCCATTCGCATCAAACGTGACCAATTGCAGCGTCTTTACCTGGTGAACATCACCGAGTTTGACCCCATCAACTCGCTGCATATCCATGCTAACTTTTTTGACTATTATGATCACGGCACTACCCTCAAACCCACGCTAAAAACGGTGGACACTATTATGCAATGCCAGGCACAGCGGGGAATCTTAGAATTCTCTTTTGCCGGTTTTGAACCGGGCTTGTATATGTTTCACGCCCATCAGAGTGAGTTTGCTGAACTGGGTTGGATGGGCTTTTTTGAGGTACAGGAAACATAATCATGGCACAAACATTGATCTCTCGTGCAAGTAAACTACCCAAGTGGGTGCTGGCCATTTTACCTTTGCTGATTTTAGTGGGCCTGGTGGCGTTGTTTATGGCGTCTAATCCGTTGGCCTTTTTTACCGGGGCATTTCCGCCGCTGGAGGAGCTGACGGTGCAGCGGGTGACCTTCCCCGACGACGGCCGTATCCAGCTCAGTGTCATTAACGGCGGCCCAGACCCGGTCACCATTGCCCAGGTGTTGGTGGACGATGCGTACTGGCAGTACCAGATTACGCCGGATAACACCCTGGGCCGGTTGGAACAGGCTACCATCTCCCTCAATTACCCCTGGGTCGATGGCGAGCCGCTGCCTATTGTGCTGATTACGGCCACCGGCATCACCTTTGACGCCGAAGTAGACGTCGCTGTGCAGTCGCCCCAGGGCGGGCTGGACACGTTTATAGCCTATGGGCTGTTGGGCATTTATGTGGGTGTCATCCCGGTGGCCCTGGGCATGCTGTGGTATCCATTCATGCGTCGTGTTAACCAGAAATGGGTCAATGCCTTCCTGGCGCTGACCATTGGCCTGCTGGTTTTCCTCTTTATAGACACCGTGCTGGAAGCGATGGAGATTTCCGCCGAGCTGCCTGGTGTCTTTCAGGGCATTCCGGTGATTGTGTTTGGGGTGCTGCTCAGTGTGGGGGTTTTGTTGGCAGTCAGCCAGCGGCGCGGTAGTTCACCCACGGCCGTGGCCACGTTCATAGCCTTGGGCATTGGCCTGCATAACCTGGGTGAGGGGTTGGCTATTGGCGCTGCTTTTGCCACCGGCGCCGCGGCGTTGGGTTCCTTCCTGGTGATTGGTTTTACCCTGCACAACATTACCGAGGGTGTGGGCATTGCCGCCCCGCTGGTACGTGGGACGCCCCGGCTGCGTAACTTTGTGCTGCTGGCGCTGCTGGCGGGCACACCGGCGATGCTGGGTACCTGGATTGGCGGGTTTGCCTTTAACCCGTTCCTGGCCGTTGTGTTCCTCAGCCTGGGGGCCGGTGCTATTTTGCAGGTGATTTGGGAGGTGGGTAAGCTGCTGCTCAATGATGCCCAACGGCGTGGGGAGACGGCCGCCTCCTGGCTGAACTTTGCCGGCATTACTGCCGGTATCCTTATCATGTACATCACGGCGTTCCTGGTAAAGTTTTAGGTAAACCGCGAAAAGTTTTCGGACGTAAAAAGAGGCGTTTTCTCGCGGTTTACTCGAGTAATTGGCCGCTATTCGCTCGCTCTTTTTCCAAAGACTTTTTGCCGATTACCTAAACGCCGGGTGGTTTTGCCTTCTGCCGTATCTCTTGCCCGGTTTGTTATGCTGGCGCCGGTTCTCTTTGTTGGTACGCTCGCCGGGTGGTGACCATGATAATGGTGATCAAGCTAAACGCCGTCAGGGCCATGAAGGGAATGGTGATAAAGCCCAGATAGTTGACATAACGCACATTGCAGGGAATGCCTATGGTGCAGGCCGTGGTGCTGCCCAAAACCCCCCACTGGATGGCATAGTGGTAGGCAGACAGGCATAGGCCCACCAGTGAAAAGGGCAAGACGTAGGTGGGCAAAAAGTCATCCCGTTCAATAATGCCCACCAGCGTAATGATCACCAGTGGGTACATGAGAATGCGCTGATACCAGCACAAGGTGCAGGGGATGAAGTGGCGTATCTCGCTGAAATAGAGGCTGCCCAGAGTAGCCGTGAGGGCCACCAAAAAAGCCAGGTGTGCCCCATGCCTTTGTAATAAGTGATTGAGCTTAGGTGATTTCATGGGTAACGGCCGTTTGTTAGGGCGATTGGGCCAGCGCCTGTTCAATAAGCGCCTGCATCTGCTCGAATGAGAGACCGCCAGGCAATTGTTCTCCATTTAAATACAGGGTAGGCGTGGATTGAATATCACGCGCCTCGCCTTCTGCTTTTTCAGCCTGCACCTCGTCTTTATATTTGCCGGAATCCAGGCAATCATTAAAAGCCGCTTCATCCAGGCCAATGGCCACGGCAAAGTTCTTCAGGGCGGCAGTGCGGAACGCACCGATGTTTTCACCGCGCTGGTTGGCAAAGAGCGTGTCATGATACTGCCAGAACTGCCCCTGTTCGTTGGCGCATTCGGCCGCCTCAGCCGCGTTGAAAGATTCGCTGCCAAGAAAAGCAAAGTTGTTGTACTCAAAGCGCACCTGGCCGGAAGCAGCATAGGCCTCAGCCAACTGCTGCCCCACGCCTTCGGCAAACTGGCCACAGTAGGGGCATTGGAAGTCAGCATACTCTTCAATAAGGACAGGCGCGCCGACCGGCCCCCATGCTTTGCCATCGGCGTTAGCCGGCGCTTCCAGCGACGCCGGTAAGATCACATCTTCCAGGGTAGGGGCATTGGCCTGCCGCAAGAGGGCAAACAGGGCAATGATGGCTACGGCGGCCACGGCCGCGCCGCCATAATACAGCCGACGCCGGCGTTGTTGTTCAGCCTGGTACTGAGCCCGTCGTTCACGGACAGAGGGTCCACTTTTTTTACTCATTCATCTTCTCCAGTTGGGAATTGTGCAATTTACAGGTATTCTATCAAAGCCTGGGTTCACAAACCAAAAGAGGCTAAGTGTGACCATTTTGGCGTAGCTTAGGCAAAATTGACGGAAACCCATCCAAAGTAATGCAATTTATGTCTATATATTTGGAGATTTTGTGCTAAGATATATAGAAATATTGTTCTATCAGAATTAAGTTAGGATTCTTAAGGCGTGGAAAAGTCCATCATATGTCTGTATCTTCTTCAAACGGCGCGGGCGAATCACCTACGGCTATTTTGAATGCTGTGTATGACCATCTTGATTTTGTAGATGGTTCATTATTTAGCACCACCAATTTGCCAAACAATGTGTCACCTGATGTTGAAGCATGGTTAGAAAAAGGGGATTGGCTATCCCTTGCACAAAAAGCTGGTGCAGATAAAATTTTTTTCGTCAACAATGATCCCATCATCGTTTTTTGTAGTTCTCAAAACAGTGATGCATCCACATTGTTAAATATTTTCCGGCGTATATGGTGCATGGCACGTCCCCACTTTCTTTTTGTGGCATACCCAGGCGAATTGAGGGTTTATAGCCTCAATGATTATCCAGCGCAGACTGTCTCCGAGTGGGAAAATATTGAACCGTTAGATGTAGTTAATCGAATAGCAGATATAAGCCACAAGCTATATGAGTATCATCGCGAGCGAGTAGAGTCTGGTCAGGTCTTCAAAGACAAGAACCTAGGACGATTAGAATATCGTGCAGACAAGCGTCTGATTTTAGATTTGAAAACTGTGCGCAAAAACCTGATAGAGATTGACCCAGACATAAAACAAAGGCACATTCATGCCCTCATTGGCCGCTCCATCTTCGTTCGGTATCTCGAAGACCGAGGAATCTTGACTCCTGACTATTTCAAGCAGGTAGCGGCAGATGAAAGCCATCCCAAGTGGCGGCCAGATTGGTTAGAGCTTTTGGAAACTCCTGATACACGCCTCCTGAGTTCAAATAGTGAAACCAGTCGGTATACCCGTGTCTTACGTGACAAAGATTTCACCTATGCTTTGTTCAATCAACTGGCTAATCATTTTAATGGAGACATGTTCCCGCGTGATTTGGAAGAAGAAAATGCAATTACGCAAGATCATTTGAATTTACTTCGTGGGTTGTTATTAGGAGATGCAGATATAAGGCAACCCAAATTGTTTTTATGGGCATATGATTTTGAAATTATTCCAATTGAATTGATTAGTAGTATCTATGAAGAGTTTTATCATAAGGCGAGTGCTTCTGATTCGGGAACTCATTACACGCCTAGCGTCCTGGTTGAATATGTATTGTCACAGCTTTTAACCCCGGAACGGTTAGCAACGAATCCCAAAGTGTTGGATTTTGCCTGTGGTTCGGCTATATTTTTAGTTCAAGCTTTTCGTAGAATCGTTCGTTATCGAGAAAGTCTGTCTCAACAACCGTTAAACGCCATAGAGCTACGTCAGATTCTTAGAGAACAAATAACGGGTATTGAAATCAATGAGGAAGCCGTTCATGTAGCTGCATTTAGTTTGTATTTGGCCCTGCTCCACTATCAGGAACCAAAGGACATTCTGGCGCAAATAGAGTATGCAAATGGTGAGAAGCCTTTGCCATACCTCATTTATGACCCAGAATATCCCGCAGACGCGACGCATTATCATGTTTTGTATCAGGGAAACACATTTACTTTGTTGCATTCAGAAAGGGCTTTTCTTGCGGATTATGTAGACAGTAACAAGCGGTTTGCTGGCCGGGCTGAGTTTGTCAAATTGCTGGATTCAATAGATTCGCTACCCTTTTCGGCCCATTCCTTTGACATCATCGTCGGTAATCCACCCTGGGGTTATCTGAAAAAGAGTGAAGGCACACCAGAACTCCAGGCAGCACAAGAATATGCGCAAAGATGGTGTGATGTATTTGGCTGGTCTATTGGTGATAAAGAGCTTTCACAGGCGTTTATAGCCAGAGCGTCAACATTACTAAAGCCTGAGGGCGAAGTTGGGCTTCTCGTTTCTACAGGGGTTCTTCTTAAGCGGCACAAAAACAGCCTAAAATTCCGCCAACGCTGGTTGTGTGAAAGCATCGTTAAAAAGGTGGTTAATTTCACGCATGTCCGTACCGCTTTTTTCAGTGGTGCCATCTCTCCTTTCTGTTTTATTCACTACCAGCCGGGTGAAGCAGGTTCATCTCACTTTATTCAATATTGGTCAGCAAAGAAAACCGAGTTTATAGACAATGTACAAGCGATTATTTTAGGCTTGCCAGATTTACATCGGGTACGGCAGCTTGATATAGAAAACAATGACTGGCTTTGGAAAACGTATTGGTGGGGAAATCAACACGATACTAGTCTGATTCATACTTTAAATATAGAAATAAACTTGAACGAAATGGCACAAAGCAGAAAGTGGATAACTGGCCAAGGCTATACACCAGGTTCAGTTAAACAAAGTGGGTGGCTCAAGGAATATAGAGAACTTCCTGCTGAAAAACTGACACGATATAAGTTAATTACAGATGATGATATTCAGTCAGTTCCCCAAGAGGTTCATCGTCGCGGAATTCGTGATTTATATGATGGATGGCGATTGTTAGTGAAAAGAGGAATAACACAAACAGATGAAGCCAATGGGCGAATTGAGGCGCGTTTTGAAAACAGAAGATATTGTTTTCGCAATTCAGTTCACGGCATAAAATTAGATTATGCAGAAGATTGGGAGCGAAAAATCTTGACAGGAATTCTATGGTCATCCCTTGCCAGGTACTTCTTTTTTATGACGACCAGTTCATGGGGAACATGGCATCATGAAATCCACTTACAGGATGGGTTGTTAAACTTGCCCATTTGCTTCCCCGAAAACACAGAACTGCGACAACGGATTGTTGATATAGTGGACAAGTTGAGGCATTGGAACCCCACACCGCGCAGCATACTCGATCCGAATGGATTACCTATCGAAGAAATCAAACGAATACAAGAGTTATTTGAAAGAGACTTAGACGAAGCCATTTTTGAACTTTATGATCTCAGTGAATCTGAGCGTGACTTGATTTTGGATATGTGCGAAATAGGGCTCGAATTTTTCTATCGTGGGGGAAGTAGCAAAGCGGTAGAACCTGTTGAACAGTATCCGAATATACAAGGCACAATTGCTGATTTACATGGAGATCGGAATAAAGAACGCGGGCTTGAAGGGTATCTTTATGCTTTCTTGCAAATGTGGAATCGAGAAATGGAACCCCTTGGAGGGGATTTTAGATGGCGAATTATCCGACCGGCGTTTGTGCCAATGTTGGCTATTGTCTTTACGACACAGGAAGTTAACGAACCTCTCCCTGCCGTCCAGATGACAGAAGAAGATGCGTGGCAGCACCTATTATCTCATCTGAGCGAAACTTTGCGCCAGCCAGTAAGCTCACAAATTTATATTGACGGCATGGTTCGTGCTGTGACTGATACCAATATATTCATCATCAAACGTAATGAACGCCGATTGTGGACGCGCAGCCTTGCCCGCGAAGATGCTGAAGCAACTCTACTACAAGCAATCCATATGCAAGAATTTGTGATTTGATCAATCCAGTCATATCTATGAGCCAGCCTCGAATCTCGCAATTATCTGTTTGGAAAAACCATGAAAAACGAGTTGTTGAAGTGCTTGTATTAGCCCTTTCCCTCTTACAGAAAAAGACACACTTAACCTTTTCCGATGTAAACGAAGAAAAGCTAAATACAGAACTTTATTTTTGCTTAATCGAGGCAAATAGGGCCTTGCACAAAGGCGATATGACAAAGGGTTTTGACTATCCACCTACAGCAGAAGGGCGAAATCCTCCTGATGCTGATGATAGACCAAATTCACCTCGCAAAAAGAAGATACCAGATTTTTATTGGGGGTATATAGATCACCTGGAATCTGATCCGAGACGTAGCGCTCGCAATTTCTATATTGAATGTAAACGCCTTGGCAAGCCCCTCCAGAAAAACAAGGTGTTGACCACTTTATACATTGAAAAGGGTGTTCGACGTTTCATTACGGAAGAACATGCTTATGCAAAGGGGGAAATATCTTCCGCTATAGTCGGGTATGTTCAAAATATGGACCTTGAGACTATTTTACTAGAAGTAAATGCTGCTATGGAATCATATAATGAGCCAATGTCTCCAATCGAGAGAAATGTTGAGGGGTGGCAAAATAGCGGCATTAGTGAATTAAGCCATATTCTTGAACGGCCGTTTCCCATTTCCCCTTTTCGATTGCATCATTTCTGGGTTGATCTTCGAGAAGGGGCGGATGGTTAAAAATATCTGGGAGTCCTTTTGAAACAGTTAAACGGCCGGGTTATTAAAGCCATCAGCGGCTTCTTTACCGTGCAGACGGACAAAGGGGAGGTTGTGGCGCACCTGCCGGGCCGGTTAAAAAAGGCGTGGCAGGAAAGCTCCATCATCGCCGTGGGGGATTGGGTATGCCTTTCCTTAAATGATGATGGCACAGGCACCATTGAAGAGATCGTCGAACGTACATCGGTGTTGTCCCGCTCACGGCCGTCGGCCCACAACCGGGCCATCGCCACCGAGCAAGAGCAGGTGCTGGTAGCCAATGTAGACCAGGTGGTGTTTATCTTTGCCGTCAAAGAGCCGCACCCCAGCCTGCGCAAGCTGGATCGCTTTTTGGTGGTGGCGGAGATGAATGCATTGACGGCCGTTATCTGTGTCAACAAAATAGACCTGACGGGCCTTGAAAAAGCCCGCCAGCAGTTTGGTTTGTACGCAGACATTGGGTACCGTGTTATCTACACCAGCGCCAAACAAAACGTGGGCATTGATGAACTGCAGGCCTGCCTGCATAATAAACTCTCTGTTTTTGCCGGGTCGTCTGGTGTGGGCAAGTCCAGCCTGCTCAATGCTGTCCAGCCAGGGCTGGGTCTGAAGGTAAACGAAGTTAGCCAGGCCAGCGGTAAGGGGATGCACACCACCCGTTACGCCGAACTGCTGCCGCTGGATGGCGGCGGCTACGTGGCCGACACCCCTGGCATCCGTGGCCTGGCCTTGTATGATCTGGAACCGACGGAAGTAGACGCCTACTTCCGTGAAATTGCACCCCTGGTAGCAGACTGCCGTTTCAGCGACTGCAGCCATCATCATGAACCGGGCTGCGCCGTGCGTGCGGCCGTCAAACGTGGTGATATCTCACCCCAGCGGTATGACAGCTACCTGCGCCTGCGTGAAGAACACCAGGCCCTGGACGACGCAGCCTATTAAAGTCAACCGATCGGTTGATGCCCGCCCCCCAACAGGTTGATCGAATAATCCACCCCCTGGTCACAGCCATTCCACCGCTGGATTGGTGACTTCCCCCTTGGCACCGGGTAACCTGTAGGCATCATTTAACCACCTACCGCCCAAGGAGTACATACATGACCCCAGAAAGAAGAAACCAATTTTTTATCGGTTCGGCCATCATCCTCATCGGCGTGGCCATAGCCCTCAGTTTTGCCGGCATCACTATCAATGATCAATCCCCCTGGTTTCCTCATGTTTAATATCAATTGGGTCTATCTGAGTGTTATTTTTATTATTTTGGTGGGCCTGGCCTTTATCTTTGGTCGCCAGCCGACTAAACTCGACAAGAGGTAACTATGTCAACCGTCATTGAAGTGCAGCATTTGCGCAAAACCTACGGTGATACCGTAGCGGTGGAAGATGTTTCGCTAACTGTGCAGAAAGGTGAAATCTTTGGCATTGTGGGGCCAAACGGCGCCGGCAAGACGACCACCATCGAGTCAATCGTGGGTTTACGTAAGCCGGATGGGGGGGCGATTTCCGTCCTGGGCATGAACCCGCAGTCGGCGCCAAAGGCCTTGGGCAACCGTATTGGCACCCAGCTGCAAGAAGCGGCCCTGCCAGACCGGCTGAAGGTGTGGGAAGTGCTCGACCTCTATGCATCCTTTTACGAGCGCACCGTGCCCTGGGAACCGTTATTAACACAGTGGGGATTGGCCGAAAAGCGTAGCGCCCCCTTTGGCAAGCTGTCTGGCGGGCAGAAACAGCGATTGTTCATCTCCCTGGCGCTGCTTAATGATCCGGAGATTGTCTTTTTGGATGAGCTGACGACGGGGCTAGACCCCCAGGCGCGCCGGGCCACCTGGGACCTGGTGCGGGCCATTTGTGACCAGGGTAAGACGGTGGTGCTGATCACCCATTACATGGATGAAATTGAAGCCCTGGCTGACCGGGTAGCCATCATAGACCACGGCCGTGTGCTGGCGCTGGATACCCCGGCCAACCTGGTAGCCAGTCTGAACGCTGAGATGCAGGTACGTTTCACGGCACCGCAGGCGTTTGACGCCGATATATTAACCACGGTGGCCGGGGTCACGGCCGTGACCCGACAGAACCAGCACATCACCATTCAGGGCCACGGTTCCTTGCTGGCCCATGTGGCCGCGGCTTTGGCCGGGCATAACATCGCCCCGGCTGACCTGCGCGTACAACAGGCCAACCTGGAAGATGTGTTTTTAGCGTTAACCGGACGACATATCCGCGCGTAGGGCATCGTGCGCGGTGGCCCACAGGAAGATAACATGAAACCCTTTCTTAAACTTACTTACGCTGAACTAAAACTACAACTCCGCGAGCCGGTGGGGGCGTTTTTCACCCTGGCTTTCCCGGTGATGTTGATGGTGCTCTTTGGCGCTATCTTTGGCAACGAACCAGACCCCTCTCTGGGCGGTTATGGTCAGGTGGACCTGTCTGTACCCGGTTATATCGGCATGATCATCGGCACCATTGGCATGTTAGGCATTCCCATCACGCTGTCTAACTACCGCGAACAGGGCATTTTGCGCCGGTTACGGGCCACGCCTGTGCAATCCAGCGCCATATTGTGGTCACAGGTGGCGGTGCAGGTGGTGATGACGGCCGTGGGTGTTCTTTTGCTGATGATGGTGGGCACCCTTTTTTATGGCTTACGCATTCCAAACGGCGATGTCATGATCATCCCTGCTATTTTGTTAAGCGCATTTAGCTTTTTTGCGGTGGGGTTTGTCCTGGCAGGGGTCATGCCCACCCCACGTACGGCGCAGGCCGTGGGTATGGCCATCTTTTACCCAATGTTGTTTCTTTCTGGCGCGGCCATGCCCCGGTTTATCATGCCAGAAACGGTGCAGCAAGTGGCTCAACTGCTGCCGCTGACGCATGTGGTCATCTTGTTGGAAGACATCTGGTTTCAGGGTATATGGAATGGTACCTCGCTGGTCGTGATCACCACCATGTTGTTGGCCGGCCTGGCCATCTCTCGTTTTACTTTCCGGTGGGAATAGTTGCTGTTACACTGGTAGCCGCTAAACTGGCAGGCTGGCAGCGCATAACTCACCGCTGGCAAAGGTCATGCCTGTCAGAGGTATTATGAAAAATAACATGACAAGGCATGAACAGCACAGGGACGTTTGGGAAAAATGGGACTGGTTGTGGGCTACCCTGTTTTATGGCTCTGTGCTGTTTTCGGTGGTGATGTTGGTGGAGGATAGCCGGCTGGCCTCTATCTGGCTGCCCCTGGCCCTCACCGGCGGGCTGGTGCTCTGGCATGGTGGCGGGTTGCGGCTGGCTTATGGGCGCCCTCCCCATTGGGAACAACGGTCCTGGCTGCGCTTTATGATCTTACTAGGCGACATTGGGCTGTGGTATGTGCTTGTCACCCTCTCCCCCGCCTATTACTTTGTGTTGTTTGGCCTTTTTGGCCAGATATTCCGCCATCTGTTTATTGCGCATGCCGTTATCACCACAGTTGTTTTGACAATGCTCATCATTTCGCGGCAGTTAGCGGATACCGGCCAGGCGTTTTCTCTGGCCAATGAATGGGTATGGGTATACCTGGCTATGGCCGGGGCCGGCATCATTTTGGGCACATGGATGTCGGCCGTTATTGGGCAAAGCATCCGGCGGCGGCAGCTGATCGAACAGTTAGAAGCGGCCCAGGCAGAGCTGGCGGCGGCAGAGCGGCGCGAAGGCATGTTGGAAGAACGGCAGCGGCTGGCCCATGAAATCCATGACACGCTGGCCCAAGGGTTTACCAGCATCGTCATGCACCTGGAAGCGGCAGACCAGGCCTTGCCTGACGACCGCGAGACGGCCCAAAAACATTTAAATCGGGCGCGGGCCACAGCGCGCACCAGTCTGGACCAGGCACGGCGTGTGGTCCAAGATTTGCGCCCTGATCTGCTGGAGCAGCAATCGTTGATAGAGGCTATAGAACGCACGGCCCGGCGCTGGCAAGAAGAGACAACGATTCTTATCACCACCACCATCACGGGCAGCCCCTTCCTGCTGCATCCTGATATTGAGGTGACGTTATTACGGGCCGCCCAGGAAGCGTTGAACAATATTCGCAAACATGCCCAGGCCACGGCCGTGCAGCTTACCCTCTCCTACATAGGAGATGTGGTGGTTTTAGACGTGCAGGACAACGGCATGGGCTTCAACGGCGCTGCCCCTTCCCCCTTGCGCGGCGGCTATGGCCTGCAAGCCATGCACGAACGGGTGGAACAATGGGGGGGGAACGTGGAGATTGAAAGCGAACCAGGTGAAGGAACCACGGTGGTGGTGTCCATCCCTGTTACCGGTGAGCCATGAACGCAACGAGCCTGTTTGAGGAGTGGCATATTCGCCCGGCAACACCCAGTGATGCATCTGCCGTTTTGAACTTGATAGCCTCTCAATTAACGGCCGATTTTCAAGGGGTGACGTTTACGGCGGCTGATTTGGCCGTGCGCTGGCAACAGCTTAACCTGAAAACTGAGACCTGGCTGGCACTGCGGGCAGATGGCACGGCCGTCGCCTATCTTGATCTCACAGACAACCGGACGATGCCCATGTTGTTTTTGGCCGCGGCAGCAGATACTGGTGTGGGGGTTCACTTGTTACAACTGGCGGAAGCAAGTATTACCCATGATGGTTCGCTAATCGCCCAGATTAGCGACAAAAACCAGACACTGCAACACGTTTACACCCACGCTGGCTACGAGCGAGGCCTTACTTTTTCTACCATGGAAATAGTGATGACCTGCCCGCCACCTGAGCCCCATTGGCCAGCCGGTATGGTGGTACGGCCGTACAACCCAGAAAAAGACACCTATGCTACCTACATAGCCGATGAGGCCGCGTCACAAGACAAAGGGTACCACGCACCGCTTTCATTTGCCGGCTGGTGTGACCGCATGGGGCTGGATCGGCCTGGTTTTGATCCGTCGTGGTGGTATCTGGCCTGGGCGGGGGATGAAGTTGCCGCCGTTTGCCTGTGTTTTTATAGCGAGGTGTCGAAGGCGGGTTGGATTGACCATTTAGGCGTGCGGCGGCCGTATCGCCGACAGGGATTGGGCAAAGCGCTGCTCCGGCATTCCTTCGCACACTTTTATCAGGGGGGCTTCAAAAAAGTGATGCTTAATGTAGACTCAGCCAGCCTGACCAACGCTCCCCGCCTGTATGAAAGCGTGGGGATGCAAACCGTGCAGGCGTATCATATTTACCGGAAGACAGTGTGAAATGAAAACAATTCATATTCTTATTGCTGATGATCACCCGGTGGTGCGTGAAGGGCTGGCTGGGATGCTGGCCGGGCAGGAAGACTTTGTGGTAGTAGGATTGGCCGCCGATGGCCACACGGCCGTAACCCTACATAACGCGCTCACCCCAGACGTTACCTTGATGGATTTGCGGATGCCCGGTTTAGATGGCGTGGGGGCCATTATGGCGATCAAAGAGGCACGGCCGTCGGCGCATATCCTGGTGCTGACGACCTATGATTCAGACGCAGACATTGTGCGTGCTGTTGAGGCTGGGGCCACTGGTTACCTGCTGAAAGATACCCCGCGGGAAGAGCTGTTCCGGGCTGTTCGTGCCGCTGCCAGGGGAGAATCGGTGTTGGCGCCTGCGGTGGCTTCCCGCCTTATGACCCGAATGCGCGCCCCGGCCGAAGAGAACTTGAGTGCCCGCGAAATTGAAGTGCTGCAGTTGGTGGCCACCGGCGCCAGCAACCAGAAAATTGGTAAAACATTGCATATCAGCACGGCTACCGTCAAAACCCACCTGATCCACATTTACAACAAGCTGAACGTAGACGGCCGTACCGCCGCCGTCACCGTTGCCCTGGAAAAAGGGATCATTGCCCTGGACCGGTAACGGCCGTTTTGCTCGCTGCACCTTCATGTTTATAATTATCCCAGCCCTGGCAAGGTCAAGAGCGAATGGCCATCAGGTGTCGTTGTCACGCAATGCGACTGTGACTCAGCGAATGCCCATCTGAAAATTCGTCCTCCACATCGGCCTTGTCCCAGGGCACATCTCGTGAACCAGGAGGCCAGGTATATGGCACAAAACCAACAGCGGGTGGTGATTATTAAAGATACTCATCGTGGATTGTGGTATGAAGATGGAGTGTTAACGCGGGTACTAGAAGCCGGGCGCCATGTCATTCCCCGCCAGATAGACCTGGCTTTCTACCGTCGTCCCAAAGTAGAAATTACTGTGGTGGATGTGCGGGAGCGGGAATTGACCATTAGGGGCCAGGAGATTTTAACGGCCGATAAAGTAGCTATCCGTGTCAGCATCATCGTGCAGTTCCGGGTTACCAATCCGCAGGCGGCGTTACATCAGGTGGAAAACTACGAAGACCGCCTGTACAGTGATGTACAGTTAGCGGCCCGTCGTTCCCTGGCCACCATGACCCTGGAAGAGATTTTAACCAACCGCAACCGTCTGAGTGAAGACATCTTGCAAGATGTGAAAGAAGCGGCGGCCGATTATGGCGTGGCGATTTTGCGAGCGGCAGTGAAGGATCTTATTTTTCCGGGCAATTTGCAAGAGATTATGAATCGTGTCCTGGCTGCCGAACGCATGAGCCAGGCGCAGTTGGTGGAAGCGCGTACTAAAGCGGAAGTTCAGCGTATGGATGCCGAAGCCAGGACGTCCGTGCGCCGCCTGGAAGCTGATGCCCAAACCGAAGCCCAACGGCTGTCGGCAGAAAGTGAAGCGGAGGTGCAGCGCATTAAAACACAGGCAGACATTCGGACCATGCAAGCGCGTGAGCAAAGTGCCCAAGCTTATAGTGAACATCCTGCGCTCCTACGGTTATTGGAGTTAGAGACGCTGCGTGATCTGGCCAAAACAGCCAACGCTCGTATTTATGTAAACTTTAATGCCCCTAAAGAAGCGGATAATGAAAAAGAGTAAAAATGGGGAAGGTTGATTGGCTTGTGGCGAAGCATGACCGGGGGTGAAAAGCAAGCGGTCATTGATGGTTATGTCAGGCTGAGGGTAGTGAGCATCCTGGTATCAGTAATCAGTGTTCAGTAATCAGTGTTCAGTGTTCAGTAATCAGTGTCCGGTTTTCAGTAATTAGTGTTCAGTTTTTAGTGCAGGCCTGTTTCTGAAAATAGTCTACTAAGAAGCTTTGCTGCGCAGCCTGCATTTTGTTGTAGGTGAGGGTCATCTCTGAGGTGACCCTCACCTGAGTGGACGTGATGTCTAGATCACTTCCAATTACGGCTGCAGATAGTCATCTGCCACTGCCTGCACGAACAGCTTGATTTCATCGCCGTTGTCCGCTGTACCGCTGAAGGCCCAGGCCGGCTGCAGGAAGATGGTGGGTGCTGGCCGCCACATTGGGTCTTCACCTTCTGGTATTTCCGGGAAGGCGTAGGTCAGGTAATAAACCAACTCTGCCCCATTAACTTGTACTTCGCTGTAGTGGAAAGGTACAAAGGGTTCTATAAGCATATCCTCAATGATTTGACCCTCCTCTGACAGTTCCGGTTCCGGGTATTCTATGTACTTGTCAATGCTTTCCCAATCTAACACGGGGTATTCCAGACCCATGTCACGGGCGGCGTAACCAAAGACGTTTACTTCTAGCCCATTTTCGATGTCGGCCGGGGCATTGGGCAGAATGTAGATGTCCCCTTCCTGGCCATAAAAGAGCAGTTGCTCATCTTGCCGCCGTACCACGCCTTGCTGATAGATAGGGTTGTATTCACCCAAAGGCTCCCATCCGGCCAATTGTAATTGGGTCCGGTTTTCATTTAACGTCCCCCAGAGGTGCAGTTGGCTGTCACGGCCGTCCACCAGGGCATTGAGCGTAGCTGTATCTGCTATGACAGTGAACGTGCGAACCTTAACAAGCGGGTCGCCGCCATCGACGGGCCGGTAAACGATAGGCCATTCGTACAGATGAACTTCGCTGCCCGGCACAAAATCTCGCGGCCAATATTTGTAATCGGCCAGGTAGGCAGGCTCTTCAATAAACACGGGTTCGCCCAAATCGACCGGCATCATCTGGTATTGGATGCTGTTTTCAAAAATGCCAGCTTGCACCTGCTGCCAGGCCTGTTCGGCGGTGATGATAGGGTAGTTGCCCACAGCAGCCCAGTCAGTAGACGTATTATCAAAGACGTACACAACTTCGTTATCCTGATTTACGGTGACAGAGATTTCCGGTTCATTCACTTTACGGCCGTCTACCAGCCGGTAAAAGAGCACACTGTCCCCCAATTGGGCCTCGGCCACATAAGAGAAGTTAAGCTGGCCGCGCTGCGTCAGAAACGCTTCGGCAATACCTACAGTCTCAGGCCGCAGGGTGGGGTTATCATAATTGATCTTGGCAGCAGCAGCTTCATCTGTGTAATTGATAGACCAGGAGTCCAGGCGCAGATTGCGCGGGCCATCAAACACAATGTACACCGGCGGTGGCTGGTCAGACGGCACATCTGACGAGTACGTTTCCACGTAAACGGGACCGGTGAAACCATACTGATTGGCGATCTGCCGGACGGTGGCAATGTCTAAGGCTACCTCAGGCTGCCGTTGTTGTACCAGGCCGCTGGTAGGTTCACTTGGTAAGGTGCCGTTGAGGATGAAGGTGGTGCCGGAGAACGGGTCCATCATCTTCATGTCAAAGTCGCCCTCAATAGGCATAGACGTCATAGCTGCCTCGTTGGCGGCGTCGCCGCCCCCCCCCATGCCTCCCGCCGGATTCTGGGTTTGAAACCGGGGCAGTTGGGCCAAGGGCTGGCCGGACACTGTGGTGTTTTCATCAGGCAGGGTGTCTGCCGGAATGGGCGTCACTTCGGCTACTTGGCCAGGAGTACTGCCTGGTGAGAGGGTGCGCCACAAACCATAACTTCCTACAAAGACAATTAGGGCGATAAGCGTGCCCAGCGCGTAAGTACGTTTCATGGTAAATCCTTCCTTTAACATTTGTGTGAGGTCTTGCCAGAACGATGCTCGTTCTGGCGATTGTTTAATTTTTTTTAATTGAATAGCTCTGGCTGAGAGCCGCCGCTGTAACTGCGCCACAAAGATGGGATCCGGGTTGGTGCGTGCGGCCAGGTGAACCAGGTCAGCGGCCAGGTGGGCTTCGTTGGCCTGGATTTCGTCAGCAGGAGGCATGGTTTTGCCCTGCATAACGGCCGCGATCGTCTGTTCCAGTTCATCGGCTAATTGTTGTTCTGTCTTCTTCATGATGCATCCTCCCCAACCGGATGTAGTTGGGCCTGTAAATCGCGCAGGCCACGATGGAGCAACATGCGCACAGCTGGCTCATTCTTGTCCATGAGGCGGGCCACTTCAGCCACCTCCAGCCCGGCAATGAGCCGTAGCGAGATGGCTTCAGCCCGGTCTGGGGCAATGGTTTGCAGCTTACGCGTTACCAGTTCCATACTCAGGTGATGGTGTACGATGTCGTCTGGATGCTCATCTGAGTCTGGCAGAGACACGGCCGTGTCCAGGTCAGCGTCTGGGCGGCGTTGGCGGTACATATCTGTTGCTTTGTTGCGCGCAATGCCAAACAACCAGGCCAGGAACGGCCGTTGACCTTTGTATTTGTCCAGGTTCTCCATCGCTGCTATGAACGTTTGTGACGTTAAATCTTGAGCATCGGCCACATTGCCCACACGCACCAACAAGTAGCGGTAGACACGCTGCACATGACGCTCATACAATTCGGTAAAGTGTTGTAAGTCCTGTTGAGCCTGCCGCACCAACGCGGTATCATCCGTGGCCGGCAACGAGGACGTTGCTGGCGGCGCGTCAGCCAGGGTGGCTATCAGCCAGAGCATTGATTGGGTTGCCGTTTGCGGCGAACTGGTCTTCATGCATGATCTCCAGTGATTAACGAATGATGTTTGTGAGCTCGTGACGTTTGCCTTGAGCTTCATTCGTTGTTTCTACAAGGTATGTCGGCGTAAGTATCACATTTATAACAGGCTATTTTTAAATTCGTAACATAGGCGCTTGCTCACCCCACATCCGCGGCACGCTTGGCGTGGTTTACCGCCGCTGCGTCCTGTGTAGGAAAACCGGTATAATCAATCATACAAACCAACGCGGAGAAGGCAATGGCAGAAATGAACACAACAATTGGTTATATTGTCGGTGGTGGCTTAAAGGAAGGGTTTCGCATCCGGTTGACTGTGCCGGCAGATCAGGTGCAGGAAGGCAGCTTTGTGGTGTGTGACAACGGCCGTTACCGTTACTTTGGCCTGGTCACCGATTTGCAGCTGGGGGCCACCGATCCCCGCTTTGCCGATGAAAAGAGTGACCGGCTGCAGCCGGTCATCCAGCAAGCCCTGCTGGGCAAAACCCTTTACACCACCCTGACAATGTACCCCACCCTGATGCTGGACATGGGGCCCGATTTTGGTACCGCCGAACGCCGTGCCTGGGAAGCCCGTGTTGAAAAAGGGCAGGAAAACCCTGGCCCCAAACCGGTGAAAACCGTGCCCGCCCATCACGCCGCAGTACGCCCGGCCAACGAGGCGGATGTGGCCCAAATCTTTGGTGATGACGGCAAAGGCATGTTTATTGTTGGCCATACCATTGAGCAGGGCTACCCGGTGCGGGTAGATTTGCATAAGTTTGTCAAGCGCTCCAGCGGCATCTTTGGGGCCACGGGCACAGGCAAGAGCTTTCTAACGCGCATGGTGCTGGCCGGGCTGATGCGTGAAGACGCCGCCGCCGCCCTGGTTTTTGATATGCACAATGAGTACGCTTTTGATGATCTGGATGCAGACAATGAAAAGACGGTGCGTGGCTTGCGTTCGCTTTTCGGCAGCAAAGTGCAGGTGGCGGCCTTAGGCAAGGGAGCCATGGTACGGGGAAAATCGCCTGACTTTACGCTGGAAATTGCCCTGTCTGACTTCCAGACCAGCGATATTGAACTGCTGGGTGAAGCCCTAAACCTGACGGACACCGCCGGGGTGACGTTAAATGCGCTCAACCGTGCCTTTGAGCACGCCTGGTTTGCCGAGTTTATGAAGCTGGAACCGGGCGCGGTGGATGTTGACCCGGAAAGCGGCAAAACGTTTCCGGCGGCCAACTCTGTGGCTGCCTGGGCGCGGGCCAATAACGTGCATGATAAAGCGGCAGAGGCGCTGCACCGCAAGTTGAGCCGTATTTACGACCGGCCCTACGTGGTAGAGCGCCCGGCGTTGGATGCCGTGACAGAGATGGTGGATAAGCTGGAAAACGGCCGTCATGTCATTCTTAGTTTTGGCGAATATGACAATGACCTGGATTACCTACTGGTGTCTAACGTGCTGACGCGGCGCATTCGCCAACATTGGGTAAAGCAGACGGAACAGCACAAAACGTACGGCCACGCCGCGCCACGACCGTTGCTCATTGCCATTGAAGAGGCACACAAGCTGCTGAACCCGGCCCTGTCCAATCAGACGGCGTTTGGCATTATTGCCCGTGAACTGCGCAAATATTTTGTGACCCTGCTGGTGGTAGACCAACGGCCGTCGGGCATTGATGATGAAGTGATGAGCCAGCTTGGCACACGCATCACTGGCTGGCTGGGTGACGAAGATGACATCCGCGCCGTGCTTACGGGGCTGGCCGGCCGAGATCAGCTGCGTGGTATGCTGGCCCGCTTGCAAGAAAAAGAAGAAGTGCTGCTGTTGGGATGGGGAGTGAAGATGCCCATCCCCATTAAATCTCGCCGTTATGACGAAACGTTTTACGCTGACATGAAAGCCAAAAAAGGCGTTCCCACCGGCATGGCTGGCCTCAGTGACGCCGAGGATGAAAAGCTCAACGCCGACTTGTTTGGGTAAGGCACCGTTTTTTACATAATCACCTGCTGGGCATGGGAAACATGCTTTTGTTAACGATACCCCCTTCACTAAACGGTAAGAAGAACTATGGATTCATCGTCTTCTTCACTCTTAAATGCCCCTTTAACCCTTACAATGCTTCAGGTTTAAGGCATAGTCATTACAAAGGAGCCGTATGGATGAAAATGAACCATGACGGGGTGACGGTCATCATATTGGATTGGGATTTTACACTGGCCTATACCCTGCAAAAAGATCTCACGCATATTGAACGAACTGCCGCCTTATTTCAAAGTAACGGCGTCAATTACCCAATTGACGCCTTTCGCCAGGCACGTTATGAGCTGCTAGGCGACATTGCATTGGGGCGCGTCAACGGTGCTATTAAGCCCCAAACCAAGCGCGAGATCATCTACTTTTACCAGCAGTTACTGGTACGGCTTGGTCATTCTGATACCAGCCGGGAACTGGCGTATCATCTTTACACGGCCTATGGTTTGCTGCCTACCTCGTTGTATGATGACGTATTGCCCACGCTGGAAGCATTACAAGCGCTCAATGTCAAGCTGGGTATTCTATCGAATCATTCCCGGTCTGTACGATCAACTATCGAAGGTCTGGTAGGGCAGTTTATTCCAGCACACCACATAACCATCAGTGAAGAGGTAGGCGTTCATAAACCCAGCACCACCATTTTTAGGCGGGCGGCCGCGCGCCTGCAAACACCACCTGCCCATTGCATGTATGTCGGGGATAATTTGCACATCGATGCTATTGGCGCTGTAGAGCGTGGCGGGTATGGTCGGGGCGTCTGGCTTGATCGGGCTAACCAGGGAACTGTGCAAGATTTTCCGTCCAATGTAACACGCATTTCGCTGCTGCCCCAGGTGTTGGATTTTGTGGCGGTAAAAAGGGCGTGAAATAAGGCTCTCCCCACGCAGATGTAAGTTTTCCCGTAAGTGCCTATGCCTATGCTCCGGGCAAATGGATATAAATCAACGGCCGTCATGCCGTAAAAGCGAGGGATGTATGCAACTGCAAGAGATTAGAAATCAGATGTGGGTCATGGTGAATGGGGAACCACTGCGTAAAGCCAAAGAGGTAGAAGTAAAGCGTTGGGCCATCTTGCAAATCATTCAACTGCTGCAAGCAGAGAGGGTTTTACAACCACAACCTGGTCCGGCCGCTCATTAAAACCTGCCCCTTGTACTGCCCAAAAGACCTGCTATCTGGCAGGTCTTTTTTGTGTAGGCTACGCGGTGACTTCCAGAAATTCTTCATTAATGTAGGCCAAGGATTGGTGGCGGAAGTAGGTGTTGTACAACTCAGCGTAATGACCGCCCTGGGCTATGAGCTGGTTATGGGTTCCTTCTTCAAGGATACGGCCGTGGTCCATGACAATGATCCGGTCTGCATGTTTAATTGTGGAAAGACGGTGAGCAATGACAATCGCCGTGCGCTCGGCCATGACTACGTCCAGCCCTTCTTGAATTTGGGTTTCTGTGAAGGGGTCTACGCTGGCAGTGGCTTCGTCCAGAATGAAGATGGCCGGGTCTTTTAACAACACACGGGCCATGGCCACCAACTGCCGCTGCCCCATAGAGAGATTGCTGCCTCTTTCGCCCACGTCAGTGTCCAGCCCCTGAGAAAACCCGTTTAACCATTCGCCATGGCTGATGCGGTGGGCGGCGGCAATGACCTGGTCATCGCTGGCATCGGGACGGCTGTAGCGGATGTTGTCACGCACGGTGCCGGAAAAGAGGAACGGTTCCTGGGGGACACTGCCAATGTGCTGCCGGTACTGCTGCAGGTTCAAAGAGCGAATGTCACGGCCGTCTATCAATAGACGCCCACCCTGAAACTCATAATAACGGGTCACCAGTTTGGCGATGCTGCTCTTGCCAGCACCGGTATGCCCCACCAGGGCGACGGTCTCGCCGGGAGCAATCTCCAATGAAAAGTCAGGCAGCACCAGTTCTTCTTCATTGTAGCTGAAGCTGACGCCCTGGAATTGGATACGGCCGGGCAGCTCTGTTACTGGGTCATCGGCCGTTTGTTGCACGTTGGGTTCCAGGTCAATCAGGGCAAAAACACGCTCGGCCGCTGACAGCCCATCCTGGAACTGGCTCCAGAACGAAGCGATATTCATCATGGGCCACCAGTAAAAGCCCACGGCCTGCATGAAGAGAAACCATTGGCCAGGGGTAATGGCCGTCAGGCCAGCCAACGCGCTGCCGGGTAGGGTAGCCAGCCCTCCGGCGAAGACCAACACCGCCGTGCCCACGCCAGAAGCCATCACCATGATGGGGAAGATGGACATGAGCGTCACCCCACGCCGCAGGTTGACGGTGTAAGCCTGCTCGTTGTTGGTGTGGAAGGTTTGGTATACGGCCGTCTCCTGCCGGAAATTTTTGGCGACGATGATACCGCTGACCGATTCCTGAATCTGGGCATTGATGACGGCCGTTACCCGGCGCGCCTTCTGGGTTACCTGCCGTGCCCGGTGCCGAAAGCTTAGGGCAATGGCCGCGGCCACTGGCGTCATCGCCAGCAAAATAAAGGTTAATATGCCGTCTAACGTAAACAGGTAAATAGTGAGAAAGCCTACCAAAAACACCATGCTCAACAGGTTTAACGTCAGGTCTACGGTGGCCGCAAAATCTTGGGTATCAGACGTTACCCGGCTAACGATCTTACCTGACGGATGCTCGTCAAAAAAAGACATGTCATGGTTGATGGTGGCCTGAAAGACGTCTCGGCGCAGGGTCAGCACCACATTGCCGATGATGTTGGCAGAGAAGTATTGGCGAATGAAGTTAAAGACCCAGGCCGCCGCTCCTGTTAAGGACACCCCCAGTGACAACAGCAGCATGCTTTGAATGGTGGGGTTGGTCGTCACAAGGTCAATGGCCCAGGCAATGATGATGGGCCCGGCCACGCCGGCCAGTGAGTTTAATGTCAGCGTAACCCCCACCAATACCATCTGCCGCGCATACGGCCGAAAGTAGCTGAGGATCCGCTCTACCAGTTCCCGATCATTGTAAGTGCGGTCATAATCTTCAGTTTCTAAGCCATCAAGAATAAAACCCATAAAAAGTCCTCAAACAAATGCCAGATAGTCTGGTGGCGCATAAAAGCCGCGCTTGCGCAATGGTTCAGGCGACTCTGCCTCACACAAAGCCCACAGATATTTCATGGTCATGGCCGATTAGTATGATCGCTTTTTTTTGATTGATCCTCAAGATAAACGGCGCCCTCTCTTGTAACCTGCTGCCATGCTGCCAACACGCGATTTCTAAGCGATAGCGTCATTTCTGTTGGTAAAGTCTCAGAGGTAAAAAAGCCATAATCAATAAGCTCATCAGATTGTAACTGAATAGAATCTATCTCCATTTGCGAAAGAAAGCCACCTTCAAATATAAACATCAGCGATTCAGTTTTGGCTGCCGTCTGACTGTTATAGTCAACAACAAGCAAAGGACCGATCTCCCGCGCTAACCCGATTTCTTCTTTTACTTCACGCTGGCAGCATTGCTGAGGCGATTCATTGTGTTCTACAACGCCGCCAGGTATTTCCCAAACAGGCTTGTATCTTGGTTTCACCAAGAGTAAACGTCCCTGTTCGTCAAAAAACAGGCATCCTGCGCCCATGCGTTTCTTGGGCAGTGACTCCAGATAAAATTGATCCATTCTAAAACAACCAAATCACCCAATCTAAGTTACGCTGTTTCGGTTATACCACGTTGTATTCCTGAATAAGACGGCCGTCAGCAAAACGGCCGTAATCCAGCATGCTCACATCCACCGTGTGCGCCGCTCCATCCAGCATGATCTCAGCCATGAGTTTGCCGGCGATGGGGCCGTGCATAAAGCCGTGACCGGAAAAACCGGCCACCACGTAATACCCGTCTACCCCTGGTACACCGCTGATGATGGGGTGGGCATCTGGGGTTACCTCGTAAAGCCCGGCCAGCCCAGACTGCCGCCCGGCTCTTTCCAGCAGCGGCAGTCGTTCAATGGCGGCTTCTAAATGTACCAGTTCCCACGCTTCATCCACCGCCTGGTCAAAACCGGGCTGCTCACTGGCGTTTGACATGCCAGTGAGCAGCCCCTTGCCTTCGGGGTGGAAGTACAGGCTTTGCGCAAAAAAGATGACAAAAGGAAAGTCCGGTGGCAGCTGGGGCAGGGACGTGGTGGTCAGCCATTGGCGGCGGAGGGGGACAATGGGCAGGGGCGCGCCGAGCATATTGCTGATCTGCCCGGCCCACGGCCCGGCGGCGTTGACGATCTTTTGACATTGAATGTCACCCTGGTTGGTGTGGACGGTATAGGTAGAGGCGTGATGGGTGATGGCCTGTACGGCCGTGTCTGCCCACAACTGCACCCCCAGCCGTTTGGCCCCGGCTACGTACCCGGCCACGACCCCATTGGGGTCCGCCAGACCATCCTCCGGGCAAACGGTGGCGGCGATCACATCATCGGCCTTTAACAGCGGCAGCCGCCGACGCACCTCGTCGCCCGTCAGCCATTGGGTGGGCACGCCCAGGCGGTGCTGTAGGGCCACGTTCTGGCGAAACTGGGCCACATCTGCCTCACGAGTTAGCAAAAAGAAGTAGCCGCAGCGACGCCGGTCAATAACCTGCCCCATCTCTTCTTCAAAACGATCCAACATGGGCAGACTGGCCTGAGACAGGCGGATGTTAACTTCTGTGCTGAACTGGTAGCGTATGCCGCCAGCACACCGCCCCGTAGCCCCGGTACCAAAAAAAGGCTCTTTCTCCAGCAGGGCCACGTCACGCATGCCGCGCTGCGCCAGATGGTACGCCGTACTCGCGCCCATCACCCCCCCGCCAATCACAACAATTTCAGAATGTTTTGGAAGGCTCATTTGTTTGCTTTCTGCTCCATCAAGCCCAGTAAACTTTCAGTCACCAGATTGACAAGTTCTTCCAACTCGTTTGGAGATAACCACCTATCGTATCGACGCTCTTTTAGAATGCGAGTAGCCGAAAACTGGCTTATATTTTTATCTTGCAAAAGCATTGGTGCAGCTAAGTGTAGTAAACTAAACCCCTGCTCTTTCAGCTCAAAAATTAAACTTGATGAAAGGGAAAAATTTGGATCTGCCTTAAAAATGCTCCACTCGTGATCGATTATAATTCTATCAACATCTCGCTGTCCAAGATGGTTTTCCAGGCTTTTATAGATTTCTAGCTGTTCCACTTTTGGAGCACTTGCAGCCCACTTGTCTATTTTTAACGCCACGCTAGATTGAAAAAAAAGAGATCCAAATTTGGCTAATTGAGGTAAAAAAAGATCTAAGAAAGGTTTAATCACTTCTTCGTTCAGTTCTAACAAAGTCCTTGGATTTCTCGCAGGTCCAAATTCCTCTTCTTGTGCTTCGATCTTTTTCTGTAAAATGGCAAGCCTTTTGTCCAAATCGTTTAGTTCGTCAATGCTTTCTCCCCGCGCCCCACGCAAGAACAAATCGAGGGAATGCAACAGAGCCTTTCCAACATGCTCAATAAAAGGGTGGAGATTGTTGTCGGCATCAGCTATTTCCAGGGCGAGGAGGTAGGCTTCTTTTTGGTTGGTGGGGATGATGGCGGGCGGATAGCCGTATTGCATGAAGATGAGGTTCATGAGCAGGCGGGCCATACGGCCGTTGCCGTCATCAAATGGATGTATGGTCACAAATTGGTAATGAAAAGTCGCCGCTAAAACCAAAGGGTGTAAGTCGGCTTTGTCCGTTTCACGGCGATACCAGGCCATCAGGTCGCCCATTTTGGCCGGAGTTTCTTCTGGTGTAGCGTAGTAGTGCATCTCGCCGGTGCTGGTGACCACGTGGTTGGGTGTGGTTTTATACTGACCCGGAACGACCCGCCGCCTGGTGGCACGGCCGTCTGCTGTCATCGCGTTCACCTCATGTGGTTCTACCAGGATCATTTTGTGCAGTTCGCGGATGACAGCCTCGGTCAAGGGCGAGCCTGAAGCCGTTTGAGGCTGTTGCTGTCTCACAAATTCCAATAAGTAATCGATGGCCTCATGATGCCCTTTGACTTCCAAGTAATCCCGAAACGGCTTCCCCTGTGCCGTAACGCCATGCAGTAAGAATGCCTTGGTCTCTCCGTACGTTAGCGTATTGCCTTCAATGGCGTTGGAATGGTACGTCCAATCCAACCGGAACTTTTGCATGATACGCCGCTCCTGTACCGGATCAATCGGCCGCAACCCATCAATCTCCGCTTTCAGCCGGTCAATTTCTGCCAATAATTCTCTGAGGTCCATTCTCTAATCTCCGCACTCAATCATACCGCGCAAAAATGCGCTGGTAGGCGGGGCTGCGGGCCAGCAGGTCATCATGAGTGCCGTGGTCTACCAGTTCACCCTGGCTAAGTACCAGGATTTTGTCTGCCCAGCGAATTTGTGACAGGCGATGGGTGATCAGAAAGGTGGTGCGCTGGCGGCTAATGCGCCGCATCGCCTTTTGAATCTGGTCTTCGGTGGCGCTGTCAATGGCGCTGGTGCTGTCATCTAAAATAAGGATACGTGGGTTGGTGAGAAAGGCGCGGGCGATGGCAATGCGCTGCCGCTGACCCCCGGAAAGGGTGGCGCCACGTTCACCCACTTCTGTCTCATAACCATGTTCAAAGCCCATGATGAAGTCATAGGCCTGGGCCTGCCGGGCCGCGGCCTCAATTGCTGCCGGGGTGGCATCGGGACAGCCAAAGGCAATGTTTTCAGCAATGGAGCGCGAGAAAAGGAAGACGTCTTGCTCAATGGTGGAGATTTGCGAACGCAGCGATTCCAGGCTCCAGTCACGTACGTCTACGCCATCTACCTGCACACGGCCGTTGTCGGCATCAAAAATGCGGTTGATCAGCCGTGTCAGCGTGGTCTTGCCGGAGCCGGTTTGCCCCACAATGGCCACCGTCTGTCCTGGTTCGGCTGTGAACGTGATGTTTTTAATGACCGGGTTGCCATTGTAACCAAACGAGACGTTTTCAAAGGTGACACGGCCGTGAATGGGCTGGCTCACACCCATCTCGTTTTCATCCAACTCCGTCTCGTCGTTAATCATGGCCAACAGGCGTTCGGCGCTGGCAATACCTAACTGCACCAGGTTAAATGAGAAGATAGAGATGAACGTAGGAAAGCGTAACATGCCAAACAGGCCCATATAGGTCACCACCTGCCCCAAGGTTAACGTGCCGGCCTGCCACAGCCAGAGCGCGTGGAAAAAAGCCATTCCCAGGCCCACACTAAAGACCAACAAAGGTAAATAACGGGCCTGAATGATGCCTTGTTTGACAAAATAATCTTTGAACAGGGTGGCATTGGTGGTAAAGGTGGCTAACTCTTGCGCTTCACGGGCATTGCCCTTGACCACCTCCACACCACCAATGGCTTCGGCCAGCCCGGCATTCATCGTCCCAAACTGCTCTCGCTGTGCCAGGCTGACGGGGTTTAACTGCCGCGAATAATCCCAGACGGTCACCATAAATAAGGCCAGGAAGAGGGCGGGCACCAGCAGCAAGCGCCAATCCAGAAAAGCGATCAGGATAATGGGGGCCAGGATACCCATGAGGGAATCAATAATGAGCATAAGCCCTGGGCTGAACATCAGGTTGAGGGTGCGCACATCGTTGGTGGCGCGGGCCATGACATCGCCAATGCGTTGACGGCCGTGAAACGTCTGATCCTTCCCCAGCAGGCTGGTATAAAACTCTTGCCGCGAATCCCGCTCTATGCGCTGGGCGATCAGTTCATTTATCCAGTTACGGGCCAGGCCCATTACACTTTGCAGCGCTACCACGCCAAATATGGCCAATGATAGGCTCAACAAGGCGGCCACCGCCCAATTGTCAGATGTGATCAAATCAAAAGTCCGGCCAATGAATACCTGCACGCCGCTGGCCGCGAAGTTATTGATGATGGAGGCTAAGGTCACCAGGGTGGGCAGCCAGGGGTAACGGAAAAGGTGAGAGACAATCCAGCGCACGGACCCAGTGCGGTTGTAGGTATATTCATTTTCCAGGTGAAATTCGCGTTTGCTCACAATGACTTCCTATCGTTTAGATTTGATGGTTGTCTCATGGATTATACGCGAAACCGAACAATTGTACTTAATTTGCACGGCTGCCGCCGCCGGCGCCGCCGCCGTTACCCAAACAAATGTCGCAGCCAGCGCCAGAACCGCTGCCACCAGGAAAGCCGTTGAGGTTCTGGATCACGGGCGGGTGCCACCGGTGATGTCAACTGGGCAGCAAACACAAAGTTCAACCGGGTCATTACCGGGTTGATGTCATGGGCCAGTGCATACTCAGGAGCATCACCGATCTCGCCGGCAAAATGCAGCCCTACCGCTTTACCACTGGCTTCATCTACCCAGATAGAGCCGGAATCGCCTCCCAGGCTCACTTCACCGGGTGCGGCGCCGGGGCGAGGCACAATGCGGCAGACTTGTTCTAAACGATGGGTGCCAGCGGGACCATAATTCAGGTCTACATTCATCAGCACACCATCGATGAAACCGGCCGTGCGCCCGGTGGTCCGGCCACTTTTCCATACCAGCATTCCTAGGAGTGGGGCCGTCTTGTCGGTGATGGGGTCACCTTCCAGGGTTGTGTCCATCACTGGTCGTTCGCCGGTAATGCGGGCCAGCGCTGCATCAAAGGGCCCCAGCACAGACCGGCTGACTTCGGCGAACCTGTCACTGCTGCGGCCACCATCTAACCGACCTGGCTGCCAGATTGGTTGGCCTGATGGGGCACCTGGAGCGCCCACCAACACGTGCCAGTTGCTCAGAATGTGCGCTGCCTGCGTTTCGGCATCGAATACTTTAGCCCCCAGGGTGCCGGCGGTGACACCAGGACTGCCGATGCTCACGCCCAGAGGAATTTCGTTAAATCGCTGGTCACGGCCGTCTATGGCCGCTTCTAATTGTGTGTCTCCTTCTAACATTAGTTGAAGGCCATACGTCGCTTCGATCACATCTACGGGAATGCCTTCTACTTCTTTGGGGAATAGCGCTTCTTCATCAAGTGCTGAGGTAGGTTTCTTTTGGATCACGTGGACGCGAATGGCCAACTGATCAGTCATTTTACCGTCTGACCATTTAAAACCCAGGTCTACGGCCGTGATCCCCTCTCGCGCCAGCCATTCCGTCTGTACCTTCGCCAGAACAGCCTGTGCCTTTTCCATTTCTTCCGGGCTAATGATTGACATAACTATCTCCTTTGTGGTGACGGCGTCCACCGACAATCGCCACTGAGCATACCAATGACACAAAGTTGCCAGAAACCTGCCAGGTTATTGGCTTGCGTTGAGCAGCAGGTGTCAGTATAGTGTAACCAATACACTGTCGCCGCCAAAATGATTGCCACCGGTTTGTCGTAAGCAGTGCTGTTAGTGAGAAGGGTTACATTCAAATGAGCGGTTTTGTGTTGAAAAGGGTCAGCACCAACCTTGCTGTGCAAAGAAACTTCATCGCTGTAATGCTAACTAAATAAGCGCCACCAGTTCTGGCCATCAGCCACCTTTACTCATTCCCAGAGGCTGGTTGTGTATTGGAGTGACAGGGGGCCGGTTTACGGCCGTTTGTCGTTTGAGGAGTGCCATGATCAACGCGCCAGTTCCCCCCGATACCCTGGTGACACGGCAAATCACCTGCATTTGCTGCCAGGAGCAGTTCACCGTTTCCGTAGACGAGCCAAACCGTCGGTCGCCTGGCCGCCGCGCTCAGTCTTGGCACGTACCGGTTGACCAACCGGCATATACCAGGCTGCGATATGAAGATGACTGCCACCAACGCACCATCATCCCTGCCCCCCGGGCCGCCCCGATGCTAAATCCGGAAGAACGTCCGCACCGAGACCCGTTTCAATACTATTTTGTCTACTGCCCACGCTGTGGTGCAGACAACAGCAACTGGCTCAACTTTATGCGCCAGCCACGGCCGTATCAACAATGGGTGTGGTTGGGTTATATGGTGGTGATCCTGGCTGTAGGGCTGACGCTGTATTTCCTGTTCGACCCCAGGTCTTTAAAACACAGCCTTCCCTTGCTTGTGACCGTTGGCCTGGCCGGGATGGTGCCGCTTTTGCTTATCCCTGGCATGTGGTATGAAGCGCGTCTCCGCCGCTATCTGAGCGAAACCCTGCCCGCGTTAAAAGGTGAATTGTCCCCGCCACAACTGCGCGCCGGGTTGACCTTGCTGGTCCTGGCTGTTCTTCTGCCGACGGTGTTATACGTGGGCATTCCGATTGCCGCCAGAGTAAAAAACAGAATCCTTAACCCGCAGCCAACCGCCACCCTGGTCTCACGCCTGGATGACGTCAGCGCGCAGATGTCACGGTTGAATGCGCTAAATAGTGACGCCCAGCAGCCGGTGAATAATGCCTTTGCCGGCCTGCGTATGCTGCTGAATACCGAATTGCGCAGCTGTGAAAAGGCCCAAATTGACCAGATGATCTATACCTTACAGGGGATTTCTGCCGCAACCCCACATGGCAATGCCTTGTTGGTACAAAGTGCCATCCACCAGCTGCAGATCATGCGGGAAACGCCTGTATCTGTGTGCCGTGCCGATATGATTGAGAGTGTAGGGTTGACCTTGGCGCCGGAACGGAACGACAGCCAGGGGCTGCCCAATGAACCTATCTATGGCCAGTGCCAATACCAATGGCAGGCGGCCAATGCTGGCAAAAGTGTGCAGGTGGAACCGGCCTGTTATAACTTTATGATCGCCGCGGTTCTGGGTAGCTTAGAAAGCATGCAAACGGCACCAGCGCCTTACCCGGCGGACAGCAGCCGAGAAGAGATTTTAAGCGGGGTGCGCCTGCTGGCACTTAACCCTGCCATGCTGCCACACACGCGCTATCAAATTCAGGTCAATGTGGGCACTTTAGAGCGGGTCATCCAGGCGCAGCAGCCGCCGGAGCCGCCGCTGATTGACTTCCGCTTCCTGTTGGTGTGGTTCACGGCCGTGTTCCTCACCTGGCTGGCGACAACGATCTGCGCTTTCCTGGCGCTGTACCAACGCATTGACTGGCTGGACCCTCATGTACCCCGCCCCCTCTTTATCAGCATCGCCAATATGACACGCGTGGCCGTCTGGGAAGCCAACCACACCCTGGAAATAGGGTCCACCATAGACCGCATTCAATGGACACGTGCCCGGCGCAATGAAAACGGCGGCATAGACCTGGTAGGCCTTTTCCGGGATCCGCCAGATATTTCCTCAGAGGGAATGGTGAGCAATCTGGTGCGCGCCCAGCAATACTTCATCAGCACGGACATCTGGTGCCGCATCCGCCAGGCGCGGGTGCTGGACGTCATGGTACCACGCCCGGCTGGGGGCCCCACCTTTGCCCTGCCGGGCACCAGCCCTATACAAGTTGTTGTTTCTGATCGTCTGCGATAGGCTAGTATCAGTTTTCAGTCATCAGTGACCAGTTTTCAGTGCTGGCCTACCTCTAGAAATAGTCTACTGAAAACTGATGACGGACTTCTGGTTACTGGTACTAGTACTAAACTGCCTGAATCTGATGGACTGGCGCTGTGCATAGCGCACGCAGCGCCAGCCTTTTTCGCAAGTCGCCCACGCTTGGGGAAATAGGTATAATCCCCTGCTAACTACAAGCATAAATCGCAACTTCACAGCAGAATTGCGTTGTCAACATTCCATAACAGGAGATACAAAATGGCTTTTTCCAAAATTCAAGTGCCGGGTGGCGATAAAATCACGTATGAAAATGGCAAGCTTAACGTGCCAGATAACCCTATTGTGGCCTACATTGAGGGTGATGGTATTGGCGTAGATATTACACCAGCGTCGCTGCACGTGTGGAACACGGCCGTGGCCAAAGCTTATGGTGGTAAGCGCCAGATCGCCTGGATGGAAATTTACACCGGCGAAAAAGCGGCTGCTCTTTACGAGGGCAACTACATGCCCGAAGAAACCTTCGACGCCATGCGCGAATACCTGGTGGGCATCAAAGGGCCGCTAACTACGCCTGTTGGCGGAGGGTTCCGCAGCCTGAACGTCACCCTGCGTCAGGTACTGGATTTGTATGCCTGTGTGCGCCCGGTACGTTACATTCCCGGCACGCCCAGCCCTATGCGCCAGCCAGAATTGATGGATATTGTCATTTTCCGTGAGAATACGGAAGATGTGTACTCTGGTGTGGAATGGCCGGCTGAATCTGAGGAAGCAAAAGCCATTGTCACGTTTATGAATGACAAGTTAGGCAAACATGTACGCATGGACGCGGCCATCGGCATTAAGCCCGTCAGCGCCTTTGGTTCCAAACGGCTCATTGGTCAGGCCATCCAGTACGCCATTGACCACAACCGCCCCAGTGTCACCCTGGTGCACAAGGGAAACATTATGAAGTTCACCGAAGGGGCATTCCGCGATTGGGGGTATGAATTGGCGCGGGATGAATTTGGCGCACAGCCGCTGGATGGTGGCCCCTGGCACACATTGCAAAACCCCCAAACAGGTATGGATATCATTGTCAAAGATGTAATTGCTGACAACATGCTGCAACAATTGCTGACACGCACCGTTGATTATGACGTGATTGCCACCTTAAACCTGAATGGCGACTATATGAGCGATGCGGCCGCGGCGCAGGTGGGCGGCCTGGGCATGGCGCCTGGTGGTAACATTGGCGATGGTGTGGCCTTGTTTGAGGCCACGCACGGCACCGCGCCTAAATATGCGGGCAAGGATATGGTCAACCCTGGCAGCCTGATCCTCAGTGGCGTGATGATGCTGGAATACATGGGCTGGCAGGAAGCAGCTGACATCATTGTGGCGGCTATGACCAAAACCATTGAAAACAAGACCGTCACCTATGATTTGCACCGCCAGATTGAAGGGGCGACGAAGCTAAGCTGCTCAGAATTTGGGCAGGCGATTGTGGCCAATATGTAACCCGGTTTTGCCGTAGAGACGTTGCTGGCAACGTCTCTACGTATCCCCCAGACAGGTGCCCAATTTGCGGGCACTTTCCACCCAGGGGTGATCCAGCGGCACTATTTTTCGTTTGCCCACAACCTGCTCAATAGGTACAGGCACGGTGTCCTGCCCACGAACCGCCATCATCACCCCATACTGCCCATCACGAATCAGGCTCACACAGGCTGAGCCCAGCTGCGTGGTGAGCAATCGATCGACGGCCGAGGGGGTGCCCCCCCGCTGCACGTGGCCTAGAATGGTTACCCGTGACTCTAATCCAGTTAAATTTTCTAGTTGTTCAGACATATGAATGGTGCTGTGGGCGCGCCGGGCTTCTACCTCGGCCAGCCTGCTTTTGGCTTCACGGCGTGCCTGTTTAGTCTTGGCCTTTTCCAGGGCCTGCTGGGCTATTTGTAGATCCCCGGCAATGTGTTGGGGCATGGCGCCTTCAGAAGCAGCCACAATGCTGAACCCACGGCCGTGGCGATGCCGCCTTTTAATCGCTTCTGCCACAATCTCCACATTGTAAGGAATTTCAGGGATCAAGATGACGTCGGCGCCCCCGGCCAGGCCGGCACCCAGCGCCAGCCAGCCAGTATTATGCCCCATCGTCTCTACCACAATAATGCGATGGTGGCTGTGGGCTGTGCTGTGCAGGCGGTCAATGGCTTCAGTGGCAATGCCTAAAGCGGTGTCAAACCCAAAGGTCACGTCTGTCATGGCCACGTCATTGTCAATGGTTTTGGGTAGGTTGATGATGTTCATGCCCTTTTTCATGAGGCGGTAAGCATTTTTTAATGTACCGCCCCCTCCCAGGCAAACGAGTACGTCCAGGTTGTGTTTACGGTAGGTGTCCATCATGGCGTCGGTCATATCCAGCTTTTTCCCGCCCATAGGCATTTTGTGAGGTTTGTCCCGGCTGGTGCCCAGGATGGTGCCGCCTATGGTCAGGATGCCAGATAAAGTGTCACTGTCCAGGCGGACGGTACGGTCTCCTAGCAGACCGTGAAAGCCGTCACGAAAGCCAATGACGTTCATGCCCATGCCCAGGGCCGTTTTGCCGATGCCGCGGATGGCGGCGTTGAGACCAGGTGTATCACCGCCGGCGGTTAAGATACCTACATATTTTGCCATGTCATCTCTCCTCATGGCCTGTTTTCCAGTAAACTGGTGCCTGAATGCGAAAAATTATTTTACCATGATTCTAAAGTTTTGTGCGTTATCGCCTGATTGATATGAGGAATTTGGTGAACCATCAACCTTCCCCTCCCCTTAAACTTTTGACAATTGCTGGTTCTGACAGCGGTGGCGCGGCCGGGCTGCAAGCCGATTTGCGTACATGGGCGGTGTTGGGAGCCTACGGTATGAGCGTGATTACGGCCGTGACTGCCCAAAATTCGCGTGCCGTCAATGCCGTGCAATGTATGTCCCCGGCCTTTGTGGCTGCCCAACTGGACGCGGTGCTGTCTGACTATGGCGCGGCAGCCATAAAAACCGGGTTTATCGGCCGTGCTGACTTGATCATCACTATCTCGGCGAAGCTGCAACAGTACGGCTGCCGCCAGGTCGTCATTGACCCTGTTTTAGTGAACCATCGTGGGCAGCCGATGTTCCCTGACCTGGCGCGTCAGCTTTACATAAGCTATCTACTGCCTTTGGCCGCGCTGCTCACCCCCAATTATCATGAGGCAGCCGTTTTGCTCAACACACCATCGCCAGATCCTCATGATCTTACCCGGTTGTCCTGGCTGTGCCGCCGCCTGCATCAGCTGGGGGCCCGAAATGTTTTGCTCAAAGGCGGGCGGCAAGGGCAGGAGATGGTAGATATGTTTTACGATGGCCAACAGCTTCACGAGGTGCGTTCGCCGCGCTTGGAAACCATCAACACACATGGGGCCGGGGACACGTTGGCGGCGGCAGTATGTGTGGCCTTGGCACGAGGGGATACGGTAAAAACGGCCGTTACCCTAGCCCATCAATTTACTGCTCAGGCCATTCAAAACAGTGCTTCCTGGCAGTTGGGGGGTGGGCACGGGCCGGTATTTCCCGTTTTGGGTAACCTGTAGAGGGGACCAATGTTGGTCCCTTTTGGGCCTGTCACTTGCAACTTGCTACATGCCCCTTATAATTCACCCAACATTCAAAACGTTCTGAACGTAGGGGAAATTATGCACGAAACATTAATCGGCGTAAATGAAAGCACGGTGGCCGGGTTGGGGCGGCTGGCCCGCTTTTTTGGCTTTAATGACGTCATGGGCCGTTTGTATGGCACCTTGCTGCTGAACCCAGATCCCCTGTCATTAGATGATCTGGCCAGCCAATTGCAAATCAGCAAAGGCTCTGTCAGCATGAATATGCGTGATCTGGAGCGTTGGGGCATGGCCAAAGAAGTGTGGATGCGTGGTGAGCGTAAAAAATATTACCAGGCAGAATCTGACCTATGGCAGGTCATTCGCCATGTGCTGAACAGCCGGGAGCGGCGTGAAGTGCAGATGGCGCTGCAGGTGTTGAGTGACAGCGTGACCACATTGCAATCTGCCCGCACCGAACTGACACCCGAAGAGCGGGAATTGGCCGAATATTACCTGGAACGCATTGCCGACCTGCAAGGCTTTTTCCAATTCGCCCAAATGGCCCTGGAAACAGTCTTGGGTACGGCCAAAACGGTGGATTTTGAAGCCGTGACAAAGATTGAGATTGGGTAGGTGGCCATCAGCGATTAGGGGTAAGGCTAATCACTGATCGCCCTCCTTTTCCTATGAAAATTGCTGTTGGTTCAACGAACCCTATTAAGGTCACGGCCGTGACCACACATGTATCACACCTCTGGCCCGACGCGGAAGTCATCTCATTGGTTGTGCCCAGCGGCGTCAGCGCCATGCCCATGAATGACGCCGAGACGATCACCGGGGCGTACAATCGGGCGCGGGCAGCCCAAGAGGCCCTGCAGGCCGACATGGGCATTGGCCTGGAAGGAGGGGTACATCCGGAGCCATTTGGGTTGGTACTACAAGGATGGGTGGCTGTTGTCGCCAGTGACGGCCGTACCGGCCTGGGTGGCTGTGCCCGCCTGCCCTTACCAGAACACATTGCCCAACGTGTGCACAATGGTGAAGAATTGGGCCAGGTCATCGATGAGATACTGGCCGACCGTAACACCAAGCAAAAAGGGGGCGCGGTGGGCGCCCTCACCAACAACCTGGTGGTGCGTGGTGAGGCCTTTGCCACGGCCGTGGCCTATGCGCTGGCTCCCTTTGTCTCACCGCATCTCTATGATGGGGTAGCAGGATGAACGCTTAAACAAACACTTGCCATTCGTGGCAGGCGCACATTCGTGCTAAACTTTTAAGGATATGGCACTGGAATTTGAGCAACTCACGCCAGAGATTGACCAGATGGCGCAGGTAGCGGCGCTGCGTTTGGGGCGCCAGGCGGCGGCGGTGACGCTCTCTCATGACCTGTTGGCACATTATGCCACCGATTGGGTGGCTGTCCGGCAGGCACTGGCCGAAGCCGCCGCTAAAGCCGACCCCAAGTTTTACCGTTCGGCCCGGCCGTTAAATGAAACCGAACCGCTTAATACAGCGGTGCCCGCCCCACCGCCGCCGCCCCAGGCCACCATCATCGCCACCGATGGTTCCCAAATTCGCCCCGACCGTCATGCTGCTTACCTTTATTACCTCATTAACGTGGGCGGCGTGGTTTACCATCATGGCAGCAGCCGAGCCCCTGACCAGTTTTCTGTGCCCACCTTACGCTACCCGCAGGCTGAGATAAACGAGGATACCTTTGACGATACCGGCGGCACCGTAAACATCGAGCGTGACCTGGCCGAAATTGGCATGTTGGCTCAGAAAACGGAAGAGTACCAGGCCGCGCCCCCCCCGGTATTGGCCATGTTAGACCAACGGCTGTTGTATTGGCCCATTGGCTCGGCAGGGGTGGCCGAAAACACGGCCGTGACCGAGTGGGGTGAGAGCATGAGCAAAATCAGGCAGGCCGGCGGGCTGCTGGCTGGCTACATTGACCGCCCGGCCACCGCCTATGTTACCACCCTGCTGCGCTCCATTGAGGCCTTAAATGAGCCGGCGTTTGAATGGAAATCATTAGGTCAGCGCCTGGCTAACCGGGGGGTGACAGATGTGCATCTATTCAGCCAGGTGTTGGCACCTGGTCAGCGCAGCAAGGTTTTTGTGACCGTATCTGATCCCAACCACAAATTTACGGCGCAGCATCAGGCCAATGAAGTCTGTTTTTTTTATTTAAATCCAGGCGGGCACGGCCGTCAGATTGCCCGTGTAGACATTCCTTTGTGGGTAGCCCAACATGAGACGTGGGTGACGGCCGTGCATGGCCTGGTGTATGATCAGTGTCAGATTCTGGGTGATTACCCTTACGTGTTGGCCCGGGCCGATGAAACGGCCGTGGTCAGCCATCGTGACCAGGAACAGCTCAACTTTATGATTGATGTGATCATGGCCCGTCACGGCATCAACCAGGCCATCACCGCCAAACAAAGCAGCAAAAATATCGCCCGTGGCGGCAAAACCCGCCATAAGGGATTTTAAGTGTAGAGATTAAAGGCGCAGCGCCTGATAATCTCATCTGGCGAGGGATACTTGACAAACCTGACGACAAATCAAGAAATCGGCCGTATTTTACGGGCCAGCACGGCCGGGTTTGCCGTGGGCTGCCGGGTGGGGCAGCTGCAGGTGCCGGCGTTTGGCGGGTTGGTGCGGGCCCGGCCCGTGGACGAACGGGAGGCGATCTATGGCCTTATTTACGATATGCTCATTGATGATGACCCGTTGGTGCGGCGGCTGGTACTGGCAGAAGCGCCACGGCCGTCGGCTATTCAAGACCAACGGGAAAACCGTATCCTGCCCGTAGAGATGAGTGTCATGGCCGTGGGGTATGTGCAGGACGGCCGCATTCATCATACACTGCCGCCGCGCCCCCCCCTGAACCTGGATCCAGTGGAACTGGTGGCAGACCCGCAGGATGTGCGGGCCTTCACCGATGACTTGGGTTACCTGCGCCTGATTTTGCGTGCCGTGGGTACACCAGTGCCGGTAGACCAACTGCTTGTAGCCCATATCGTCAACGTCTATGACATACGTGGTGCTGATGATGCCTGGGCGTTGGCGGCCATTCACGAATTGATTGAACTGCTGCGCAGCAATTATGACGTACTCATTCCCACCCTGGAAGCTGTGAGTGCCGCCATGCCAACGTTAACATCCAGTTTCGGTTTATAGAGCAGCACATGTTTAACATAGGCACCTCCAGGTGTGCGACTTATGGCCCAAATGATCGTAAGGAAGCCAGTTGGAGGCAAGGAACATTAGGAGTATAAGGGTGAGTTGACATGAGCGAATGGGCAGTGGAGGCGCGGGGGTTGACGCGCTACTTCGACAAAAAAACGGCCGTAGATAACCTGGATTTACACGTGGCTGAAGGAGAGTTTTATGGCTTCCTGGGGCCAAATGGGGCCGGAAAGTCTACCACCATTAACATGCTGGTGGGGTTGTTACGGCCGTCGGCCGGGCAGTGCCTCATCACGGGTGTTGATATGTGGGCGAATCCCTTGGAGGCTAAAAAACGCCTGGGTGTGCTGCCGGAAGGGCTGCAGATGTACCAGCGGCTAAGCGCCCGCGAATTTATCCGCTTTTCCGGCACTATGTACGGTGTGTCCAAACAAGAAGTGGCACAGCGAACTGAAGAATTGCTAGGCCTGCTGGCCCTGACCGACGATGCCGACAAGCTCATCGTCGATTATTCACATGGTATGCGTAAAAAGACAGCCTTAGCGGCGGCCATTATCCATAACCCACGGGTGCTGTTCCTGGATGAGCCGTTTGAAGGCATTGACGCCATCTCCGGGCGTGTCATTCGAGACGTGCTGCGGCGGCTGCGTGAAAGAGGGGCCACCATCTTTTTTACTTCACACATTCTGGAGGTAGTAGAAAGGCTTTGTTCGCGGGTAGGGGTCATTAGTGACGGCCGTCTGGTGGCTGAAGGCACGATGGATGAACTGCGTGCCCAGGCCCAGCATGGCGAAGATGCCACACTAGAGGATGTTTTTTTACGGGCTGTAGGTGCCGTTGATGAGACTGCGGCCGAAGGTAGGCTCTCTTGGCTTGGAAATCCGTAATGTATAAACGGTCATCGGGAACCAAAGGCTGGCCTACCGATAACCGCTTACCGCTAACCGACAATGAATGAAGTCACCATCAAAGACCGCACCCAGCTATGGGCACTGTGGCGATTAAGGGGCAAACTGACGTGGCGTCAGTTTGGCCGAGAGCGAGGGCGCATTGTGGGTGCCGTCCTGGTCACCCTTCTCTTTGGGCCGTTGATTTTAGGGGCGGCATTTGGTACGGCCGTTGGCTACCGGCGTCTGGAAGACCAATGGCCTACTGCCTTGTTGGGCGGTGTGCTGATCCTGCTCTGGCTCATCTGGCTCGTTTTCCCCATTATCTTTGCCTCTATCAACGAAGGCGCGGATATCACCCTGCTCATGGTATACCCTATTAAGCGGCGTACACTTATTGCCAATGTCATCTTGGGTACCGTGTTTGATTACCCCACGTACCTGATGCTGCCGTTGTTTGCGGCCATCATCTATGGCTTTGGGTTGGCATCTAGCCTGACGGCCGTGGTTGTCTTAGTGGCCTTGGTACTCAGTTATGGGCACCTGGTGATCATCGGACAGTTTGTAGGCACGGCCGTGGGCGGCATCATGCAAAGCCGCCGTGTGCGCGATGTGGCCATCATTCTGGCCTCAACCATTGGTGGTTTGTGTTACTTCATTAACATTGGTATGCAGCGGTTTATTGGTAATGTGGTTGGCCAGATGAGCGAAGCCCAAGAAGAAGCCCTGTTAGCCTGGCAGCCACTGGACATTTTGCAGTGGCTGCCGCCGGGGGCCGCGGCCAAAGCCATTGAACGAGCCGTAGCTGCCGACTGGCTGATGGCTCTCACCTGGCTGCTCTACTCATTAACCTGGTTGGCCATCATCACCTGGGTCTGGTATAAGCTGTTGGTGCGCCTGACAACCGGCGAGGGGTATTTGCGGATGACGCGCCCGCGTGAAGAAGCACGCCCCAAGGCGCCCAAAACAGAGCCGCGAGACTGGTTGGGCTGGCTGCCAGATGATCTGGCGCTGCTGGTGAGCAAAGAATTTAAGTCGGTCTGGCGCATTCCGCAGCGGCGCGTGGGGGTTATTCAGGGTGTCTTTATGCCCATCTTTTTCATGGGGGCTTTTTTCTTCACTGATGACTTTGAGGGGTTTCAATTGGGCAGCGGCTTACCTGGCTGGGTTGGCCTGGGGCTGCCCCTGTATGCCATGTTTTTGTTTTGGGCCAATACCCAAAATATGTTGGCCTGGGAAGGGCTTGGGCTGCCCGCGCTGCTGCTGACACCGGTCAGGCGCGAACGCGTTTTTTGGGCCAAAGGGCTGGCACTGTTTGTGGTCACCCTGGTGCCGTTATTATTTATCAGCGGGTTATTCCTCTTTTTGCAGTGGAATTGGGTGAGTGTGGCCGGGGTGATGACTTCTTTAAGCATGGGCATAACCACGCTGGCCGTGACCAGCGTAGCGGCCGTACTCTTTCCCATCCCCATGAACCTGGAATCGCGGCGCGGCCGCAGCCTTTTCCAGTCAGGCGGTGACACCAAGACAGGCTGTGCCTATATCACCCTGGTACCTCTTTCCATCCTCGTTTTTAGCCTGCCTGCGCTTATTCCCCTGGCGGTCGCTTACTGGCTGACACTGCCCTGGCTGGCATTTGGGGGCCTGTTCCTGAGCCTGGCTTACGCGCTGGCGCTTTTTGGGGGCGGCAGCAAGCTGGCCGGTAATTTACTACTGGAACGCGAACCAGAACTGATAGCAAAGATGAAATTGCCAGATGAGACATAGGGCCATTCATGCGCTAGTGTCAGTTTTCAGTCATCAGTGGGCAGTATCCAGTAGGGCCTAACGCCAGTAAATCAGTTTTCAGTCATCAGTGGGCAGTATCCAGTAGGGCCTAACGCCAGTAACTGTCCACTGAACACTGGTCACTGACTACTGAACACTGGTCACTGACTTCTGATAACTGGTGCTAGGGCTCATAATGGAGTGAGCATTCCATTATGCGTGGACAAAGTATGGTATGATGGCTTCCTAACAGGCATAGACAATGTATTGTGATTATGGAGTGATCGTTCCGTAATCTGCGCAAGGAGTGACCATCATGAGCGCAACCCATAACAGAGCTATCGCCGCCCTCAATCAACTTGTTAAGTTGTCCCACAATAGTGAAGCAGGCTTTCGGGTTACGGCCGAAAACGTTAACAATCGTGGCCTCAAAACCCTGCTTAAGGCTTATGCCAAACAACGCGCTTTGTTCGCCGAAGAGTTACACGCAGAAGTGATTCGTCTGGGCGGTGTCGTGAAAAAACGACGTAGTGTCTTAGGCATGACGCATCGCGGTTGGATACTTATAAAAGCGTCGCTGACGCTGGGTGAGCATAACGTAGAACAGGTCGTGCTGGCAGAAGCCCATCGTGGTGAACGGTATGCCCAAAAGCAGTATAAACAAGCGTTACAGCAAGAACTGCCTGCCGCAACACATGCACTACTTGAACGGCACTATGAGACGTTGCAAGCGGTGGGCCAACAGATATTTGATATGGCCGTCAACCCGGATTATCGTCTGGTAGTACGCCTGTTTAACAGTGACGCTGACGTGGATAAAGCGGAGAATGCTTTGCAAGAGGCCGGTTTTAGCCAGAAAGCGATCAGCACCATGGTGTTTAACACGGCCGTAAGCCAATACCAGATCAACGCCAAACGCAGCACTGTGTTGGAAATGATGGCGATTGGCAGCCTGGGGGGTGCGGTGATGGGTGGCCTGGTAGGGTTGATGATGGGGCTGGGTATCTGGCTCATGCCCAGTCTGGGAATGTCGTCCATGACCGGCAGCGCCCCTATCAATACCGTGGGTATTCTCATTGTGATCGGGGCGGTCATTGGCGCCTTGTTTATGACCTTTGCCGCTACCCTGATGGGGCTGAGTGCTTCAGAACAAGATGCATACCTGTATGATGACAGCCTCAAGAACGGGCAAACGCTGTTGATGGTCTTTACTGACCCTGGCCATGCTGATGAAGCAGCGGACATTATGCACCAGGTGAATCTGGCCCGGTTTGGCTAGCGATTAAACCCAGGGTGGTCATCGGCACATTGCCCATGAGACGTGGCACACCACACAGTGTCAGGAACGGCCGTATACCGGTATGGCTGCACCTATCACGGCTCGGCCCGCTTCTGAAGCCAGGAACACAATAACGTCTGCCAACGCTTCTGGTGTCACCCATTTTTCAAAGTTGGCATTAGGCATTGCTTCCCGGTTTTGAGGTGTGTCAATGGTGCCCGGCAGGATGCAATTGACGTTGATGCCCTCATCCTTTAACTCGGCCGCCATGCTTTCTGTCAGACGAACAACCGCACTCTTGGACACGATATAAGGGGCCATCTTGGCCTGCCCCTTCAGGGCCGCGCGCGCCGCCACGTTGATGATCTTCCCTGAACCATTGGCCAGCATATGGGGAATGACTGCCCGGCACACCAGGAAAACAGATTTGGCATTCAGGTTGAGCATAAACTCCCAATCTTTTAAGGGTGTTTCAGCCACGGCCGTGCCCATGCGAAAGCCCCCGGCCATGTTGCCCAGCACGTCTATCTGACCATACCGGTCCATAATGATAGAGGTCATGCGGGCCACGGCCGTTTCATCTGTCACATCGATGCCGCCTACCCAAAGCATGCGGTCTGGGCTGACCGCGGCCAGATCCCCAAACACCTGCGGCAGCCGATCTTCCCGGTTATCTACCAGCGCCAGGCGGGCGCCAGCGTTAAAAAACGCCCGGGCGGCGGCTTCCCCCAGGTTTCCTGCCGCCCCTGTTATCACTACGACTTTGTTTGTGAAATTAAAGGTCATGTTTCCCATGCCCTTAATTGTCAATGCTTATGGACAGCCTGTCAACGGTGGTTACTTCCCAGGGGGTCAGCCTGACCATATTATCGAAGGCCTGTCACGCACGATTCTGGCAAGCATGGCTTTCCGCTGCCAGGATAAGTTAGCGATTTTGCAGCTTTGGATGATGTTCAATGGCAGAAGTTCGTCGCCGGTTTTCAGTAGACTATGTCCAGAGATAGCCAGCCCTGAAAACTGTACACTGATTACTGAAAACTGATACTGGGTAGATGGCTTTTGACTTACCGTTGATAAGTTAGCTATTTTTCTGAATTCTAAGTACCATTAAACTTCATCCACATGCAGAATGTTGAGTTGTGGCTATCGTGAATCTTTAATATAGGGAAGGAACTGATGGCGGTGAATTCTTATAAATGGCTGATAGTGGTCATGATTTTGATGCTTCTCTTGGGCTGTGACTCATCCCCTTCAGATCCCGCTTCCCCACCGCTTGCAAACGAAACGATCCAGGTCCAAGACTTAGATATCACAACGGGTCAGACTATTTATGTGCCCGCTTACTCCGAAATTTATTACGCCAGCCAAGGCAGGACGATGGAATTGGCAGTTACCCTAAGTATCCATAACACCGACTTTGAACACCCCATTATCATTACCTCGGTTCGCTACTATGATACACAAGGCCAACTGGTCAAAGAATATTTACAACAGCCTCGTAGTCTGGGACCGTTGGCTTCAACCGATTTCTTTGTAGAGGCCAGTGAACAAAGAGGGGGTATCGGAACCAACTTTATTGTGGAATGGGTAGCCGAACAACCAGTCTATGAACCTATTGTAGAGACCGTGATGTTGAATACAAGCGCGACTCAGGGGGTTTCGTTTACCAGTCCTGGCCGCGTGATTAGGCAGCTTGATGATTAAAAGGAAAGAAGCAGTATGGGTATTGCAGCAGACATTGCCATTATTGTAGCGGCCGGCTTAATTGGTGGGTTGATTGCCCAACAACTAAGACAACCTCTGATTTTGGGGTACATTCTGGCTGGAGTAATGGTTGGTCCTTTTACTGGTGGGGTAACAGTTTCTGAGATACACGATATTGAACTGCTGGCCGAAATAGGGGTTGCCCTTTTACTTTTTGCTCTGGGGCTAGAGTTTTCATTGAAGGAACTGAGACCAGTTCGAAATATTGCCCTCATCGGTACACCGATTCAAATATTACTTTCTATCGCCCTCGGCTTTGGCATTGGCCAGTTGTTGGGTTGGGAGAGGGTCATATCACTTTGGTTCGGCGGCATGATTGCCCTGTCCAGCACCATGGTTATCCTGAAGACATTGATGAGCCAGGGGCGATTAGGAACACTCTCTAGTCGGGTGATGATTGGGATGCTGATCGTCCAGGATTTAGCTGTCGTTCCCCTGATGATAATTTTGCCACAACTTAACGAGCCAGAGGCTGGTTTGCCCGTGTTGGGTTTAGCGGCCCTCAAAGCTGCTTTCTTCTTGTTTTTGATGGTTTTTGTGGGGACACGCGTCATTCCCCGTCTGATAGCCCGCATTGCTGCCTGGAATTCACGGGAACTGTTTTTGTTGGCGATCACTGCCATCGGGCTGGGCATTGGCTATGTGACTTACCTGTTTGGATTGTCATTTGCTTTTGGTGCGTTTATGGCTGGCATAGTGTTGAGCGAATCAGACTACAGCCATCAAGCCCTCAGCGACATTATTCCCCTGCGTGATATATTTGGGTTGCTCTTTTTTGCTTCGGTCGGAATGCTTTTAGACCCAGCCTTCCTCATTGCCAATTGGCAAGTAATTTTGTTGGTTGTACTCCTGATTGCTATGGGTAAAGGCTTGATTTTTAGTGCCTTAAGCAGTTTATTTGGCTATGGCAACGTTGTGCCACTAGCTGTAGGTTTGGGACTGTTCCAGGTAGGGGAGTTTTCCTTTGTACTGGCTCGTGTAGGCCTTAGCACCAATTCTATCAGTCAGGAGTTGTATACCTTAACATTGACTGTGGCTGTGATGACGATGATAATGACCCCTTTTGTCTCAGGGCTTACGGCGCCACTGTATGCGCTGCGTAAGCGTTGGTTCAAGCGCGAATTGTTGCAAACCATTAATCTCCCCGAAACCGGCTTGCGGGATCACGTTGTTATTGCCGGTGGAGGCCGAATTGGGCAGTATGTGGCTCAATTGTTGCAGCAGTTAGAGCTAAACTTTGTCATTATCGAACTGGATTACCATCGCATTGGGCAAGCCAGAGAAGCTGGTTTTCCGATCATTTATGGCGATGCGGGCCAAGAGATCGTTTTAGAAGTTGCTCAAGTCGAACACGCCCGGTTAGTGATTGTGACAACACCTGCCGTAACGATCACACAGTCAATTGTTGAGCGAGTACGTCACCTGAATCCAGCCGTCCATATTGTGGCCAGGGCGGAGGGGGTAGAGCAAATGCAGTCCCTGTACGCCCTGGGGGTTTATGAAGCTGTCCAGCCAGAATTTGAAGCCGGATTAGAAATCACACGGCAAGCCTTGTTGCATTTAGATGTCGCTGTTTCTGAAATTCAAAGACTCACAGATGCAACTCGTCAGGAATTATATGCACCCTTGCAGACCCGAAAGTGATCTGACTTAAGAATCAGCGAATCTGAACTAATAGAGAGGACAGATAAACTTCGGACAATCTTTTAGCAATGCTTCCTACCATGACTAATCCTTCGGTTAGATAGGTGATGGTCACCAGACCTGATAATGCCAGGGCCACCAGCATTGAGTTACATTCAGGTTTTGCACCATGGCAAATGGGGGTATATATGCGTAAATCACCCCTGCCAGCCCATTGTAAGATTCAGGTAAACTGGTCAGTCTACAATGATAACGACACTTTGCTTATGGAGGTAGGCGATGACTTTATTTCCCTCATTAGCCGGCTTTGAACCCACCCGGCAGACGCTGCACCTGTATAGTAACGCCATTGGCGTTGTTCCCCGCACGCATGGCATCGCTCACCCTAAATGGTGGCACATTAGCCTGAAAGTGCGGCCAGATGGCCTGACCACGGACAACATACCGCTGCCCGGCGGTGGCATCATGACCCTGCGGTTGGACTTACGCCAGCATCAGATCGTATTACAAACCAGCCGAGGTGACCGGCGCATGATCAGCATGACAGCGGGGTTAACAGGGACGGCGATGGGCGAGCAGGTGATCACGGCCGTGGCTGACTTTGGCCTCACCGGTGAGTATGCCCGGGCCAAATTTACCAATGACGACCCCCGCACCTATGATCCCGTGCAGGCCGCACGTTACTTCGATGTCCTGGTAGAGGTAGACCGCATCTTCAAAACACACAAAGCCGGGCTGAAGGGGGAAACGGGCCCGGTACAGGTGTGGCCGCACGGTTTTGACCTGGCTTTTGAATGGTTCGGTACACGTACGGTCACCTATGAAGAGCATGGCCAAGTTCAAGAAGACCTGGCGCAGCTAAACCTGGGCTTTTTCCCCGGCAGCGGTGATGTGGCCCCTTACTTTTATTCTAACCCCTTTCCCTTTGCCAGAGATGTTTTGTTGGATAAGCCGCTGCCTGCTGGTGCACACTGGCATACAGACGGCTGGCAAGGCACCATGTTACCTTATGCCGGGCTGATAGATGACCCTGACGCCGAAAGACGCTTGCGTGAATATGCTCAGAGCGTTTACACATGGGCAAAGCCGACCTTGCTGGCCTAAACGGCAGGTTGACCAAACGCCGGGTGTTGCCTGGATAGTCGGGTTGAGTAATACTACCCGCTACCAAAAACGCCATACGGAGACGACCATGCCCACAGTGACCCCTTTACCACCAGAAAAGCTTCGTTACACTTGTGATACAACCGGGTTTACATTTGAGACAACGGCGGAATTACAAGCGAGTACACGTATCATTGGCCAGCCGCGGGGTACACGCGCCATCGCCTTTGGTGTGGGCATTCAAAGCCAGGGATATAACATTTTTGTGCTTGGCTCCACAGGCACCGGGCGGGCCACGGCCATTCGGCATTTTTTACAAGAACAGGCCGCAGGTAAGCCCACCCCGCCTGACTGGATTTACGTGCATAACTTTGCTGCGCTGCACCAGCCGCGGGCGATCTTATTGCCGTCAGGGGAGGGCAGCAAATTCCAGGCACGCATGGCCAAGTTGATCAATGATTTGCGGCAGGATTTACCCCAGGCGTTTGCCACCGAGATGTACCAGAATGCCATTGCCGGTATCCAGCAAGCATTGGAAGAGCAGCAAAACGTGTTGTTACGGGTGTTAAGTGAAAAGGCAAAAGGACAGGGGTTTGCTCTGGTGCAAACCCCTTCTGGTTTTATGGTGGCACCAACGGCCGACGGCCGTCAGCTTTCCCCCCAGGAACTGAACGCCCTCAGGCAGCAGATGGCCCCGGAGCAGCAGGCGCAGTTGGAAGAAACCCACCGCACCCTGGTGGCAGAATTGGCCGACCTGATACAACAGATGCACCATATGGAGATTGAAGCCCGGCAGCAGATGAAGGATATTGACCGGGAGGTGGCTACCACGGCCGTGCAGCATCACTTTGATGATGTAAAAAAAACATATGAGCAGGATGAAGAAATGTGCCTGTACCTGGATGAAGTTCACCAGGACGTTCTGGCGCAGATAGACGATTTTGTGCCGCCCGTTGACGTGCAGCATACTGAAGAGATTGACCTGCGTCGTTATCAGGTTAATGTGCTGGTCAACAACAGTGACACACAGGGCGCCCCGGTTATCCATGAAATGAACCCCACCTTTCATGGACTGTTTGGGCGCATTGAGTATGAAATGGAGACCGGGCACGTTTTTACCCACTTTACTAACATTAAAGGCGGCAGTTTGCATGCGGCTAACGGCGGCTACCTGATCATTAATGCCCATGACCTGCTGAAAAATTCGGGGGCGTGGGAAGCGCTCAAACGTGCCCTGAAGGAAGGTAAAATTTACGTTCAGACGCCGGTTCCGGTAGAGCAGGGCCAATTTGTGGCTAAATCTTTAGACCCAGAGCCGATTCCGCTGCATGTAAAGATCGTTCTTATGGGCAGCCTGTCACTTTACTACAGTCTGTATGCCGCCGACGAAGATTTTTCGGCATTGTTTAAAGTGCGCGCCGATTTTGACACGGTCATGTTCCGTGATCAAGAGGCGATGCAGGCATATGCAGACTTTATTGCCGCCCGCTGCCGTGAAGAAGGGTTGGCTCATTTTGACCGCACGGCCGTGGCCAAAGTAGTTGAGTACGGTTCCCGGCTGGCCGATTACCAGCACAAACTAAGCACCCGCTTTGGGGATATTGCTGGCCTGATCCGGGAGGCGAGTTATTGGGCCGGGGTCAACGGCCGTACCGTCACAACGGGCGCTGACGTACAGCAAGCGCTGCAAGAGCGCACCTACCGCGCCAACCATGCGGAAGAACACATCCTGGAAGAGATGCTGCGCGGCACCCTGTTTATTGCTACCGAAGGCAGTGTCATCGGCCAGGTAAATGGCCTGTCGGTGGCTGACTTCGGTGATTATGCCTTTGGTCAGCCGGGGCGCATTACGGCCCGTACCTTCATGGGGGACGACGGGGTGATCCACATCGAGCGGGAAACGGAAATGTCTGGCCCGCTGCATGACAAAGGCGTCTTGACCTTGCAAGGGTACCTGGGCGGCACCTATGCCCAGACACAGCCCCTTTCACTAAGCGCCAGCATCACCTTTGAACAAAACTATGGCGGGGTGGACGGTGACAGCGCTTCCTCAACTGAACTGTTTGCCTTGTTGTCCAGTGTCGGCAATATTCCCTTTAAACAAGAGTTGGCTGTTACCGGCTCTGTTAATCAGCGGGGTGAAATTCAACCGATTGGCGGTGTTAATGAGAAAATCGAAGGCTTTTTTCGGTTGTGTCAGGCGCGCGGGCTGACGGGCACACAAGGGGTTATCATCCCCGCCAGCAATGTGGACCATTTGATGCTGCATGAAGATGTGGTCACGGCCGTGGCTGAAGGCAAATTTCATGTGTGGCCCATTACCACCATAGACGAAGGGGTTGAATTACTCAGCGGTATGCCCGCCGGCACACGCAGTAAGGACGGCAGCTACCCCCAGGGTACAGTTCACCACATTGTGCAGGCGCGCCTGCTGGAATTGGCTGAGGCTTTAAGTAATTTCGGGAATGGCAATGATGATTGAGGGTGCCGACCCTCAGATCATAGCCCATAGGAGTGTATAAAATCAGCAAAGACGCTTAAAACGTAGTCTAACATATCCAGGGTGAGCCTGGGGTAGACGCCAATCCAGAAGGTTTGGTTCATGACCGTGTCGGTATTTGTCAGGTCACCCACCACACGGTAGGGTACGTTCTGGTAGGCTGGCTGGCGGGTGAGGTTGCCGCTGAACAGCAGCCGTGTAGCAATGCGCCGCTCATCCAGGTAGCGTACCAACGCATTCCGGCTGAAGGGGGCATCTTCCCGCACCGTGAGCAGAAAGCCAAACCAACTGGGGTCACTGTTTGGCGTCGCCTGTGGCAGCAGAAAATAGGGCTCGTAAGGTTGCAGACCCTCATACAGGTAGCGCCAGTTACGCTGGCGAATTTGTGTAAAGTGCGCCAGCTTTTTTAGCTGGGCCACACCGATGGCGGCCTGCATATCGGTCATTTTCAGGTTATACCCAATGTGGGAGTAAATATATTTGTGGTCATAGCCACAAGGCAGGTCGCCAAGCTGCCAATCAAACCGTTTGCCGCAGGTGTTGGCCACACCGGGGGCACACCAACAATCGCGCCCCCAATCTCGGAAGGATTCAATAAGTTTTTTAAGCTGGGCATGGCGGGTTAATACACAGCCACCTTCGCCCATGGTGATGTGGTGGGCGGGGTAAAAACTAACAGTGGCCAGGTGACCAAATGAGCCGGTAAGACGGCCGTGATAGGTAGACCCCACGGCATCACAATTGTCTTCAATCAGCCACAAATTGTGTCTGTTGGCCACGGCCATCACGGCCTCCAGGTTAAACGGGTTACCCAGGGTATGGGCGATCATAATAGCTTTGGTGCGGGGGGAAACGGCCGCTTCCAGATTTTCTACCGCTATATTGTAGGTGCCCAGATCAATGTCTAAAAAAACCGGCGTCAACTGATTCTGCACAATAGGGTTGACCGTTGTGGGAAACCCGGCGGCCACAGTAATGACTTCATCGCCGGGTTGAAGCTGGCGGTCTTCTAGTTTGGGGGATGTCAGTGCCGACAGTGCCAGCAGGTTAGCGGAGGAACCAGAGTTGCATAAAATAGCGTGACGTGTACCCATGGTGCGGGCAAATTCCCGCTCAAATTGTTCGGCGTAGCGGCCGGTGGTCAGCCAAAAGTCCAGCGAGGCGTCTACCAGGTTTAGCAGTTCGGCAGCATCAAACACACGACCGGAAACAGGTACTTCAGACTCGCCAGGGACGAACGTTGTCTGGGCATGTTCCACTTCGTAAAAGGCCTGTACCAGCGCCAGAATACGCTGCCGGAGTTCCTCGCTCTTGTTCATGTGGGGTAGCTTAGTGCAAAAGTGGAAAGTTGGCTACTTTGACTTCACGCCGATTAACCGACGAAGACGGCCGTCAGCAGGTGGTTGGGGATTATTCCACTGAGGTGAAGGGGTGGGGCAGCGGCTGTGGCTGGTCGCCTACTTTTGCCAGCCAACCCAACCGGTGCATGAGCAGCACGGCCATAAATGATGCCCCGCTGTAGAGGAAGTAGAACCAGTGCCAGGGGATGGCTGCCAGCATAAAAAGAAGCCCACGCTGGCGCCATAAGAAGCGGTAAAATTTTAAATTTAACCCCATGAGACTGCCCACGGCCGTGACTGCCCACAACCAGCCCCACGGTGAAAAGAGGGTCAGAAACAGGCCTCCCAGCCCCAAAAATGCCATACCTGTACTCACACGTTGGGTCGTTTGCAAATTTAAATCATTGGTCACGGTGCCGTCTTGCACCAGCAGCCGTGACCAGGGAACAGCCCGGTCGCGCACATCTGTAATCAGCACCTGGCGGGCTGTCCACCGTTTCATATGGGTCACCTGCAATAATTTTTCCAGGCGAATTTGGTACCCTGCGGCTCGCAGCCGATACCCTAACTCAATATCTTCAATGCTGGGCCGGGGGAAAGCGGTCACGTTGAACCCCCCCATCTCCAGAAAAATGTCACGTTTAATTGCGCCGCAGCCGCTCCAAAACGTAGAGGCCTCATCGTTAGCGTGTTGATGGACGTAGTGATGGAGTAAGTTGCGATATTGCGACAGAAAATTTGCCTCTGTGGGAGCATTATCATAGGAGCCAAAACAGGCGGCCAGGTCAGGGTAGGCCTTTAACGTGGCGGCTGCATGACCCATGGTGCCCGGCTGCACCAAGACATCGGCATCCAGAAAAAAGAGAACATCTCCCCGGGCGGCCTGCCCCCCCATGTTACGTGCCAGTGCCGGACCACCGCGGGCGCTATGGATCACCCGCACGCCTCGTTCACGCGCGATGGTGGCGGAATCGTCGGTAGAGCCATCATCCACCACAATGCACTCCCACTCCTTGTACAGGGTCTGATTAAGGGCATCCAGACACCGAGGTAAAGTGTCACGGCCGTTGTGAACGGGAATAATGACAGAAATAAACATGACTGCTTTTATAACACTCAAATGGGGATAAATCAACGTGACCAAGGTGGGGCTGGCCTATAACCCCGCCTTAGAGCTCGCTCAAAAACAACTTTGGACGTTTGCCAGCTAATCAGTCATCAGTCCAGAAAAACACCCAACTGAATGGTGATCACTTTCAAACACCAAGTTCATTGTAAACGAGCCCTTAGGGCCTTTACCTCACCACAATTTATACCAGAAGCAAGGTGAGAAAGTAGGTAAGAAGGGCGGTCACCAGCCACAAAGATACGCCTAAAGCGGCGTCGTCGATAAGAGGCAGCACCTGTCCCAAGATACGGGGTGTGGAAACGGCAGGTTTGGGCGTATGGGGCGTCTCTTTGGTCAGGATGACTTCATGGTACTCTTGTTCCGCATTCACCAGCCAAAGGTTGTGTCGCTCACCGTGTAGGATGTTGCGTACCGCCAACATGCCGGTGAGCATGGCGTGATCCTGGTTGTTGTAACGATGCAACCCATTGCGGCCAATGGTTTGGAAGTTTTGGAAACGGCTTATGTAGGTTTTGATGGTTTCCAGATGATCTGCATAGTCGGCGTCGTAGACAGGGTATGATTTTTCTACACGGAACACGCAGCCATCTATCACATCGTCATAACAAGCCAGGCCAATTTGCACAAGTTCACGTTTGCCCAGTTCGATCAGATCTGCATCGTTCATGGTCCAGGTTTTATCCCCTTCATTGCAGAAATATTCTAAGCCCAGGCTGGTATGGGTCTGGGTAGGGACCATGTCGGCGCTCCAATTTTTGTAATTTTGGATGCGGCCTACATTAACGTTAGGGTCGTGGATGTAAATCCAGTTATCGGGGAAGAGGTCTGGTTTGTCTACAATGAGACAAACGGTAAGAAAATCGCGGTATTTTAAGCGGCTGGCCGCTTCCAGCACACGAGGCGGTGGCGGTGGGTTGAGCCGTTTTAAGAAGAGGGTGACAGGCATACTGGAGATAAAATTGCTGCCCGAAATGGTTTCCGTACGGCCGTTATGCTCTATGACCACGCTTGTGATCCGGTTACCTTGCCGATTGATGCCTGTAACATTGCTGTTCAGATGAACGGCGCCACCTCGTTGTTCAACCTGCTTTTTCACGGCCGTCCATAACATGCCAGGCCCCTGGCGGGGGTAATCAAAGGACTCTATCAGCGTCTTGATGGTGCGCCGTGGCTTCAGGAACATGGTGGTGATGGCGGTTTTTAGAGACAAGTCCTTGATACGCTGTGCGGCCCAATCTGCTTTCAGTTCTGTGCAGGGAATCCCCCACACCTTTTCGGTATAGGATTTAAAGAATGTTTCAAACAGCCGTTTGCCAAAACGATTGGTTACCCATTGCTCAAAAGTTTCTTCTTCTTTGTAGGGGAACAGGTGCCAGCGCAGGTAGCTTGTAAAAATACGCATTCCCTCGATAAGGCCAAGTCCCCCCAGGGCGTTAAAGGGTTTCAGGGGATAATTAAAGTATTTATTTTTGTAATAGATACGGGAAAGGCGGGGGCGATGTAAAAAGTCATCCCCCAAGACGTCATGCCAGAATTGGTTGACTTCTGGCAGTTTGGTAAAAAACCGGTGCCCACCCATGTCGAAGTGGTAACCTTTGTAATTTTCTGTGCGGGCAATTCCCCCCACTTTGTCTAATTTTTCCAGGACGACAGGCCGTATATTGTGCCTGGTAAGCTCATGGGCGGCGGTTAGCCCGGCGGGACCACCGCCAATGATAATGACATCCTTGTTAGCTACGTTTACTTCTTCCTTCACAGCTCCAGACCTCCAAAATGAATAAAGGGGGTTCTATAGGTTTATGTTGCTTTATTCTGCCCAGTGTACAAGCATCCTAATAGGTAGGTCTTTCAGGCAACCTTACAATTCTTCTTACTGTTACCGTACTTGGGTACTAGGAAGTTGGTCAGGTATAGTGGAGGGAAACGGCCGTGCGCCACAAGGCCACGATGCTTTTGGCATCTTGCAAACGGCCGTCTTGCGCCATGGTGATCAGGGCATTCAGGGGCATGGGGGTTAATTCAATGGCTTCATCTACATCGCCGGGTAGGGGGTCTGGTGTCAGCTCTTGGGCCACATAAATTTTCATCACCTCATCTGTCAGGCCGGGGGCGGGCCAGATGTCACCCAGGTGCGTAAAACGTTCAGCGCGGTAGCCGGTTTCTTCCCGCAGTTCGCGTTGGGCACAGCTTAGCCACGCTTCATCCCAGTCGCGGGTGCCGGCCGGTAACTCCAGAATGGTGCTGGCTAATGACAGCCGGTACTGGCGGAGCATCAGCACTTCCGGTCCTTGTTCAGACGGCCGTAAGGGAACCAGGACAACAGACCCCGGGTGCACAATGGTACCGCGGGTTACGGCCGTGTCATCAGGCAGATGAAGTGTGTCCACCCGCAGGTGCCAGGAGGAACCCTGCCAGACCACTTCTGAGGCGGTGGGTTTCATCAAAAAGAAAAGGGGGATCAGAGATTGGAGATTTACGTGCTCTCCAATCTCTGCCTTCTACCGGTTAACAATCTGCCGGAATACGAATCTGGTCACCTACATAAATGGTATACGGGTAGGGAATGTTATTGTAAGCAGAAAGCTGATCTACCGTGCAGCCATATTGTAAGCCAATGCGAAACAGATTCTCACCCCGGCTGACCAGGTGTGTTTGCTCGCTGCCAGGGACGGGCGGTTGGGCAACAGTCCCAGGTGCAGGAATGGTTAATTGCTGTCCAATGGTCAGGGCATTGGGATTGGTGAGATTGTTGGCCGCCATGATCTCTTCCACGGACACCCCATAACGTAGGCTGACATTGTACAATGTGTCACCAGGAGCCACGATATGCACGGTTTGTCCCTGGTTGTTACCGGGCGCGGGGGAGACGGTTGTAGGTTCGGGGGCGGGCGGGATGGTTGGTTCTGGCGTAGGTTGGGCTTCAGGTGGCACGGCCGTGGCCGGTGGCGCTGTGGGTAATATCACGGGAATGGTTGCTGCTGGAACGCCGGTAGGTGTTGGCAGCGTATCAGGGGCGGGTGCCGGCCGTTCACAAGCGGCCAATACAAGCGCCATCATCACAAAACCTAACAACATCCAGTGGCGGTGGCTTGTTGGATTTTTCATAGGGGTCTCCTCTTCATATGAACCATGATTGATGTGGATGGAGTACTGCTGGCGAACGGCGCTGCGTTCACATTTATGTCAAACATGAGTAAACATAACGCAGTCTACCATAGGCTTATATGAGCGTCAAGTAGACACTATTCACCCTACAAATAGCTTTGGCTATAATCGCACCTTATGCTTGAGGTACAGAAAGATCATCATGTCCAGTCTACTAGAAACGTGCGTGTTGGCATCAACGCCCACTTGCTCTCTGGAGAAGCTGGCTATCGGCGGGCTGGCATTCACCAGTACATTGCCCAGGTGCTGCACCATTTGCCGTTGAATGAAGGGCTGGATTACATCATTTTTACACGACACCAGGCAGGTGGGCTGCCGCGGCCAGGGTTCACGGCCGTGTCTACCAAATGGCCCACTGAGAAGCGCAGCGCACGCATTGCCTGGGAACAGCTGGGCTGGCCTGTACAGGCCAGGCAGTGCCGGGTGGACTTGCTGCACAGCATGGCTTTTGTCACCCCCATCGTCGTTAACTGCCCCACGGTGATCACCGTGTATGACCTGAGTTTTGTGCACTTCCCGGACCGGTTCCCCCGTGCCCAGCGGTGGTACCTTACCCATCAGACGCGCCGTTCTTGCCGCAGGGCGCGCCGCATCATCACCATCTCAGAATCAGGTCGCCAGGATGTGCACCGCTTTTTTGGCGTACCGCTTTCACGCATAGACGTGGTGTATCCCGGGGTGGATGTGGTGTACCGGCCCTATGCAGCAGATGAAGTCCGGCAGTTCCGGCAGGAGAAGGGACACGGCCGTTACCTGCTGCACGTAGGTACCCTACAACCCCGTAAGAACATTCCCGTGCTGCTGGAAGCGTTTGCCCGGCTTAACGAGCCGGCTTTGCAGCTCGTACTCATCGGCGGCAAGGGGTGGTTGTATGATGAGATTTTTGCCCGGGTGCAGGCGCTGGGGCTGGCTGACCGGGTGCACTTTACCGGTTATGTGCCAGACGATGAACTGCCACTGTGGTATAACGCGGCCGAACTGTTGGTTTTTCCGTCATTGTATGAAGGGTTTGGCATGCCAGTGATAGAGGCCATGGCTTGCGGCACCCCCGTGGTTGCCGCCGGCAGCTCTTCTATTCCTGAGGCGGCCGGAGAAGCGGGGTTAATGTTTGCACCACATGATGTGGCCGGCCTGGCAGAACGGATCACGGCCGTACTACACGATCCAGAATTATCCGCTAAAATGCGGGCGCAAGGGCTGGCACACGCCAGCCAATTTTCTTGGAAACGTGCCGGGCGGCAAACGGCTGCCGCCTACCGCCTGGCGCTGGCCGACGGCCCCTAACCGCCGGTCATTGGGAAGAAGGATGACAAAAAGGAAGATACGGAATATCACGGTTATTGGTGATGTACTTCTCATCAATGTGGGTTTTGCCCTGGCTTACCTGATCCGTTATGACTGGCAGTTGCTGCGGCGGGTGGCTTTTTATGAGCCCTACCCTGACTACCTCTTGCAGCAGGGTGTGCTGACGCTGCTGCTTATCTTTACCTTTTCACAAATGGGGGTGTGGCAGCGGCGGCGTGGCGAATTCTGGCTGGACGAGGCGTCACGCATTACCTATGCCACGGCTGCCGGCATTGGCCTGATGGTAGCCTTCACCTTTTTTGTACAACCTACCCCCTTTTCGCGACTGCTGTTCTTTTGGGCTTTTGTAGTAATTGTCACGCTGGTCAGTCTGGCACGGCTGCTGCGCCGCCTGATTTTGTCTGTGCTTTACCAGCGTGGAAAACTGGCCGACCGTGTATTGGTGTTGGGTTCCGGCGAAGTGGGGCGCAGCGTCATCCGCACATTGCTGGCCCGGCCAGACCTGGGTTTTCGGGCGATTGGGTATCTGCATGACGGTCGTAGTGAAAACAACATCGGTTTGGGCCGTATTCCCAACTTGGGCACGTTTACTGATCTAGAAACCATCTTGTGCCAACAGCCGCAGCTGCATACCGTGTTCATTGCCATCCCCGGTGAACAGCATCAGGAGATCGCCCGACTGCTGCAAACCTGCCAGGTGCACGGCCTGCGGGCACAGGTAGTGCCAGATTTGCTGCAACTAAGCATGAACCGGGTGGAGATGAACAATATGGCCGGTATCCCTACGTTACGGGTACGTGAGGCGGGCATCAGCCGAGGGCAGCAGATTGCCAAGCGGCTGCTGGACCTGGGCGTCATTTTATTGCTGTCTGTGCCGGCCATGGTAGTCACGGCCGTGATCGCCATGGCTATTAAACTGGATTCTCCCGGCCCCATACTGTACTATGGCTCACGTGTTGGCAAGGATGGCCGGCCCTTTAAAATGGTTAAATTTCGTTCTATGGTGGTGGGCGCTGATGAGCAAAAAGAAGCGCTGTTGGCCTTTAACCAGGCCGATGGCCCCCTCTTTAAAATGAAAGATGATCCCCGGTTGACACGTGTAGGTAAGATCATTCGCCGGGCCAGCCTGGATGAGCTGCCCCAGCTTTACAACGTCTTACGGGGACAAATGAGCCTGGTGGGACCACGCCCACCGCTGCTGGAAGAGGTAGCCGCGTACAAGCCCTGGCACAAACAGCGCCTGTCGGTGATCGGGGGCATTACCGGGCTGTGGCAGGTGAGCGGCCGTTCTGATCTGACCTTTGATGAATTGTGCCTGCTGGATATTTATTACATTGAAAATTGGTCAGTGGGGCTGGACATTCGTATTATGTTACAAACCATTCCCCATGCATTGGGTGGTAAGGGCGCCTATTAGGTAATCAGTCATCAGTGTCCAGTCATCAGTCCAGAAGAACACCCAACTGATCACTAAACAGTGATCACTTCAAAACACCAGGGTCATTGTAAACGAGTCCCTACCCCTCATCAGGCACCTGGGGCTGCTCAATACTTACCACGTCGCCGTGAAAATTAATGGTGATGCGAAAGCCCATCATACCCAGCATATCACGGGCCTGGGCGGGAATGCCCTGGGCCATAATCTGGTCCATATCAATATTTCGAAGCGAAGCATCAATGGCTGCTTTGGTCATCAGATCATCTTTGCCCATGAACTGCAGCGCCTGTTCCACCGCCAGGTCACGGTTTTCAGCCAACTGCTGCAAAAAGAAACCCAAAACCTGGCGATCTACCATTTCTGAACTTATGTGGCGCTTGAAGCCGGCGTCATCAATAACATAATGGGCTTCATCGCCAATAATGGTGGTGCCTACCAGCACCCCTGTTTCATCGTAAACCAATCCTGAAAATAAAGCCTGTGTTGTCATGTCTATATCCTGTTGCTTATCGTGTCATGGTAGCAGAGTTCTCCCGGTCTAAAACCTTTGAACTCATCCCTTTCTCAGAAATTATAGCGATTCGATGGCAAAATCGGGCATTTTGCACCCAAAATTGGAGAGGTTCTCAGGGTTGGTTATAATTCCCTGCTGTTAATATGATTCACCCATAGGTTTACCCCTGATCTGTGTTTGGGATCAAACCTGTGGCATGATGATCTAGGGAAGAGAAGGTTAAGGTAACTAACATTGTTTCGACCATTAGACTGGCTATTGGGCCTGTTTTCACTGGACATAGGTATTGACCTGGGCACGGCCAATACTCTGGTTTACATTCGCAACAAGGGCATTGTCATTAACGAGCCCTCTTGGGTGGCCATTAACCGCCGCTCGCGCACGCCGCTGGCCATTGGGGCAGAGGCGCGGGAGATGGTAGGCCGCACTCCGGCAGATATTGTGGCCATACGGCCGTTACGCGACGGTGTCATCTCTGAATTTGAGATCACCGAAGCCATGCTTAAATATTTCATTGACAAAGCACACGAACAAATGATCGTGCCATTCCCCCGCCCGCGGGTGGTGGTGGGCATTCCCAGCGGCGTTACCGAGGTAGAAAAGCGTGCCGTGTATGATGCCGCCATTTCCGCCGGAGCCAGAGAAGCCCACCTGATAGAAGAACCCACGGCCGCAGCCATTGGCGCGGGCCTACCGGTCAATGAAACACGCGGCAGCATGATGGTGGACATTGGCGGCGGCACCACGGAGGTGGCCATCTTTGCGATGGGGGGTATCGTGGTCAGCCGGTCTATTCGTGTGGCCGGGGATGAAATGGATGAAGATATCGTGCAGTATGCACGTAACAAGTACAACCTGCTTATCGGTGAACGCATGGCCGAACGCGCTAAAATTGGCATTGGTTCGGCGTTTCCGCTGCCGGAAGAACGTACCATGACCCTGCGAGGGCGGAATCTTATCAATGGGTTACCACAATCGGTGGAAATTAGCAGCATTGAGCTGCGGGAAGCGATGGCTCCCTCTATTAATATTATTGTAGATACGGTGCGCGATGCCCTGGATGAGACACCGCCGGAACTGGTGGCTGACCTGATGGAAGTAGGTATTTGCCTGGCCGGGGGCGGTGCCCAAATTCGTGGCCTGGCAGAGCGTTTGGAAGATGTAGTTAAGATGCGGGTATGGGTGGCTGAGGACCCCATGACCTGTGTTGCTCGTGGCGCTGGCCGGGTGCTGGAAAATCTTGAGCTGTGGCAGCGGTCCCTGGCCGGGCTACACCGCGGCAGTACGCACCATTAGTTCTAGTTGTCAGTATTTAGTAGGTCAGTCATCAGTTGGGGCGACTGACCCAATAGTGACGACTAAACGCTGAATATCAAAAGATGGGCGATGCACAAAAACGGATTCGGTGGGTGATGTTTACCGTTTTAATTGCCGTAGCGTTGCTGTTAACCTTTCTAGATAGTACCGGGAATTTGAGTGGCGCTTTGAATGTGCTGCGCGATCCACTTACGGCCGTGCTCAACATCACCTCCACCCGCACCGAAGCGGCCGCAGATTTGCTGGCCGGCCCCCGTGATTTACAGTCAGCCCGGGTACAGATCGCGGAAATGGAAGCACAAATAGCGGCATTAGAACGCGAAAACGAAGAGTTACGGGAAATTAGAGGCGAATGGCAAATTTTGCAAGACCTTTTTAACCGTGCCCGCCAATCCCCTGAATTCACCCGCCAGATCGCCACCGTCATCGGTTATGACACCAGCCCAGCCGTGCGCAGCATTATCATAGACAAAGGCACCGCAGATGGTGTCCGTGTGGGCATGCCCGTGGAAAGTGCCCGCGGGCTGGTGGGGCGCATCTTCCGGGCCGCCCCACACTCGGCGCAAGTGGCATTGATTACTGATAACGCCAGCGCCATTCCCGCCCGTTTGGGTAACTCGCGGGCTACGGGTGTGTTGAGCGGTGGGGGCATTGGCGGCCCCTTGACAATGGATTGGGTAGATCTGAAGTACAATTTGGAGGTGGGCGAAGTTGTGCTGACCTCTGGCCTGGGAGGTAACTTCCCACAAGACATTGTGGTTGGCCGGGTCATTGAAGTAAATCGAAGTGAAGCAGACCTGTTTCAACAGGCTGTGGTGCAGCCGGTCACCGACTTTGATAATTTGGAGATCGTATTTATTATCACCAATTTTCGACCGGTGGATACAGACATCTTTAAAAGCCCAACCAATCCCTAATCGGCGAGCCGTTGAGGCCGCTCACTGACGATTGAACACTGGCGACTGAATACTGACGACTGAACACTGACGACCGGTGACCCTTTTATGAGTTCATCTATCTACATAGCCATTCCCGTGATGCTGGTATTAGGGGTGGTACAAACGGCCGTGCTGCCTCATTTTTCCCCCTTTAACCTGGTGCCGCAATTACCCCTGCTGGTGGCGCTGACCTGGGGCATGCTGCGGACAATAGATGAAGGGATCGTGTGGGCTTTTATAGGTGGCTTGATGATGGATTTTTTTTCGATAACGCCGTTGGGCGTAACGGCCCTGGGGTATATGGTGGCGGTCACGGCCGTGTTGTGGGCACAGGAAGCTTTGCCCACCAGCCGGCTGGTGCTGCCCCTGCTGCTGGCGACCCTGGCTACTGCTATCTCTCTCATCTTTAATCTCATTCTTTTGCGACTTTTTGGTATGATTTCTACGTTTCAAGTAGCGGCGACTTTATGGCCCCTGGTGCTCATCAACGCTGTGATCATGCTGCCCGTTTATTGGCTGATCTATGGCATTGATCGTATGACACACCCTCGCCGCATTCAACTTTGAACCGTCATGGGTGATCTACAGTTGGTAAGTGAGCAACCCTTACGGCCGTAAATTACCGGTGATGGATTACGGAGCGACAAATGTCACGCATTGGATGGGAACGACCCGAAGACCGGGAAACACCGACAGAAGATGTTGCCCTGCGCGGGCGACTGTATTTTTTTCGTATTATCATTGTTATCATCTTTGCTGTTTTGCTCTACCGGGTTTACCAGATTCAGCAAACGCTTGGTCAGGAATTAACGGCACAGGCCCAGGACAACCAGTTTGCTATCTTGCAAGCCGACGCGCCACGAGGTGTTATCTTTGACCGCAATGGCCAACCGTTGGCCGTTAATTTGCCCAGCTTTAACGTCACCATTACCCCCGCCTTTTTACCCGATGATGAAGATGAACGCCGGGCTGTCTATGAGCGACTCTCCTTGCTCACTGGGGTTCCCGTGACCAATACAGTAGCCCAACAAAGTCTGATCGCCGAGGCCAACCCTGAACTGGTGCAAACGTATTCCCGGTTGGCTCAGATATACGGGGCCTCGGTTGAAGAGACATTAGACAACGCCAATATTGTGGAAAAACTGCCTGACAGTATTGAAGCCATTGTGCAAGAAAATAGCTTTGCCCAGTATATCCCCGCAATTATTGCTACCAATGTACCGATCACCCGGGCTTACCAAATTGAGCAGGAAAGTATATTTTTACCGGGTGTGCGTGTTATTCCTGAACCGTTACGCTATTACCCCAATGGCGAATACACGGCGCACATCATAGGCTACATGGGACCTATTCCCAATCAAAACTGGATCGATGTGTTAGGGTATGAAATTGATGACCGTGTAGGTTGGTCTGGGTTGGAATCTTCGATGGAGCTGGAACTGGCCGGACAGAAGGGACTGCGCCAGATTGAACAGGATTGGACCGGCCGCGAAGTGCGCCAGATCGGCCTGGCACAAGAGCCGGTGGCCGGACTCAATTTGCACCTGACGCTGGACTTGGACTTGCAAATTATAGCCGCTGAGATTTTGCGGCAGGCCATGGAGGCGCGCGAGGCGTTCCCTGACCGCGATCAGATCACCGGCGAGGAATCTGTGATAGAGGTGCGGCAGGCAGCGGCCGTAGCCATGAATCCCCAGACAGGGGAGATCCTGGCGCTGGTCAGTTTTCCCACCTTTGACAGCAATCGTTTCCAAACAGAAGTGCCGGTAGATTATTACCTGGGTCTGGCCCGCAATGAATACGCGCCGCTGGTGAACCATGCCATCAGCAGCGAATACCCACCGGGGTCTACGTTTAAGCTGGTGCCGGCGGCGGGCGCTTTACAGGAAGGGTTGGTGACGCCAAGCCGCCTACTGCGGGCCCCAGGCCAGATCACCATTCCTAACCGGTATGCCCCTAATGACCCTGGTCGGGCCCAGACCTTTGTTTGCTGGGTATTAAGCTCTCCCAAGGGAGAGCATGGGTACATGAATGTGACCAGCGGCCTGGCCAACTCCTGTGACATTTACTTCTACAAGATCAGTGGTGGTTTTGCCCAGGATGGCGAATTTGTAGAAGGGTTAGGCGTAGAAGGCATTTACAAGTATGGCACACAGTTTGGCTTTGGCCAGGTACAAGGGGTGGAACTGCCTTTGGAAGCGGACGGGAACCTGCCTCCAGACCGGGGGTGGAAGGCGCGCGTCTTTGGCGAGCCCTGGTCTACCGGCGACGACTACAACCTGGGCATTGGGCAGGGTTTCATGACATCGTCGCCGATGCAAGTGGCACAGATGGCGGCGGTCATTGGCAACGGCGGCTTTTTGTACAAGCCAACGATCATCCACCACATGACGGATGAAGAAGGCAACGTGGTGATGGTGGATGCCAACAGCCAGGTGGTGGCCAGGGCCCGCCCTGGCCCCAATGGCGAGACCATTATCACGGACGCTGACGGTAATCCGTTAACTGACCCCACGATTAATATCGTATTTGATGAAAATGGTGCGCCAGTTTACCAGCCGGTGGTGCTTAATGCCCTGGATGTCGATCGGGATTATATTGAGATTATTCAGGACGCCATGCAGTTAGTGAACACACGCATTGATGAAGAGCAGTTTTATACCGGAGCTACGTATACAGAGTGGCTGGACAAGTTTGGCATTACCACGGCCGGCAAAACGGGTACGTCCGAATTTTGTGATCAAATTGCTATTGATAAGGGTTGGTGCAGCTTCGATGACATTTTACAACGGCGGGTGCTGCCCACCCATTCATGGTACGTGGGTTATGCGCCGGCGGACAACCCGGAAATTGTTGTAGCTGTCTTTCTGTATCATGGGGGTGAAGGGTCACAGTGGGCGGCGCCGGTAGCCTGCAACATTATGGCTGCTTACTTTGAAGTGGGCCAATATGGGCCACCGCCACAAGCGGCCGAAGGGGAATTTGTGCCGCCGGTGCAGCAGGCCTGCCCTTCTTACCCGTTTAATCCACAGTTACCGCCAAACCTGCTGGAGCGCGCCAAGACAGAGGGCACCATTTTGCCGTTAACGGAACAGACGATTTTTGATCTGTTGTCACCATAGAGTCACCCGACACAAGCCTTAAAGATTTTGTAGTCTCGTTTGCTGGTTGTGCTATCATTCCGCTATGACAACCATTATTCTGGTAAGACATGGCGAAAATGATTGGGTGAAGAAAAACCGGCTGGCCGGCTGGATTGACGGGGTGCATCTGAATGACAACGGCCGTACCCAGGCCGCCGCCGCCGCTGAAAGATTAGCACCTCTCCCTATTAAAGCTGTGTACAGCAGTCCGGTGACTCGGTGCCTGGAAACGGCCGTGCCCATTGCGGCCCCCCATCAGCTTGACATCATTCCCCTGGCAGATGTCGGAGAAGTTCGTTACGGTGACTGGGAAGGAGAAAAGATTAAAACCCTCTCTAAAAACAAGCTCTGGTTTGTGGTGCAGTTTTTTCCCAGCCGGATGCGGTTCCCCAACGGTGAGGCTTTGCGTGAGGTGCAGTTTCGGGCGATACAAGCTTTAGAAAAGCTGGCGCAGCAGCACGGCGATGAGATGATTGCGGTTGTCTCACATGCTGATCTGATTAAACTGGTGTTGGCCCATTACCTGGGCGTGCATATAGACCTTTTCCAGCGTATTGCCATCGCGCCAGCTTCAGTAAGTGTGGTAACATTACCAGAAAATGGTACAGTGCGTGTGGTACGTATAAATGATGATGGCCCTTTGCGCCCACCGCCACCACCAGATGAAAAGAAGCGAAAAAAGAAAGTAAAGGATAAGGATGAACAGTAATCAGTGTTTAGTAACCGATAATCAGTATTCAGTTTATTTACTTACTAAACAGTGATTGACTGATGACTGACTTAAGGGATAAACATGGCGCGTCATATTGAGTTAAACCCGGTAGTACATCTGACCATTGGCGCCATTGGCGAGCCGGGCCGGCGCACCTTTTATTTACAAGGCAGCCGAGGTACCCAAACGATTTCGCTGGTTGTTGAAAAAGAACAAGCAAGCATGCTGTCCAGCAGCTTTGAGTCGTTGCTGGCTGAGCTAAACACCAAGTACCCGCGCCAGGTACAGGAAGAACCGGTTTGGACGGACATGCGCTTGAAGGAACCCGTTGAGCCGTTGTTTCGCGTGGGCAACATGGGTCTTGGCTATAATGAGGAGTCTGATCAGATCGTCCTGGTTGCTTATGAGCTGGTAGAAGAGGGTGAGGAACCCAATGTGGTTAGTTATTGGGCTACCCGTGCGCAGATACAGGCGCTTATTCAACATGCACAGGACGTGGTGAAAGCTGGTCGGCCAATTTGTGGCAACTGTGGCCGGCCAATTGATGCAGATGGGCACTTTTGCCCACACCGGAATGGGCATGCTGCCTGACCAGTTACCAACTGACGATGGTTAATTAACAACTTTTATTATGGACACGGCCGTCACGCTTTCTTTACTCCAGTTGGGAGATATACAAATTGAAGGGCTGTTGCCCTGGAGTTCTAATTACTCTTTCCTGGCGCGTGTTTGCCCCACCACGGCCGTGCCCGAAGCAAAGGATGAAGTACGTGTCGTATATAAACCACGCCGGGGGGAACGGCCGTTGTGGGACTTCCCCCAAGGTACGCTCTACCAGCGCGAACGGGCAGCTTTTGTCGTTAGTGAAAGGCTCGGCTGGAACCAGGTGCCGCCCACCGTTGTGCGTGATGGACCGCACGGCATAGGCACCGTGCAGTTATTTGTAGATCATGATCCTGACTGCCATTATTTTACCATAGAAGGTGATCAGGCTCTGGCCCCTCAACTGCAAAAAATCACCCTGTTTGACATCCTCATCAACAATGCAGACCGTAAAGCCGGGCATGTTCTTATTGAAGTGCCAGAAATGCCCGACGACATCGAGCGGCTGTGGCTGATTGATCACGGCATTTGCTTTCATGCAGAGTACAAATTGCGCACCGTCATTTGGGAGTTTGCCGGTATGCCAATTCCCCCTGACTTGTTAACAGACCTTGCCGATTTTAGCCAAAGTCTAGCCACAAAAACCAGTTCCCTGTATGATGAGATGTCTCAATTATTATCAACGCGCGAAGTAAAGGCCCTTCAACGGCGGGCACGCACTATGTTAACGCAAAGCACATTTATGGCACCAGGGCCAGGCCGGCATTACCCCTGGCCACCGGTATAATCCAAGGCAGAGTATAAAAGCACTGAAGACTTTTATACTCTGGTGGCAGGAGTATGACACACAAACTTCTCATTGTAGATGATCATCCAGAGACGCTTGATATCATTGCGCGTGTTTTGCGCCAGCAAGGGTATGTTGTAACCGCTACCAGCTCGGGTATACAAGGGATAGCCCTGGCTGAATCTGAGCGGCCAGACCTGATCTTGCTGGATGGTATGATGCCTGATCTCGATGGGTGGGAAGTGTGCCGCCGCATTCGTAACAACCCTAAGATTTCTCATACCGCCATTATCATGTTTTCCGCTGTGAGTGTGGCCGAACAAAAGCTGGCCGGCTTTGATGCCGGCGCCGATGATTACCTGACAAAACCAACTGAGCCGGTAGAATTAATAGAACGGGTGAAAGCCTTGTTGGAAGATGTGCCGCCGCGCCCTGATCTGCCAGTTGAAGACACCCCCAGGCCCATCCCCACTTCCATGGCAGCCGCTGCCGAACCTGGTGGGCACACCATGACCCTGCCTACCAGCGATGAGGTCATTATGGTGTTGGGCACACGGGGTGGCACAGGGACGACCTTGCTGGCGTTGAACCTGGCTGTTAGCCTGGCCGTGCCTGACCGCAAAGTAACCCTGGTAGACCTGGATGTGGCTCAAGGGCATGTGGGGTTATATCTGAACCAGAAGGTGACCAATGGTTTGAACAAACTGGCACGCCTGCCAGAAGGCATGGTGGGTCAGGAAGTATTGGCCAAGTTAACGCCCTATAACGATTCTTTACAATTATTGTTAACCGATAATAATTTGTTTGACACGATAGAGATCCCTTCACCACAGCAAATGCTGGAAATTATGGCAGTACTCACCAAACCATCACGGACATTGGTGATAGATGGTGGTCGTGGTGTCACGGCCGTGACCCGGCCCGTAATTGAGGCGGCTGACCATATTATTGTTTGTGCGCAGCCAGAGCGAGTGGGCCTGGCGGCTGCCAAGCAGTTTCTGACGCACTTACAAGACTTGCTGTTTCCGCATACCAAACTCTGGGTGGTACTGCTGGAATTCAGTGGCGGTATCGCTGTGCCTCAACAGGCGATTGAAGGATTCTTGGGACATCCGATCGCGGCCATAATTCCCATCACGCCGCAAGAGTTACGTCGCGCGGTGAATAAAAACATCCCATTGGTGCAGCTTTTCCCGGAAGCCAAAGCAACGATGATAATCGGTCAGTTGGCCCATCAGTTGGTGAAAGAATGAGCCGTGAGTGAGTTTGAGGGTGTGATAAACAAAGCCATTTCTCTAGTGCAGCAGGCCAGATCCGTGGTGGCGCTGACCGGCGCCGGTATTAGCACCCCTTCGGGCATTCCTGACTTCCGCAGCCCACATTCGGGTGTGTGGCAAAACGTAGACCCCATGGAAGTGGCTTCCATGTATGCCTTTAAGCGCGATCCACGCCCGTTTTACCAATGGCTGCGCCCGCTGGCCCAAACCCTGCTCACTGCCCAGCCTAACGCGGCGCACGTAGCCCTGGCCCAGATGGAGCAGGCCGGGCGGCTTACCTGCGTTATTACCCAAAACATTGATCTGTTGCATCACAAAGCCGGCTCCAAAAGCGTCTATGAAATTCACGGCCACATCCGTGAAGCCACCTGCATGGCTTGCCGCCATGCCGTCAGCGGTGATGCCATGATGCCGCACTTTGTAGAAACCGGGGAGGTGCCCCTGTGCCCGGCTTGTGGTGGTGTTCTCAAACCCAACGTCATTCTGTTTGGTGAATTGCTGCCCCTGGATGTATTACGCCAGGCGCAGATAGCCATTGAAGCATGTGACCTCATGATTGTGGCGGGATCCTCTTTAGAGGTCAGCCCGGTGAATGATCTGCCGTGGCAGGCTAAGCGGAATGGTGCCCGTCTTATTATCGTTAACTTATCGGCGACGCACCTGGACCCCTTGGCTGACGCGGTCATCCACGCCGACGTCGTCGATATCTTGCCACAACTGGCTGCAGCCGTCAGGTTGTAGCTACTGCAGTAACTATGGACATAAAACAACCTGAACAAGCACAAGTATTTGGCGGGCAGACAGTTGCCGATGCCTTGGGTCCCGCCCGGCTGCAACGCCTGCTGGAAATTAGTACACGGCTCAGTTCTACGCTGCGCCTTAGCGAACTATTGAACCTGGTGATGGATGTTTCCACGGAATTGACCAATACGGAAGCAGCCTCTATTTTGCTGGTAGATCGTTCATCAGGACATTTGCATTTTGTGGCGTCCACCAGCGGCCAGGTGCCGGAAAATACGGTTGTACCACTGGAGGGCAGCATCGCCGGGTGGGTGGTGCGCAACGGCCGTTCCCTCATCATTGATGACGTCAAAGACGATGATCGTCATTATTCCGGTTTAGATGAAGACCTTTCCTTTAAGACACACTCTATGCTGGCGGTGCCCCTGGTTTCCCGCCAGGGTGTTATTGGCGCCCTGGAGGTGTTGAATAAACGTAATCACCAGCCATATACCAGCCAGGATGTAGCGCTGATGGAGGCGCTGGCATCACAATCGGCCGTAGCCATTGTCAATGCCCATCTCTTTAACCAGTCCGACTTGCTGGCTGAAGTGATGCACGAATTAAAAACACCGCTGATGGCCATTAGTTCAGCCGCAGAATTGCTCAGCCGCCCGGAAGTACCTCAGGAACGACACGGCCTGTTGATTGGCATGATTAAACGAGAGTCGCAGCGGCTTTCAAAGATGACACGCGATTTTTTGGATTATGCCCGGCTGGAATCGGGCCGCGTGCGCCTGGAGATGGAAGCCATCCATGTGGCCGAAGTTATTGATGAAGTTGTCCATATCTCGCAATCTCAGGCAGCAGAACGACACATTATCATTGGCGTAGATTGCGCCGCTGGTTTGCCTACAGAAAGCAGCGACAACGCCCTGCTGGCAGACCGGGATCGGTTAAAACAGGTGTTGTTGAACCTGGTAAGTAACGCCACGAAGTATAACCATGACCACGGCCGTATCACCATTGCCGCCCAGGTTGTGCAAAACAAGGTTCACATCAGTGTAGCCGATACGGGCTCCGGTATTTCACCACAAGACCTGGACCATTTGTTTGAGCGCTTTTACCGCATTCCCGGCAGCGAACAGCGTGAGGGCTGCGGCTTAGGCCTGTCAGTGGCTCAGAAGATTGTGGAGGAGCATCACGGTCATATTGAAGTGGCCAGCACCTTAGGGGAAGGCACTACGTTTACAGTCTGCTTGCCCCTGACAGCTTTGTAAGTAAAAGGCGGTCAGCGCCCGCCAGCTACCGCTTTGCAGTTGTTGGTGCAGGAGAAAGACAGGATGAATCATCAGGAAGGCGAGTTTCAGGCGTCAGAGGGGATGAAGCTGTTTTACCAATCATGGCACCCCCAGGATGCTCCCCAGGCGACGCTGGTGATAGCCCACGGGTTGGGCGAACACGGCGGCCGCTATATGAATGTGGTGAATGCCCTGGTGCCTAAGGGGTATGCCATCTATGCATTGGATCATCGGGGTCACGGCCGTTCTCCTGGCCAGAAAGGGTATCTCCAGGCATGGTCGGCATTCCGTGAAGATTTGCGGGCCTTTGTACTGCTGGTGCAGGCCCAAGAGGCCGGCCGGCCGTTTTTCCTGATGGGGCATAGCATGGGCGGCTGTATGGTCTTAAATTATGTGCTGCACTACCCAGATGGTTTGACGGCCGTGGTTGCTTCGGCACCCGCCGTGGGCAAGCTTAACGTACCACCTATAATCGCCGTCATGAGCAAGATGCTGGCCAAAATTAAGCCAGACTTGAGCATCAACACCGGGCTGGATGCCCGCCACATTTCACGAGACGCGGCCGCTGTTGCCGCCTACCAGACCGACCCGCTGGTCCATGGCAAGGGCACACCAGCAGCGGCCGTCGCTTTTATGCAAACCGCCGCCTGGACCATGGCCCACGCCGCTGACTTTCAGCCGCCGCTTCTGCTCATCCACGGTGATGCTGACGCTTTAGTCAATGTGGCCGAGAGCCGAAGATTTTTTGAGCAGGTAAAACAGCCAGACAAAAAACTTATCATTTACACCGGTGGCTACCATGAATCGCACAATGATGTACACAAAGATCACATGGTGGCTGACCTGGCAGACTGGTTAGGAGCACATAGGTAACGGGGGTACGTGATCACGTGCCTGCCCAATGAGCTGACAATACATCATGGACAAAATTGTTATCAAAGACCTTCTCCTGCGAGGCATCATTGGCATCAACCCTGAAGAGCGGGTCAAAATGCAAGATATTCTCATTAACGTCGTTATGTATGCAGACATTCGCCAGGCCGCTGCCTCTGATGATATTGCGGATGCGGTGGATTATAAAACCACCACCAAGCACATTATTGATCATGTGGAAGCATCATCAGATTTCCTGGTGGAAAAGCTGGTGACAGACATTGCCCGGCTGGTATTAGCCGCCAACCCCCAGGTGGCCAAAGTACAGGTGCGGGTCGAAAAACCGACAGCGCTGCGTTTTGCCCAATCGGTGGGCATAGAAATTGAGCGCAGCCGCGCCGACTTTTGGTAATCGGCCAACCGTTAACGATTATCAATCACCGATTACCACATGAACCAGGTCGTTATCGCCCTCGGCTCTAACATTGATAAGGAGCGTAACCTGCCGTTGGCCGTAGCCATGCTGCGCCAGACGAGCCGGATCACGGCCGTTTCTGCTGTCTATGAAACCATTCCCGTGGGCCTGCTGAACCAGCCGAATTTCTGGAATATGGCCGTCCTCCTGAAAACAGACCTGTCCCCTGCCCAGCTTAAACAAACCGTCATTGGCCCGATTGAAGTAAAGCTGAAGCGTATACGCCAGGCTGACCCCAACGCACCGCGCACCATTGATATAGACATTGTGTTGTTTAACGAGATGGTAGGTGACTATGATGGTGGCGACGGCCGTTTGCGTCCCCTGCCTGATCCTGATCTGCTCAAATTCGCCCATGTGGCCGTGCCTGTGGCCGACCTGCTGCCCGATATCCCCCACCCTGTCACCGGCGAAAGATTGGCTGAGCTGGCCCAAAGGTTACTGGCTGAAGCAACCGCAAAGGTGGGGGCACGGCCGTTGTGGAAAGTATAAAACGTAAGCCCTGACCTGGGCATGCCAGGGGCAAAAGCGTTTTCCCCAGAGGCGAGGGGGTTAAAAATCCAGAGTCAAACTCACGGGGCAATGGTCAGAACCAAAAACATCTGGGTGAATGGCTGCCGCCACGACCCTATCGGCCAGGTCGGGGCTGATAAAAAAGTAATCCAGCCGCCAACCCACGTTTTTCTGCCGCGCCGGGCCGATGTACGTCCACCAGGAGTAGGCCCCGGTTTTGTCTGGGTGCAGATGACGGTAGGTGTCAATATACCCCTGTGCCACCACCTGGTCTATCCAGGCACACTCTTCTGGTAAAAAGCCTGTCGTTTTGCGATTTTGCTTTGGCCGGGCCAGGTCAATTTCCCTGTGTGCCGTATTAATGTCGCCGCAAAAGATGAGCGCTTTGCCTTGAGCCCGTAATTCATTACAAAAAGTCAGGAAGTTGGCCTTATACTGCATTTTGAAGGGCACGCGGCTGTGATCGCGGCTGCCGTTGGGAAAGTAAGCGCCAATCAACACAAAGTGATCATAGTCAGCCACAATCGTGCGACCTTCACGGTCATATTCAGAAACGCCCAGGCCAATTTGCACGTGATTGGGTTTGGTCTTACTGTAGAGGGCCACCCCACTGTACCCTTTTTTCTCTGCCCAAGCCCAATACGTGTGGTAGCCGTCTGGCTGGCGCAATACGGCATCAAGCTGGTCAGGGTGGGCTTTGGTTTCTTGCAGGCACAGGATATCTGGCTGAGTCTGGTGCAGCCATGCCAGCAAACCTTTGGCGTGGGCGGCGCGAATACCGTTAACATTCCAGGAATAAAGTGTGGTCATGTTATGATTGTACCAGCTTTGATGAGGTGGGGGTGATAGATGGTTGCCGGGTTACGGCCGTTGCCTTACAGTCAGCCGCAAGTATCATAAACCTGCTGACTGATTGGTAAATGCCTTATGCCTACAGATATTGTTACCCACCTGGATAAATTTACGCTGGCTATGATGAACTGGCTTATCCCCGATACGCTAGAAACCACATACCAGACGGCGCTCTCCTTTGCCGAGGTGTTGGCACAGACACAAGTGAATACTAAAAAGACGGCCGTGTCCCAACTGCTGGCCCCTGGTACCCACCCCATCTGGCTGCATACCCCCACCGGGGAGCTTTGCTGCCGGGTGAAAGTTCGCCTGGCCGTTGACCCCCAGGCGCCGCTGATCATCTACCATCATGGCCTTAACGAATATCCCCCGGACAGCTCCTGGCGGCGCCTGTTCGCCTGGCAGCCGCCGCTGCCCATGCACCACGTTTTTATTCAAGCCCCTTACCATGATAACTGGACCAGGCCATTGACGGTGGGTTTTAGTTCGCTGCAACACATTTACCAGATGCTGGCTGGGTCACTGTGTATGATGGCTTTGGTACAGGAGACGTTTGAGGCCCAGGGGGTTTCCGTGACGGCAGTGGCAGGCGTCAGTTGGGGGGGCATCGCCAGCCTGCTGTATGAGGGGATTTTCCAATGCAGTTATGCGGTCATTCCCATGTTGGCGTCTCCCAATATTGCCCAGGCCATGTGGGATATTGCCGAATTGATGGTACGGCCGTTAACGGTCTCCAAAGAGGGACTGTTTGACCGTCTGGACTTTACCCCTATCTACCGGCGCATCAATCATGACAGAGTGTACCCTTTGCTGGGCCAGCAAGACCAGTTTTTTCGCTGGGAGCACCATGCACCACTGTTTAGTGGACGGCCGTTAGTGACGGTTCCTGGCAGCCATATCAGCAACCTGTGGCGTGTCAGGCCCCTGCGGCAGCATCTGCTTCATACCCTTTCCACTTCTATTGGAATTGCCTAAATAGGGGCATACTCATGTGCTACTTATTTGCAATTCAGGTTGGATTTAATTTTCAAAACTAGACTTATCTATGAAGTCGCCAAAAGAAGTGTTCACCCCTGGTTCTCCCTCCTGGCCGGGGGTGAACGCTTTTTTGGCGACATTCAAGGTTTTTTTGTAGGGAAAGGGGTTGAGGGCTGGGCAGCACACAAATGCCCGGCCCTTAAGGATCATGGACATAAACACGGGGAACACGTGTATTGATATTGGTTAAGATTTCGTAAGGTATAGTGCCTGCCCATTCTGCCAGTTCTTCACAGGTAATGGCTAACTCACCAGAACTCCCCAGCAAGATCACCTCATCATTGTTGTAAGCAGAATCCCACTCAATATTTACCATCATCTGGTCCATGCAAATGCTGCCTACCACCGGGTAACGCCGGTTGCGAATGATCACCTGTGCCTGGCCAGACATGCGGCGGAAATAGCCATCACCATACCCCACGGGGACAGTAACCACCCGCACCATATGGTCAGCCTGCCAGGTGGAACCATAGCTCACCGGATGCTCTGGCTGCACCACCTTAAAGTAAATGACACGTGATTTCCAGGCCAGGCACGGCCATACCGTCACCGTACGGGCGACACTTTCTGAAGGGTATATGCCGTACAACAAAATACCCGCCCGCACCATGTCAAAATGGCTGGCCGGTAGCTGCAAAATCCCTCCCGAATTGGCCATATGACGCAGCGGCGGCGGCGGTAGCCCTTGGTTCTCATAAAAAGCCAGTACCTGGTTAAAACGCGCCAACTGCACCTCCGCTGAATGTAAACGCGCCGCGTCTGCATTGGCGAAATGGGAATAAATGCCTTCTACATCACAATGCGGGCATTGTTGGGCAGCGGCCAATAATGTTTCGGCGCTGTAATAATGCACACCAATGCGCTCCATACCCGTGTCAATTTTCAGGTGGACCCTGGCGCGTACGCCCATGTGTCGGGCGGCCTCGTTAATCTGGTGTAACTTCTCCACAGACGATGCGGTGAGTGTTAAATTGTATTTCAAAAATGTGGGCACCTGGTTGCCGATGATGCCGCCCAACACCAGGATCGGCACCTGAACCCCGGCCTGGCGCAGCATGATGCCTTCCTCCAAAAAGGCCACACCCAGGTAAGGCGCGCCCAGGGAAACCAGGTGTTCGGCGACAGCCACCAGACCATGCCCGTACGCATTGGCTTTAAGAATGGGCATGACCTGGGCCGAGGCCACCGCCTGCTGAATAGCGCGATAGTTGCGTGTGAGCTGGCTCAGGTTTATTTCCAGGTAAGTAGGGCGAATGATATCGCCATTGCTAAGGGTCGGTTGGTTTAATAGGATCATGACATGCCATTTTATCCCCAGTCACGGCCGTGTTCTACCCTTCTCATCCACAAATCACCACCAATTCTCCACCGTTCCGGGTACACTTTCTACGGGTTTATGAACAACTTATCCCCACTTTCCACAGGGTTATCCACAAGCGACTGCCAATTGCTACCCAACTCCGGTTGTGGTTTGTTTGCCTCGCCGGGCTGGTTATAATTCTTGCCAGATTAATTGGCACATCATATGAATGGATTTGTTATGTTTTTAAAAGGTTTACGCATTTTTTGCCGGTTTATTTTAAAGCTTATCGCCAGAGTGGATATTCAAGGGATGGAAAACGTGCCGGAAACCGGCGGCGCGCTCATTGTCTCTAACCACTTAGGGCGCCTGGATGCCATGCTTGGTGTCGTGTTGGCCAACCGGGATGACATCATCTTAATGGTCGCCGACAAGTATGAAAAATACATCTTCTGGCGATGGTTAGGCAACAAGCTGGATGCCATCTGGCTCAACCGGGATGAAGCCGATTTTCATGCCCTGCGGGAAGTGACAAGACGGCTGCAGGCCGGCGGTATCAGCGGCATGGCCCCGGAAGGCACGCGCAGTAAGACCGAGTCGCTGCTGCCGGGCAAACCGGGTGCTGCTTACCTGGCTGCCAAAACGGGCGTGCCCATTATTCCGGTGGCTTTGTGGGGGACAGAAGATCGTGTGGTGAAACAAAGGTGGATGCGCCTTAAACGGCTTGATATTCACATTCGTATTGGTCGGCCTTTGACTTTGCCGCCGCTGCAGCGCGCCCATCGTGACCAGATGCTGCAAAAGAGTACCGAGGAGATGATGCTGCACATTGCAGCCATGCTGCCGCAGAAATACCGTGGCGTATACGCCAATCACCCCCGTTTGTTGCCATTGTGGGACGACCAGGCAGGCACAGTCATGCCTGAACTTGGCGACTAGTATCAGTTTTCAGTAATCAGTGACCAGTTTTCAGTGCTGGCCTACCTCTGGAAATAATCTACTGAAAACTGATGACGGACTTCTGATTACTGGTACTAGGGCATCTCATCTTCTTCCAGACCCATAGCTATCAAATAACCACGGGCGCGTTCTGTCAGCGGGTAACGGTTGACCAGGCTCCAAAAGCGTGGGCCATGGTTGCCTTCCAGCAAATGGGCCAGCTCATGCATGACCACATAACGCAGCACCCATGGGGGCATGGTGGCCAGCCGGTGACTGATGCGGATGGTGCCTTGTGACGGTGTGCAGCTGCCATAGCGTCTGTTTTGGTTGGTGACGTAACGAATCGATTGCCAACGTAGACGGCCGTGAAAATGCTGCTTGTTTAGCTGTTGGGCCATCCGCTCCAAATCCGCATCTGTATGCGGCAGGCTGCGCTTTGCCACCCGTTTTTCCAGGCGTTTTTGCAGCTTTTGAATGATTGGCCTTAAGTCCGCTTCGCTCATAGCGCTGGGCGCGCGCACCACCAATGTGCCCCCCTTTAATTCGCCGCTGACAGTACGCCGCCGCCTGTCACTGCGAATGATTTCCACGGGCCAATCCGATGCACCTGACTTGTCGCCGGGTTCTTTCATAGGGCAGCATTATAACGTATAGACGGGACAAGTGTTAAAATGACTATTGACTTATATAGACCGGTCAGTATATCATTATGATGAGTAACAAAATGATGAGTACAAAACGCGATCAAATTATTGAAACAACCTGCCAACTTATGGAAATGCAGGGTTATCATGCTACCGGCCTAAACCAGATTTTAGCCGAAAGTGGTGCTCCCAAAGGCTCGTTATATTACTATTTCCCTAAGGGCAAAGAAGAGCTGGCTATTGCTGCTGTTGAACACACCAGCCGGGCCATTCAAGGTAATATCAACAGCGTGTTAACGGCCGTCCCTGAACCGGCCGCGGCCATTAAGACCTTCCTGACAATTCTTGCCGAAAAGGTAGCCGAGTCTGGCTATCAGGCAGGCGGGCCAATTACGGCCATTGCTCTGGAATCAGCTTCGACCAATGAGACGCTGCGGGAGACATGCCATGACGCTTACCAGAGCTGGCAAGACATCTTCGCCCAAAAGCTGCAAACGGGCGGCTACAGCGCTGCCCATGCGGCCCGGCTGGCTACTTTACTTATTGCTGCTATTGAAGGCGCCATTATTCTCAGCCGTAGTGCCCGTAGTCCACGGCCGTTGCAAGATGTCGCCCAAGAGATTGATCTCTTGTTAAAATGCACGCACAGTGGATAATTTTTTACCTACAAATTATACAGACTGGTCTATAAAAACTGCAATGGATGAACTAATTTTAGTAACGGGGGCGTCTGGTAACGTGGGCTGCGAAGTGGTGAAAGCGTTAGTGGCCAGCGGGAAACGGGTGCGTGCCGGCGTTGTGACTATGGCTGATGCCCAACAAGTTCCGATTGACAATGCCGATATAACGCTCTTTGATTTTGGTGACCCGCAGACATATGTCGCCTCTTTTGTGGGTGTAAAAAAGCTGTTTCTGATGCGCCCCCCCATGATCTCTGACGTGAAACGGTATATGAAACCAGCCATTACCTATGCGGCTGCGGTTGGTATAGAGCAGATTGTTTTTCTTTCTATTGTGGGGGTAGAAAACAAACCATTTATCCCCCATTATAAGGTAGAGAAATATCTGGAAGCATCTGGTGTGCCATACACCTTTTTGCGCGCTGGGTTTTTCATGCAGAACTTAAGTACAACTCACCGGGTAGACATTGCCCATCATAATGACATCTTTGTTCCGGCGGGAAGCGCCAGAACGGCGTTTATTGATGTGCGGGACATTGGCGCCGTCGCCGCCAGGGTGCTGACTGAACGTGGCCACGAATACAAAGCATATGCGTTGACGGGCAGTAAAGCACTGACCTATGATGAGGTAGCTGAAATTTTCAGTGATGTTCTAAGGCGGCAGATTACATACAGCCGCCCGTCACTGCTGCGTTTTGCCTGGCGCATGAAGCAGCGGGGATATTCCTGGGGGCACATTGGCGTGATGTCTGCTTTGTATTTAACTACCCAGTTTGGTGCTGCTGAGCGCGTAGCCGCCGACACGGCCGTTCTTCTGAACCGGCCACCTATGACAATGCATCAATATGTGCAAGATTATGCGCCAATGTGGCAGGCGCCAAATGAGGCGAGTTCCAAAAGGAGTACACGTGTATGACAACTTTAACTGACGCGGCTGAATCAAAACAGATAGATCGCCGCCGTATCTGGAGAAGGGGGCTGTTGGCCGTGGTGGCTTCAGTGATCGCAAACCTGGCGACATTAGGCCTTCTTTCCGTTTTTGTTGACCTACCGGCCGATTTCCCTCCGCTGCGTGCTGGTGCTGTGGCCTTTATGACGGCGCTGTTTACGTTCCTGGCCGTTGTCGTTTTTGCTGTGATAGCCCGCGTTGCGGCCCGGCCCAGGCGTACCTATCGCCTTGTGGCTGGTATTGCTTTTGTGCTGTCCATTATCCCTAACATTATGACGGCCGTGAACCCATCGGCCATACCGTTTCCGTTTCCAGGGGCCACATCGGGGGCATTTCTGGTATTGATCATATTTCATCTAGTCGCCTATCTGCTGACGGTGCGAATATTAACGGCGCTATGAGAACGCATTTTTTCGGTTATTATTACGGGTATACCAATACATCCCCAACGCCGCTGCGTGGGCATGGTGTTACCTGGCTATAAACCGGCACCTAAACCACCTGAATGACCCAGGACGCGGCGTAAAACCCGCGTCTTTTTTTGCTTTAATGGGGGATGTGTTTAGACGTTCGCTAAGAATGAAGTAAGGAGAACGATCAGTGACCCACAATGCATACGAAGAACTCAAGTGGCGTGGCTTTGTCTATGACCATACCGACGGTGTGCCTGACGTGCTGGCCAAAGAAAAGATCACCATCTACAACGGTTTTGACCCTACCGGTGACAGCCTGCACATCGGCCACCTGGTGCCGATGATGGCCCTGGCCCGTTTGCAGCGGTTCGGCCATACGCCTATTGCCCTGGCGGGCGGCGGCACAGGTATGGTGGGTGACCCCAGCGGCCGTTCTGACGAACGCAACTTGCTTACCCGCGAGGAGGTAGAGGCCAACCTGATGGGTATTCAGCAGCAGTTAGCGGGTGTGCTGGACTTTGAAGTGAAAAGTAACCCGGCGCGCATCATGAATAACGCCCAATGGCTGCTGGAGTTAAATTTGCTGGAATTTTTGCGTGACGTAGGCAAACATTTTACGGTTAATTACATGATGGCTAAAGATTCGGTCAAGTCACGGTTGGCACGGGAGGATGGCATCTCTTACACCGAATTCAGCTATATGCTCTTGCAGGCGTATGATTTCTTGCACCTGTTTGACAACCACAACTGCGTGATGCAGATGGGGGGCAGCGATCAATGGGGCAATATTGTGGCCGGGGTGGAGCTCATTCGCAAGGTGAACGGGGCAAAAGCCCATGCGCTTGTTTTCCCGTTGATTACACAGGCTGACGGTACAAAGTTTGGCAAGACGGCCGCGGGCACCAACGCCTGGCTTTCGCCTGTGCGCACCTCACCTTACCGCTTTTACCAGTTTTGGTACAACACCAATGATGCCGATGTCATTAACTATCTAAAGTACTTCACCTGGCTGGATCAGCACCACATTGCCGACTTAGAAAATGCTCTTTTTGAACGGCCAGAGCAGCGGGCGGCGCAGCGGCGGTTGGCGCAGGATGTGACACAGATGGTGCATGGGGAAACGGCCGTGACTAAGGCCGAAAAGGCTTCGGCCGTCCTTTTTGGCGGCGACCTGGAGGGGTTGGATGCCGCCGACATCCGTGACATCTTTGCCGATGTACCGTCCAGCGAGATAGTCATCACTGACCTGGGCGGTGATGGCCTGCCAGTGGTGGATTTGCTCTGCCGCAGCGGGTTGGCCAACTCCAAAGGAGACGCTCGTCGGGCCATTCAGGGCGGGGGCATTTACCTGAACAACCAGCGTATTGAAGACTCTGCCCAAACCGTGACCGCGGCACAGAGCATTGAAGGCCAGTTCCTTGTCTTGCGCAAAGGGCGCAAAGCGTACCATCTGGTCAAGCTGCAGGGCTAAAGGAAAACACGATGAATGCTTCACGGTCAATGCTGATCACCTCTGAAATGATGCAGGCCGGGGAAAGGCCCGTTCTTTTTATTGGCGGCGCTTGCAATATCCAGACGCCGTCTGGCCCCATTAGAAATCCGGGGCGAGATCCGCTGGCTGCCTGGCTGGACGAACAGAAAGTGCCCTACTTCGACCCCCAAATTCACCCCTCAACACACGGCCGTGACTATATCTGGGAGATTGACAGCCTGCATGAAAAACGAGCCCGGCAAGAAACAAAGCTGCGCGTCTATGAGATCACCGCCACCACCATTGCCGCCGTTTCTATGTTAGAGATCATGGATGATGCCCGCCGGGGCAGAACCACCATCGTCTGGTTTAACCAGGGGCGCACGTTTGCCCCTCTGGGGTTGGGCACACGGGACCAACTGAAAAACAATGAAACCCTGCGGCGGGAAGTGGGCGAGACAGCTTACTCCCACCTGTTGGCGTATGTCAATGCGGGCCGCCAGATACGCGGCGAATTAGTCATGTTGCTGGCCGATTGCCAACATGTGACGTTTGCAGACAGCTTTGATGAGGTCAAAAATGCTATTAGTTATCTGCTGGCGCTTCCCGGAACGAGTAACCCGGCGTCTTGACATGCCTGAAGGAGAATGCTATCCTTCGCCCATCATGAACGGCAAACGATTTTTTGGCTTCTTTTTTATGCAACATACCCGCACCGCGTTTGTACTGGAGCGTGGTTCTGCTTGAAAGAAAGCCAAAGCAGACCCAAACCCCGGAAGGCGCGGCCCAAACCGCGTCTTTTTTGTTTGTAAGCGCAGGGGGCGGTAAGATTGTGTGGCAACGTAGCAGGTGCCCAGCGTTGATAGGCACCTTGCCACCCGCCACCGGTAACGAACAACAACTGAGGTAGTGAAAAATGCTGGAAGAATTAGAAACCTTATACACTGACGCATTAGCAAAGCTGGCGCAAAGTGACAGCACGGCCGTCCTGGAAAGCTGGTATCGTGACACGTTGGGCCGCCAGGGATCGGTTTATTTGTTGACCCGCCAGGTGGGGCAGCTGGACGCTGCTGTTCGGCCCACCTTTGGCAAGCGCCTTAACGAGGTCAAACATGATTTGCAGGCGGCATATGACGGCCGTCTGGCCACGCTTAAAGCCAGCGAACTGGAAGCGACCATCGCCAGCTCGGCCATTGATGTAACCCTGCCAGGACGGCCGTTGCCCGGTGGTGGCCTGCACATTGTCACCCAAACGCTGCGCGACATCTACCGCATTTTTGGTGACATGGGCTTCCAGGTTTACCGTTCGCCAGACGTAGAGACTGACGCTTACAACTTTGAGCTGCTCAACTTCCCCCCCCACCACCCGGCGCGGGAAATGCAAGACAGCTTCTACACTGAAAAGCCAGATGTTATCCTGCGCACACACACCAGCGCCGGGCAAATCCGGGCGATGCGCGAATATCACCCTGAACCTGTGCGGGTCATCCTGCCCGGCATGTGCTACCGTAATGAGCAAATTACGACCCGCAGCAGCATCCAGTTCACCCAGGTGGAAGGGCTGGCAGTGGGCCATAACATCAGTATGGCTGATCTTAAGGGCACACTAACCGAATTTGCCCGCCGCATGTTTGGCGTTAATCGGCAAACGCGCTTCCGCGCCAGCTACTTCCCTTTCACCGAACCCAGCGCGGAAATGGACATTACCTGTTTCCTTTGTGAAGCACAGGGCTGCCCGGTATGCAAATATACCGGCTGGCTGGAAATTTTGGGCAGTGGCATGGTACACCCCGTTGTGCTGCGCAATGGCGGCTACGATCCTGACGTGTATACTGGCTTTGCCTTTGGTATGGGGCCAGAACGCATCGCCATGCTCAAATACGGTATCGATGATATTCGCCAATTTTGGGGGAATGACCTGAGATTCTTGCAACAGTTCTAATTGAGAGGTGGCCGTCACTTCAAAAGTGACGGCCGTCTTCGGAGACGTTCCATGCGTGTACCATTATCCTGGCTAAAAGATTTTGTAACCATTGACCTTCCGGTTGAGGACGTTGGGCGCCTGCTCACCAACGCCGGGCTGGAGGTAAAAACCACCGAATTGATCGGTATTCCTGGTGCTGACCTGGTGTGGGATCGTGACCTGCTTGTCTTGGGGCATATTCTCAAAGTAGAGCAGCACCCCAATGCCGACAAGCTGGTGCTGGCAACGATGGCCTACGGCGCTGATGTCCCCGAAGTGGTCGTTACCGGTGCGCCTAACCTGTTTGCCTATGTAGGGCAGGGTGACATCAGTGGGTTGGGGTTGTATTCGCCGTTGGCGCTGGAAGGGGCAGAATTGTATGACGGCCACAAAGACGGTTATGTCAAGATGAAGCTCAAAGGACGGCCGTTGCGCGGCATTCACAACCGCTGCATGGTCTGTTCTGAAAAAGAACTGGGCATCAGTGATGAACACGAAGGCATCATCCTTATGGCCAAAGACCAATGGTCGCCCGATTACCAGGCCGGTACCCCCCTACAAGAGGTGCTGGGTGATGCCGTGTTGGAAATAGACATCATCCCCAACATCGCCCGCTGCGCCTCCATGATTGGCGTCGCCCGTGAATATGCCGCTCTTACAGCGCAGCCGATGCGTTACCCAGAGGCCAACGTGGTGATGGAAGGCCCCTCGACAGAGGGTAAGGTTGTTATCACCACCGATGAGCCAGCATTGAACCCACGTTTTGTGGGCATCGTGATTGCCGGCGTGCAGCAAAAAGAGAGCCCGTACTGGATGCAGCATCGCCTGCGCCTGGCCGGGCAGCGCCCCATTAACGTTGTTGTCGACATCTCCAATTACATCATGCTGGAAATGGGGCAGCCCAACCATGCCTTTGACTATGACTTCCTGCGTGCCCGCGCCGATACATACGCGCCTGACGGCCCCATCCACATTCATACCCGCCTGCCGCACCCCGGCGAAACGCTGATTACGCTGGATGAGAAAAAGCACCAACTGCCACCACACGCTATTCTGGTGACCGATCCGCTGAGCAACATCAGCCTGGGCGGCATTATGGGTGGCCTGGACAGCGAAATTAAGCCAGAGACACAGAATGTGCTGCTGGAAGCGGCGGCCTGGAACTTCATCAATATTCGCCGTACCAGCACCGCTTTGGGCATCCACACCGACGCCGGCTTCCGCTTCAGCCGTGGTGTGCACCCCAGCCAGGCATTGTTGGGCGCCCGGCGAGCCGCCGAATGGATGCGGCGACTGGCCGGTGGCACGGTAGCTCAGGGGATCATTGACTACTATCCCCATCCGCCGGCGCCAGTGACCGTTACCTTAAACTATGCGTACGCCCGACGGCTGAGCGGCCTGGACCTTTCTGGTGAGGTGATGGCTGAGCTGCTGCGCCGCCTGGAGTTTATGGTGACGGTACATGAAGATCACCTGGAAGCTACCATGCCGGATCATCGCCTGGATATTGAGGGGCCGCATGACCTGGTGGAAGAGATTTGCCGTATGTATGGGTATGACAACATCCCTAACACGATCTTGTCTGATCCCCTGCCACCCCAACGGGGCAACCCACGGTTAGAACAGGAAGAGCGGATTAAGGATATATTGGTGCGGGCCGGGCTGCAGGAGTTGATCACTTATCGCCTGACTTCACCGGGGTATGAAGCCCGGCTGCTGCCGAAGAACCATCCTGCGGGGCCAGACGAACGGCCGTATGTCACCCTTACCAATCCTAACTCCACTGACCGTTCCGTGCTGCGTCATTCCCTGTTGGCGTCTGTCATGGAGAGTGCGGCACACAACAGCCGCTACCAGGATCGCATCGCCGTCTTTGAGGTGGGCCCTATCTTTCTTGAGGATGAGGAAGAAATTCTGCCTCGGGAGCAGACGCGTCTCTCGATCACCCTCACCGGGCAGCGCGGTGTTGCTGGCTGGCTGGATGGGGAAATGACCTATTATGACTTTTTCGATCTGAAAGGGGTGTTGGAAACCCTCTTTGGTGAACTGCACATACCTGTAAACTATGAAGTGGCGCAGCATCCCACCTACCGGCCAGGGCGCACAGCACGGTTGTTATTGAATGGGCAGCAGGTTGGGGTGGCCGGTGAACTGCACCCTGTGGTGGTAGAGCAGCTGGACCTGCACATAGAACGCGAGCAGCCGGTGTTGGCCGCTGACATTGATCTGGATGCTATCATTCCGCATATTCCACCTTACTATTCTTACACCCCTATTTCCCCCTACCCACCGGTGGAAGAAGATTTAGCGGTGGTGGTAGACAAGGATGTCACGGCCGTGACCGTGGCGGAAATTATCCAGCAGGCAGGCGGTTATTTGCTCAGGGAGGTGCGCCTCTTTGATGTGTATGAAGGCGAGCAGGTGGGCAAAGGCAAAAAGAGCCTGGCTTACCACCTGACCTTTCAGGCGCCGGACAAAACGCTTAATGACAAAGCCGTAGCCAAGCAGCGCCAGCGCATTATTGCCACCCTAAGCCAGCGGCTGAACGCCCGGATTCGAGAATGATAAAGTGAGAGGGTGCTCCTATGGCCCTCTCGCCTCATCGCTTTTGCCTCATGTCCATGCTCGTTCGCCTGCTTGCTTACCTCATTGGGTATCCTCTATTTCATATGCTCATGAAAATTGACGTCGTGGGCCGGGAACATTTACCCCCAAAGGGAGAGCCTCTTATTCTCATCTGCAACCACTTCAGCTGGTTTGAAGCGCCGCTGTTGATTGGCAAGCTGCCGTACAAGATCGTTATTTTAGGGTCGGCGGAAGTATGGCAGCATGCCGTTGGCAGGCTGCTGGCGACGGCGTTTGGCGGCATCTCCATCCGGCGCGGGCAGGTGGATCGGCAGCCGTTAAAGCAGGCGCTGGTGGTGCTGCAGCGTGGTGACGTGCTGGCTGTTTTTCCGGAAGGGGGCATTGATCCGGCCTTACGGCCGTTGACTGCAGCCGGACTTAATGTCGCTGATATGCCGGGGCAGACGACGCGTATTCCTGGGGCACTCATCTCTGCCCGGCCAGGGGCCGCTTATCTGGCGATAAAAAGTGGGGTGCGGGTGCTGCCCACAGCCGTGATTGGGGCGGAGTACCTCTGGCACAACCTGCGGCATTTTCGGCGCACGCCTGTTACCCTTATCATTGGCCCACCGCTTGGGCCCCTCGTCATTGAACCCTCGCTTACAAAAGCAGCCAGGCGTACGGCCGTTAATGCCTTGGGGGATGAGATGATGCGCCATATTGCTGCCCTATTGCCGCCGGAACAGCGTGGTTTTTATGCGTGAGTTCGGCCATTTGTTCGCGCACGGCCGTACGCCAATCTTTCTGGGGTGCATACCCCAGCTTTTCATGGGCATAGGCTGAGGTTGCTACCCAATTTTCACTTACAAACACGATAGAGCGCATCAAGAATGGTTCCCCGGGCAGCCAGGCATTGAGCTTTTCCATGAGCCAGCCAAAGCGGTAAGCCGCTGGATAAGAGACACTATAATGGGGTTTGGGTAATCCAGCTTCCTGGGCCAGAAAATGAAAAAACTCGCGCATGGTAGGGAATTCGGCACCACAGATGTTAAACGATTCGTAGTCAGCCAGGTTTCCAGCCAGGGCTGCCAGGGTAAAGGCCTGCCCCATATCTTCGCCGGTCACCAGGGGCATACGCATGTGTCCTCCCGCTAACCAGGGAACCAGGTGCGTTTTCAGGCGAGGCAGCAGCATAGGTAATAATCCGGTGACATTGCCTGCACCCACAAAGTGACCCAGACGCATGGTTATCATTTGGGTATCTGGCCTCGCTTTTTGACGCATATGGCGATCCAGGTCCATCAGGTAATCGACATGAGGCCAGAACTCAGTGTACCGGCGGGCCAGTGAAAAATCATCAACTGGCGGTGCCTGACTATCTCTGGTAGAGGGCCCTATCACCACCGTGCTGGTTTGAATAAATCGTTTCACGCCTTGCTGTACGGCCGTATCAATCAAGTCCCTGGTGGGCTCAAAGAAGTACTGCCGCTCCTGCGCTTTATGGCCCCAAAAAGAGCCCCATCCCCCCGTATGACATACCACGTCAATCCCTTGCAGCACAGTGTGCCGGTATTCGGGATGTAACAGGTCACCTATACGGGTTTCCCCCTTAAACCATGCCGGTAACTTGTCTGGGGTGCGGCAAGCGGCGATCACTTCTACATCTTGTATATGGCGAAAAGCGCTCAAAATATGGCTGCCTAGAAAACCGGTAGCCCCGGTTATTAATATTTTTTTCATCATGATATGGTTCCTGTATCAGGCCAAAATGGAGCCCTGTTTTAAAACTGATCTCCGACCCTGCCTATTTTCTGATAAACAAAAAGACTACTGGTTCAGATGGGCAACGCGAGGCTGGCCTGCCGTAAGCCCTCTGGCGATCATACGTCCATTAACCTTCCGAGTGATGGCGCTGGGTATCAGGGCTGCCATGAACCGATTCAAGCGCCCGGTGAGGTGGGTAGCACGGTTGGCGTTGAGCGCTGCCAGCCCTTCAGCTACACAGCGGGCCACAGGCATTGGCTTTAGGGGCATGGTGCTGACATCAAAGCCAAATGCATCTAAGATCGGTGTTTCTGTAGGCCCTGGTAAAACCACAGTCATATTCACGCCTGATTTCTGGAACTCCGCATGAAGCCCCTGGCCCAAGCTGGTTATATAAGCCTTTGTGGCAGCATCGTTAGCCATGTAGGGAATGCCGGCGGTAGCGCCCATAGCAGAAACCAACACAATCCCCCCGCGCCCGCGCCTGGCCATCTTTTGCCCGTAATGATGTGTTAACATAAGATGGGTAATGACGTTGAGGCGTACAATATGCAGCAGTACATCGGGGTTGATGTGCAGAAATTCACCGGGAACGCCCGTACCGGCGTTAGAAATGAGAAGCCCAATGTCCAGATCATGGGTGGCGGCTTCTATCTTCGCCAGAAAGCCATCTTCTGTCAGGTCCACGGCTATCGTGCGGTAGTCCACCCCAAACTCTTGGGCAATGTCTTGCCCTACCGCTTCTAACAAAGAAGACCGCCGGGCGACCAGGACAACATTGAGACCACTGGCGGCTACCTGCCGGGCGAACTCCCGGCCAATGCCTGAAGAGGCACCAGTTACAATGGCCCAGGGGCCAAACTTGGTTTTATCGATACTTACCATAAGACGCTCCTTTTGTGCAATGTACGGATTGATACAGAATAATCATTCTGGAATTGATAAAAAAAATTTTTGATGGCGGCTGTCTACCCCAGACCAGCCAATGCCACATGGATAAACCGTCGCAAAGCCATCACTGGCATCTGCCTGCGCACACACATCAGGAAACCCATGGCTACCCCTACCAGATAATCGGCGTAAGCTTCAGCATCTAGTTCGGCAGAAACTTCACAGCGCTGTTTAGCGTTTTGCAGTGCATTAAGGAAAGCACCACGCATCCGGGTAAAGTGGTTGTCCACGTTGGCAGCGACAGTCTGGTCTAGGGGGGTCATTTCCATAACAGTGTTCCCAATCAGGCAGCCAGCCTGTTCCGGCGTGTTTTGGGCGGCCGTCAGCAGGGAGTTGAAGTAGCCACGAATCTCCGTGATAGAGGCGTCTGTGGTTTCCATAGGCGCCAACAGCAGCGGGATCACCGTGCGGGCATACCGTTCCATGGCTTTGACAAACAGATCATGTTTGTCACCAAAAGCGGTGTAAAAGCCATACCGGCTGACCCCTGTCACCTGGACGAGTTCTTCCATAGAGGTGTCAAGATACCCTTTTTGCCAGAACAGCCTCATGGCTTTATCCAGGGCTTCAGTTGGTTCAAATTCTCTTGGGCGAGCCATCAATGCCTTTTCCAGAATAATTATTCTGGAATAATAATCTAAATACGAAACATTGTCAAGCCTCCAAACTCCGAGGGCGGCAAAGGGAGCAAATCCCATGGTGGTAAAAACGGTAAATCTCTAAAAACTCTTGCTCAAATTGGTTGACATGGTCAAATTCTGTGATATAGTTGACACATCAACTGTTGCGGTATCAACTAAGTTCGTTTGAATTTCGTCAAACACTCCATACCTTGTTAAGAGTGAGCAAACTTCATGAGTGATAAAGAAACGCTTTATAATCTTATCAAAGAAACGTTTATTGTCATTGATGATGGTGACCGCCGTCTGTTTAGCCACTTTGGGTTAACACCTCCCCGTTTTTATGTACTGCACCATATCAGTGAAGAACCGGGTATTTCATCCAGTGATTTAAGCCAAAAGCTATTGTGTGATAAAAGCAATGTTACCCGCATTGTGAAAGGGTTGGAGGTCGCCGGATATATTAAGCGCCAGCCGCATGAGAGTGACGGCCGTGCCCAACGCCTTTATCTGACTGCCAGCGGTGAAGCTATTTGTAACCAGGTACATGCTGAGCACAAGGCTTATAACCTGGCCCGGTTAGACTGCATTGACGAGGCGACTCAAGGCATTCTCATCAAAAACCTCACCAACTTACACCGGTCCCTTCAAGATGCCCTGGCCCGTCAGGTCTACCCCGAAAACGGCCAGTTCATGGCCAACAATCAATAATCTATCATTATCTTGACTATAATTTATTGACGCTTTCAAGGAGGTGATGCCTTCACCGGATGTCTGCAAAAACTATAGAATCGGGTAGTTACTTGGTAAGTCCCGTTACCCCCTTGAATTAAGGAAGCACCGGGTTTACCAGCGAAAGCACAAGGCAGAACATCATCGATACTTTGGCGCTTTTGCCTTTTTTTGCCCCTTCAGGCAAATGATTTCTCAAACAAAATCGAGGAGAGAGATGAAACTCAAAAACTGGACCATTTTAATTGTTACATTGTTAGTAGGTGCCCTTTTCCTGAGTGCCTGTGGCGGCGACACTCAGCAACAGGTTGAAGAAGCAGCACAGCAAGTAGAAGAAGTCGCCGGACAGGCGGCGGAAACCGCTGCCGTCGTCATAGACGCGGCGGGCACCACCGCTGCCGAAGCAGCCATGCACGCCGAAGAAACTGCAGTGGCCATGGCCGCTGCCGCTGAAGCCACCAGCGCCGCACAAGTGGCCCCCGAGCCCACCGCTGAAGAAACCATGCCAGAAGTGTTCCTGACCATTTGGGCCGATGATACCCGCGCCCCTATTTTGCAGGGGTTGGCCGAAGAGTTTGAAGCTACCTATGGTGTTGGTTTGGTCGTAGAGCAGGTTGGTTTTGGTGATATCCGTGATCAGATGGTCATCGCCGCTCCTGCCGGGGAAGGCCCAGACCTCTTTATTGGCGCTCATGACTGGTTAGGTCAACTGGTGAGCAGTGGTTTGCTGGCACCTATTGATCTGGGTGATAAAGCTGACCTTTTCACCGAGGTAGGTATCACCGGCTGCACCTATGAAGGTCAGCTCTACTGCATGCCGTATGCCCAGGAAAACCTGGCTTTCTTCTATAACACTGACCTGGTGGACGAACCTCCGGCCACCTGGGATGAGGTGGTGGAAATAGGAACTGCTTTACAAGAGTCCGGTAACGCCACTTATGGCTTTGCCTTGACAGGTACGACCTATGATGCGTTCCCGCTGGATACGGCGTTTGGTGGTTATATCTTTGGCCGTGATGATGCCGGCAATTACAACCCGCAAGACCTGGGGGTAGACAGCGAAGGCATGATCGCCGCCGGGCAGTGGATGGCCGATCAGGTGGCCGCCGGCTTCATGCCCAACACCACCGATTGGGATACAACCCATACCCTGTTTGAACAAGGGGAGATTCCGTTTATGATGGCTGGCCCCTGGGCGTTGGAACGCATTCGCAATTCCGGCGTGCCCTATGCTATCACCACGTTCCCTGAAGGCCCCGCTGGCCCTGGCCAACCGTTTGCCGGTGTACAAGGTTTCTTTGTGAATGCCTTGGGTGAGAATGCGCTGTTGGCGCAGGCTTTCTTGAGCGAATTTGTGGCTACCGATGGGGTTATGCAGGCGTTGTTTGATGCCGGGCAACGGCCGTCGGCCTTCGTTCCCGTCCTGGAAGCCATTGAAGATGCAGACATTGTTGCTTTTGGCGAAGCTGGCGTAGACGCTGTGCTCATGCCCGCCATTCCAGAAATGGGTTCTGTCTGGGGCTCCTGGGGTGACGCCGTTACCCTGATCTTGAATGGTGAGCAGACAGCCGACGAAGCCCTGACCACTGGCGCGGCCCAAATTCGTGACCTGGTGGCTGGTGCTGCGGCCGGTATGGTCAATGTACCGGGCTCCTGGCAGGCGGCGGCCGGTATCGACTGTGGCGACTGGGACCCCGCTTGTGAAGCGTCTGCCCTGACCGAAGGTGCAGATGGTATGTTCACCGGTACCTTCACGCTGCCCGCCGGGGATTACGAAACCAAAGTGGCCCTGGACGGCAGCTGGACAACTAACTACGGTGTAGATGGTAAACAAGACGGCGATAATTACCAATTCAGCCTGGCCGCTGACGGCTCCGTCACCTTTACTTACGATCCCGACACTCACATCCTGACAATTGAAACCAAATAAAACCTGTGTGTTATAAGAGAAGGCCGGAACCCTCCGGCCTTCTCTGTAAACTTACCATGTGAAGTGGGAGGAATGAGATGAGAGCAGTACAACCCACTGACGAAAAGCCCCGCCAGTCTGATTCTACCAGTACCACATCCTCACTGCTGCTGCGGCTCATGTTTCTGTTTATTTTAGATGGTCTGGCTGTCTGGTTTTCTCTGGTAGCCATGGCCAATGGTCATTATTTATTGGTGGCGGCGGCAACAATCCTGACGTTTGTGGTGAATGTTGTATTTTTACGGAGTGACCTATACCCCCTTCGTTGGATGGCATTGGGCCTGGTGCTTATGACCATGTTTGCCATCTACCCCATTGTGTTTACGGTCTTCATTGCGTTTACCAACTTTGGTGACGGCCATTTGCTCACCAAAGAACAGGCCATTGTCCAACTGGAAAAGGTGCGCTATCTGCCGGAAACAGGGACCGCTTTTACCTGGACGGCGTTCAAAACCTCCGACGGCGACTATTTGCTGTGGCTACGAGACAGGGAAGGCAATAATTACGTGGCCAAACCTGGCGAGGCCGTCCGGCTGGTTGAACCCGGCGAGGTGGGGATTGGTGAACTGGATGATAAAGGCATTCCGCAGACCATTGAGGGCTACCGGCGTTTAAACGCCATCCTGGCGGCGGCTGATCCAAACCTGGAAAACATTCAATTTGGCCTGCCTGAAGAAGCGATCCAGATACGTTCGCCACAAGAGGCTGCCCGGTTCCAGCAAAAGTATGTGTATGATGCGGCTCAGGATGCCATTGTAGACCAGGAAACGGGCGTTGTGTACACGGCCGTTGACGGCACGTTTACATCCCCTAAAAGGGAGCGGCTGCGGCCAGGGTTTCGTGCTGTTGTGGGCCTGGAAAACTTCATCAACTTTTTTAACAGTCCGGCACTCAGGGGGCCGTTGGTGCGCATCACTGTCTGGAATTTTTTGTTTGCTTTTATGAGCGTATTTACGACCTTCTCACTGGGCTTGTTGGTGGCTTTATTATTTAATGATCCGGCATTCCCTGGCCGAAAGGGTATTCGCACGGTGCTGCTGATTCCTTACACCATCCCCAGCCTGATTACCATCATCATCTGGCGGGGTATGATGAACCCGGAACTGGGCATTATCAACAAGATGCTGGAATCTCTTTTGGGGGTGGCACCCCCCTGGTTTACACACCCCACCTGGGCCAAGATAGCCATTCTGTTGGTAAATTTATGGCTGGGATTTCCGTACTTTATGTTAATTTGCAGCGGCGCTCTTCAGGCCATTCCGCAAGATATTTACCACGCAGCAGAAGTTGATGGCGCAAATGTGTTCCAGCGGTTTCGACGGATCACATTGCCACTGCTGTTGGTGGCAGTGGGCCCACTGCTGGTGGCTTCTTTTGTTTATAACTTCAACAACTTTAACCTGATCTTCCTGTTTATTAGCGGCGGTCCACCTATCGCCGGAGCGGCTACACGGGCGGGGCATACAGATATTCTCATCAGCTATGTGTATAACCTGGCCTTTGCCGGGGGACGGGGCGCTGATTATGGCCTGGCTTCGGCCGTGACCATTATTATCTTTTTCATTGTGGCTGCCATTACCTTGTTGCAGTTCCGGTATACCAATATGTGGGAGCAGGTAGGTGAAAATGTCTAGCGTAACGGTAGAAAAACAAAAAGGACAAGGGTTCGTCAGTAAAGTTCGTACGTCACGGAAGATGCAACAGCGGGTGGGCATTATCATCCGCTGGATCATTGCCATTTTCCTGATGATCTTTGCCGTATTTCCGGTGATATGGATCGTGTCGGCGTCGTTAAACCCCTCAGATACACTGGCAACACAAACATTAATTCCGGCCAACGCCAGCCTGGATAATTACCGGGAACTGTTGTCAAATCCCATTTTCCCGTTTACAACGTGGTTGTGGAATTCCATCAAGCTGGCGACCATTTCGACGTTGTTGTCGGTTTCTATAACAACGCTGGCCGCGTATGCCTTTTCCCGGTTTCGTTTTTACGGCCGTACCAACCTGCTCAAATCTATCTTGCTCATTCAGGTCTTCCCAACACTGTTGGCCATTGTGGCTATCTTTCTACTGATTGGCCAGATCGGTGATATCCTGCCCGCCTTTGGGTTAAACACACATGCCGGGTTGGTGTTGGTATATCTGGGGGGGGCTATGGGCATTAACATCTGGTTGATGAAGGGCTTTTTTGACACCATTCCGCGGGAGATTGACGAGTCTGCCATGGTGGATGGGGCCACACATTGGCAGATTTTTACCGTGTTGCTGCTGCCCCTGATGCGGCCCATTTTGGTGGTTATTGGCATTTTGAGCTTCATTGGTATTTATGGAGACTTCTTGATGGCCCGCATTCTGTTAAAAAGCACAGAGCAGTACACCCTGATGGTGGGGCTGCAGCTTTTTACATCCAGTGACTTTGCCCAAAAGTGGGGGCAGTTTGCCGCTGGGGCGCTTATTGGTGCACTGCCGATCATGCTGATCTACCTGCTGTTGCAAGATCAGATTTTGGGTGGCTTGACCGGTGGTGCCGTTAAAGGCTGATCGATAGTTCATAGTGAATGGTTGTGTGGGCCCTGTGAGTGATGCAGGGCTTCTTTTTTGGAGATGTGGCCGATGAAACGATGGGATTTGATAGTTGTGGTGGGGTGGTTGGTTTTGTTATTGGCTGGGTGTGGCCAGGGGGATACGGCCGTGACCCCCACTACTGTTTCTCCGGCGCCAACACAAATGCCGACAACGGTCCCCAGCCCCTCTGCCCCCCCTCAACCCCTTATCACTTCCTCACCACTTCCCTGGTGGAACGATGCTGTCTTCTATGAGGTCTTTGTGCGCAGCTTCTATGACAGCGACGGTGACGGCATCGGTGATCTGAACGGCCTCATCGAAAAGCTGGATTACCTGAATGACGGTGACCCGGCCACGATCACTGACCTGGGCGTTACCGGTCTCTGGCTCATGCCCATCATGGTATCACCCAGTTACCACGGCTATGATGTGGTGGACTATTATCAGGTAAACCCGGCGTACGGCACAAACGAAGACTTTCAACGCTTGATGGCTGAAGCCCATGCGCGGGGCATTCGGGTGATTGTAGACCTGGTGCTAAACCATACCGGTCGTGATCATCCCTGGTTTCAGGCGTCACGTGATCCGGCCTCAGCACAGCGTAACTGGTATGTATGGGTGGCCGAAGACCCCGGCTACCGTGGCCCAGACGGGCAGAAGGTGTGGCATTATACACCCGACGGCTATTACTATGCCCTTTTTTGGGATGGCATGCCCGACGTGAATTATGCCAACCCAGAAGTTACCACCGCCATGTATGATGCCGCCCGTTTCTGGCTGGAAGAGATGGGTGCCGACGGCTTCCGCCTGGACGCCATCAAACATCTGGTAGAAGAAGGGGCGGCGCAGGAAAACACCCTGAGTACCCATGCGTGGCTGCAAGCGTTTTATACCTTCTACAAAGACGTAAACCCAGACGCTTTGGCTGTAGGCGAAGCCTGGACTTCAACACAGCAGGTGTTGGATTACACCGGTGACGAAGTTGACATTGCCTTTCAGTTTGACCTAGCGGAAGACATTATCAACAGCAGCCAAGTAGGCATTGGCAGCATTGCCGCCAAGACGCTGGCGGACATTGTGACGGCGTACCCACCCGGCCAGTATGCCACCTTTATCACCAACCATGACCAGAACCGGGTGATGTCGCAGTTAGGCGAGGATGAAGGCAAGGCCAGGGTGGCCGCTTCGCTGCTGCTCACCTCGCCAGGGGTGCCATTTGTTTACTACGGTGAAGAAATTGGTATGATCGGGACAAAGCCAGACGAGGACATACGCCGGCCTATGCAGTGGACAAGTGACAATTTTCGCACCGGCTTTACCACGGGGCTGCCCTGGCGGGCTCCGGCCGATGATTATGAAGAGCGCAGCGTGGCCTTACAGGACGATGACCCACATTCGCTGCTGAATCATTACCGGCAGTTGATTCATTTGCGGAATGGGCACGAGGCACTGCGCGTAGGGGCGTGGACGCCGCTGGAGACACATCCAGGACGTGTCTATGCCTTCTTGCGCCATACGGCCGTTGAAACGCTGCTGGTCATCATTAACTTGTCTGATAAGCAAACCACAAATTACACGCTGTCGTTAGAGAGCGGCCCGCTGGTAACAGGGATGGAAGCCGCGGTGCTGCTGGGTGAAGGCACGGCCGTGCCCCCCATCATCAGCGCCAATGGCGGTGTTGCTGACTACACCCCCCTGGTGGCGCTGCCCCCTCACAGCACGTTTATTATATCCTTGACACCCGATTCATGAGGGTCAGATGGTTGGCCACAAACTGCTGGCGCAGCCACCTCACCTCTGTAAAAAATGAGTTATGAAAGAATTTGTCTTTGGCTCCCTATCTACAGTTGAACAACGTGTGGCCCATATGCGCGCCCGGCGGCAGGGCATCAAGCACCACAACCGCCTGACGCCGCGGGCGCCGCGCCCCCAAGACAAACCCGTCCTGACGGTGACGGTACAGTTAGACCGGCCCATTGTGCGGGTGGAATGTATCGTCACAGAACCAGCCACGGCCGTGTTCCCCTTGCAGTGTGTCAAAACGGAATGGGACTTAATTAACTGGTCATACATTGAAACCTGGCAAACCGCGCTGCCCGCCGAACCGGCAGGTACGCTGGTACGTTACCACATTAAAGCCTACCCGGCCGATGGCACAGCCCCTCTGATGGCTGATGACGGTGAGGTTTTTTCTTACCTGGTGGGTGAGCCTTCTCTCCCCGAGTGGGCGGCGGGCACCATAACTTACCAGATTTTCCCCGACAGGTTTTACCCGGGTGACGGCCGTCACTGGAACCCGGTTCATTCCCTTAATGATATTTACGGGGGTACCCTGCGCGGTATCATTCAAAAGCTGGATTATGTGGCCGATATGGGGTTTAATGCCATCTGGCTGAACCCCTTTTTCCCGGATGACAATACCCATCATGGCTATCATGCCACCGACTACTTCAACGTCAATCCGCGCCTGGGCACCCTGGCGGACATCCGTGAACTGGTCACAAAAGCCCACCAGCGCGGCATCCGCATGATCCTGGACTTTGTGGCCAACCATTGGAGCAGCCGGCATGAAAGCTTCCAGGAAGCGCTTAAAGACCCGGCCAGCCGCTACTATGAATGGTATCACTGGATTGATTACCCGCATGACTATGAAACCTTCTTTGGCGTCATGCATCTGCCGCAGGTCAATGCCAACCACCCAGAGGTGCGCCAATACCTGCTGGACAGTGCACGTTTTTGGCTGGGCGATGTGGGCTTTGATGGCTTGCGTTGTGATTATGCCCTGGGGCCATCCCATGATTTCTGGACGGAACTACGCCAGGTGGTCAAGCAGGTTAAACCAGACGCCTGGATCTACGGTGAAGTTGTGGAAAGCCCGGCGACCATTTTGAGTTATGAAGGTCGCTTTGATGGCTGCCTGGATTTTCCGCTGATGCAAGCTATGCGTGACACGTTTGCCATGGAACGGATGAGTTTAAGCGCGTTTGACACCTTTTTGCACCAGCATGAGCAATATTTCCCGGCCGCCTACATTTTGCCCAGCTTCCTGGACAACCATGACATGAATCGTTTCTCCTGGCTGGCTAAGGATGATCAGCGTAAGTTAAGGTTAGCGGCGTTATGTCAATTTACACTGAGCGGCCCGCCCGTTGTATACAATGGCTCAGAGGTGGGGGTGCGTCAGCACGTGGGCATGTGGGAAGAGGGGAGCCAGGGCATGGCTGAGTGCCGTCAGCCGATGACCTGGGGGGAAGCCCAAGATGCTGAGCTGCGCGACTATTATCGCTGGCTGATTCATTTGCGGCGGGAACACCAGGTGTTGTGGCACGGCCGTCGCCAGACCATTCATTTAGATGAAGCCAGCAAAACTTATGCTTATGCCCGTTTTGACGAGAATGCCACGATCGTCGTGGCTTTAAATTTGAGTGAGGCGCAGCAGGTAGTGACGGCCGTCTTTAAAGACATTAGCCACACCTTTACCCTGCCTCCCTGGAGCGGCGACGTCCATATTGTGCGCCGGACGTAGACCAGTCTCCTCGGCCCTTGTGGTCGCCCTGGGCAGGGCAGGCACAACGCCTACCCTGCTTCGATAAAAGTGTACTTACCAGGGGGGTGATCTCTGGTTAATCCGCGTAAGCTTCTACCGGCGGGCAAATGCAGAACAGGTTGCGGTCGCCGTAGACATTGTCAATGCGGCCTACATAAGGCCAGAATTTGCGCTCACGCACCCATGCGGCCGGGTAGGCTGCCTGTTCACGTGAGTAAGCCCGGGACCAGTTGTCGCTCATGATCACTTCGGCCGTGTGCGGCGCGTGGGCCAATGGGCTGTCTTCATGGGCGATCTCACCATTTTCTACTGCCCGAATTTCGGCCCGAATCTGAATCAGCGCTTCACAAAAGCGGTCTAGCTCGGCCTTTGACTCGCTTTCTGTGGGTTCAATCATTAAGGTGCCGGGCACGGGGAAAGACATGGTGGGCGCGTGGAAGCCAAAGTCCATCAGCCGCTTGGCCACGTCGTCCACGGGGACCAGATCTTTGAAGTGCCGCAAGTCTACAATACATTCATGGGCCACACGGCCGTTGGCCCCCCGGTACAATACCGGAAAATGAGGCTCCAGCCGCTCTGCAATATAGTTGGCATTTAAAATAGCGATCTCCGTAGCCACGGTCAGCCCCCAGTCACCCATCATGGCGATGTATGCGTAAGGGATGGGCAAGATGCTGGCACTGCCCCACGGTGCCGAAGACACCGGCCCAATGGCCTGCTCACCGCCCACATCAGGTACCACAGGATGGCCAGGTAAAAACGGTGCCAGATGCGCTCTGACGCCAATTGGACCCATGCCCGGTCCACCACCGCCATGTGGAATGCAGAACGTTTTATGTAAATTCAGATGGCAGACATCCGCGCCAAAGTCCACAGCCGGGCGGCACAACCCCACCAGTGCATTCATATTCGCGCCGTCCATGTACACCTGCCCACCATGTTCATGCACCACCTGGCAAATTTCTTCAATGGCCACCTCAAAGACGCCATGCGTCGAGGGGTACGTGACCATGAGCGCCGCCAGGTTGTTGTGGTGCTTTTCTGCCTTGGCGCGCAGATCGGCCACGTCAATGTTGCCGTCATCATCACACTGAACCACCACCACGTCCATGCCTGCCAGGGCAGCACTGGCCGGGTTGGTGCCATGCGCCGAACTGGGAATAAGGCAGATATTGCGGTGCCCGTCTCCGTTTGCCCGGTGGTAAGCACGGATAACCAGCAGGCCGGTGTATTCACCCTGCGCGCCGGAGTTGGGCTGCAAAGAGATGGCATCAAAACCTGTGATCTCCGCCAACCAGCCTTCCAGGCGGTGGAATAGTTCCTGGTACCCCCGGGTTTGTGCCAAGGGGGCAAATGGGTGCAGACGGCCGAATTCCGGCAGGGTAATGAGCAGCATTTCGGCGGTAGCGTTTAATTTCATGGTACAGGAACCCAGAGGGATCATGGAATGGGTGAGTGACAGGTCACGGGTTTCCAGGCGGCGAATATAGCGCAGCATCTCTGTCTCAGAAAAGTAACTGTTGAAAACGGGATGGGTGAGGAAGTCAGACGTGCGCTGCAAAGGTGCAGCATAGGCAAGTACCATGTTGTCAGCCAGCGTTTCCAGGTCAAACTGCCCTGGTGCCGCACCGAAGATTTCTAACAGGGTACGCAAATCTTCTCTAAGTGTGGCTTCATCCAGGGAGATGCCAATAAGACCGTCGGCAAAATAGCGCAAATTCACCTGGTTTGCCAGGGCACGCGTCTGAATTTGCCCCTGGGTAAACGGTCCGCCGCTGATTGTAAGGGTGTCAAACACTGGCTCATGGTTAAGTTTATAGCCCAGGTCGCGCAGCCCGGCGGCCAATACCTGGGTGAGCAGCCGCACACGGTAGGCGATGCGCTTTAACCCTTCAGGTCCGTGGTAAACGGCGTACATAGAGGCCATAATGGCCAGCAGCACCTGTGCTGTGCAGATGTTGCTGGTGGCCTTCTCGCGGCGGATATGCTGCTCGCGGGTTTGCAGTGCCAGGCGGTAGCCTGGTTTGCCATTAACATCAATAGACACACCCACCAGGCGTCCTGGCATGATGCGTTTGTATTCGTCTTTGGTCGCCATGTAGGCGGCATGTGGGCCTCCATATCCCATAGGCACGCCAAAGCGCTGCGAATTGCCCACCACCACATCCGCGCCCATTTCACCAGGGGGGCGCAGCAGCACCAGCGCTAACAAATCGGCGGCGACAATGGCCAGCGCCCCCTGTGCGTGTGCTTGCTGGATAAATGGTTCATAGTCGAAGACATCGCCGGTGGTAGCCGGGTATTGCAGCAGCACACCAAAGGTGGCTTCGCTGAAGTCATAGGTGTGATGGTTACCGACGATGACGTTATAGCCCAGGGGTTCGGCGCGGGTCTGTACTACGGCAATGGTTTGTGGATGGCATAGTTCAGAGACAAAGAAGGTATTGGCTTTACTGCTGCGGGGTATGGCGCGTTGGCAAAGGGTCATGGCTTCGGCCGCGGCAGTGCCTTCGTCTAGCAAAGAAGCATTAGCGATCTCCATGCCCGTAAGGTCAGTGATCATCGTCTGGAAATTGAGCAGCGCTTCTAACCGTCCCTGCGCAATTTCTGCCTGGTAGGGTGTGTACTGGGTGTACCAGCCGGGGTTTTCCAGGACGTTACGTTGAATGACAGGCGGCGTGAAGGTATCGGCGTAGCCCATGCCAATGAAGGAGCGGTAGACCTGATTTTGGTTGGCCAGGTCGCGGAGTTCAGTAAGTACGGCCGTTTCGCTGCGCGGCCGTTCTAAATTTAAATGCCCGCTCATACGGATAGTGGCGGGCACGGCCTGGGCCATCAGGTCATCTAACGAGTTGAGGCCCAGTGCGTGCAGCATATCTGTGACATCCTGGCTGCGCGGGCCAAGGTGGCGCTTGACAAAACGGTCGGCCGGGCGGAGCAGTTCACGGTTAGATACGGCCGCCGCTCCCTTTCCATTTTCGCTGGCCTCGATCACTTCACGCCACGCTGATTTTTGGGTAGCTAACATGATTTATTCTCCGGTTCGTGGGGCGTCAGTATGCAGTATTCACTATTCAGTTTGTGGACCAACTGTATACTGACCTACTGGCTGCGGCATGCCGTTCACTCTCTTTCCGCCAGGTATTTTTCGTAAGCGGCAGCGTCCATGAGGTCGTTTAGGTCTGCTATATTGGCCGGTTTAATGCGCAGAATCCAGGCTGCGCCATAGGGATCGGCGTTGATGAGTTCGGGGGTGTCTATGAGGGTGCTGTTTACGGCCGTGACTTCTCCGGCCACGGGCATATATAAATCAGCGGCTGCTTTGACTGACTCAACGACGCCAAAATTATCACCGGCACCAAATGTGTCACCTACGTCAGGCAGCTCCAGGTAAACGATGTCAGACAAGGAATCCTGGGCATAATCGGTGACACCAATAACCACTTCATCCCCTTCCACACGTACCCATTCATCTTCTTTGGTATAACGACAGTTTGTGGGAATATTTGACATGATTTTCACTCCTTTTGGGTATAGGCAAGGCAGGTAGGCGTTAACTGGGCTTACATAAGGCGTTCATACCTATCGGCCGCACCCTAATAATGACACCAATAAAAAAGGACGCATGGCAAAATCGAGTTTTGCCAGCGTCCTCTGTCATCAACCTGAGAGATTGGCAGCGGGTGAATTGTTGTGGCCAATCTCTCGCCGTTTGCCCCTTCGGTGTTGCGAGCCGGTTCATCCTACTCGCCCCTTTCCAGATACACCCTGCCGTCCGGTCCTTTTTACCTGAGAGATTCACAATGGATAAACGCGCCAGCGCGTTACCCGCCATTTGCCCCTTCGGTGTCCTGATTTCAGTATTCAGTGCTCAGTAAGCAGTATTCAGCGTAAGAATTGCCCGTTGACTGAATACGGCATGCTGGTTACTAAGTACCGGAAAGGAACTCTCCCGTACGGCCGTTTGCACGATTCAATTTTTAAAATGCCGGGATGGACTTCATTGATGGGATACATTGTACAAGAGCGGGGTAAAAGTGCAAAGCCTCCAAACGGGCAGATGGAAGCTTTGCACAAAAAGTGTCCAGACTCAGGGCAAGGCTGCCAGGATTTCTTCAGGGGTGGGCCGGTCTTTGGTGCGCCCTAAACGCCGCCAATGGACACGGCCGTCTTGCCCGATGATATAAGTGGTGGGGTAGGGAATGTTTTCATGGTTGGGATCCAGCTCGTCTTCCAACCCCCAGGCCCGAATGACAGCCAGATCGTCATCGGCCAGAATAGGGTAGGGAATTTCGCGCCGGGTGCGGAAAGCTTCATTGGTGGCAGTATCCTGAGGTGAGATGGCCCATAAGGCCACCCCTGCGGCTTCAAACTGATCATAGGCTTTGGCCAGTTGGGCCGTTTGTAATTGACACCAGGCGCACCAATCTCCCCGATAGAACACCAGTACGATGGGCTTCTCTTGAGCTGCAGTTAACAGGTTAAAAGAGATACCATCTGTATTTTTCAGCGTAAAATCAGGGGCCGCAGCGCCTACTTTAAGGGCAGTTTCGTCTTTAGGATGCAGGGTGATTACCATAGTTTTTACTCACTTTTTGGTCATTGTTGAGTTGTTGTTAGGGCTTTGACAACCTTAACCAGGGTCTATCTTACCTGCGGCAGAAAAAAACTCCAGATGACTGTTTTCCCAGAGGAGACGACATGAGCGCAAGCGCAACACCGTGAATGAAAATCTGTAGTCCCGACATCCCTGTCCGGACTACCGGGCAAGGATGCCCGATTTACAGAGGAGGCTGCCACCTGAAGAAACGATGTATAGACACACGCTCAGCCGCCCCCCGCCGTGACATTCACCGCTGGTTTCCGGTAAACCAGGTGTTTCACATCGGCCGGGTTATTGCTGCTGATGGTGTCCACCCCCCAGGCCAGCAGCGTCGAGTAATCCCAATAAAACCCGCCAGGGCTGCACGCATAGCCGGCGGCCTGGATCAAGGCCACTTCTTCCTGGCTCATAAAATCGGTGGAAGGGCTGAGCGCATCTACGTCAAAGCCCCGCACCAGGTCTAGCGGGTTACAGAGCCGGGCCACATAAATGAGGCTGGTGGTGAGGCGCGGATTTAGCTGCTTGACGCGGTACAGGGCAAACTGGTCAAAGCTGGTCATGACGACTTCATCCACCATCTCATGCGCTTCCACCAGGGTTACCGTGCATAAGTCAAGTTCGGGGTTAAAGTGAGGGGGCGTTTGTTTAAGTTCGATCATCAGCGGTATGCGCCCTTTGGCCCAGGCCAATACATCGGCCAACAGGGGAATCCGCTCGCCAGCGAAGTCAGCGCTGAAGTAACGGCCGACGTCCAACGCACGCAGTTCATCGGCCGTATACTGCCCCACCTGGCCAGACAGCCCTGTTTTCATGTACAAGTCAGTATCATGAAAGACAACCACCTGATTGTCGGCACTTAACTGCACATCTAATTCTAAAATGTCGGCGCCGCCTACCCACCCGGCCCGGAATGAGGACATGGTGTTTTCTGGGGCTACGTCCATGGCCCCGCGATGTCCTACCAACAAGGGACGGCCGTTTGTGGTTTGCCGTAAATCAAACATGATCAGGCTCCTTACTGCTTGGTTGACCTGTCAGGTGGTATGGGTTTAGGTACTACCAGGCGTATTGCATGCTATATTGAACATCTGATGGGGCAATGCTACCAGTAAATTCTGACAATTTCAATGGCAAAGAGGACACCTCCGCCCACTAACTTTTATGATCTGCTATGTACACCATCTGGGTGGCACACACCACATTGCTCGCAGAAGGCATTTGTCTCGTCGGGGCGGTTCAGCCCCATCTGCTGACGCAGCGCCAGCAGCTTTTGTACTTCATGAGGGGGCATGGGGCTGTGGACGCCCAACGTGGCCAACAAGTAACCCATAAAGGCATTGCGTTCCAACGTTTCCAGGCGCATGAAGGCTTGCATAGGAGACTGGCCGACGGTCAGTGAACCATGTCGCTGCAATACCAGGCCGTCGTGGCGGCCGATGAGTTCACGCACGACACGGGCATTTTCTTCGCTGGAGGGGGTAGCGTAGGGGGTCGTGGGAATAATGCCTAAAAACACAACGGCTTCTGGCAGCAGGCACTCGGCCATGGAGATGCCGGCGATGGAGAGGGCCACTGCATAAGGGGGATGGGCATGAACCACGGCCGTGACATCTGGCCGCTGCCGGTAGGCTTCCAGGTGCATGGGTAGTTCGCTGGTAGGTTTCAGGTGGCGCGGCCCGCCCACCTGCCGGCCGTTTTCGTTGACGATGATAAGCTGGTCAGGCTCCAACAGACCTTTGTGCAGGCCAGACGGGGTGAGCAGGATACGGCCGTGGCCCAACCGTGCCGAGACGTTGCCATCTGAGGCTAGAATGAGCCCTTTGTCATACATCAGGCGGCCGATCTTGACGATCTCTTGCCGCAGCGCCAGTTCATGAGTGTACATTTTCTGGTAGTCGGTAGGCGGTAAACGATGGAGGGCGTCCCGGTTACGGATTCAGGTAGGGTTTCATTTCCAGAGCCAATCGTTTGGGACGGCCGTCAAAATCCCGCCAGTCTAATTCTTCCCGCGTTAACTTCATCAAAATATCATTCAGGGCGGTGTTAACAGGTGTAGGCACACCCACTTCCTGCCCGGCCTGGGCGATGGCCCCATTATGAAAGATGACCTCACTTTTTCCCTTGCCAGACGTTAAATCAAGCTGAAATGAGGGCATTTTATTGCCACGCCCACTGGCAACAATACTGGTCAGGATCGGTTTTAGCAATGGTTTGGGCATGCGTCGTATGCCAAAAGCCAGCCGTTTTGCCGGGGAGCCAGGCAGGTCGATCACCTTGAGTTTTTTCGCTTTCATCACCCGCAGCGTCTCACGCAGCATTTGCACTTCCAGGTTAAAAATGTAGTCCGATTTGTAGAGCAGGCCGGGTTTGCGGTTCAGAATGGCAGACGTGGCATTACCCACCATATTAAGCAGCGCTTTTGACCATTTCATGGCGTGGTAATCAGATTCTATGACGGTGATAATGCCTGCCTTCTGAAAAAGCGCTGCCCATTGCCGGATGTTTTGCCCAGTTTGGGTCGGGGCCAGGGCCAAGCCCCGGTCGTCTTTTTCGACGACGATATGGTCAGACGTTTGTTTGCGCAGGGGGATGGTGACAGAGCCAGCAATCACCCGCTGTGCGCCAAAATGCTCTGCTAACGGCTGCTCAATGCCAATGCCGTTTTGGGTGGTGATGAGCATGTTAGGGTCAGGGCAAAAAGCCACCAGAGCATCAAACGAAGATGTTAAATCATACGATTTCATGCTCAGAATAATAAGATCATACTGTTGACCTTCATTGAATGCCTCCACCACCGACGTAAAGACGGTTGGGTAGGTCGTATCACGCCGGCCAGCTTCAGAGATGCTTAAGCCGTTGGCTTTTACGATTTCCGCGGTGACTTCCCGCGTCACCAGGCTTACCTGGTGCTTTTGGTGTGATAACCTGGCTCCCAGATATCCCCCCACTGCGCCTGCTCCATAAACCAGAATTTTCATAAGGCTTCACGCAACTCTGGAGATTGCAACCCCGATCACTTTTAAGTGCTAACCTCCGCTCTTGAATCTCCTAATTGAGAACCGGTAAAGGTGGGTTGACCACGCATAAAATCTGCGATAGACATGGCCTTTTTCCCCGCCAACTGAACTTCCTGCAATTGTATGCCACCTGCACCGGTAAGGACAACCTGATTTCCATCAAATTCTATCACCTGGCCGGGTGCGGCAGCCGGCAAACGGCCGTCGATGGGCGCTGCCTGCAAAATCTTTAACACATTTCCCTGCCAGGTTGTAAAGGCACCAGGCCAGGGCGTCATGGCCCGGATGTGGCGGTCTAAGGCGGCGCTGGGCTTGTGCCAATCTAGCCAGCCATCCTCCTTCTTGATCATGGGCGCATGGGTAGATTGGCTGTCATCTTGGGGGGTGGCGGTGATGCTGCCACCCAGGATGGCGTCCAGATGCTGCTGCAGTAGATGGGCGCCCAGATGCGCCAGGCGATTATGCAGCGTCACGGCCGTGTCTGCTGTTGTAATTTGGGTGGTGTCACAAACGTATACGGGACCCGTATCTAACCCCACGTCCATGTGCATCAGGCACACACCGGTGACAGTGTCTCCGGCCAGCAAGGCATGTTGAATAGGTGAGGCGCCCCGCCACCGCGGCAGCAGGGAAGCATGCACGTTCAGGCAGCCGTGCGGCGGCAAATCCAGCACATGGGGGCGTAAAATCTGCCCAAAGGCGGCGACCACAATAACATCTGGCTGCCACGCCTGCAGCGGTGCGGCGGCAGCCTCACTCCTGAGCGATTTGGGTTGGTAAACGGGAATGCCGGCGGCCTGTGCCACCACTTTTACCGGTGACGGCCGCAGATGATGCCCACGCCCTGCCGGTTTGTCTGGCTGGGTGACAACACCAACCACATGTTGGGTTTTGAGTAATATCTGTAAAGCGGGCACGGCAAAATCAGGTGTGCCCATAAAAGCAACTTTGTACATGGGGGGCATTCTACCGTTGTTACGGCCGTTTGCAAACCGGTTGACGTTATGTCACTTCCCCTTTACAATCCTCTCAGCTTAATCCCACACTTAATAATGTTTCCTTGTTAAAAATTGGAGGAAAAAAATGGATATTGGCAAAGCATTAACCTATGTTACCGAAGACGAACGCTGGATTAACAAACTGGGCATCGCCCTGGTGATGTCAATCCTTTCCATATTTCTGATTCCGGCGTTTTTGTTAAACGGTTACCTGGTGGCTATTACCCGCAATGTGATGAATGATGTGGAACGGCCGCTGCCTGAATGGGAAGATTGGGGTGGTTTTCTGCGTGATGGGTTGAATGTGTTTCTTGCTGTCCTGGTTTATACCTTGCCCTTCTGGCTGTTGATGTGTATTGCTACCGTTTCAACGGTTGGGTTCGGCAGCCTGAGCGAAGTAAGTGAAGATGCGGCAGCGGCAGGAATCTTTGCCACCTTTGGCCTGGTGATGTGCCTGGGCCTTCTCTTCGGGCTGGCCCTGCTCTTTATTAACCCGGCAATCATCATTCAGTATGTGCGTACCAGTGAATTGGGTGCCTGCTTCCGTTTTGGCGAAGTTTTTGGGATCGTTCGTGATAATATTGCTGACATTGCCATTGCGGTAGGCATTATGTTTGGCATTATCTTTGTCATTGGTCTGGTGGGGCAAGTTCCTTGCATTGGCTGGGTTATTTCCCTGGGGGCCGGGGCCTATATTACCGCCCTTTCTGGGCATTTGTATGGACAAATTGCCATGCGTGCAGGAGGGGCCCCCAAAGAGGAGAAGTTCGTCGTATAACGTTCTTCACCTCCCCTAAACAGGTACAAAAGAAAAGAGGCGCACCGCTTTGAGCGGGCGCCTCTTTTCTTTAAGGGAAGAGGAGGTTAAGAAGGAGGACTATTTGAGGCTGTTGACATCATCTGGCAGGGTGTTGAGCACGGCCGTGACCTTGTCCTGATTTGTCAGGATGCGAATGTCAGGTTCCGCCAAAGGGTAGGCTCGGGTGCCAAACTTGGTCAGCGCTACCGCTCCCAGGCCAATGCAAGAGATGATAAAGCCAGCCAGGCTTTCACCGAAGACAAAAGGAACGGCGCCAAGCAGCCCCAACATCAGGGTGAGGGTGATTGTGCCGACGGCCGTGGTTACGGGCAAGGTGCGGTTTTTTAAGTTTAACCACGCGCTCATGCGCTGGCCCAACAGATTGCCCACGGCAAACCAGCCCAGCGCCATGGCACCCGCAAACCCTAAAGCCAGGGCAATGGCCAGCAAGATGCCCAGCCCGCATACAAGCGCCAAGACAATCAGCACAGGGGTTACCAACACTATCAGGAAGGGCACAGCCAGCCCGGTTAGAAACCCAACGGTGCCACTGGCTATTGGCTTCTCACGTACCGTGTTGCGCACCTGGTGTAAATGTTGGGGAAACAGCGTAGCCACGGCAAAGGCAATGACCCCTAAGAATAGGCTGCGAAAAACAGCGCCGAACACGTTACCCAAAAACAGCCATGCACCCGAAGGTTCTGCCCCAACCGAGGGTGGTGTGGGTGCCCCAGGTATGCTTGGTGCCGAGGGCGGTAACGGTATTCTGTCCAGCAAACCGCTCAGTTCGGGCACAACGTTGCTAAAATTGGTACAAGCCAGCCCACGGGACGTGTAATCAGTAATGTTACCGGACATGACAATACAATCGCCGTTAAAGACGGCCGTTTCTTCGGCCACCAGTTCACCATCAAACAACACCACGTTGCCATTAACTGTGCCAGCAATGGTGGCATCACCTGAAAACAACGTCACGTCACCATTAACGGTGGCGCCGTCTTCAATGGCCAGATCACCCTCAAACAACACCACATCATCATTCACGGTCTCGCCAGACGTTACCGTGGTTGAGTTTGTCTGCGCCAGGATCACCCCTGGCGGAAGTAAAAGCAAAGCTAAAATAAAAAGAAGAAGAAGTATTCGCCGTTTCATAGCTAACCCCAATTAGGAAATGTGTTGCTGCGGCCGGACAGGCGCACGCAACAACTGTCGGTAAACGCCGCTCCATAAAAAGACGATGCCTACCATAACCAACAGCCAGCCCAAGACCGATGGCTGTTCTACGATCAATTGTGACAAACCATTCAACATCGCGCCGACTACCGTGCCTATCAGCTGCATGCCTTTGGCCAGGAGTTGCAAAAAGCCACGTACGACAGCCGGTTCACGCAGCGCTGGTGTGGCAATGGCCGCGACTATTGTCAACAGCAACAGCGGCAGTAAACCGCCGGTGAGCAAGGTTATATAAATGGTGCCCATAGCCCACAAACGCACACGCCGGTTGGGCAGCCGGGCCAGTGTGCGATGGGTAAACCCGGCCGCTGGACTGAGTACAGGCGACCGGCGAAACAGCGCATCAATGGCCATCATGGCTTGCCATTCCTGATGGCAAGATGGACACGCGCGCAGGTGAGATTCCAGCAGTACCTGGTCGTCAGCTAAAAGCTCACCATCGAGCGCGTCCATCATCAGTAAATAAAAATTCTCATGCTCCATTGCAAATCTCTCCCTTTTCAGGTTTTTATGTCGCCATCTCAGGCACGCTGGTGGTTTCCATACCGGCGGCCACACCCAGTTCTGCCAGCTGCCGACGAGCACGGAACAGGCGTGATTTGATGGCGCTGACAGTTGTACTCATCATATCGGCAATCTCTTCGTAAGATAGGTCATACCAGTACCGTAGAACAACAGCCTGCCGGTAATCGGGCTCTAATTTTTCTAAAAGAGATTGCACTAGAATCTGCTCTTCGTTTTGCATCAATTGTGACTCTGGCCCAGCCGATTTTTCAGACATGAGCGCCGGATGCGGGGCCAATGGTTCATCAATAGAGAGCAGGATGGCCCGGCGTTTGCGGATAATGTCAATGCAGTAGTTAGAGGTGATGGACAGCAGCCAGGTGCTAAATTTATGCTCCGGGTTGTAGCTGTCCAACCGGGTATAGGCCCGAATAAATGCCTCTTGTGCCGCCTCTTCTGCTTCATTGGCATTGTTCAACATGCGGTAGGCCAGGTTAAAAACAGGCCCCTGATATGCTTCTATAATGTTACCGAAGGCTTCTTTATCGCCTTCCATTGCTCTTTCGAGCCAGACATATTCTTCACTGTTCAACGTTTTTTCTCCTGACAGCCATCAATACGCAGTATATCAGGAAAGGTTGCTAGATTCGTGAATAACTAGGGCCACAGTTGTAAATGCGCCTGGATAAAGCCGATAATATAGTGCTGGGCTTCTTTACTGGCCGCACCACATTTCCCTTTTTGCCAACTTAACCCCCAGGCTGTTGAATGTCTGGGGGATCAAACACGGCCGTGCATGTACTTTGGGGGTAGATGACCACGGAAATCTTTCTTTTCAGGGCTCTCAACCCCTGGCGTATCACCACTTCAAAGCCCTGCATCAGCCAGCGAGCAAAAGGTGTTGGATTTGTGCCGCCAGTGTGTTCATTGTTTCTGCGGTGACACGCGCTTCTTCAGGCACGCCCAGATAACCGAAGATTTTAGTGCTATGGCGATCCTCCGGTTGATCGGGCATGCGCGGGATAACGTGGAAATGAACGTGGGGATGGTCTTCGTGCTCAGCCAATTGCATCACATAGGTTTTACGACACCCGGTGGTCTTTTTTAACGCCATAGAAACCTGGCGAATGAGCAAGCCTAACTCCGCGGCTTCGTTTTCAGTTAGTTCATGAACTGCTTCTATGTGCCGCCGCAGGACGAGCACCATCCAGCCGGGCAGCGCGGTATTGTAACTGTGGACAACATCCCAAAAGTTGGTCCGGTGAATACAATCCCATAATGGGGCGGCGCCCATGTCACGCTGGTTTATCAGAGCACAGGTTTTGCATGGCTTCATCGAGGGATTACCGGTCTAGCACTTGTTTGAGTGCCGTTAACAGCAGGGCTACATTTTCCGGGCGGCTGTTGAAGCCCATCAGACCAATGCGCCACACTTTGCCGGCTAACTGGCTGAAGCCGCCAGCAATTTCGATGTTGTACTCGTTCAGCAGGCGCACGGCCGTGTCCCGGGCATCTACCCCTTCGGGCACGCACACGGTGGTCAGGGCCGGAATGCGGTGGGCTGGGTCCGTGACGTGGCAAGATAACCCCATGTCTGCCAACCCTTCCCAGAGTAATTCGGCGTTGGCCTGATGGCGTGCCCAGCGCTCTGCCAGCCCTTCTTCTACAACCAGGCGCAGCCCTTCGCGCACGGCGTACATCGAATTGATCGGCGCGGTGTGATGGTAGCTGCGCGTTTTACCGTCCCAATAATTGCTGAGGATGGACATATCCAGATACCAGTTGGGCACTTTGGAAGCGCGGTTATGCAGCTTGGCCAAGGCCCGCTCGCCCAGCGTTAAAGGGGAAGCGCCTGGTGGACAGCTGAGCCCTTTTTGCGAACAGGCGTAGGCGGCGTCTACTTCCCAGGTGTCTAAAAAGATGGGCGTTGTGCCCAGGCTGGTGACAGTGTCCACCAGCAGCAGGCAGTTGGCCGCGTGGCATACTTGGCCCACACCGTCTAGCGGCTGCAGGGCCCCGGTAGATGTTTCCGCGTGGACCAATGCCAGGAGGGCGGGTTGATGGGCGGTGATCCCGGCATGAAGTTCTTCCAGGGTGAAAACATCGCCCCAGGGTTTTGCCATCATACGCACATCGGCGCCGTAGCGAGAGGCCATTTCTACCAACCGTTCGCCAAAGTAGCCGATGACGCCAATCAGCACCACGTCACCCGGCTCTACCAGGTTCGCGATGGCCGCTTCCATGGCAGCGCTGCCGGTGCCGCTGACGGGCAGGGTGAAAGTGTTGTGGGTTTGCCAGGCATAACGCAGCATCTCCTGTATATCATTCATCACGCCGATAAAAGCGGGATCCAGGTGGCCAACCTGGGGCATAGCGATGGCTTGCAAGACACGTGGATGGGCATTGGAGGGGCCGGGGCCCAGCAGCAGGCGTGGGGGCATATTTAGCTGCGGGGCAAAATAACGATGGGTTTCGTTAATGATGGACGTATTCATGAGTTTTCTCCTGCGCATGTTTTTTACGCCAGGGCGCAAAGACGCACAGGAATGTTACGCCGCCCGGGGGCAATTTACAAGTTACGGTGCGTCTGTATGTTGGACGTTAACAGCGTCTGTGAGAGGCTGGCTGGCGGGGGTGACGTTGGCCGGTGTAGGGGGGAGTGACTGTGCCTGGCTTTGGGTAAACACGGCCGTGGCGATCAGAATGCTCAACAACAAAACAGCCACAATGGTGCTGAGCCATAAGGCCCATTTGGGCACCTGGGGTTTCACTTTCACATAGGCGGTCTTTATTTGCTGTTGGCCGTTTTCCGTACGCACTTCTACTTCAAACGGGATCTCTCTTTCCGAACCCAGCAGCGGCTGCTGCCGGGTTCGCACCGTGACAACCTGGGTGACCGCTTCACCCGGTTTTAGCTGCACACGGCCGCGCTGCCCACCAAATTGAATCAGGCTCTTTTCATCACGCCCTACCAGGCTGTATGAATTGGCAACATTACCTTCATTGCGAATGAGAATGCGAATATTATCACCATCATCTACCTGTGAAGGCCAGATGCCTAGTGAGAATTGTTCCAGCGTGGTAACAATGAGCATGCCAGAGATAACGGCCGTTTCCCCTTCTGTGGTCTTTGAATGGGTGATGAGTTCAAAGGGATAGTTGCCGGCGGCGATGCGGTAAGACATGAGTGTGCCCGTTTCCGGGAGTTGTAGGACAAGGGGGATATTAGCCCGTGCCCCGGGGGCCAGCGTCACAAAATGCTGGGTGAGTGAAAAGGTGCCCGCCGGCAGCCCCCCCACCGCCAGTTTAAGCGTATCGGTGGTGGCGCCCTGATTAAACAATTCGATTTGTACGGTTGTTTGCTCACCGGCCATCATGGTGATCAGGGCAGGATGCAACGCTACACTAAAACGGCCAGAAGTGCTTTGGATCTGGCTGGCATCTTCGGGCATATGAAAAAGCTCGGTTTTGGGTTCTTCATTAACGTTGCTGGTCAACGAGGCTTCAGTGGCGGTGGCCCAATGCAGGAAATAAGAGCCTATCTGCAAAATTTGCTCAACCGGCCAGGATTCAGGCTCATTAACCGGCAGCCGACGACCGTTGCCAAAAGTGCCGCCGCTGCTGTCTAAATCGGTGACACGCCAACGGCCGTTTACCCAATTTAACCGGGCATGATACCGTGATACATCACGTGCATTTAACACAATGTCATTATCTTTGGCCCGGCCAATAAGGATTTGCGGCTTATTAAGTGTCACCTGACGTGGGCCCCGTCCCTGGCGAATGATGACAATTTGCCCTTCCTGCTCCGGCAAGTCCATGACGTGGACGTCTGTGGGTAATTCCTCTAAGGGCGTTTCCAGAGGCGGTGATAAGGTTGGTACTGGCGTTGACTGTGACGGCACGGCCGTGCCCTGTTCGGCCGCGCCCTGTTGGTGAAGGGGAGACGGGGTGATATCTGGTTCGTTAGAAGGGGGGGCGGGTGCAACCTGGTGGTTCAGTTTTTTCCGCCTGTCATAGGGCGGCACCTCAAAAATGGGGGTGTCAAATTGGGGCTGCACCGGCATTGTCTCTGATAATGCCAGTTGGGCAGCGTTAAACGTAGGCCTGGGTGATGCTGGCGCCGGGGTAGGCTGTGGCGGTGTGGGTGGTTCCAAACGTTCTTCAACCACCCTGTCTGGCCTCTCTCTGATGGGGGATGGGTCTGATACCTTTGCCGATTGGTGGATGGAGGAGGCTGCGGCCGTAGCCCTGGCGGCCGGTCTGGCCGCTGTTGGGTTGGCCGCCATCTTTTGGACCCCTGTAAAGGCGCGTGTGGGGGGCGTATCAGCCATTGGAGAGGTGATCCGGGCAGCCTGGCGCAAGGCATCGGCCATTTGTTCTGCCAGTTGAAACCGGTTTGCCGGGTCTTTAGCCAGCGCGGTATTGACGATCATGGTTACGGCCGGCGATAAATCTGCGCGCACGTTATCTAGCGGCGGCGGTGACTCAACGGAGTGCCGCATGATGGCCTCGGTGGGGGTGTGGATGTCAAATGGCAACCGGCTGGTCAGCATTTGATAGAGGATAATCCCCAGGCTGTAGATGTCACTACGGCCGTCGACATAGCCGTTGGTACATTGTTCCGGTGAGAGGTAAGGGTAGTTGCTGCTCAGATCAACATGGGCCGCATGCAAGCCAGTTTCGGGGATAAGCGACAAACCAAAATCGGTAAGCATAGCCCGTAATGACGTTTCACCTGGGCGAGATGGCCGCTGCTGCCGCTTGATGAGGATGTTACTGGGCTTTAAGTTGAGATGGCGTACACCTATCTGGTGAGCGGCGCTCAGGGCATCGGCTGCCTGAGCAATAATGTGCAGTGCTTCATCTAGCGGCATAAACTGGCGGCGGCTGGCCAGCCGCTGCAGTGCCTTGTTCAGGCCCATGCCGTTGACATAATCCATCACCATGTAAGCACGGCCGTCCTGATGACCCACGTTGTAAAGAGTAACAATAGAAGAATGGGTCAACGAAGACACTGTACGGGCTGCTTGGGCGACCAACTGCTGGATGCCCCGCTGTACGGCCAGTTCTGGGGAAAGAAACTTAATGGCCACCGAGCGATCCAGGTTTAAGTCACGTGCCTGGTAGACGGCCCCTGTTTTTCCGTGACCAATAAATGTTTCAATTAAAAATTGTTCAACTTTTTTACCAATCAGATCATCCATTGAACACCACTATGGAAAAAGTATGCAGGATTATGGCTCAATTTTAAGGAGGGTTGACGGGTATACCATTCAAACGGCGTGAATTACGGCCGTACCGCGGACAAACAAGGCCCATGGTTAGTACGAAAGTCAGCCAACGGGGTGGTGAAGGAGCCGTAAAATGTGAGGCGGCTGACCGGGTGGGTATGTTAGAATGAAGTTATTCATCAATGGCACAGCCTCCAATACTTAAACCAGGTGTAACATGGCAACTGAAAAGCTTCTGGTAAATGATATAGTTCAGCTTCTGCACACGGCCTTTCCGGACCTTAGCCGTAACAACGTTTTGGCTTTGGCGCAGGCAGGGCGTGTGCGCATCGTTCCGCCAGGGGTGGACATTTTTCGGGAAGGGGATCACGGTACATCCCTGTTTGTGCTAGATCAAGGTGAGGTTTACATCATCGTTCATGCTGACGATGATCAGGAAATTTTGGTGGATACCCTTGGCCCCACCGGTTACTTTGGCGAGATGGCCTTTTTAGGTGACACATCACGCATGGCCACCATTCGCACGGCCACAGAGTGCCGGTTGTTGGAAGTAGACCAGACCGACTTTTTGGCCATTGCCCATACCAACCCCAGTTTGCTGCGTACCCTGCTCCGGCAAATCATTGGCCATATTCGCCGTACAGACCGCGCTGTCATCAATGAGTTAAACATTAAAAATGATGCCTTACAAGAAGCGTATGCTGATCTGGAAGCGCAGGAATCTTTGCGGTCACAGGTGATCGTGACGTTATCTCATGAGCTGCGTACCCCGTTGACCTCTATTCGGGGGTATTTGGCATTAATTAACCAGGGAGCCATGGTCGGCAACGCTCTTAAAGTGGCGCTGGAATCGATTGCACGCAATGTGGAAAGGCTCATAGGCCATACCAATGATTTGCTATTATTGTATGAGATGTACCCCAAAACCACTGATTGGGAGTATGTTAACGTGTCAGATGTTTTGATTGAAGCATTTCATACGGCGCGGGCGATCATGGAAGCTGAGGCCACGGCCGTGACGATGGATATAAACCGTGACTTGCCAGAGATTTATGCTGATCGGCGCAGCCTTGTTCTGGCTGCACGGGCGCTGATTGAAAATGCCTTTAAGTTTTCACCGGAAAAGAAACCGATCGGCATTCACGCCTTTTGTGAAAACGGGGGGGAGATAGCCATTGCGATTCGCGATGAGGGCATTGGTATTCCTGAAACGGAGTTTGACCGTATTTTTGATCCCTTTTATCGCCTGGAAAAAGAGGGCGCCACGCACTTGTTTCCGGGGTTGGGGGTGGGGCTGACCATTGCCAAGTTTGTCGTAGACCGGCATAACGGCCGTATTACGGTCAGCAGCAAACCAGGCGAAGGCAGTTTGTTTACGATTATCTTGCCATGCCAGGCTGCTTAGCGTTCACCTAAACAAGACGGTGCAACAGATGTCCGGTTTGTGCGTATGGGGGTCAGGAGTGTGAGACATGACTGACCAACAAGATATCCTCAGAATTGAGATTCCGGTAGAAGAGGAAGCATCTGTAACCCCTGTACAGGATACTGCCCAGGCTTTTACGGTGCGCGCTGGCGCCAACCGGGTAGGGCAGGAAGCAAGCCGGGCCGTGCAGAAGGCGTGGGACAGCAAAGCACGAAAGTCAGCAACCGGCAGCATGAAAAAAGGGGTACAAAAGGGAGTGACGGCCGTGGCCGCCAAAAGCACTGAATTGATGCACGAGCACATGGTGAAAGCCGCCGAAAGGCAAGCCCGGCAGCAGGCGGCTAATTTGGAAACCCGCATCCGGGAAACAGACTGGAAGTCTGTGGCCGGTAAAGGAGCTACGGCCGGGCTGCGTTGGGCCAGCAACCAGATCGAGCGGCTGGCAGTGCGCCTGATGCCTAAAACAACAACAGATGAAGAGGAAAAGACACCGCCCCATTGACAGGTTTTGAAAACCTTGCCGGTCTGCACTATAATCGTGCCAGTTTTCACAGAAGGAGAGTTTCCCTGGTTATGCAAACTGGAAAGATGTGGCATTTGGCGGCGATCTTGGTGACGGCTTTGGCACTGGTGTTGCCCACGGCCGTATTTGCGCTGGATGGCAGCCCTCGCCGTAGTGTAACGGCCCAGATAGTTTATCAGCATGAGGGTGGTGAAGAGGCGGCTGACGACGGGACTACCGAAGGTGGAGGCACCGAAAGTGGAGGTGCCGGCTTTGTACTTACACTTATCATTGGCATCATTGCTCTGATCATTGCGGTGGTGGCAGTTATTGGCGCCGTTGGCCTAGGGGTTATTGGCATTGGCTATGCTTCGGTGAGTAATAGCGAAGAATAAGCAATCGTAGTGGTGGCGTAAGCACGGCCGTGTTCCCTTTTAAGAGCAGGCACCACCCATAACAGACAACATTAACGTTCACCAGTAAGGCGTCCTTTTTAGGGCGTCTTTTGTTGTTTGTAAGGTAGCTATCTATTAGCAGTTTCTTAGCATGCAAAAGGAGCGCCAGAATCCCTAAATACAGTGCGCTAAAATAGAGGCAAAGATGAGTGGAGTAAAAAAGCTAAATTAACAGAGATGCAATCATTATGTGCCTTGTTGGGTGTTGTTGTTATGCGGAGAGAGTTCCTGATTGGGGTTTGTTGTGTTTTTTTTGGGGCGTTTACGGCCTGCATCCCTTCCCCTGAGGCGGTGTCTACAACGGTAGCTGTTGCTGGGGTTACGGCCGTAGCCACGCCCTTACCCCCGCCAGCGACCCAAGAGGTTCCCCCCACGCCAACCCTCACTTTGCCGCCGGCGCCGACGCCATCGTCGGTGCCTGATGATTTATCGATCAGCCCTGGCAATGTTTACCTTTACCCCTCACCGAACATATATTCCGGCGAAAAAGTTACCTTCCAAGTTTTGGCCCACGTTCCTGCTAACGTGAAGCCGGCAGACGTTACCGTTCATGTGTTGGTTAATTACCAGGATGTTATCAGCGGCACGCTCGATGCTGTGAACCTGGAAGGGGGAGGGGTAGGCTTGTTTGAATGGGCCTGGGACACCACCGGGGAACCAGGCGAACACCTGGTGCATGTGATCCTGGATCGGTATGATACCCTGCAAACTGGTGACGAGAACCTTGATAATAATATGGCGTCGTTGCCTGTGACCGTACTGGATCGGTCTACGCTTTCCCGGTCAGAACAGAACGCAGTGTGGATCACTACCCAAACCAACTGTTGTGTCATTCATGTGGTGCGGGGCACGGCTGCTGACCGGGATCTGGATGAATTAATTGCTGTGGTGGAGACGGCCGTGCAACAGGCTGCTGCCAAACTTGATGTTCAACCTAATCGTAAACTGGATGTCTATCTGGTGGATCGGGTTATTGGTCAGGGAGGGTATGCTGGTTACTCTGTGGTAGTCTCCTATGTAGATCGCAGCTATGCCAACAACGGCCTCTCTCAGGTAATGGTTCATGAAATGGTACACATCCTCGACCGCCAGTTTGCCCCTGAACGGATCAGTTTTTTGGCTGAAGGGCTGGCCCTTTGGGCCAGTGAAGGCCACTACAAACCAGAAAATATAGACGAGCGTTCGGCGGCCTTGGTGGCCACAGGGCATTATGTGCCCCTGGCTGAACTTATCGACAGTTTTTACCCGGTACAACACGAGATAGGCTACCTGGAGGCAGGTGGCTTTGTGAAATTCCTGATAGATAGCTATGGCTGGCGCCAGTTCCGCCAATTTTACAGTGACGTTACGGCCGAGGACGCGGCTACACTCTCAACCGCAGTAGACCTCAACCTGCAAAAATACTTTAACGTCACCCTGGCAAGTGCAGAAACGATGTGGCTCAATTACCTGGCTGAGTTACCCTTAGACCCGGTTACCATTACCGATCTGGAAACGACGGTGCGCTATTACAACGTTATGCGCCGTTACCAACAACGTTATGATCCCACTGCGTATTTTCTCACGGCATGGCTGCCTCACCCAGAAACTGTGGAACAAAAAGGGAACCCGGCGGATTTGACACGGCACCCCCAGGATGAGGTGAATATCACACTGGAAGTGATGTTATACGCGGCCGATACGGCTTTGCGTGCCGGCGATTATACGCAGGCCAACCTGCTGTTAGACAGCGTGACGCGTGTGCTGGATAACGATGGCGCTTTTATCGATCCCCTGGCGAGTAATTATTTGCAGGTGGTGCAGGCGGCGGCCGAATTTAATTACGAAGCGCAGCAAGTGGCGCTGACAGGTAACCGCGCTGTTGTGACAGCCACCCCCAAAGGGACAACTGACCTGATCGAATTAACCGTTATTCTTTCAGGATCAGGGTGGATGTTGTGGCGGTAGCCGTCAACCTTACGTAGTGACAAAAGCTGCCTGGTATCAGTTTTCAGTCATCAGTGTACAGTGTTCAGTAGGGCTTAACGCCCGTAAATATTCACTGAAAACTGGTTACTGACTTCTGATGACTGGTACTGGAATGTCCTTGCTTGTGCCGTCTCATGTTGCGCCTGGGCAGATGGATCATTTTAGCTTTTGTGTTACAATGCCGCTTAAGTGATGCAACTATTTTAAGAGAGTTATGGGAGATTTTTGTATTGTAATCTCCTGGCCTCCAGGCAACTTGTAAAGAGGGTTCACATGATTGAAGTGCTTGTAGATAGCATCCGTATCAGCCTCGTTTCACAACATCGCATTGTTGTTTTACGGGAAATTGATAGCGAGCGCCAGTTGCCTATCTGGATAGGCCCTTATGAGGCTGACGCCATTACCATTGAGCTTCAGGATGTAGAAGTGGCCCGCCCGGTGACGCATGATTTGCTCAAGAATGTCATCATTTCTCTGGGTGGCAAGGTATCTCATGTGCTGATCAAGGCGCTGCATGATGGCGTGTTTTACGCCAGTCTGTTTATTGACGTGAATGGAGAATTAAAGGAGATAGACAGCCGTTCTTCAGATGCAATTGCCCTGGCAGTGCGGGTGAAGGTGCCGATTTTTGTTAATGAAACCGTGATGGATGAAGTGGGTGTTTTGCCTGAACCGGATATCCTGGAAGAGGAAGAGAAGGAAGCGGGTGGTGAGACGTTGGATGTGTTCTCAGATTTTGTAGATACGCTGGATTTTGAAGATTTCGACGAATGAGTTAGCTGCGGCCGTAGCCTGTACACGCCACTTCTAAAACAAAATCATCTGGCTGGTAGTAAAACGTGAAACACTCTGGTTTCACGTTTTGCATTTAGATTTGCCCCATGACTACACTAGAACGCTTGCCACCACACAGTTTAGATGCAGAAGAAGCGATCTTAGGGTCGCTGCTTATTGACCCGGATGCCATCTTTGATGTAGGCACGTTTTTGCGCCCCGATGCTTTTTATCGCCCCCAAAACCGGGCTGTCTATGAAGCCATCCTGGCTTTAAATGACCGGCGCGATCCTCTTGACCTCATTACGCTCACGGAGGAGTTGCGGCGGCAAGAGCAGTTGGAAGAGGTAGGCGGCGAAGCTTATATCATCAGCCTGATCAATGCCGTCCCGACGGCGATCAATGCGGTTAGTTACGGCCGTTTGGTAGAAGCTACGGCTATCCGGCGCAAGCTCATTGCCGCGGCCAGTGCTATTGCCAACCTGGCCTATGATGAGGCCGAAGATGTTAACGTGGTCATAGACCGGGCAGAGCAGACGCTGTTCAGCATCAGTGAGCAGCGCACCACCCGTGACCTGGTTCCCGTTAAACAGATTGCCCGTGACCTGCTGGAACGTATTGAGCAGCTGCACGAACGCGGCGACGACATCATTGGGGTTCCCACCGGGTTCACTGACCTGGACAGGTTGTTGGGTGGCCTAAACAAGTCTGACCTGCTCATTCTAGCCGCCAGGCCGGGGATGGGAAAGACTGCCTTGCAAACGGGCATAGCCCTGACGGCGGCTGCCCGCTACGGCAAACGGGTGGCTATGTTTAACCTGGAAATGTCTGGTGAACAGTTGGTGCAGCGCATGTTAGCGGCCGAAACCCGCATCGATTCGCAGCGGTTGAGGCGCGGCCAGTTGTATGACCACGAATGGCCTATTTTTATGGAAGCGATCGGCCGTTTGTCAGAGACGCGCATCTTCATTGATGATACGCCTTCCATCACCCCGCACCAACTGCGTACCAAGTGCCGCCGTCTTTATGCTGAACATGGCCTGGACTTGATTGTGATCGATTATTTGCAGTTGATGCAGGCCGAGCGGGCTACCGGCAATCGCGTGCAGGAGATCAGCGAGATTTCACGCAGCTTAAAGGGGCTGGCACGGGAACTGGATGTGCCCGTACTGGCGGCAGCCCAGCTCAGCCGCGCCGTGGAACAACGGCAGGATAAACGGCCGTTGCTCTCTGATCTGCGCGATTCTGGCTGCCTGACTGGCGATTCGCTCGTAACGATGGCCGATACTGGCGAGCGTATACCAATCCGACATCTGGTTAATCAGTCAGGATTTAAGGTTTGGGCTTTGAACGAAAAAACGTGGAAAATTGAGCCTGCCATCGTTAGTCACGCATTTACCACAGGCATAAAACCTGTCTATCGCTTGATAACCAGACTAGGACGGTCTGTTCGTGCGACGGCAAACCATAAATTTCGCGCCTTTGACGGTTGGAAGCGTCTAGATGAGATCGCCCCAGGGGATTTTGTGGCTGTACCTCGTGTATTACCTAATCCGGCACGATGCTCTATGAGTGAGGCTGAACTAGCTTTACTTGGCCACTTGATTGGCGATGGTTGTCTTCTGCCGCGTCACGCGATTCAATATACGACTCGCGAAAAAGAGCTGGCTGAGCAGGTAGCTTCACTAGCGAAAGAATTGTTTCCTAATGAAATAGAACCAAGAATTAACCGTGAACGCACCTGGTACCAGGTCTACCTGGCCTCAAAGCGACACCACACACATGGTGTTCGCAGCGCTATATCAGAATGGTTTGAAGACCTGGGAATCTTTGGATTGCGCTCTCATGAGAAGTATATTCCTGACAAAGTTTTCCGTCAGCCAAATCCAGGGATTGCCCTTTTTCTACGCCATTTGTGGTCTACAGATGGATGTGTAAAACTTAAACCAGGATTTTATCCCCCCGCTGTTTACTATGCCTCAAGTAGTGAAAAATTGGCAAGAGATGTTCAATCTCTTTTATTGCGGTTAGGCATCAATGCCTGGCTTAGAAGAAGAGATCAGAAAGGGAAAGGGAAGGATCAGTATCATGTCACGATAACTGGTAAGAATGACCTGGAACGTTTTTTCAACCTAGTAGGTGCAGTTGGTGCATACAAGGTTCAAGGTATGATGGAAGTACAGCAATATTTAGCCAATCGCCCAGCAAAAACGAATAGGGATGTAATACCTCGCGAAATCTGGCAGATGTATGCTATGCCGGCAATGGAACAGAATGGCATTAGTTCAAGCCAATTTCGTGCGAATTTCGGGCATTCTATCTCGGCTCTTATAAAGCAGAATGTTAGTCGGGACCGTGCTGCCAGGTTAGCCGAAGTAGTCCAATGTAATCAAATAACCCAATTAGCGAATAGTGATATTTACTGGGACCAAGTTGTGGCGATTGAAGCAGATGGAGTCGAAGAGGTTTTTGACCTCACAGTACCGGGCCCGCATAATTTTATTGCCAACGACATAACTTTACATAACTCTATAGAGCAGGACGCCGACGTGGTCATGTTTATTTATCGTGATGAATATTACAACCCAGACACCACCGAACGGCCGAACATCGCTGAAGTGAACATCGCCAAACACCGCAATGGCCCTACCGGCGGCATTGACCTGTACTGGCATGGCAAACTGGCCACCTTCCGCAACCTGCAGCGGCAGGAAATAAACTTGTAGAAAGTAGCAATACTCGATTGACAATTCGTCGTTGACCATTGACAATTAACATCATGAAAGGTTTTCCCGGTTTTCCTGAAGGTAAATTACGATTAACCCAGGTACCCAACCTGTTTTTTAGTGATCTGCTGCCCATTATTGATCATCTGGCGGAATTGAAAGTGACATTGTACGCTTTTTGGGCCTTGGGTCAGAAAGAAGGCAAGGTGCGCTACCTGCGCCTGACCGACTTTATGAATGACACCGAATTTGTCAAAGGGTTGGGGCCAACCACACAAATCGCCACGGAAAACTTGCTGGACGGTGTGGAGCGAGCGGTAGCACGGGGCACGTTTTTACACGTGAACGTGGAAAGTGCAGATGGTAAGATGGATTTGTACTTTTTGAATACACCTAAAGGGCGCACGGCCGTGGACGGCATTACACGGGGCCAATGGCGGCCTAACCCTGACCAAGACGAGCCCATCACGCTGATGGTGGAACGGCCGAACATTTTTGTGCTTTATGAGCAAAATATTGGCCCACTGACGCCCATCGTCGCCGATGAACTGCGTGATGCCGAACAGACTTACCCCCCACGCTGGATAGAGGAAGCCATACAATCAGCCGTAGAAAACAACGTCAGAAAGTGGCGCTACGTTGTCAGCATTCTGGAACGCTGGCGGCAAGAAGGAAAACAACATGGAACCGGCCGGCGAGATACTCAAAAAGAGTTACGCCAACAAGTCCCTGATGAACTCAAAGACATCATCAAACGGTAAGCCGCAGACTGATGAATTTGAAGGTCTGGGCAAACCAGATTGTTCACACTGCGGTGGCCTGGGTTATGTGATGCCTGACGTTCCCCCCGCGCATCCCAGCTTTGGCCGGGCCATTGCGTGTGCCTGCCGGGCGGTAGAGCGTGAAATGTCTCGCATGGAAAAGTTGCAGCAGATCAGCCAGATTGGTGCGCTGCAAGAGTGTACTTTTGAGACGTTTTTGCCAGAGGGGCACGGCCTGACGCCCGGCAAGCAGTTAAACTTAAAGATGGCTTACGAACGGGCTATCACCTATGCTAAAGATCCCGAGGGTTGGCTGGTGTTCAAAGGCGGCTACGGCTGTGGCAAGACACACCTGGCAGCGGCTGTGGCTAATTATCGCCTGGCGATGGGGCACGCAGTGCTGTTTGTGAACACGCCAGATTTGTTGGACCATTTGCGGGCGGCTTTTGCCCCTAATGCCGTTACCGGTTATGACGAACGCTTTGACCAGGTGCGCAATGCGCCGCTGCTGATATTGGATGACCTGGGCACCCAAAGCAACAGCGAATGGGCCCAGGAGAAGCTGTACCAGATTTTTAATTACCGTTACAATGCGCGTTTACCTACCATTGTCACCACCAATCTGGAATTGGAAGGGATTGAGATTCGCATTCGTTCACGTATGGTTGACCCCAGCCTGGTGCAGGTGATCCATATTGCCGCGCCAGATTTTCGGCGGACGGGTGTAGACCAGGACCAGTCTGACCTGTCAACATTAAGCCTGCATCATGATAAGACACTAGAAAATTTTGATGTGCGTGATCGGGAACTCCCTAAATCACAGTCAGATAATTTGCGCCGGGCGTTGGAAACGGCCGTAGAGTTTGCCCAATCCCCTCAAGAGTGGCTGGTTTTTAACAGCATTGGCTACGGTAATGGCAAGACACACCTGGCTGCCGGTATTGCCAACGCGGTTGCCAACCAGGGTGAGTCTGTGCTGTTTATTGTGGTACCAGATTTACTGGATCATCTGCGGGCTACCTTTAACCCGGCCAGCGGTCAACGTTATGACAAGTTGTTTGATGAGATTAAGACAGCCACCTTGCTGGTGCTGGATGATTTAGGCACGGAAAGCGCCACGCCTTGGGCCCGGGAAAAGCTGTACCAGCTTTTTAATTATCGTTACAATGCTCGGCTGCCCACGGTGATCACTACCGCCACCCCCATTGATGAGATTGATCCTCGCCTGGCCACCCGCATGTTAGATGGCAGCCGCTGCACCTTCTTCCTGATTGAAGCGCCCAGTTACCGGGGTGGGGTTAAACCGTCGCGCAGTCGTAAGCGCAAATCGTAATCCCTTGTCTGCAGGGGGTGCCGCTTACGGGCGTCTGTTTAGGGATCAAGGTTGAGGGATGGTAAGTGTGGCGCCCACAGAAAGTGCATCTGGGTTTTGAATAGTGTTGGCCGCCACGATAGCTTCAACGGTGGTGTTAAACTGCCGGGCGATGCTGTTTAGGGTATCCCCTGACTGGACGACATAAATTTGGGCGGGCACGGCCGTGGCCTCTTCCTCAGCCTGACCGCCGGTGCCTTCTTCACCGGCGGGCACGGAAATGATAGGCAGGTTTTGGGTGCTGTCGGCAGGTGCGGCCGTATCTTCTGCCGGTTGACTATCCTCCGTCGGCTGGCCATCATCCATGACGGGACCACTGGCCCCACCGCCCATGATGGCGGGCACAATGCGGCCAAAGATCAACGGCCGCAGCAGCGCAATGATAAGGACGGTGATCAGCAGCACGGCGGCTAAAAGGCCAAACTTAATGTATTCCCCCCGCCGTTGTTGGGCGGCGCGTGTTTCTTGTAGGGCGGCGACATGCTCATCGACGGCATGTTCAATTTGCCGCTGATAAGGGGAGGACACTGCCGCTGTTTCCGCCGAATAATCTTCGCTCATGGTACTACCTCCTGCCTTAAACCACATGGATAGGGAAGCTGTGAAATTTACATAAAATAGTATCAATCTTCCAGGGTTTGGTCAAGCGACGGGTTTTGTGAAATTTGGCCTATAACCGCGGCTGTCTGCACAAAGTTTGTTACAATGGAGGGGCTTTTTGTAGAGAGGAGAACAACCATGCCCAACTATCAATTTATCTGCCTGGATTGTGAAGAAGCCTTTGAAGAGAAACGGCCGTTTGCCCAAGCATCTGACCCGGCTACCTGCCCTGCCTGTGAGAGTGGTCACACCAAAAAACTGCTCAGTGTGGTGGCCTTTAACGTAGGCACAAACAGCATCCCGGTGCCCATAAGCACGCATGGCGGCTGCTGTGGCGGAGGCAGCTGCGGATGCCATCCTTAGCCGCGGTTGGGCACCGCGCCATGCTGCTGCTGGTGACGGCCGTTTTGTGCAGTGTTATGGGCAACTCCCTCCATGCCCAAGACAACCATCGCGTATACCTGCCTATGGTTGCCCGTCCTGACCCTTTTCAGCGGGGCCAAAATTTACTGCCTAACTACTCCTTTGAAGGGGGATGGTACCATCCCAATGGTGTTCCGGAATTGCAAATTCCCAATAACTGGTATGTTGCCTGGCAAACCGGCCCCACTGGCTTTGGCAACGAACCCTGGGACGTGTGGGTGCGCCCGGAGGTGCGGGTGTTGCCATCTGAGCAGCTGCCCCCCGAAGAACACCCCCTGTTCATCTGGCACGGCAATCAAACGGTTAAAATTTTTAAAGGGTTTGGCGCGATCAGCTTTGAGTTAACCACAGATCTGTGGTTGCCCGCCGGTAAGTATGTGTTTGAGATGAGCGTCTTTCCGGATTTGGTGGTAGGTTACGATGAAGACGGCAACAAAATTTGGGCGCCCGACCCACTTTCCGGCGAAGTGAAACTGTTGGCGGGCGACAGTGTGACTGGCTGGCTGTTACCCACATTTGGGCAAAAGAACACCTATTATTACGTCTTCACACTCTCCCAGGCGCAGACGGTGCGGCTGGGGGCGGCCATGCGCGGCCGGTATGCTATTCGTAACAACGGCTGGTTTATGGATGATTGGTGGCTGTGGCGGCAAGATAACTTGCCACTGCCGCCAGGTGTTTATCCGGGTACAGAAGCGCCACGCCTGGTGACCGATGAGGTCACCCCCCGGCCAGAGCCGTTTGCTTTTTCCGTCGGTATGGATCATGAGTAACATTGGTACCCTGGCAGAAAAGTCGCTTCATGCCAGCCTTAAAACGTGGTACGGCCGTGCTGGGGACCAGTTTGAAGTGCCCGTAGACGGTTATGTGATAGACATTCTGCGGGGCAGCCGGCTCATTGAAATTCAAACAGGTAATTTTACTGCCCTCAAACGAAAATTAGAGCGGCTGCTGCCAAACCACAGTGTACACTTGCTCTACCCGGTGGCCCAGGAAAAGTGGATCATACGGCAAACGGCTCAGGGCCAACCGCTCAGCCGCCGCAAATCGCCTAAACATGGGCAAACGTTTGACGTCTTTCATGAACTGGTACGCATCCCTCATTTGTTAGCGCACCCCAACCTGAGCCTGGGTGTATTGCTGACACAGCAAGAGGAACTCTGGCGCGATGACGGCCGTGGCAGTTGGCGCCGCCAACGATGGAGCATTCACGACCGCCACCTGCTGGCTGTTTGTGCCGAGCATAGCTTTGCCACCCCGGCTGATTTTGTATCACTTTTGCCTGACACTCTCCCGCGCCCTTTTACGAACCGCTCATTGGCCGTCACCGCCGCCATTCCTCCCCGTCTGGCACAGCGCGTCACTTACACCCTGCGCCATTGTGATGTTCTTGCCATGGTGGGGAAGGTAGAAAATGCCATCCTCTATGATGTCATTCCATAACGTTCATACAGCGGAATCGGCAGCACCTAAAGCGATAGTGTTTTTGAATGATTGTCGCCGATTGCCTAAGGCAGGTTTTTACGTTACCTGACCTTATACCGTCAGGGTGGGATTTGCGCGAATCTGGACCACATCTTTACGCGCAGCAATTTGTAACAGGGTTTGTTTGGGCCCGATGACAACAATACAACCTGCTAAAGGTAGTGGTTTGTATTGGATATGACCCGCCTCTTTTTTTTCTTGAAGAAACAGTTCCAGCGCCTGGTCATCCATTTTTTGAGGGTAGACCAGGACTGTGATTTCTTCCGACGCTTCCAGCTTTTCCAAAGCTGGTTGTAAATCTGGATGTATCTTTGAGCCATTCACCATGATGTGCATCCTTTTGAGGTATGTTTGCCACAAACTTGGCAAACAGGGCCTGTTTTTGCCAAAAGCAAACGTCAGACCCTGTGCTTGCCTATTATCCGGATATCAATTGATCATGCTCACGGCCGTTTCAGACGCAGACAAAACGTCAACCCGACCAAACCCAAACCGCTGGTCACGACCGGCTTCAGAGAAATCTTCGCGGCCGGCCCCCATCAGAATTCGCTTGACAGTAAACGGATCACCCATCAAAGCTGGTTCCGTAGAGAGCAGAACGGCAATGGTTCCCGTGACATGAGGCGCAGCCATAGACGTGCCATTCAGCGCCGCCAATGAGTGTACGGCCGGCCAGTCCGGTCTGGAGTTTGGCGGTACGGCCGACAAAACCTGAACACCGGGTGCGCTTATTTCAGGTTTCATATAGGTTAATTGGAAGAGGTTCAGCCAGGGAACGTTGACCAGAGTCTCACCACTGCTGAATCCGGCAACAACATCATCGTAAATTGTCTCGTGATATAGCTTGGGGAAACCAACCCCAGTAGCGCCAACACCAATAGCCAGCGGGTCATTGCCTGGCCCGCCACTTGTGCCATGGCCCGAATTCCCAATGGAGGCCACAATGCACACACCAGATAGGGTAGCGTTTAGTATGGGGAGATTCCAGATAGGGTTATATCCCAGAGCGCCCAGAGACATATTGATGACGTGCACGCCCTGGTCAATGACACATTGCATGCCATTAATGATCTGGGCAAAAGTGCCAGAACCACCGGGCAAGACGTTAGCCGAGCATAACCGGGCGTCTGGTGCCACACCGATATTGACGCCATGAAAGCTACGGCCGCAAATCGTTCCGGCTGTGTGGGTGCCGTGGAAATGGGAATCATAGGGCGCCGTAGCCGTGCACCCCAGATCATCGGTTTTAGGGTTAGCTGGTAGCTGGAAGCCATTTAAAAAAGGGCCACGATACAACTCAATGAGTTGGGCACTGGTTTCAATGTTTTCGTTGAAAGCCATCTCCATAGCCAGGTTATGCAGGGTAACGGTATCTACCTGCACACGGCCGTGTGCCAGTTGAATGTGGTCGCCGGGAATTTGCACCATATCACGGGCTGGTAGAGCCCGCCGCAGATGAGCAAGCAGACGGGTCAGCCGACGGCGCACAATAGATTCCGGATGGCCCGGCAAGAGTAGATCACAAAGTTGCTGGCGAGATACTGGCTGGCAATCCTCCGCCAGGTAGTAAAGCAAGGCGCGAACCTGCCGCCGAGAAATGGGCAACGGATGGCCACCCCTCGCCGGCCCCTCACCGACCATAACCACCTTCTTACGCTGCTTTTGCAACCGATGGGGTAGGTCTGCTTGTCGTTGTCTGCCATAGCATTATTGTTAACATAATATTTAGCGTGATGCGATTGTTTGTAGTTGCCTGTGAGGCGCCAATCACTACAATAGGTGAATGGCTTAAGATAGAAATCCAATTGTTGACCAGGTTGGCAATAGCATTTACATTGGTTGGACGGAAAATGGCGCTATGGCTAGACGTGAGAGAGTTAGATTAGATGATCCCCTCTAAGAATAATCCACTAGACCAAAAGCGTCTGGCTCATTTGCGAACGATTGCCGGTAACGGCCCCGTGCTAATTCTGACTCATGACAATCCAGACCCTGACGCACTGGCTTCCGGTAAGGCGTTTGCCACGTTGCTTAAATCAGCCTGGAATATCCCCAGCCAGTTACTCTTCAGTGGGTTAGTGCAGCGGCCAGAAAACCGGGCCATGCTCAACATTTTAACGCCCCAATGGCAGCACAGTGACGTACTTCCAGATCTGGATCAGTTTTCTGCCCTGGCTTTGATTGATACCCAACCTGGGGCCGGAAATAATCGCTTGTCCGCCACCTACATTCCTCACATTGTCATTGACCATCATCACCCTCTGCGGGAAACAATAAAATTGGTACCCTACATGGACGTCCAGCCAGAGATAGGAGCCACCGCAACTTTGTTGGATCAATATCTGGAAGCCGCGGGGATAGTGCCTGATTCTGACCTGGCAACCGCTTTGTTCTACGCTCTCAAGACTGATACGCGTGGTCTATCACGTGGTGTTTCCTCAACCGATGAAGTGGTTTACCTCAAACTTTTGGCTCAAATTGACCACAGTAAGCTCATTCAAATAGAGCAAGCCGGCTTGCCGCAGGCATATTTTCGTGCCTTTAGTCATGGATTGCATGCGGCGCAAGTTTATAGCCGGTCTGTTGTGGCCGATCTTGGGGTGATGCACATCCCAGACCTGACGGCGGAAATGGCTGATTTGCTCATCCGGCTGGACGGAGCAGGAGCCGTACTTTGCCTTGGCGTTCATGAAAAAACCTTGTACCTCTCAATCCGGACTGAAGCTATGGGACAGGATGCCGGTTTGCTCGTTCAGCAAGTGATTGTTCCCCCAGGTAAAGCAGGTGGACATGGCACGATGGCCGGTGGTCAAGTCCCCCTAGCCGGACAGGAGGTTGATCACCTGAGTAGTGAGATCATGAGCCGATTTTTGAAAGTTATGGGGGAAACGGGAGAAGGGGAAAACCTATGTTGAGCAACTCATCAATCAGGTTGGGTAGAAGATAAGCCTCAGGTCACCGTTTGTCATACTAACCACTTACCCGAGCTACCCCGATAAGCGGCACAGTGGAGATAGCGGCTAACTCTCTTTTAAGTGAGTTTACCATCACGTCCACACCGGGCGCCATGCCCAGCGCAAAATCTTCAGATGCGCTGGTAAGAAGGATGAGATCAGGCCTGGCCTGGGCGATGACATACGCCAGAGTCAGGGGTGTTAGCGTTTCTTGAATATCAACCCTGGCTATGATCCCCTTTTTAACAACGTATGGCTCCTGATGAGGATCATTTGTAATAACGGTGAGCGATGGATTTTTTGTAATTGGCGCAGCACACGTGCCCCCACTTGTCCGGCGCCGACGACCAGGATTCTCATGATAACCCCCTTGTTTCAGATTAAATTTAACACAGACCAGAGGGAATCGAGGAAATTCTGGCTGGCAGCGTCGTTTACGAATGCAGGACAATCATGGCGCCAAAACGGCCGGTCTGGCCATTTTCAGCCCGGTGAGAGAAAAAGAGGTCGGTGCGTTCGGCCGTACACAGGCCAGACAGTTCAATCTCCTTGACGCCTGCCTCTTGTAAACGGGCCAGGTTGGCGCCAGGTAGATCAAAATGGTAACGGCCGTTCTCTTTACCGACCGGCCGCTGCAACAAATCTGCCCAATTGGCAAAAGCCGCTTTCACTTCGCTGACCAGCGGTTCATCCACTTCATACCGCGCCCAGCCGATGCATGGGCCAATGCCGGCCAGCAGATCAGCCGGGTTGGTGCCAAATTCATGCTGCATGGCCCGCACCAACGCCCCCGGCAAATCAACCACGACGCCTTTCCAGCCGGCGTGCCCCAGACCGATCGCCCGGTTCACCGGGTCAACCAACAAAATGGGGGTACAATCGGCAAAGTTCATCGTCAGGGCGCAGCCCGGATCATTGGTGATCAGCCCATCTACATGCGGCGTATAGTGGCCATTATGGGCCTGGGTGACACGGGCCACTGTGTGCCCGTGTACCAGATGGGCATGCACGGCCGTGTTGTTGTCCCGGCCAAACAAGCCGTAGGCCTGACGACGGTTGGCAAAGACGTTGGTTTTGTCATCGGCTACCGAAACACTAAGATTAAGCGCCTGAAAGGGGGCCGGGCTGACGCCCCCCTGACGCGAGAAGATGGCATGTTGAATACGGCCGTTGTCCGGAAACAAGGTGAACTGAAAATAAATGATTCCATTTTGGGAGAGTTGTCTCATCATCGTTACCCTATACAATTTTGTATCGCCCGATTAAATCACGAATGGAATGAACGGACGAATAACCCTGAACACCTGGCCAATTAAAAATAGTCCTGAACGGCTGACGGCTTTCCCTAACCATGTTATAATGCCCTGTGTACCTACGGAACATCTGAGCTATGGCTAAGAAAAAAACAGGCACCAGCAGCAAACCCGGCAAAACCAACGGCCGTCAGACTTCCAAAAATCGCCAGACCAGCCGCGGCCGGCAAACGGCCGCCGCCCGCAGCAAACCTACACGTGGTGGCACCCAAAATCGATCGACGCCTCGTAAGCGGTCACGCTCCCAACCCCGCAAAGTCACCCGTCAAAAAACGCCGCACGAAGTACGGTTAAATCTGGCCCAAAAAGCCCTCATCATTGGTATTGGGATTGTCTTTTTGACCATTATCCTGGTGTTGAGTTTACTTTCGCCCAACCAGGGCCAGCTAACGGCTGGGTTGTCAGCCATGATGCGGCAGACGTTTGGTTGGGGCGGCCTGCTGGTGCCCCTGATCACCGGCGGTATTGGCCTGTATCTGGTGCTGTGGGGTATGGATCAACAGCCTGAACTCCCTTCTTTCCGGCTAGCCGGGTTTGCCTTGTTATTTCTGGCTTTTGAGGCTCTGGCCACACAGGTTGTGCTGCGGCGTGGCGGTGACTTTAGCGATGTATGGGCCGTAGCCAGGGCACAGCAAGGGGGCGGTTACCTGGGCGGCCTGATCACGTATGGCCTAACGGGCAGTGTGGGCAGCCTGGGGGCGGTGTTTACCCTGGTCATTGTGGCCGTCATCGGCGCTGTATTGCTGTCTGGTGTAACACGAGAGGGCCTGGGTTTGTTCTTCCGGCAGCTGCTGGCGGCCTCCCCTGAGGCCGATGACGACTTTGCCCTGCCAGAGCGGGAGATTGTGGTCAATAAGGGGCGCTCTCGCCGCCCGGCCAGCCAGCCACAGACGGTACAGCCGCCGCTGCCCCTGGCCGCTTCTCCCCCCGGGCCGGACGCGCCGTCACCATCCCCACCCAAGGCTGAACCGGTGCGTGCCCAACCGCGCCTGGTGCGCCCTAAAAAGGAACAACCAGCCAGGGAAGAAGCCCCTACAGTGGTGACGCCAGTGTTTTTGGGCAGCAACGGCCGTCCGGGAACCCACCACTGGCAGCTACCGGGCCTGCCTGACATGCTCAACCCTGGTACAGACGCTGATCCCTCAGGTACTATCATTCGGGAGCAGGTAGAGATCATCGAACATACCCTGGAGGTGTTTGGTGCCCCGGCTACCGTTGTAGAAATTAGCCAGGGGCCTACCGTGACCCAGTTTGGCGTAGAGCCCAGCTTCCTGGAAATGCGCAACGGCAAACGCACCAAAGTTAAGGTGGGCAAGATCGCCGGCCTGGCCGATGACCTGGCGCTGGCGCTGCACGCTCAGGCCATTCGCATCCAGGCGCCGGTGCCCGGCAAAGGGTATGTGGGCATCGAGGTGCCCAATCCGGCCAAAGCCCTGGTCTCTTTGCGGGATGTGATGGAAACGGCCGAATTCCAAAAAATTAAGTCGCCGCTGCGGGTGGGGCTGGGGCAAGATGTGGCCGGGCAGCCCATTGTGGCGGATCTGACCAAAATGCCGCACCTGCTTATTGCCGGGGCCACTGGCTCCGGTAAGTCTGTAGCTGTCAACGGCATTATTGCCTGCTTGCTGCTGCAAAACACACCTGACCATCTGAAGCTGGTGATGGTAGACCCCAAACGCGTGGAACTCACCGGCTATAATGGCATTCCCCACCTGGCCGCGCCGGTGGTGGTAGAGATGGATAGGGTTATTGGGGTGCTGCAATGGGCCATGCGCGAGATGGACAACCGCTATAAGTTGTTCGCTGAGGTGGGCGTACGTAATATCACCGACTACAACAAAAAAGTGCGCCGCCAGAAAGAGTATGACACGCTGCCGTACATTGTGATCATCATTGATGAACTGGCAGACTTGATGATGATGTCACCGGAAGAGACAGAGCGGGGCGTCACGCGGCTGGCACAGTTGGCGCGGGCCACGGGCATGCACCTGATCATCGCTACGCAACGGCCGTCTGTAGACGTAGTCACCGGGCTGATCAAGGCCAATTTCCCGGCGCGGATCGCCTTTGCCGTGGCTTCTGGTACAGACAGCCGTGTTATTCTGGATGCGGTGGGCGCCGAACGGCTGCTAGGCCAGGGCGACATGCTCTACCAGGCCCCAGACGCCGCTTCCCCGGTGCGGGCTCAGGGCTGTTTTGTTAGTGATGGTGAACTGAATAAGGTGATCGATTATTGGCGCGCCGCCCGCCGTTTTAACCTGATTCCGGCGGCGGAGAGCATACAACCGCAGCCAACATCCCCACCGGCAGAGGTAGACGATGAGCTGGAAGTGGACGGGGACGCCGCTGTTTCGCCGGATGAGCCACGGCCGTCGTCCAGGGCCGGCGGGAGCCAGCCTGCGCCCAAAGCCGGTGCGCCGGTTGTCAACATGGGGACCTCGGCGCCTGTCAAGGCCCCGGAAAACATACCTGTGACCCTGCCCCAACCAGACATAGCGCCGCCACAGCCGAAGCTGACGCCCCCAAAGCAGCAGCCCCTGTGGGAAGCGCTGCAAGAAGCAGAAGACGAAGCGGCGACAGACTTTGATGACGAGCTGATGCCTGAAGCGATTGAACTGGTGCGCAAGTTGAACAAGGCCTCCACATCACTATTGCAGCGCCGCTTCCGCATTGGTTACACGCGTGCTGCCCGCATGATCGACGCCATGGAAGAGATGGGTGTTGTGGGCCCCCCCACCGGTACCAGCAAGGCGCGTGAAGTGCTGCCCTCTGGTGAAGAAGTTGCGTTAGAAACTGATGCTGAGTACATAACCACTAATCAAGATGAGAAGACATAATCCATCATCTGGGGGTACCAGGTGTGGCTCAGTTGGGAGGCCAACCACTGCTTTCCGGCTACCTCTCAGCCAAATGAACTTAAACAGGAAGTCTTACCGGTTTGTTTTGATAGTGTGAACGGAAGAAGGCATGATTCACGACAGGGAACAAAAAAGTGTACTGGGGTGCCTGGTCTGGTCTGGTGTGGGAGTGATCATTTACACTATCGTTGCCGTCACGTTGGTTCTTCTTCTGCTTGGTATTCCCGTCCTGCCGGATATCCCGGCGAAATTGGGTGTTGTACGTGTTATAAAACTCTCCGAAATTATCGAGGTAAAAGTTCCGGGTGAAACGCCATTGAAGCTTGAAATGGGAACATACCAGATCTACTCAAATCGCTCTGTGCCGCTGGATTACAATATTAAAATCAAATCCGAAAATACAGGGGATTTTGTGGAATTAAAGAAATCTGGTCCTCGGATGGTGGAAATTGCTGCAGGCATCAACGGATTAAAATTGTTCACCTTTGAAGTTGATCAATCAGGTGTGTATACGATAAGCGAAGATAATGTAGCCTCTGATACAATTCTGATTGCGCCAAACTTTGACAGCAGGAATCGGACAGCGACCCGGTTCTTTTACAAGGTAGTGTACGCATGGCTATTCATTGTTGTCATTGTTGCTCTGGTTATTTGGCATTGGCGCACCAAAGCACAGCGTATACAAGCGAAAATGTTAAAAAAAGCCGAAAAGGGTAAGGCAGCCCAAAAGAAACAGAAGTGGGATGAAAGAATGCGGGAATGAGCCGATTGTGTCACAAAGTTGGTTAGCGCACCCCTGTTGTTGTTTGTGGTTTTGGGCCGTTTTGTCTTAGAATCCGGCGGAATCATATAAGCTGCAATAGAAAAAGGGTTGTTATGGCACATCTAGAAGGAGAGGAACGGGCGGCTTACGTGCAAGATATGTTCGCCCGCATCGCTGGCCGGTATGACCGCATGAACCGGCTGATGACGTTTGGCCAGGATATGAAGTGGCGGCGGGTGGTCATTGCCCAGGCAAACCTGCCGGCCCACGGCCGTCTGCTGGACATTGCTACCGGCACCGGTGACATCGCCTTAGAAGGGCTGCGGCAGACCCCGGGTCTCACGGCCGTAGGGGGTGACTTTACCATCGAGATGATGCAGGCTGGCAAACACCTGCCGGACCGCACCCCCATCTTGTGGACAGCCGCGGACACACTGCGGCTGCCCTTCCCTGACAATACCTTTGACGCTGTCACCTCCGGTTTCCTCATGCGTAATGTTATCGATGTGCCCGGCGCTTTCCGCGAACAAATGCGGGTAACCAAGCCGGGCGGCCGGGTGGTGGTGTTGGAATCCAGCCCACCGAAGCCCAATGTGTTACGGCCGTTTATCAAAATACATCTTAACTATATTATCCCCACGTTAGGCAAAGTGATGACCGGCGAATCAGACGCCTACCGCTATTTGCCAGACAGCACCCAACACTTTAAAACACCAGAAGCTTTGGCCCGTGTAATGCAAGAGGTTGGCCTGGCCCAGGTTACCTTTAAGCTGTTCATGTTTGGCACCATTGCCATTCATGTTGGGCAAAAACCATAGGAGGCAGTGAAACGAACACGTTATGGATGATAAGGCTACCCTCACCCTAGACAGGTTGTTCAACAGCGAGGATTTTGACGCCAAAACCTTTGGCCCCGCCTATTGGTTAGATGATGATACGGGTTACACCACACTGGAAACGGCCGTGGCTGACCCCTCTTCCAAAGAGACTGTGAAGTCTGACCAGAAAGTAAAAGAGATCATTCGCTATGATATGCCCTCTGGTAAACGTACTGTGCTGGTAGCTGCGGCCCAGTTGCGGCCAGCAGGGGCGGCTGACCCCCTGGTCATTCAGGGGTATGAATGGTCACCCGATAAAGAGCGACTGCTCATTTTCACCAATACTCGGCGTGTATGGCGGCAAAACAGCCGGGGTGATTATTGGGTGCTGGCTATGAAAACCGGGCAGCTCACCCAATTGGGCGGTGACGCCGCCCCGGCTACCTTGATGTTTGCCAAGTTTTCGCCTGACAGTCAATCTGTCGCTTATGTGCGCCAGAACAATCTTTATGTGGAAACCATTGATACCGGCAACATCATACAGCTAACGGCCGATGGATCAGACACCATGATTAATGGTACCTCTGATTGGGTCTATGAAGAAGAATTTCGCTTGCGCGACGGCTTTTGCTGGAGCCCGGATGGGCAGCGGATCGCTTACTGGCAGTTTGACACGGCGGGCATTGACCCCTTTTACATGATCAACAACACAGACAGCCTCTATCCCCGGCTCATTCCCCTGCCATACCCCAAAGTAGGCACCACCAATGCCGCCTGCCGGGTGGGCGTGGTCAGCGCTGCTGGTGGTGACACAACCTGGTTTCAGGTGTCCGGTGATCCTCGTCAACATTACATTCCAAAAATGGCTTGGGCTGCCAGCTCTGATCAGGTGGTCATCCAGCAGCTTAACCGGCTGCAAAACGAGAATAGGGTGCTGTTAGGACAGGTGGCCTCTGGTGTTACCCAGCTCATTCTGAAGGAGACAGATGAAGCCTGGATAGACTTGCATGACAGCCTGAAATGGCTGGATGATGGGGCGGCGTTCACCTGGTTAAGTGACCGCGATGGCTGGCGTCACCTTTACCGCGTTTCCCGTGATGGTCAAGCGATGACGCTGCTGACGCCAGGCGCGTATGACGTGGTATCGGTGGAGAAAATTGAGGCCGAAACGGGGTGGGTTTATTTCATCGCTTCCCCGGAAAACCCCACACAGCGCTTTCTATACCGGGTAAACGCGCGCGGAAATGGCCAGGTAGAACGCCTGACGCCGCTTGATGCCTTCGGAACACATAGTTATCAGATTTCAACCCGGGCAAAATGGGCGTTTCACACCTGGTCGTCGTTTGACAACCCTCCGGTTGTCACCCTCATCTCGCTGCCTGATCATCGGCCGATGCGCCTGCTGGAAGATAACCAGACGCTGCATCAGAACGTGGCGGCGCTCAAGCGGCAGCCGGTAGAGTTTTTTCGCGTGGACATTGGCGATGGGGTGGCATTAGACGGCTGGTTGATCAAACCGCCCGATTTTAACCCGGCGCAAACCTATCCACTGCTGTTTTACGTGTATGGTGAACCGGCCGGGCAGACGGTTGCAGACCGGTGGGGCGAGAAGCGTTATTTGTGGCATATCCTGCTGGCCCAACAGGGGTATCTGGTCATAAGTGTGGATAACCGGGGCACGCCGGTGCCCCGAGGCCGCGCCTGGCGTAAATGTGTTTACCGGCAGGTGGGCATTCTGACGACAGCTGACCAGGCCGCGGCGGCTGAAGCCATTATCCGGGAACGGCCGTACATAGATGCCACCCGCGTTGGTGTTTGGGGCTGGAGCGGCGGCGGTTCGATGACACTTAACCTCATGTTTAAACACCCACAGATTTACCGCACGGGCATCGCCATTGCGGCTGTGAGCAACCAGCGTTTTTATGACACCGTTTACCAGGAACGGTATATGGGCTTGCCAGCGGAAAATGAAGAGGGGTTTACCCAGGGGTCACCCATTACCCATGCCCAACACCTGGCCGGGAACTTGCTGCTCATTCACGGTACGGGTGATGATAACGTGCATTACCAATGCGCCGAGGCTCTGGTCAACGAACTTGTCAAACATAACAAGCCGTTTTCGATGATGGCCTACCCAAACCGCTCACACGCCATCAAAGAGGGGGAGAATACTACCCGCCACCTGTACGAATTGATGACGCGCTATGTACAGGCAAATTTTTGACCTACTCCCACCGCTGAAGCGGGTGGGATTCTTGGCCTCAAGCAAGGGAGGCGGTCGCACGCAACCGGCTGACACCCTCTAAGCTTGGAGTCGATGCCCCAACTCCTTCTTTTTCAAGCAGCGCGATTGCTTCGCGCCTGATATTTCTCGCAGCGTTGTGATCCCGCCCGATTTCCAACCCGCACGCATGGCACCTAAACACGCGCTGCCGCAGCTCAATCGACTGGCGCTGCCCACAGCAAGAGCAAGTCTGGCTGGTTGGCTGCCACTGGTTGATTTTCACCACTCGTTTGCCACGCAATCGGGCCACATGCTCAAGGATGAGCATGAATTGGGCGAAGCCTAAGTCGCTGACCTGCCGACCCCACAGCTTCTTCATGCCGCGCAGGTTGAGCGTTTCAAACCCCAGTGCGTCGTGCTCATCACAAAGCTGGTGGGCGAGCTTGAAATGCGCGTCACGCCGCTCGTTTGCGACGCTGGCGTGAGCAAGTGCAAGTTGGCGTTTGGCCTTCCTGCGGTTGTTTGAGTCGTCCTGTTTGCCAGACAATTGGCGGTTCAAGCGGGCGATAGTAGACAGGTTGGTCTTCAGGAACTCAGGTGACTGGAACGCGCCGCCTTCATCGTCCGTGAGGAAGGTCTTCAACCCGAAGTCAAAGCCGCCGATTTTACCCGTGCTGACTTCACCTTGTGGGCTAACTTCCTCGAT
>WYBM01000026.1 GCA_011525915.1 Ardenticatenaceae bacterium | reverse complement strand
TCAAAAATCTCGGCAAAGGCCGGCGCGTGCTCGGTCACAATGGCTGGTAGTTGGACTATTGGTAGTTGCATGTGTCTAATTTACCGCATATTGGCGATTACGTGAATCTCAAATCACAACTATCGAGGTATAATAGACGAGCTTCAGGATGAGGAATAGGTTTTGACAATTGTTTCGGGGGTTATATGGATATTTTAGTCAGCCAATTAAACCGTCGTCTGGCGCTGCAGTTGCCAGCTGAACTGCCATTGGGTTTGATATTTGTGGCGGGGACGGTGGCGCAATTGTATGAAGAGAGAAAGCCGGGGGGGGACAACGGCCGTTCTACGGATACAGTCTTTGATTTAGAACAGGCGGAGCACCGGCTGCGCTGTAAATTAAGCCGACGTGAGGCCGAACGCATCATCATTCGCCAGGGAGACGAGGTGCGTCTGGGTGGGCACCTGGCATTTGACCCCCTGCGGGCAGAGTACTATCTGCTGGCACGTGATGCCGAAGTTATTGGTAGTCCGTCACTTGATAGTGATCCGCTGGCGATTGATTTGGATGAGTTGGTAGAGGACCAGGCGTCTTTTACGGCAGCATTGACGGGCATTAAACGCCGCTCAGATGTGGCCCGGCAAACGTCTACTTCGCTGCCAGAGTGGGTTCACAAAATTGCGCCGCTGGAGTTGCAGGAGGTAGAAGCACCACCGCCTGTCAGCCCTGCCGCCAAAACCACCACCACGCCGCTTAGCGAAGAATTGGTGACCTATTTAGCCGCGGCCATGGAAAGTGACCAGGACGTGGAGATAACGCCAGAGATGCTGGCACAGTGGGTGCCAGCCAGTAAACCGGCTCCCGCGGTGGTAGAAGAAACGCCCGTGCCGTCATCGGCACAGACTGACCTGCCTGAGCAGACAGCTTCGTTGGCCGTAGAATCAGAGATAAAGGCCGAGCCGATGCCAACTGTGCGGCCGTATGATCCTGTAGGCGACCCGACCATAGCTGCCGCACCGCCACCCACCCTGGGGGCCACCACACCCCCTAAACCGCATCGCACCGATTGGCTGGTGATTGTGCTGATTGCGGCGATGGGTGTGTTTACTTGCGCGCTGCTGGTCACGGCCGTGTTGTCGGCTTTGAATTAAGCGAGACGCTAACCTTATGTCTATCAATCCCCCCATCACCGTTCTTTGTCTGGCCAGCTACTTTAAGGGCACCACGTTTCTGGCCGCTGCCAAAAACCTGGGCTGCCGTGTGCTGGTGGTGGCCCGCGAAAAGCTGCAGGATGAACCATGGCCACAAGAAGTCATTGATGAGATTTATTTTATGCCGTCGTTGACCGCCCAGCCAGACATCATCTATGCCATTGGCTACCTGATGCGGTCAGAGGCAATTGACCGCATTGTGCCGCTAGATGATTATGACGTGCCTACGGCCGCAGCCCTACGAGAGCATTTTCGGATAGTGGGTATGGGCGAAACCACCACACGTCATTTTCGGGACAAGCTGGCCATGCGCTTAAAAGCACAGAAAGAGGGGTTTCGGGTGCCAGCGTTCACGGCCGTGTTTAATTATGAGGCGCTGGCTGGTTGGATGAGCCAGATGCCGCCGCCGTGGCTGCTCAAGCCGCGCCTGGAAGCGGGTGCCATGGGTATCAAGCGAGTTAATTCCGCCGATGATGTCTGGCATTGGCTGGGCGAATTGGGCGATCAGCAATCATACTTCTTGCTGGAACAGTTTGTGCCTGGTGAGGTGTTTCATGTGGATTCAATTGTCTGGGATGGCAAGGTGCAGTTTGCCCTGGCGCACCACTATTTACAGCCGCCCATTGATGTGGCCCATGAAGGCGGGGTGTTTGTTACCCGTACCATGCCGCGTAAGGGCCCGGATACACGTGCCTTGCTTACCTTCAACCGCAAACTGCTTATAGCCCTGGGTATGACACACGGCGTTTCTCATACGGAGTTTATCAAGGGGGGCGATGGCGAGTTGTACTTTTTAGAAACGGCCGCGCGTGTGGGTGGGGCCAATATTGAGCAGCTCGTAGAGGCGGCCGCTGGCATCAACCTATGGGCGGAGTGGGCCAAACTGGAAGTGGCCCACGCCAAAGGGGAAGCGTATGCACCACCGCCAGACGCCGGTAAGTATGCCGGGGTGTTGATTTGCCTGGCCAAACAGGAATGGCCTGACCTTTCTGGCTACCAGGCGGCAGAAATCACCTACCGTGTAAACAAACAACAGCACGCTGGGCTGATTGTAGCCGCTGCCGACCTGGGGCGGGTGGAAGCGCTCATTGGGGAATACAGCCAACGCTTTGCTCATGATTTTTTGGCTTACGCGCCACCTTTAGACACAGCGCCTACCTGACACGCATGAAAAAACGGCCGTGTCATAAACTGACACGGCCGTAAGGTCATCACCAAATCTTGGTGTATGAAGGTGACATGGTTCCCTGGTTATTTTTTGTCCAGGGCGGCGGCAATTTCGGTAATTGTTATCCCTTTTTGTCCAGAGCCAGGCACAGTGTAGAGGCCATCTTTCCCCATTTTCATAAAGGATTGAACCGGGTCGCCCATAAAATACCAGACAGCGCGTGATCCGTCACGCCAGGCCAGATCTGTTTGCCGCACAAAGATCACCACCTCATCGCCAATGGCCAGAGGCAGGTTACTGTCACTAATAACAGCCAGGCCATCGGCGGCCGCCACGCCCGTTTCATGGGGGGCGGTGCCCAACACGGTAATGATCAGGCTCTGTCCAATGCCTTCAGACGGGCTCAATAACTGTTCCGTGCTTACCTCTATTTCATAATAAGGCAGGGCCGAATATAAGGTGCCATCTATCTCTTCTTCCCAATAGTCGCCGCTGTCTTGATTCCATTTTGTGGGCGAAATGGAAAGAACTTTGCCGGCCAAAACCACCTGTGCCTGCTGCATGCGCTCCTCAAAAGATACGTCTGCATAGGTAAATTCAAGCTGTACTGATGCAGCTTCCTCATGGGGCTTGTTGGTATTGGCGCTGCATGCAGCTAAGACCAGACCTAGTAGAATAATCACCAAACCGGTTAACCATTTTCTTGTGTTCATTATCATCTCCTAAGGGTGAGGGGCTTATGGCTACGGATAAATGTAGTTCAACCCACTGCTGTCATCGCTGTGCAGGCTGCGGAAATAGGTTTTGCCATAACTATAGCTGGCACACATGGTCGGGCGTGAAGATTCGCTGCCACTGCAGCTTATATTGGTGTGGCCCAGCCCTAGGGCATGACCAAACTCGTGTGCGGCAATGGAGTAGGCATCAACCTGACTGCTTGAAGGGGTGCCGGTGCCCGTGTACCAGGTTTCTCCCGTATCAAACTTAATGGTAGCGCGAGTGATGGTGCTGCCGGAATACCAGGTGGTGGCCACGGCCAGCGTGCCATATTGTCCGTCAATCGCGGCCAGGTAAATGTCATTATCCCCTGAATCAGAGGCCACCCACTGAAAGTTAGAGGGGGTGACCAGGTTCCAGCGAGAGGCACCGTTCCACGCTGCCGTTTGCCAGGCACTACTCAATGTGTGTTTGTCGTAAGAGATTGTCCGTGATGCCCATTTTCGGCCATTGTAAACATAAGCACTGACGCTTGTGACAGCAACGGCCAGCAGACACAACAAAATGAAAGCAAACCGAACGTTCTTAACCTTCATGATACGCTCCTTTGGGGCCGTGTTGCCATTTCCTCTAGCAGGAAGCAGGCCTGTACTTGAGGAAATGCCCACACCATTAGATGTTATTTGGATACAATCAACAGGTGACAGGGGTATAGATTGCTTACTACTGACTCACATGAACTTTCTCCTCCTTAACCCAGAATTTACATGGTGACCCTGGCAGGCAAGGCTTTTGTCCACTTTTTGCCACTCGCCAATTGGTGTATGTTTGTTACAATTTACATTGCCAGAGTATGAGGAGAAGCGTATTGTATTTCAGCTACGATTGATCAGTATTGTTGGCATTAGGTGGCACTCCGAATGATCGGAGTATAGGGATAAAATGATCATGCCAGCAACATCTTTGTTGTTTAAGCGGCTGTTAGACAAGTCTGTGCAGCGGGTCAAGTTAGAAGCCGGCATTGATATTGGTATTATCGAGGATGAGTTAGGGTTTACCCTGGGGCGTCACGGCCGTTCTTACGTGCAGTATCTACGCAAAGGCCATCTTCCTACCGAGAAAGATTTAGAAGCATTGACTTGCTGGTTGGTATCTCGCCAGGGCCTGGATAAACAGGGATGTGAACAGTTTTTGCGCAGTGCTAAACACTCGGCCCCCAAACATTTTACTGACCAGCTTTTCCCCTCACCGGCTCCTATGATCAAACACAAGCCGGCGGACCTTTCCTCCCCATATTTGTATGGCCCGCCCATCACCAAACCCTACCTGTTTTTTGGCCGCGAAAGAGAGTTGACGCGCATCTTTAACTGCTGGCAGCGGCCGTATATGGAACACGTAGCTATTATTGGCCCCCACCGCAGCGGCAAAAGCTCACTACTGCATTATTTGCCCAAAATTACCAGAGCGCCGCTGGATCAAGTGCGACCGGGGCAAAAAACAGATTGGCTGCCACGACCTGAAGAGGTTACCTGGGTGATGGTAGATTTTTGTGATGTGCGTATGCAGCAGTTGGGTTATCTTTTACGCTATCTGCAGACGGAATTGGGCCTTCCCGTGTTAGCATCTTATACGCTGGCAGATTTTATGGAAGCAGCTGTCCATCATACATGGACCCGGCCATGCTTGGTGCTCATAGATGAAGTTGAGGCTGCCTTATCAGCACCAGATCTGCCGCCGGCACTCTGGGATAGCATGCGCTCGTTAGTTAGTTACCATACCAATGGCCTTTTAGCCTTTGCCATTACCTCACGCAAAGCGCTTCATAAGTTGTCTACCCGGCGCGGCCAGACCTCTCTCTTTTTTAACATGTTCCATGCCGTAGCCTTAAACGCTTTGACAGAAAGCGAAGCCATGGAGCTTATTCATTGTGCCGGATTGCCGTTTACGGATGAGGATGCCAGATGGATAGTGGAGCAGAGCGCTTGTTGGCCTTGCCTGATACAACAACTATGCCAGACGTATGATGAGGCACTGCGTGGCAACCTGGCGCTTCATGACTGGCGTGAAGAAGCATTACAACGCCTGACGTTAAATCGTCACCTGTTACAGCTGCGGACGGTGAGCACGCCACAACGGCTCTGAATGAACCGGGGATGGCATTGCTGGGGTTCGTTCAAGAATAACTTTGGACTTCTACCAGGTAATCAGTCATCAGTGCCCAGTCATCAGTCCAGAAGAACCCCCAACTGATTACTGACAACTGACTACTGATCACTTTAAAACACCAAGTTCACTGTAAACAAGCCTTATACCTGATGCTGTTGGCGGTAGTCGGTGATGAGGTTGCGTAAGATTTGCTTTTGGGCCACGGCCGTATGCACCGGCTGTTGCAGTTGGGTAGTATAAACCGACTGAACCCCCCTGGCCTTAGCCAAGGTATCCCCTGTTTTTACCATCACATCATCCCGTAAGGGCTTGACGAGCGTGTGGGTTAGCGCCATTTCGTTTTGGGCGTCGCGTGCCAGCCATACATCCAGTGGCTGGGCGATGTTGGTGTTTAGCCCGGTGATGGTGCCTGGCGTTTCCATGAGCAGGGTGGTCACAGATTGCATAATAGTGGCCGCTTTTTCACCTATGCCAAAGGGCAGCCACTTTTTAACCCCAGCAAACCAGTCATTGATCATTTGCAGGAATGGCCCAGCGGCCTCTACTGCCTCTATGAGCAGGCCCTCAAGGTGCCGGAAATAGCCGTCTAACTTACCCAGGTGAGCCTGCAGCCAGGCCTGGCCATTGGCCAACACCGGTAGATGGTTTTCTACTTCGGCCAGCGCCAGCGTGCCGGCGGCCAGACTTTCTTCCAGGGTGGGAATATCGGTGAGCATATCAGTGACGGCCGTGGACACGGCCGTCATGCCATCTTGCAAGGCTGCATCCAGGTCCACCCCCTCTAACTGTTCATACAATGCCAGCAATCCCGCTAGTAGGCTGACACGTTCATTGGCCGTCGCCAGTTCTACCTGAATGGCCTCATGCGCATTCAGGGTAGAGGCATCATGCTGCTGCCCGGCGGTTAGCTGGCGGTTGGCGGCATCTAAGGCCGCCTGTAAACGCATGTTTTCAGCCTGGGCGGCAGCCAGCTGGGCAAAAGTGTCATTGGCCGCGGCATTGGCCGCGGTGTTGGCAGACAACAGCGGTACAGAAAGGGTAGGGGCGGCGCCGGGCACCGTGGCGATGGTAGCACTCGGCTGCTGTGCCTGTTTGAGAAAGGCGGCGCCGGCCCCTGTGGCTGTGGCGGCGGCGGCCGTGACTGCTGCCGCGGCTAAAAAACCTCTACGACTGATCGCTTGTTCCTCATGCTCGGCCATTGTGTTCTCCTTATGGGCGCACCCACAGGGGCGCCTCGCCCGCTGCCTATCACTTGTGCACGGCGTGGTGTCAGTATTGCTTACCCGCCATTATACAAAAACCCGGCACGGCCGTAACCCGTTACTGGGAAAAACGTTATCTAATTTTATTCTCATGCACGGACGGGCTCCGCTTCCGTTTTATGGTTTCCTGGCTGCCGCGCTGCTGTAACCCAGGCGCTTTAATACTTTTTCATTGTACCGCCATTTTGGCTCTACCTTTACCCATAATTCCAGAAAGACCTTGCTGCCCACCAGCTCTTCCAGTTGAGCGCGTGCCGCCGCCCCAATCTCTTTTAACTGCTGACCTTTGGCGCCGATGATAATGCGCTTGTGGCTGTCACGTTCTATAAAAATGTTGGCGCTGATATAGATAATGCCATTGTCACGTTCTTTAAATTCCAGCAGTTGCACGGCCGTACCATAAGGAATCTCATCCCGCAGCTGCTGCATCAATTGTTCTCGGATAAATTCGGCGGCCATATCCCGCACAAACACATCTGTTAACTGGTCTTCCGGGTAATAACGGGGGCCTTCAGGCAGGGCATCTATAATCAGATGCAGCAGTTCGTCACGGCCGTGACCCGTCTGCGCGGAGAATAAAACCCAGGCAGCTTCCGGCAGCAATTCCCGGTAAGCGGTTGTGCCTGGGATAACCTCGTCTGGCGGCAGCAGGTCGCTTTTATTCAAGGCCAGGATGACAGGGGTATTTGCGGCGGCCACCTGCGCCGCAATGGCCCTGTCACTGCCACCAACAGGTTCGTTGACATCTACCAGCCATAAAATGACGTCGGCATCTTGCAAGGTTTCTACGGCCGTAGCCACCATAAACTCATCCAGCTTGTGGCGCGGCTGCATGATGCCCGGCGTGTCCATGAATATAATCTGGACCGATTCTGTCGTTAAAATGCCTAACTGGCGCTGCCGTGTTGTTTGCGGCCGCGGGGACACAATGGCGATCTTCTCGCCTAAAAAAGCATTCATCAAGGTGCTTTTGCCCACGTTTGGCCGGCCCACTACAGCCACATAACCGGATTTGTATCCGGCGGGAACGTCATATTCTCCCATCTCATCAATCCTTTTATCATGCCATCTATAAATGTATTGTATCAGTATCGTGCCGGTTGGCACGGTCAAAAGATGCCCACGTTTATCTGGTGATCATTGCGTCAAAGGTCAGGTGTTATATGGATCCGGGAAGTGATACAATTTTTATTATTGATCACCTGCCTGGCATCAGTTTTCAGTGATCAGTGGGCAGTGTTCAGTGGGGCCTGGCACTCGCAAACGTCTACTGACCACTGATTCAGGGATCAGTTTTCAGTGATCAGTGGGCAGTGTTCAGTGGAGCCTGGCACTCGCAAACGTCTACTGACCATTGGTTACTGACCACTGATTACTGACTTCTGAATCACTGACTTCTGATGGCTGGTACTAGCTGTATTTCCGCTGCGTATTGGAAGATATCATGCCAATAGACTACACCATCACTTATCTGGCTATTGTTGTTATTAGCATTGAACTTGTGCTGATGACCTATGGTTTTCTGGCGAGCCCCCGTGCGTTTGCCAACCGGGTATTTGCGTTGTTGATGTTGGCGCTGGCTGGCGGTGCTGCCAGCATCTTATTAGTCGTCACAGCGCCCACATTCCTGGTAGCGGCGGTGGGCGCCTGGTTTCATGTGTTTGCCATCTTTTGTGCTACCGCGTTGTTGGCCTTCTTGTTGGTGGCGTTAGTAACCCCAGATTTTCGTTACGGCCGTCAAAGTTTATGGCTGATTAGTGGCGTGTGGGCCGTTTCCGTTTTTTTGCTCGTGCTGGATCTGTTTGTGCCTGCAAATCTGGTTTTTCGGTTCGAGGAGGCTTCTTATACCCGTGGCTATGTATCGCTTGTTGTCTACCTGACAGGTCTGGCAGGCCCGTTTTTATATGCCCTCAATGTGAAATATACCCACCTTCTATTCCCACTGCTGGTGATCGTATCATTGCTCACCGGTATTGTGCCGCCACAAAAGAAGGTTTTAGCCAGACGGCTGCTGGTCATTTTATTGGTGATGTATGTCATTAACGGCCTGGCCTGGTGGCGTGTCCCCAGGATCGCCGCGCTGATGGGATCGCTGTCTATTGCTACCATGGCTACCTGGGCCATCTTGCGCTACCGGGTATTGTCACCGGTGACGGTGGGCATGCAGCAGGCGCTGGATACGGCGGCATTTGGCTTAATGGTGTTTGACCAAAATTGGCGCCTGCTTGAATCTAACCAGGCGGCCCGGCACTTGCTGGGTATCTTTAGCAAAAACCATGACCAGACTTTGTTTACCATTTTGACGCATGTGGCGGAAACGGCCGTCAACCGTGAAGGCATCCTGACATTTTTACAGAAAGCGGCCAAAGTTTTTTCCGAAGATCGCAGCCTGGGCGTTATCTTGTCTTCATCTTCTAAACCAGAGGGCGTTACCTGGCTTTATTTGCAATTTTCCCTCATTTATGAGCGTGAACAGCCCTTGGGTATTTTGTGTACCATTGAAGACCAGACGGCCGTCCGTCAGGCGCAAAACCGCCTGGAGTCTGCTAACGAATCCCTGGAACAATTTGCTTACCGCACCACCCTTCTTAATGATATTACCCGTACTGGTATTAGTGACCTGGACATGAATACCATGTTACAGCGTTTTGCAGACCGGCTGGGTGATCTTTTTCTAGCAGAAGGCTGTTACATTACTATCTGGGATGAAGAACAGCAAAAAGCAAAACCTACCGCCGCGTATGGCCCTTTACACAGTACATACGCCACACTATCCCGTATCTCTGACCATCCCAGTGTAACAGAAACAGTTTTGACATCTGGAAGACCATTAGTCATTGCCAACATCGACCAATCTCCCTACAGTTATTTCTATCAATTTGAAGCCTTTCAAGGCACCTCTATGTTAGCACTGCCCCTGATGATTAGCGGGCAAAAACTGGGTGCTATTCTCATTATTTTTGATGACAAGTATGTCATTACACCAGACAAGATTGCGCTGGGTGAGCAGGCCGCCAGCCAGATTGCGCTGGCCATAGCCAGAGACCGGCTGTTACAATCTGAACGAGAACAACGCGTGCTGGCCCAAACGCTGCACAACATTGGCATGGCCCTCACCGCCACGCTGGACTATGAAAGCCTGTTAGATACGATCCTGGCCCAGATTCAACTGATAGTGCCCTATGACACGGCCAATGTTTCATTGCTGGAAGAAGGTATTGTACGTCTCGTCCGGGTGCAAGGCTATGAATCTTTTACTGATCTGCCGCCAGACCAACTTGCTGGTGAGCCCTTTTCACTGACGACGATTGCTACCTTCCGGACAATGGCGGAAACAAAACAGCCTCTTTGCCTGAGTTATGTCTGCGAGTTTGAAGGCTGGACAGTGACAGAAGCCACGCGCCATATCCAATCTTGGATTGGCGTCCCTTTATTAATTGCTGATGCCGTGGCGGGCTTTTTATGTGTGGACAAAACCGAACCAGGCTTTTACCGCGAATACCATAAAGCCCGCCTGGCGGGCCTGACACATCAAGTGGCTTTAGCGTTACAACATGCACAATTGTTTACAGAATCCCGGCGGCAGGCCCAGCAATTAGCGGTATTAAATGGGCTCAGTGCCAAAATGGTTGGTCTGGTTAATGTTCAGGAAGTCACTGACCTGGTAGCGACCCGGTTACGTGAGGATTTTCAATACCATAATGTGGCCATCTTCATCGTTGATGTTGATCAACCACAAGACATGGTGCTGTACAGCGTAGCGGGTGCTTATGAATCTCTGTTAAATGATGCTGATTATCGGCAGCCAGTGGGTAAGGGCATTATTGGGCAGGCAGTCGCCGGGGGTGAATGCGTATTGGAGAACGATACCCTGTCAAATCCTGATTTTTTCCAACTGCCGGGGTTTAACATTCGTTCTGAGTTGGCCGTACCTATTAAGACGGACACGGCCGTGTTGGGCGCCATTAATGTGGATAGTCAACAGCCTTTTACCTTCACCTCTGCGGACGTGGCTTTATTGACAACGATGGCCGACCAGATGGCAGTGGTCATTCAAAAAGCGCGTCTGTTTGAACAAACCCATGAACGTGCCCGTGAACTAGAGATTCTGGGGGTGGTGACGGCTGACCTGCGTGAGGCCCACTCTGTGGCCGACATGCTGCCCATTGTGCTGGAGAATATTGTTCGCGCTATTAACGCTTCAGTAGGCGTCATTTACCTGCTTGACCAGGAAAAACAACAGGTTGTTTCCGCGGCGGTTTATCCGCCAGGTGGTTACCCGCTCGGTTTAGCCCACCAGTTGGGGCAGGGCATTACCGGCCATGTAGCCGCTACCGGGAAGACCTACGTCTCTAAAGATTTGCAAACGGATGAGCGTTTTTATCTTCATGAAGGTGAGGAAGTATTCCGAGCCCCACTGCGTACCGGCATTGCATTGCCCTTGCAAACAGAAAGCCAGATTATTGGGGTCATTCATATAGGTATGGCGTATGAATATCATTTTACGCCCTTTGAAGTTCAGCTGTTGACCTCCATGACAGATGTTACCGCCAATGCCCTCCATCGGGCGCAGGTTATGGAATCTTTGGAAGAACGTGTTAATGAACGTACCCAGGAATTGCAAGCAGCGTATGTGCGGTTACAAGAATTGGATCAGCTAAAATCAAAGTTTATTTCTGACGTTACCCATGAACTGCGCACACCGGTAGCCAATATGAGCCTGTATCTGGATTTGCTGAAGATGGGGCGGCCTGATAAACAGGAACATTACTTGCAGGTTATTGAAAGCCAGACAGCCCGCCTGGCGCAAATTGTAGAAACGACCTTGCAGGTGTCTGCCCCCAATGTTATTGTGGAGCCGAGTGATTTCCAGGCGGTGTCCCTGGCAGAGGTGGTGAACACGGCCGTAAAGCCTTTTATGCCCCGGTTGGCCGTTGCCAATCTGGACTTGATCCTGGCCATTTCTTCTGATGTGCCGCCAGTATGGGGAGATGCCCGACAGTTGAGTCAGGCGGTGGTCTATCTGTTGGCGAATGCGGTAAATTATACCCACAATGGCAGCATTACCGTTTCCCTGGCATTTAATGCGGGTGAGCAAGTTGCATACTTAAAGATAACCGATACTGGCATGGGCATAGATGATCAAGACCAGCCGTATATATTTGACCGTTTCTATCGCGGTCACAAAGTTGGCCAGCTCACCATCCCCGGTGTAGGGTTGGGGCTAACGTTAGCCAAAGAAATTGTAGAAAGACACAACGGCCGTATCAAGCTTTATAGCATACCTGACCAGGGCACGACGGTGACTGTCAAACTCCCGTTGGCGCTGCATCACGCTTAGAGGAAAGCTTATGAAACATCATCATATGCGTATGGGTAAAACCAAAAAAATCGCCCTTGTAGCTCACGATCATAAAAAGGATGACCTGTTAGAATGGGCCAGGTTTAATAAGGATACACTGCAGCAGCACATGCTTTTTGCCACCGGCACCACTGGCTGGATTTTGCAAGAGGCGTTGGCCTTGCCCATTCACCGGATGATGAGCGGCCCGCTGGGCGGGGATCAGCAGATTGGGGCCAAAATTGCTGAAGGGGAGATTGACTGCCTCATCTTCTTTTGGGATCCGCTTATGTCGCAGCCGCATGACCCGGATGTAAAAGCTCTACTGCGCCTGGCAGCCGTGTGGAACATTCCCGTGGCTACCAATCGTACCACGGCTGACTTCCTTATCTCTTCCCCTCTGATGTCTGGTGAATACATGCGCCTGCTGGTGGATTATGATGAGTACAAAGAGCGGCTCAGCGATCAATTTGGGACAGGGGCATCTTCATGAGAGGTGAGCTGCCAGAAAGCGGGCGGCCTGCCGTTCAGCCCACCACGCCAGGTGACCGGGTTGACCCTCGGCAAAGCCCACGTGCCCGCCATGTTTGGTGATGGCCGCCGTCAGGTAAGGGTTGGCGTCTATCGCCGCATGGGGCACATCTGCCGGGTCAAAAACAGGGTCATCGAGAGACCGGATGATCAACGTGGGAATGTGGATATCAGGCAGGTAACGGCCGCTGCTGCACTGCTGGTAATAGTCGGCTACGTTTGCAAAACCATAAAGAGGCACCGTTAATAACGCGTCAAGTTCGGCGAACGTTTGTGCGGCCAGCACCTGCTCCACATCTACCAGCCCATCTAACAGGGGGGCTCTGGCCTGGAGCTTCTGCCGCAGTGCCCGCATAAAGTAACGTAAATACACCTGACCAACACTGTTTTTCGTTGTTTCGGCGCCGCGGTCTAAGGCAAAGGGGGGGGAAACGGCCACGGCCGTGACCAACGATATCTTTTCTCTCTGCTCACCTACATACTTTAAGAGCATATTAGCCCCCAATGAAAACCCCACCGCTCCCAGGGGGATGCCTGGGAACCACCTCTGCAGTTTCTGGACCACAAAATGCACATCCTCAGTGAAACCAGCATGGTAAGAACGCGGCGTGCGGTTAACCACCCCACTGCATGAGCGGAAATTCATGCCCACGCTGCGGATGCCGCGCTGTGCCAGTTGCCGGTACATCTCATACGCATATAAAGAGCGGGCGCTGCCTTCTAACCCGTGCAGCAGCAAAACCAGCGGTGCGTCGTCACCAGGTAAATGGCCGGCGACTTCAGGAAAGTCCAGGTCTAAAAAGTCACCATCGAGTGTATCAATGCGCCATCGGTGAAAGATAATGCCATCTGTACGCCGGCCGTATCGCCCGGCAACCGTCTGCATATGGCAATTGATAATGCCCCGCGCAGGGCAGAAAGGCTCCAGTTGAAAGTGGTTCTGATTCATACCAGGTAAACCATAGTAGATATTATGCACAAACCATTTACAGTTTATTGATGCAACAAGTATGATTGTGAGCCATTTCAGCTAAATAGGCAATGGGCGAACGTACGACACTGTTCCAGAAGTTTTATGACCTATTGTAGGGGCAGGCCTTGTGCCTGCCCTGCCTCGTTTTACGTTCAAAGATTTATGGGGTTTACCTGAGAGTCATTGGTCAGAGACGGCGCTCATGATATGATTGCGCTAATCCCATGGAATGGAGCAATGTATGACCAATTACCCTTATAACGAATGCCACCGCGAGCAGGTAGAGGTGCTGGGAATACATACCAGCTATTATACGGCCGGGCAGCGCCACGGCCGTGACCCCGTCATCTTGTTGCATGGCACGTCTACCTCTGGCGACAGCTTTCGGGAGACCATGCATGAGCTGGCCGATGATTTCTGGCTGATCGCGCCGGACATTCCTGGCTTTGGTTTTACGGAAGATACCGAACCATATACCTTTCCACACCTGGTGGAGTGGCTGGCGTCATTTCGGCAGGCGCTGCGGCTGCCACGCACGGCCGTCATTGGGCATTCGTTTGGGGGGATGTTGGCCACAGCGTTTGCCCTGAGCTACCCGGAAGATGTCAGCCGTATGCTGCTGCTGGCGCCGGCGATATTGGTGGCCCAAACCTGGCCGCAAGTGCCCATGCGTTGGAGCATTTCCATGGGCCTGGTAGATGTTGGCTCGGCCGTCACCCAAAAGCCCCCCCTGGTACAGCGCACGATTCGGGTACCTTTTTATGATGTCCAGGGCCAGCATCATACTGTCTGGGAGCGGCGCATGCGTGACTATGAAAATGCGCGCTCTTCAGCCGATGTTATTCGGGCGCTGGCGGGGTATGATGTACGGCCGTTGCTCCCCCGTTGGCAGCAGCCGGTTGCGCTGGTGTGGGGCGAAAAAGACCACATTGTGCCCCCTACCAATGCCGCCATCTTAAAACATTTCTGGCCTCAGGCAGACGTTCACATTTTAGATGAATGTGGCCACGTACCCATGATTGAAAAGCAGCGTCAGTTTCAGACCATTGCCCGGAGTTTCCTGACGCCTGCCTGATCCATTTGCCGACGGATGAAAACGATCCCCCTGACGCCTGAAGACGACATTGTGGCTGTGTGTGATCACCTGGATTGGGCGCATGATCCGCGGGTGATCTTTGTTTTGCCGGAGGGGGGTGGGGTTCTACGTGAAGGCCTAGACCTGGTACGGTTGCGGCGCCACGCCGATAACATACGTAAGGATATTGCTCTGGTAACAGCCGACATAGAGATTGCCCGGCAGGCCAGCGCCCTGGGCTTGCCGGTCTTCACCACCATTGGCGCCGCGCGCCAGGGGTGGCGTGCCCGTCAAAACCGCCGCCGTGAGATTGTGGGCCTCTCTACCATTGGAGATGATCGTTTTATTGATTATGAAGGGCGTGCCCGCCTGGACGCTGCTGATCAGCAAGAGGCCCACAACCGACTGAGACCCGTGTCAGAACACCGCCGCTGGCTGTGGCGTTACACGGCCATCTTTCTCTTTTTTGTGACGATGGCGCTGCTGTATGTAGCCTTTTTATACTTGCTGCCACAGGCAACGGTGACATTAAAGCCGGAAGTGTTACCCGTGCAGGTAGAGCAGCCTATCATCGCGGATCCGGCGGCTGAGGTCGTAGATTTCCAGAGGGGCATTTTGCCAGCACGGCTGCTGCAAACCACCCAAACCTGGCAGGCAGATGTAGCCACAACAGGGGTCATTGAAGTGCCGGAAGCATCGGCGCGAGGGAAGGTGTTGTTTGCCAATTTGCTGGCTCAGGAAACAATCATTCCGGCGGGAACGCAGGTTAGCACGTCTGATGGCACAAACCGCGTCTACCAGACATTGGTAGACGTGACGCTGCCAGGGGCGGTAGGCAGTACGGTGGAGGTAGAGGTCACGGCCGTGACGCCTGGCCCCCAAGAAAACGCCGACGCTAACCTGGTGAACCGGGTGGAAGGGTCGCTGGCAGTACAGGTAGAAGTACGTAATCTGGAACCAATTACCGGGGGTGGGGTGCGGCCGGCGCCAGCGGTCACTGCAGAGGATCGGGCGCGTCTTCGTGCCCAGGTTATCCAATTTTTGCTGGCAGTAGCTGCCTCTGAGATGGAGGGGCAGTTAACGCCACACGAATTTTTGACCCGCGGCTCTTTGCGCGTAGTGAATGTTCTCGATGAAACATATTCCCACGAAGTAGGTGAGCAAACCAGCCGGTTAATCCTTTCCTTGCGGGCAGACATTGCCGGTACGGCCGTAGACACACAGGCGGCCTCTGATCTGGCTTATTTTGCCCTGGGGCAGCAGATTCAGCCCGGTTTTACCCTGGTGCCGGACAGCATTCGTTTTGAGAGTGGCACTATTACCGGCGTAGATGACGCCGGGCGGGTGACCTTTTCCATGACAGCGGCGGGCACACTGGCGCGCCAGCTGCCGCTGACCGAGGCCATTGACGCTATTGCTGGTCAGGCGCCGGACACGGCCGTGGCTTACCTGCATGAACAGCTTCCGCTGCGCGAACCCCCACAAATTCACGTCTGGCCTGTCTGGTTTGACCGTCTCCCTTACCTGACAACCCGCATCCACACCGATATTCGGGAACGCGAATAAAAAAGGGGCATTCCCCGTTGTGGAGAACACCCCTTTTTGTCTATTACCTGGAAGCTACGGCTTCATGATGATGGGTAGGTAAATAAATGTATCTTCTGGTTCAGGCACAACGGCCGTGGTGGTTAACATCACGGAATCTGTGGCCGATGGGTCAGCGAGTGATGTGGCGCTGACGGTGGCCATATCGGTGCTGCCATGGGTGGCCGTCAATGGAATTTGCACCGTCACTTCCACACTAGTGCCCAGGCCGCTGCCTAAGGTCACGGTCATGGTTTCCAATGTCGTGAGCCATGACGCCCCGCTCACATCCAGCATGAAGGTGTCGGTGGCATCACCGGTGTTGGTTACCCAGACAGTGTAAGTCACCGTGGTGCCTACATTGCCGGAAAGGGCGTCATCCACGGCGCTAACCGTTACCCCATAATTGATGGGCGTTTCCTCAACGGTTAACGTCAGCGGTACCCGTACCTGCGGTGTTACCGGGTCGTCGCTGTCAATACACAGGCTGCCCGTATAGACGCCGGGGGTTAACCCGGTGCTGTCAAAGGTCACGTCGACTACGGAACTGCCGCCCGGCGCCGTTGTCCCCGAAAGTGGGTTTGCACTCACCCAGGGCAGGTCGTTTGGCATGCAGATAGCATCGAGGCTTAACTCTAAACCTACAGAGACAGAGGCAGTCGAGGCTTCCTCAATAACGTCCCAGTTCAAATCAGTGTCGCCACTGTTAGTGATAGTCAGGCTCTGGGTACTGATAATGCCCGCTTCTTGGGTTGCTGCCAGCGCTGTGGGATCAACATTGATGACTGGTCCGGCAAGTGGGCAGGTGATATCAAGCACTTCGGCTGCGCTTGCATAAGCACCACTCCAACCGGCGGCCTTGAGTGCCAAGCCATTACCAAAAGCGGCCCCCATGGTGCGGACTCCGACACTCATTGTCGGCCCCGCCTGCCAGCTGACGCCATCCCAGTATTCGGTGCTGGTTAGATAGGTAGCCCAGCCGCCGCCCACGGCCCATAGATTATTACCGTCAAAGAACGCGCCCGGTCCACCACGGCCCGTGCCCATGTTGGCGATGGTATCCCACGTGTTGGTTCCTGGATTGTATCGCTGTACGGTTGCCAGGTTCGTGGTGGTCCCTCCCAGAACATAGACGTAGGTGCCATCGCTGGCAGCTGCCGGATAGTTCACGGCCGTGAGCAGTGACGCCCCTGTTGACCAGGTATCCGTACCGATGTCATAGATAAAGTTGGTGGTGCCGGCGGCCCCAGTGCTTGAGCCACCTAAGACGTAAATCTTGCCATCAAGTACCGTCACCGCATGGCCGAAGTTCCCCGCCGGCATGGCAGTCATCGTCACTACGGTGTTGGCCACCGGGTCAAACCGCTGCATCGCAGCGATACCGGCGGTACCATTAAAACCACCTGGCACGTAGATATAGGCACCTGCACCGGCTACACCCGTGTTGGAAACGCCGGTCAATAGATTAGATCGATTGGTCCAGGTATTGGCCACCGGGTCGTATTCTTCAATCGGGATGTCCCGGTTGCCGCCAGTGGCTTCGCCGCCGGCCAGGTAGAAGTTGCCCGTGGATGCCAGGTAAGCCAGCCCCGAACGGGACCGCCCTGTGTTCACTGGTGTTACCGTTTGCCAGGTGCCAATTGTACAAGCGCCGGCTTCAGCGACCATTAGGGTTACGGGAACAGGGGTGACTGGTGTGTCGGGATCATCACTGTTGACGCAGAGCAAGCCATTATAGGTTGTATTGGGTGTCAACCCGGTGCTGTCAAAAATGACACTTACGTCGTCGCTTCCTGAGGCCGGCGTTGTGCCGGAGGTAGGCGTGGCTTGCAGCCAGCTTACATCACCAGGTGTGCCACAGTCGGTAGGCGCTTCGGTGATGTTCCAGGTTAAGTCCGCCCCGCCCACGTTGTTGATGGTCAGTGTTTGGGTCACAACTTCGTCAGCTAACTGTGTGCTGTTTAGGGACGCCGGGCTGACGTCAATATTGGGTGATGCCGGCTGCACGCAAATATCATCGAAGGAGTAACCGTCAAGGTCGATGGAGAAGTTATCGAAGGATTGGAAGCGGATCATAAAATCATCCACATAGCTCATGCCGGCCCCACTTGTGGCTGCATCCAGGTTTATGATCACTTGCTGGTAGCTGGCGGGGAAGTTGTTCAGGCTGAGGATCTGGGCCCAAGTGGCACCACCGTCATCACTGATGAAGATGCCGTCTTCGGCATGGTTTTCGTCCCCGTGTTCAAAGACCCACAGGTTAAGTTCTACCCCGGATTGGCCGGCCAGGTCCATGACCATGGTGCCAGATTGTAAGGTATTGCCGCCACAGCCATCGCAGTTGGTGTCAATGTCCATGGCGAAGCTGCCGGTATGGGGGTAGGCGGTGGTTACCTGCACACGGCCGTTGGCCGCACCGCTGCTTCCTGTTTCCGCAAACATAAAGCTGGGCAAAGCGCCGCTTTCAAAGTCCGCACACACCGGGTAAGATGCCGGGATGGGCACGTTGACCGTAGCTGTATCTGTGGCCATCACCACATCGGTAGGTCCCGGATTGTAGGCCGTCCAGGTGGCGGTGTTGACCGTGCTTTGGGTGATGGTCACCGTTTGCGTAACAAACACGCTGGCCCCGGCCGTCAGGGTGTAGGGGAAGCCTGACAAAATGGTGCCTAATTCGTTGTCTACCAGGTCATGCAGCGTGAAGTCAGTCAGGCCGGTGTTGGTCACGCTGTAACAATAGGTCACGTCTGTACCGGCAAGAACCGAAATGTCATCTGTGGTGGCGCAGGTGCTTTGATCAGTACCCACCGTCTTGGTCAACACGATGCTGGGCGGAATGACAGTAACGCTGGCTGTATCGGTGTCTGAGATCACATCACTGGGACCGGGGTTGTAGGCCGTCCAGGTGGCGGTGTTGACCGTGTTTTGGGTAATGGCCACCGTTTGGGTAATAAATACACTAGAGCCAACGGTCAGGGTGTAGGGGAAGCCTGACAAAATGGTGCCTAATTCGTTGTCTACCAGATCATGCATTGTAAAGGTGACAGTACCGGTATTGGCCACTTCATAACAATAGGTCACGTCTGTTCCCGGAGCGACCATAATGCTGTCGGTAGCCGCGCAGCTGCTTGCATCGGTGCCCACAGTTTTGTTTAAGCTGATGAAGGGCGTTCCTGGCGGCGGCTGGCAGGCCACGACCATCACATCATCTATGGCTAGGCCGCCCAGTTGGACTGAAGTATCGCTATCAACATGGAAACGCAGTTCAATGTTCTGGCCCAGGTAACTGCTGATGTCGGCCGTATATTCGCCCCAACCCGCGCTTTCCTGGATGGTCACAGACGGGCTGCCCACCGGGGTGGTCATGGTAGCATCCAACCATTCCCAAAGGCGGCTGGGGTTGGTGCCGCCGGCCTGCTGCACATCCACAAAAGCATGGTCCCAGGTGGCGTTTTCCATTTGGTACTTTTGGGCCCAGGTCACCCAGGCTGCCGATACGTACCCTGACAGATTAATATTCGGGGACAGTAGATCCTGGCTGCTGCTGGCGTTATAGGTGTTATCCAGGTCGGTTTTCCAGCAGTTAACGCCGCTGTTACAACTGGTGATCGGCGCAAAGCTGGGCAGGCCGCGTTCCCATTCGTCGGCCGTGCCGGAGTGGGTAAAACCGCCGTCATCCGTTTCAAAGTCACTGAGGTATACGGTGGTCATGGTGGTCCCTACGGGGCAGACAGGCGGGGGAGGGGGCTCACAAACGGTCAGGCTCCAACTGAGCAGGTTGCCGGTAGCACCAGCCGCATCGTCCCGAACCACCAGGGTCCAGGTACCGCCGGCATCTTCGTTGTCAAACCAGGAGAGACGGTAACTGAGTTCCGGCTGGTAGACGATGCCGTTCATGGCGCCAAAGATGGGCGGGCTGCCGGCTTCATCGTCCAGGGTCAGGTTCATGATCGGGAAGGTAGCCGACCCTATATCTGTAAAGAGGCCGTTTTCATTCCCTGCTGGGGACATTAATGTCACATCCAGGTCGGCCATAAAGGTGTGTGTGAGATTAACCGTCACATCCAGGTCCCCAATACGGGGGTTCCCCGGCACGGTGATGTTGGACATTACCGTGCCTACGTCCACGATGGCGATGGGGGTGTCACTGCTGGTATAGGTGGTACAGGTTTGGGTTGCCGCCGGGTGCACACTGGCGCTAAGGTGATACGTGCCAAAGGTGGAACCCCCGGTGGGCACGCTGACAAGAATGGAATAGGTGCCGGCTTCTTTGACGGTCATAAAAAAGGCTTCAGAGTCCGGCCCTGTGGTGCCCAAGTCATTAAGCACCAGGAAGAAGCCATCAAAAGACCCTAACCCAATCCAGCCATTCCACTCCACGGTGTCTCGTTCCGGATCTAGATCAAGACTAAGAAATACCGTATCGCCGGCATTTAAGCTGAGGGTGTAGATATCAACATCTGTGGTGCTGCTGATGAGGCCGCTGACCCAGCCGCTGACAGGCAGGGGCTGCCCGGCATCATTGGGTTCGGTTTCCGGCGTGGGGGTGCCGCTTTGAACTTGCAGGTGCAGGTGATACGGCCGTAACTGGTTGGTAGTACTATTATGGCGCATCCGAATGTAATAGGTGCCGGCAGCTGGCAGCGTGGTCCCGGCAATGCTGGATGATAGGCTGCCCACGGAGCCGTTATCGTTGTCATTCTCCAGCACCGTGACGCCATCGGTGTCCAGGATGTCCATATTACTATCATTACTGCTGTTGGCGGAGAAGCTGGTCATGGTGGCCGCATAGACACGGTCACCGGCGTTAGCCGTAAACGAGTAATAGTCGTTGTCCCCATTGGGATAGATATTACCCAAAACCACAACATTGTTTCCCAGCGGGTTGGCTTGAGCGGCCGTGTTATTCGGTTCACTTTCCTGAATCATATCTTGCCCCATGGGTGAGCCCGGAGCCAGGGTGGTGCCGGGAATGGTGCTGTCGAGCGACAGACCCGCGCCGAGGGGGACCACGTATGTTTCGGGCACATCAGTGGCCTCTGCTGTCTCGCCTTTGGTTTCAGCGTTTGGTGGGCTGTCTGAGTCTGTTTGGGCCAGAGCGATCCCAACCATTACCAGGCTGAAGGGCAAAACCAGCAAAAGGGATAAGACGATAAAACGGATGTACTTCATGGGGTTTCCTCCTGTTTTTGCAAAGGGGGCTTTGCAAAAGGACACATAAAACAGCCAATAAGATATTATTTGGAAGTGCCAATATCAAACAGGGTCGTTAGAAGAGAATAATAAACACAAGGAACTATGTAGGACACCAATGTCACCGTTATCTTGCCAAATGCTCGGCATTATGCCTGTGTGTGGTTTTCAGTCATTAAAGCCGCGAAATAAGAAAAACTAATGACATTATTAGTGTAGACCCTGGAATAATATCTTATGCCTGGGAGGTGTCAAGAAAAACGCTGAAAGCGGGCTGTCATTAAAATCGATGGCTCTTAGCTGAACGCTTTGTAAACTATCAGGCTGAACGGGGGCCGAATACCTGCCAATTTTATTGATCTGGTGTACTCTACGTTTGTTATGACACAACTGGTGTGTAAGGGTCGAGTTATGGCTTTGGACCTGGGCAGTAAACGGATTGGCGTGGCGGTGAGCGATGCTACCCGCACCATTGCCGGTTCTTATGGCGTGTTGGTGCGCCAATCACGGCAGGAAGATTTTTCTCGTTACCAGCAGATTATGGCCGAACAGGAGATCGTTTTGCTGGTGGTGGGGCTGCCCACACGCACCGACGGCCGTGACAGTGACATGGCCGGGTGGATCCGAGACTATATGGCCGCTTTTGGGCAAACGGTAAACGTCCCCATTGAATTCTGGGATGAGAGTCACACCACCATGCAGGCCGAAGAAAGCCTGCGCCTGCGGGGTAAACGGGGTAAAAAAGCCCGGGAACGTGTTGATGCTGTGGCCGCGGCCATTATTTTGCAGAGCTATCTGGACGCACATGCATAATGAGGTGATGGGGTGATAGAGCAGTCAGATGGTAAACCAAAACCTGCCAGACAAAAACGAAAAGACCCCTACAAAGAGCCGGCCGGTTGTTATAAAACGGCCGGCTGGATATTCCGGGGCGGGCTGCTGCTGCTGGTGTTAACCATCTGCCTGACGGCATCGTTAGTTTTATACGCTCGCTGGTTAAACAGCGGGCAGGGTGGGGTACAGATCAAAGACGGCAGCCCCAACTTAAACCCGCTGGAGCGCCTCTATTTGCAAACATACCTGGCGGCGCGCACAGATCAGTTACAGCAGCCAGCCGGGACGGGAGTCACGGCCGTCTCCTTTACGGTTGCTCCCGGTGAACATGCTGAAAATATTGCGGCCAATCTGGTCCAAGCCGGCTTGTTGACAGACACCGAACTCTTCTTAAATTACCTGCGCTACTTTGGCCTCGATTCGCAGTTAGAAGCGGGTGACTTCCTCATCGACCCCCGGCTGCCCATCCCGGAATTGGCCACCACCCTCATCGATGCCCGGGCGCGAGAGATCACCCTGCGTTTTATTGACGGCTGGCGGCTGGAAGAGATGGCCAATTACCTGCGGCTTACGCAGCCTGCCAACATCAATGCCGATGATTTTCAAGCCATTGCTCAACGACAGACAACCTTTGACCTGAATCCCTATGACTTCCTGGCCTCCTTGCCACCAGACGCCACCCTGGAAGGATACCTTTTCCCAGACACGTACCAGGTGCCCCTGGATGCTGACGCCACGTACCTGGTTGACCTGATGCTGGCAAACTTTGGCCGCCGTGTGACGCCAGAGATGCGCCAGGCGTTTGGTGGGCAGGGGTTAAACCTACGCGAAGCGGTGACGCTGGCCTCTATTGTGCACCGCGAGGCGGTGATGGCTGAGGAACGGCCGTTGATCGCCAGTGTCTTTCTTAACCGTTTAAACAGCGATATGCTGCTGCAAGCTGACCCCACCGTGCAATATGCTCTGGGGTATCAGCCCGCAGCGCAAACGTGGTGGAAAAACCCGCTTTACCTGGATGATCTGAAAGTAGATTCAGCTTACAACACTTACCTTTACAGCGGCCTGCCACCTGGCCCTATCGCCAGCCCTGGGCTGGATTCTTTGGCGGCCGTAGCCAACCCCGCCCAAACCGACTTTATCTTTTTTGTGGCCAATTGTGATGGCAGTGCCCCCGGCAGCCATGCGTTTAGTGTTACCTATGAGGAGCACGTGGTGAATGTGCAAAAGTGCCAGTAGCGTGTTTGGAGATGGGTACAAGAGGATTGGCCAGGCGAGCCGTCACCTGTACTCTCTGGTCGCTGTTCTCGTCACTTTATTCTTGTTGGTTAGCGCCTATGGTTGTGCCTCGGTTGACCCGGTTATCAAGATCGGCCTGGTAGGGCCATTCGAGGGAGAACATCGGGCGATTGGGTATGATGTCATTTACAGCGCACGGTTGGCCGTGCGAGAGATAAACCAGGCAGGTGGTATTGGTGGCTACCGGGTGGCTCTGGTGGCTCTGGATGATTCCGGCGACCCGGTGCTGGCACAGCAAACGGCCGTCTCCCTGACTATTGATCCGCAGGTGGTGGCCGTGATCGGGCATTGGCTGCCAGAAACCACGGCCGTGGCTGCTCCCTTGTATGCCCAGGCACACCTTCCTTTTATTCCCATGGGCGCCCCTCCGTTCGGCCCGGCCGATCCGGCGGCGCTGCCGGCGGTGTTCCAGCAGGCATATGAAACCCTTACCCCCTTTGATGAAGTGGCTGGCCCTTACGCCGGTTCTACGTATGATGCCTTCCAACTTCTCTGGCAAGCCTTAGAAAAGGGTAAAGGAACACAAACCACCCTCGATCGGGCCGCTGTCGCCGATGGCCTGACTGGTTTAGAATACGATGGTCTGACCGGCACTGTGTTTGTGCCAATACCTGATACCCGATGACTGAATTCATCTCTGGCTTAGACCTGAACGAGCAATTTTTTCACGAAGTAGTGCGCCCCCTGTTGGCCGTGCATTTCCCTGACCTGCCCTATGCCGCTGCCCGGTTAGGCAGTGGGTCAGACGTGTTGGGCTTTGATGATGACATGTCCACCGACCATGATTGGGGTATCCGTCAGCAGTTGTTTTTGCGAGAAGCAGATCATGTGTGGGCCGCCACGGCCGTGGCCGAAACCCTGGCTCACCACCTGCCTTACCGCTATCGTGGTTACTCCGTTCACTTTGGCCCAGAAGATGGAGAAGGGACACGGCTGTTAACCGATATTCAGCAGGGCCCAGTCAGCCATCGTCTAGAGGTGGTGACGGTGCGCGGTTTTTTCACCGGCCAGTTAGGCCTTGATCCGACCCGGGTATGGGACGCGGTAGATTGGCTGACGGTAGCCCAACAGCAGTTGCTGCAGGTCACCGCTGGCCGTGTTTTTGCCGATGATCAGGGAAAGCTGTCAGAGCTGCGCCACCAACTGGCCTATTACCCCACAGATATCTGGCTTTACCTGCTAGCTTGCCAGTGGGCGCGTATTGGCCAGGAAGACCACTTTGTGGGGCGTACCGGTTTTTGCGGTGATGACCTTGGCTCCCGGCTGCTAGCAGCGCGGTTGGTACATGATGTCATGATGTTGGGCTTTTTGTATGAAAAGCAGTACGCTCCTTACCCCAAGTGGTTTGGTACAGCGTTTGCCCGCCTGTCCTGTGCAGGCGCGCTCGGCCCGATCTTGCAGTGTGTATTAACGGCTGCAGCGTGGCCGGCGCGGGAAAACCACCTATGCCATGCCTTCCAGATCATCGGTGAAGTGCACAATCGCCTGACTATCACCCCGTCTTTGGCCACGGGCTGTCAGCCATTTCACGGCCGTCCCTTCCGCACACATGCCGGTGGGTATGCTGCTGCCGTCCGCGCTGCCATTCAAGATGAACAAATCCGCCAACTGCCGCTATTTGGCAGCCTTGATCAATTCTCCGACAATACAGACCTGCGGAGTTACCCGCCCTATGGCCGTCGGTTACGGCCGTTGTACCAAACTTAAGCCATGCCAGACACATCACCCCTGCCGTGGTGGTGTGCCTGACACGGCACTAGCGAGACCCTATGCCCAAACAAGACTTTCTTATGCGTATGATTGAACAGCTGCGTGGCCTGCTGCCCTACATTCTTGATATGGCCCGGACGGGTAATTACCGCGAAGCCCACGCCGTCATTGACCAGGCCGTCCGTGAATTGGTAGGCATTGGCACAGATGGGTTGGTAAACCTGCCAGATGAGGTCATTCTAGACCGGGTGCAGGCCGATAATGCTGTTGCCTGGGAAGACAAATGCCTCTTTTTGACTGCCGTACTAACAGAGGAAGGGGATATGCTGCGGGCCCAAGAGGAAGAAGAAGCGGCTTACGGCCGTTATGTGAAGGCGCTGAACCTTGTGCTCATGTTAGCTCAATCTGGTGAGCAGGTAGACGAGGGTGAGTTTGCCCCCGATGTTGACCGGCTGGTAACGGCGCTGGCTGATTATCATGTGCCGGCGTCTACGTGCATCCATTTACTGCGCTATTATGAACAAGAAGGTGACTTCACGGCCGTGGAAAACATGCTCTTTGACTGGCTGGAAAATGCACCAGCGGAATTCCGTACAGGCAGCGCTGACCCTGGCCTGGTAGGCCTGGAAATTTTGGTAGGCTTACGGGAAAAATCAGCGGCCGACCTGGAAGCCGGCGGTTTGAGCCATGAAGAGGTAGAGGCGGCCATCACCGATTTGGGCGCCCAGGGGTATGACGAAGGGAATTTATAGGCAAACATGGTGTTGCCGTTAACAGGAGGTAGCTAGATGATTCGTAGAATTGTAGGTGTTATCTTTATTGTGATCGCGTTCATTGGCGCGGGCATCGCTTACCAGGGATTGCAACTCACCAACCGGTTCATCGACAACCTGGCGTTGACCATGAGCAACGCCTTGGAGCTGACTTCAGAGACACTTGATAACGTGGAAAACACCCTGGTGGTTTCTAAACAGACACTCACTGACCTCAGCGTCACCCTGACGACGATGGAAACAACGGCCGGTGACATGGCCACGGCCGTGGCTGACGCCGAACCTTTGATTGATGAGATCTCAACCGTGGTGGCCAGCGATGTGCCCAACAGCATTGAAACCCTGCAAAATACCCTGCCCACGCTGGTAGAAGTGGCTGCCGTCATCGATACGACCCTTATCACGCTGAGCCGATTTAAAATAGACGAAACGATTCTCGGTTTTAACCTTAATTATGATCTGGGCATTGACTACAATCCTGAGGTGCCCTTTGACCAGGCCGTTACTGACCTGGGGGCCAGCCTGGACGGGCTGCCAGAGACACTGCGCAGCCTGGAAACAGAATTGGAAACCACCAAGTCCAGCCTGGATATCATGAACCAGAATGTTGACCAACTGGCCACCGACATGGCCAATCTTAACACCACCCTTGGGGAGGTGCAGCCTGTTCTGGACGAGTACATTCGCATTGTGGTAGATGTGAATGATCGTTTGCGCCTGTCAGGGAAACAGGTGGGGGTCCAGGCCCAGCAGGTGAAGCAAATTTTTAACATTATCTTTATCTGGATGGGATTGTTTCAACTGGTGCCGTTGTATCTAGGGCTGGAGATGGTGGCCGGAGAGCGGGGCATTAGTCAATATGTGACAGAAAAAGAGTTCGCGGAGCGCATGGCCAAGTATGAAACGCTGTTGCCCCCGGTGGAAACCGCGGCTGCTGAACCGCCCGATGTGGTGGAATCATCAGCCTGACAGCTGGCAATCGTCGGGTTTAACACGGCCGTGCCCGGCACAATATAGTTTATGAATCTATTTAGAAAGACAACCCTCATCTTTTTACTCGCCGTGGCTCTGGTCGCTTGCGGCAGCGATGAAGAAGCCCAGCCCGTTGCCGCCGCCGTCACCAGCACACATATGCCCACACCTACGCTGGCGGCCGGGCTGCCTACCGTGCCGGTGCCGCCGACAGAACCACCTTTAAACACGGCCGTCGCCGCCCCTGAATCTACACAGCCGCTGCCCACGCTCACGGCCGTGCCTACCGTTACCCCGCTACCCACCGCCACCAACACGCCCATGCCCCTGGAACGCATTCAACTGGCCAACGCTGATCTACACAACGGCAATGATGCGCAGGCCATTATGTTGCTGGAAGCCAATGTCCAGCAGCCAGAGGCGTTTACACCGACGCAGCAGATCCACAACCTGTACAGTTTGGGAATTGCCTACGGGCGCGAAGGCCGCCATGAAGATGCCCTGCGGGCTTTTGATCAGTTGATGACACTGGCTGGCGAGCAAATGCCAACGGCTGCCCATTTTTATACCGGCCAGGCGCGCGCCGCACTGGGGGACCATGCCGGGGCGATTGCCGCTTATCAGACTTACCTGAACGCCAATGCAGACATGGGCGCCTACGTGTACCCTTTGATAGCCGAAACTTACACGGCCATGGGAGATGCTGCTAACGCTCAGATCGCCCGCGAAACGGCCGTGACCGCCCCGGCTCATCGCCTGACAGACATTGCCAACCGGCGGACGCTGGCCCAACTGTACCTGGACACCCAAAATTACGCCGCGGCCATTAGCCACTATGACGCCATTCGCAACCTGGCCGTGACCGAGTTTACCCAGGGCGAGATGGCCTACAAGGCTGGCTATGCAGAACTGCTGGCGGGGAATAACGAGGCGGCTTATGGTCGTTTCCAGCAAGCCCTCACCGCTTACCCCCGTGCTTATGAAACCTATCTGGGGCTGGTAGAATTGGTGGAAGCGGGCGTGCCGGTAGATGAGTACCAACGTGGCCTGGTTAATTACCACGCTAAATCCTATGACCCGGCCGCCGCCGCTTTTGATCGTTACCTGCAGGCCAACCCGGAAAGCGCCAACCCGGAAGCCCACCTCTACGCTGCCTGGTCTTATGAAGCGTTAGGCAATGTACCGGCGGCGCTGGCCGCCTTAGAAAGCTACGCCGCCGCCAACCCGGCTGCGGCCACCATTGAACGTGGTAAAATGCTGGCCCGCACCGGTGACCGGCAGGGCGCGCTGGAGAATTACCAGGCTTACCTGCAAAACTACCCCGATGGCCAATCGGCGCCGTTTGCCGCCTGGTGGTCGGCCGCCATCGCCGAGCGCCAGGGCGACGTGCCCACGGCCGTCACCCGCTATACGCTGCTGGCAGATAATTACGGCTGGCATGAAGATGCACCCCAGGCACTTTTTCATGCCGGTTGGCTGGCTTACCACAGCGGCGACGGTGAAGTGCCCGGTGGTTTAGACACGGCCGTGATTCTGTGGCAGCGCGCCGCCCAAAATTACCCGGCCAGCCAATATGGCAGCGCCGCCCTGGTGTGGCTGCTGCGGGTGCTGCCCGGTTATGAATCATCTACCCACGAAGAGTCTGGTGCCGGGGTGCCTGACCCCCACAAGATGCTGGCTTTTGCCCAGCGGCAGGCTGAGGCCAACCAGGCCGTGAACTACTATGCCTTGCGGGCAAAAGACCTGGTGGCAGGCAGTGGGGCGTTTACGGCCGTGGTCCCCTTTCAACATCCCACGCTTGAAGAGGAAGCCGCCGCCCAGGCAGAAGCCGAAGCGTGGCTGCGTGACTGGTTGGGGCTGGCCGCAGAGGCCGACGTGCGCACACTCGCACCTTCAATTGCCGCTGATGCTCGCTTCATTCGTGGGGAAAAGCTGTGGCAGTTGGGGCTGCGTGAGCAGGCCAAACGTGAACTGGAAGCGGTGCGTGAAGCCTACACCGGTGACGCTCTCAGCAGTTACCAATTGGCCCTGGCCTTTCGTGAGCTGGGGCTGTACCGTTCTTCCATCCTGGCGGCGGCGCGTTTGCCTATTCTGGCTGGCCAGTCCGTGTTGGCCGTCCCGAAATTTATCGGTCGTCTTATGTACCCCGTTTACTATGCAGATCTGGTGCTGCCGCTGGCCGACCAGTACAACTATGATCCGCGCCTGCAATTTGCCCTGCTGCGCCAGGAAAGCCTGTTTGAGAGCTTTGCCACTTCCAGTGCGGTGGCCCAGGGTTTAAGCCAGGTCATTCCTGATACGGGTGCCTATATCGCCCGGCAGCTCAACTGGCCTGATTACGAAAATGATGACCTGTATAAACCTTATGTTGGCCTCAACTTTGGTGCTTTTTACCTGGACCAACAACTAGACACGTTTGACGGGTCCGTTCATGCGGCGCTGTCTGCTTACAATGCCGGACCAGGCAACGCTGCTCGCTGGTATGATCAGGCAGGTAGTGACCTGGATGTGTACGTGGAAACGGTGGATTTTGCCGAGACGCGCACCTACATCGAGCGCATTTACGAAGGGTTTGCGATTTACCGGTATTTGTATGGGAATTAGGAGGTAGTGCCAGGCACTGCTGTACATTATGTCTTTTGATTGGCAAACTGACGAAAGGGTTGATTGGGACGAACCACCGGTCACCACCCCAGAACCAGGTCAGGAACCATCCGGACCAGGGCGGCGCGGGCGTTGGCTGTTGCTGGCGCTGTTGATCCTGGTGGTCGGGGCAGCATTAGGCAGCTACTGGGCCCTGACGCAGCGTGTCGAAGAAGCCACCGAGGATGCGGAATCTGACCTGATGGCCAGTTATACCGTGATCGAAGATGCGGCCAGCGAAGGTGACGCAGAGTTGTTGACCACCTTTCTTTCAGGCCGGGATAACGAGTGGGCGGTAACGCTGGAACAACTGGTGTTAGATGGCCATTATCAGAACCGCGAAGCATTTGGCCTGACACATCTGCCGGCCGATCCGGCCACGACCGTCCTTTCTACAACGCTTAATGCGGCATTTAATTCGGCCGAGGTGGTGGCCGAGCAAGTGTACAGCTACAGCGTGGGCAATGGGATCACAGAAACGGTGCGGCTGCGGCAAACGGCCGTCTATCGGCTGGGCCCCGACCGCTGGCTGCTGGCTCCCCCTACGGCTGACTTTTGGGGTGAGACCCAAAGCAAAGCAGGTTTTTTTCTAACATTCACTTACCCGGCTCGCGATCAGAAAATCGTCGAGCGATTGGCGCTGGACCTGGACACCACGCTGGCCGCTTTGTGCGCCAGCACTGCCTTTGACTGCCCTCGTGGGTTTCATTTGCAGGTAGAATTTTCCACCAACCCTGCTGCTTTATCACCCCAGTTTGATACTGTAGTGTTTGTCAACGACAGTTGGTTGGTGCGGCTGCCTACGCCCACCCTGGCCGGGCTGCCGCCGGATGAGGCCGGCTACCAGGTGATGGTCCGCGGCTATAGTGCCCAACTTGTCAGCCCGCTGATGCGCCAGCTATCAGGCCTTATTATCGGTTCTGAAGGGCCATTTTGGCAGGCCTGGGAGGCCTGGCAGCTGAGACGGTTGGCATTACGGCCGTATCCTCTTACCCTGACCAATTGGCAGCATCTGGCGGAACAAGCGGTGACACTGCGCGCGGGCGAACCGCTGTGGCGCAGCCGTGAGCCGGCCACCCCCTTTGTATACGCTTTGTTGGATTTTCTCATTCAAGACCTACGTGTGGCTCCCAAAACTATGGGGCACTCCCTGGCGGGGAGTGAGGTCATGTTATACGATGAGTGGCTGCAGGCCATGACTGACAATCGCTTTACGATGGATGAATTGGAAACGCGGTGGCGGGCATATGTGCAGACCAAACAGGCACAACGATGGGCATTGGCCACTGCCGCGGTGCCTCCTCAGCCCCTTGTCTTGCTCTGCCAGGATGAGGCGGCGGGGGCGCTGGCGTTGTACCGGCACGACTTTGCCCGTAACCAGACCACCAAGCTGGCCGACCTGCCCGCCGACACCGGGTATATTCGTGCCTTGCCGAACCACAGTGGGCTGGCCGTTACGCTGATCACACAAGGGGAAGCCGGCCAGGTGGCTGATACGTTCTTGTGGGCAGACGGCGCTCAATTTGACCTGGCGTGGCCGGAAGCGGCGTCGGTGGCTTTTCCTTCGCTCAGCGACCCCACCCGGCAGCAGCTGTTGTGGACGATGACAGCGCCGGACGACGGCTACTGGCTGCTCAACATTCCCACCTGCCTGGCGGGGGAAGGGTGTGCGCCAACGCCCATGGAGGGCTACCCGGCCTGGTCGCCCAATGGGGTGGGCACGATCACGGCCGTGGGCGAAACTCGCTTACACAATGAGGGCTTAGATGGCGCGCCCCTACTGGTGGTGTATGAAAGCGACAAAGGGCCTGACCTGGGCGAGATCACCGCCGGCATCTCCCCTTTCTGGTTTGATAATGAATGGCTTGGTTATGTGGTGTCTGGCCCTGATGAAATGCAGATCGTGGAGGCAAACGTCAGCAATCTTACGCCCAGTGTGGTCCTCAGCAGCACGCGTCTGCTGGCCTCTTTGCCGGAAGCGCCGCGTGCAGGCACGTTGCGCCTGGAGTTTGTACGGCCGTCGCCGCAAAACCCGAAGGTGTTGTTGATTCTGGGTGTGGGTGATGGTGGTCCGCTGCTGTTTGCGGCCCATGGACAAGCCGGGGAGATCATCGCCCAGCCATTAGCCCTTCAGCCACACGCTGCCAGGGGCTATCGCTTCTCGCCTGACGGCCGTTGGCTGCTCATAGCTGGCCTGGAAGATGAAGCCGGGCAGCAGTGGCGTATCTATCTCTATCATGTGACCACAGGTGCGTTACAAACCTTTACCGCTCATGCGGGTTCCCACCTGGCACTGCCCATGCACTGGCACGCCGATTGGACGGACGACGGCCGTTGGCTGGCCCTGGTGGAGGACAATTTTATACGCCTCATGGCCCCGGCTCAGGATTATGAACAGTCATTTGCCCCGGCAGGTTTGCACTGTGCCAGCGCTGCCTGGGGTGCTGGCCCGTAATCGGTTAAACTGCGGTGGCCAACGCCCTTATCTTTTTACTGTTGCTTTATCCCTCGTTTACGTTCCCTTCATCGCCCAATCTGGCTTAGGCGGTATGCTGGTGGCAGACAGCGGCAAGGAGGCCACCGATGAAGCGAGTGAACTGGTTGTGGGCAGGATTGGCTGTAGGCGTATGGATAGTGGTAGCAAGTCTGGGAACCCTGATCGCTTTTCTTTTTATGCAGGGGAAGGCGGCCGCTCATGAGGCGCCGCTTAACGGACGCCGGATAGTAGAAAAGGAAAGACCAGCTGTACAATTTGTAAGGGCAGGTCCGTACTGGCAAACTGCAAATGACACACGCTACACGGTTCAGCCTGGCGACACCTTGTTTGGCATTGCCCGGCGGTTTGGCATAACAGTACAAGCCATTGTACAGGCCAATGCATTGTTCAACCCAGACTTTCTTTTAATCGGACAATCGTTGCTTATTCCGGGCAGCACGGCCGTGGTCACCCCACCGCCGGAGCCCATGACTGCCACCCTGGTGCCTGAACCACAGATACCGTCTACGCCCTCACCTTCACCGGATCAGCCCCTGCCACCGGCCGCTCAGGAGACAGTGTACGTGGTGCAAAGGGGTGATACTCTTTTTGCTATTGCCCGCCGCTTCAACACCACCGTCATGGCGATCATGGCCGTGAACGCTATTCCCAACCCGCGTCTCATTTACCCTGGGCAGTCACTGCGGCTGGTACCTTATACACCCGGGTCGCCCGTCGAGGTGCTCCCTACCAACCCGCCATCGCTCTGGCCAACACCGCTGGCTACGGCCGTGCCTACACCGCTGCCAGACGCCTCCTTGGGTCTGATCTGGCCCAACGATTACCGGGGACTGTATCAGCGTTTTCGCTACGGACACGGGGCTGTTGACATTGCCATGCCTGTGGGCACGCCTATTCTGGCCGCGGCGGGTGGTGTGGTGGAATTTTCCGGCTGGCACGCTCATGGCTTTGGCTATCTGGTTATTCTGGATCATGGCCAGGGGCTGCGCACCATGTATGCCCATAACAGTGAGCTGTTGGTGACGGGGGGGCAGCCGGTAGTTCAAGGGGACATGATCGCTCTCTCTGGCAGCACCGGCATTTCCACGCACCCCCATTTGCACTTTGGTATCACAGAGCATTTACGCCTGGTTGACCCTTGTACGCGCCTACCGGGGGGGTGTTGAGTCAGCCCTGTAAAATGGGTTGTTCGTCAGCCTGTTAGTACTACAACGAGACTTTGGTCTCGTTGTAGTACTAGCTAATGCTCTTAAACGTTAACTCCGGGTACTTTTCACTGTAATAGCTGAGTTCGTGGGGGGAGCTAAAAAGGGCGACAAGACGGCCGTCAAAATCTCGTGTTTTCATCATGCCATAACGCCAGGGCAGCTTTTCAATGCTTTCTTCTGGTCCCTCTACCCAACGGCACAAGCGGTGTGGCAGCGGCTCCAGCTTTGTCTTGACGTTGTATTCTTCTTGCAGTCGGGCCTGTACCACGTCAAATTGCAGCATCCCCACCACCGCCAGCAGGGGATCACGCCGGCCGGCATCAGCTTCATACAAAATTTGCATGGCCCCTTCCGTTTCCAGCTGGTGGAGGCCTTTCAAAAATTGCTTTTGTTTGCCTACATCCAGGTTCACCAGCCGGGCAAAATGTTCTGTAGGGAAGCGGGGTATAGGGTCAAAGTTAAAAGCTGCGCCAGCGCTGATCGTATCGCCGATATTAAACTCGCGGTTGCCCGGCAGCCCCACAATGTCCCCAGCAAAGGCCTCGTCGACCACTTCCCGGTCATCAGCAAAAAAAGTGTACGTGCGTGACAACTTTAACATCTTGCCCGTGCGTGGATGCTTTACCTGAGTATTGCGCTCAAACCGGCCGCTGCAAATGCGTAAAAAAGCGACACTGTCCCGGTGTTTGGGGTCCATATTCGCCTGAATTTTGAAGACAAAGCCGGTGAACTCTGGCTGATAAGGGTCAATGGGTCCGGCATCGCTGGTATAGGTATTGGGGGGGGGCGCGTATCTTATGAAGTCATCTAAGAAGAGCTGCACGCCAAAGTTGGTCAGGGCGCTGCCAAAATAGACGATGGTCTGTTCGCCGCGCTTAAATGCTTCCCGCTCAAAAGTGGCCATCTCATCCAGCAGGGCAATGTTCGTGTGCAAGTCCTCAAACTGGTGACTGCTGAGGGTAGCCTGGATGCGCGGGTCAGCCAGTGAAGTAATGGTCTCCGGCGATATCGTCTGGTTATGGGCGGTGCGGTCATACAAATGCACGTCTTCCGTCATCCGGTCATACACTCCCAAGAAGGTGTCGCCGTCACCAATGGGCCAATTCATAGGCACAGGCTGCATCCCCAGAACCGTTTCCACCTCATCTAGCAGCGCCAGGGCATCTTGCGCTGGCCTGTCCATCTTATTGATGAAGGTAAAGACGGGAATCCCGCGGCGACGGCATACTTCAAACAGTTTGACCGTCTGCTCTTCCACCCCTTTGGCGGCATCTAGAACCATGACGGCGCAGTCAGCGGCCGTCAGTGTACGGTAGGTATCTTCAGAGAAATCCTGATGGCCGGGGGTGTCCAATAAATTGATAATGCGCCCCTGGTAGGGAAATTGCAGCACGGTAGAGGTGATGGAGATACCACGTTCCTGCTCCATTTTCATCCAGTCAGAGGTAGCGGCCCGCTGGTTCTTACGGGCGCGTACGCTCCCGGCCAGGTGAATGGCGTTGCCATAAAGCAGCAGCTTTTCGGTTAGTGTTGTTTTGCCCGCGTCGGGGTGGGAAATGATGGCAAAGGTGCGCCTTTTCTCTATTTCGGCCATGAGCGAGCCGTGGCTGGTGAATGTTTGTTCGGTCATATCTATCTCTTGGCGTAAAAAGCGGCCACAACACATCTATTGTGACCGCCTGATAATGTTTTGGTTTGTGCCCTCTAGCATACCACCAAATGGGGGCATTGCGCTACTCTACTTTAAAGTGGATACAGGCGATTTTGCAGACGTTTTATTTCTGCAGGTGTCAGCCCTGCCTGTTGTAAGTAATATTGTACGCTGCCATAGGTTGTTTCTATGTGGGCCAATGTGTGGTGCATCATGGCGGGCACGGCCGTGGGCTTTAGCCAAAATCCCAGGTTCTCTTCACCCCCTGCTTGAGCTACCATCTTCTCATACAACGGCCAGAGGCGCACCTGGCTTTCAGCGTAGTCAGCGACCACCATGTCTGTGGGCACGCCGACCAACCTTAATAACAGCGCAGATACAATGCCGGTGCGGTCTTTGCCTGCGTGGCAGTGAATGATCACCCCGCCAGGCCGGGCATAGGCAATGGCCCGCATGACGTCGGCTATGGCGTCCGGGTAATGGTCTAGGATGATGATGTACACCTCGGCCCGGGTGGCCGCCTGGCTGATCAGGGCGCTGACGTGTGGATAATACTTTTCCAGAGGTAGATTTAGATAGGTGAGCACGGCCGTGTCATTTGTCCCTGGTTGGGTAACCGGAGACGGCTTGGCGGCCACTTCCTGGGGCCCACGCAGGTCAATAATGGTACGCACCCCATAGTCCAGCAGGGCCTGCTGTCCTGCTGGTGTCAGGCGGCTCAATACGTCGGAGCGGATAATGGCCTGCCAGTGTGTTTCTCCGCCGGCTGTTGTGGGCAAACCACCCAGGTCGCGGACATTGTAACAGCTTTCCCAATAAAGGTGACGTTGTTTGTGTGTCATCTGGCTATTGTACCGTGCCCCCTATAGGCAACAAAGGTACAATCGCGCCTTTTGAAAACTTTGGCGCTTTTGCCTGACAGTAAAGGTAGTGGCAAATGACAGATGAAGAAATTCTGAAATTGATTGAGGGATTGTACGCCCGACATATTCCTTTTCACCAAACGATTGGTTTAGAGGTGCTATTGTTGACGGCCGAGAGTGTGGAACTCAGGGTAAAAATGCGGCCAGAGTTGGTGGGCAACCCATTTTACCAGATTTTGCATGGCGGCGTCACCGCATCATTGTTAGATGCGGCCGGTGGTATGGTGGCTATGGCCAGCCTGGTGGTAGAGCTGCTAGACCTCTCTGCAGAGGAGATGCAGCGGCGGCTGCGAAAGTTGGGCACCATTGATATTCGTATTGATTACCTGCGGCCGGGGCGGGGGCAGACGTTTACGGCAACGGCCCGGGTCATCCGCAAGGGAAATAAGGTAGCTGTGACACGCATGGAACTGCATAACGAAGAGGGGGTAGAAATTGCCCTGGGTACGGCTACCTACCTGGTTGGGTAATGGGCGCTGATGCCAGATGCTGCTGGCTGGTGTGAATGTCTGAAAAATGGTTCACTGTCTTACCAGGCAGCACATGACTTTTTGCATAAGGTTTTGTTATGAAGAAATGCCTATTGGGTGACATTTGGCACTGTAAGGAAGAGGTCGTTGACCCAATAATAAAGCCCAATGGTTGGCACCCTTTTGATCACTTTATGACGAGGCCCTATGTTAGATGCTCATCAACTGAACGTATTCCTGGCGGCCGCACGCGCCCTGAACTTCACGGCCGCAGCGCGCCAGCTTCATATGACACAACCTAGTGTCAGTCAGCATATCCAGGCGCTGGAGAACCATTTTGATACACAGCTTTTTGTGCGCTCTGGCCGGCATTTGTGTCTGACAGACGCTGGCGAAGTGTTGCTGCCTATGGCTGAAAGGTTAGTGGCCCAATCTTACAGCATTGAAAACCGGATGGAACAGCTTAAGGGATCGGTTTATGGCCGTCTTCACATCGGCTGTTCCACAACATTGGGCAAATATATCTTGCCGCTGCTGATGGCCGAGTTTATGCTGAAATATCCCCGGGTGGAAGCCAGCTGTCTCACGATGCCGCGGGAAACGGCCGTGCAAAAGCTTGGCGGTGGTGAGGTTCACGTCGCCCTGGCCAGCGAGCGCGAATTTCACGGTGACCTGTTATTTGAGAAATTCCTCACCGATAAGGTTATTCTGATTGCGCCAGCTCGCCATCCCTGGGCTTCGCGTGACTATATCGAGCCAGCGGAATTGTTGGAGGCCAGATTTATCTGGCGCGAAGAAGGTTCTGGTACACGCACGGTAGCAGAACATGGCTTGCGGCAAATGGGTATTTCGGTCGATAAATTGCAAACCGTGTTGACATTGGGGAACTCAGAAGCGATTGCCCTGGCGGTGCAAGAGGGGATCGGGGTGGGGTTTGTTTCTCAGATCATGGTCTCCCGATTGGTGGCCGGGCAGGTAGCCCCCATACGGGTGCGTGGTCTGGACATATGCCAGCACATTTTTATTGGCTGCAATGGCGGTCGTGTGGGTACGGCAGCGCAAAATGCCTTTTGGGACTTTGTGACCGATCCACATAATCCGGTGTTGCGGCGGCTGCACTTCTCAGAGGTCAGCCGCCGTGATGGCTATGCCTTTACGGCCGTGTCTGCTACTGTGGGCTCGCTTTGATCATCCTTAAAACAAACCCTTACAAAAGATGAGAACCACCTGGGCACTGTTTGTGCCTGATCTTAACTCTGATATAATGCCCCGCTTTGAGTTGGGATAATGAGTGAGAAGGATATAACCTCCCCAAACGACGAACGTCGTTGCCCGGTGTGTGATGCGGTTACCGCTGAAAATGCCACTGTGTGTTTGATGTGTGGGCATGCCCTTGCTGTGGTGGCCGCTGCCGAATCAGTGACCATTGCCAAGCCAGTGACCACTGCTGAGCTAGAGGCTTCGCCATCGCCGGTTATAGAACCAGCTGCTGATGCCCCCTTACCGGCTCCCGAAATTGTGCATTCTGTCATGCGTGAGCGGCAGGCACCTCTGGTATTGGCGATGACGGCCGTGTTCACCATCATCATCCTTATTCTGAGCGTTCTCTTCTGGCAATACCGGCCTGATCAAGTCAGTATGGTGATTGCACCTTCGGCCACGCCTATTCCCCCCACCATCACCCTGACGCCCACCTGGACCCCCCTGCCCACGGAGACATTGCCCCCCACCAACCCACCAACCATCACCCCCACACCGGCGCCCACCAGCACGCCACCACCGCCGCGTTCCCACACTGTCAGCAGCGGTGAGACATTGTTTGGCCTTTCCTTTCTCTATCGTGTTTCCATTGAAAGTATTACTGGCCTTAACAGCCTGCCCGTTGACGCCCAAATTCAGGTTAACCAGAACCTGCTCATTCCCTGGCCTACGGCCACACCGCCGTTAGATGTGGTGATCCTGGAGGTCAATGGCGAAACCGTGGTGGCCGACCCTCGTCATTGTGACCGGTATGAAGTGCAGGCTGGTGACTCTATTGTGGGCATCGCCAGCCAGTTTGGTATGGCCTTTGACTTGTTAGCCCGTGTCAACCGCATCACCGATGCCACTATTCTGCAGCCCGGGGACACCGTCTGCATCCCCCAGATTTTCTACGGCAATACGGCCGATATACCGCCCACGCCCGGGCCATCGCCCACACCGACACTCACACCGCCACCAGCCGGGCCACATCTGCTTTACCCGGTCAACGAAGCTGCCATTGAGCCGCCAGATGGTGTGCTGACCCTGCAATGGGTGGCCGTCAAAAACCTGACGGAGCATGAATGGTACATGGTAGAGCTGGCCGATACGAATGAGTTGGATCGTTTGCCTCAGCGTGGGTTTACACGTGACACTTCGTTTAAAGTCCCCTCGGCGTGGCGTCCTAACGTGCCTGAAGACCATCGCCTGTGCTGGCGGGTGAGCATTGTCAACGTCACCGGCAGTCGTGCCGACGGCCTACCGATCTACACCTTTGGTGGTGAAAGCAGTGACCCCGCCTGTTTTAACTGGTTGGGTGCATTCCCTACCCCTACCCCCACGCCTACGTTTACACCCTCACCTACCCCCGTATCCTAACCGGGTGCGGGGTCTAACACCGGTAATTCAGCAGCCCGTCATCCGTTTTCAGCAGGCTATTTCCAGAGACAAGCCAGCACTGAAAACTGTATACTGCTCACTGAAAACTGATCATTCCACCAGAAACGGATTCCACCCTTTTTCCTGCCCAATGGTTGTAGCTGGCCCATGACCGCTAAGCACGTGCGTTTCGTCGGGCAGGGGCAGCAGTTTTTCGCGGATGCTCTGCATGAGCATGGCGTAGTCACCACCGGGCAGGTCTGTGCGGCCAATGCTTTGTTGGAACAAGACATCACCATCAAAGAGGACATGATGGCTCTTCAGGTAGAAGCAAACATGACCCGGTGCGTGGCCGGGTGTATACAATACTTCCAGTGTTTGTTCGCCTATCTGAATGGTGTCGCCTGCGGCCAACAGGTGGTCAGGCGCGGGGGGGCTGGGAATGGTAAGGCCAAAAAAAGCGGCAGACATAGTGGCCTGGGAAAGCATCTGCAAGGCGTCAGGGTGGACATAGATAGGGGCGTTGGTTTCTTCTTTGATTTCAGCCAGACCCCCCACATGGTCAAAGTGGGCATGGGTGAGCAGAATATGGGTGATGTGGTACCCTTTTTCGTCTGCGGTAGCGGCAATACTACGGCCGTGCCATGCCGGATCAATCACCGCTGCCTGCATTGTTTTTTCACAGGCCAGAATGTAGCAGTTGGTTTCTAATGGTCCCAAAGGCATTTGCAATATTTCAATCATGTCTTGTCGTGCTGGGTATCCACGGCCCAAACCTCCTAGTATCAGTTTTCAGTGATCAGTATACAGTTTTCAGTGTTGGCCTGTCTCTGAAAATAGCCTGCTGAAAACGGATGACGGAGTTCTGATTACTGGTACCAGGCCGTTACCCATCACCGCAGTTAATCACGTGGATAGGGTTCTACACCGGGACCAATATATTCTTTGAACAGCTCTAAAATCTCGCCAGGATTAGCGTGCCGGCTCAATCCCTTTTTAGAAAAGAGCAGTTCGTCATCTACCTTAAATTCGAAGGCCCCTTTTGAACCAGTAATGAAGATGAATTTGTTAACCATGTGCTGGTAATTGGTGAGAATATCGTCCGCCACACGGACGGCGCGTGCGCTATAGTCTCAGGGCACACAGTATTCTAATGAGATGTTGTATTTTTTATCCATAGGTTACCTCCATAAAGTGTTGGTTACTCTAAAGAAGTATAGTCTGGAATTTTTGCTTGACAACGTCTGTGGGCTGGGCTACTATTCCGTTCGCCTGATGCCCAGGTGTGGTTTTGGGCCTGTAGCTCAGCTGGGAGAGCGCTACAATCGCACTGTAGAGGTCAGGAGTTCGAATCTCCTCAGGTCCACCTTTACAATTGAACTATAAAGGCTGTGAGCTGCGCCGGTGAAAATAGTAAACAGTATCCAGTCACTGAATACTGACCACTAGTACCAGTAATCAGAAGTCAGTAACCAGTTTTCAGTGGACATTGACTAGCGGTAGGCCCTACTGAACACTGATCACTGAACACTGATCACTAGTCACTGAATACTGACTATCAAGTAGTCGGCGACGGCCGTACCCGTTACGTACTCAAGTGGATGGTTTTGGTTTGGAATAGGCATTGCACCAACCGGCGCTTTGGCATAAAATTCCATTCCGTTGTTATATGGGCCTGTAGCTCAGCTGGGAGAGCGCTACAATGGCATTGTAGAGGTCAAGGGTTCGAGCCCCTTCAGGTCCACTAAGAATTTATACCATCAAACAGAGTGGTACCGCGGAAGCCCCTTTCGTCTCTGAGCGAAAAGGGGTTTTTTTATTGGCAGCAGTACCCGGCACGCTGAAAACGGCTCTGGATGACAGGTTGTTAATAGGCGTGCCGGGCATTATCAGCGAGGTAACGTGCCTCAACTCAATAGCGAAGATCGAGCACAACTGCGTGAGTTTTTGGCGGAACGGTTTAATCTGGATGAGATGAAAACGCTTTGTTTTGACCTGGGTCTGGATTATGAAGTGTTCCCCCATGCCACCAAAAGTGAATTATCACGAGAGCTGATCGCCTATTTTGAGCGGCATGACAAAATGGGCTGCCTGGTGGCCGCCATGGTTAAAGTGCGGCCGGATGAGTGGCTGACGCAGGTGTTAGCCCAGGTTTCCCGCTGCCGGTCCCATGAAAAAGTCCAGATTGTGCTGTCTAATGACAAAATTAAAAGCCGGCCAGATCTGAAACAAAAGCTGGCCGAACTGCTGGGTATCTCTACGGACGAGGTGATGATTATTGCCACGGCACCCGGCAGTCTGAAGGTGCTGCTGGGGCTGCCACCTAGAGAGGCAGGGAAGTTGGTAGCCCTTTCGCTGCCTTACCAGTTGGATGATTACGAGATCATCGCCGTGACGCCCTATGTAAAACTGTCGCCAGCGGCGCAGCTACGGTGGCAAACGGCCGTCATGGGCATAGCCACACGTACAACCACCACGGCTATCGCTGGCGGCCTCTCCCCCGGTGTAAAAATTGTGATCGGCATCTTGCTGATCGCCGTTCTGGTGCTTGTGGGTGTCGTTGTCTGGCGCAGCCGGCAGCCAGAGCTGATGGTACATAACCAGTGTGCTGAACCGCTGCCGATCCCCGCACCTGATGCTGTTAAATCGCTTCTCTCTTTGCCGCAGGCCATTCCGCCAGCAGAGGCGATTATGGTGCCCATTATCACCGGCGAGGGTATCTATGAGTTGACCATGACACGGGGTGGGATGATGGTACTGCGGCTGCCACAGCCTATGCCCGGCATTGGTCTGGCGCAGGTGGAACTAGGTGAAATGTCAGCAGACACGGCCGTGACCCTTAACGGCCAACCGCTTAACCCGCCACAGCGTTTTTCCGTCAGATCCGGCTGGGTCTATGAGCTGGTCATTTGTGCGCCGCGATAATGGCGTGAGCAGGTGAAGGGTGGCCGGCACTTCCCCAAGTGCTCGTCGCCTTAAGACAATCATAATAAAAATTGACGATCTGTTTTCAGGGAAAAGTGACTTATGAGCAATACATACAACCCGAACGAAATTGAAGCCAAATGGCAAAAAAGGTGGGAAGAAACAGAACTGTATCGGCAGGTCATTGATAAGAGCCGGCCAAAACACTACGCCTTGACCATGCTGCCCTACCCATCAGGCGATTTGCACATCGGGCATTGGTATGCCATGACGCCGTCTGACGCCCGGGCGCGTTATATGCGTATGAAGGGGTACAATGTGCTCTTCCCTATGGGCTTTGATGCCTTTGGCCTGCCGGCCGAAAACGCCGCCATCAAAAACCGCACCCACCCCGCCAAATGGACCTACGCCAATATTGAGCGTATGCGCCGCCAACTGCGCAGCATGGGGGCCATGTTTGACTGGGAACGGGCAGCCGTTTCGGCTGACCCGGCCTATTACAAATGGACACAGTGGTTCTTCAAGAAGTTGATGGCTATGGGATTAGCCTACCGTAAGCTGTCGGCCGTGGACTTTTGCCCACTCTGTAACACCACCCTGGCCCGTGAGCAGGTATGGGGCGAAGACCGTCACTGTGAACGATGTGGCACACCCGTTATCAAAAAAGATTTGGAACAGTGGTTTTTTAAGACCACCGATTACGCTGAAGAACTGTTGGACTTCAGCCAGATTGAGTGGCCGGAACGGGTGAAGGTGATGCAAACTAACTGGATCGGCCGTTCTACCGGCGCCGATGTCACCTTTCACACGGAACAGGGTGACCCCATTGAGATTTTCACCACCCGGCCCGATACGCTGTGGGGGGCCACCTTTATGGTGTTGGCCCCGGAACATCCCCTGGTGGACAAGATCACCAGCGCGGCGCAGCGCGGTGCGGTAGACACGTACATCGAGCAGGCGCAGCACCTGACAGATATTGACCGGGAAACGGCCGACCGTGAAAAAACTGGCGTCTTCACCGGCGCTTACGCCATTAACCCCGTCAACCAGGCGCGCATTCCCATCTGGATTGCCGACTATGTGCTGATGAGTTACGGTTCCGGGGCGATCATGGCTGTGCCCGCCCATGATGAGCGTGACTTTGAGTTTGCCCGCAAGTTTGGTCTGGATATTGTAGAAGTCATTCGGATGCCGGGGCGCTCTGACACCGATGGTGAACTGGGAGCGGCATACACTTCCAAAACCGAAGGCCATCTGGTGAATTCAGGTGCCTTCAGCGGCACGGCCGTGGCTGAAGCCATTGGCAAGGTGACTGCCTGGCTGGAAGAAAAGGGCATAGGCAAAGGTGCTGTTAATTATCGCCTACGTGATTGGCTGATCAGCCGCCAGCGTTATTGGGGTGCGCCCATTCCTGTGGTGTATTGCCCAGAACATGGGGCTGTGCCGGTGCCCGATGAGCAGCTGCCCGTCATGCTGCCGGAAGATGTAGAATTTATGCCCACGGGCGAAAGTCCGCTGAAGTTCCACGAAGAATTCATTCACACCGAATGCCCATTGTGCGGCCAACCCGCCCTGCGTGAAACGGATACCATGGACACCTTCATGTGCTCCAGCTGGTACCAATATCGTTACCTCAGCCCCCACGATGACCGTCACCCCTTTGACCCCGAAGAAGGGACCTACTGGCTGCCCGTGGACCAGTATACCGGTGGTATTGAACACGCCACCATGCACCTGATTTACACCCGCTTTTTCACGAAGGCGATGCGTGAAATGGGGTTGGTAACGTTTGATGAGCCTATGATGCGCCTGTATAACCAGGGCATGGTGCTGGGTGAAGACGGTGAGAAGATGTCTAAGTCGCGCGGCAACGTGGTAGCCCCAGATGCCCTGGTGCAAAAATATGGCGCAGATACGGTGCGCACCTATCTGATGTTTTTTGCCCGCTGGGATCAGGGTGGTCCCTGGAATTATGATGGCATCAAAGGGCCGCAGCGCCTGCTGAACGACGTGTGGGAGCTAGGCACGGCCGTCTACACCCCTCACACCGAAGAGGCCGCTGCCACCCGCACGCTGCGCCGTAAAACCCACCAGGTCATCCGCAAAGTGACAGAGGACATGGAAAGCTTTTCCTTTAATACGGCCGTGGCCGCCATTATGGAACTGCGTAATGCCCTCACGGAGGCCCGTAAAGCAGCCAACGTCAGCCAGGCCGCCTGGAATGAAGCCGTAGATACCCTGCTGCTGTTGTTGGCCCCCATAGCCCCGCACATTACCGAGGAGTTATGGGCCCGGCGCGGCCAGGCTTACAGCATCCACCAGCAGCCCTGGCCGGTTTGGGATGAAGCCGTAGCCAAAGAAGACACCATAACGCTGGTTGTGCAGGTGAACGGCCGCGTGCGTGACAAGCTGGACGTAGCGGCTGGCCTGGACGACGAGGCCGTGAAACAAATTGCCCTGAGTTCAGATAAAGCGCAGGGTTGGCTGGAGGGCAAACAACCTCGCAAGGTTATTGTGGTGCGCGGTAAACTGGTGAATATTGTGGTGTGAGAAGTATAGGCGAACAGTGCCACGGCCGTCGTCTGCTGCTAGATGCCGTTTGCTAGATAAAGGGGTGACGGCCGTGTCTACCTATGGTGGGGAATCGGCCACCTGTTGTGCCAGGTCGGCCAGATCGGCGCGGAGGAAAGAGAGGTGGGGTGTGTCAGCCTGATGCGTTAGCCGCTCTTGTAAGAGCGGCAGGCCGGCGGCAAATTTTTGCATCTTGGTGTGAACGTCGCTGGCCAGGCTGTTCTGGCCTAGTTGTGCCAGACAGCGCCACAGGTAGTAATGAGCCAGCAGCTCGTACTCTAGAATGTGAGGCGCGCGTTTGATGGCCGCCGCCAGCGATTCGGCGGCGGCTTCTGTTTCGCCCAGGCGATAGTAACATAAACCCAGATGATACCAGTGCAGGGCGTGGTCAGGATTTTGCTCAACAGCCTGGATGTACACCTGCCTGGCCGGGGCAAATTGGGCCTGCGCCAGGTAGATTTGCCCCAGGGTGTTGGCCGCGGCATCGGTTTTGGGGTTGACCTCCATGGCCGCTTTGGCCGCACGTTCGGCGCGGGGGAAGTCCATTTGGGCCAGGAAGATAAGCGCTTTGAGCTGGTAAGATTCCCAAAAATCGGGTCGGGCGGCAATGGCTTTGTCTACCAGGATGAGTGCATCCTCGTAGCTGCCGTTTTGAAAGCGACGGGCAGCAAAGCGGTAAGAGATGGGGATGCTAACAGCGCGCTGGATGATAAGCAGTAGCCCGGTGACGCCCATGCCAAATATGATGGGTCCCAGACGGCCGTCGCTCACCCCTACGCTCACCCCCAGCAGCGCCGGAATGGCCAGCAGCACGGCCGTAAGCCGCCGTTTGATCGGCTGGTGGCGCAGCCAGTACCACAAAAAAGCCACCAGCCCCAGGCAAATGGCTATGGCCAGCCCGGCGGCAAACGCATTGGGCATAAACACCCCCACAATGGCAGCCAGGGTTACCAGCCCCAGCGCACTGAGTATGGGCAGCCAGATACTGGTGCGCAGTTCCTTCCGGCTGAGGCTGTGTGTAGAAACGGGTTTGGGAGGGGAGGGCTGAGGATCATTCATCATAATGCAACGAAGTGTCCTTTAACGACAATAATTGACGGCCGTGTCTGCCAGAATATACGCCAGATCCACGACTGAATCCACATCTACCCATTCCTCGGCGCTGTGCAGGCCATGCCCCGTCGGGCCGATGAGCACTGTTTCCATACCGGCGGCGGCAAAGATGGCTGCGTCTGTCCAAAATGATTGGCCGATGTGTGCCGGTGGGCGCTTAAGCCGCTTTTCCGCCAGATGGTGTACCAGGCGTACAATATCAGCATCTTCAGCCACGGCAAAAGGCTCCCGGCTGAAAAAGGGCGTGACAGTGGCCTGGAAGGTGGCATCCTTCTCACTGAGAGTATCAATAATGGTTTGCAGTTCGGCGGTGGCCTGAGGCACCGTTTCACCAGGTATGGTACGCCGTTCAACTTGTAGCCGGCAGTGGGCCGCGTAGACGCTGAGTTCCGTGCCACCCTGCAGCGTGGCGGCGTGTAAGGAAGGCACGTCTACCAGAGGGTGAGACGGCCGCTGCCGCAGTTCTTGTGACAGTTTTTCCAGTTCTGCCAAAAAGCGCCCCATGTGCATGTTGGCGTCAATGCCTTCTCGAAAGCGGCTGCCATGGGCTGCCCGGCCTAAGGTCTCTAGGTTATACCAAATGAAGCCGCGATGTGCCCGGCAGACGGCCAGGTCAGTGGGCTCAGTGACAATGGCCGCGTCAGCATAAATACCCCGCGTTACCAGATCATCGGCGCCCAGGCTGGCATGCTCTTCATCGGCCACGGCCGTTACCAATAGATCGCCGTTTAACCTGACGCCGGCAGCCATCAATGCGTGGGCGGCCGCCAGCATAGCGGCCAGGCTCCCTTTCATATCATAACTGCCCCGACCATAGAGACGGCCGTCGCGCAATGCTCCCGAAAACGGCTCGGCCATGCCCGTTACCCCTACCGTATCCATGTGGGCATTCCAGAGCAAGGAACGGCCGTGGCCCGCGCCTGCTAATTTGCCGATGACGTTCCATCGCCCCGGCACAATTTCCCAGGCTGAAACCTCCAACCCTATCTCACGCAGCGCGTCCGCCACAAACGCGGCAATCTCTGTTTCCCCGGCGCCGTCTGGGGACAGCGATGGATTGGTGGAATCAATCTGCACCAATTGGGACAGCGTAGAAGCCAGATACATCTCATCAATATGAATTGTCATAGGTAGACCCGCTTAAGCCCGGATAATGCTTATAAAGCGTTCACAGTGTCGTGTAAAGACGCTGTTTTAGAAGTTTTAAGACCTTTGGTAGGGACATGCCTTGTGCCTGCCCTGCTCCCTTTCTTGATAGCGGCGTATGGTGGCCAGCGAGTGCCGGTAGTGGTATTGAATCTGGGCCAGTGAGTAACGATGTTCCGGGGCAATAGGGCAGGCCAGCCGTGCCAGACAACGGTCGGCGCAAACGGAGTGTGCCGCCACACGAAAACCGGCGCAAGAAAGCAGATCGAATTTGTCTGGCCTTACGGCGCCGGCCGGGCAGGCCGTCAGGCATGGTTTGTGGGTGCAGGTGTCACAGGGGGCACGGCCGCTGGCCAACGCCTCGTTGACCAACGCCTCGTTGACCAACGCCTCGTTGGCCAATGCCTCGTTGGCCCTTACTGTCGTGGCCAACTCATAATTTGTTAAGAAAGCGGTGCGGTAAGCAAACCACAGGCCAAATGTGGGGTGAATGCCCTGGCCCAGTGGAGAAGGGTAGCTCCACCCAGCCAATTCACCCAGCAGTGACAGGGGAATAACATACTGTTCATGGGGATAGAGCATGACGTGATCGGCGTCATCCAGGTAACGGGTGATAAATTGGCGGGTGATGGTCAGGCTGTAATGATCAACGGGGTCAACCGTTTGGGGGCCAACTGCCTGCAACTGGGCCCATAACTGCCGCCCGCCATGCCCCAAAAGAACAAGACGGCCGTAATCTGCCACTGGTACACCGCTTTGGGCCATGACGACCGTTACCGCGGCCGGCAGCGCCGTGCCATCGAATACCGCAAACAGGTTCAGACCAGCAGCGGCCAAAAAATCAATACCTTCATGAACGCTTGTACCCTTCATAAGTGGGGTAAGTGTAAAGCCATCGCTGTGCCCGGTCAAAAAGCAATTTGTCTGCCCCGGATTCTATTGATATAATCCCGCCCCTAACTTCAAACACAATGGAGGCGTACCGCTGACATCAGCGGTATTTCCCTTATTAGGGGCAGGTTATGACAATAATGAAACCTCATTTACTTACACAAGAAGGTGTAGATAAGTTAACCAAAGAATTAGAGTACCTCAAAACAGTCAAGCGCGAGGAAGTGGCTGATCGACTTCAGGCAGCTTTTGAGGATGGGCAGGATGATGATTTTGTAGAAAACGCCGGCCTGGAAGCTGCCCGCAATGAGCAGGCATTCTTAGAAGGGCGCATCCAGGAGCTGGAAGAGATCCTGAAAAATTACAAACTCATTGAAGATAATGGCGCACGTGACGCCGTGCGTATTGGCAGTTGGGTAACGATTACGGAAGAAGGGTTTGACGATGAAGAGCGTTATCACCTGGTAGGGGCAGCCGAAGCCGACCCCGAAGAAGGGCGCATTTCCAATGAAAGCCCATTAGGTAAGGCGCTGTTGGGCGCCAAGAAGGGCGCTAAGGTGCGGGTAAATGCGCCCAACGGTGTCCTGGAATTCCGGGTGGTGAAGATTGAGTAACAAGGCCTGACGGCCGTATTGCCTAAAAATCTTTAGCCCGTGACTTACACGGGCTTTTTTTTGAGAAAAAGAGCGCGGAGCCTGGAGCGCGAGATTTCAGCCGCTCTCCGGTCTCCGCTTTTTGGAAAAGAGAAGCTTATGACCTGGCAACCCACACAACTTGAAGAACAACGCCTTACCAAACTGGAACGCCTGAAAGAAGCAGGTGTAGAGCCTTATCCCCGGCGTGTGGAGCGCACCCATACCACCGTGGCCGCCAAGGCCACTTTTGCTGAAGATGAAACGGCAGTGCCACCGGTGACGGTGTGCGGCCGTATCGTCAGTTTTCGTGATATGGGGAAGACGGTGTTTGCGCATATCGAGGATGGCCACGGCCGTGTGCAATTGTTTGTGCGCCAGGAAGAAATAGGTGAAGATGCTCACCGTATCTTCCGTAAACTGCTTGATTTGGGTGACTTTGTGCAGGTCAGCGGCGTCATGTTCCGTACACGAGCCGGCGAGGTGAGCCTACGTGTGGCAGCGTGGAAGCTGCTCAGCAAAGCTGTCAGTCCACTGCCAGTGGTGAAAGAGGAAGAAGTTGATGGCGAAATTATCCGGTATAGCGAGTTTTCTAACGTGGAAGAACGGTACCGGCAGCGTTATGCCGATCTGGCGACCAACCCTCATGTACGTCATGTGTTTCGCACACGCGCCCAAATTATCCGCGCCTTGCGCCGCTTTATGGATGACCACGATTTTTTGGAAGTAGAAACCCCCATTTTACAGCCGTTGTATGGTGGCGCCGCGGCACGGCCGTTTACCACCCATCACAACCAGCTAAAACAAGAACTTTTTTTGCGTATCTCCTTTGAACTATACCTGAAACGCCTGCTGGTGGGGGGCATTGAGCGTGTGTATGAAATTGGCCGTGACTTTCGCAATGAAGGTGTCAGTTTTAAACATAACCCTGAATTCACTATGCTGGAGTTTTATGCCGCTTACTGGGATTACCAGGATGTGATGCTCTTTACCGAGCGTATGATCCAGCACATAGCCCAAGTGGTAACGGGGGGGACGGTTATTACTTATCAGGGCCAGACCGTGGACGTGGGGGGCTCCTGGCCGCGTATGACCATGCGTGACGCCATCAAACAGTTTGCTGAGATCGATTATATGGAGCATCTGGATGCGGCCAGTCTGGCCAAAGCCATTCGGGAGGCCGGCGGGCACGCACCAGAAGGCGCCAGTTGGGGCAAACTTATTGATGGTATTTTTGGCGACACCGTAGAGCCGCGGCTCATCCAGCCCACCATCATCACCACCTATCCGCGGGAAATTTCGCCGCTGGCCAAAGCCATCCCCGGTGACCCATTCCACGTAGAGCGCTTTGAGTTTTTTATTGCTGGCATGGAAATGGGCAATGCTTTCACGGAACTTAACGATCCGTTAGACCAGCAGGCACGTTTTGAAATGCTGCAAACATTGTATGCCCAAGAAGATGATGAGCGTAACCCCATTGACGAAGATTATTTGCGGGCCCTTCGGTATGGTATGCCTCCCAATGGGGGGTTTGGTGTGGGCGTCGATCGCCTGGTGATGTTGTTTACGGACAAGGCTACCATCCGCGAAGTGCTGCTGTTCCCTCATCTACGCGAACGAGAATGAAGGGGTAGGGTAGATGATGCACTTGCAAGGTCAGCGAATGGTCAGTACCACCTTGCCGGTGGATTGGCGGTTGATGAGTGCATTTAAGGCAGCGCCCGCCTCTGCCAAAGGATAGGTTTGGGAGATATGCGGTTTGATCTTACCTTCGGCGTACCAGGCCATGAGGGTAGCCAGGGAGTTGGTAATGACGTGAGGGTGCCGTGATAAGTAGCCGCCCCAATAGACGCCAACCACGCTGAAATTCTTAACCAGGGCCAGGTTGACGGGCAGTTGGGGAATACGGCCGTTGGCAAAGCCAATGACCACCAAACGCCCTTCCCAGGCAATACAGCGGGTAGATTCGTCAAACACATCACCACCCACTGGGTCATAAATGACATTGGCGCCCTGGCCGTTGGTGATCGCTTTAACCTGATCTCGAAACGTTTCTTCACGGTAATTGATGAGGTGATCTGCGCCATACTGCTGGGCCAGGGCCAGTTTTTCGGCCGTGCTGGCCGTGGCAATAACCGTAGCGCCTAATAATTTGCCCAGTTCCACGGCCGTCAACCCTACACCTCCGGCGGCCCCATGCACCAGCAGCACTTCGCCCGGCTGCAAATGAGCACGCTGTGTCAAGGCAATGTGTGACGTGCCATAGGTAATGGCAAATCCGGCGGCGGTCACAAAATCCATGGCTGCCGGAATGGGTAAGACGGTTTGGGCAGCCGTGACCACTTCTTCAGCGTACCCTCCCCAGCCGGTAATGGCCGCCACCCGGTCGCCCACCCGCACATGGGTGACACCTGCGCCTATTTCCAGAATTTCCCCGGCCACCTCCATGCCTGGGCTAAACGGAAATGGCGGCTTTTCCTGGTATAACCCTTGAATGATAAGGGTGTCTGCAAAATTAACGCCACAAGCATGAACGCCAATGCGCACCTGCCCCGGCCCCAGCGGCGGCGACGGCCGTTCATCCACCCTCAATGATTCAGGTTCCCCCCACGCTTCGCAAATAACTGCTTTCACAAACCCTTACCTCTAAAAAAGCCCAAAAGCCCGTACTGGAAAGGTACCCATGCCCCGCACTTTGACAGGTGCCGCAAAAAAGCGGAACCCCTCATCTGGCAGTTGGTCCAGGCGGCACAGATGTTCCACGATGGGGATCTGGCTGCCCAACAGCGCCGTGTGCACGGGGCGACGGCCGTCGGCGGTGTCATCAATATTCAGCGAATCAATGCCCACCAGCACCGCGCCGGCTTTTTGCAGAAAGACTGCCGTTTCTTCGGTCAGAAAAGGGTGGCCTTCAAAATATTGGTCAGTGCGCCAATGCTGGTCCCACCCGGTGTGAACAAGGACAGCTTTCCCCCTGAGGTCTTTGTGTTGGAAGTGGGCGGGGGTAATGGTCCGGCCAGACGCTGCCCGAATCACAATCCCTTCCAGGTTTACCAGCCCGGCCAGGGGCAAGTCGGCAATATCCAGGCCATCGGCAAAACGGTGATAAGGCGCATCGATGTACGTGCCGGTGTTGGCCACCATCTCGATCTTGCCGATGTGAAACTCTGTGCCTGGTGCATACAAGGCTCGTGACGCCTCGCGGGTGAGAAAGTCACACACCAGCGGTGCGGGCAGCCCTTTGTAGGTAATCAGGCCATGTTCAATGGTGTGGCTCACGTCTATCAGCTTCATTTTCTACCTCACATCTTGCTTTGATGCTGGTAATTGTAACGCGAGCCGGGGCAGAGCCCAAGTGACTCCCTGCTATCAGGGAGTCGGTGTAGGTGATGGGGGGAAGCCTTCAATGACAATATCGTCACAATAAACCGGTGACAGGTTGCCGGCGTCGTCACCATATTGCACGCTGACGTTAAACCCTACGAAATTAATCGGCGCGATCAGCATGAATGTTTTGGCGGGCACAAAAGGCTCCCATGACAGGGTGGCCATCATCGTTTCATCCAGGCAGACTGCTGCCAGGTTGGTACGCATTTTGTCCACCGTCCCCATGCTGCTGACGGCAAAAAACGCTGTATCCAACGGTATTGTTTCCCCGGCGATAGCCCCCAGGCAGCAAACACCATTCTCTATCAGAACAGAGCCATAGATGGGTATGGGTCTGATAATCAACGGCAAAAAGTGGAAAAGCTCAAGCCCACCCGGTGGTGTTTCTGGCGCTACGGTGATGTCTTCGGAGTAACCATGCAGGTAAACCCATAGCCACCCGTGGCCACAATTACGTTCGCCGTCCACTTCCGCATGAAAGGTGGTGGTACCGGTGGCCACGGCCGTGACGGTAATGGTGGTGGGCATGGGTACACCCGGCCCTACCATAACTTCAGCGGGCGTAAACAGGGCCCCATCTGGCCCTGTCTGGTCCAGCGTCAGCATATATACAGGCAGCTGGCAGCCCTCGCTGACTGTCAGGTCTACTGTCACCGTTACCGTTTCCCCCACAGTCACCTGTGTGCGAGAGGGCGTGACGTGAACAGTGGCCGAAAAGATGGGTGTTGTTGTGGGCGTTACCGTGGGTGTTGTGGGGCAGGGTGGGGGTGCGGCCGTGCCCGGTAACGGTGGGGGTGTTGATGTTTCACAAGGGGGTGGAGGGAAGGTGGGGTAAGGCGTCATCGTGGGAGGGATAACACAAGGGGTAGGTGTGGGTGCCCCCGTGGTAGAGGGCGTGGGTGTGGGTGTAAAAACAGGCGTAGGGGTGATTGTCACCCAGGGGGTGGCGGTGGGAAATGGCGGCGGCGTAACACATGGCCCAGGGATGGGACTGGGCGTTGGTGTTAGTAGTGAATTTGCCTGGGCACTGTTCTGGGCCAGGGTGGTTAGTGACCCCACCATGACAACAAGCAGACTCAAGGCCAGCAAAATGGACTTCTTCATGAAAACCTCCTATATAGTAAGTTCTTTCCAACGATTGGTGTACGTAGGGTTGCCATATTATGGATTCCCCTATAATAGGTGAAAGCGGGAGAATCTTAAAAATCCACCAAGAGCATTCTTTGGTTTCAGGTAACACCCAACGTATGGTTGTATCATAGCCGCAGGTCGTGATTGGGTGTCGGATCATTGATCCGAATCTGATCCGAATGTGAGGAAATTGCTGCTCATGACCCAGTCTGCTGAAAAATTTGCCCAGATGCTTACCGCAGCCATCCACCGTATTTGCCAGAATGAAAACAAATCGGTACGCATTGTGCAGGATGAGCTGGGGTACGCGCTGGGGCGGCAGGGCGGTTCGGCCGTGGAACGCTGGCGCAAAGGGCATTTGCCACCCAAAGCCGTAGATGTAGAGACGCTGGCCCGCATTTTTGCGCAGCGTGGTGGATATGATCAGGGCTGGATTGATGCCTTTCTGGAAAGCACCGGCTACCCTCAGCCGCAAGGGTTAAAGGAGGCATTGTTTCCGGAGGCACCGGCAGCAAGCACGGCCACGGCAGACATCGTTTTAGAACCGCAAGATTTAGCCCGGCAATGGGCCATGCCGGGTTTGATGACCAGCCTGGGTGTTATTGGTTTACTGACGCTGGCCTGGTTATGGCTGTCATTGTTTGTGGCCTCGCCATCTCCTTCACGGCCGTTGCCCACCTTTACGCCTGACCGCTACAACATCTTGCTGCTGGCCACCCCAGGTGATGACCTGGCGCAAGAGCTGGTCACCTTTGCCGCTGGCGATCTGCCTGCCAGGCTGGCTCAAAGCGGCCTGACAAACCAGGTAGCTGTTGTCGCTCACTTCCTCATGCCAGAACAGACGCCGCCACGGGCACACCCCAGCCGTGGCGCCGATATGACCGTACTGCTCAGCAGCAGTCAGCAGCAAGACCGGGTCGCCGTCAGCCTGCACTATAACCTGGCAGACGACTCGCCCGGGTTGCAAGTTGTAGCCGCTTCTTTATCAGAACCGTTTGTGGTAGACACGGCCGTAAGCGGTGGTCGTATCCTAGCCCGACGGTTGGCCGTCATTGCCAATGCCGCTCTGGGTTTTGAATCGCTGCACGCGGGTGCCTATGATAGTTGTTCCCGTCGCTTCCATGCTGCCCTGGCGCTGGCCGCTGCACCTGGCGAAGCGTTTGGCCGGACCGATGCCATTTACATGACGCTGGGGGTGTGTTTAGATGCCCAGGGGCGAGCTGAAGAAGCCCGCGCCCAATATGAAGCGGCTCTAGCTCTAAACCCTAATCTGGCGCAGGCTCATTTTGGGCTGGGCAATTACTGGTATACCCGGCATGACCTGGCGCAGGCACAGACCTATTATTTGGAAACGGCCGTCCTGGCAGCCGTAGACCCGTTGGCTTCACCGGAAGTAATGGCGCGGGCGCACGCCGGGTTGGGCAACATCGCCCTGGCCCAAGCGCAGCCGGCGGCCGCCGAGGCCGAGTTTGATGAAGCGATTGCCCATGACGGCACACATCCTGCCTATTTCCTGGCGCGAGGCCTGGCCCGCATAGCGCAGCAGTCCTGGGATGAAGCCGCCGCCGATTTGCGTCACTGCCTTTCTCTGGCACGGACCATCGAGCCGGAGCCATCCGCTTATTTGCAGCAAGTGGGGACCGACTGTGAAGGGTGGTTAAAACAGATCAAAGGTACCCCTATGGCCGTGACACTGCCAGCCACCCCCCCCACCATTCCGGCCGTGGCTACCCTGGTTCCGGCCCCACCGCCCCTGCCTACGGTGGCAGCCGTACCGACCCAGATGCCGCGAAATACCAGCGTACCACCTACGGCCGTGCCGCCAGGCGCTCCTGTGACGCCCCCGCTACCAACCCCGGTACCGTCTCAACCTATCACCCCCACTAAGATGTCATCTGCTATACCACCCACGGCAGTGCCCACGTTTACACCGCTGCCCCCCACGGTACCCCCCACCCAGACGCCGGCGGTGACGTATACACCACCCCCGACCATTCCGGCGACACCGACGCCTAGCATACCGCCAACCATCCCACCTGCCGCCACGCCTACACTGACGCCGACGATGGAGCCCACCGCCCCATCTAAACCAGGATGATCAACGCCATCTGGGTTGCCGATGATTGTTAGCTTTTCCTGGGTAGTTGGTTAAAATTCCGGGTGAGAGGGTGATGTATGATCACAGAGATGTTATACGGCCGTATCCCCGGTAATCCCAAACCCATTTCCCGCTTAGTCCAAGGCACGGCCTTTGTCAATACCAGCCATACGGCCGACGCCATGTCTCTTTTTGATGCTGTGCTGGCAATGGGCTGCACGGCGTTTGATACGGCCCATGCGTATGGCGGCGGCCAAAGCGAACGCGTTTTGGGAGAATGGATGCACACACGCGGGGTTCGTGAGCAGGTTTTTATCCTGAGCAAATGTGGTCATCCTAACCAGGATCGTCCCCGTGTTACTCCTTTTGACATCACCACCGATCTGCATGATTCACTGGCCCGGCTGCGCACAGATACCATTGATCTTTACCTGCTGCATCGTGATGACCCCGCCGTACCCGTTGGCGTCATCGTTGAAACCTTCAACGAACATCTGCAAGCCGGTAAAATCCGCGCTTATGGTGGCTCTAACTGGTCAGCCGCACGCATTCAGGAGGCGAACGCATATGCAGCGGCGCATGGTCTGGTTGGTTTTACGGCTAGCAGCCCTCAGTTCAGCCTGGCCGTACCGGCCAAACCGCCCTGGCCCGATTGTCTCTCGATCAGTGGCACACCGGGGCAGGCAGACCGCGCCTGGTATGCCGCCCAGTCAATGCCCCTTTTTACCTGGTCCAGCGTTGCGGCCGGCTTCTTTTCAGGCCGCTTCACGCCGGATAATCTTGATACGTTTACCTACTGGTTGGACCAGGTATGCGTGGAAACGTATTGCACTCCGGCGAACTTTGGCCGGTTGCAGCGCACCAGCCAACTGGCCGCTGAGCGCGACCTGACATCCATGCATATTGCCCTGGCTTACGTATTTAACCAGCCCCTGGACGTGTACGCACTGGTAGGCAGCCGGTCAGCCGAAGAATTTGCCGACAATCTGCGGGCCATCACCTGCCAGCTTACGCGCAATGAAATTGCCTGGTTGGAAATGAGCGACCAGGCATGACGGTCAGTTCACAAATCTAAAACCCGGAGAACACCATGACTAAACCAATTGCTTTACAACTTTACACCGTGCGCGAACAATTGGCGCAGGATTTTGCCGGCACCATGCGTCGCATTGCCGCGATAGGTTACGCAGGTGTGGAAACGGCCGGGTTTCCCGAAGGAACCAGCGTAGCCGATGCCCGCCGCCTCTTTGATGAGTTAGGGCTGGCGGTGTGTGCTGCTCACGCGCCATTGCCATTGGGTGATCAGAAACAGGAATCCCTGGACAGGTTGGCCGTGTTAAAATGCACTAAACTGGTATGCGCCTGGCTGCCGCCAGAGGAGTACAAAACGGTGGCAACGATTCGTCACCTGTGTGATCGGCTGAATGAAGCGGCGGCTGTAGCTGCCGGGCAGGGGGTGACTTTGCTGCTGCATAACCATTGGTTTGAATTTGAGCCGGTAGCAGAGACACGGCCGTATAAACTGTGGCTGGAATACCTGGACCCGGTCATAGAGTTTGAGTTGGACCCTTACTGGGCCCAGGTAGGCGGTGTTGATCCTGTGGCTGCCTTAACTGACATGGGCAGCCGTGTGACACTGCTGCATGTGAAGGACGGCCCGGCCGATCATACCCAGTCCAACATGACGGCCGTAGGTCAGGGCACGCTCCCTTATGAAACCATTATTCCGGCGGCAGCCGCGGCGGCATGGCTGATCGTGGAGTTAGACCGGTGTGGCACCGATATGCTCACGGCCGTGCAAGACAGTTATACTTATCTCACGGAGAAAGGATTGGCTCATGGGAAGCGTTAACGTTGGGATCATCGGCTGCGGCAATATCAGCAGCGCTTATATCAATGGTTGTCGCCAGTTCGAGATTTTAGAGGTCACGGCCGTGGCCGACATTATGATGGATGCCGCCCATGCCAAAGCAGCCGAGCATGCTGTTCCGCACGTTTATTCGGTGGATGAGATGTTGGCGGCAACGGACATTGAGATTGTGATCAACCTGACCGTCCCGGCTGCGCACGCTGCCGTCAGCCTGGCAGCGATCGCCGCCGGCAAGCATGTCTACAGTGAAAAGCCGCTGGCCATTTCCAGAGCAGACGGCCAGGCCATCTTACAGACAGCCCAGGCCAACGGTGTACGGGTGGGCTGTGCCCCAGATACCTTCCTGGGCGGTGGGCTGCAAACGTGCCGCCGACTTATTGAAGAGGGGGCTATTGGCCAGCCCGTGGCGGCTGCCGCCTTTATGCTTAGCCATGGACCAGAAGGGTGGCACCCTAATCCCCATTTTTTCTACAAAGAAGGGGCAGGGCCACTATTTGATATGGGACCCTATTATATTACGGCCCTGGTACATTTGCTGGGCCCGGTGCAGCAGGTGGCGGCCATGGCACGCACGTCCTTTCCAGAACGCGTGGCTGCCAGCGGTGAACGCATTGGCGTGGACGTGCCCACCCACGTGGCCGGGACACTGCAAATGACAACCGGGGCTATCGCCACGATGATCATTAGCTTTGATAGTTGGGGTCATACCCTGCCACGGATTGAGATCTATGGTTCTGAAGGTTCTTTGAGTGTGCCAGACCCCAACAACTTTGGCGGCCTGGTACAGGTCCGCCGCGCCGCCAAAAATGATTGGGAAGATGTGGCCCTCACACACAGTGATGGTGTGCGCCGGGGAATCGGCGTAGCCGACATGGCGTATGGGCTGCGCTACGGCCGTGATCACCGGGCATCAGGTGAACTGGCATACCATGTGCTAGATGTGATGCATGCTTTTTATGATTCGTCCTTCCAGGAACGGCATATGCTTGTGGAAAGCACCTGTGCTCAGCCACGGCCGTTGCCCCCTGGTTTACCTGTGGGGCAACTGGATAGATGATCATGATCACATATGCTGCTGATAAAAATTTTACCGGCACATGTGTCATGGTTCCTTTCATCTCTTTAGTGACCTTTATCACTAAACTTTGTGAAAACGGTCACATTGTATTACACTTAGATCGATCTACAATCCCACTTGAATCTTGAAAAGGATAGGTGAGCTATGCAAAATTTCGGCGCATTTGTGAGTAAATGTGGTGTGGAAAATCATGGCATCCGCAACGCCGGTGTCGTTTATTGGAACTTGCCGACCCCCATGCTCTATGAACAGGCCATTCACCGTCGTGAAGGTGTGATGGCCCATTTAGGCCCCTTAATCGTTTCTACGGGCGACCATACCGGTCGTTCGCCAAATGATAAATTTATTGTAGAAGAACCCACCAGCGAAAAAGATATCTGGTGGGGTAAGGTAAACCGGCCCATTTCACAGGAAAAGTTTGACAATCTCTATCGGCGTATTATCGCCTATATGCAAAACCGGGACATTTTTGTGTTTGATGGGCATGTTGGGGCTGATGCCCGGTATCAGATGCCGGTGCGGGTGGTCACGGAATATGCCTGGCATAGTCTTTTCTCGCGTAATATGTTTATTCGGGAACTTGACCCGGAAAAGTTGAAAGATCATGTGCCAGAATTCACCGTCATAGACATGCCGCGCTTTCACGCCGAGCCGGAGTTTGACGGTACCCGAAGCCAGACCTTTATTCTGGTAGACTTTGGCAAGCGGCTGGTCATCATTGGGGGAACGGAATATGGTGGCGAGATTAAGAAGAGCATTTTCTCAGCCATGAATTATTACCTGCCCAAGCGCGGTGTGCTCAGCATGCATTGCAGCGCCAACTATGGCCAAAACAAAGATGACGTGGCCTTGTTCTTTGGCCTGAGTGGCACGGGCAAAACCACCCTGAGCAATGATCCTCGCCGTACCCTGATTGGTGACGACGAACATGGTTGGAGTGATGACGGTATCTTTAATTTTGAAGGTGGCTGTTACGCCAAAGTTATCCGGTTGGATGCACAAGGTGAGCCAGAAATTTACCATACCACGCGCATGTTTGGCACAATTCTGGAAAACGTGGTGTATGATTCGGCCACACATCGCATTAACCTGGATGATGGCTCACGTACAGAAAACACCCGCGCCAGTTACCCTATTACCCATATTCCCGGTGCAGACCCCGCCGGCATTGGCGGGCATCCGAAGCACGTATTGTTTCTAACGGCCGATGCTTTTGGTGTGCTGCCGCCTATTGCCCGGCTGACAAAGGCCCAGGCAATGTATCATTTCCTCAGTGGGTACACGGCCAAGGTAGCGGGCACGGAGCGGGGCATTACCGAACCACAGCCCAACTTCAGCGTTTGTTTTGGCGCCCCGTTTATGCCGCTGCATCCTGGCGTGTATGCCAAATTGTTAGGCGAGAAGATTGACAAGCATGAGGCCAAAGTATGGTTGGTGAACACCGGTTGGACGGGTGGGCCTTATGGCACGGGCAACCGCATGAAGCTGGCCTATACACGGGCGATGGTCACGGCCGTGCTTGAAGGCCAACTTGATGATGGTGAATTTGCCACCGAACCCTATTTTGGCTTACAGATTCCGAAGTATATTCCCGGTGTGCCCGAAGAAATTCTAGATCCACGCCATACGTGGGCGGATAAAGATGCTTATGATGCTCAGGCACGTAAACTGGTGGGTATGTTCATCGAAAACTTTAAACAGTTTGAAGATGGTGTTACATCAGAGATTAAGGCTGCCGGACCTAAAGCGACCTAAAGGCCACGGCCGTGGCTGATCTGGATTAAACTTTAACAGAGGCTCCATGATGAGCCTCTGTTTATTATATGGTAAAATAGAAACCATCTTTTAGGCGTGCCCCTACGGCAAGTAAGATATTCGGAGAAACGCATATGGCCAACGTTTTTTTCTGCTACGTTTCACAAGACAAAGAATTAGCGCATGAACTGTCGTCAGCCCTACAGAAAATAGGCCTGGAAACCATGGACGCTGTTCTGCGCCTGGGTGATAGTTTGAGCCAGCGGGTAGAACAAGGCCTGCGTGATGCCGACTATGGTGTCATTATCCTCAGTCATGCCTTTTTTAGAAAACCATGGCCACGTCAGGAACTGGATAAGTTGACTATGTTAGAGCGAGAGTATGAAGGTCATACCCAGTTGTTGCCGATCTGGCATGAGATTAGCCAGCAAGACATTGCCCGCTTTTCACCGACCCTGGCCGGCAAAGTAGGGGCCCTGAGCTCTTATGGGGTGGCCGTGGTGGCTGAGGAGATTGCTGAGGTCGTGCGGGCCAAACAATCTTCTGTGTCTTCCGGGATGACCAAAGAGTATACTCCCCCCATGACAAAAGGTGGCCCGGCAAACAGCACCACCCGGGTGGACCTGAAGCAGCTGCTCCAGATTTTGCAAGAAAATTTTAGTGATGATGAACTACGCCTTTTGTGCTTTGAATTGGCTATTGATTATGAAGACCTACCCGGCAGCGGTAAGAAACGAAAATCGCTGGAATTGATTTCGTATGCCCAACGCCATGCGAAGTTAGACAGTCTGGTGCAGGCCATCAACGTGCAGCGCCCACACTTATCGTTGCGCTGGTAATGGGCGCGGAATGGCTGCCTACCTGCGCTTGAAGTGACCTTACCTTCGACAAAACGAGGAGTTATTTTAAACGGTCACTTGGCAGGGGGAGTGGCTTTTACAAGCGTGGCCGTGCCGGATCATCTGTAACGTTCTGTTGAGCGTCTAAAACAGGAGGGAAAACGGCCGTGTCAGATCTAACCCAACCCTTAGTTGATGTGGTCGCCGCGCTGCTGGTGGCAGTACAAGATGAGCAGGCCGGGGACATCGAAGAGGCGGCCGATGCGGTGGCAGCGGCTGGACAAACGGAGACGGCCGTCACTCACCTCAAGTCCCTGTTTCAGGACAAAAAAACCGATCCTGTTATACGCAGACGGGCAGCTTTGGCGTTTAGTCAACTACCCCATCCAACCGTAGCAGATATTTTAGGGTCTGCCCTGACCTCTGATAAAGACGTGAGCGTACGCCGCGTTTGCCTGGCAACCTTAGAGCAGCAATACCCCATTCCTGGAACCCCCTATTGTCAGCAGGCCCACGAAAAAGACGCCAATAGTGAAATTCGGCAAAATGCTCTTGTTTCGCTGGGTATTGCCGTCAAGGAGATCGTCGTGGCCCTGGAGAATGGCAGTGAAACCTTTGAACAGGCTTACTTAAATGCGCTGCTTGGCCAGGTGAAGCTTAAGCACCTGGAAAAACTGCTTTATCAAGCAGTTACCGTCGGCGGTGAAGAAACGTACACCATTCCTCAAGCGGCAGCCACCGCGCTCGGCCGTTCTGCTGATGTCGCGGCTATCCCCTTTTTATGCCATTTTCTGGAGCAAGAACTTAAAACTCAGGATCGCCTGGAAACGTCAGCGCCCAGTATGGAAGATGAACTGCAGCCAGATGAAGTTTTACGAGAACTGGAACTACAACAAGGGATTGGCAAAGAACGGGTGGTGATTAGTGTTGTCTCCGCGCTGAGGCAAATTGGCAGTGTAGAAGTGATCCCTTGTTTGGGTAATACCTTATTAAACAACCGTAACCCGCGGGTGCGTCTGCTGACGGCCGATTACTTGGGCCGGCTCCCGCACAGCAGCGCCATAGCTTATTTGGCGGCTTCTTACTTTCAAGATGGGGCCACAAACGTACGGGAGAAGGCTGGCAGCGCACTGTGCCGGTTTGATAACTGGCAGGAAAAGACAATGCAGATCATTCGGGTGCTGCAAACCGGTGGTCAGCAGCGCGCACACATTGACGCCCCAGGCATTATACAAGTTATTGTCACCCCATCTGAAGAGCTAAATGCTGCCCCAGACTTGATGACCGACCTCCTAATTGAACAGGCGGTGCGTCTACGGGGTGATAAACGCATGGTGACACTCCTGGCCGCCCTGGTGATTGCCAGTGCCAACAGCAGCCTGAGCGTGGCCGGGGAACGGATAGACACTTACCAGAGGGCCCATGAAGTATCTGAGGCCGATTTGCAGCCACTACGTGTGGAAATTGGCGGCGAAAAGGCGCTGGCAACCATCTTGCACCAGCTGGAAGAAAACCTGGAAACTTACTTCCAAAAACCCATTAAAGAATTAAATAAGGAAACGAGAAGCGTCTGGCGGCAGACCATCTTCATTGCTCAGATTGGGTTTGTGGCGCGCCTTATGATGAGCATTACCCTCTTTGGCCTGGGCGCCATTATGCTTTGGCAATCTTATCAGTTATTCATAACCGGGCAGTTAGATATAGACAACTTTTTTGGTGCCGGTGTTCCCTTTGTCACCGGCTTAAGTACCATGATCTACATCGTCTGGAAAAATCCGCTGCTGGAAATAAAAAAATCGGTGAGTGACATTGGCACAGCCAACACCGTCTTTATTGCCTATATTCACCGTATTTCCCAGATCAGCTATGCGTTTTCCTATAGTTATTTACGGGGTCGTATTGATATGAATGAAGTAGAGCGTGCCGGGCAGCTGATCAAAATGACCATGCAAGATGCTGTGGCTGGTTTGAAAGAATCGGGCGAAGAGGAAGAAGACAATGAGGGTTAAGCTTCCTGATGATCAAGCCTTGTTCACCGTTTACCTGTTTCCATCAGCCACTTGTCCCGGTTAGCGGCGCGGGCGATTTTGCCGCTGGAAGTCTTAAGCAGCCAACGGGGGCCAACCAGATAAACGTAACTGACAGCTACGGCACCATGCCGGGTTACTTCTTGCCGGATTGTTTTATTGATTTCCTGGCGAACTTCCGGGTCTTCTGTGTTTACTTCTGCCACCACGGCAAGCAGTTCAGTGCCTTCTTTTTCGTCAGGCACACCAAAACAGACGGCACGGCCAGCGTGAACGCCGGGCACGGTATTGACAATGGCCTCGATGTCTTGCGGGTAGATGTTTTTGCCGGCGTTGATGATCAGGTCGCTGGTCCGGCCAATGACAAAGACGTTGCCGTCTACCATATAACCCTGGTCGCCGGTGTGGTACCAACCGTTTTGGCAGGGTTGTAGATCAGGTCGTTTGTAATATTCAGTGAGCATACAGTTGCTGCGGATGGCCAGTTCGCCCACGTGCCGGTCTGGCAAGACACGGCCGTCAGGTGCCAACACGCACACGGCCGTACCGGCAATGGCCGCACCACAAGAAACCTTCACCCCGGCCTGGGGATGCTCCTTTTCTACCGGGGTGGCCACTCCATCAGTGGTGAGTTCCTGTTCATTAACAATGTCACACCTGGCCGGCTGTCCTGGTACCGTTTGGGTCACGGCAAAGGTGTTTTCGGCCATGGCATAACTCACGCCCAACATCTCCGGTCGTACGCCATTTGAGGTAAATTTCTCCAGAAACAGCTGGTGACTGTCATGCCGTACCGGCTCTGAGCAGTTGATAAACAAGCGCATGGAGGCCAGCGATAATCCTGCCTGGTCTCGCGCCCGAATGCGGCGGGCGCAGTGATTGTAGGCAAAGTTAGGCAGCCAGCAAAGTGTGCCCTGGTGATCATGGATGGCCTGCAGCAGCAGCGCCGGGTGGCTGACCCAGTCAAACGGAGACATAAGCACCAGGGGGATGCCCTGTATCAATGGCAATAAAAAGCCGGCAATGAGGCCCATGTCATGGTACAGAGGCAGCCAGCTGACGATCACATCTTGCTTATGGAGGTGAATGGCGTCGCTCATGCTGGCAATCTGGTTCAGCACGGCCGTGTGTGACAGCGCCACCCCTTTTTGTAGGCCTGTGGTGCCGGAAGAGTGCTGCAAGAAAGCGATGTTGTTTGCATGGGGAGAATAGCCATGAGGGATTGACGGGTAAAGGTGCTCTTCAGGGGCCATTGGCCTCGCTTGTATCTCTGTTGAGCCATACACCGGGCAGGGCAGCGCTGCCCGTAAATGCGGCGCAAACTCAGCCGTGGTCAACACCGCTTTGACGCCAGACAGCCGCACCAGTTCAGCCATATGCCGCTGGTAGATAGTGGGATCCATCTTTTCGGTGAGGGTGGGAAACATGGCGGGGATAGCCCCCAGCCGCATCGCCCCCCAAAAAGCGTAAATGCTCTCCAGATTTTGGGTATGGGCGATGATAACCAGGTCACCTGACTGAATACCTAACCCGTACAGGGCACTCGCATAGCCAGCAACATGTGCCCGGAACTGCCGCCGGGAAACGTATACCGGTTCCTGGCCCGTTTCCCGATAGATGATGGCGTCTGGTGTGTCATCGTCGACCGCAAGTGTGATAGCATCATCCAGGGTGTGGAAAGACGGCCGTGTATGCCGGGTGAGCATTGTCTCTAGGGCTGGCCAGATACGGCGAGATCTCGCATAATCCGGGCTACCATCTGGTTGAGCGTGTCCAGTTTGGCTACAGTCAGGTCTGCGTCCGGAATATAGACGTTAAATTCTTGCTCTACGTAGACGCCAAATTCTGCCAGCGCAAAACTATCCATCAGACCATTGCTGATGATACCCTCATCGTCTTGCAAGTTGTAACCCGCATCGCGGATAAGTTCACGGGTAATAAAGGCGCGTAGTTTGGCGCGGATAGTTTGTTCGTCCATGGTATCTCCACTCCCTATAGGAGATTTATAAGCAGAATTATAAACAGTTTGCCTCTAAAAAACCTCCCCAGGGGCACGCTGCAGGCAGGTTACTGCCCTTCATGCTCCTTGGTGGTCGGCCAGATCATAGAAAGGCCAGGGCTAGACCCGGCTGTGACCCCCGCCCACACGCTCTCTGCTAACAGGGTTACCCCGGCGGGCGTCAGGTGAACGGGGCTATCAGTAAACTCATGGGGTGGTATAACATCCCACAAGTCCAGATATGGCCATTGGTGAGCCACGGCCGTAGCCGCCAACAATTCACGGTACTGGTCATAGGCCCAACGAGGGTACCATAGGTTATAGCGCTTATGGCTGTTTTGGCCATTGCTCACAAATATAGGCTCATTGATGATCAGCACAGGCACATCACCGGCGCGGGCTGCCCCGGCAGCCAGCAGGTCAAAGGCCAGGTCATGGGTGGTTAGCTTGCTTTCAGCTGCAAACGTTTGCCAGCTTACGTCGGCGTCAAAGTCAGATTGGCGCAGGGGGATGTCTGTGGGGATGACCTGGTCAATGCCGGTGGCCGCCCAGGCCACACCTACCTGCTGCAAACGCAGCCAATCGGCCAGGGCACGTCGCTGGCCGACGAGGGTGTGGCCCAGAAAACCTGGCGTCACAAAACGGTGATCGTAGGGGTCCAGGGTTAGGTCATACGCTTCTATGAGGCGGCGCAGCCGGGCCGGGTTATGCTGTAAAATGGGGTGGTCCAGCTGCCGGGCCGGAACCAAAGATTCCAGTGTCACCGGCCAAAGGATGAGGTCAGGACTGTACTGCATCGCCTCGTCCAGCAGCAGCAAATCTTTGCCCACAGACATGAGGGGGTAGCCCAGGTTATAAACGATCACGGTACGGCCGTCACCCATAACGGGCCCCATCGTGTTTAACTGCCCGGCCAACGTGTCTTCATTCGCTAAAAACCAACCCCAGACCCCTGAATCACCTAGCAAAATGACACGGAACTCATCGGCTGCTTTTGGTCGGCTAAGGGTGTGACTGGCGAACATGGCTGGCAGGCTGTTCAGGCTCAGGTTATAGCTTTCTGCCGGGTTTTCGCCGTAGGGCAGGCGCGGCCGACCAGGATACACGGTATTGTAGAGGGAGACGGCCGCAAGGGTAGGGTATGGCCGCAGCGCCGCAATGACTACGTTCACTATCACAAATAAAATGGCCGCTTTTAACAGAATGCGGCCGATGGCTTGCCAGTTTTGCATGGTAGAGCTGAGTCTACTTAATTCCCAACAACTTGCCAAACGTCTCCAGCGCCAGTTGAGGTGTGGGTAGGGTAAACCACACCCAGCCCAGGGTCACATAGTGGAAGGTCAGGAACCAGGTCACGGCCGTCCAGCCCCGCTTTGGCCACGGTTTTTCCTGTAGACCTTGATACCATTGCCGGGTGCGGTCGCTCCACTGTTTGTGGGCAAACAGCGCCAGCCCATGCCACAGTCCCCAGATCAAGTAATTTACTGTAAGGCCATGCCACAGACCGATGATGATCATGGTGGCCAGGTGGGCGGTGAACAGGATGATGGTGTTAGACGGCCGTCGTCGGCGCCGCAGCCATGAGCGGGAGAGCGGGCTGAAGACGTAAAAACGGGCCCAGGCACTGAGGGTGATGTGCCAGCTTTGCCAAAAGGCGGTGATGTTGGTGGTGTGGTACGGCCGTTTAAAATTCTCCGGCAAGGTCACCCCAAACAGCATGCCCAGACCAATGGCCATATCGGTATAGCCGCTAAAATCAAAAAACAATCGCAGGGCATACCCATACAACAGCACCCACAGCCAAAGGGTAGAGGTGGCCTGGGCGGCATTGACGGCCGTCAGTGACATCCCCAACGCCAGTGTGTCCGCAATGACAAACTTCTTAAACAGGCCGATGAGAATGCGCCCGCCGCCCTGCCAATAGCGCGATCCGTAATCCGTCCCCGGTAGCGGTGATGGGTTCGGCACATCGCCTTTTTGCCTGATCACTGAATGCTGAATACCGAATACTGAATACCTTTTCCCCTCTTCCCGCACATCCCCCACAAACCGCTCTACCCGGTCTATGGGCCCGGCGACATAGCTGGGGAAGAAGAGGACGTAGGTTACAAATTCGCGCAGTGTGAGCGGCGGCGTGACCGCCAACGGCCCTGTTTGCCGATCACGCAGGGTGTGAATGAGGCGAAAGGCCACATAGGAAAAGCCCAACCAGGTCAGGTCAGAGGGGGCGGCCAGGGCTGCTTGCTGGCCGGTGAGGGTGCGCCAGCCGGCAGCCACGGCCGTGGTCAGCGCTGGCGCTTTGAGCAGGGCAAAGAGCAGGGCAATGAACAGGATGACGGCCGTTAGTAACGGCCGTCGTGCTGCCCGGCGCAGCCAGTGCCAGGCCAGGGCAAACAGCCCGCCGCTTGCCAGCAGCCCAACAGCCACCCACCATGGCGACGGGGGGCGTGACGCCGTCAGGCGCCATTCCACTGCCAGATAACGGTTGCCTGCCACCAGCAGCACCAGCCCAAACAAGACCAACAGTGTGACAACATCAGATCTGTCAGGCTTTAGCCAGCCTTTTGCTGCTGCCCCGTTGGGTTCAGGTCTTGTTACCCACCACGTCAACACGGTGAGCAGGATGGTGATCGTCTGTAAGAGGTAGTCGGCAAAGCGAAGCGGGGTAAAGCTTTGCCGCCAGTAAATGGCCAGTACACTGACGATAAAGAGGAACCAGCCGCGCCATCGGCCGGGAATGAGCAGAGTATATAACAGGGACGTCCCCACAAACAGGCCAATGACCACCAGATCAACATTCACGGCTGTACAGCCTCCTGAAAAGAGGGGGCCACATACGTTGGTTCTCTGACTGTTTCCAGCATAGTTTTCAGCACAAAGAGCGCCGTCAGGTCGTTCATCGGGTAGCCTTTGCTAAAGGTGTCCGGGTCAGTGTAATCGTTGCGGTCGGCATGGGTCAGATGCACCTGATCGGCCATCAGCCCGTGATTAGGCAGTGTGCTGGCCACCCGGTCAAAATCCCACAACGGAATGTGGAAATCGGCGGCCACATGGCGGATCGCTTCGTTGTTCTGGTTGTAGGCCTCTTCAAAACGATCGGCCTTGGTAGCCAGGATGGGGATTACGCCCTGCTCAACCGTAAACGCGATAATGCGCTGCAGGTTGCGCGCTAGCACTTCCGCTGAGGAAGCGTCATTGGTACCCAGGCGAATAAACAGAATGCTGGGGTTGTGCAGCCGTATTTCACACGCCAGCATGTGCTCCTCTGGGGCGCACCAGGTCAGGTTGGTACGCGCCGGGTCTAGCACGTGCCAGGAGCTGATACCAACGACCACAGCCACCCCATAGCGTTCAAACGAATCTTTGTAATGGTCAATGACTGGTTGCAAATAAGCGTAGTCGCCCAGGGTGTAATGGGGTGGGTAGTCAAAACGTGTCAGGTAATGGCCGGTGAACGCCCCACTGTCGCCCAATTTTGAGAAGGCATGCGCATTACGCCCCAGCGCCTGCCCTCGACGGTAAATGGTGCGTACATTCTGGCGCGTAACGCCGTCCATTATCAGGAAGTCGTCTAATGTCAGGCCATTAACCAGGAGGGGTGGTGGCGGGGAAGGGCGGCGAGAGGGTGGCAAGGGGGTGAGCGAAGGTGAAGGTGAAGGGAGGAGGGGGGGCTGTGAGGGGGTCATGGGGTGGGCAGCCTGTCGATGGGTTGGAGACAGGACGATGATGGGCACGGTCGTGATAGCGGGCCGTGGTGATGGCGTGAAAGATGGCGGCACGGCCGTGGGTGACAGCCATACGGCCGTGTTCCTTGTGGGCGTTGGGTTGGGCAGTGCCGGGCCACAAGCGGTCTGGATTATGGCCGTCAGGCATAACAGCAAGCAAAAAGCGTCGTGGGTTTGCCTCAACACGCGGCCCTGTCTCAAAACCCCTGGTAGATCCACTGCGGCGCACTGTCTGTGGTCACAATCACCAACAAGATGATCAGGAAGCACAGGGCCAGGGCTATCAGGTTTTCACGAGAGAATAGTTTTTGCATGTAGGTCATCGGTTATTGGTCATCGGTCGACGGCAGCCGATTGCCGATCATTCAGTCTCGCCGCACCATTTCCATTCGCCATCTTCCTGGACGACACGATAGTTGGTGAGTTGGAATTCTGTCTCTTCTGTGCCATACAGGGCTTTGATGACACCGGTACAGGTGACACGGCCGTCGCCGCCATCGGTACAGGCCATATCGGCAATGGTCACCTCTTGCACACTGTCAAACGTATGAATCTCGCGGTCTGCTATCTGTTCCATCTCAGAACAAAGCAGGCGGCGGATGGTGGTTTCATCCCCAGTTACCTTGGCCTGGAGGTACGTTTCCACGCTGGCCGCAGGATCACCCCCTCCTATAGTGCTGTCACACGCTGTGATGACGGCCGTAAGCAGAGCCATCAAAACCAGTAGCTTCTTCATGCAGCCTCTCCTGAAAATTTAAGATCAATTTAAGCGTTGCCGATTCCTCGAGAAACCGCACAAAACCAATATGCCGGATTTGCGAAAACTTTGTGCGGTTTGCCTACCATGCCAACAGGCCGGGAATTATAAGCTATTCCGCCGGGGTTTGCACCGTTTGCAGAACGGCATACAGAGCCATGAGCCCTGATAAATCTTGCATGGCATGGCCGCTGGTAAAAACAGCCGGGTCTGTAAAATCGTTAGCCGTATACTCCAGCATGTGCACCTGATCCTCGTCCAGCCCTTTGCCCGGCAGCGTTTCCGCCACCCGGTCCAAATCCCAAATAGGGACATGATGGTCTACCGCCAATTGGCGCAAAATCTCGTTGTTGGTATTGTCCCCTTCAAAACGGTCTGGCTTGGTGATGATGATAGGGACAACCCCGTGGGCGCTGGCGTGTTCAATTACTTGCCGCACGTTGTAGGCAAAGCCATCAGGTGAGCCGGCATCATTAGACCCCAACCGTATCAACAAAAAAGCGGGGTTTTGCAGCCGGAATTCGCAGGTGAGCATATCCTCGTTAGGTTCACACCACTTTTTGTTTGCCCACAGCGGGTCAAAAACAGACCAGGAATGCAGGCCATAGTTGGTGGCCACGCCGAAACGGCGCCAGGTGCCGGCGAACCGGCCTACAATGGGTTGTAGATAGTCATAGGGACCCAGATTTAAATCCTCGCGCTCAAAGCGGGCCATCAGATGAGGGGTCATCACGGTACTGTCACCCAGTACAGAAAAACGATGAGGGTCACGCCCCCATTCCTGGCCATTAGCGTAAATCTGGCGCACATTGGCTTGTGTGGCCTCGTCCATGAGCAAGATGTCACCAGGCAATAGGCCGTTCAAAGACGGCAATGGTGTGGGGGATGGTGCAGGTGTGTGGGTGGGGGATGGTGTGGTGGTGGCTGTGGGCGGCGCTGTGGGCGGTGCCGCGGTGGCCGATGGGGGCGGCGTGGGTGTGGTGGGTGTGTATGATGGCACGGCCGTGTCCTTTCTATGCAGGTCAGGCGTAGCTGCATTTAAGCTAGTTGGTGTGGCTGGCCTTACGGCCGTGTTGGGACCACAGGCTGCCACCATAACCCCCATCACCATGGCTGCCGCCAGGCATAAAGGCAGCGGTTGAAGCCTCAGGCAAAAACAATGTGTCTTCATCATAAAACCCTGGTGTCTCCGTGGCAAATTTACTCACCCTGCGGCGCCATGACCATGGTCAACAAGGCGTGCAGCATCATCAGTGCCGTCAGGTTGTGCACCCCATGCCCACGCTCAAGAGCCACTGGTAAGCTGTAATCGTGGGCAAAAAAGGCGCTCAAGTGGATGTTGTCCACATCCAGACCACGTCCTGGAATCATTTGGGCGGCTACATCAAAATCCCATAGAGGGACCTGGTAGTCGGCGGCAATCTGCCGCAAGATGTCGTTGTTGATATTACTACCTTCGAAGCGGTCTGCCTTGGTACCAATGACGGGGATAACGCCGTTGGCGACGGCCAGGGTTACTACCTGCCGCACATTCTGGTCAAAGCTATCAGGCACGCCGGCGTCGTTGGAGCCAAGCCGGATGAGTAGAATGGCCGGGTTATGCAGGCGGATTTCGCAGGCAATGGGCGTTTCATGGGGTTGGCACACTGTTTTGTCTGCCCACAGTGGGTCCAGCACTGTCCAGGCGTGAAGGCCCCGACGCACGGCCGTGCCTTCGCGGCTGTGTGACCCGGCAAAATAATCGATGGTAGGCTGCAAATAGGCATAAGGCCCCAGGTTGTAACCACCTGGTTCATCAAAGCGGGTCATGAAGTGGGGGTTTTGGATGGTACTGTCGCCCACTTTGGCATAGGCGTGCGAGTTACGGCCGTAGGTCTGCCCCTGCACAAAAATGGCCTGTGCGTTGGCCACCACGGCCGGCGACATGACAATGATGCTGGCCAGGGGAATGCCGTTGAGGCTGGCCAGCGCGGTGGTGGTAGGTAAGGGTACGGTCTGTGCCATGCCGTTTTGGGGCTCAGGTGCCGCTGCAGATGGCGGCGTAAAGGTAGGGGGGATCGCCGGTGTCATGGTTAGGTTGGGCCGCCGCAGCAGGGCCGATTCTGAGGTGGTGACCAGGGTAGGCACGGCCGTGTTGGCAAAGGGACTGGCGGGCATCTGCCGCACAATGCCCACGATAATGAGCCCCCAAAACATAACCATCACACCAATGACCAGAAGCCGCTGCATGGAATTTATTGTATCGTCACTCACTTAAATAAAAAACAGGCCGGTACAAGACCGGCCTGTTCGTTAAGCTTTTGGCGTTTTAGAATTTACTCAATTGTCAAAGAGAAGGTGCCCAGGACCTCCCAGAAATCTACCACTTCAATGATGACCAAACCTTCATCACCAAAGGTATATTCCAGGGTCTCGGCTTCACCGGAGAAGCCAAGGTCAACATCCTCAACCAGGATATTGCCATCCAGGTCAGTGATACGCAGCACCACATCTGTATCTGGATCTGGTTCGATCATGATCGTAACCGTATCACCAGGGTCGCCACCCAGGTAATATTGCAGCAGCGCTCCCTCACCAAACTTGGCGTACACTTCATCACCAACAGCCAGCTCATAAATGACAGTCTCAGAGCCCACAAATGCGGCATCATAGGTGCCGGTGCTGCCGTCAAAGCCGTTGACCAGGAAGTAGTAATTGCCACTTTCGGGAACCTCAAACGTGTGCGATTCCAGGCCAAAGGAAGCGTCTACTTCTTCAATCAATTCATCGGTATCATCGTTGTACAGGGAGAGGACGACATCAAATTCCGTTTCTAAGGGTTCAATAATGGCGGTGACGGTGTCCCCTTCCAGGGCATTAAACGGGAATTGATGTTCCTCATCGGCTTCATCAATGCTGCTGTCAGACACAAAGAAGATGGTGTGGGTCTCCCCGTTGTTGGTAGCGCGCACCAGCAGTTCATAGTCACCAACGCTGCCTTCAAAACCGGTGACTGTCACTGTATACAGGCCATCTTCGGGGATGATGATGACGGGGATGATTTCGGTGTCAAACGAATCATCGGTGGGTTCGTCAAACAGTGACTTACCGTCGGGGCCCAACACGTCTACCACCACATCCAGGTCATCATCTAGCGGCGTAACGACCACGTCTATGAAGTCACTTTCCAGGGCCCCAAACGTCCAGGAGGCTGTTTCGTCGCCGGTAATGGAACCCTCCACGGCCGTGCCAACGCTCAGATCCCCAGTTGGGGTGATGCCGCCGCTGCTGCCCGTGCCTGATTCCACAATGGTTAAGGTGTAATCACCTGTGCCCCCGGCAAAACCTTTCACCACCACGTAGTAGTCACCGGAAGCGGGGAAGGCCAGCGCCGTAATGGTTTCTGTGCCAAACTGGTCATCCAGTTCGCCGCCGATGATCGAATTGCCTTCGGCATCCAGCACGTCTACAATAACATCCAGGTCCCCGGTTGGCTCGACGGTGATATCTACCACTTCCCCTTCCAGGCCAATGTAACTCCAGGTGTCACCATCCTCATCCTCTACACTATTTTCCACCACATCACCGGGCAGCAGGAAGCCCTCTGTTTCGGGCAGATCCGTCGTGCCAATATCGGTCACGGTGGGGGCGCTTAATTGCACCGTGCTTAACATGGCTTCAAACGTCGGCAGGTATTGTTCGGCCGTGGCCGAAGGGGTAAAGGCGGCAAAGACACCGCCAGCCTCTTCACCAATCATTACGGCAAAGATGCCGGTAATTTCCGTACCATCATCACTGGTGGTGCGAATGGTTGCTTTAGCTACCTGCATGCCATTGATTTCTACGGTATCTGGCCCGGAGAGGATTTCTACTTGATCGTCACCAGAAAACTCGGCCGAGGCAATGTCAAAGGCTTCCATCGGGTCGGTTGTCTCCAGATCCATCAGGTCACCAGAGATGATCAGGGCAATCGCACCTTCATCCACCGAGTTTGGGTTGTCAAACAACTCCTGGTTGGTGGCAAACATCAAAAAGCCAAACACATCCTGGCTTACCCAATCAGACGGGTACCTAACCTTGACACCCGATTCGGCGCTTTCAAAGGTGGAAAAGCCGGCTGTGACATCTGGGGTGGCTGTGGGTTCTGGGGTGGCTGTTGGTGGCACAGGCGTGGCTGTTGGTGGCACAGGCGTGTCTGGTGCTGACGTGTTGGTGGGTGCCGCTGTTGGCTCTGGGGTGGTTGTGTCGCCGCCCCCACAGGCTGCCAGCAGTATAAGCCCGGTGAACAAGATAAAAACAATCATCAAACGGTTCATTTTTTTCATGAAAATCTCCTCGCTTTTTTTGGTTTAATTCTGGTGTGTTGTTGTAAACGATGGGGAACAAGAGACATCACCAAGTGACAATGCTTGAGTAAATTAGCATAGTCACCCAGTACTGTCTATAGGACTATTTATTATCATTGGGTTATTGACTTTGTGCAAATGGCATGGCTCTGCCTGTCAATGCCCGGAACGGCCGTGGGCCAACCCGGGCTGTGCTGTTTCTTCGCGGCCTGGCTTCAGGTAGCGTACGGCCGTCGCCAGTAAGACAGCCATAAACAAGCCCCACAGTGTAAACAAAAGGGTAGGGCCAAACCGATGAAAAATGAAGCCGCCAATAACCGGGGCGACGGCATTAGCTGCGCTGTAAAAAGCGGCAGAAATGCCCAACATACCACCCACTTCACCGGGCACAACACGTTTGGTGATCAGGCTGTTGATGGTGGGATGTAAAATGCCGCCGCCCACAGCGACAGGGACCATGGCTGCCAGCAGCCACAACAACCCCCACCAACTCTGGCTGCTTTCATCAGGCAGGGTAATGGGAATGTCAGACGCGGCGGGGCCTTCAGCCATTGTTAAACCGCTGGCTTGGGTGGTTAGCTCAGCTTCCAGTTCTACGCGGGAATACCAGGGCACCGCTTGCCTGGGCGTCAGGCCAGCCAAGATCAGGCCTACGGCCAGCAGCCCCAGACCACCATAAATTAACCGGCGGTCACCGTAATGGCGGCTCCACTGGCCCACAAAACGGCCCTGAACGGCTACCACAATCACACCGACAAAGACAAAAACAATAGCGTTACCAGAGGCATTTAACCCCAGCCGGCCCAGCGTAAACAGCGCTAAAAGCTGTTCAAAACCGCCAAAAGCCAGCTGCTGAGCAAAAAGCAGAAAAACAAGCAGCCCCACCGCCGGATGACGTAGAATGGCCAACAAAGCCCGGACACTAAAAGACGACCGCTGCCCGGCATCGCCTCGTTTTTCAGGAGGTAGGGTTTCTGTGAACCAGAAAGTGGTTAACAAGATGGAACCTAGCGAACAGGCGGCGGCTACAAAGGCAGGCACCGCGTAATTGTTGCCGCTTAGTTCTAGTGACACAAAAGCAATCACCGGGCCAATGATAAAACCCAGGCCAAAAGCAGCCCCAATAAGACCTAACCCCTGGGTACGTGTTTTTTCGGTGGTGCTGTCACTAATGGCAGCCTGGGCTGTGGCAATGTTGGCCCCAGAGATGCCGTCGATGATGCGCGACAGGAAGAGCAGCCACAATGATCCGGCAAAACCCAGCATAAGGAAACCAGTAAGGGTGCCAATTTGGCTGATAACGAGGATGGGCTTACGGCCGTAGCGGTCTGATAAACGTCCCAACACCGGCGCACCCATAAACTGCATCAACGGGTACGCTGCTGCCAGCACGCCCACTACAAAAGGATCTGCCCCAAAGGATGTGGCATAAAATGACAGCAAAGGGATGATAATGGTCAACCCCAGCAAATCTACCAGGACGATCACAAAGATAGGCAGAATCTTCTTAAAATCCAGCTTTTCTTCGGGGTTTGTGCCCACGTTTTTTGTATGCATGGTGACCTGTAAGGGTGTTGCCGGCACCCCTTCTATGGTTTACCTGATGGCTGTTATCCAAACCAACCCTGGGGTAGTATGGCAATCCCCGCAAATACCAGAATAAAGACACCAAGGATGATCAGGGCATAATTACGGAAGCGCGTGGTGTCATCGGCGTTACGCCAACGACGGGAAAGATGGGCCAAAACCAGCGCCAGAATCATGGTGAAGGCATGTTCGGCACGGTAGCGTACCAGGCCAGCATCTAGCCAGCCCAGAATGAAGAGGATAATACCCAAAAGCGTCTGTAAATCAACCAGGCCCACAAAGCCGCTCATTAGCCCTCTGTCCATAGGTTTGAAGGACATCTTACGCAGCCAGCCGAGCAGAAATTTAGCCAGGGCTATGATGCCTATGCCCACAACCAGCCAGCGTACATATGAGTGAATGGTCAGCATAATCTCCATATTATTTTCCTTTTTTTGGATAGTGAATTTGCCGGATGACACGTGACTGGTGCAGGTATAAGCTCAGTCATTTGGCCCCGGTGGCGTCTTTAGATTTTTTATAATGTTGTCCAGCCAGTTTAACTCGTTTTCCAGGTGCATGATCTGGTGGGCGATGACGAACTGCATGGAACCAGGATGGGGGGGCACACTGCGAATGGTGGCCAGGGTGGTGGCCAGGGTGGTGCGCCGTTGTTGTAACAACGGCCGGGCCTCAGCGCCGGCGATCTCGTCTAGAAACACCAGCCCCACCAGCCCGCCAAACTGCGCTGGATGGTAGGCCGCCAGGTTCTCCCGCAGCAGCGTTTGAAACTGGGCCTCACCAGCGGTGGTGATGTGGTAAATACGGCGGGGGGGGCGGTTGCCGCTTTGTTCTTCCGTTTCGGTAACATACCCGGCCTTGGCCATTTTACTGAGCAGGTAATAGGCAGTTGGTTTTTTTAAGTTGACGCAGGTCTGCATATACCGCTCGATGAAATCATGGAGTTCATACCCGTGCATCTCCTGGCGGCGCAGCAGCCCCAATAACAGCAACTCTCGTTCCATAAACATCAACCCTGAATAGTCAGTTCTGACTATGTGGCCGAATTATAGCCGCTAACGGCCGTGTGTCAACCAATCGTGACATTCTTCACAGCGATCCCCGCAGTTCATCACTAGGGGGTAACCTTACCCTTAGGCATACTTGTCACAGGTGAAAATGTCTTTATTTTTAACGGCGGTGATGGCCAAAAGCCATCGGGTAGGGGAATAGTTTGGTTAACAGCCAGGCATCAACTTATGCCGATGCCTGGTTTTATATTTTGGAGGTAATACCTATGGCCACAGGAAGAATTGTTATTGACCTGGAACGATGTAAAGGATGTGACATTTGTCGGGAAGCCTGTCCTCAGGAAGTGATTGTGTTAGCTGAACAATTAAATAGTAAAGGGTACCGCCCGGCCTTGCTGGTAGACCCACACCACAACTGCACCGGGTGTGCCTTATGTGCTGTCGTTTGCCCCGATGGCTGTATTACCGTGTATAAAGATATTCCCCAAAAACCGTCACGACCGGTTCGGGAGGAGGCGCTGACTCATGTCTAAGCAACTGCTTAAAGGAAATGTTGCCTTTGCGGAAGCGGCCGTACGTGCTGGCTGCCAGGCATACTTTGGCTACCCTATTACGCCGCAGACCGAGCTTTTGGAACATATGGCCAGGCGTATGGTGGCGTTGGACCGTACGTTTCTGCAAGCAGAAAGTGAGGTGGCGGCCATCAACATGGTGTATGGGGCGGCCTCTACCGGGGTGCGCGCCATGACCTCATCTAGCAGCCCCGGCATCAGCCTGATGCAAGAGGGGTTTAGCTATATTGCCGGCTCAGAAGTGCCGGCCGTGATCATTGACATCATGCGTGGTGGACCGGGTTTGGGCAACATTCAGCCCAGCCAGGGTGACTATAATCAGGTGACAAAATCGGCCGGGCATGGTGACTTTCACCCCATTGTGCTGGCCCCAGCTACCGTACAGGAGGCCATTGACCTGACAGTATTGGCCTTTGACCTGGCCGAAAAGTATCGCACACTGGTTTTTGTCATTGCTGATGGTGCTATTGGGCAGATGATGGAACCGGCAGAGCTGCCGCCCATGCGTGAACTGCCTAAAGAACGGCCGTCATGGGCGCTTACCGGTGCCGTTGACCGTAACCCCAATCTGGTCAACTCGCTTTACATGGGGGCAGATAGCCTGGGCGTCTTAAACCAACGCTTGCAGGAGAAGTTGACCCTTATCCAACAAAGCGAAGTACGATACGAAACCCAATACATAGAAGACGCAGAAATTGTACTGGTGGCCTTTGGCACGGCCGCACGTGTGGCTAAAACGGCCGCGCAACACCTGCGCCGCGAAGGCCTGCCTGTGGGCATTCTTCGCCCCATTACCCTCTGGCCGTTTCCCGAAGATGAGCTGCGCGGCATCGCCGATTCGGGCCATGCCCTGCTTGTTGTGGAAATGAACGCCGGGCAAATGCTGCATGATGTACAGCGCCTTGCCGGGCGGCGCATCCCCATTGAGTTTCTGGGCCGTATGGGTGGCCAAATTCCGCTGCCGGAAGAAGTGATGGCCGCAACACGAGCATTGTATGCACGGGTATTGGCAGAAGACCCCCTATTTGGTAACCGGTAACCAGTATTCGGTAATCGGTAACCAGTATTCGGTAATCGGTGAGAAGCATAAGATGCCTGCCCGGTTATCGATTACGGAGAAAAACATGACCACTGAACCCATAGAAACAATTCCCTTAGAAAAACTGGTTTATGAACGGCCGCAGTCACTGTGTGACACCTATACCCATTATTGTCCGGGCTGTACCCACGGCACAGCCCACCGACTGGTGGCCGAAGTCATTGATGAGCTGGCAATCCGCGAAAAGACAATTTTGGTCTCTTCAGTCGGCTGCTCGGTCTTTTCGTATAACTATTTTGATGTGGATGCATGTGAAGCGGCACACGGCCGTGCGCCAGCCATGGCCACCGGCATCAAGCGTGTCAACCCAGACAATATTGTCTTTACGTACCAGGGGGATGGTGACATGGCTTCTATTGGCATCGCTGAAATCATCCATGCGGCCACTCGCGGCGAAAAGATCACCGTCATCTTCATTAACAATGCCATCTACGGCATGACCGGCGGGCAAATGGCCCCTACGACACTGCCGGGGCAGGTGACCACGTCATCACCCTTGGGCCGCAATGTGAGTACCACTGGCAGCCCCATACACATGGCGGAACTGTTAGCCGGGCTGCCAGGCACAGTCTATAGTGTGCGCCGTAGTTTGCATGACGCCAAGCATACGCTCCAGGCCAAGAAGGCCATTTACACCGCTTTTGAGGCCCAGATAATGGAGTTGGGCTTCAGTGTGGTGGAGCTGTTGTCTACGTGTCCCACCAATTGGGGGCTGACCCCCGTTGAATCCCTGGAATGGGTAGAAGAGAACATGGTCGCTGCATACCCTTTGGGTGATTACAAAGTGGTGGACGATTTGGCCGGACGCAGGCGGCGGTAAAGGTACTGCCGGCCAACGGTATTACCGACCAACGGCCGTTGCCCGGCAGCGTTCCTTTGAGGAGGAATCCTATGACAACACCATGGAAACAACGGTACGCACAGCGCACACAGCGTATGGGCAGCTCTACGATTCGGGAACTGCTTAAGTTAACAGAACAACCGGACATGATCTCGTTTGCCGGGGGGCTGCCGGCGCCGGAGTTATTCCCTGTAGATGAGTTTAAGCGAGCTGCCCAACGTGTATTAAAGCAGCACGGCAGTCAGGCTTTGCAATATAGCACCACAGAGGGCTACCTGCCGCTGCGTGAGTTTATTGTAGAAAAGATGAGCCACTATGGCATCCAGGCCTCACCAGAGAATGTGTTGATCACCAGTGGCTCACAGCAGGCGCTTGACCTGATCGGCAAGTTGTTGATCAATTCCGGCGACCTGATTTTGACAGAGAGCCCTACCTATCTGGGAGCCTTACAGGCGTGGCGGGCGTATCAGGCAGAGTTTACCACCGTGCCCATTGACGATGATGGCCTGCAAATTGACTTGTTGGCAGAAGCTTTGTGTGGTGGGCCAAAGTTCATGTATATCCTGCCCAACTTCCAAAACCCGGGCGGCGTCACACTCTCACTAGACCGGCGGCAGGCGTTGATTGAAATGGCAGACCGGTACGGGGTGCCCATTATTGAAGATGACCCGTATGGTGAACTGCGCTTTGAGGGTAACCATCTGCCACCGCTGGTGGTATTGGATGCGGAAAAGCTCAACGGCCGTGCCCATAACAGTGATGAAGCCGGCTTTTTCCGCGGCAATGTTATCTACCTTAGTACGTTCTCCAAGACGTTGGCACCGGGCTTGCGCCTGGGCTGGATGGTGGCGCCCAAATCTGTCATTCGACGGTGTGTGCAAGTTAAGCAGGGGATGGACTTGCATACCAGCAGTTTTGTGCAGATGGTAGCCTATGAGGTTGTCAAAAAAGAGTTTTTGACCAAACACGTACGCCGTATCCGTGAGGTGTACAAAGAGCGGCGGGATATTATGATTGGCACAATGCTGCGCCAGTTCCCACCGGGCATCATCTGGACGTGGCCGGCGGGCGGCTTGTTTTTGTGGGTGACCTTGCCTACCTGGCTAGACGCCACGGCCGTGTTAGAAAAGGCCATCACGCATAAAGTTGCCTTTGTGCCCGGCACAGCTTTTTTCCCCGATGGCAGTGGACACAATCATTTCCGCCTCAACTTCTCCAATGCTCAGCCGGCGCAAATTGAAGAAGGCATCAGACGGCTGGGCCAGGTATTAGCGGAAGTGATAGAAAATAACGCACAAATGGCCTATGCGTGAGGGATGGCCGATGGCCGATGATTAGAGGCCATACGCCCCCTTACCGTTCGGAGTAAACCATGGAAACTTCAATCATCATCGCTGGATTTGGCGGGCAAGGTGTATTATTTGGCGGGCAGTTGTTGGCATATGCCGGTATGGACCAGGGGCGGCATGTGACCTGGATCCCCTCTTATGGTCCGGAGATGCGCGGTGGTACAGCGCATTGCACCGTGATTATCGCCGACACGCCGATTGGCGCCCCTATTGTGGCCCAATCAGATGCGGCAATTGTCTTAAACCACCCCTCTTTTGAAAAATATGAGTCGCTGGTGAAGCCCGGCGGTTTATTGGTGGTGAACAGCAGCATTGTCACGGCCGTGTCTGCGCGCACCGATATCGAAACGGTTTACGTTCCAGCCAATGCCCTGGCTGAGGCGGTTGGGACGTCTAAGATGTTAAACGTGGCGGCCGTAGGGGCTTTGCTGGCCCGCAGCAACGTCCTGCCGGTCACGGCCGTGGCCCAGGCACTGCGTGATCATTTACCGGCGGACAAACATCACCTGATAGAAGCTAATTTACAGGTGTTACAGGCAGGTTTCCGCGCGGCCATGCCGGCATCAATGGAAAACACGTAGTAACCGCCAGCCTGTCACGTTCCCACAAAAGGACGCCGGTCATACCTGTATCTATCAGCTCCTGGCCGTGCTTCCCATAAGCGGCATCTTTTTTGCCGGCAAACGGTCACCTACCAAACGGCCGTTTGCCGGCAATTTGTGCGTGGCTTAAAATGCCAGTACAAAAAGGACATCGATGTATGGAAAGCATGATCCACAGTGTGCAGCTTCGTGACGTAGCCCAAGAAGACCTGGTCATCTTTTTTGCCCAGCAGATGGACCCGGCTGGCAGCCATATGGCTGCCTTCACGGCCAAAGACCCGACAGACAGAGAGGCCTTTATGGCCCATTGGGCCAGGATTTTGGCTGATGACACCTAAAGACAATATCGCCTCTGTTCGTGTCATGGAAAAATGTGGGCTCATAATTTCTGGCCAAGATAAAGGTTTTTCCAATGCTCGGGGCGAGGAGGTGGAAGAATTCATACTAACGTTAGGTGCAAACCCCAAAAACCAAGTGCAGTAATTCTGGCAAGCCCTTACCTTCATGCGTAACCTTGTGCCCCGCTTCATTTTGGAGAAGTTTGTCGCTGGGGAGGAGCATGGGACGCTTCCGTCACTGATCCTGTTTGTAGACATCTCTGGTTTTACACCGCTGACGGAGACCCTCTGCCAACATCAGCATGATGGTGCCGAAGTTCTCAGCGAGACGTTGACCCAGGTGTTTCAGCCCATGGTCCAGGCCGTTTATGCCTGGGGAGGGTTCATCTCCCATTTTAGCGGCGACGCATTTACGGCCGTGTTTCCGGCCAATGCGCCAGATGCGGCCGAAAGGGCCTGGTGGACGGCCGCAGCCATTCAACGGCACCTGACGCCTGATGGCCAGACCTACACAGCGGCCACCCCCTATGGTCAATTTGCCATTGGTGCCAACGTGGGCCTGGCGGCCGGTGATGTGTTCTGGGGTATACCCGGCCATGCGGGCAAATATACCTGGTATTTTCGTGGCCCGGCTGTTGATCAGGCCGCTCAGGCAGAAAAAATAGGGGCCCAGGGTCAGGTGATCGCCCATGAATCCTGCCGGCGGTTATTGGGTGAAGGGGTCACGGCCGTGGGTCAACCCCATCCTGACTATTGGCAGCTGGCCATCCCCAGCACATCACCACCCGTACCACAGGTTGTCCCGCCATTGGCGGCTACACATGAGGCGCTGCAGCCCTTTATTGGTCAGGCTGTCCTGGACCTAACCTTACCAGCCGACTTTCGGGTCATCTGCCCCGTTTTTATCTCTTTCCAAGCAGCGTCAGACACGGCCGGGTTGCATAACTTTGCGGCCCATGTGATGCACCTCAGCCATGCCTATGGTGGCACGTTCAGCCGCCTGGAATTTGGTGATAAGGGGGGGCTGGTGGTGTTATGGTTTGGGGCGCCCCTGAGTTACGAAGATAACACCGCTCGCGCCGTCCGTTTTTTACTGGCCCTGCGAGCCCAACCGTCGCTGGTAGCCAGCAGCCAGAGCATGAATTGGCGCGCCGGACTGGCCGAAGGGCTGGTTTGGGCCGGTATTCGCGGCGGAGAGCAACGTGGTGAGTACAGTACTTTAGGCGACGTGGTCAATACGGCCGCCCATGTGGCGATGCAGGCGGCATGGGGCGAGATATGGCTGGACAGTACGGCCGTGCCGCAGCTAGAAAACGAATACCATCTGCACCCACTCGGCCCGCGCCTGCTCAAAGGCCAGCGTCCGCGTGAACTGTATCAATTGTTGACGGGTAAAGTCCGCCACAGCCTGCTCTTTCGTGGGCAAATGGTGGGGCGTATGGCCGAGCTAAACCGGCTGCAGCAGGCAGCCGCACCCTTGCACGCCGGGCAGTTTGCCGGGGTTGTTTGGGTACATGGCGACGCCGGTATGGGTAAAAGCCGGTTGTTGTTTGCCTGGCAGCAGACATCGGCCAGCCAGATGCAGTGGCTAACTTGTACTGCTGACGGTATTTTGCGCCACCCATTAAACCCGTTTCGGGCCATGCTGCAAGCTTATTTCCACCAGACAGCTAATCGTTCCCTGGTGCAGAACCGCCGCAGCTTTGACGAAGGGCTGGCCAATTTACAGCAGCAGCTTACGGCCGTAGCAGATCCTCGCGCTGCCGCTGTCAAGGCCGAACTGGCCCGCACCCACTCACTGCTGGCGGCACTGGTAGATATTTATTGGCCAGGATCACTGTATGAGCAGTTGGAACCCAGGCTTCGTTTTGAAAACACACTCCTGGCTTTGCACACCTTTTTACAGGCCCAGGCCCTTTGCCGCCCGCTGGCTTTGCATCTGGAAGATGCCCATTGGCTGGATGAAGAGTCACGCCACTTTGTGGCCCACCTCTGCCACCGTCTGGCCGACTACCCGGTCATGATGATTCTTTCCAGCCGTTACCAGGAGGATGGCACCACCTATGCCCTGCCAGAAGGTACGGCCGTGCCCCAAACCCATATCCACCTGACAGCCTTAACAACGGCAGATCTACACACACTTTGCCACCAATTAACAGCCCAGCCCGTAGCCGCTGACGTGGTCCATTTTCTCCAAGAAAAAAGCGATGGCAACCCTTTTTTTGCTGAGCAGCTTTGTCTAGACCTGCAAGAGCGCGGCCTGCTGACTGCTGCCGACACGGGCACTCTGACATTGGTCCAGGCTGACATAACTACGTTGCCAGCCAGTTTAAACACATTGCTCATTACCCGGCTGGATAGGCTGCCCGCGCCGACAAAAAAGGTAGTGCAAACGGCTGCCGTCTTGGGGCAAAGTTTTGCCGTGCCGGTGCTTAAAGCCATGCTGCCGGACAACGAACGGGTAACACCCAGGTTACAGCAGGCAGAAACCCGGCATATCTGGGCGTTGTTGGGTGACTTACGTTACCTGTTTAAACATGCCCTATTACGTGATGCCGCCTATGAAATGCAGCCACGCACCCACCGGCGTGTTCTACACGCACGGGCGGCTGCCGCCCTGGCTCACGTTTACCGTCAAGACCAGGCGCCTCATTATGGCGAGCTGGCGTACCATTATGAGATGGCGTTCCAGCTGGGCCAGGGTGAGGCGCAAGCGTCAGCCAGATGGTATCTGTACCAGGCTGGCTTGTTCGCTGCCAAACATTATGAAACGACGACGGCGCTAGATTACTACGGCCGTGCCCTGGCCCTCACTGCCGCAGACGATGTCACCTTGCTGGGCGATTTGCTCCTGGCTCAAGAAGAAGTGCATGATTGGCAGGGCGACCGGGCAGCACAACGGGAAGACCTGACCGCCCTGGCCCTGCTGGGGCCACAATTAAGCTGGCAGCAGCAAACGGCCGTGGCTTTACGCCGAAGCCGGTATGAAAATATACTGCCCAACATGGAGAAAGCGTTGTCTTTTGCCAAACAAGCGATAACGCTGGCCTTATCTGGGGACAGCCTCATGTTGCAGGCCCACGCTTACCGGCGGCTGGGCATGGTGCAGTTTCGGCAGCGGCACTATGCTGCCGCCGCCGCTACTTTACAGCAGGCATTAACCCTGGCACGCATGGGTGATGACATGGCATTAATCACCCGCTGTTTGAATAACCTGGGCATGGCTCTGGATGAACAAGGCTTTTTTGAACAGGCACGTCCTTTTTATGATGAGGCCTTAATGTGGCAGCAGCAGGGCGGTGACCTCTATGGGGAAACGATCACGCTCAATAACCTGGGGTGGCAGGCGTTTATGCAGGATAATGTTGTGGCCGCCCGCCACTATTACGAACGGGCGTACCAGCTTTCACGCCAGATTGGGCATAAGATGGAAGAGAGTAACGGGGCCACGAACGTAGGGATCATGGCCTTTTTAGAAGGGGACTTTGGCCGGGCCGAGCATTTTACCCGGCGTGCATTGTTGTTGTGCCTGGAAACAGGCAACCGCCGTGGCGAAGCCAACCTGAACGCTAACCTGGCGCTGCTGGCCGTCTATCAGGGAGCCTATGCAGAAGCGCTTACCTATGCCCAAACGGCCGTGGTCATGGGGGCAGAATGGGGGGGGAAGCACGTCATGTCTGAAGGATACCTCTACCTGGGGCATGTCTACCGGCTGCAAGGGCAGTTGGCGGCAGCTGAAGAGGCATACCAGCAGGCGTTAGCCATTCGTCAGACAGCACAACGCGCCAGCCGCACCATCGAGCCACGGGCCGGGCTGGCCCAATTGGCGTTGGCCAGGGACGATCTGGCCGCAGCTGCTGCCCAGGTAGAAGCCATTCTGGCAGATCTCACGGCAGGTAAACTGTCTGGTGAACTGGAGCTTTTTTGGGTATATCAGGTATGCTGCGAGGTGTTATTTCAGGTAGACCAGGCAAGGGCCAAAACCATGTTGACCCAGGCTTACAGGGCCTTGCAAGACAAGGCCCAAAAGTTGGAAGACCGACACAGCCAGGAGATGTTTCTACAAAACTTCCCGGCGCATCGTCGGTTGGCCGATTTATGGACGGTGCTAAGCGGTGAACTTGCAGGTTAGGCGTAGCCGCCGCCACTTACAGGTTAGGTGTAGCCGCCACAATGCGGTAGGTATGCTGAATGGTCGCCGCCTGCCGCAGCATGGCTTGAACAGAGCAATACCGCTCTATAGATAGTTCAATGGCTTTTTCTATTTTGTCCTGTTCCAGGTTACGGCCGTGGACAATATACTCTATGGCAATATCAGTAAACACCTTGGGGTGTTCGGTTGAGCGTTCACCATGAAAAGCGACTTCAAAGCCCGTCACATCCTGCCGCATTTTCTGCAAAATAGAAATCACGTCCATGGCCGTGCAGCCTGCCAGGCTGATGGCCAGCAGCTGCATGGGGCTCATCCCTCTTTTTTGCCCGTCCACCGGCGGGTTGCCATCCAGGGTGATTGGGGGAGCTTCATTTGCTGTTCCAGTAAAATGTAAGCTTTCATGCCAGGTTACTTTTGCGTCCATCATAAACTCCTCTAAACAATACCCTCCCGCAGGCTTCCATGGCAAAGGTCATCTAGAATGACCCCTCCGGGAGGTTGGTTTTTATAATTTTACCAGGTAAAGGTGATGATTTCTGTAAGGTTGCCACCAGGCGGGTAAGTATGCAGAAAGAGGGCATCATCGTCAAACGGCCGTGGTCACGGAACGGTTATAGTTCGGCGGTGTTCCGTTAATTCTCAGCAGCGCCCTCTTGTGGTGTGAAGGCCACAAAGGGAATATGGTCCCGCCCCATGATAAAATAATCTTCATCGGTGCCGTCAACATGGTAGCCGCACAGGCGCATCAGGCTTTGGGCCGCTTTGGGGTGCTGGTGGGCGTACGCCACCATTTTTTGGCCGGATTCAACCGGGGACAGGGCTACGGCCGTGACGGTCAGCTTCTTTCGCCCCACCTGGATCATAACCTCCGGTGTCTGCCTTATATTTTGATACCATTGGGCCTGAGGTCCAAAGCCAGATGCCACAAAATACGTGTTTGTGGTTTTGTCATGACCAGCCACTTCTAAAACAGCCTGGCGCGTTTGACCGCTTTTGCGCCCCACATGATGAAGCAGTAAAAATCGTCTCCCCATGAGCCAGCCCAGGTGTAATCGGTATAACCAGATCGGGGCGCGAAACATCAGGCGAGTGAAGCCGGTTGGCGGTGACGCTTCTTGTACTTTTTCAGGCATTTTTCATGTCCACAATGGCCAGACCGACTGGGTGGCCTATTTGCCGCGGACTATATCATGCCTACAGACAGCGTGCCAATTGGCCTTTTGCTGCAAGTCGCTTACAATTCTGCGATGTTGTTTTTCTACTTCTCACAAGGGCTTTTGCTTGGCGGTACGGCCGCGGCCCAACCTGGCCCTTTTCAGGCTTATTTACTCTCGCAAACCCTGCAAAACGGTTGGCGGCACACCCTGCTGGCTGCCTTTGCCCCTCTACTCAGCGATGGTCCTATTATTGCCCTGGTGCTGCTTGTGCTGACACAAACACCCACCTGGCTGTTGACTGGTTTGCAAGTGGCTGGTGGTTTGTTTCTACTTTATTTGGCTTACAATGCCTTTTGTGCCTTTAGAAAGGTGGCCTTACCTGAGCCAGTATCGATGGTGCGGCGGCAAAATATCTTTGAGGCCGCCCTGATGAATGCCTTAAGCCCCGGCCCATACATTTTTTGGGCTACCATCACCGGCCCCATCTTATTGGCGGGTTGGCGAGAGTCAGCCGGGTATGGCCTGAGCTTTCTTTTGGGGTTTTATGGTATGTTGGTGGGGGGGCTTGTTGCGTTTATTGTGTTGTTTGCTCTGGCCAAAGGGTTAGACCCCAGAATTAGCCGCCTGCTCAGCGGATTTTCAGCCGCCGCTTTACTCGGTTTTGGGCTTTTTCAGCTCTGGCAGGGAACGCTGGGTTGGCTGGCTCATTGATGCTGGGCATCTTCTAATGCATTCCCATTGGCCGGCCCAACATCTTCTTCTCGAATGCGGATATTGTTTTCTTTTCTGGCAAAAGATTCGGTTAAGGTAAGCGACTTGGTTTTTTCATCAATGATGCGCAGGCGTTCTAATTCGGTCAGGCGCTCCATATCTTCAGGTGTAAAGGCGGCTATCGCTTCCCGCAATGTTTTTAAAGATTTAGCCAACGTATCTGTATGCAGCTGACGTTGATGAGAAACACGCAGGGTTGATTCGATCTGGGGTGGTAAAACGAGAGGGCCAAGTTTGACATCATGGGCGGCTATACCGGTGATGCCCACAGCTTTAGCGCGGGTGAGCAGTTCTGTGCGTAACTCGTCTTCTAGTTTTTGAATAGCGCCGTCATTATCCCCGGTAGCGTACAGCTCTTCGATCCGTTTTTGACCAACGATGTGTTGGATAATTTGTAAAACACGGCCGGTCACTAGTTTGTCGGCGTATGCTGGAAGTACACGTGCCATTTTATGCTCAATGCCCGGTTGAATGCGCAGCACCTCTACACGGAAAGAGACACTCCAGGGAATGGTGACCTGAATGCCCTCTTTGGTGCGCACATCTTTGCTTACACCTTTGGCATCAAATGAACCTTTGCGCAGCCTGGTTTTCACAACTTCTATAGCTGGGCTGATGTGATGCTGCCGGATGGGCTTGAGCCTTTTAGGCGGCATGGTATCGTCATTATAGGGTTCAGAGCCAGCGGCACGAGGATAGATACGGCCGTAATCGTTGTCTAAAAAGCAAACAAAATTGTCGAAGCGGTCAAAGACCACCCCAACTTCCATCTCATTTAAAATGAGATAGTTGGTTCGGAAATAACTGACTGCCAGGAAAACCAAAAAAACAAAGGCCCCAGCTGCAGCGGCTCCAACCAAACCGGCAGCCGCATACCCCAAGGCCAACAAAATGATACCGGCTATGATGGCCACAATGGTGAATGCTGTTTTTTGTCGTTGTTCCATGTGCCTCTCCAAAAAGAGATCCACAGACCACCCTGAAAATCAGATCTGAGAACTTCTTTAGTTTAAGCATCAGCATGTATGAAGTGAGTACCTGAAAGCTGCTGATAAGATGGGCGTATTTAAGTCAATTGTAATCCTATTCAGGCAAAAACCAAACATAAGATCAATAAAGACAGTTTCTCGTAAAGCGGGGTAGAGGTGAATAGTTCTGGGGTACTAGTATCAGTTTTCAGTCATCAGTGGTCAGTATTCAGTGAGGCCTGGCGCCCGTAACTGTCCACTGAACACTGGTGACTGATTTCTGATTACTTAATACAGGTCGAAGCATACCACAAAGGTATTGACAAAATCAGGCGATTAGATTATCATCTAATACATTAGACAATCATCTAATACATTAGATACTAATCTAATGCCCACAAGTATACACCAAAGTTGATGATGTTTACCAGCCCAATCAACACTATCTTTCCATCTGGGCATCATCAAGGAGTTGCGGGTCATGTTTTACCTGTCAGATACCGTCCGATACAAAACACAACGTATAGAGGAAGAGACTACTGAAGCAGTCGATGACGTCACCTGCCAGAACGTGACGTGCCATTGTGACGAAGTTACGGAACAAAAAAACCTGATGTGGCGTGGTCTGCAATGGTTTGCCAATTTGGGTTATAGTCTGGTAAGACGTTAATCTGCTGAACACACGGGCCACTGCTGTGTGTTTAGATATGAGGAGGATATGATGACCAGACTTCAACTTATTCACCGACAGGTGGGCCCTTGGGGTATGAACACCTACGCGCTTATCTGCCCGGAAACAAAACAAAGCGTGCTTATTGACCCTGGTGATGATCCACAAATCTTGCAAGAAATGCTGGCAGGCAGCACGGCCGTAGCCATTTTATTAACACATACCCATCCTGATCACATTGGCGCACTGGCCGCTATGCGGCAGCACCTGGGTGTGCCCGTGGTAGGCCATGATGGTCCTCATGAACCGGCCGGCCAGGCCGTCCGTTTAGACCAGGCAGTGCAGGACGGCGATACTTTCCAGGTAGGCAAGCAGGCGCTGCGCGTCTGTTATGCCCCTGGCCATATCGGCAACCAGGTATGTTTTGCCCTGGAAAACGACCATCGTGTGATTGTTGGCGACACCATTTTTGATGGTGGGCCAGGGAAAACCTGGTCGGTGGAAGGGTTTAACACCACCTGTCAAACGCTGCGGAACGTGGTACTCACCTGGAGCGACGACACCATTTGTTACCCGGGTCATGGTCCTTCCTTTCGCCTGGGGGACCGCCGGGCTCAAATCGAAGCCTTTTTGACCAAAGATCATGGCGACTTTTATGGAGATGCTACCTGGGAGATGTAACCAGGTTGTCACATGTGGAGGATAAAACGATGGAGCGTTACCAGTGGTATACCGCCGCCAGCCAGCAGCTGGCCACAGACATCAATAACCATTACCTGCCGGGCATTATGCCTCTCCTTCAGGAAATGGACGTGCAGGGAGGTGATACATTAGTCGCCCAAACAGCCCTTTCGGCAGCCCCCCAGCCGCTTACCGCGGCTGTCCATCTGGAACGAACGCCTTACCAATCAGCGGATAGTGTGCTCACCCGGCTTTCTGGCGCCGCCGAAAGGGGCGTTTTAGAAACAGTGACAGATAAAACCTTTCGGCTTACGGAAAAAGGGGAAAAGATCGCCCATGCCGTACCGGCAGCGGCCGTGACAGCGGCGCAGGCGGTTCAATGGCTTTCCCTGGATGATGCCGAGAACCTGGCCCATTTACTGCGGCGCATGGTAGATGCCAGCCTATCAGCTGCCGAGCCGGCCCATCCTAACCTGAACCGCAGCCGCTTTTACGACCCTGGCCCGGATGCCCCTGCCCTGGAACGCCTGCGCCGCTATCTCAATGATTTGAATGCTTTCCGTGATGATGCTCACATAGCCGCCTGGCAGGCTTATGATCTGGCCGGGTATGAATGGGAAGCGTTCAGCCACGTACATGGTGAATATGTCTTTGGTGACCCGGTGGCCACGGCCGCAGCCCTGGCCGAAAAATTAAGCAGTTTTCGGGGGTATGATGCGGCTGCTTATGAAGGCGCTTTGCAAAAGGTGGCTGAGCGCGGTTGGTTAGAAGCAGAAAACGGCCGTTACACTGTCACCGCCGAAGGCCGACAGGTACGCGACGCCGTCGAAATGGAAACTGATCGCCTCTTTTTTGCTCCCTGGAATTTAACAGATGGCGAAGTGTCAGAAATGAAATCCTTGATGTCAGCTTTACATGACACATTAAAACCACCAGAACTAAAAGATGTCTGGCGCCTGCTTTCTGACACACAGCAGGTAATAGCCCAACGTTACTGGCCGACCCTGCAAAAGAAAGCTGAGGAGGTGGGTTTTGCTGTCAGTGACCTCATGCTTACCCGGCGTGCTGCCCAGATGCCTGGAGGAGTCTCCCCAGGTTACGTCCAGGCGGTGATACCCTACATGAAGCCAGAAACAGTAGCGGAACGTCTGGCAGGCACAGCCGCACGCGGCTTTACGACTGGGTCCCTACCGGATGGTTATACAGCGACAGAGCGTGGTCAGGCGGCTGTGGCCGCCGTGATGGGGGCTGCCGCAAGCACTTTGACCGGGCTGACCCCTTTGCCTTTGTCTGCGTTGGAACGCCTGGTTGGAGTGTTGCAAAAGCTTTGCCAGGGGCTGGCCACGGCAGAGCAGCCTGAGGCCAAGCCAGCACTGAGTGACAGTCGTCACTTTCGCCCAGACGATGAGGCCCCTGTTCTCTGGCGAATAAATGGCTGCCTGATAGAGGTGATCAACTTTCGTGATGATGCTCATGTAGCGGCCTGGCAGCCATATGGCTTGCCTGGTTATCAGTGGGAAGCTTTTAGCCATGTATGGGGCCAAAATGTATGGGGTGACCCGGTGGCTACAGCCACGGCCGTGGCTGAAAAGCTGGCATTTCGTGGTTATGATGCGTCCGAGTACACGGCCGCTTTGCAAGATTGCTGCCAGCGGGGCTTATTAATGGAAAAAGACAACACCTATACCGTGACTGAAAAAGGCCAACAACTGCGTCAGGAAGCTGAAATGGCTACCGATGATCTGTTTTTTGCCCCGTGGTCAGCTCTGTATGTACCGGAACTTATAGAACTTTATAGGCTGCTAGGGGAGCTATATACCGCTTTACAAGCCTCCAATGACTGACGCCTGTCGTTAGTCTCCTCCTTATCTCTGGACTGGGGTGTTAGTTGTGAGGGAACTAACACCCCTTGTCCCTTTTTAGTCAATGTCCACACTCACGAAGAATCTGATCAATAATTGGAATACAAAGGGGTAATGTAAGATGATGGATTTTACGGCCGTACGTCATAAACAAGTCAGTTGGGCCGACTTTACAGCGGGGCTTAGCGTTGATGATTTGCGTAACCTGACCCATGAAATGATAGATGCCATGCTTGGCTATATGGCCGATTGTACGGACGCCGATATTGTGTTTGTGCCGGATGACCCCCATGCCAGGGATACCTATGCCGCGAATGAGGAAGACGTTAACCTGGCCTGGACCCTGGGGCATGTGATTGTGCATACCACCGCTTCGGCGGAGGAAAGTGCTGCCCTGGCTGCCGAACTGGCACGCGGCGTGCCTGTGCAGTCGCGCCGGTCACGCCACGAGGTGCCGTGGCAGACGGTAACAACGATAATCCAATGCCGCCAGCGTCTGGAAGAGAGCCGCCGCCTGCGCCTGGCCAGCCTGGATATGTGGCCAGATACGCCAGACCTGGAGAATTGGTACCAGACCAGGGAAGGGGGCACGAAGATGACGGCCGTGATCCGTTTTATGCTTGGCCTTTCACATGATGATAGTCATCTTGGGCAGATCCAAGAAATTGTGCGCCAGGCATTGGCCGCCCGTAAGCGTTAGCAGACTGCCTGTCCTGCTGACAGTTTGCATAGAACGTAATTACAGACTATAACTAACATGCGGCCTGCGTATAGTCTAATAATCATGTTATTATCTGCGTGCAGGCAGAAGGGGATATAAGATGAAACCAACACCCCAATTCATCTGGGACATCGGAACAGCGCATGATCTGTTTGTTAGTCTGGAAGTTCTGCACGATCCTGACCGGTTTGGTTTGCGGGGGAATTGGGCGGCTGGGGTGCGGTCACGTTTGCCCATTGAACATCGTGAATTCCTGCAAGATGTGTTGACAAATCATCATGTCTGGCCGTTACCCTGGCTCACCTCTTTACCTCATCCTAAAAACAGCGCTACCATCTTAGATCGCCTGGAAGAAATCCCGCCCAGACGGCGGTTACATGAAATTTCTGACTGTTACCTGGCGGATGACTTTAAGGAATTATTGTACCGCGTCGCCGACCATGGTACATGGCATGAAACTGAAGCGCGGATGTTAAATAACCTGATGGTAGAAAAGCAGCGCAAAGGGGGCAAAGGCAAAAAAAAGGTGAGCGAAGAAGAAGTTGAAGCTACACTTATGGTGTGGGCCAATGCTGAACAATTTGGCCACAGTTATCTGGAGGCCCTAAAATCCTATTATGAGGTCTTTTTCCACGAAGAAGAGGAGCGCATTCTACCGGCTTTGACCCAAAGTGCAGCCAAGGCTCAAGCTTTAAGCAATACGCTGCCTTTAGATGAACTGTTGAATGAGTTATCGCAAGGTTTGCGTTTTGACTATGAAGGTGTGGAACAGATGAAGGAATTGGTGATGGTCCCTTCATTCTGGACGACACCTTTAACCTATTTTGGCCCCATTGGTCAAGGTGGTGAGAAATGGGTCTTTCTTTACGGTGGCCGGCCAGACGGCATGTCATTGGTCCCCGGAGAGATGGTACCGGAACTGCTCTACAACACACTGAAGGCGCTGGCTGATCCCACCCGGTTACGCATTTTGAAATATCTGGCTGAGGAGCCGCTAACGCCGGCAGAATTGGCCCGCCGCCTGCGGCTGCGGCCGCCAACGGTGATTCATCACCTGGATGCGCTGCGCCTGGCGCGCCTGGTACACGTTACCCTAAGCAACCAGGGGCGTCGTTATGAGGCCCGGCATGAGGCTGTTGACGGTGCCTGTGCTATGTTGGAGAATTTCTTGAGCGGTAAGCTTTTAGAAGAGTAGCTGTACTATCGTACAGGCGCACGGCCGTGCCGTTGGCGGGGGAGTTTACTGGCCGTTTCCCATAAAATATAACTATCCAACCTGATAGTGTTACGCCTGACTTGTTCGAAAAGGAGAAGGAAATGAGTACGTTAACGGCCGTGTCTCAATTTACCCGTGCGTTGCCCTTGGCTGAACTTGAAGCTGTCGCCTGCAAAACCGTTCAACTTGGTGGGCATACCATTGGCCTCTGGTATATAGGGGGGCAGGTCTATGCTGTGGATAATCGCTGCCCACACATGGGTTTCCCCCTGGAAAAAGGCACTGTGAAGGATGGCATCCTCACCTGCCACTGGCATCATGCCCGCTTTGATCTGGAAAGTGGGGGCACGTTTGACCAATGGGCTGATGACGTGCGTGCTTTCCCCGTAGACATCCGCGATGGTGATGTGTGGGTAGACCTGGCCCGCACCCATGATCCTGAAGCCCATCAACGTGAGCGCTTGCAGGTGGGGTTGGAGCGAGATATTCCCCTGGTGATCGGCAAAGCGGTACTGACTCTGTTAGCCAGTGGTGAAGATGAGCGCCAGGCCACGGTAGCCCCGTTCCGGATTGGGCTGGAATTTGGCGCCAGGTACCGCTGGGCCGGCTGGGGGCAGGGGTTAACTATTCTCACCTGCCTGATGGACTTGCTGCCCTACCTGGATGCGGTTGACCGGCCACGAGCGTTGTATCATGGTCTGACGGCCGTGGCCCGTGAAAGTTCCGGCAGTGCCCCCCGCTTTCCGGTACGGCCGCTGCCCGGTACCACCACCGAATTGCCTACGCTCAAACGTTGGTTCCGCCAGTTCATTGAGGTCCGTGACGCCGAAGGTGCCGAACGCTGCATCATTTCCGCTGTCCGGGCCGGAGCGTCACCATCGCAAATGGCCGATATGTTGTTCACGGCCGTGACCGACCACCGCTATATTCAAGTCGGCCACCCGGCTGACTTTACCAATAAAGCCTTTGAAGCGTTGGATATTGCCGGCTGGGAATACGCTGAGATCGTGCTGACCAGCCTGGTGCCGGGTTATGCCGCCGCTGACCGCATGGAAGAAGCCAATGCCTGGCGCAACCCCATAGACCTGGTAGCCATTTTAGATAAAGCATTCCAGCAGCTGCAGACTGTTGCCGTGGCTAAAACCACTGCGGCCTGGCACTGGCATGATCTTTTGCCCATCTTGCATGGCGATGACCCGCAGGCCATCGCCCATGCTCTTCTGGACGCTTTGCGGCAAGGTGCTACCGCGCACCAACTGGCGGAAGCTGTGACCTATGCCGCCGCTTTGCGCATTGCTCGCTTCCACACCAGCAACGAATTTGGAGATTGGGACACGGCCTTGCACACCTTTACCTTTGCTAACGCCATACAACAAGGGCTAAAACGCGCCCCCTCCCTGGCATTGTTGCGTGGTGTTTTTGACGCTGCCATGAGCATCTACCTGGACCGTTTCTTAAACATCCCGGCGGCACGCCTTCCCACCCCTAATGGGCAGATGGCTGAACCAGCAGATCTGCTGGCTCAACTGCCCAGCCGACTAGACCATCAACAGCAGGTAAACGAAGCCGGTGAATTGGTAGCGCGCTATCTGGCGGCAGACGGGGAGCCTGACCAAATGCTGGCGATGCTGGGTGGGCTGCTGCTGCGTGAGGACCGTGACTTCCACACCATCCAAACCATAGAGGCCGCCTTTAAGCAGTTTGAGGCCTTACGTGGTACAGAAGCAGGAACACACACGCTCATTGCCGCTGCCCGCTATCTGGCGGCCCATTCGCCCACCGTACGCGCCCAAGGTCAAACCTATCAGATTGCCGCGCGTCTGCATCGTGGCGAACACCTCTTTGCCTAGGTTTGCTGCTGCTGTAAGCCCTGACTCTGGGCGACCCTTATCCCAAGCGCAAATTTTTGGGTGACACTGTATTGGGTGAGGCGCTCAAAATAGCTGCGCCTCTTCCCGATAAGCTGCCAGACATGGTGCCATGTCTGGCAGTTTATTTTTATTTAGCCACTTCCACCTGCCTGTCTTGTGAAATTGATGATCAATGTTTCTCGCCGGGGTTGTAATTGGCATGCGCTTGCAGTACAAATAGGTATTTACACAAACATTCCCTCAGAGGTTTTAGCTCTGGCGGTTTTGACCACGAAGTTTTGCCTAAGGTCGGGCAGAAACCCTATGAATGCCTTCATCTCTTACATTCCCGTTGATCGCCGTCTGGCTTTAATGCAGGGCGTTTCCTTGCCCGACCACTCTAAAGGTGCAGCGCTCTTTGCCGACATCTCTGGGTTTACCCCCCTGACAGAGCGGTTGGCCCACCTGTTAGGCCCACGGCGGGGCGCCGAGGAGCTGTCTAGCCATTTAAACCGGGTGTACGAAGCGTTGATCTCCCAGGTGGATTATTATGGCGGCAGCGTTATTAGTTTTGCCGGAGATTCAATCACCTGCTGGTTTGATGAGCAGCAAGGAGCGGCGGCGGCCAGGGCTGTGGCTGCTGCGCTGGCTTTGCAAACGGTGATGACTGCGTTTGCAACTATTTCATTAGGTGACGGACATACAGCCCACCTGGCCATGAAAACGGCCGTTACCACGGGTAAAGCATATCGTTTCCTGGTAGGTGATCCGGCAATTCAGCTGTTAGATACACTGGCCGGGCAGGTTATTGACCGGCTGGCCCAGGCCGAAAAGTTGGCTCAACCAGGCGAGTTGTTGGTGGATCAGGCAACCGTTAATACCTTGTTTCAGACAATAACCATTGCCGGGTGGCGACATGATGAAACGACGGAGACGCCGTTTGCCCTGGTCACTGATTTGCGCCCGGCGGTAGCCCCCCACCACTGGCCAGACATCGCTACCGCCCAGTTGACGCCGGCACAAACGCGCCCCTGGCTGCTCACGGCCGTTTATGAACGTGAGCAAATGGCCCAGGGCCAGTTCCTCACCGAGCTGCGCCCGGCCGTGGCCCTTTTCCTGCGCTTCACCGGTCTTAACTATGAAGATGACCCTCAGGCCGGACCTAAACTGGATGATTTTGTGCGCCGGGTCCAGAATATCCTCACCCAATATGGCGGTACGCTCCTACAGCTCACCATTGGTGACAAGGGCAGCTACCTCTATGCGTCATTTGGCGCACCTATTGCCCATGAAGATGATGCATTTCGGGCGGCCAATGCCGCCTTAGAGTTGGAAAAGCTGCCTTTCCTGGCGGCGGCGCCGGTGCAAATTGGTATGAGCCGGGGCGTCATGCGTGCTGGTTCCTATGGCAGCCACAAACGGCGTACCTATGGCGTGTTGGGCGATGACGTAAACCTGGCAGCGCGCCTGATGGAACGCGCAGACCCCGGCCAGATACTGGTAAGTGAAGCGATAGAAAAGCTGCTGCGGCGTGGCTTTTACCTGGAAACCGTCGCGGCTATCCCTCTAAAAGGAAAGCGCGGAACCGTGCCTGTTTATTCACTTACCCGCCGCCGGCGGCCGCAAACTGGCTATCTACAAGCGCCTGAATACAACATTCCGCTGGTGGGTCGGCGGGCAGAACTGCAGCTGATCACCCAGAAACTAAAACTGGTTTACCAGGGACAGGGGCAAATCATTGGCATTACGGGTGAAGCAGGCATAGGTAAGTCTCGGCTGGTAGCCGAGATCAACAAACTGGCCGAGGCAGGGAATGTACCCGTTTATCTGGGTGAGTGCCAGTCTTATGGCACAAACATCCCCTACCTGGTGTGGTTGTCTATCTGGCACGCCTTTCTGGGCCTAAACAGTACTGACTCCCTGGCGTGGCAGGTGGAGGAGATGGAAAAACAGATAGCCCGCCTGGCGCCCGAAAGGCAAAATGCAGTGCCATTGTTGGCAGGGATATTAGGTTTACCTGTAGCCGAAAATGAATTCACCCGCTCGCTCGATCCCCAATCACGCCGGATGGCGCTTGAGGCGCTGTTGCTGACCTGCCTGCACACCGGGGCACGGCAAAGACAGGCGTCCGGTTCGGCGCTGGTGTTTATCTTTGAAGATGTGCATTGGATAGACCCTATCTCACACGATTTGTTGACGGGGATGGGGCGGGCTATTGCCAATTTGCCGGTGTTGTTGGTATTGGCCTATCGACCGCCGGAACAGGTACGCTTGCAGAAACCTCGTTTAGAGGCCTTGCCGCATTTTACAGCCATAAGCCTGGCTGAACTTTCTTCCGCCGAAGCGGAAGAACTGATCCAGGCCAAGCTGCGTCAACTATTTTCTACCCAGGCCACGGCCGTGGCCGAAACCCTTGTCACCCAGGTCACTGCCCGTGCCCAGGGTAACCCCTTTTATGTAGAGGAATTGGTTAATTATTTACATGATCGTGGTGTGGACCTGACAGATGTGGCCGCCCTGGAGAACCTGGACCTGCCCACCAGCCTGCACAGCCTGATTCTGAGCCGCATCGACCAGCTAAACGAAGCCCAAAAGCTCACCCTCAAAATCGCCAGTATCATCGGGCGTCTGTTCCGTTTTGGCTGGCTGTTAGGTTACTATCCTGAGCTTGGTGAGGTAGCGCAGGTCCGGGCGCATTTGCTGGAATTGGAAAGGCTGGACCTGACCCCTATAGACCAGCCAGAGCCGGAACTGGTTTATATGTTTAAGCACATTGTCACGCAGGAAGTGACGTATGAAAGCCTGCCCTACGCCACCCGGGCCATGCTGCATGAACAATTGGCGCAGTACATCGAACGATTAGACACCAACCGCTTTGTAGACCTGTTAGCTTTTCATTACGGCCGCAGCCAAAACCTGCCCAAAAAACAAGAGTATCTGGAAAAAGCAGGTGTTGCCGCGGCCCATCGTTTTGCCAATGAAGAGGCCGTAGATTATTTCACCCGTGCCCTGGAGCTCACGGCGGAAAGTGACCACGGCCGTCGTTATGATCTGCTGCTGCAGCGAGAACAGCTGTATAACCTGCAAGGTGAACGGCAGCGCCAACAGGCTGACTTAAAAGCCCTCAGTCAATTGGCCCGTTTGCTGCGCAAAGCCAGTAAAGAAGCCGAAGTGGCCCTACGTCAGGCGCGTTTTGCTGAAATCACCGGTGATTATAAAGCGGCCAGTGAAGCGTCACAGCAAGCGCTGGCCATGGCCCGCCTGGGCCGCAGCGTAGACCAGGAAGCCGCCGCCTACTTGCAATGGGGTCGAGCGCTCTTCCGCCAGGCAGAGTATGAAAAAGCGCGGCGCTGCTGCCAACACGCTTTCACCCTGGCCGAGCAGGCCGGGCTGACAAACCTGGCCGCCGACTGCCTGATGAACCTGGGTAACGTCTCCTGGTCTAAAGGGGATTATGCAGAGGCCCTCGGCCATTACGAAGCAGCACTAACGCTTAAGCAGCATGTTAGTGACCGGCGTGGGGAGAGTGTCCTGTTAAATAACCTCGGCGTAGTGGCGCTTTCTCGAAGCGATTATGAAACAGCCCAGGGGTATTATGAAGCCGCTTTAGCGATCATGAAGGAGATTGGTGACCGTCGCAATGAAAGTTTTGTGCTGGGTAATCTGGGTCTGGTGGCCGTTCATCTGGGCCAATACAGCGCCGCGCAGACATACCAACGGAAATCGCTGCGGCTGCGGCAAGAAATGGCCGACAGTTACGGCGAAAACCTGGCCCTGCTGAACCTGGGCACCGTCTTCCTTTACCTGGGGGACTACAAACAGGCGCGTGCCTATTATGAACCGGCACTGGAAAAGTACCGGGCTACCCATAACGCGCAAAGTGAAGTGGAGATTCTGGTGTATTTGTCCCTGCTGAGTCACCAATTGGGCGATCAGGCACAGGCCTTAACAGTGAACCAACAGGCATTGGCTATTGCAGACAAACTGGGGCTGCGTCCTGAGGGCGCTTTGGCCTGGCGCAATCTGGGGCACATACAAGCCGCCGCCGGGATGTGGAGCGAAGCCCAGGCGGCTTACACCTGTGCCTTGGGCATGTGCCAGGAAATGGGTAACAAGAATTGGGCTCAGGAAGCCAGGGCTGGCCTGGCGCGCGTCGCCCTGGCGCAGGGGGATGTGACCACGGCCGTGACCCACGTTGACACCGTGATGGCCCACCTGGAAGCGGGCAACCTGCACGGCACAGATGAGCCACTGCGCGTTTACCTGACGTGCTTTCATGTATTGCAGGCAGTGAATGACGGCCGTGCCGCTAACCTTTTGACCGAAGCCTATGATATCTTGCAGGCGCGCGCCGGGGCCATTGATGACCCTGCCCTGCAGCGCAGCTACCTTGAGAATGTGCCCTATCATCGGGAGATTGTGGCCCTCTATTTAGCCTCGCTGGAACCAAATCCCTAGGACCAGTTATCAGTAGTCAGAAGTCAGAAGTCAGAAGTCAGTAGTCAGTAGTCAGTAACCAGTGTTCAGTGGACAGTTACGGGCGTTAGGCCCTGCTGAACACTGTCCACTGATGACTGAAAACTGATACCAGAAAGTGTCAGGGTATAGGGCGGTAATGGCTGATCCCTCCTGCGGTACCTGCCCATACGGACCCATCAGACGCTGCTGTGATATGGGTAACATGGTTGGCGGCCAGGCCGTCAGCAGCGGTAATGTGCTGCCATTCACGGCCGTCAAACCAAAACACCCCCACTGTTGTGCCCACCCAAAGGGAAGCGTCTGGGGCAATGGCCAGCGCCGTAACCTCCCCTAATAGGGCTTCCCCATTAACATTCTGGCGACGGCCGTGGGTGTAACGGGCCAGCCCGTTTTGTGTCACCACCCACACGGCGCCGTCTGGGGCCACGGCCGTGACCGGCAGCGCCAACGCCCCTTGGCGCCCCCATAGTTCACCGTCCCGGCGCCAGAACGTGTTACCGTTGACGCCCCACACCTGGTTATTGACGTCTGCCACCATCGCCTGCCAATGTGAAGGTGGCCCAACCGTGTCAAATTCACAGTGTACCCTGCCATCATCGGTGGTAACAACCAGCAGCCCTATGTCTGTACCTGCCCAGGCGCTGTTGTTCAGCCAGGCCAGGCTGTTGATATGGGCGTTGTTCAGGTTTGTGTTGAGGGGAAAACGCTGCCACACGCCCCCAAGCTGCCGGGTGACACCGCCGCCAAAATGGGCAGCCCACAGATCATCTGCCGCCGCGGGGATGATGGCGCTGACGGGAGAGCGTTCGCTGCCGGTCGGAACCGCTTTTTCGGCCGTGGTCAGGCCATCGGCAAAACGCAGTACCCGCCCGCCCAACGTCCCCACCAGCAGCGAACGGCCGCCGGTCGCCTGGCGGCCGCCGCCGGCTGCCAGACGGCTGATAGTCTGGTCATCAGTGATGTGAGGGACGGGGTACAAATCCCAGGCGCCGGCCGGGGATAACCGGGCCGCTCCCCGGTCTGTACCTACCCATAGGCTGCCATCAGGGGCAGCAGCCAGGGCATACGTGTGGGTGGCATCAATCAGGGGAATGGCTGTCGCGCCGCCCGTGTGTGGGTTGGTTATGGCCGTGACATATGGCTGTGTGGCCAGCGGAGTGCCGTCTGCCTGAAACAAAAGGTCTGTGGGCGCACGGGTATGGGCAGCCCGCACCGGTTGGCTGAGGTTACCGCCGGGTACGTCTACTGTCCACAAACCGGCGTCATTACCCAACCAAAGACGGCCGTCAGGGGCAAACCGCATCAGATTAATGGCTGTGAATTGGTTTACAGGCGCCAATGGCTGCCATGCCCACCCATGTATGGTGGGTTGGGCCAGGAAGTGTCGCTCCGCCGGTGGTTGGGAGGGCGCATACCCGGCCAGCCACAACTGCCCGTCATGGTCAAAAGCCAGGGCGCGGATTTGCATGTCGGTTTGCGGCGGGGTGGTGACAACCGCCTGCCACTGCCGGCCATCGAACCGGGCTAGTGTAGCGCCGCCACCGGCCCACACCGTGCCATCTGGGGCTGCCGCCAGGTGGACGTTTTCCCATACCGACCACTCCACATTGGCCGCGTGTTGCCAGGGTGGGCTGGATGCATCCCCTTCAAACCGGGCTAACCCGCCCTTTGTCACGGCCCATACCCCTTGGGCGCTTACGGCCAGATCATACACCTCGGCGGTGGGCAGGCCATCAGCCGGCGCATAAGCCTGCCAGGTGTCGCCATCAAACTGGCTGATGCCGCCCAGGGTAGCCAGCCATACGGCTCCGTCTGGGGCCATTTCTATATCCGTGATGACCGGGTGCAGCAGGCCATAGGCCAGGGGCAGTGGCCGGGGCAGCCAGTGACGGCCGTCAAACTGGTGCAGGTAGGTGGACTGTACCTCATATGAACCGTACAGGCTGCTGCTGGCGGTGGTGTTTTCGGTGCTGCCCGCGGCCCACAGTGTGCCGTCGGCCGTTTGTGCCAGGGCGGTGATACGGGGGGTAACCAGCCCGTCTGTGCCGGTGAATGATTGCCAGGTGGTGCTGGCTGACGGCCGTACGCCAGGCCAATGGTGTATGCCGTTGTCTGTGCTTATCCAAAAGCCGTCTGTCGTGGCCAGTTGGTCATACACCCAGGTTACGGGCGGTGTGGGCAAGGGGGTGATGACCTTGCTGCCCGCATCCATATGAAACAGCCCGCTGTCTGTAAAATACCAGAGTTCACCCCCTGGCCCGGCGCTAAGGGCACGGGTATCTACGGCCGTCATGGGCTGCCAACGCCCGGCGCTGTAAAAAGCCAGTCCCCTGTCTGTGCCCGCCCATACCGTGCCCTCGTTATCTACAGCAAGTGTCTGCACGTTATCAGAGGGCAAGCCATGCGCCGCGGTGAAGATGTGCCATGTTTGGCCGTCATAGCGGGCTATGCCCTGGCCGGTGGCGAACCAGAGCGTACCCTCGGCCGTTTGTATACCGGTACGGACAGCGGTGGACGGCGGCCCAGCTACAGGGCAGGCAGTTGTTTGCCAGGTGTTGGCGGCCGGGTTAAAGGTGGCTATACCCTGGTAGGCACCAGGAAAAGCAATGACCGGCTGGCCGCTGCGATCAAGTGTCAGGGCGGCGACGGCCGTGCCAGGTAGGCCGTGGGTCTTGGTAAACGTCTGCCAGGTAGTGCCGTCAAAGCGGCTGACACCATGCGCCCCGGTGACCCATGTACTGCCCTGGGCCGCAGCCAGCCCGGTCAACTGTTGGCCAGGCAAATCGGTGGGCAGGGTAAATGTGTGTTCGCTGCCGTTGTTATCCACGTAAAACAGACCCCCAGGCACATGCAGCAGTGGGCCGGCAGGCAAGGCAGCCATTACCTGAAGGACCTGGTTGGTCGGGGCAAACGTGCTGGCGGTTGGGATGCTGCTGGTAGTGTCGAAGAGGGTTAGCCCGGCGGCGAGGTCGGCGTAGCTGACCCAGACAGTGTTATCGACCACGGCCGTAACGTGCCGCACGTCTTCACGGGCCAACCCATCGGCCGTGGTGAACAGCTGCCATGCTGCCCCATCATGCCGTTTCAGGCCAGCCGGCGTAGCTGCCCAGACCATGCCGTCTGGGGTGACAGCGATATCACGCACATCATTGATGGCTTGGCTGCCGATGTGGGTAAAGGATTCCCAACGACGGCCGTTAAAGCGGGCGGCGCCTTCATCTGTGGCTGCCCACACGGTCAGGCCATCTGGGGCCACTGCCAGGGCGTTTACTGTGGCCCCAGGTAACTGGAAGAAACTACGGGTACGTGTGTAGCCGTACCAGCGACGGCCGTCATACTGCCCTATGCCGTTGGCGGTGGCTGCCCAGAGATAGCCGTCGGCGGTGACGGCCAGATCGTGTATGTGATCAGCCGGCAGGCCGTCGGCCGTCGTGAAGGTTTGCCAGGTAATGCCGTCAAAGCGGGAGATGCCGCCAGACTCAGTGCCAAACCATAGGGCGCCATCTGGGCCAACGGCCACGGCCGTGGTCACATTTTCGGCCAGCCCGTGTTCGCTGGTGAATTTAACTGCCTGCCCGGTTTGCCATTCCCAGGCAACCACGCCGCCGTCAGTGGCGGCCCATAACAGGCCATCATAGAGGGCGGTGGCCCGGATGGTCTGGGGCGCGGTATAACTGCGCCAGGCGGTGTTGACCACGGTAGGCGCGGGGAGTTGGGGCCAGGAGACGACCGTGCTCACGCGGGACGGCCGTGTCAAAACGGGATAGGTTATAAGCAAGTAGATCAACCCGGTCAGGCAAAGGGCTAGAACAAAAAGCCCCCCTGCCGCCAGACCGAAACGTAAGGAACGGGACATATCTAAACCCCCTGAGTATAACAAAATTAAAAATAGCGCAGATTTTTAATAATCCTATGTATTTATGTCTACGCTCATCTCTGTCTTATGCAGGAGAAATTCCCATGAATCATTTGTCTGCTCAAATTGGGTTTTGGTCGGCACTGCTGTACGGCTGAGCATTCAACAAGGGCAGACAGAAGGGCTGCCCCCATGGGTACAGGCCAACCCACTTTCCGGTATAGCTGCTATGAACCTGTTGGGCAGCACCCTCTTTTGGGGGTTGTCTTCCCTGTTTCTGGCACCTGTGTTTGCTGGCAACCCTTGAGCAAACGGCCGTTTGCCGCCCATTGTCCGTTACGCCTTATTGGTTAATGCGTTTTCCTGCCTGGTGAGCGGAGTGGGGTATGGGTTTCAAATTAACCTATTGGTCTTTTTGCTGCTTAACTTTGGCATGGGGAGTGCGGTGACTGTATTAACGGCCGCCCTGGCCGTTTTGTTTCACCGGGCAGCCAAAAGGTTATGAAGCAATACTTGCACACCTGGTAAATTGCGCTATTTTTAGCATAAGTAAGATGTGGCCCTGCCATATACATATTGATTTAAGGAGGATATCATGTCTGATCTATACAAGCAGAATGAAAATGCACCGGACATGCTGTGGGAGAAAGGCATCAAGAGATTTGCGGAAGTGTGGACGGCCGACGATAAGCCGGTGGGCCAGGCCATTCGCCTGCATCACCGGACCCATGATATCAATCCGGCGCTAAAGATGTATGAAACATACCTGGAAAGTAACAGTGTTAAAATGGGTGGTCCTGTGTTTATCCCCACTGACTTCATTACCCATTATGACCCAGCCAGTGGCAAAGTGATGCTGGCGGTTGACATGCGTACTGTCCAGCGTGAAACCTGGGATCGCACACCTGGCTTTATTGCCCACCGTATGTCAAAAGTAGAAGAACTACCCGCGTAACTGCGTAATCCGTAGCCCGTTTACGGATTATGAATGATGGATGATTTATGTCTCGTACATACCACTATCCCCCCGCCCACCAGGATGATATTGTAGATGATTATCATGGCACGGCCGTGCCTGACCCCTACCGTTGGCTGGAAGACCCTCAGGCACCTGAAACCCAGGCCTGGGTAGCCGCGCAGAATGAACTGACCCGCCACTTTATTGACGAACTGCCGGTACGTACCCAATTTGTTGAACGGCTGCTGACCTTGTGGAACTATCCTAAATACAGTACGCCGGTGCAGCGGCCAGGCCGGTCCTTCTTCCAAAAAAACGATGGCCTGCAAAACCAACCGGTGTTGTACAAACAGGTAGGCGGCGCCGCGCCAGAGGTGCTGCTTGATCCCAACACGCTCAGCGACGATGGCACCGTAGCGCTGCTTAGCCAATCCTATACCGATGACGGCCGTTACCTGGCGTACTCCCTTTCCCAAAGCGGCTCTGATTGGCAGACTATTCACGTGCGGGCGGTAGATACAGGGCAGGATACCGACGATGTGATTGCCTGGTGCAAATTTACAGATGCTGCCTGGCTGCCTGATAATAGTGGCTTTTTCTATGCGCGCTATCCGGCGCCGGAGGAGATGCCAGACGCCCCACCCAGCACCCATCATCGTGTCTACTTCCATCACCTGGGAACGCCCCAAACCGCAGACGACCTTGTTTATACCCGCCCAGACGCACCAGACCTGGGCTTTCATCCCCATGTCACCGACGATGGCCGTTACCTCATTCTTCAGGTGTGGGATGGCACCGATGCCCGCAACCGTCTTTATTACCGTGATCTGCAATCAGACAGTGGCTTTGTGCGGCTCATTGACGTGATGGAAGCTAAATACCATTTTATCGCCAATGACGGCCCCATTTTTTATGTGGAGACGGATTATAAAGCCGCCAACGGCCGTATTCTGGCCATTGATATTAAAAACCCTGAGCGGGCCCATTGGCGGGAAATCATTCCCGAATCTGAACAGGTCATAGAAATGAGCCGTATGGTAAACCACCATCTGGTTATTGACCGTCTGCATCATGCCAGCCACCGGCTTTACCTTTACCATAAAGATGGCACGCTTGCCGGGGAGATTCCCCTGCCTGTGCCCGGCTCTATTCTAGAATTAACCGGCCGTGCGCATGATAAAGACCTTTATATTCACTTTCAATCCTTTCTTTACCCGCCCACCATCTTCCGTTATAACTTTGAAAATAAGGAAGTGACGATCGTACACCAACCCGTTGTTGACTTTGATCCCGCACATTATGAAACCCGTCAGGTATTTTACCCCTCTAAAGATGGCACACAAGTGCCCATGTTCGTTACTCACAAAAAGGGGATAAAGCTAGATGGCAATAATCCCACGCTCCTTTATGGTTATGGCGGTTTTAATATTAACGTACCGCCCATGTTTGCCCCCACCCGCCTGGCCTGGCTAGAGCGTGGTGGCATTTATGCCCAGGCCAACCTGCGCGGCGGTACCGAGTATGGCGAAGCGTGGCATCAGGCCGGGATGCTGCAAAACAAGCAAAACGTTTTTGATGACTTTATTGCCGCCGCCGAGTGGCTGATCGCCAATAGCTATACCCGGCCGCAAAAACTGGCCATTGAAGGGCGCAGTAATGGCGGTTTGCTGGTGGCTGCCTGCATGATTCAGCGGCCTGACTTGTACGGTGCGGTGCATTGCGGTGTACCCGTCATTGACATGCTGCGTTACCATCGGTTTACGGCCGGCCGCTATTGGGTCAGCGAATATGGCAACGCGGCTGAAAACCCAGAGCATTTTCACTTTATGATGGCTTACTCGCCTTTGCACAACGTCAGGCCCGGCGTCAACTACCCGCCGCTGCTCATTACCACCGCAGACACGGATGACCGTGTGGTGCCTATGCACGCCAAAAAGTTTGCGGCCGTTTTACAAGCTGCCGATTCTGGCATCCATCCCCTGCTGCTGCGCGTGGAGATGAAAGCAGGGCACGGTCTGGGCAAACCCACCGCCAAACTTATCGAAGAAGCCGCTGATGTTTACAGCTTTCTATGGACAATGTTGGCTGGGGATTAAAGATGTATTAAGTTGACGCCAGCCCTTAAAACTGTGGCAAAACGTGGGCGAAGGTGGTCAGGTAATCATCCAGAATAGCGCGGGCGCGGCCGATATCATTGATCATGGGGTCAAGTAGTAGGGTTTGCAGAGCCAGGTGACGGTCACCGCTTACGGCCGTGTCTACCACCATCTCTACCAGTGCCGCTTCCCGCCGCAGCAGTTCGGCCACGGGCTCAGGCATGGCCCCAATGTGCACCCCTTGCACCCCCGTGCCGCTCACCAGCGCTGGAATCTCTACAATTGTTTCTGCCGGCAGATTGGTAATCGCTCCCCGGTTGGGGATGTTAACGGTTTCATCGTAAACGTTTGCGTCCCCGGCGATAGCGGCAATCAGCTCTACGGCTCCTTCACTGTGTGCTTCTTTCATGCCGTCTACCGGCATATGTCCTGCGGCCATTTGGGCCATCATCGTGTTCAGGAAGTCACGTGCCGCCTCGTTCCCACCCCAGTCGTAAAGCGGAATCTGGTACGTTTCCCACGGCCGTGTCTGCGGGTCATGCAGCCAGGGCAGGTACTCTACCAGGTGGCTGTCACCGGCGATGGGGCAAAGGCCAAAGATACCAAACAGCGCCATTGAAAACGGCTCCAGCGTCGGTGGGGCTTCTGCCAGCGCCGCCCGCAGCGCCGGGTACAAATCCTCCCCCGTTTGCCTGTCGCGAATGTCCATCAGCCAGATAAAGTGGTTCAGCCCGGCAGATTTTATATGGAAATGGGCCCGACCGTGGGCGGCCATCTGATGAATCACACCTATGTTGCCAGGATCGGAGTGCAGATTAAGGCCATCGGGTACCGGGATCTGGTAATGGTGGCGCAGCAGGGCAGCGGCGATGCCATACCCCACGTTGATCTGGTGGCACTTACCTACCGTTTTAATGCGACTGTATTTGCTCACGGCGCGGGTGATGCGTGGCAGCGGATTACTAAAGTTGATCAGCCAGGCATCCGGACACAAAGTTTCCATGTCACGCACAATCTCCATAAAGGGGGGGATCTGGCGGCAGGCGTGCATCAGGCCACCCGGCCCCCCATTTTCACCATAGGGTTGGCGCAGTCCATGTTTGACCGGAATTTCCCAATCCAAGCGCCACAATGTTTCCCGTGGTGGCACTTCAATGGAAATGATGACGAAGTTCATTCCGGCTAACACATCTCGCCGGTTTGTACTGGCGCGAATACGCATGTTGGCACCCCAGGTTTCACTCATGCGTTCAGCCACGCTGACGATAGTGGCCAATGCCTGCTCGTTCAGGTCTACCAGGGCCAATTCACTGCCATGCAGGCGCGGTTCGCGGATGAGGGTAGCCAGGGTTGTAAGACCAAAGCTGGCGCTGCCTGCACCGATAATAGCAATTTTGGTGGACGGCATGGGTGTCTCCTTATGAAATGGCGCCAGGCTTGAGTGCTCCTGGCACCGCAATAATACGGCCGTGATTATACCTCTATTAAGGCATCCTAACTTATGATGTTTGCTGTGCAAAAGAACAGCCGCTGCATTGTGGAAGATGCAGCGGCTGCCTTTACAGAGAATGGAAGTGGCGTTTATGACTGCTTAAACTGCCGACCAGGTGGTGCTTTGGGCCGCCGGTTGGGGGCAGCATTTATTCGGCGTGGACGGCCGTTTCCAACAGGGTGGCCCTTTCTGAGCTTTCAGCCGTGATGACAGGTTGGTCGGTGGTGCGGCCGTTTTCTATAGAGAGCAGTGACTGGTTCACAAAACCCGTTAAAGCGACCATGATGGTGAGTGCCCCGCCCAATATAAACCATGACCGGACGCCAAAGAGATCGGCAAATGGGCCGGCTATGATCAGGCTCAAAGGGGACATAGCCATGGCGGCGCTGTTTAAGAGGGTAAATACACGTCCTTGCATGGCCGGCTCTATCACCGTTTGAAAAATAGCCATTACGGGCCCGTTGGTGAGTGAAATCATCACCCCGGCCAGCAAGCCACTGCCTACCGCCAGCCAGAACATGTTGGCTGCCGCCAACCCCATAAACAACATACCAACACCCAGCCCTGTTAACCCTACCAATGATGTATAAATGCGGCGCTTAAAACCGCCCCACACCCCCAGCAGAATGCCCCCGGCGACAATGCCCACACCAAATGCCCCTTCTAAAACACCCAGATGAATGGCTTCTCCCAGGAAATGCTGCGTGACCAGCAGCGGCTGCAGCGCAGCCAGGGGAGTGAGCAAGAAGTTGATTAACATGGCCATTAACATCAACACTAAGATGGCCGGCCAGGAAATAACGTAACGAATACCGGCGCGCAAGTCTGCGCCGAACGAGGGTGCCGAGGTCTCACTATGGGTCACGGCCGTGGCCGCTGCTGGCGGCTGGGGCACAGAAATGAAGAGTAGAGGCACAATGGCAAACAGCGCCGTGGCCACGTCTAGGCCCAACAAAGGCGGCATGGTTACGGCACTTACCAGGATGGCTCCCAACGGTGCGGCCACAATGCTCATACCCCCCTGAAGCATCTGGTTTAGTCCCTGAATGCGGGTCAATTGCGCCTCCGGCACCATCAACGGTGTAGAAGCCTGCATGGCGGGCCAATGAAATGCCCCGCCTAGCGCGCGTACAAAAAGCAAGGCAAAAACATGCCACAACTGTACCCCCCCTGCCCAATAGAGATAGGCCAGCGCCACGGAGGCCAGGGCAACCACGCTATCGGCCGTAAACATCGTCCAGCGGCGGCTCCACCGGTCTACCAGCACGCCCACAAAGGGGCCGAGCACTACCTGTGGCAGCAACCCTACCAATGAGGCCATAGCCAGTATGGTGGCGGACCCTGTTTCCTGTGTTAGCCACCAGATGAGAGCAAATTGCACGACCTGGCTGCCAAATAGAGAAATGGCCTGGCCGCCCCATAAGATAAGAAACGGCCGTAACAACCGCTTTTGCGCAGGCACTGTCGTTTGTTTGTTAGGGCTAGTCATAGTGACACTCCATTTTGTGATAACCAGCCAGAAGATCCCAGCCAGTAGTTGAGATATTAATAACTTATATTAAATTTGTCAACATGCACATAAGATTTATTGATATTTCCGTGAGTTTTCACTCGCTTTTGTGGCTTGTTCTTTTGATTTGTGGCAGGTGAGTAGGGATAGGTACATAGTACAAGGCACAATGAATGTGTTCGTGATAAAATCATAAGAGATCGCCCATAAATAAATAAGTTATGGTATTGATGGACGAGCTTGAAGCCGCCTTGCTTTGGGCAAAGCAGGAAGCTATTTTTAGACGGCTAAGCATTCAATTTGCAAGACGAGGTGAAACAGTTCTATGGATAACAACAACATTATTGATGTATCAGAAGCTACTTTTGAGTATGAGGTGATTGATCGTTCCGCACAGGTTCCGGTAGTGGTAGATTTTTGGGCGCCCTGGTGTGGACCGTGCCGTATGTTAAGCCCTGTGCTAAAACGGTTGGCCTCTGACCCAGAGTTTCACTTTGTCCTAGCCAAAGTGAACGTAGATGAAAACCCTACCCTCTCTATGCGTTATAGGGTACAAGGTATTCCGGCGGTAAAAGGGTTTGTGAATGGGGAAGTGGTTGCTGAGTTTGTAGGCGTACGGCCAGAACCACGCATTCGCCAGTTTTTGCAAGAATTAATACCGGACGAGGCCGAGATGGCCATCAACGAGGCCAAAAGCTTGCTGGCCACCCATCATTGGGCTGATGCAGAGGCTGCCTTTCGTGAACTACAGGATGAACGCCCTGGGCGTGCTGATATCAATCTGGGGTTAGCACGCGCTCTGTTGGCTCAGGGAGATGGCAGCGAAGCAGTGGGTTACTTAAAGCGAGTGCGGGATGGTAAAGAGCTGGCGCAGGCGGAATTGTTACGGCCGTTGGCCCAATTTCTCAGCGATACAGCCAACGCCTCCAACGATCCCGATGATCTTGAACCCTTACTGGTGCAATATTACCAGGCAGGCCGCCTGTTACGGCGCGGCAACTTTGAAGCCGGTATGGATGGTCTGATTGATGTACTGCGCCAGGATAAACGCTATCGTCAAGGGGAAGCCAAAGAAGTGTTGCTGGGCCTGTTTGAACTATTAGGTGACAGTAACACGCTTACCCAACAGTACCGCGCAGAGCTGGCCTCGGTGATGTTCTAACGGAAATGGCCGTCGCCCTCCCTCCTGTACTTAAAAGTGGCATAAACGGCCAACCCAAAGATAACCAGTCCCAAAAACGCACCCCACATCAGGCCAAATAACATGGCTGCCTCATAGGCCTGGCCTTCATAACAAAGCAGATGGGCTTCCAGAAAGGCATACACGGCCGTGCCCACCATAAATGGGCACAGTAACCCCAGCCAAAACACCCCTAACATGTGTACAGCCACTGTCGTCATGGCCATGCTGACCAACAACAGCCAAAAGCGGAACCATTGCCCTGGCCATAACTGGTTGATGATGCGCCACAACAGCTCCAGGTTAATAATCCCCAGGAAGAGGTGCAGCCAGCCGGCTATCTCATCGGCGCCGAACAAAAAGACCCCCGGCCAGACCAACACCCAGACCCCCAACCATACCGGCAGTAGCGGCACATAACCCCATGGGGATGATGTAAGGCGCGCTGCCAGAGTTTTGGGGGTTATGGGGCCATAGGTGGGAGGAGCATCCTTTTCCGACATTGGTGCGCAATGATCTTTATGAGCCTGGCCCTCCATGCCGTCTGTCCAGGTGTCACCTGGACTTAACTTGAGAGACGATGGTAAAACGGCAGCACAAACTCAGTGCGGTCAACGTTCAGCGTAATGGACTTGCGCTCTGTTTCGCCGCCAAAGTCGCGTGGCCAGGTCACGTCTACATCATAGGTCAGGCCTGAACGTACACGCACTGGCAGTTCACACAAGAAGATGCCATCACGGTTGGTGGTACCCGCAACGTGCGCCTTGATCCCCTGGCAGCTCACACGCACTTGCAACCCATAGACCCCTGGCCCATCCTGGTGTTCCTGAACGATGATGCGCAGTTTAACAGCACGCATGGGCTCTTTGCTGCCAAAGCGCTGCTGCACGGCCGTATTAAAACTACTGCCGCTCCCTGACGATGAGGGCGTAACCACCCGGCTGCCAGATGATGCCCTGGGTATCTGGTCTTCTGTGATCTGGATTGGCGGCATGGTGACAGGCCGTGGCTGCGGTGGGGTGATATCCCCTTCGGTAATGGTAATGGCCGGGTTGCGGGTAACGGGTGGTATGTCCACGGACTCTGGCGGCTCTTCTGTTTCTACGGTCAGTGTTTCGCGAGCATATTCCGGGTAGCGTACCGGCACCGGTGATCGGAAGTGGGGCGGCACCGGCGCAATCTCTGGTTGTGGCGGCATGTTGTCAAGCGAAGGGGGGGGAAGCACGGCCGTGCCTGGCTCATAGGCTACTTTTCGCCCCAATTTGTCACGCTCGGTGGCGCTGCGCTGCACCTGTTGGCGCATAAAGTTGGCCGACCGCCGCACCAGCTGCCCGGCAGGGCTGTGTTCACCTGGCGGTGTAGCCGGGTCTAACTGATAAAGAGGATATTCGCTTTTCCAGGCATGGGCCGCAATCGCCAGAGATAACCAGGGTATGGGTGAAGATGGCCCCCCCGTTTCGGCGGTGTTGCTGGTGGCCGCCAATACCTGAACCCCGTCGCTTTCATCCAGACCGGTACCGCCCAGTAGATCATAGAGGGCAACACGTACGGCCGTGACATTTTCCATCAGCCGCGCAAAATCATGCAGCATAGGGTCATCTACAAAACCGGAAGCCCGCAATAATGCCTTCGCCCGCGATTCCGTAAACGCTGGTGCTTCCTCATCACTACGGTTTAGATCAGCTATCAGCCATTCTGCCAGCCGTTGGCCAAAAATTACCAGATGACGGTCATCAAGATAATTGGAAATGAGGATAAACGCCTGTTCCCCCATAAAAATTCTCCGCTTGTCAGTGGTGGTAAATCCCCGGCCAACGTGTTTTCCAGGCCGTGGCCGGGGTATTTATTACATATCGGGCATCCAGAACTTTTTAGCTGTAACCAGGTCGGCGTCGGGTGGTAACGGCAGTTTTTCATGTGACTTGGTGAAAAAGGCCAACCCTTTAAACCCTACCAAGTATTGGTAATGTTTGTTGAGAATACCGCCGATTCCCATAACAACCAATGGTTCCGCTATTTTATCTACCAGAGCCAGCCATTCCTCTGGCTCCATATGGACAATGGTACCGGTGGCTTTTGTAGCGTTTGCGGCCGCGGCCGCGGCCGCAATTGGGGCAAAGTAAGCCATATCAGACTCCTTTTGTGGTTTATCAACCAATCAACCTGTTCATTTTATTAAATTGCCACCCCCGTTTCCAGCCGGTGCAGCCCTTCCCAGACGCGCATAAGCTCTTCCAGGTCAGAGACGTTTTCCAGGTCAATTTCCATCGCCGTGCGCAGCTCTGGGTCTTGCAAGCTGCGGTCATGGTTCTTCAGCATTGGCTTGACGATGTGCGTATTAAAGTCGCGCTCCGCTTTGGTCGCTTCCAGCCAGAAGAGCCGGCGCAGGCGCGGCAGCAGTTCATCATCACTAAACAAGTCAGCAATGATGTCGCCAAAGATGCGGTTGACCTTCACGGCAATGTTATCCAGGCGGTCAGCATAGCTGGTTTCCAGTTCGGCCGGCGCCAGGCTGTCTTTACCTTCACCCAGGAAACTGATGTCAAAGTCAGGCGCTGGCTGGCTTACTGGCTCATCCAGGATATTGATAGCAATTTCCTCTTCAGGCTGAGCCACGGCCGTGGCCGGCGCATTGCTGTTGGTAGACGGCGCAGGCGCGGCGGCCATCTCTTGCCGTACATGTTCAACGCCGTGCAGGGCCACATCTAACAGCCGTTCATTGGTGTTCAGCGCCAGTTCCCGTTCGCCAGCTTCCAAGCGATGGTGAACAGAACGTTCTGGCTTCATGAGTTCATACATCGTGGCCTGCTGGCAAACATGGCGGAAGTTTTGGGTGATACGGCCGACAAGCCCATCATAGGCCGCACGCAAATCCAGCGCTTCTGTGCTGCTAACGCCAGGGATGGCATACGCATAGTCACGGCCGTAACTGGTCCGCTCTAAGCGGCTGTAGATTTCATGTGCTTCCAGGGTCCGTTGTAACTCTGTTGAAATCACATCGGCCGCTTCGGGCATAAACTTAGAGACTGAATCCTGCATCACCAATTCCACCTGGAAGAGAATGCGTTTGATGGGGATTTCAATGCCGCTGGTGCCCCAGATCAGGTTGTCATACGTCACGTCGCGGTCGTCCCAATATTCAGTACCGTAACTTTCCAACAAGGTTTCTACCTCACGCTGTATGGCATCTTGCACCATGCCCCTGATACCGTTCAGGGTGGGCCGCAGTAAGGTGCGGAAGCGTTCATTGCTGTTAGTGCGCATGCTTAATTCTAACATGGCGTTATGCAGGGCCCGGGGTAACTCTTTTTGCTGGCGAACCAACACGTTCTCAAAGCGGCGTTCTTGCAGTTGTTCCCAACTGGTAGCAAAAGGTGGCTGTACACCACGATGCGCCAACTGCTTCTCATAGTAGAAGCGCAACGATTGCAGCGAATTGCGGATGCGGGTGGCCGCTTCGCGCAGCTGGCTGCGCACACGCTCGGTTTTAATGAACGCTACCAGACGGTCACGCAGCAGCGGCACTTCACTTAGTTTAAGTAAAGCCTCGGCCGTATCTGGGTTCAATGGGTCTGTGGCGTCCACCTGGCCCAACTGGTCACGGAACACTTTGAGGATGCGCTCGGTTTCGCTGGCGAACTCTTCAGGCGCGTTGGTTGGATCTTGCACATACAGCGCCGGTGGGGCCATCACCAGAAAGTAGGGGCGGTTATGGCCGCGGTCGCGGTAGCGTTCCCAATAGCTGGGGGCGATATAGCGTGTCACCTCTTTTACTTCTAATTCTGCCTGGGGCAGGCCGGAGTTTAGGCGATCAAATGCCTGGCGTATGTTGGCGCCGTTCACGGCCAGGAAAATCTTGGAAGCCGCTTCATCCAGATCACCGCCGCTCAGGCCAAAGAGGCGATTTTCTTTGATCCAGTTGACGGCCGCTAGTGACTTCATTTCATCGACACGCTGGCGGCCGGCGTCGGTCACCAGGACGATCATGGCGTCTTCGCGTTTCATCTCTTCCAGGGTGATAGCCTCGTGCAGCTTCATGCCCGCGCCCAGGCCGGGTACGTCCACAATGCGCAGGTAGCCATTCATGAGCAGGCCTTCTTGGCCGGCGCCCGGTTGAATTTTAAAGGTGGCAGACTTAATGAGGCGGATTTGCCGCTGTTCTGTGCCCTTAAAGCCATCTTCACGCAGGTGTTTGAGTGAATGTTCGTCATCTAGAATGAGGCTTTGTGGCGGTGGTGTTCCCGCTTTGAACAATTCCTTGTTATTTTCATAGGAGGCCATACAGTCAAGCAAAATTTCCAGATATTCATCACGCTCGGTTTTAGCCTGGCCCTCGCTGGCGGTGATAATGTTATTAATGTCATTACGGGCCTGTTCCCGTTCGCCGTCGTTGGTGATGTCAAACGCCGGCAGGTCTGCCAGCTGGCAGAGGCGGCGCACGCGCCCGGCAAATTCATCCTTGCTCCAGTAATTGAGCACCAGAGATTCGGCTTCGCCTTCTTTGGCCTGTTCAATGTAGACAATGGTGCCGGTCACGGCCGTGACAGCTCCGGTGGGCAGCAAATTACGCCCCAATAAAGCGTTGATCAGCGTGCTTTTGCCTACGCCCGTGCCGCCAAAGAAAATAAGGGTGTAAGTACGCTGGGCCAGGATTTTTTGAGCCTCGTCAATGCTTTGCTGCGCCTGAGGTACAGCCCGAATGAGATAGTCACGGGTCTGGTCAATGGATTGCTGCAGCTGCACCCATTGTGCTACTTGTGCTGGGCTGACATGGGGGAGCGTTTCTAGTTGGGTGCGGAGTTCTGTATACTTGTCTGCTTTTTTTGACATGGGTTGCGTTCCTTCCTAATTCAATATAGCGTAGCGTGTTGCGCATGTGTTATTTTATGACACAATACAGTTTACAAGGGTTTCTTTGTAAGTGTTCAGACCTGACAGGTTTTTTGTTTAGATAGACCGTTGGTTTTTTGTGCCAAAACCTGTCAGCTTTTCAGTGGTTTTCTCTTTTGCGGTGTCATTATTGTACACCATGATGCAACCCAGTAGTATGGGTTACGTTGGTGTATACGCAGGGGGATCAGAAAAGGTTGCAGGGAAGAAGTGAGATATAGAACAGGATATAAATTGGCCACATCGACTGGACAAATTACCCAATACTGTAGATGATTTTCTGATGAAAGACCATTGATTTCATAACAAGCCTATGTTATCCTGCCTGGATGACGCACTGCGTTACAAGAGCGTCAGGAGGTTGCTTATGATCATGGAACAACTGAACAAAACGTTTGAGACAAAAAGTGGCAAGCGGATCGCCGCGCGGCCATTAACCCGTTATGACGCCCCGTACCTGGTAGACATCTTTGAGCATATGTCACCAGAAAGCCGTTACCGTCGCTTTCAGCAAACACTGGAAAATCCTAATACCAAACAGGTATGGGAAGAAGCGGAAAAGATCGCCCAAATGGCCGATGAACAGCAGGGCGGCTTTATTGCTTTTTGGCAACGGGCTTTACTACCCGATATTCCGGTGGGTGCGGCCCGCTATGTGTTGCTGGATGCAGAAACGGCGGAAATAGCGATGTCGGTGCGCGATGATATGCACGGGCAGGGGGTGGGCACGTGGCTGCTGCGGCTGGCTGTGGCCGAAGCGCGGGCGGAGGGTATTCACAAACTGGTGGGTAACGCCCTGAATGACAACGATGCCATCTGGCGTGTCTTGGATAAGATGGGTTACCCGTACACCCGCAAACCGGATGGTGCCACTTCGGAAATTGTCATGGATATTACAGGGTAGGGTGGCAGGGAACGGCCGTTTGCAAAAGAAACATGGATGGGATGTAAACCGTCTGTGTTTTTGTTGAATGGAGGCTGAGAACCATTCCATGCTGGTGAGCTTACCCCCAGAATTGGCAGCCAGAGTTGCCGATTGTCGCTGGCAGAAGGACGATTTAGGCTGCTCAGGGGCCCACATCTTTCGACTGGTGAGGCCGGACGGGAGCAGCTGGTATTTAAAGACGGCCGTCGGCTGCCCGGCCGATGAGCTGCAAACTGAAGCGGCGGTCATGATGTGGCTGGCCAATAAACTTCCCGTGCCCCACTGTCTACATGTTGATAAGGTGGGTGAGCGGGCTTTTTTGCTGATGACGGCCGTGCCTGGCACGGACATCACCCATTTTAACGATAAATCTGATGAAGCGAAGGAGACGGCCGTGCGCCTGCTGGCAGAAGGGCTGCGCCTGGTTCACAGCCTCCCTATGGCAGGCTGCCCCTTTGACCAGAGCGTGGCCGCAAAAATGGCGACCGCCCGGCAGCGAATGGCCGCCGGTTTGGTTGACGAGGGTGACTTTGATACGGACCGCACAACGGCCGACATTTACCAGGAACTACTGGTGACGCAGCCAGATCAGGAAGACCTGGTGTTTACACACGGGGATTATTGTTTGCCCAACGTGATGGTAGGGGACGGCCGTGTCACCGGCTTCATTGACCTGGGGCGGGCCGGTGTGGCCGACCGTTACCAGGACCTGGCCCTCTGCACCCGCAGCCTCACCCACAACTTCGGCCCCGGCTGGGACGCCAGGTTCCTGGCTCATTACGGCCTGCTGCAGGCGGACGAAGCCAAACTAACCTTCTACCGGCTGCTGGACGAGTTTTTCTAAGTCTGTTGACCTTTCGGAAGTGCCAGTCACCTCCGAAAGGTCAACACCTTTGTTTAGGCTGTTAGGTAAACCGCACAAAACTAGTGCGCTGGGCTTGCGGACACTTTGTGCGGTTTCCTCGAGGAATCGGCAATAGCTAAAACGATCTTAATTCCGAATTATTGTTGCCGATTACCTAGCCCCCTGGCTTCAAAATAACAGGCAAGTAGACAAAGTTTGTAGCTACAAACAACTCATACGCGCCAATATCACAACTGTCTCCCTGTGGACGAGCAACGCCTCGTTGATCGGTCAGGGGGCAGCTAACGCTGTTGCCTGCATCAATGGCCGGGCTGTTAGCCAACAAAGCATGGGTCCAGGTAGCGCCGCCATTATCTTGAAGTGGGCCCAGAAGAGGGTTGGTATTGACAAGATCACCCTCTGCATTAAATCCACAGCTGTCTTCACTGTCCACATTGTACCCGGCAGTATTGATAATGCCGGGTACGTTCATGCCAATTTCGCGACAGTTACCATTGATATTATTGGCTACAATTGAATTTGTGAGTGTGATCACACCTCCATTACCAGCCACAACCGCTCCGTCACCAGCAATGATACCAGATATATTGTTGGCGATCGTTGTATTGACAATAGATATGGTGCCATATGTTACGTAAATGCTGTTGGTTTCAGCGGCAGGACCAGTTGTCTCATTCCCAGATATTGTACTGTTTTCGATAGAAGCGTTACCGCTGCTAATACCCAGCGCCGCGCCTCTGCCTGCCTGATTATGGTCAACAGTGACACGCCTCAGCGTCATTGGCCCCGGCATAATTCCTCCCAATACATAAATCCCGCCACCAGAATTTACCCCAAAGGGGTTGGTCTGGTTATGGTTAATTCTGGTATCCTCTATTAAAATCACTCCCTCTGAGTATTTATACACACCGCCGCCATATGCATAGGCCATGTTATGGCTCACACTACTGTTTGTAATTGTCATCATACCACTAACAAATATCCCGCCACCCTGATCAGCATCATTCCCCTGGATCGTAGACTCAGAGATCACCACTTGCCCAAACTCAGAAACGTTAATGCCTCCCCCTTTGTCTCCGTCAGTGGCGCCAGTGACGGCCGTATTGCTGACAACCTGTGATGTTGTAATGTCTACATACCCGCTGGCATAAATACCGCCACCATAACTTGCCTGATTGTGGCGAATGGTACTGTTTTGAATGCTTAATGTTCGTTCAGAATCGTTTACGATGCCGCCCCCGTATCCAAATCCGGCATCATTCCCCTGAACAACAGCATTATTTAAGGTAAGCACACCCCGATTATAAATACCCCCACCAAAGAAAACGCTATTACCGTGGATCACATTGGTGAGTATGGAACTGTTGGTGATCGTAAGCGTGCCTTCATTGTAAATACCAGCGGCATTTCCAAACGTTGTGGCATTGCTGAGAACCTTGCTATTATCCAGGCTCAGGCTGCGGCTAAAATTAACGTATATGCCGCCGCCCGACGCGAAGTTGTTGACATGCCCGTTAAAGATGGCCACACCAGAAACAGAAGCGGCTGCGTGAAAATGGAATACACGGTCGATCTGGTTGGCATCAATCACTGTGGTGTCAGGATCCTCACCCATGATAGTCAGCGTATCCGTTACATCCAGATCTCCGGTCATGCTTGCATCCTCATTTGCCCCTGCAAGTGTCAGTATGTATGTAGCTGGAGGTAATACAACAGTGTCTGCTCCGGGCAGGGCGTTGGTTTCTTGCACGGCCGCACGCAGGGTACAAATGTTGTTGCCAACGGCCGTCTCACAAACGCCGTCACCAGGGTTGGCGTCGGTGGCGTCCAGGGTGTTGTTAACGGTGAAGGTTGCACCCGGAGCGTGTGATGGGCTGGCTTGCAGCCGGGCAGCCGCCATCAGGGTCACCAGGCTCAAAAATGGGAACAAAACGGTTAATAAAATGAGCGAACGTTTCATAGTTTCCTTCCTTACAAGCACAAAGGTTGATAAGTTGTTGGTGTCAGGTTTGTGTGGTCTGTTCCCGTTGGTTGTGGCCTGGCTCCCTGGCCGCCCGCCACCCCACGAGCGCTCAAGACATCATCCCCGACTGTGAACAGACACATTTTATATCAAGCGCGTCTGTGGACAAGAGGCCGCCGCCATCAGTAGGGATGTAGGTGGTCAGGCGTTGTGCTTCAGGTGGTCACCCCGTTACCTTAACACGGCCGTTTGACGAATACGGCCGTTGCCGGCAAAATCCCTCGCAACAAAACGGCATTCCCCTGCGTACTCGCAGTAGCTTATGACCAACGGAGATAACTATGCGTATCATTCTTTATCTGGGTAAAGGCGGTGTGGGCAAGACGACGGTGGCCGCGGCCACGGCCGTGCGCTCTGCTCAACTTGGCTACAAAACCCTGGTGGCCAGCACCGACATCGCCCACAGCCTGGCCGACTCCTTCGATCACCCCTTGGAAGCCAAACCCCTGGAAATTGCCCCCAATCTCTGGGCCCAGGAAATCAGCGTCGTCGCCGACATTTACAATTATTGGGACATTCTGCAAGGGTTTGTTTCCAATATGATTCGCGAAGGCGAAAAAATCAACAAGGTCGTCGCCGATGAGCTCTCCGCGTTCCCTGGTATGGATGAGATCGTCAGCCTGCTGCACATCAACAAACAGGCCAAAGAACGGAACTTTGACCGGGTGATTATTGATGCCGCCCCTACCGGCGAGACCATCCGCCTGCTGACCATGCCGGATACGTTTCGCTGGTATGCCGGACACCTGACCCGCTACCGCAGTGGGGTGATGAAGGCCATACGGCCGTTTGCCGGCCGCTTCCTGAACGCTCCCGTGGAAATTCTGGATGCCCTGGAAAAGCTGGACATGGCTACCGCCGAACTGCGCGAAACGCTGAGCGACCCACAAATTAGCAGCTACCGGGTGGTCTTACAGCCGGAAAAGATGGTCATGCGTGAAGCGGAACGGGCGGTTAGCTACCTGGGGTTATTTAACTACCCGGTAGACAGCGTCATCATCAACCGCATCTTGCCTGAAAATCTGGGCGAAGGGGAGTTTTACCAGCGGCGGCGCGAGATTCAAAGCAAATACCTGGGCATGATCGAAGCCAACTTTGCCCCCTTGCCTCTGTGGCGCGCCCCTTACTATGACCACGAAGTGGTAGGCATAGAGGCCCTGACACAGTTGGCGGCTGACTGCTTTGGCCAGGCAGATCCCGGCAGCGTTTTCTACACAGGCATGCTGCAAGAGATTGAAGAGATGCCGGACGGCAGCTGCATCATGCGTCTGTCCATGCCTTTTGTCACCGGCAGTGATGTGAAATTGCGTAAGCGTGGTGACGAGATGTTTATTACCATTGGCAATTTTAAACGAGAGATGATTTTGCCTACCGTCTTGGCTAAGCGGCGCGCCGGTGGGGGGGCGCTGCAAAACGGGGTGTTGGAAATTACCTTTCTGGCGCCAGACTCAGGGCCAAAGGAAGTGGTTGGCGGTTAAATGTGGCTCATAAAGCCTGCTAGAACCAGTCATCATTGGCCCACAGTGGGTAAATGAATAATAAACTGGCTTCCCTGGTTTTTGCCGGCGCTCACGGCCGTTACCTTCCCCCCATGCGCTTCCACAATTGCTTTAACGATGGCCAGGCCCAAACCGATGCCCCCGGTGTCCCGGCTGCGAGCGGCATCGATGCGGTAGAAGCGATCAAAGATATGTGCCAGGTGTTCCGGGGTAATGCCCTCGCCGGTATCGATGACCCGCAGATGCAGCCTGCCGGGCAGTTGTTCCGCCTGCATGGTAATGATGCCCCCGGTAGGGGTATGGCGGATAGCATTGTTCAGCAAATTGTTCAGGCTTTGCTGCAGTCGGGCGCGGTCGGCGTGTATGGTGGGCAGGGCGCCTAACAGCTCGGCGCGCAAGGTCAGGCCTTCGCTTTCGCACATAGGTTGAAAGGTCACGGCCGTTTCCTTCACCAATCGAGCTACATCGACTTCAGTTATATTCAGCGGTAACTGGTGGGCTTCGGCTTGAGCCAATTCACGCAGGTCATCGATCAGGCGTGTCAGATGCAATGTCTGCTCGTACAATCGTGCCACTTCATCCTTTTCTAAAGGATAGATATCATCCAGAATGGCGCGTAAATTGCCTTGAAGCACCGTCACCGGTGTGCGCAGTTCGTGGGCTACGTCTGCCAGTAAATTACGCCGTAAGGTTTCTGCCTGTTCCAACTGCGCCGCCATTTCGTTAAACGCTTTGGCTACATCGGCGATCTCATCTTTGCCTTTCACATTCACCCGGCGGCTCAGGTTTTGGGCGCCAATGTCACGAGCGGCCGTTGCCAGTTCGTCTAAAGGTTTTGTCAGACTGCGGCTTAACAACACGGCAACGATGATGCTGTTGGCCGCGCCAATGAGCAAAAATATGCCTAACTGCCGAGGGGCGGCTCGTTGGGTGATCGTTTCAATTTCGGCCAATATTTCCGGTGATACCTGTTCGATGAGTTCGGCCAAGCGGCGGTCTTCAGGCATCAATCCCAAAGATTCAGCAAACAGCGCAAAACCCACGGTAGACATGAGCATCAAAATGATGACAGCGATAAAAGCCAGAATAAAACGGGTGCGCAGGCGGTTCATTTTCAATAACGGTAGATCGGTTTACTGTCCACTACGGCTCGGCCAGGCGGTAGCCAATGCCGTATACAGTTTGAATATAGGTGGGGTTTTTAGGGTCGGGTTCAATTTTACGCCGCAAATTTTTAATATGGCTGTCCAGGGTGCGGTCCATGCCAATGTATTCGTGGCCCAGGCCATGCTCGATCAGTTCGCTGCGGGTGTAAACATAGCCGGGGTTTTGCAGCAGGGTGTGGAGCAGGTTAAATTCCGTGGGGGTTAGCTCTACGGCCGTCTCTGACACCAGCACCTCTCGCCGCCCCACGTCCATCATCAAGGGACCACAGCGCAGCACCTCTGCCTGGGCAAAGGTATCGTCGGGTTGTGAATGACGCGCTCTAAACCGCAGCTGCGCCCGCACCCGGGCCACCACCTCTGCCGGGTTAAACGGTTTCGTCAGGTAGTCATCGGCGCCCATTTCCAGCCCCACGATCTTGTCTGTGGCTTCAACACGGGCGGTGAGCATCAGGATGATAGTTTTGCGCAGCCGCTCATCGCCGCGAATGAGCCGGGCGATGTCCCACCCATCCATATCTGGCAGCATCAGGTCCAACACGATCACGTCCGGGTTTTCGCGGCGCAGGGTATGCACGGCCGTGTGGCCATCATACGCTGTCAGCACCACATACCCGGCCTTTTCCAGATAGCTGCGTACCAACCGCACGATCTCTTTGTCATCATCAACTACCAAAACCTGCTCGTTCATAGTCTGAAAGCCGGCCAGCGGTTTACCAAACACTGCCAGATGTATACACTGCCTATTGTAGCCGCGAATCTGGAAAAAATGTGGAGGAGGGCTGGAAAAGTGTCAGGCAAGTGGGGTCGTTTGCCGTGTGCCTGACATGGCGCCATCAAGTACAATTGGCCCTATGACCTACCTGGAAAAACTCAAAACAGTTCAAGATCACAATAACTCCTGGCTGTGTGTGGGGTTAGACCCTGACCCCGGCAAGCTGCGGGTAGAGTGGCTCAAATGGGATGAACCGGTTTTACCCTTTAACAGGGCTATTATTGATGCCACCGCTGACCTGGTGTGCGCCTACAAACCTAACCTGGGCTTTTACTTACAATGGGGCGCGGCCGGGGTCATTGCCCTGGAACGTACCATCGCCTACATCCCCCAACATATTCCCGTCATTCTGGATTGCAAAACGGGGGATATCGGCCATACACAGGCGGCCTGGGCCGCCGGACTGTTGGACGAGTGGAATGTAGACGCGGTGACGGTGAACCCTTTTGTGGGTGCCGAGGCCGTGCTGCCCATGATTGGTAAACGAGCGGACAAAGCGGTGTACATTCTGAGCCGCACCTCTAACCCCAGCGCCACCCACTTCCAAGGGAATTTACAGGCCGGTGAAGGGTTATCCGCAGAAGTGCTGCGCCAGAGCCAGACGTGGCCCACAGCCGGGCACAAAGGGTACGTCATTGGCGCTACTTACCCGGAAGAGATGGCTGTTGCCCGACAGCTGGCGCCGCAAGCCAACTTTTTGATTCCGGGTGTTGGTGCCCAGGGAGGCAGCCTGGAAACGGCCGTGACCTATGGTCCAGATACCACTGCCGGTCCCGTCATCAACGCCAGCCGCAGCATTCTCTATGCTGGCGGCGGGCCAGACTTTGCAGACAAGGCGCGGGCGGCGGCTCTGGCTCTGCGTGATCAGATCAATCGGTTAAGAGCATAACAAGGGCAGACGCACGTGTCTTAATCTCGCGCTTTTGCCACCACCTTTAATAACGACGTCATATCTGCCGGTAGAGAGGCCTCAATTGTACACGGCCGTGTGGTGTGTGGATGCTCAAACTGTACACGCGTGCAGTGCAGCGCCTGCCTGGTAATGGGTTCATGGGGGAACGGTTGTTTCTGCTCAAACCAGGCCAGGTAGGCGTCGTCTGGTAAGGTATACAGGACGTCACCCACAATAGTGTGGCCCATAGCCTGAAGGTGTACACGCAGTTGATGGGTGCGGCCAGTTTTGGGGAACAGCCGCAGCAAGGCAAAGCGGCTGCCAAAGGTTTGAAGCGTTTCGTAATGGGTCACGGCCGTTTTTCCCTCTGTGGTCACACCAAACCGATAGACCCCTGGCAGGCTGGGCAGCGGGCCAATGGGTTGGTCAATGATGCCAGATGAGGGTGAGGGCACACCGCGTACCACAGCCAGGTACTCTTTAGTCACCTGCTGTTCGGCAAACAGCTGCTGCATTAAACGCAGTGTCTGGCTGTCCCTGGCGGCGATAACCACGCCGGAGGTATCTTTATCCAGCCGGTTAACGAGGGCCGCTTCGGGGTAAGGTGGTTCGTGCCGCACCCGCAGGTGGTAGATGAGGTTGGCCTGGGCAAAGCGGCGTTTATCATGCACCAGTAAATGCCCCGGTTTATTAATGCCCAGCAGCCATGTGTCTTCATAAACGATCTGATAATTAAAATCAAACCTGTCCGGCAGTGGCTCATCAGGCAGCTCGCAAGCCACTACGTCACCCTGGGTGACCAGGCTGTCTGGGGTGCATACACGGCCGTTGCACAAAACACGGCCGTCTTGCACCAACATCAACCACTCCGTCTGGGGCCGGTACGTGAACCGCCGCGCCAGATAATGTACCACCGGCGTCTGTTTGTATTCGGCTGTTACTTTAGAAGAAACGATCATGCCTGCCGCCTCTAGGGCCAGGCCAACAGAAGATGACATCTTCTGCCGCCCTGCCCGCCTTGTCATGCCCTTTTTTATCATGATTTGGGGCGAATGCACGAATGAGGTAATTGTTGGTAGAATCCTGGTGGATGCAACTTACGGCCGTTAATCCCGTACAAAGCGGTGACATCTCTAACTTCCAAACCTGACAGGTCTATGAGGTAAGTAACTTATGCATGATGAATCAAATGAAGTAACAGCGCCGCCCATCGTCATCACAGATCCGGATGCTGATCGCTACCATACGTTTGGCTACATCAGCTGGTGGCAGCAAGAAGTCGTGCGCCGCGCCACCATCCTGGTGGTGGGGGCAGGGGCTTTGGGTAACGAAGTCCTCAAAAACTTGGCCCTTATGGGCATTGGCAACCTGCTCATTGCTGACTTTGACACCATCGAAGACAGCAATCTCAGCCGCTCTGTACTCTTTCGTGAAGGTGACCGAGGGCGGCGTAAGGTAGATGTGGCCGCCCAACGGGTCAAAGAGCTGAACCCAGACGTTAACGTGAAGGCCTGGCACGGCAATATCAATTTTGAAATGGGGCTGGGTGTGTTTCGCCATGTAGATGCCATTATTGGCTGTCTAGATAACCGGGAGGCGCGCCTTTCTATCAACCGGGCCAGTTGGGCTGTGAACCGTCCCTGGGTCGATGGGGCTATTCAGGAACTGATGGGCATCGCCCGCGTCTTTTGGCCCGGCCAGGGTGCGTGTTATGAATGTACGCTGACCGATCTGGATTATCAGATCATCAATTTGCGTTATTCGTGCCCACTGTTGGCCCGGGAAAACATTTTGCAGGGCAAAGTGCCTACCACACCCACCAGTGCTTCTATTGTGGCCGCCTTCCAAACACAGGAAGCGCTTAAGCTCATCCACGACATGGAAGTACAGCCGGGCAAAGCCGTGATGATCAACGGCCTGACAAATGACGTATATACTACAGAGTACCCGGTGAAGGTTGGTTGTATGAGTCATGCCACATTAGAACCGATTGTGGCCCTACCAGAGGCCACCACAGCTAAAACCACGCTGGCAGATTTGTTGGGTATTGCCCAAAAAGCGTTGGGCGACACGGCCGTGTTGGAATTTGACGGCGAATTGGTGACAACCATGACCTGTACCGGCTGCGGTCAGACCTTTCCCATTTTTCGTAAGATGGCTCGTCTGTATGAACATGATGCGGTCTGCCCAAACTGCGGCAGCCGGCGGGAAATGAACCTTACCCACCGTATATCAGGGCAAGAAGATTTTTTGAATCGCACCCTGGCAGATGTAGATGTCCCCCCTTTAAGCATTATCCGGGCTCGTAATGGGAATGAGCGTATTTATTATGAGCTCACCGGCGATAAAGAAACATTTTTGGCGTTTACCTGACCAACATCACGCAACCCAAAACCCGCTTTATCGTATAAAATATCGTCAACCGCTAGTTAAGAACATAAATGGAGGCTAAAGCAAATGGCTAGCATCAAAGTAATTATCTATGACCCAACTGGTTCCAAGAAAACCCCGGTGGAATTACCGGCCGACGTACCCATGCGCCGCCTGATACCGGCGCTGGTGAGTAAAATGGGTCTACCTACGAACCAGGGGGCAAACCCCATCACTTACCGGCTTGATCACCGGGCATCTGGCAAACGTCTGGCAGATGACGAATCGTTAAAAGATGCTGGCGTGCAAGATGATGACATCTTGAGTCTGTTCCCGGAAGTGACAGCCGGTTAGCTTCAGTATGCAGTGTTCAGTATTCAGTGCCTTGTGGGCTGAATACTGACCTACTGGTGACTGAATACCAATGACTGGTTTTTTGACATGAGTTACCCTAGTAAAGTCCGTGTTTTTGAGCCACTGCTGATCCTGGTGATCTTTATGGCTCTGCTCATCTACCTGTTAAATGTGTTTAATACGGGTAACTGGTTCTGGTTTTTGAACAATGCTACCAATACACGGCCGACGCATATTGTGATTCTTCATTATGGCGAGCGCATTAACCTGGAGCGGGGTCAGCCCGAATTTGAGGCGCTGGCTGATGGCATAGAAAGCTCTTTGAGCCGGTTGGGCAATAGTGACCTGGTGACCATAGGTCTTTCTGATGAAACATTGTCTGATTATGCTACCAAATCACTTGTCTTGGAACTGCATTATGACCGGCCAATAATATTTAACAGTCAGGCCCGTACTGGTGAACCAACGCAGCTGCTTATTCCCATTGAAGGGCGTCATGCCAATGCTGGCTATGTTTTTATGGGCGCTCAAGGTGAATGGTGGTTTGGCGCGGTGCGTATGGCTGACCCCTCGGCGCTATTGACCTCCTTACGGGAATTAGGCTATTCTGTGCCCGAAAAACCGCCAGCCAGTTAAACGATTGTGGCGCAAACGCTTGGTTTATATTGACATACAGTATCTATTCCACTCAGGTTATTGGTTGGCCTGAACTGATCTGATATAGATACTCTTAGTGTAGGAAATTATGGCCTTTGATATTCGTGAAACCAGATTGCGTAATGATTATCAGCGTGTACGTGATCTGGTAAATCGCAGCGAGTTTGTGCATATATTAACAACGGAAGGAGAGCCAGCTGAACGGTATCTGATCCGCTTTACCTGCAAAGGGGTGGAAAAGATTGATACGGCCGGCCGGCCGATGCTGCGCGAAACCCATGAGGTAAGCGTCTACTTACACGCTGAGTATCCTTTGAAGCAGCCGCAGCTAAAATGGCTCACGCCTATCTTTCACCCTAACATTCATGTCACCGGTGCGGTGTGTATTGGTGCCTGGTGGCCGGCAAAGACGCTGGATGAGTTGTTGTTGACATTAGGCGAGATGGTGCAGTATAAAAATTATGATCCCAAAGACCCTATGAACTCTAAAGCGGCTGCCTGGGCGCTGCGAAACAAGACGCTCTTTCCAATAGACGGCCGTGATCTGAAAGGACAGTCGCTGGAAGACCTGATCGTGCTCGGTGAGGAGGAAGCAGATGACCTCGGCATCAACATACTCTGATCCGTCGCCCAAACCATCATCTGCTGCGGCCCAACCAACACCAAACCCGACGCCCGAAGAATTGTTGAATTTACCCAAACGGCCGTCACCCCTGGTCGAGGATAAGTGCATGTTGCATGGGCAGCGGCCGTCTGCTGGGCAGGTTGTGGTGTCTCATCACCAACAGGCCCTGCTGCAAATTGCTGACCACAGTGAAAGCAATGTGCGTTCTGAGTTGGGGGGCGTGCTGTTGGGGCACGTTTACCGCGAGGGTGAAACGCTGTTTGTGGATGTTCACGCGGCTTTGCCGGCCAACAGCAATGAGCGCGGGCCAGTGCATTTTACCTTTACGGCCGACGCCTGGAGCCAGATTCACCGGGATAAAACTGCACAATATCCCCGTCTGGACATTGTGGGTTGGTTTCATACCCATCCGGGTCTGGGGGTCTTTTACTCCAGCGATGATGTGGTTGTGCATTCGGCAGCCTTTACCTTGCCCTGGCATGTAGGGCTGGTGGTGGACCCCGTTCGCCGTGAAGCAGCTTACTTTGGCTGGTTGCAGGGCAGCCTGGCCCCCATCGGCGGCTATTATGAACTGGCTGACCAGCAGCCCCACTCGGTAGTCGATTGGCAGGCGGTACGCACCTCTGTGTATCATCTGCCGGAAGCGGAAATTGCTGAAGGGGTATGGGGGGAAACAGACGCCCCGACGCCGCACGCTAACATAGCTTATGTGCCAGACCAGGAATGGCGGACGTTATCACCGTCTTCGCGTCATTTAGGGCTGATCATTGGTTCTGTAGCCCTGGCCCTGGCCCTTTTTTTGCTTGCCTTTTGGATCGTGCCCTTAAATCAGCGAGCAGTACAGATGGAAAAGGTGATGTTGGGGCTGGCCAATACCGCCGCGAACCCTAACGTCCACACCTGCCCAGACTCGCGCCTGCGCCTGCTCTCGCCCCTGAACGGCAGTATGGCCCAAGTAGGCAGCCAGATAGAGATGATCGGTACGGCCGTCTACCCGGAAGCGTTTCGCTACCAGGTCACTGCCCGGCCGGCCGGGCAGGAGGAATGGGCTGAAATCGGTTCGCGGCGGCGCGGTGCACAGCTAGATGCGTTGGCTACCTGGCGCACCACTGGAGTACAGCCGGGAACGTATGAGGTCCGCCTGACGGCCGTTGACCGCAACGGCATTCGCCTGCCCAACAGCCCAGACTGCCTGGTTCAAGTGCAGCTTGTACCCTAAGAAAACCAGACAGAGAAAAAGGTTGATATGGAAAAATCACCCCGTAATTACCATAGCGCAGCGGCGGGAAAAGCGGCAAAAATGGGATGATTTTGTATCAGATAAGTAATGTTCACCGGTCACACGGCTGCCAATTTTGCCGGCTGGCTGGTGGTTGAGCTATGAAAAGGTACTCCTTGGCATGAGTGAAGAAACCACGCCTACTTATGTTGCTATTATCAGTTTAAAGATGCCTGGCGGCAGTGAAAAGGTCAGCGCTAACGTGACACTGCTGCCTCAGGATATGATACCGGCCGACGGCCGTTACAAACACCTCCATGAATGTACCCTGGCAGACTTACAAGCGTTTGCTGACCAGTTGGAAGCCGAGGTATGGGAAACGTACCAGGAGATTAAACTGGTAGAGCTGGCCAAAGATGAACAACTGCACATGGAGATGACCATCCACGACGCCACCGGCGACCCCATAGCACCAGATAGTGAGTGGCTGAAAAGCGTGATGGTGGTGGTGGGCGATATGGAAGCAGAAACAGCGCCCGCCCTTGCGCCCGCCCCTACGGCCGCTCCTGTGGAAACGGAAGCAGCGGCCACCCCACCTGAAGCCGCCGCGATGACGCCCCCAGCAGTAACGCCAGACCCGGAAGCGGCAGCCGCCTCCGAAAGCGCCGAACCGGATATTATCGTGGCGGAGACGGAACTGGTGCATGAAGAGCCGGAAGTGGCAGCGCACACGGCCGTAATGGAAACGCCCACCATCGCCCCTAGTCGGGCCCGGGTACGTATTGCCGGACAGCGGCGGCCTATTGGGGATATTACCTGGACGGCCGTGGATATCTTCATTGAAGAACCAGCCCTGCGGGCCGCCCAGGCCCACGCCTTAAGCAGCATGAACCGGGAAGTGGCCGGCGTATTGGTAGGCCCACGCCCCGAAAAACAGCCAGACGGCCGTTATCTGGTGCACATCCATGACACCATCATCGCTAAACACACCGTCATGAATGGGGCCAGTGTCACCTATACGCCAGAAAGCTGGCGCTATATGAATGATGTACTGCATGAACGATATCCGGACGACACCGCAGCTATGGTTGGCTGGTATCATACCCATCCCGGTTTTGGCATTTTCTTGTCGGGCATGGACCTGTTTATTCATCAGAACTTTTTTACGCAAATCTGGCACGTAGCGTTGGTGTTGGACCCCCGGGCCATGACGAGCGGCTTCTTTTGTTGGAACCGCGAAAAAACGCAGGTTAAGCCCGTGGACTTTCCCTGGCCGGCCTGGGCGGCCGGTTCCTGGTAAGTGAGCAGTTGGGTAATTGGATAAATAAACCACTGCGAATTAGTGTATAATGCTCCTAATGATGCATGTTGCCACTTTACCTGACACCTTTTAGGTAAACCGCACAAAGTTTCCGCAAATCTGGCACACTGGTTTTATGCGGTTTCCTCGAGGAATCGGCAACACCTAAAGCGATCTTAAATTTGAATTATTGTTGCCGATTACCTAACAATGGCCGAGCAAGAATTACCACCCATTTCTATAACTGAAGACGACATCCAGGAAGCCAATCAGTTGAGCTTGCACTGCCCCATTTGTGCAAACCCGGTGGAGAATTACGTCAGTTCTGTGGATCTGCAGCCGGTGGTTTGCCGCAATTGTGGCACCCTTTACCACAAAGCATGCTGGCAGCAGGGTGGTGGCAAGTGTGCTGTTCTGGGTTGTGACCATACGGAATACCGTGTCTATGGGACGCAAATGCGCCCTGTCTTGCGGGTGGATTATAAAGATTTGCCGAAGCCATCGCCCAACGGCCGTGCGCCCACCCCCTCAACCAAACGTCTCAAAGAAGAACAACGCCGCCAGGTGGAGGCGATGCGCCGCCCCGGCTTGCTGCAGCGCCTCTGGCAGTGGCTTCTAGACCAGATAAAAATAGGCTGACCGGTGGGTGATCCGTCATCGGTTAGCTGGCAATCGCTGACCGGCCACTGCTAAGCGGCCTGATTACCACCCATGCTCCAACCCGTAACCGTTGACAAATACTCCCCCTTTTTGGGCGAGGAATGTGCGCTCTGTAAGGACCCCCTTTCACCTGGTGATGATGTTATCATTTGTCCGGAAGATGGCAGCCGCCATCATGATCGCTGCTGGCTGGCCCACGGCGGCAAATGTGCAGCCTATGGCTGCACCGGCCACGGTGAAATTGCCTCCTCGTCCCCGCCCACTTCATCGGCCCAGGGCCCGCAGATTTCCCAGCCTGATCATGTTTCAGCGCCCCCTGTGTCACGACGGCGTCAACAAACCTTCAGCGAAAGCTGCTCTCAAAGCTGCCTTGTCCTGGGCATTGCCATCGCCATCATCTTTTTTTCTATAGGTTGTTTTGGTTTATGGGCCATTGCTGATTACCTGATGCTGCACGTTTGGAACTTGCCTTATCGTGCCCCTTTTTCGGGTATGCTGCTGCCCATGTTCTTTTCCCTGTACTTCTGACACTATCGGACGGGTTTCAGGTTGTCCCACGGGCGGCTCTGTAAGCGGCCAGGGTGCGGGCACGAGCCTGCGCGTGGTCCACAAGAGGCGGGGGATAATCACGGCCGATGAGGAAACCGCGGCGCTGCTGTTCCAGAGGGGGCATTTGCCAGGGGGCGTGGATGTACCTGGCGGGCACGTTTGCCAGTTCCGGCAGCCAACGATGGAGGTAACGGCCGTCGGTGTCAAACTTTTGACTCTGGCTGATGGGGTTAAAGATGCGAAAGTAAGGGGCGGCGTCGGTGCCCGTCCCGGCCGTCCACTGCCAGCCGCCATTGTTGTTGGCCGGGTCGCCATCGACCAAGTGCTGCCTGAAAAAACGCTCGCCCCAGCGCCAATCAATGAGCAAATCCTTTACCAGAAAAGAAGCCACGATCATACGGGCGCGGTTGGGCATCCAACCGGTTTGGGTTAGCTGACGCATGGCGGCATCGACCACCGGGTAGCCAGTCTGCCCGGCCTGCCAGGCGGCAAAGTTCGCCGGGTTGTTACGCCATTGAATATGATCGTATGCCGGGCGAAAGCTGCTATTGGAGACGTATGGGAAGTTATACAAAACGGCCGTGTAAAAGTCACGCCACACCAGTTGGCTAAGCCACGTTTCGGCTCCTTGCCTGGCGTCTGGTGTCTGGGCAGCGGCCATAGCCTGCAAAGCAGCGACCGCCGCCTGCCGTGCCGAAATCATGCCAAAACGCAGATAGGGAGAAAGGTAGGAGCTGCCCACTTCGTGTAGGCTGTTGCGGGTTTCGGCGTAATGGGTGATCACTGGTTGGCGGGCGGGCGAATGTGTAAAGGTAACAAGGCGGCGTTGGGCTTCGGCTTCGCCGGGGGTGAAAGGTACGTCAGGGGGTAGGTCAGGTTCACTGGGGATGGGTAGGCTGGCAAGCTCTGGCGGTGTGGGGATGTGCATCGGGGCAGGCAGGATGTCGGCAGCACGGGGTAACGGCCGTGCCAGCCAGGTATTTTTCTTAAAGGGTGTAAACACCGTGTACGGCGTGCCATCTTGTTTATGAACCGATTCAGGGTGGTGTATCACCACCCCATCTACCAGTTTCAAGGGTAAAGACGTTGTTATGGCATTGTCACGCCGCCGGGCATAGGCGGAATAATCGGCCTCGGCAAAGATGGTGTGGGCGCCGGTTTCGGCTAACAACTGGGCCAGCGTGACTACTGGTTTGCCCTGGCGGATGATAAGGCGGCTGCCACGCTGACGCAAAGCTGCGTCCAGTTCGTGGAGACCCCTCACTAAAAAGGCCAGCCGTTTTGCGGCCACATAAGGGGAGCGGTCAAAAAAGGGATCAAGGATGAAGAGAGGAATGACCTGATCAGCCACCTGAAGGGCGGCCGTCAGCGCTTGATTGTCAGTTAAACGTAGATCACGGCGTATCCACCACACGGCCGTAGGCATCATTACACTCCTATTAAAAGTTATACGAACTATAACAAAAGAAGGTAATTAAGTCAACAAAAACTATACAAATAGTTGACAAAACTATATTTCACCGGTATACTGACATCACTAACGCAAGTTGAATATTGGTGTCCTGATTGAGGGGCCATTTATCAGTTTTCAGATTGAAGAATAAATAAAGGACAAACATAATGAACAAAGATATGATCAGACAAATCATCGTACTGCTTTCACTTATCGTCACGGTGATTGTTAATGGGCTGTCCAATGCCTTGCCTCTTAACGGCTTGACAACGGGCGAGATCTCTGACAGCTTTAATGTATATTTTGTGCCGGCTGCCTATGTTTTCTCCATTTGGGGGGTCATTTATCTGGCGCTGTTTGCTTACGCTATCTATCAACTGCTCCCTTCCCAAAGGGAGAACCCCCGGCTGCGCCGCACCGGTTGGTTGTTTGTGTTAAGTTCGGCGGCTAACAGTGCCTGGATCTTCTGCTGGCATTATGAGCAGTTTGCCCTTTCTGTGGTGGTCATGTTAACGTTGCTGTTTTTATTGATTGGCATTTACGTGCAGTTGGGCGCAGGTAGAACGGCCGTGGCTCGCGCCGAAAAGTGGTTGGTCCATTTACCCTTTAGTATTTATCTGGGCTGGATTACGGTGGCGGCCATTGCCAATATCACTATCCTGTTGGATTATGTAAACTGGAATGGCTGGGGGGTTGCCCCAGAAATATGGACAGGGATCATGCTGGCGGCAGGGGTTGTTATTGGCCTGCTTATCGCCATCACGCGTCGTGATATAGCCTACTTGTTGGTGTTGGTATGGGCTTTTGCCGGAATTGGTGTGAAACAGGCCACTATCCCTCTGGTAGCTACGGCCGCTTGGGTGTCTGCTGCCATCACGGCCGTGGTTGTCATCGTTCTCATCATTAACTTTTTCCGCCGTGAGCATCAGGTGGTTTACGCAGTTTAAAGCAGCGGTTGGGCCAGCTGGGGAAAACGGCCGTTTTTGATATACTCTGCTTCATCCCAATAAACCGGAGTAAGCGTCTGATGAACGACCCCTATCAAACCCTCCTTAAAAAAGTGCATGAAACCCATGATATTGAAAAAGCCATCCAGGTGTTATCGTGGGATAAAGAAACCAATATGCCGGCGGCCGGCAACACAGCCCGCATACAGCAAATGACTACCCTGCGCCGCCTACGCCACCACATCTTTACCTCTGACGAAATGGGCGAATTGATTGAAGCGGCTGGGGCTGAATTAAACGGTGTTGATTATCACAGCCGTGAGGCCAGCCTCATACGGTATTTGCGCCGTGCCTATGCCGATGAACGCAAACTGCCGGACGACTTTGTGCAGCGGGTCAGCAAAGTTAGCGGTGAAGCACACCCGGCCTGGGTGCAGGCCCGAGCCAACAATGACTTTGCCCACTTTCAACCACACCTGGAACAAGTCATTGCCCTGGTTCAAGAAATGGCTGACTTGTATGGTTATGAAGATGAAAAGTATGATCCGCTGCTGGACAAGTTTGAACATGGCATGAAAACGGCGGAGGTGCATTCTATTTTCCAGGTGCTCAAAGAAGGGTTAAAACCGTTGCTGGCAGCCATCGCGGAACAGCCAGATGCTGTGGACAACCGCATACTGCACCAGCATTTTCCGGTGAACAAACAGCAGGAGTTTGCCAACTACATTGCCACGGCCGTTGGGTATGATTTTAGCCGCGGGCACCTGGGCACGGTGGTGCACCCTTTTGCCACCAGCTTCAGCCGTGATGATGCCCGCATCACCACCCGCTGGAACCCAGGCTTCCTGAATGCAGCCTTGTTTGGTACCCTGCACGAAGCGGGGCACGCCATGTATGAGCAAGGTACAGACCCCGGTCTGGCCCGCACGCCGTTGGCGCGGGGTACATCTTCCGGCATTCACGAATCGCAGTCACGCATGATCGAAAACATTGTTGGGCGCAGTCTAGGCTTTTGGCAGGCACATTTCCCCCGGCTGCAAGGGTTGTTCCCCCAGCAGTTGGGCGGTGCTACGGCCGTGGCGTTTTACCGCGCCGTCAACAAGGTGCAGCCTTCTTACATTCGTGTGGAAGCAGACGAACTTACGTACAACTTCCACATCATTTTGCGCTTTGAATTGGAACAGGCCATGCTGGAAGGGGATCTGAAAGTGGCCGATTTGCCAACAGCCTGGAACGACAAGATGCAGGCATTGTTGGGCGTGACGCCCCCCACCAACGCATTGGGCTGCCTGCAAGACGTTCATTGGACGCGCCCCGGCTTTGGCTATTTTCCCACATATGCGTTGGGTAATTTGTATGCGGCCCAGTTTTACGAAGCGATGACGGCACAAAACCCGGCAATTGCCGAAGACATGGCCCAAGGTGACCCTGCTTCATTGGTGGCCTGGCTGCGAGAAAATATACATCAGCACGGCCGTAAATATACCCCGGCCGAGCTTGTCCAGCGCGCCACCGGCCAACCGCTTACGCCCCACGCATTTATGCGCTATGCCACCCGTAAATTTGGGGAGCTCTATAGGCTTTAACCGGTAAAGGTGCGCCTAAACCTACCGTTGGCTGTCATCCTGCCCCGGTGTGGGGAACTCGATGCGCAGACGTGAAATGGCACGGCGGTCAACGGCCAGCACTTTCAGATGAACGGTATTATTAAATACCATTTCATCACCCACCTGTGGTGGCCGCCCTAGAATGGTGATGGCCAGCCCCCCCACCGTATCGACATCAGGCAGTGCCATTTCATTCCCCCAGAAGCCTTCGTCAAAATCATCTAACAGGTAATCCCCGGCAACTTCTACAACGCCGGGGCCAATTTCCATAAAAGGCTCTTTCTCCTGGTCAAATTCGTCACGCACTTCACCCACCACCTCTTCTACCAGGTCTTCCAAGGTTACCACCCCGGCCATCCCGCCAAACTCATCTAGCACCACAGCCATATGCAGCCGCTGCCGTTTAAAAGCTGCCAGCAGGGTTTCCACGGGTAAGTCCTCAGGCACGGCGGGGGCGGCCCGCAAAATAGAGCGCAAATTAAACCGACCGGGGGCATCGACGGCCTGGCGAATCAGGTCTTTTAAATGCAAGATGCCGATGATATGGTCACGGTCCTTCACATACACCGGAAAGCGGCTGTGGCGGCTTTCGGTCACTATTTTAAACACGGTTTCCCGCGATACATCATAGGGAATGGCCTGTACTTTGGTGCGTGGTGTCATCACTTGCCCTACGGTGCGTTCGCTGAACTCAAAAATGTTGAGGATCATCTCCTGCTCTTCTTCGTTGAGCAGGCCGCCTTCGGTGCTTTCGGTGACGATCAATTCGATCTCTTCCGGCGAGCTGATGCGGGCATGGCCTTCGGCGGGTGGGATGCGAAACAGGTGCAGCAGCCACAGCCCTACGCGGTTTAAGGCCCTGACAGGGTGTTCAAGAATCATATGAGATATCTGCATGGGACGGGCCAGCCACAGGACCATTTTAGGGGCATCGGTTAGCGCCAGAGACTTGGGCACCATCTCACCCAGAACCACATGCAGGTACGTAAGGATTCCCAGGGCCACAAAGTAGCCTATGGTCTCTACGACTTCTGGCGAGAAGTCCCATTGGGCTAACCACGGCTCGATGATATGGGCAATGCGCGGCTCGCCTACCATGGCCAGCGCCAGCGAAGCGATGGTAATGCCCAGTTGAGCCGTGGCGATGTAGCTGTCTTGTTTTTCGCGGGAATTTAGAATGACCAAAACGGAGCGCGCACGGCCGTGGCCCTGGTCCACCATCTGTTCTAACTGCGTCGCCCGCACACCGATGATCGAAAACTCGGCGGCCACGTAAATGCCATTTAGCAGTACAAAAAAGAGAATGACCGCAATGGTCAGCAGCCAGAAACCGGTGCTGACCCCCTCTTCCTGGGTTGGTGCTCCGGCTACGGACATCATAACACTGACCGCCGGAAGTGTAAGTGTGAGCAGGAAAAGTTTACTCATGATCAGCGGCCTCCCACTCAATGAACGCGGTTTCGTCGCCGGTTTCTTGGGGCAAACGCAGCGAAATTTCTGAGACTGCCTGGTCTTCCATGGCCTCCACGCGCAGGGTGACATTGCCAAATGTTACCTCATCACCCATCTGCGGCTTGCGTTCCAACTCACTAAAGATAAGGCCACTGAGGGTATCGGCCGTCTCTTCCGGCAAGTTTACTTCCCAATACTCATTCACATCGGCCACCAATAAATCACCACGCAAGTAAATCTGTCCCTCTTTATCACGGGCGTAAGGGGCCATCTCGTCGTCAAATTCATCTTGTAATTCACCAAATACTTCTTCGATCAAATCTTCAAAGGTGATGAGCCCGGCGGTGCCGCCGTATTCATCGAACACAATGGCCAGGTATTTACGGCGGGCATTTAAACGCCGCCACACAGCCACCACCGGCATGGTTTCTGGCACATACACCACTTCGCGCAAGACGCTTTTAACGGTCGTTTCCCCCTCCACGTGCAGCCGGAATAAATCCTTCACATGCGCAAAACCAACCACATCATCGATAGAATCCTGGTAAATGGGAATGCGCGAATAGCCGGCCTCAATGGCCATACGCATCAGGTCTACCACCGTGGTATGAGCCGGTGCAGACACGATCTTGGTACGATGGACCATCACCTGCCGGGCGGTGAGATTACGCAGGCGAAACGCATTCCGTAACATACGCCGCTCTTCATCATCCAGCAGGCCGCTTTCGTGGCTTTCTGTCACCAGCAGTTCAATTTCCTGAGGCGAATGGGCATGCGCCCCCTTTTCTTTGAAGTCACGCCCCATCAGGCGCAGAATCAGGTTGCCGCTGCCGTTAAACAGCCAGATAAGCGGCGTAAACAGCGCACGCGAAACCAGCATCGGGCCGATGATGAACCAGGCTGAAGCCAGCTTCTCTGGGTATTGGATGGCCACAGATTTGGGAAACAGTTCGCCTAAAATGACCTGCAAGGTGGTGATCAGGGCCAGGACGATAATGATGGCCACAGTCTCAGCCGTCGCTTCCGCAAAGGTATCGGAAGCGGCCAGGCCCAGGCGGCTGGCCAGCGGCTCGATCACGGTGAACAATGGTGTCAGCGGCCCTTCCAGGGCATGGGCGATGACGTTTTGCCCATAAGCGCCCACCACCAGTGAAGAAATGGTAATGCCAATCTGGCAGGTGGCCACGTAGTTATCTAATCTTTTGCGGTCTTCGACAATGGGGTGTAACAGTTGGGCCATACGGTTGCCCTGCCCGGCAAGCTGACTGACGCGTGTACGCCGGGCAGAGACGGTAGCAAATTCGGCAGCCACGTAAAGTGCGTTAAAGAAGATGCACAGGGAAACAACGGCGAGAATGGTGATTACAGTTGCAAACATTGAATCAAATGCAGGTTGTATAGGCTACACGGCCGTTGCCAGGCAGTGTGCATAGACAAAATTACCCGTGGGTGATGGCCAACCGCTTACCCCGGGGATGTTATATGAAACTGATGAAGGAGGAGGGGGGTGCTGATCAGGGTCAGGCGGGTCTGAGCTAGATTCCGTCAAAGTGCCCGTCTCCCCTGCCCATGCTGAATGTTCATGTTTTGGGTCTTATGGTGACTAGATATGGTCATTGCAAATTTGTTTGTTTTGACCTCAAAATGGGTCGCTCGAATTATAAAACAGGGGCACGGATTGGTCAACGAAAGATGCGCATGATAATGTTGAGCAAGATTGTCCCTAATAAGCTGATTAAAATCATCGCTCCCAGGGGGAAATAGATAGTAAAGTTTTCCCCTTCGTAGCTAAAGGTGCCCGGCATCTCATGAAGGTCAGGGAATAACTTGACCGCCACCAGGATCACAATGCCGCTGAACGTTATTGCCAGGCCAATGATAACCAGTAAACGTGCAAACTCAACCATGATATCCTCATAAGGTACTCATTGGGTGTTTGAAAATAACCCCGGCTGCAGCGGCTTGTCTGATGCAGCGGCCTGCACGGGAATATTCAGGTGCCGATAGGCATGAGGGGTGCCTACACGGCCGCGAGCGGTGCGCTCCAAAAAGCCTAATTGCAGCAAGTAGGGTTCTACCACATCCATGATGGTGTCAGACTCTTCGCTGATAGACGCGGCAATGGTGTCTAACCCCACCGGCCCGCCACCGAACTTTTCAATGATGGTCAGCAAAACCCGCCGGTCAAGATCATCCAGCCCCAGTTCATCAATTTCCAGCAGATTAAGCGCGGCCACGGCCGTATCTTTGGTAATTTGCCCATCAGCCCGCACCTGCACATAATCCCGCACCCGCCGCAGCAGGCGCAACGCTACCCGCGGTGTTCCCCGCGAACGCAGGGCAATTTCTGTCGCCCCTTCAGGTTCAATGACCACGCCTAAAATGCTGGCGCCGCGGGTGACAATGCTTTCAACGGCGGCTAACTCATAAAAATCCATACGATACTGCGCGCCAAAGCGGGCGCGCAGGGGGGCAGTTAACAAGGCCAACCGGGTCGTGGCGCCGATGACTGTAAAGCGAGGCAGCTTCAGCCGCACATTTTTAGCCCCTGGTCCTTTACCCACGACAATGTCCAGTACAAAATCCTCCATGGCCGGGTAGAGGATCTCTTCGACGGCCCGCCCCAACCGGTGTACCTCGTCTATGAACAAAATATCACCTGCACGCAGGTTGGTCAGAATGGCTGCCAGATCACCGGCACGCTCAATGGCTGGCCCGGCTGTAATACGGATATTGACGTTCATTTCATTGGCCACCACGTGGGCTAATGTTGTCTTACCCAGACCTGGGGGGCCATGAAACAAGATATGGTCCAGGGACTCCTGGCGTCCTTTGGCGGCTTCGATCAGGATCGTCAGGTTGGTTTTGAGCTTCTCCTGGCCGGTGAACTCGTCCAACCGTTGGGGGCGCAGCAGGCCATCCAGACGCTGGTCTTCCACTTTTTTTTGCCCGGAGATATGCCTCTCTGGCGTTGGTTTATCGGTCATAAGTCGTGTGTTGCCTGAGCCATGTTTGCATGGGATTATACGATAGGTAAGGCGTATTGCGTAGTTTATACCCAGAAGCCATACGCAATGTGCCCCAGGTTAGATACAATTTGGAAAAGGCAAGAGGAGGCAAACGATGGTTTTTGAATCAAAACATCCCCTGGTGAAGCACAAGCTGACGCTTATGCGAGACGTAGATACCAAACCAAAGAAGTTTCGGGAATTGATACGGGAAGTGACCATGTTGTTGTGTTATGAGGCGACGTCTGACCTGTTGACCCGGGAAAAGACGGTAACGACGCCTATGGGCACGGCCGTGGGCCGCGAACTAAGCGAACAAATTGGGCTTATCCCTATTTTGCGGGCCGGGCTGGGCATGGTACACGGCATTTGGGAAATGATGCCTGGCGCTGAAGTGTGGCACATTGGCCTGTACCGTGACGAAGAAACCCTGATGCCGGTATCTTATTACAACAAGCTGCCTACCAGCCCCACCGTGCAAGTATGCCTGGTGTTAGACCCCATGCTGGCTACAGGTGGCTCGGCCATTGCTACCGTGGATATTCTGAAAAATTGGGGGGCACAACGCATCAAATTTGTGGGGTTACTGGCCGCCCCGGAAGGGATTCGTGCCTTGCACACCGCGCACCCCGATGTGCCCATTCACATTGCCCAGATTGATGCACATCTAAACGACATCGGCTTTATTGTGCCCGGCCTGGGCGACGCCGGCGACCGCCAATTCGGCACCGGGTAGAGGGGTGAGGGGTGGGTGTGCAGGCACGCGTGAGTGTCGGCTCATTCCTTCACTTCATCACAGTCATGGTTTATGTAGTGACGTTTGTAGCGGCGTTGATGACGGCCGTTCTCTTTACCCCTTTGGCCAGGCGATTGTCGCTTCGTTTGCAGGTTGTGGCCCAACCGGGCGGCAGGCGAAAGCATCACGGCCGTGTTCCCAAGCTGGGTGGTATTCCAGTGCTTTTAGGGTACCTGGCCGGTATTATGCTGGTCTACTGGCTGCTGCCACCTACCGATGCCCAAGACGCCTTGCGCTTACGAGGGGTGGTGTTGGGTACGGCCGTGATGTTTCTCTGTGGCTTGCTGGATGATCGTTATGATCTGCCCCCTCGCTGGCAGTTTGCCTGCCAGTTTCTAGGGGCGGCGCTGGCTATCAGCCACATCATCTTCATTGAACGGTTCACCAACCCCCTGCCTGATCCCACCATCTGGACGTGGGGGGTGTTGGACTGGCTCTTTGACTATGATCCCCAGCTTAACCTGGTGATCATCTGGCGGCCGGTGGTGTTTGTGATCACCCTGCTCTGGGTGATGGGCATGATTAACGCCGTAAATTGGCTGGATGGGTTGGATGGGTTGGCAGCCGGTGTGGGCGCCATTGCGGCCCTCTTTTTTGCCTGGCACGGTTATCGGCTTGACCAGACAACGGTTCCCTTAATTCCCCTGGCGTTGTCTGGCGCTTTATTAGGGTTTCTGCTCTTTAACTTTTCGCCAGCCACTATTTTTTTGGGCACGGCTGGAGCCTGGGTGTTGGGGTATAACCTGGCTACGCTCTCTATCCTCTCGCCGGCCAAACTGTCTACGGCACTGTTGGTGATGGCCATCCCTATTCTCGATGGCGCCTGGCTGATATTTGACCGCGTCCGGCGCGGCCAACATCCTTACCAGGGAGATCGGGGGCACCTGCACTTCCGCCTGGTGGACAGGGGGTTGCCTACACGTTGGATTGTTCTGGGCTATTATGTGATGGCGTTGGGTTTTGGGTTGGTGGCGGTGCTGCTGGAGAATCGCCTGCTAAAAATTGCGGTGTGGCTGCTGTTGGTGACGGCCGTCTTAAGCTTGCTGGTATGGCTCAGCACAAGAACAAACTTAACGTCACAACCGCCTGAATCATGAACGATTCCCTGCTTGTAAGTTATTTAACATGAACAACGCATGAACCATAACAACCTTTGTCCCATAAAACCCGTACAATGTTTGTAGTATGATAATCAACAACACTATTGCAATCACTATCCCAAATTGCTATGGATTACTAAATAACATGAATTGGAGCGGAAGCATGAATATGGGACATCTACCCCCTCAAACCCAACCAGACTCAAAAGTACATCTGCCAAACCCCGTCATGGTGTCGCGTCAGATTGACAGTCTGCGTGAGGTCATGCGACGGATGCGTACTTCTCAGACCTCAACGTTAGAAGCACTTATTGACCAGAAATTGCAAAAACTTAGCGAACATTAGCCACCCACGTGGTAAGTGATCAAAAAGACCAGACCCGGCCGGGTCTGGTCTTTTTTGTTGTTTAAAGAAACGTTACCAGGTACGTTCAATGGGAGGTTCAGCCATTAACTTCCGGTAAGCTCCCTGCCACAAAGAGGCATCACGTGTCATTGTTTTGACGGCGATATCACCAAAATGAGGATACAAAAGAACCAATAATTCTGGTAATAAATCCCAGGCATCATGGCGGATAACATCATCCATGTCTGCCGCAATCTCTATGGTCCAGCGCCACTCACGCATAAATCTTTCAGCTTTTAACCAGTAATCTTTTTTCTCCCAAGCCACCGCTGACTGTTCTACGCCGGTGTAAATTTCACGCAATAATAAAACGATGGTGGCCGCCATGTCTTTGGCTTCACCATCTACCGCTTTCTTTTGTGGAAGGCGGCGTAAGATCTCGGCAATACTACGCCGGTTACGATTTCTAATGGTGGTGGGATTTTGTATTTGAATTAATCGACTCATGATTTCCTCAAGGAGATTCGATGATAGCACACATGTTCCGTGATGCAAATCACTGGCGGAAATCACAAATTTTTGCTTTAATAGTCTAAAGGTTTCCAGCATTCAGACTGTGAGGGTGTACACATTGAAGGTTGAGGAAAAAGATATGCAAATGCAAGATGTATTAGGCTTAATTTTGGGCGGCGGCGCCGGTACACGACTTTATCCCCTAACCAAAGAGCGGGCCAAGCCGGCTGTACCGTTGGCCGGTAAATACCGGCTCATTGATATTCCTATGAGCAATTGTCTGCACGCGGGCATTGACAAAATTGCCATTATGACCCAGTTTAATTCGGTCTCCTTACATCGGCATGTTTTCCGAACCTATAACCGGGACGTTTTCACCTCTGGCTGGGTGCAAATTCTGGCCGCTGAACAAACACCGCTCAGTGCTGATTGGTATCAGGGCACGGCCGATGCTGTGCGTAAGCAGTTAATTGAAATTCGTGAAGCCAACACAAAATATACCCTTGTTCTGGCAGGTGACCACCTCTACCGGATGGATTATCGAAAGTTTGTGCAGTTCCATATTGATACCGGCGCCGATGTGACGGTAGCTGTACAGCCCGTGGCTGCAGACATTGCCACCGGGTTAGGCATTGTGAAATTAAACAAGGAAAACCGAATTGTTAATTTCACCGAAAAACCGCCGCGGGATAAGCTAGAGGGTTTGGAAAGTTGGGAAGGGGCCGAAAAGCCATTTATGGCTTCTATGGGGATTTATGTTTTTAATACCCCGGTTTTATTTGAGTTGTTGGAAGGGGAAGGGGATGATTTTGGCCGGGATATTATTCCCCGGGCCATGCGAGAGAAACGGCTTATGGGGTATGTTTTTGAGGGATTCTGGGAGGATATCGGTACCATTCAACGATTTTATGAGGTAAACCTGGCTTTGGCGGCGGCTGATGCCCCATTTGATTTTTACTCACCGCGCACGCCCATTTACACACGCGCCCGTTTTTTACCACCGTCTGAGGTGCATGATGCCCGTTTAAGTCACGTCTTGTTAACCGATGGCTGCCGTATTACGGACGCCACTATCAACAATGCCGTTATTGGCATTCGTAGTATCATTGGTCCCCATACCACGCTCAAATCTACTGTTTTAATGGGTTCAGATTATTATGAATCAAACGAGGCCAAGGACGAGAATAAACGGCTTGGCCTTCCGGATATGGGTATTGGTGCTGGTTCTTACATTGAGCGGGCGATTATTGATAAAAATGCGCGTATTGGCGCGCATGTCACTATCCGGGCGCTGCCTAACAGGCCAGATGAAGAGTATACCAACTGGGTAGCCAGAGATGGCATTGTGATTGTGCCTAAAAATGCGGCCATCCCAGATGGCACAGTTATCTAGTATCAGTTTTCAGTCATCAGCGTACAGTTATCAGTGGGGCCTGACGCCAGAAATGTCCACTGAAAACTGGTTACTGACTTCTGATTACTGGTACTAGGTTACGGCCGTGTACCAGGAGGCACCTGTTTTGCCAATGGCTGCCTAAATGGCTACGTTGCAGGGGGATGGGGTAATTGTTCTGCGGGGCTGTAGGGCAAGATGTGAATGTATTCACCTGCTTGAAGACGCTGTTGCATGGTTTGCCAGAAAGCAACATCTAATAAATCAGCGTGATGGGCCAGAAAATCATGCTCAAGGGTGGGTGGCAGGCCCATAAAACGTAAAAACTCTTCGGGGAAGATGTCTTGTTCGCCAATAGGAAACCAGGGTTCGGCAGCCAGTTCATCTTCGTATGTCATGGCCTGTGGGAAGCGGCGAAAGTGACAGTCGGTCAACGGCCGTAGTTCGTCATAGTCATAAAAAACCACACGGCCGTGGCGGGTAACCCCAAAATTCTTCAACAACATATCCCCTGGGAAAATGTTGGTGGCGGCCATGTCTTTGATCGCCTGGCCATAATCCACAATAGCCAGCCGTGCTTTGGCTTCATTGGCCTGCCGGATGTAAACGTCTAGCGGCGTCACCCGCCGCTGTACATAGGCATGGCCCACGATCATGGCTTCCTCTGCCACCCGTATGGTGCGCTCGGCAACCGCCAGCAGTTCGCTTAATAACGCATCGTCAAAACGGGAACGGCCAAATTGCAGAAATTCAAAGGATTGAGCATCTACCAGACGACCGGCCCGGTCATGACGAAAAACCAATTCATACTGCTGCATGACGTTCTGACGCGTGACCTTCTTGGGGTCAGCAAAGCGATCTTTGATAACCTTAAACACCAGGTCATAATCAGCCATGCTAAACACGACCATCACCATCCCCTTTTGGCCGGGCGCCACCTGGAACTGCTGATCTGACTGTGCCAGATGGCGTAAGATGTCGCGGTAAAGCTCTGTTTTGCCGTGTTTGTTGTACCCCAATGAAATGTAAATTTCGGCCACACGCTTTTGGGGAATAAGGGTACGAATGAATTTTACCAGATCGAAGGGGCGGTCTACGGTCACGTGAAAATAGGAACGGGTAAAGCTGAATAAAATGCTGACGCTGCTGGCCGTCAGCAGCACGCTGTCTACATAAATGCCCTCATTGTTGTGCAGCAGGCAAAAAACACAGGGTATCATTTGCCCGCCAGCCTGGATGCGCCCCACCAGGTACGCGGCGTGGCTGCGATAAAATCCACTTTTTACCATATCGATGCGCTGCATCTGTACCCCTTGGGCGGCCAGGGTTTCCTGGATTCTGGCAGCCATAAGCTGGCAGTCAGCTTCCAGATGGGCGAAGGTGGCCGTAGGATGATAATGCCGGATGATCTGGCGGCAGAGCTCGGCTGTTGGTTGGGATACTTTGTAGCTGTGGTACACTTTGCGCCGCGACGGTGTAGGCGGTGATTGGTAATCGGTAGTAACAAACTCAATTTGGGGGTCAACGCCAACAGTTGTAAAGATACGCCGTGTGACAGAGTTAAAGAAGGTTTCGGCCAGTTCCCACTCATCACGGTGCGCGATGAGGCCGGAATAGACGGCTTTCATGCTGGCCCACACCAGCTTGTCACACAGGCGGTCAGCCAACAGGCTGCAAATCTCGCAGACAATCTGGTCTATGATCGTTTTATACAGTTCCAACCGTTCTTCGGCATCAGCCCGACGGCCGTGCCAATCTTGCTGTTCGAACCGTTTTGGCGCACGTTGGGTGATGGCCTGGAAGGTGGCGCCATAGGTTTTGAAGGCTTCATAAATGGCCGTAGCCCCGACGTTAGCCAGCCGGCTGTCTGATAGGCGGTTAAAGTCCAGTTCCATAATGATAGTATACCCTATGGCCTTGCGAATCTGGTGAAGGTTGACGGCCGTGTTCCCTACACGGACAATTACAGGCCATGCGCCATCATCTACACATTTTCCTGGGTGTTGTTGTGTTGTGGGCGGCTGGCTGCCAGGCAGCACCGCCCGCACCCTCTGCTACCCCAATGCTGCCTACGTTGGCGGCCGTACGGCCTACACAAACAACCACCTCTACTTCCTTACCTCAGCCTACGCTAACACCCTCGCCTTTGCCCACCCACACGCCACCCCGGCCGCCCACGGCTGTACCTACCCATACCCACACGCCGCCTCCACCATCACCAGTAGCCGCAGCCACCAGTGACCGTACCTGCCCTGACCCACCGCCAGACAAACCCGTTTACCAGCACAATGTGCTCTCACCTGAGCCCTGGCCCACACCAGACACGGCTGTGCTGCCACATAGCTGGCTGGCAGACCCCGTCAGTGGAGGGCGTAAACCATTGGCCAATGGCTATTACCCGTATGGCTGGGATGGCGACGGCCGTTTCTTGCTGCATAATGGTGCTGATATGCCCAAAGAGCTGGGCACGCCGGTGACGGCCGTGGCCAACGGCACGGTGATTGTGGCTCAAGCTGATGACACCGAACTGTATGGCTGGCGCTGTGACTGGTATGGACAGTTGGTCGTGGTGGAACTAGATGAGCGATGGCAAGGACAGCCGGTGTATGTTTTGTACGGCCATATTCAGGCGATCCAGGTAGAGCCGGGGCAGCATGTCGGCCCAGGTGACCCACTGGCGGAAATAGGTGTCGCTGGTGTATCAACGGTGCCTCATTTGCATCTGGAAATTCGCGTAGGCAGCAATGACTTTAGCCGCACACGCAACCCGTTGTTGTGGTTAGCACCGGTGCCGGAGACGGGTGTGCTGGCCGGGCGGCTGGTCAATTCAGAAGGACGCCCGTGGCAGGGGGCGCGGGTCACGCTCATTGATGCTTCAGGCAGTGAGCCACGTTACCTGTATACCTTCACTTATCTGGATGATCCACAACATCTGATCCACCCGGATGAAGGGTTGGCGGAAAATTTTGTCTTTGCTGATCTGCCATCGGGTAGTTATACGCTGTTTGCCACGGTGCAGGGCGTTGAGTATCGTTTGCCGGTTGAAGTGCAGGCGGGAGAGGTCACGGCCGTGGACATTGTCACCGAACCGGCGGCCAGCCAGCCATAACCGTTGGGCAGGCCGGATGGGCAGATTTTCCCTTCGGGAAGACCATCCAATCTAACAAGAGGGCATTTATGGAACCAGAAACAGTTAGCAAGTTAAGCCGGCGGCGGCTGATGGTGGTGGTCGCCTGTTTGTTAATCATTGGCCTCTCTTGGGGCATGGTCTGGCGAGCGCAGGCCGGGTTGGTGGTACGGCCGTTTACCCATGACGGCATCCCCATGCGGGTTATTATGCCGGTGACGGCGCAAAAGGCCCCTGGCGTCATCATCGCGCATGGCTTCAGCGGCTCACAACAGTTGATGCAAGGGTTTGCCTACACCCTGGCCCATGCCGGGTACGTCACGCTGCTCTTTGATTTTGACGGGCACGCGGCTAACCCTGCACCGCTGGCGTTTGAAGACGGCCTGGCGGCAAACCTGGACGCCGCTTATGCTGCCCTGGCTGGTAGGGAGGGGATAGATCCTCGCCATGTTGCCCTGCTTGGTCATTCGATGGGCAGTGGCGCGGTGATGGCGGCCGGCGTCAAAGACGCTGACCGTTACCAGGCGACCATTGCCGTTTCGCCCACGGATGCCGCCGTGACGGCCGCCGTGCCGCGCAACCTGCTGTTACAAGCGGGCCAGCTTGAGCCACAGTTTGCCGCCAACGCCACAGATCTGCTGGCAAGGGCCGGTGGGACTGCTGTTGGGTTTAGTGACGGCCGTGCTCGTTCCTTCCAGCTTGTGCCCGGTGTAGAACACATCACCATCCTCTTCAGCCCTATGGCTCATCGGGGGGCAGTGAGTTGGTTAGACCAGACGTTTGGCCCGCAGCCAGCCAGTGATTATACAGACATGCGTATGTTGTGGTATCTGGGGCAGTTGGTCGCGTGGCTGGTACTGATCATGGCCCTCACCCCCCTGATCCGGTTCCCCCCCCTTGCCAGAAGGGTGACCCACCGTGCGCCCAGGCATCTTATGGGCCTGCTGATGGCGCCGCTGGCCGCCACGGCCGTGTTGGCGTTGTTGAGCCGGGTGGTTTCCGTCGGTGAGTTGGGTGGTGTGCTGATCGTTGGCGCGTTGGCCATATGGTTTGGGGTGATGGGGTTGGTATGGCTGGCGGTGGGGATGCAGCTGGGGCGGCCAACCTTAAAGGGGGTTCTATGGGGCGTGGCTATCTTTGTCTTTTTATGGGGAGCCTTTGGTTTGTTGGCTCAGGTCGTATGGCTGCCCTGGTTCCTCATTCCGGCGCGGCTGGGGCGCTGGCCGCTGCTGGCGGTGGCCTTTTTCCCCTGGCTGCTGGCGGCAGGGTGGGCGCAGCAGGGGGCGTCTACTGGCCGGCGTATTGGCTGGTGGTTGGGGCAGAGTATCGTATTGATGGTGGGGTTGGGCACGGCCGTGTTCCTGGTGCCCTCGCTCTTTTTCCTGGTGTTGGTGCTGCCAGTGCTGCCCATCGTCCTGGGCATCATGGCCGTGGTGGGCGGGGCCGTGGATGACTCCTGGGCCTATGGGCTGGGAAACGCGCTCTTTTTCGCCTGGCTGATGATGGCTTTGTTCCCCCTGGTGAGCTAACACAGCAATATGACATGGGGATAGATGGAGGTTGGGATTGCTTGGTGTGTATTGCCGTGGTCAGGTGAACCCCAGAAAGTTTTGTAAGAACAACCAGGCTCAGATCCGGGGTTTACCTAGCTATTTCATTCTGGCTGCAATTTCTTCTACATCTATACTCACTAGCTGTTTGTCAAAATTGCTGGTGGTGTAGACCGCGGCCACCCGGACATCGATCGGGGTGAGCACTTCTAAAAAGCCAATTGTCAAGGGCATGGGGTCAGGCGGCGGTGAGCCGTACAATAGCTCCCCAATGCGGTAGCAGTCATCCATTGTCGCGGCTTCCGGCGGCAGCGTCAGGCCGTCAACGGCGCCGATCTTGACCCACGCCGGCTCCCGGCCGATAGGGTTGCCATCGATAACCAAAGGGATCACATTTTTTAAGACATTGATGCCCCCCGCTGGCGTATAACTGTAATTATGAATGTTGATCTCGGTGGCGTATATCCCTGGACGCACACTCCCTTTTGCCAATACATCTTCTTCTTGCCAGCCACACACAAACTTTACGCTATAACTGTACTGGGCGGCGCTCATTTCCGGGGCTGCGGCCGCCGCTGCGGCCGACCCAGGCGCCATATCGGCCACGGCCGCAGATTGGTAATGAAGCAAACCAAAACCGATGATGGGAATTAGCAGCAGGGCCGCTGTCAGTAATCTTTTCATATCTCGTACCTCCGAAAAAGTTTAAGTATCCCAACCTCGTCAAGAGGACGAATGGCGCTATCTCAACCTTTCTTCCAATTCGGCCTGGGTAAAAATGTGCCCTATGTCATGCCGCCAAAGGTCCTGGCAATTTGGGCAGAAAGCAGCTTTGGCTATGGGTTGGGTAACGTCTTTTTTTGCCTGGCTGATGATGGCCCTATTCCCGCTGGTGGGCTGACACATATGTAGATACAACAGCTAAATCTAACGCCTGGCGCACTTTGCGCAGCAGGGTGCTGGGTGAAAAAGGCTTCTGCAAAAAGGCGACCCCTTCTTCCAACACACCGTGTTTTGCAATAACATTGTCCGTATAACCGGACATATACAAAATATGGATGTCCGGGAACAGGTTGGTTACGGCCTCCATCAGTTGACGGCCGTTCATGCCAGGCATCAACAGATCCGTTAGTAATAAGTCAATTGACTGGGTATACTTCTGGCAAAACTCTAAAGCCGCTTCTCCGCTGGGGGCTGTCAGCACCTGGTAACCATGTAATTGCAGAAGATGTTCGGCTAAGTCTCGCAGTTCGTCATTGTCTTCAACCACCAATATTGTTTCATGCCCATGTACTCTTTCATCTGGTAAAGGCTTGATCTCAGATTGTTCCGAATCGGCATCTGTCAGGGGCCAGTAAATTTTGAAGGTGGTGCCGATGTTTGGCTCACTATAGACCCAAATATGCCCCTGGCTTTGCTGCACAATGCCATAGACGGTAGACAGCCCTAGCCCTGTACCCTCGCCCGACTTTTTGGTAGTAAAAAATGGCTCAAAAATGTGGGCAAGGGTGGCGTCATCCATGCCTATGCCGTTATCGTTGATGGCCAGCATAGCGTAATTCCCCGGCGCAACACCGGCATGTTTCTGGGTATAGGTTTTATCCAAAGACACATTAGCGGTTTCAATAATGATAAGACCGCCGTCAGGCATAGCGTCACGTGCATTTATCAGCAAATTGAGCAGTACTTGTTCCAGATTCCCCTTGTCTATGCGTGTAGACCCCAAATCTGGCGATAAAAAGTGGGTGATGCGAATATTTTCTGGAATCAGGCGTTGGAGTAAAGGCGTTTGCGCTTCTATGATGTTGTTGAGGTTGATCACTTTGGGCGCAATAATCTGTTTGCGACTAAAGGTCAGAAGCTGTTGGGTGAGCAGGGCAGCCTGCTTGGCAGCGGCGCTTATTTGTTGGACATATCGCTCCGATACGGTTGGTTCATGGCTGCGCCGCGTGAGTAAATCACTATAGCTCATGATAATGGTTAATAGGTTGTTAAAATCATGGGCTACGCCACCAGCCAACCGGCCAATAGCTTGCATCTTTTGAGATTGCAGAAGCTGTTCCTCTAAATTTTTGCGGCTGCTAATGTCTTGAATGGCGGTAATGCCATTTTGCACCTGCCCATTTTCGTCACGTAATAAAGAGAAAGTGACCGTGGCCCAAATAACGGCACCATTTTTGTGGATGTAACGCTTTTCGAACGTTTCAGTGGCTGTTTGCTCACACATAAGGCGTTCTAAGACAGGGAGATGCAGCGTTTTATCTTCGGGGAAAGTGATGTCTACGGCATATGTACTCAGGAGCTCCTCTTCGGTATACCCTAACATCTGGCATAAATGGCCGTTGACCATCACCCACTGCCCATCGAGTGACGTGTATGCCAAACCGATAGCAGCCTGCTCAAAAAGCTGCCGGAAGCGCTTTTCCGTTTCCTGTAAAGCAAATTCAGCCTGTTTGCGGCGGGTGATATCGCGGTTAACCATAATGGCGCCGGCAGCCTCTTTGCCTTTAGCGGGCAGCTGGGTCACATCAGCCAGAATATGAATGGCGGTGCCATCGCGGCGCAACTGAAGGACTTCGCCGGCCCAATGCCCATGGTGATTAACTTCGGCCTGCACATGTTCAAGCGTATCAGGATGCAGATAGGTCGTGGACACAATGTCGTCCAGATAATCCCCCATCACCTCATTGGTTGACCAGCCATAAAGCAGTTCTGCGGCCTTGTTCCAACTTTTTATTATGAAGTTGGCATCGGTAGAAATAACGGCATCAGATACATTTTGCAATAGCGTAGCCTGATAATCTAATTGGGCTATGGCTTTTTCACGTTCGGCCACCATCTGGTTAAATGCATCAACGGCCGCAGCCACCGCCCTGATTCCTGTGGGGGTTAAAGAGGTAACCTCGCCATCTTTGCCGTAACGGCGCAGCGCCGCGGTTAAATGTTCTACGGGGGCTACCAGGCGGTTTGCCAGTAAAACGCCAATGACAGACAACACGGCCGTTAAAAAAAGCATGACGATGGTAACCCGGGCTGTGATGTCATTCACCGGCTCTAAAATAAGCGATGTCGGTGTCTGGACGACAATAGTCCAGCCGGATATAGAAATAGGGGCCGACGCGGCTTGCCAACTCTGTCCCTTAAGCTCAATTTCCTGAACGCCCCATTGCTCATTTAAGCCATTGGTCACCAATGGATGTGCTGTATACTCTAAGTTTTCTAAACCATCATCGCGCTCTACCAGCTTGTGTGAATGGGCCAACAAGATGCCCTCGGTAGTTACCAAAAACACTTCCCAGCCAGGGGGAATGTCCGGTTCGACGATCGCTTCGTACATTTCAGGATTGCGGTCGGCCAGACCCAAGGAACTGGTTAAAACGCCTACAAAGTTCCCGGCATCATCATGGATGGGCGTGCTTAGTATAAGGCTAAAATTGGCCGCTGTAGACATAAAAACGGACGAAATAAAGGTGCGGCCGGTTTTTTCTACTTCGATAAAATATGCCTGGTCCGCACGATTTTCGCCCACGCGCTCGGGTTTAGACGGCCGTGATAAAATTTGCCCGGAGGCATCTAACACTGTAAAAGCCTGCGAAAATGAACTGGTTTGGTTTAATATGTTTAGCACCTGGTCCAGTTGCGGCGGATCCATCTGACGAACCTCAGGCAAAGTGGCCACGTTTTCTACTTCGGTGATGGCCATAGCCAGGTCCAGGTTAAGATCACTGGCTACAGACAGGGCATAGATATTTAGCTTGTCATTTTCTAATGCGCTGATTTGTTGATGCAAAAGCGGCTGCACAAACAGAAAATAGGCCACAATGAGCAGGCCAAAGATTGTAAGGAGGCTTAAAAAAATACGTGCCCGTAAAGTACCAGCAAATCGAATGTTCATACCAAAATCCTCTGTATAAAAGCGTACACTATGGAAAAAATCCAACAAGCATGGAAATTAATCTTTACAGTGACTTTGCTTTGTCAAAACAGGAGGTTGTTTTCAGACGGTCACTAAGGTTTGTATTGAAGCATAGTAAAACGAGGCCATTAACGCAAGGGCAATGCGGTTATGGCCTGGTTGGCCTTGTGCGTCGTTGACAGTTAAAATAGCTCATTACCGGCAGCTGGAGGTAACCAAAGTGCTATTTGTAGACAACCAAGAGATTATTGATCCTCGGATTAACCTGGCCATTGAAGAACATCTGTTACGGAACGTGCAGACTGACGAACCCATTTTACTATTTTATGTCAATGAACCATCGGTCATCATCGGCCGTAATCAGAATACGCTGGAAGAGATAGACACAGACTTTGTGCGGGCAAAAAATATTCACGTGGTCCGGCGGCTTTCTGGGGGCGGCGCTGTCTACCACGATTTGGGGAATTTAAACTTTAGTTTTGTTACCAACGGCCGTGACAACTTGCACAACTTTGCCCGTTTTACAGAACCGGTGGTGCGTGCCCTACGTCGGTTGGATATAGACGCTGAACTGCGGGGTAAAAGCGATATTTACGCGGCCGGTAAAAAGATTTCCGGTAATGCCCAATACGCCGCCGCCAGCCGTATGTTTAGCCATGGTACGCTTTTGTTTGACAGCCACCTGGAATCTTTGCTCAAAGCCCTGAACCCCCGCCAGTTGGAAATCACCTCCAATGCGGTGCAATCCATTCGCGCTTTTGTGGTCAATATCCGGGAACTGCTGCCGGCCGATATGAGCATTTTCCAGCTCAAAATGCTGCTGCTGGCAGAGATTTTTGGTGAAACGATGTCACCTATACCCACTTATGAATTAACATCCATGGATTGGGCCCAAATTAGTGAGATCTCGGCGTCCCGTTACCAGACATGGGAATGGAACGTGGGCCGCTCTCCTCGGTTTAACGTGCGTAAACATGACCGTTTTGACGGCGTGGGCAAAATTGACATGCGTATTGATGTTAATAAAGGCCATATCCAACAAATAAAAATCTATGGTGACTTTGCTGGCTTAAAGAATGTGGCCGAATTAGAGGCCCAGCTTGCCGGTGTTCGTTATGATCCCGATGCCCTGGCAGAAGCCTTACACCCCCTGGATATAACCGCTTACTTTGGTAGCCTGGATAAGCCCCGCTTGCTGCGCCTGCTGTACTAAGAAAGTATTGCCGGATGGCCGTGCCCACACCCAACGGGCCAGGTTATTCCCATATGCTTCTGCGCAAATCTGATGGTTAAGGATAGGTCATGGAACTTAGTTATGTTTTGACCTGGGTAGTAGTTGCCAATTGTGTTTTTACGGCCGTTCAGGCTTACCTGAATCCAGTGATAAACAGTAAGGGCTGGATACCCATCAGCTTGTTGGTGCTGGCGGTTACAGCCTTACTCTACTTGTTTCAACCAGCGATCGCCGGGTTTGTGGCGCTTGGATTGATGCTCCTCTTTATCGTTCTGCCCTCTCGTTTGTTTCACCGTATCAACAGGCTTCGAGCCAATGATGAATTTGAGCAGGTGTTGGTTATCGGTAAGGTGATGCGCTGGCTGCATCCCTTTTATAATTGGCAGCAGTGGGCTGATAATGTAAACGCCTCCAGATATGAATACTTGGGGCAAATTGAGAAAGCAAATCAGTTACTAGAAAAATACCGCTCGCCCAAGGATTTTACGGGGCAACATACAGCCATGCATATCGAACTGAATCGTTCAGATGGGGATTGGCAACACCTTAAAGAGTGGTTTGAACAAGAAATAAACCCCGAACAAACAGTCACGAATCCGTTACATCTTCTTCATTATCTGCGGGCGCTGGGTGAAACCGGCGCACTCAATGAAATGGTTCATTATTTCAACGAACATTTAACTATAATAGCCCCTTATTTTGGCAACCTGGACACCCCTCGCTTCTTGCGCCTGTTGCACTAAGAATGCATTGCCGGATGGCCGTCACCTCTCTGGTGACGGCCATCCGCGCTTCTATTAAGGGGAAGCTGGGGTGGGTGTAAACGGCGTACCTGGTTCACTATCCAGGTCAGGCGTCCCATCGGGTGTAGGTGTGGCCGTGGGTACGGCCGTTTCCCCTGGTTCAATGGCCGGCGGCAGGGTAGGTGTGCCTGTAGGTGTAGCCATCGGGGTAGCCACTGGGGTGGGTGTTTCTGGTACCGGCGTTTGCCGGGGACCATACTGCGGGACCACACTTTCACCCGCGCCCGTGACTGCCCCAGTCACTGAAAGTGTCACCGGACCAAAGGTATTGTTGTTTTCAAACGGACACTCGTTGACATGCTGGTCTGTGTCGGCCTGCGCCCAGAGTTGGTGCGTGCCGCCGCTAAACGTAAATGGCGCGCTGTAGGTACGGCTGGTGCCGGCTGTCAGGTCCGCCCCTTGCAAGCCCCAGACAATATCCCCTACCAGATATGGCTGCGGCACCCGGTCTACATAGAAGTCCATAAAGAAGTTGTTGCCATAAGGCACGTCCACACTGCCCTGGTTGCGGATGGTCACGTAGACCGTTGCCGGCTGCCCACCTACGGGTGCGGCCGGTACTACCTGAATTTGGGTGATGATCAGGTCAATGCCTGTCGGCGGCGCACACGGTGTGGGTGACGGTGTGGGGGTGATGGGTGTCGGTGTAGGTGTGGGCGGCTGTGTGGTACCAGCTCGCATGATAATGGGCAGGTAAAGGGTGGGTGTGCCTTCTTCTACAGTGGTTGTATCCCGGGCAAAGTCCATGGCCGGGCTGCCTGTAGATGCTACAGTCACGGTAGTCACGTCTATGGTACCCCCGGTAGCGCCGCCTGGTACTGTCACACGTACCGTCACCCCCGCTGATTGTCCGGGCGCTAACTGGAAGGTGGCGCCGGTGCCGGGTGTGGTGACAACCGTCCAGCCCTGGCTAGAGACGGCCGTGATCGTATACTCATCAGTGACAGTGCCGGTGTTGGTGACGGTGTGCTGGTACTGCACTGTGTCACCGGCCAGGGCCGTGGCCGCATTGTCTGGCTCGATGATGACACTGCGTGTGCCCGGCAGCCCGGTAACAGTGGTTGTGTCTATGGCGGTGTCACTGGCGTTGGCGTTGTTGATGGACACGGCCGTGACCGTCATCACATCTGTTGTTGTAATGGCCCCAATGGGGATAACCAGGGATGCCTCTACACTGGTGGACTCGCCCGCATTCAGCGCAACCTGGGCCGGGTTAACGGCCGTGCTCCAACCGTGGCTGCTGGCAGCCGAAAGATCGTACGTATCGGCGCCGGTGCCCGTGTTGGTTACCCAATGGGTATAGGTGATGGTGCTGCCCGCGTTGGCTGCACCGGCCTGGTCTGGTTCAATGAGCACACCATACGTGATGCTGGTGGCTACCGTTGTGGTATCCAACGCCGTGTCAAAGATGCCCGGATCCGTGCGCGAAGCGGCGGTGACGGTGGCCACGTCACTGCTGCCGTTGGTGGCTGTCAGTGGAATGGTGGTGGTCACCATGACCTGGGCGCTTTCCAGCGGATTTAGCAGCAGGGCGTTTGGCGTCACGTTGGCGCTCCACCCATTGGCAGAAGTCACGCTCAAGTCAAAGTCTTCGGCAATATCACCGGTGTTGGTGACGGTGTGCAGGTAGGTGAGTGTATCGCCGGGAGCACCCACGCCGCTGCGGTCCGGCTCAATGATGACGCCCAGATTGCCAATTGTACCCGTGACCGTGGTTGTATCGATGGCGCGGGCCGAAATGGCCGGGCTGATAACCGAGGTGGCTGTGACCGTCATGACCTCGGTGCGGCCGGCCGCACCGTTAGGTATAGCCAGCGTGACGATGAGGCTGGTACCCTGGCCGGGGTTCAGGGTGATGTCGCCGGGCGGGGTGGTGTTCCAGCCATTCTCCGTCACGGCCGTGATGGCAAAGGTATCGGGCCCATTGCCGGTGTTTGTCAACCAGTGCGTATAGTCAATGGATGTGCCCGGATCAGCCACACCCGTCTGGTCAGGCACCAGGGTGACGCCGTGAATCTGGCGAATGCGGGTGGTGTCTACGGCCGTGTCTAACACGCCAGGGTCAGATTGTGACTGCGCCGTCACGGTGGTTACGTTTTCTTGCCCCGGCGAGGCACCTGGCGGCACCACAACGGTCACCGTCACCGTGCCTGCCCCGCCCACACCGAGGGTCAGCGAGGTTGGGGTGATGCTGGTGGTCCAGGTGAGGGTGCTGATGGCCGAGAGGTCAAATGTATCTGGCGCGTTGCCCAGGTTGGTCACCGTATGCACATACGTCTGCACCGTACCGGCGTCTACCACCCGGAAGTGATCCGGCACAATGATCACGCCGGCTGTGGCCGGTACGGTGGTGGTGTCTACGGCCGTGGCCGTCACCGCGGGGTTGGTGATAGAGGTGGCCGTCACCGTGGCCCGGTGGGTCAGGCCGGCGCTGTTGGCCGGTACCATCACCGTCACCGTCACCGGCGCCGATGCCAACACGGCCAGAGGAATGTTCCCGGTGGGCTGGACAGACACCGTCCAGGTCGGTGGGATGCCTGTCACCGCCAGTGTGGCTGTCACCGGCACATTGCCCACGTTGTCCAGCGTGTGGTAGAAGAAGACGGTGCTGTTTTCGGCCGCAAACTGGGTCTGGGCCGGCGGCGTTAACTGCAGCAGAGGGGTGGCAATCACCGTCGTCACGTCGCTTAACATGTCGGTCGCCGGTATACCCAGCGTGTTCAGGGAGCTTGCCTCCACCGTGGCCGTGTGCATCACGCCAGGCGGCGTGCCTGCCGGCGGCGTCACCGTCACCGTAAAGGGCAAGGTGGCCCCGGCGGCCATAAAGCCCGTCTGGGTGGGGTTGATGGTCACCCCCCAGCCCGGCGGTGTGGCCGCGATGAGGCTGATTTCAAACTGGTCAATGCCGTCGCCGATGTTTGTCAGCGTATGTGTGTATACGGTGGCAATGGTTGGCTGGCCGTCACCTATGCGGGACGGGCCAATGGCCACACCTGGTGTGAAGGAGATGGTGGTGGTGTCCGTCACAATGCGCACCAACGCATACCCATTAGATTGAGCGGTGATGGTGGTCTGGTCGATAGAGCCGGGCACACTGCCGGTGATGACCAACGTTACGGTGACACTCTGGTTGCTGTTGAGTGTGCCCGTTTGTGTCGGCGTCAGCGTATACCCCCAGTTACCGCCGGGTGTGAGGGGCTGGTTGACCATGCTCAGGCTGTAGCTGTCTGAGGGATCACCGGTGTTCCGCAAGACGTGTGCATAGGTGTAAACCTGCCCGTTGGTGATCACGGCCGTGGCCGTCACCGGCGTCAGGCTAAAGTTTGGCTGCTGGAAGCGTTCATCAGCGCCAATGTCAATGGTGGGTCCCATGACACGCGGCTGCAGATCATAATCCACCGTCCATACCCGGCTGGTGTTTTCCGTGCCGGCATCTTTAGCCGGGGAGGTGGGGTCAAGGTGATAGGTGGCGTCCAGGAAAACCGGGGCGGTGATGACGCTGTTGGTGCCGGTAACAAAGTTGGTAAAGCCGGGGGCATTCGGGTTCCAGTACAGGTTAAAGTTACTGGTAATCACCGTACCGGTAGCGGTGACGTAAACGGCGCTGCCCACCAGCGGGTTGTTGCTATTGCTGTTATCACTGAAGATGTTGTTAAGTGACCACAAGGAGCCGGCCGGGCCCACATAGACGGCGCCGCCGTATCCTCGCGCGATATCCGGCCCAGCGGCGATGTTGGCCACAAAGGTGTTGTTCTCCAACACGGCCGTGGCCCCCTCGGCAAAGATGCCACCCCCGGCGCCGTAAAGGATGGGTGTGCCCTCATCGCCATTATCGGCAAATACCGAGCTGTTGACGGTCAACGTCAGGCTGCCGGTATGGTACAACGCGCCGCCAAAGCTGGCGCGGTTGGCCATGAAGAAGGTGCTGGTGATGGTCAGTTGCGCCCCGGCGTTGTAAAGACCGCCGCCAAACAACGGCTCACCCAGGGTCAGGGCCCTGCCGCGTTCAATGAACAGGCCGCTCAACGTCACCGTGATGTCGGGGGTGATGTAAATGGCCCGGCGCACGTTTTGGGCATCCAGGTGGGTGGCCTGGGTGATGGGCCGCCGGGTGGTGAAATCATCCAGGGTGCTGTAGCCGCCGTGAATGGAGACGGGCTTGTCGATGAAAACATTTTGGGTGACCGAGATGCCGCCCGCACTGCGGACGGAGAAGTCTACATACGTCCCCTGGGCTACCAGAATGGGGTCGCCAGGTTCGGCGGCAAAGATGGCGTGTTGGATAGTGCCGCAGGGCGAGGCCGAGACAGCGCAGTTGTTCCCCCCATTGTTTCCGCCGGGCGCCACGTAGCGTGTGGCCGGTTCGCCCAAAATTAGAATGTTGTTGGAGACGGCGCCGTTGTTGGTGGGGTCATCGGTTTGTTGGGCTACCACACCGGGGTTGGCAATTTCGCCGCGCAGGGCGGTGTCTAGAATGGTCACTTCCAGCACCACGTCCTGGGTTTCAAACTGCCCCAACGTCATGATCGTTTCCGTGATGGGGTTGTTGTTGGTGTCCAGCAGCACGGCGCTGGCATGCTGCAGGCCGGCGCTGGGCCGGACCACAAATTCTTGCGGGAAGTTACCCAGGTTTTCCACCGTGTGGGTAAAGGTGAGCACGTCGCCGGGCCGGGCGCTGGTATTGTACGGCGGGTAGACACGCACACCGGACACCAGACCCACGTAGGTGAGGGCCTCACCGGTGTTGGTGCGGTCTGGCCGGGACATGGATTGGCAGGTAACGACGGAAGAATCAAAGTTACCGCTGACGGCGCCATCGGGCACAGAAACCGTCACCGTAATCAGCTGGGATTCGTTCCAACCCATGTTAACAAACGTCTGTATGTCACCGCCTACCAGGGAGCCCCAGCCGGCACTGGTGGTCAAGGTCACGGTCAGGGTGTCGGTGAAGCCATGCCGGTAGTCAGCCGGTGGGTAGGGGTAGCCGGTGTTGGTCACATAGAAGTTGTAGGTGGCCGTGTTGCCCGGCGGGGTGTTGGTCTGCTGTGGTTCAGGCGTGACGGTACAGCCAAAATCTTTCCACCATTCGTATGCCCCCATGTCAGAGCGGTAGGGGCTGACGGTGCCATTGTTGTGGGCCGGGTTGGTGTTGCCATCGGGCCGGTGCCAGAGGCGGGCGTCAAAGTTGACGACCAGATAATTTGGCGGTGTTGGGTTGGGGATGCCGGGGTCTATCAGGAGTGGATCGGCCACGTCCAGGGCCGGTGAGAACCGGGAAGGTCTGATCGGCCCCAGCAGGGGATCGGTTATAATGGAGTTGCCGCCAATGGATATGTTAGACACGTTGTTGTAGACGTTGTTGTAATCTACGCTGCTGGGGGTATTAACGACGCTGAGGCCGCTGTGTGTGGGGGCGCTGTTTTCGCTGACGATGCTGCTGTTGAGGATGAAGCCGCCGCTGCCCTGGTCACGGACGCCGCCGCCGCTGCCGCCAGCAATATTTTCGGCGATGGTGTTGTGGTACAGGTGCAGGTTAGCACCGGTGTTGTAAATGCCGCCACCGTTAAGCGCTGCTTCGTTGGCGTAGAAGATGCCGTTGATGATGCGGGTGTCAGGGCGGACGGTATAAAGGCCACCACCGTGGCCGGATTGGGCTTCATTGGACAGAAAACCGGTGTTGGTCATATCAAACGGCCCGTCTGCGTAGAGGCCGCCGCCGCTGCCGGTGGCGATGTTGCCCGGGTAAGGAATGTAGAAGACATTGCCCACGCTGCCGTTGGGGTTTTCGTCTACGTGGGCGGGCAGGCAGAAGCCAATGGCCGAGCCGGTGATGTATGTTTCGGTAATGCCGCTGCTGGAGGTGGGGCTGAGGTAGATGCCGCCGCCGTTTACGGCCGTGCTTTCACACACAAAAGATGAGCGCATGTGAATGCTGCCCGTATCCGGCACGTAAATGCCGCCACCGTTACCGCCGCCGGCATTCCCTTCCACAAAAGCCAGGTGGTGGAAGGTGGGGTTGGCGCCACCGGCAATGTACAGCACACGCCCCTGGCCGCCGGCGATAATGCGTGAACTGACGGTGCCCACTTCGTCGCTGGTGTAGTCGCCGACGTATTGGAAGTCTAACCGGCGCAGCGACCCTTCAAACACCAGGTCCTGCTGGATAAAACCGACCTGGAACGTGCCGATGCCGCTCTCGCGCACGCCGCTGCACTCACCACGGGCGATCTCCACCGTCGGCAGTTGGCCAGCGGCAAAGCTCTCTGCAAAGTTAATGGCAAATTGCAAGACGCCAAAGATATGCTCTCTGGTGTTGGGGTTGGCGTCGGTGGGGTCGATGACCCGAATGAGACAGGTGTTGACTTCATCGGCGCCGCGGTCCGGGCCGCCGTTGGTGGGCCGGATGTCGCCGTCGATATCATTGGTGAAGGGGACGGCCGGGTTGCCATCGTCCACACCGGCAGAGGTGCTTTCCAGGTGAAAGTCGCCGATTGAAGAGTCGACATAAGTCGGCGAGACGCTGATGTCTGAGCCGCCGGCGCCGGCATTACCGGAGTAGTTGGCCGGGAAGTTGCCGACAACGTTGTTGTAGTTGATGTTGGGGCCGGCGTTGACCACGTGAATGCCGGTGCCATTGTTGAAGTCCACGATATTGCTGTGAATGAGGATGGCGGCCACGCTGTAAATGCCGCCGCCTTGCTGACCTGGCTGCAGGGTGGCGGTGTTCTGGTAGAAGGTATTGTGCCAGATGGGGGCATTGGTGTTCTGGTTGTACAGGCCACCACCTCGCTGGGCGGAATTGTTGTAGATGAAGTTGTTGCGCACGTTGATGGTGGCGCCGCCGTTTAGGTAGACGCCGCCGCCGTTCCCGGCTGGGGCAGTGTTACCATACAGATGATTGCCGTCAAACAGCAGGGTGCCGCCGTTCTGGTAGACGCCGCCGCCATTAGCCGCGTTGTTGCTGACTACACGGTTGCCGTTGGTAAAGGTGGCCGTACCCGCCTGGTTAAACAGGCCGCCGCCACTGCCGGTAGCCACATTGCTCTCTACGCGGCTGCCAGCAACCGTCAGGCTGCCGGCGGTATTGTTGTAGAAGCCACCACCGTTGACGGCCGTGCTGCCCGCCACGCTTACATTATCCAGCATCAGCGTGCCGGCGTTATACACGCCGCCGCCGTGGCCGCTGAGGCCGGCGTTGGTGGCGTTGCCGTTTAAGAGGTGAATGTTGGTCAGGGTGAGCACACCGCTGCTGCCCAGGTAAAGGACACGGCCGTTGTTCAGGGCATTAAGCGTGGCCGTCAGGTTGACATTGTTCACCAGGCCGGATTCCCAGCTGCCGTCAATGGTTAACGTAGTGTTCACATACAGGTTTTGCACGCTGCCGCCGCTGTTGGGGTGTGTTTTGGCGTTCAGGCAAACGCCGTCTACCTGAATGGTGTCCCCGGCCGTGGCCGCGTCTACGGCCGGCTGCACGCCGTAGTAGATGACGCTGGGCGCGGCCAGGTTGCGGGCCACACAGCCGCCGATCTCATCGGCACCGATGTCAAAGCCCAGGTGCGCCGGCCGGCTGTCGGCCTCAAAGTCATGGTCCAGGGTCATGGCCGGGTCGCCGGCATCCAGCATGGGCGAGGCCACGGTCAGGGTATAGGCCGGTGCGGTCAGCAGGGGGTTTAAATTGAGATTGTTGGCGGCGCCGCCAACGGCCGTGCCGCCCAAATCTACCTGCTGCCCGTAAAAGTTGTTATACGTTACCGATGGTGTTGACCCGGTAAGGCCATAAACGCCATCGGTGTTGGGACTATCGTTATCCAGGAAGATGGCGCCCCGGATTTGCGGACTGCCGGCCTGCACGTACACAGCCCCACCCTGGTTCCCGGCCGTGTTGCCCACCAGGGTATTATGCCAGAAGAGGTGGCTGCCGCTTTCGTTATAAAAGGCGCCACCGTTGGTGGTGGTTGTATTAGAGTAGATAAAGTTATTCCAGAGGGAAAGGGTGGCCCCGGCGCCCACCACGTACACCCCACCACCGTGGCTGGTCGGTTCGGCGTTGGCGTTGTTGTGGTGAATGCGGTTGCCGTCGATGAAGGCGGCGCTGTTGACGCTGTAAATGCCGGCGCCGCGGGTGGCGGTGTTGGAGATGACCTGGTTATCACGAATGGTGGGCTGGGCATTGTCGATGCAAATGCCGGCGCCGTTGCCGTTAGCCCCATCCAACGCACCGTTGACGATGTGGAACCCTTCCACCGTGGCCGTCACCCCGGGGGCGATGTGTACCACCCGGCCCAGCCCCAGGGCGTCCAGCACCGTGATCTGGTCTTGTTCCTCAAAATCTTCATCCCACCCACCTTGCAGGATGACGTTTTTGTCGATGTGCAGGGTGGTCTGGATGATGCCACCGTCGGCGCTGTTGCCGCGGCAGCCGCCGGCCGGCCCCCCGGTGTTAAAGTCATGCACGCCGCTGCAAATGCCGGCCACACGAATGGTGTCGCCAGGTTGGGCGTCATTCATGGCCGCCTGGATGCTGCCGTAAAAGACGCCGTTTAGTTCCACGCGGCAGCCGGCCACTTCATCGGCACCCATGTCCGGCCCCTGGTTGGAGGGGCGGGGGTCATCGTCAAAGTCGCGGGCTACCGGTGAGTTGGGGTCACCGGCATCGGCAGCCGGGGCGGTGTTTTGCAGGTGGAAGTTGCCGGCGGGTGGGTCGATGAGGCCGGGCGGCGTGGTAGAGTTGGTCGAGTTACTGCCTATAGTCAGCCCTCCGGCGATTGGCTGTGGCTGGCCGTGGTAATAGTTGTAATTTTCATTTACCTGGCTGCTGCCGGCAAAAATGGCGTCGCCGGTACCGGCATCGTTGCTTTCGAAAATGTTGCTGCGAATGGTGAGCGGGTGGCTGGGCAGGTTATAAATGCCACCGCCTTCGCTGCCGGCATTATTCTGGTAAAAGGTCAGGTGCAGCAAGCTGGTGGTGTTGGGCGTTGGCGCAGCGTTGTAGACACCGGCGCCGTCGCCGGTGACGGTGTTAAAGGCCAGCACGCTGTTGGTGGCCGTCAGGGTGCCGCCGGCGTGGTAGATGCCGCCGCCGTTGTTTGTGGCCGTGTTGGTCATGATCATGACGGCGTTGATCACGGCCGTGCCCCCCTGCACATAAAAGGCACCGCCGTTGCTGCTGGCACTGTTGTTGCTGATCAGGCCGCGCAGCGGAATTTCATCATCAAGCATGTTGGCCGGCAGCGTAAAGGAGGGGTGGGTGGCCACCAGCACGTCTGTATTGAGGGTGCCGCTTTCGTTATAAACGCCGGCGCCCAGCACGGCCGTACCCGTGAGCAGAGAGATGGCCCGCAGCGTCACCTGGCCGCCCTGGTTGTACACCTGGCCGCCGGCGTCTTCACCGGCCGGGCCGCCGCCCAGGTTCGCGGCCGTGCCGCTCATAATGGTGATGAATTCCAACGTCACGCTGGCCGGCGTGCTGACATACAGCGCCCGCCCTTCCTCTTGGGGGGCGATGATGGTGATTTCGTCGTAGTGACGGTCCTCAAAATCAGCCGTCCAGCCGCCCTGGATAACCAACGGCTGGGAGCCAGTGATGTGCACCGTCTGGGAAATGATCTGGGTGCCGATGTCAATGGGATGCACGCCGCGGCAAATGCCGGAAACCATGATGAGCCTGCTCTGGGCGCCGGGCATGTCTACTGCTTCCTGGATGCTGCCAAAGACGGTGTCATCGCGTTTGGCGGAACAACCGGCCAGCTCGTCATACCCCAGGTCAAAACCAGCATCCGAGGGGCGTGTGTCGTCTTCAAAGTCAATGTCCAGTTCATAAGCCGGGGTGCCCTGGGTACGCAGCCGGGCGTCCACCATGGGCGAGGTGGGGGCCAGGTGATATTCGGTGTCGGCAAACAGGGAATTGACGGCAAAGATGGTTCCAGGGGTGATAGTTACCGTGCCTACCGTATCATTGGGGCTGTTGGTGAAGAAATTGACAAACTCTCCGTCAACGGTGCCGGCGGCGGCGTTGATAGCCCCACCGGCGTTTGTGGCCGTATTGTCTTGAAAGATGCTGTTCACTACATGGTTTACCCGGCCGCTGTTATTGCTGTATATGCCGCCGCCGTTGTTGGCGCTGTTCTCAACGACAGTGTTGTGGTTAAAGGTGGTATTGCTGTTCTGCACATAGAGGCCGCCACCGTTGCCCACGGCCGTGCCCTCGGCAAAAAGTGTATTTTCAATCTGCAGCAGGGTATTGTTGGCGTAAACGCCGCCGCCGTCACCACCGCTCTGGTTCAGGTGCAGGGCGCTCTGGCGCAGCAAGAGGGTGCCACCTTCGGCGTGAATGGCGCCGCCGCGGAAAGAAGCGGTGTTGGAAATAAAACGGCCGTGGGTGATCAGCGCCAACCCGCCCGGGCCTACGTTCATGGCCCCACCGCGCTGCGCCGTATTGGCCACAAAATTGACATGGTCAAAACCGGCCTGCACGCCGCTGCCAATGCTGACGGCGCCACCGCGGGAAGCGGGCGCCGCCCCGCCCCGCAGGGTCAGGTGGTTAAAGGTGCTGCGGTTAGCAGCGCCGGACAAAACAAACAACTGGAATGTGCCGCTGGCCGGCTGGATGACCGTCTGGAGATCATCGGATTGGTCAGAAAAGTTATGAAGCCATTGACCGGAGAGATGAATGGTCTCATTGATCTGGGTGGTGGTAAGGACAACGTAAGGATTTATATCAGTGTTAAAGCCGATGCGCACTTCATCATTGGTGACGGCCTGGCCGATGGCATGTTCGATATTTCGGCAAGGGGTTGTGGAGACGGTACAGTTGTTGTTGGTGTCGCTGCCGTTAGGACGCACGTAGCGCGTGCCAATGGTTTCCTCGGCCCGCACCAGGTCTGTCACTTCGGCGTAGGCGCCGCTGGTGTATTGGGAGGTGGCGCGGATGACGGCCACATTGGGGATGATGCCGGCGGCGTTGGCCGGTATTTCTACCCGCACGCGCACATTGGCGGCCGCGCCAACGCCCAGGGGCACATAAAGCGGCTCGTCCGGCACCAGCGTCGCCCAATTCCAGGTATTACTTTCAATGGTCACTTCAAAAACATCGGGGGCGTCACCCTGGTTCACCAGGGTGTGTGTCAGGGTGATGGCGGTGCCGGGGGCGGCGGTGGTGGAGTAGTTGGGGGTAAATTGAATGACGGGTATGGGGCGCACCACGCTGCGCACCAGCACCCCATGCTCCAAGGCGGGGGAGACCTGCGAAGTGGCGGTGATGAAGGTGTCACCGGCCGTCAGGGCGGTGGCCGACCCGGGCACGCTTACCTGGGTGGTGACGGTGATCTGGCCGCCCAGCGGCACCGCCTGTGCCAGCGGGCAGGTGAGCGCCCACCCCTGGTTATTGACACAGGTGAAGCTGTAGGCGTCTGGGTCGCTGGTGTTCAGGTTGGTGACCGTATGCACGTAAGTGGCCCAGGCGCCCCGGTCCACGTAGCGGTCCTCGGTGAAAGCCGGTGCGAAGGAGAAACCGGGCACATCGGGGATAAACTCGTCGGCACCAATGTCCCAGACCAGGTTTTGCGGCCGTGTGTCCCCGTCAATATCTTGCAGCACGGTGGGGGCGTTTACACCGGTATTGATATTGGGGCTGCCCTGCCGCAGATGCAGGTTAAAGATGCTCAGGTTGATGAACTGTGGTGCTGTTAACACATCATTCCCTGAAAGCAGGTCTGAGGTGTTATTGTAAATGTTGTTGTAACCGCCGGTCACTGAACCGCTTTCCCGATGAATGCCCGTAAAGCCGCTAGGAGCGGTGTTAGAGGCCACAATGGTGTTAGTGATTTGGGCAGAGGTGGTGCTGCCAATAATGTAAAAGCCGCCGCCGCTGCCGCTGCCGCTGGCGCTGTTGGCCACCAGTGTGTTATGCCAGCTCTGCATGATGCCGGAGGCCCGAACGGCGCCGCCATGGCGCCCACCCACGTTCTGGTAAAACAAGTTGTTTTGCAGGGTGGTAATGCCCCCGGAAAAGACGTATACACCGCCACCGTCCCGTTGGGCCGTATTGTCGTGAATGGTGTTACCTTCCATAAAGGCGCGAGAATTACTGTTGACGTAGATACCGCCGCCATCAGCCGTGCCGCCGGTGGCGTTATTGTCACGAATCTCATTAAAAAGCACGTTTATGGGGTTAGCAGAGCCGGTGTTAAACAGGAAAAGGCCGCCACCGCCGGCGCTGCTGTTGTTGTAAATTTCGTTGCCGGTAATAATCGCCTGGGCGCTGCGGACGGAGATGCCGCCACCTACACCGGCCGTGTTGTTGTAAATCCAATTACCTTCAATGGTGGGGTTGCCGCTGCCTGTGGTGATAAAAATGCCAGCCCCTTCAGATGAACTGCCGTTGCGAATGTGCAGCCCCCTGAGGGTGGGGCTGACGTTGGCCAGGATGGTGACCACACGGTTGGTGCTGCCGCCATCTAAAATTGTGGGAATGAGTACAGGGTCGGGGTCACCCCAGCCGGGGGTGGCATACCCACCGATGATGGTGACGCTCCTGGAGATAGTCAGGTTGACGTTGAGATAAGGCCCTTCGTTACCGGCCACCCGCACTTCATCGCCGTTTTGGGCCACCACCATAGCCCGCGCTAAGGTACAGGGGGCAGACGGATTGGTGCAATCGCTGCTGGATGAGCCGCCGGGGGTGACATAACGGGTGATCAGGGTGGGCGTTTCGGCCGTTTGGGCCAGCAGAACCTGGGGGTTCATTTGCCAGAACAACAGCAGCAAGCCGGCGAACGCCAGGCAAACCACCAGGCTGATCTGCCCAAACCGTTTGCTTTGCGTGGCTGGCCGGGCCAGCGGGGTGGTGGAACGAATAGCATAGATGTGCAATTTCTCTTTCATGGGACTTCTTCACCTCTTGTTTGAAACGCCTGTTGATGAGCGCCAGACCGGTAAATTACCGGCGGCTGTAAACAAAGTGGCTGGTGGTTGGGTCTGGCGTCCACCACCAGGCGCCAACCGCCAGCCACTAAGGTCGGGATAACCGGGTCACGACTGTTGACAGCAGCGGGATCAACGGAGGGTGATGCCACTGCAACTGGACACGCCTACGGACCCAGAATAGGTAGCCAGGCCGTTGCCACCGACCGAGGCGCTGATGGAGCCACGAGGGACGCTGCCCTCGTAGACCTCGGCGGAGACGGACGTGTTGGTTTTTAGTGCGCCGTTGCTGTCTACTTCAACAAAACGGATGTTGGAGATGGAGGAACAGTCGCTGGCGGCGTCATAACTGACGATCACGGCCGTGTCCCCACCGGCGACATTCAGGTTATCCCCTTGTAACCCGCCGGCAGCCCTGGCAAACACCAGTACAACTTGAGTGCCGAGGAGGGTGAGTATGACCAAAACGATGATGGCAATTAATGCAATCAACAAGGCATACTCCACCAGTCCCTGGCCCTCTTCTCTTTGTGGAATGTTCATAATGACTCTCCCTATACAATAAATATGTACAATAAACGCTTCTAAAATAAAATGACAATAAAAGCGATCTGGCACGACTGCTTCCCCATCTCATTCATGAAAAACCCGGCACTCCCGACATGCCTGTCATTATGTGTCTGTGAAAACAGCGGCCATCACAAATGACTGCCAAAGGCAAGAGACATTCACGCTTTCTTTATGTCGAGGAACATTATACAAGATTTTCTTACAAGTGGAAATACGGTGGCGTGGCAGCGGGCAGCAGGTGGTAAGTAAGGGGGTAAGGGGTCATAGGTAATTGGTCATGGGGGTGGGTAACGGCCGTGAGCCAACTGTTACAATTTTGGGCCACATCCAGCATTTCCCCTTATTGGGGTGGGCGTCATTGACTGTTAGGTATTGCCAAAAAGGCACGATAGTTGCCATCCATGGTCTCTGACCACCCAACCACTTGTCCCGCTTCATTGATATCCATGGCAATACTCCAACCACCAAAGCTGCCTAAATCAATGACTGCCCCATTTTTCCATAAGATAGCATGATTAGATACCTGTGACCATCCTACCACCTGTCCCAGGTTATTAACGGCCGTAACGCCGGAGTCTCCTATATTTAAATCAGTCATCATCCCATTCTCCCATAAAAAGGCATGATAACTGCCATCAGTTGTCACTGACCACCCAACCACTTGTCCCGCTTCATTGATATCTCTGGCATAACTTGTGTCTCCTACTGCCAAGCTGCCTATATCAGTCATTACCCAATCCTCCCATAAAAAGGCATGATCGTTGCTGGCAGATGGCGATATTTGTGACCACCCAACCACCTGGCCTGCCTCATTGAGATTCCTGGCCACACTCTGGGAACCACCTAAGGTACCTAACCCATTCATTACCCCATTCTCCCATAAAAAGGCATACACGTTGCCAACAGATGTGGTTGTCCACCCAACGATTTGTCCCTGGTCATTTATGGCAGATGCGCTGCTCTCAAAGCCACCTAAGGTGCCCAAATCGATCATCACCCCATTCTCCCATAAAAAGGCATGATAGTTGCTGGTAGACGGCGATACCTGTGACCACCCAACCACCTGGCCCAGGTTATTAATGCCATGTGCTTCACTCTCCAGGCCGCCCAGGGTGCCCAAATCAATCATCACCCCATCTTCCCATAAAAAGGCATGTTTGTAACCAAGGGATGTGTGTGACGTTCCAACCACCTGTCCGGCGTCGTTAATGGCAGAAGCACTACTATGAGGGCCGCCTAACGTGCCCAAATCGATCATCATATAGGATAGGGGCGCAAAATCAACGGTTGTTGTCTTAACGGCCGTATTCCCCAATTCATCATAAGCGGTGGCTGTAATCATATAGGTCCCTGATGTATCATAGGTATGTACAGCAGGAAACCATTGATCACCACTTTCGCCATCCCCCCATTGCCAATGCAAGCGCTCAATGGTATTAGATGACGTAACTACCCCTCTGACCGTCACCGTAAGGTTATTTACCCACAGCGGTTGCAATTCCAATGTGATAGGTTCACACATCGCAAGTACTCGGCTATTCTCAATGAGAACAACATGATAGTCAGCCACAACGCTGCTCAATAATCGCAGCTCTACTCCTGCTGAGGCCCCCAAACCTCCAGACAACGTTGGGCAGGGGGGGAGCGTAGTCAAATCAACCTCCAACTCCAGGAAGGTTGCAACTCGGGCATAGATGTCAGTCACCCCGTAAAGCAGCAAACTCGCTTGTCCCCTGACCTCTCCCTTCATACTGGCCTCAACCTCTACTTGTTCTGGAGGTGTAAACTGAAACTGGCTGCCAAAATTGCTCAACGGTTCCCATACCTCATTTTGATAGTGAACCCCGGCCATGATAGAAACAGATTGGGCAACATTTGCAGATATCCCCACGCTCACGGTTCCATCAACACTCACTGTCACTGTCAGAATTGGTAAGAGCACAACCGGCACCGGCCCAATAGACATCACAATAGGTTTCAGGGTATAGACAGCAACCGTCACTTCCCGGCTTACTGCTGCCAGGTCAACATTAGATGATATCGTCAGGTTTGTTTCTTCTGTGCCTGATAGTGCAAAATACAACTGTTCCAAACGCCAGTTTTGAATAAATAGTTCAAAATCTAGGTTGGGATCCACTATGACACTGCCATCGGCTGTAATCTGGTCATAGGTTGTGTTTTGATTGCCATCATGGTCATATAAAACGACCCGGCTCATATTAATGGAAAAGACACCGGCGGCTGCTTCTGTGTCTGGAGATAGTGTCACGCCCTTGTTCAGGCGTGCCCCTTGAATATCATCGGGGTCTGGTTCATAGGCAAGTTGGGCACCTCCCTGCCTGATTGCATCTTCCAGGCTGGCCTCTTCTGTTATGACCACGACCTGTTCTCCCAGCACCACATCCGTCACCATGCGTAAAAAACCATAAGGGGTTATGTCCGTTGGTTCACTGACAATAACATCACCGGGCACCAATCCGTCCAGGGTTGGTGTCCTTTGTGCAAAGGTAAACTCACGGCCGTTTGCTGAAACCGAAGTCAGATACTGCATTGTGTCTTCAGTTAACACCTTTGTCGTGTCAGGCACAAGAACAGGTGGATGGTTCTGTATCAGAGGTAAATAGATATCTGTACCAGCCCTATCACTGGCCGGAAGTTTAGCTAAACCAGAAGCAGGCTTTAACATCGGCACAAGCAAAAAAACGGGCAGGACCAAACACAGCTTTAAGGGAAGAAGTTGTCTAAATTTCATTATTTTCTATTGTAACTCACTTTATCATTATCTTTGCACTTTTTCAGGCTCAATAGTCCAGTGAGGACACGCTCCTCTTGTATCAATATCAATCAGCGCCTATATTTATCATCCATCCGGTATTGCGCGTTTTTAACAACTACAACTTCGTCAATTTCTTCTCGTGTGATGGCGATATCACCTTGACGATGGACAGGCACATCGCTTTCGATAGTCATCCCTGGTTTCATGACATAGCTTTTCCGTTGAACCACTTGTTGTTCGATCAGGTAGAACTTCTCTGCTTTCCAGGCAAACTCGATATCTTTTTGGCGGCGAACAAAAACGGCATCAATCCACGCTTGCATGCCTGCCTGGGTGCGCACCTGCCTTTCCCACTGCCACCGATCCATCTGCTGCGCTTCTTCCAGCAGAATATCGGCACAATAGCCATACTCCTGTTCCAACCAGCGCAGCCACCTGGGGACAATCCACGCTGGCGGCCGGTACATAAACCAGAAGCCGAGGAGGGGTGCACCCCAAATAAAAATTGTAAGCAGTATAGAAAAGGGATATTCATTTGGATCATACCCAGGGATACCAGGAAGAAACGAAAGCCCCATGAACCCCAATGATATTGGAAGAAGTGCATAAAACATTCTGGCAGACATTAAGCCAGGTAATGTTTTTAGAATCGCCCATGATTTAAATATGCCCAAACGTACCAGCAAAAAAAACAAGAAGATAAGCAATCCAAAACCAAAAATAAACCAACTCATCTTTAAGACACCCCCTAATTGTTATTGAGAGGACGCAAATTCCTTGTCGGAATTAAACCCACAGACTCAAAGATCATATTTGAAATCGGGGCTTCTATAAACCATCCAACTCCCAAAGCAACAACAAATCCAACTGGCCCCGTACCAACAACAGCAGCCACACCAATGCCGGCCACAAAGCCAACCACTCCTGAAACACCAGCACGCCAAAACTTCTGCCCACCTGTCAGATAAGGATTATCCCAATCTTGTGCTGCTTGCCAACCGGCGTCAAAGAAAAAGCCAACACCACCCCCTTCCAGAAATTCGGCGGCAGTAAACGGTTTGCCAAGCAGCGGGGTGAACTCACGATTCATCAGCTTGTTCCATCTGCCGGGTTCAGAAAGTCCCAAAGTACCTTGACCCATATGCCTTTGCAACCAACGCATACGGTTGGCATTGGTAGATACAGAAGCATGGGGGGAGACTGGCGAGTAAACCCCCTGTTTTATCAACACGCCCCCTTGCGCGTTTAAGTTACGGGCAAAGTGTGGCAGCCCATTACCTGTAGATATTATCTGTGCCGTTCGGCTGGCTAGATATGGTTCCACTCCCAATTTTTTCCCTGTAATGAGTGCCCCTAAATCAACACCAATATCAAGCAGTTGGCAGCAGCTAATAGGAAACACATCATACCATTCACTGGCGGCAACGGCCGCATACACGCCGGGCTGCCCCAGCGGCGTGGCCGCATAACGGTTAAGGGCCTGGGGCATGGTGGGCGGGCCGCCGGCCGGGTTGGGCTGCAGGGGACGGCCCCAGGCAGGGTCAACCCAACGGCCGTGGCCCACATGCACCAACCCGCTGGCGGCATCTGGCAGACCGGGGAACACCTGGGTCAGGTCCACCGGTAATGCGTCGTTATACAGCAGACCCCACGCTGCCTTATGATTCTCCAGGCACGGTGTAAACCAGGAACAGCGGGGAGCGATAACGGCCGTTTATCCCTTCCAACACACCGCCAGGATAATGCGTTTGCACGGCCGTGACATCCCCGGCACGCTCCGGCACAAAAATAAAAACCTGGTTGGGGGCCGGCACGGTAACCTCTGGCAATGATTGGTTTACGTCAAAAAAATTGACGCCTTTGCGAAAATCGGTCAGCAGGTAAGGAAACGTGGGGAAATCTACGTACATCACCGGCGGGCCATAGAAATACGCCGCCCACTCGCCGTCCAGCGTGTTTAAATAGTCGGCTATCCTGTGAGCGGCTTCCGTGTTGGCGTCGGCAAATTCATTGCTTTGCGGGTAACGGCCGTAGTAAAAAGCGACTTCGCTGAAAGCCAGCACCGCCGCCATGGCGGCCATCACCAACAGGAGTCTGGCAGATTGGGTTCGGGCGCCATAAGGGGAGGCGTTGGGGACGCTGGCCGCCGCCGGGGTAAACATGGCCGCCGCTCGCCGGCCAACCTCTACCAGGGCCGTGGCCGCCAGCAGCATGACGGCCGGCAGGGCCATGAGCAGCCGGTGGCTTTGGGGTGGGTCTATCAGCAGTGCGCCGGCAAACAACATGGTTACCAGCAGCCATACGGGCAGCAGAGCGTAGGCACCCTGCCGCAGCCGGAACAGGGCCATCAGAAACCCCAGGCTGAAAAGCACGGCCGTGCCAAAACTAAGCAGAGGGGCGTTGGGTTTATACAAGGGGCTGAGGTCATCGCCGCCGTTAAAAGCCAGTGCTGCCCGCCAGAACTGCTGCCGGAAGATGGCCACCTGACTCTGGCCGGTGGCGTTTGCCTGTTGGCGCAGCCAGTCTGTCTGCCCGTCTAAGATGCCCAGCGTCGCGGCCCGTTCCCCGAAAATAGTGTCATGATCACGGTAGAAGAGCATGGTGGGCAGGGCCACCAGCAGCGCCAGCGCCAGCGCCGCCAGCAAGTGTGCTCCCTGGGCTCGCAGTGTAGGCCGGGCCAGCAGCAGCGCCCAGGCCAGCAGAGCCAGCAGCAGCAGGGGCAGCAGCCGGGCACTGCTGAACTCATACGCATTTAACCCTATCATCAGCCCGGCCGCCAGCCACAAGGGGCGCTGGCCGGGCGCGTTTGGGCCGCGTTCCCAGGCGATGGCCGTCAGCCCCAACGCCAGCAGCCCCAACAGCGGCCCCCAGATGTTGGTCAGGCCCAGGTGGCTGTAGTGCAGGTGCAGGTGTGAACCCAGCAGAAGAATAGCCGCGGTCAGCCCCACCGCCCGGCCGTACAACCGCTGCCCAATGACATACGTGGCGGCTACCGTCAGCCCGCCCACCAGCGGTGACAGGAAACGCAGCGCCCACACCGTCTGCCCAAACAGGCGAATGGGCACGGCCGTCAGGTACAACGGCAGTGTAGGGTTTGTTAGCCAGGCGGTGCCAAACGGATGGCGAAGCTGCCCGTTGATGATCTCCACCGCATTCAGCCCCAGGCTGGCTTCAATGCCGCTGAGGACAAAGGGCTGCTGGCTCAGGTTGATAAAACGCAGGGCCACGGCCGTCAGGCCCAATACCAGCGCCGTCATAAGGGTTGTCCGTGAGCGCTGAGCGGTAAACGGTAAATGGTCATCCGTAAAGGGAGTGGAGAGGGCAAAAAAGCCCAGGGCGATGGCCACCAACCAGAGCAGCAGCGCCAGGGTCGGCCGTTCATTACCGGGCACGGCCGTAAGGCGGTAGGCCAATACCGCCAGCAGCAGCGCCGGGGCAAACCACCAACGCCTTTCGGGAATGTCGCCAATGTGCGGCCAGCGCCAGCCTGCGCCATCACCCGTGGGCCGGGCCCGCCAGGCCAATATGGCCAGCGGCAGCGCGGCCAGCCCAAACCAGCCCAGCCCGCTGGTTGACCCGGCCGCCGCGCCGTTGAGCGCCGCCTGCCCCAAGAAGGCAAACAGCAGGCTCAGGCCAGTGAGCATGAAGGGGAGGCGGCTGCCAGCGCGGTGAGGTAGGTGCTTAGGGGGGCTGCCTGGGGGTGCCGGGGTGGGGGCTGCCTGGAGGTTTACATCTGCGGGCAGGGGTGACGTTTCTTTGGCCGCCGGAGGTTGTTGACCATTCACCGCCGCCCATTGGCTGTTTAACGTGCTCACTGTAAATGGTTGTGCCGGGGGCAGCGCGGCCGGGATGGGGCCATCTGCCTTTTTGCGGGCGACGATGAGCAGGTAAGCGCCCTCATCATCAAAAGGTTCGTTATAAAACGGCCGCAGCCACTGTTCGGTCCGCTGCAGGCTGCTTTCCCAGGGGGCTACGATCCAGTGCCCGGTCAGCAGGTGCATGACAGCCGACGGCAGGCCTTGCAGGTGGCCAATTTCCAGCGCCCGCAGCGCTTCTTTAGAAAAGTAATATTGCCAGCGCTCAACTTCAAAGCCGGCCAGAGCCAGCCGTTTGGCCCATACGTCTGGCGGGTCTGTATGGGCGTGGCGCGAGATGCCATTAAAACGACGGCGGTACCACTCTGCGGTCCTGTGGGCCCCTAACGATTCAAAAAAGGCGGCCCCGCCCAGCCAGGTGGTGAAGTAGTGGCTGGGCATGGTCATCAGGAAACGGCCGTCTGGCTGCAATACCCGGTTTACCTCATTCAGCACCGGTTGGATGTCTGGAATATGCTCCAATACAGAGTTGGAAAAGGCGCTGGCAAAAGCGCCAGAGGGGAAGGGCAGCTTGTCACCCCTGGCCTGGGTCAGGACGTCATACATGCCCGTGTCTGCTGACTTTTTGAGTGGATTCCACCAGGGGTCAATGCCGGCGTGCAGGCGCCGGCCGGCGTGCAGGCGCCCGGTGAAGGTCATCTGGCTGAAATGGCCGTCGCCGCAGCCCACGTCTAGCACCGGTGCGGGCAGCTCTATGCTGGCGTAAAAGCGGGCTTCCACCGCCCGCAGGACGGCCCGGAAGGCGGGAATGGTTTTAAGCTGCCGCCAGAGCAGATCATCCCCAGCGAATGGTGATTGGTGACTGGTAGGTGTCATCTTGTCACCCCTTTACCAGAATAACCCCTGGCGGCCACGCTCATCACGGTGCCTCCCAACTGTCCCGCATCTGGCGCAGCCGCTCGTAAGCGGCCGGTTCACGGGTGGCCCGGTCATGACGGCCGTCCAACAGTGCCTGGAAGAGGTGGGCGTAGGCCCCGGCTGTTTGCTGCGGGCTGAAGCTATCGGCAATCAGTTGGGGATCGCGCCTGTATTTTCGCTGGTCAGCTAAAATGCTGATGAGGGCCTGGGCCAGCGCTGTAGGGTCGCCAATGGGGGTTACTTCCCCCATGCCGGTCATGGTCACGGGCTGGCGCACGCCGGGCAGGGCACAGGCGGCCACCGGCACACCGTGCTGCATGGCTTCAATCTGCACCAGGCCAAAGCTCTCTGTGCTGTTCAGGCTGCAAACACATAACACGTCCAGGTTTTTGTAGAAAGCCGTCAAATCGGCCCCTTCCAGGCTGCCCAGCAGGCGATAATGATCTTGGTATTTTTCAAAAAGAGGGGCTAATTTTGCCGCGTATGCCTCTTCGCCCAGAATGTTTTTATGCGGTCCGGCGTGCAACACAATGGCTTCGGGGTAAGCGGCCAGCACCATGGGCAGGGCATTGAGTAGAACCTCTACCCCTTTTTCGGCGGCTAATCGGGCGGCAATGCCAATGACGGGACGGCCGTGCAGCCTATGCTGCTCACAAAATTGGCGGGCGGCTTCATCTGAACAATAAGCCAGCTCCACCGGTGGGGGGATGATGTGCAGCTTTTGTCCCAGGTATTGGGCCAGGTAAGGTGAGTGTGTACCGTAATCACGTGTGTAGGTCACAACCGCGTCGGCCAGATGGCCGGCCATCTGGTTCATGCCCTGCACTACCCGGTCTACCAGCCGGTTAAAGCCGCCGTGCGGCAGCTGCAAATCACAATGATAGGTCAGCACCACCGGCTTGCGCATCAGCCGCCCGCGCAGGGCCACACCAGGGGCGTCAAACTGGGGCAGATGCAGGTGGATGACATCGGCTTTTTGGGCCAGCTTCCAGGCCATGGGCCCAAAGCCGGGCATGATGACGCCTTTGCTGACGCGGAATGTCACCGGTACACGCACAATCTTCACGCCATCTTGCAGATCGTAAAGTGGCAGGTTGGGGTCATATTGCGAGGTGAGAACGGTGACATCATGCCCTTGGTCGGCCAGCGCCCGGCTGAGGCGCTCTACGTAAATGGTCAGGCCGCTGACCCAAGGGCGGTAATAGGTGAGGACTTCAAGTATTTTCATCTGTCATTTCCCATGCTTTTTACCTTTTACACGGCCGTGACCGGTAAACCGTAGTCAGGGCGTAGGACTCGTTTACAATGAACGTGGTGTTTTAAAGTGATCAGTAATCGGTTGTCAGTGATCAGTTGGGCGTTCTTCCAGACTGATGGCTGGGCACTGATGACTGATTACCTGGCAAACGTCCAAAGTTATTCTTGAACAAACCCTTAAGTGGCTGCTTATTGATCATTCCCTTTTTGCCGTTTCAGATAGTTCTGTGTTGTCTGGAGCACATGGCCAAACGTAGAACCGGTAGCCGTCAACCCTATAAGGCCCAGGAGTGTCAAATTAAGATAGTTCATGGCATGGTAGGCAAAGGCAAAACTGGCTGACTCGGCGTCTGGCTGGCCTAGCAGCGTCAGGGCGCCGATGACGCCTGCCTGAAAGACGCCCACACCACCGGGCGAGGAGGGGGCGGCAATGCTCAGGGCGGCGGCGCAGACGACAAAGGCGGCCATAGGGGTGGTTACATCCAGGCCCACGGCCGTCATGCCTACCTGGTAGGCAAAAATGATCGGCAGCCAGACAAGAATGCTAAGGATAAGCAGCATGGCCCCATCTTTGAGCCGGGTGAGGCTGTCCAGCCCTTTGAGCATGTCATCCACACGGCGTACCCACGTTTTGGTGTTTAAGTGGGGGATGCGGTTAAAGACGGCGGTGGCCAGGCGGTGGAAAAACGGCCGTTGGTTGGCGGCCACAATCAGCACTATAATGGCCGTAAGGGCGATGATGCCTGTAACCAGGGCCGCCTGGCGCAGCTCTGGTGGCAGGATAGGCACAGAGGCCAATGTAAACGGCAGCAGGGCCACAATAAACATCATGTCCAGCAGCCGCTCTACCACCATGGTGGAAATGCTCTGGACAATGGAAACAGGGGGCACACTGCCCATAAGGACAGCACGCCCAACATCACCCAGGCGGAACGGCAGATACATGTTAAGCATATAGCCAATGTTTTGAACGTGAAACACCTGGCCATAACGCAGTTGGCTGCTGAGCATAAACTGCCAGCGGATGGCGCGCACAACCATGAAGACCAGGATGCCCACGGCACTCATAGCCAGGTAAACGTAGTTAACGTGCCGGAAGGCGTCAATAATGTCACGGGGCTTGATAAAAAAGAAGATAGCGACCAGGCAGAGGGCGCTGATAGCCATGCCTAGCCAAAACTGGCGGCGGTCTTTTTGTGTGGTGTCCATAGCGGCGGGATTATAACGTGCTATGCCGGGGGCGGCACACGCTTATGCCGCACCGATGGTGTTTGAGGAGATACCTTTGGGTAACGTATCATTGTAAAATCACCGTTGATTCACATAGCGTCAGCTACGGTCTTAAAAAGCGTGCGGCTTGCAGAGGGTAGCTGATAAAAAGGGAGAACAGAATGGAATACGTAAACTTAGGAAAATCAGGGCTGAAGGTTTCCCGGCTTTGTCTGGGCATGATGACTTATGGCACACCAAAATGGCGGGATTGGGTGTTGGATGAAGAAGCGTCACGGCCGTTTGTCAGACGCGCCCTGGAACTGGGTATCAACTTCTTTGATACGGCCGATATGTATTCCCAAGGTGTGAGTGAAGAAGTGACCGGCAAGTTATTAAAAGAGTTTGCCAAACGGGAAGCGGTGGTGATTGCCACCAAAGTATTCTTTAAATACAACGAGGATGACCCGAACTCTGGCGGCTTGTCTCGTAAGCACATCATGGAGGGTATCGATGCATCACTGCACCGCCTGGAAACAGATTACGTAGACCTGTACCAGATTCACCGTTGGGATTACACCACGCCCATCGAAGAAACGATGGAGGCCCTGCATGACGTGGTGAAGGCCGGGAAGGCACGTTATATCGGGGCCTCCAGCATGTTTGCCTGGCAGTTTGCCAAAGCCCAACATACTGCCACTGTCAATGGCTGGACCAGATTTATCTCTATGCAAAACCACATGAATGCCGTCTACCGGGAAGAAGAACGAGAGATGGTTCCGTTATGTATTGACCAGGGCGTTGGTATTATTCCCTGGAGCCCCCTGGCGCGGGGGTTTTTGGCTGGCAACCGGAAGGCCAAAGAGGAAGGCCCTACGACCCGTGCCAAAAGTGATGAATTTGCCCACAATATGTATTATGAAGAGGGAGATTTTGCGGTCGTGGACAGAATTGTGGAAATCGCGGAACAACGAGGTGTGAAGCCCGCCCAAATTGCCCTGGCCTGGCTGCTGCATAAACCTGGTGTTGTCGCCCCGATTATTGGCGCCAGCAAGATGTACCAGTTGGAAGAAGCCGTGGTTGCGGCTACCATTAACCTGTCAGCAGATGAGATGCAATTGATCGAAGAACCTTACCGGCCCCACCCCGTTTTGGGGCATGGATAAACGGGGTATGAAGGTGATGCCGCCCCTACACTCCCGGAGATTCAAAACCTCCGGGAGTGTGACGGGTCCGCAGGACCCTCAGGGCCCTACTTGGCAAAGCTAAGAGCCCGTGTTTCCCGAATAACGGTTACCTGAATCTGGCCGGGATACTGCATGCTCTCTTCCACGGTCTTGGCAATATTTTTAGAAAGACGCATCGCTTCCAGATCATCTATTTGGTCAGGCTTGACCAAAATACGAATTTCCCGGCCGGCTTGTAAGGCATAGGCGCTTTCGACACCAGGGAATGACGTGGCAATTTCTTCCAGGGTGCGCACCCGCTTGATGTAATTTTCCAGGCTTTCACGCCGCGCTCCTGGCCGGGCTCCGGAAATGGCATCGGCCGCTTCCACAATGATAGATTCTACCGATTCCTGCTCTATTTCGTGATGATGTGAGGCAATGGCATTGATGACCGGGGGGGGCACGTTAAAGCGCTGGCAAAATTCAGCGCCCAGCATGGCGTGTGTGCCTTCTTGCTCGTGGTCCATGGCTTTGCCAATGTCATGCAGCAAACCGCCCATCTTGGCATACTCTACGTTAGCGCCCAGCTCTGCTGCCAGGACCGAGGCGATCTTGGCGGCTTCCACGGCATGGAAAAGCTGGTTCTGGCCATAGGAAGTACGGTATTTCAACCGCCCCAACATCTTGGTGATCTGCGGGTGCAGGCCATGGACATTGGCTTCATAGGCGGCCTGTTCCCCTGCATCTTTGATGTCCTGGTTGACCTGTTGTTGGGCATCTTTGATCAGTTTTTCAATGCGGGCGGGGTGAATACGGCCGTCGGTAATCAACTTCTCCAGGGCCCGCCGCGCCACCTCACGCCGTACCGGGTCAAAGCTGGAAATGGTTACTGCTTCAGGTGTATCATCTACCACAATGTCTACACCAGCCGCCTGCTCAAAGGCGCGAATGTTACGGCCGCTGCGGCCAATGATACGCCCCTTCATCTCTTCGCTGGGCAGCACCACCGTTGAGACGGTTATTTCTGCCACCTGATCACTGGCGATGCGCTGAATGGCCATGGCGATCAATTCGCGGGCCTTCTGATTGGCTGTCTCTTTGGCCTCATCCTCAATTTCACGCATGATGCGGGCCATATCTTGCCGGGCCTCTTTTTCCACGTCCAGCAATAGTTGTTGTTTGGCCTCATCGACTGTCATGTTGGCAACCTGCTCCAACTGGCCACGAATGGTCGTTTCCATAACTTCCAGTTCATTGTGCCGCCGGTCTAAGCGGCTCTGGCGTTTGTTAAGGATCTGTTCGCGCTGCTCCACTTTCTGTACTTGTTTGTCCAGGTTTTCATTGCGCCGATCTACCCGTTCTTCAGCGCGGGCCAGGTCGGCGTAGCGGCGTTCAATGACCTTTTCTGCTTCTATACGAATTTGTTTGGCTTCTTTACGGGCTCCTTCTACGACATTCTGGTTTTCTTTTTCCGCTTCTTTCCGCTTTTGGTCTAACTCTGCTTCCAGGTTTTTCTGTGCCTGCTCAAAACGGGGTTTGAGGACGACATAAGTCACGGCCGTCGCCACAATGGCCCCCATAAGCAAACCCACCAATACATAGACTATGGGCATAAGTGCTCTCCTTTAATTCGGTTGATTCGATGAGACAGTTTGCCATATCTCATCGGCAATTTCCTTGATGATGGTGTAGGAAAACCCGCGTCGCTGCAGGAATCCGCCTACTTTGTTTTTAAACTCTATTTCTGGCAAATGCTGCCAGCGTGTAGCCTGTATGGCCGCCGCCCGATGTGCCGCCGCCGTTTCATCTACATCAGAAAGAACCATGTCAATAATGTCACGGCTGACGCCTTTTTGTTGCAGCTCATGGCGCAGGGCCAGCTGGCTGCGTGGTTTAAAGGTTTCGCGCTGTTCCACCCAAAAGCGGGCGAAGGCCGTGTCATCCAGTAACCCCACTTCTTGCAGCCGCATGGTCGCCTGGGCAATCGTGGCTTCGTCAAACCCTTTGCCAAGCAGGTTTTTATGCACTTCTGCCAGACTCCGCGGCCGGTAGCCAATAAAACGGATGGCTGACTGTTTGGCATTTTCCAATTCGTCGGCTTGCTGCAGCGTGGTTATCTCTGCGGCTGTAAGCTGCTGGCCAATACATAAAGGTACGGCCGTAATCGCCGCCAATCCAAAAGCAAATTCTCCATCCAGATAGATGCTTACCCGGTTGGGGTTTCTTTTTTGTTTTGTAAGTGCTGTAATAATGCCCATAAACAACAAAAGCCGCGGCAATCATTGGCCACGGCTTACCCAATTAGTTGTTCGACGAGATGTGAAATAGGCAACTGCCCACAATAGGGCTATCTGGTTAGGATTTGCAGTTGCTCAAGAGAAGTGAGCGGCTGTTCCTGCCTGTACACTGACAGATGGCTGCACAAATGATACTGTACGGATGACAATCGTTATCAAAATTACATACCATTTTAACTGGTATTCCTTTAAGGCCGGCCTGTTTAACCGTCCTCTCGCGTTCAAGATCATTTTTTCCCAGTCTGCTGTTAGTTTTGGGAAATGATGGGCGCCATGTTTGCTGGAATGCCTGCTCCAGACCAATTCACTGTCTGATCGTCGCAATTTCATTGGTTGCCGATGGCATAGGTGGCCGTAGGGTCACGGCCGTGTCACATGTTATGATGCGGCTGGTTCCATCAGTGGTAAACCAGCTTCCTGTCGAATCAGAGTTTCTAGTTCAAATAATAGCTCAGGATGTTCGGCCAGGTACACCTTGGCATTTTCGCGCCCCTGGCCTAGCAGTGTCTCACCATAACGGATAAACGCGCCGCGCTTCTCCAGCAGGTTATAATCCACTGCCAGATCTAACACGCAGCCTGTCTTGGAAATGCCCTCGTTGTACATGATGTCAAAATTTGCCTCAGTAAAAGGCGGGGCCACTTTGTTCTTCTTTACCTTCACCACCGCCCGGCTGCCAACCACCTCGCTGCCTGCTTTGATCGTTTCCGTGCGGCGCATATCCAGGCGCACCGAGGCATAAAACTTCAGGGCATTACCGCCGCTGGTCGTTTCCGGACTGCCAAACATGACGCCGATTTTGGAGCGCAGCTGGTTGGTAAAAATCATGATGGTGTTGGTTTGTTTGATGGCTCCAGAAAGTTTGCGTAAGGCCTGGGACATCAGGCGGGCCTGCAGACCCACGTGGGCATCACCCATTTCACCTTCAATTTCAGCCCGGGGCACCAGGGCGGCTACAGAGTCTACAACCACGACATCCATCGTGCCTGAGCGGATGAGCGCCTCGGCGATTTCCAGAGCTTGTTCACCGGTGTCTGGCTGGGAAACATAGAGGTTGTTGATATCGACACCACATTGCTCAGCATAAACAGGGTCAAGGGCGTGTTCCATATCGACAAAAGCACAAACCCCACCCCGTTTTTGGGCCTCAGCAATGACGTGCTGGCAGAGGGTTGTTTTACCAGAAGATTCGGGGCCGTAGATCTCAATCACCCGGCCACGAGGCAGGCCTCCTACCCCCAGGGCAATATCCAGGGATAAGGCACCGGTGGGGATGGCTTCTACCTGTAAATGCCGGGCCTCGCCCAGGCGCATGATGGTGCCTTCACCATACTTTTTGGTTAAGGTGGCAATGGTGTTTTCTAACTGCCGATCTTTTCCCTCTTTTCCCATTTTTACCTTGACAGGGTGTTTGCTAGAATTTTGATTATGTAGTGTACAATAGCGCTATGGAATTAGCAAACGGCGAATTGTTCTCAGCGAGTGTACTACCGGCAAACATCCGGGTAGCTCATGACGCCGATGCCGGCAGCATTGCCCGGCTGCTGGAAACGGCCGTTTACCGTCATGTTCACGCTGACTGGTATCTACCTGGTGATTGGCTGGGCTCCTCAGGTTTTGTCGTTTTGCCCAAACCAGCGATATCTTTAGGTACTGCCGCCAGGCTGATGGGTGCACGGCAGGAAATAATGGCTTGCCTGGCCGCCGGGGCCGACGTGCCACCTGTTGCCTGGCTGCGCGCCGCGGCGGTCAGCCGTGCAGCGCTGGAAAAAGCAGACAAGCCCGGCGATATACTGGCCGCCATGATGGCCCGGATCGAAGCGCACTGCCGGCGGCGAGGATTAACAACGTTGGCCTGGCTGATGGCTGAAAGCTGGCCGCAAAGCTGGCTGGAGGAGATGGATTTTAGGGTAGGCAATGAGATCGAGACCTATCTCAAACAAGATATGGCCATCCCCCCATTGCCGGCCATCCCACACCTTACCATTCGCCCTGTTATCGAGAGTGATTTTGATACCCTGGCTGAATTGGAAGCCTCGGCGTTTGACCCGTTGTGGCGGCACAGCGCTCACGCACTGCGGCTGGCGTTTGACCGGGCGTTAAGTTATGACCTGGTGCTGCTGGTGGACACGGCCGTGGGTTTTCAACTCAGCACCCGCAGTGACGCTGGCGCACACCTGGTGCGCCTGACTGTTCATAAAGATCACCAGGGCCAGGGCATCGGCTCGGCCTTGCTGGCGCATACACTGCACGGTTACTACCAATGTGGGTTGCGCGCCGTCTCTTTGAATACCCAGATTGATAATTTATCATCCCAACTGCTGTATCGTAAATTCGGTTTTCGGGCCAGCGGTCACCGCCTGCCCGTGTGGATAAAGGAGTTGCCCCATGACACACTATGAACCGATCAACATACCTGATGATGCCCCTTACATTAATGCCCTGTTTTACCAGACCATGCAGGGGATTGAAGAGGTGCTAGGCAGCAATGGTTTGAAGGCAGTGCTGCAAAGCAGCGGTTTAGAACGGTATGTCAACAACCCGCCACCTAATGACCTGGCATCGGGCATTGCCGCTCGTGAATTTGCCCAGCTGAATGCGGCCATTGAAGTGTTTACGGGTCGGGCGGGTAAGGGCATGTTACAGCGCATTGGGCGGGCCGCGTTTCGCTGGGGCATTAAGGAACAATCTTCAGCCATGGGGTTGGCTGGCCTGGCCCTTAAGGCGCTGCCACAGCGGCTGCGCATGCGGGCCGTGTTGTTGGGTATTCGTAAAGGGTTGATGGATACGGTGCCTTATGGCTTAATTGACGTGCGTGATGAAGATGGCACCTTTGTATTTACAGATTACGCTTGTGTCATTTGCCATATGCGTCATGATGATAAGCCCCTTTGCCATATGTATATCGGCACGTTAAGCGAGGCGATGGCCTATGCCACAGGCAAGGATTTCCGCCAGTTTGAAGTGATTGAAACCCATTGTCGCGGTAAGGGTGACGGCTATTGTCGTTTTGAGATAAGAGAAAAAGGGTGATATGATGGTTACGGCCGTAATAGTCTGGCCTTCACAAGCATAGACACAATGATTGATAAAGCGCCCACCAGCATTACCGGCGCCAAAACCTGGCGCGATTTTCTGTTTATGGTCATCATTGGCACCTGCCTGGGCATTATAGGGGGATTAGCTGATGAAGTCGCCGGCAGTCTCATTGGGGCCATCCTCTTGCTAGGTTTATTTGGAGCGTATAACAACGTACTGGAAGGCAACCGGGGTATGATGAGCGGCCTGGTGGCTGGTGGCATTTCAGGCATCATTGTGGGCCAGATCGGCCTCTTATTAGGCGGCCTCCCCGGCACCCCAGTGTCGGCGGCTTTGTTTGGTCTGGTGCGCGGGATGCTCTTGGGGGCGGTGGTGGGCTTGTTGACACGTGCCCGCCCAGATGAGGGTGATTCATCAGGTGTCGCCCTTTTCCTCGTTTTTGGCTCCATTGTGGTGGGCGCATTCCTGGGGGCGGGTGTTGGGCTGGCTGCCGGCCTGACCCTGAGCATTGTGGGCTTAAGCTGGTGGGGAACCATCGTAGCCTTGCTGTTAGGTGTTGTTATTGGTGGCTATTTAGGGTCTTATTTTCAGGCCAGACGGGCTGTCTTTTCTGGTGCCGCGTTGTTTGGGCTGCTGTCTTTTGGCAGCGCGTTTGTGGGCGGGGCGTTTGAGGGGTTGGTTATAGGTCTGTTAGCGGGGGCATTAACACCCATGCTGGTCGTGGCCATGATTGGTTTTTCTGGCGGGCTTACCAGCCGGGGATTTAAAGCTGGCCTGGAAGAAGCTGTAGAGGCTCCTGAAGAGATGATTCAACAGGGTGCGGTCCCTTTTCTGGCGCCGGCGATGGTGTTAGGGGTTATTGTGGGCGCCGTGGCTTCTGGCGAAGGCGGCTTGTTGGCGTTGGCGGTAACGTTGGCGCTGACAGGCATGATATTGGGGGTGATTACGGAAATTGAACGACGACAAACCAACCGCCTGACAATTCGCCGGCTTATTGAGATGATTATGCTGGGGTCTGATCGCTGGCCGCTGGTGGAAATGGTGGCTAAGGTATCAGGAAAGAATTGGCGTACGGCCGTCATAGGAGCTGCCATTGGCCTGATGTTAGGTGGGGTGGGGGCGGCTGTTGGCAGCCTCATTGGGCAGCAAGTGAGATTATGGTTTGACGCCCTCATCTAGGAGGTAATGGCGATGAAACGTTATGCTTTAGAACAGGGTGAAGTGGAAAGCGCTTTAGCGGAGCTGCCTGGCTGGCAGGTAAAAGAGGGTAAACTGCACAAAGAGTATAAGTTTGGTTCGTTTGCCCAGGCTGTAGGCTGGATGGTCAGCGCCGCCATTGAAGCAGACAAGATGGATCATCATCCAGAATGGAGTAATGTCTATAACCGGGTGATGGTTAATCTGGTGACCCATAGCCTGGATAACGCCATCAGCAACCTGGACGTGGCCCTGGCCACAAAAATGCAGGCGCTGGCCGACGGCCGTAAGCCATAATCCCCCTACGGTAGGTAAAAACCAGGTTTAGCCAAAGAGCCGTTTGCTGATGATCTCTTTCATGATTTCAGTCGTGCCTCCCCCAATAGAGAGGATGCGATTGTCACGGTAAAGCCGCTCTACCAGATATTCGCGCATATAACCATACCCACCAAAAATTTGTACGGCTTCATACGTGGCAAAGTCGCTCACCTGGCAGGCAAAGTTTTTGGCCATGGAAATTTCCATCACCTGGTCTTCCCCGGCATTGATTCTGGCGGCGACACGGTAGGTAAATTCGCGGCTCACTGTCACCTGCGTGGCCATGTCTACCAGCTTGTGGCGGATCACCTGGAAACCGGCCAGCGGTTTGCCAAACGCTTCTCGCTCCTGCACGTAACGCAGGCACTCATCCAGCGCTAGTTGGGCTGTCATATTGGCCAGCACTGCCAGCTGCAGCCGTTCGCGTTGGAAGTTGGCCATGATGGCGTAAAAGCCTGCGTTTTCGATGCCAATCAGGTTTTCTGCCGGGACACAGCAGTCGTTGAAAAAAAGCTGGGCAGTGTCAGAAGCCCACCATCCCATTTTGGACAACGGCTGGGAGCGAGATAATCCTGGTGTGTTCCCGTCAATCAGCAGCAAGCTGATGCCCTGGGCGCCCTGGCTGCCGGTGCGCACGGCCGTGACCAACACGTCGGCACGACAGCCGCTGGTAATAAACGTCTTGCTGCCATTAACCCGGTAATGATCAGCCTCACGTACGGCCGTGGTCAATAAACTGGCCACATCGGAGCCGCCGCCCGGTTCTGTAATGGCCAGGGCAGCCACTTTTTCACCGGCCAGCACCGGTTGGGCGAACTGCTCTTTCTGTTCCTCCGTACCCATCAGCATCAGTGGCGGCAAGGCAATGTGTAACGACCCCAATCCGGCTACCACACCACCTGAACCACAGCGAGCCAGCTCTTCCCATACGGCGATCTGCATGAACAGATCACCGGGCACGCCCCCCCATTGTTCCGGGTAGCCAATGCCCAGCACCCCTGCGTTGGCTGCTTTTTTATAGAGTTGGCGTGGAAAGCTGCCTGCTTCTTCCCATTCAGCGACAAATGGCGTAATCTCTGCGGCTACAAACTTACGCACTGCCTGCCGCACCATCTCATGTTCATCACTGAAGTAGATTTGATAATTGTTCTTCACCGAGTTTCCTTTTAGCCTGTTTCTGTCATTATCCAGTTGACGTTGCCTTCACCCATAAGTATACTACTGCCCGGTACATCAACAATTCATCGGGGCATAGCTCAGCTTGGTAGAGCGCTCGCTTTGGGAGCGAGAGGTCGTCAGTTCAAATCTGGCTGCCCCGACTGACCAGTAGTCAGTAGTTAGTGAGCAGTAATCAGTAAAAAAGCAAAGGCTACCCACTGACGTACTGAACACTGACCTACTGAACACTGACTATTATGCGGCAGTGGTGTAGGGGTAACACAACAGCCTTCCAAGCTGTTATCTCGGGTTCGAATCCCGACTGCCGCTCTTTTCCAGTAAGCAGTAACAAGTAATCAGTCAAGCACTGAATACTGAACACTGAATACTGAAAAGGGGCCTATAGCTCAATGGCAGAGCAAGCGGCTCATAACCGCTGGGTTCTAGGTTCGAATCCTAGTAGGCCCACTTTTTTCAAATTTTTTTCCGCAAACGCCCATTTTTTACCCCATTTTTCACGCTGCAAAACTGCCTGTTTTCCACACAACTAACGCTTGTTTGGGCCTCTATTCAAACCCTACCCTCATGTCTTAATGTCTGTCTTCTAATTGCCTGGCAAGTTGCCGCAGCAGCCTCGCCAGCTCATCAGGAGAATCAGACTTCATTCCCAAAGTAGCCATCCGCTCACTAATATCTTGTTCACCTAATGTGCAACTATTTTTAGGGTTTTCATTGGGCAGCACACACGTAGAATAGAGTGGAACCAACTAAATCTATTTACGGAGGCTGCCCAATGACCCGAGACTATTTTATCATCATGGTGTACTG
>WYBM01000002.1 GCA_011525915.1 Ardenticatenaceae bacterium | reverse complement strand
TCAACCAGTGGCAGCCAACCAGCCAGACTTGCGCTTGCTGTGGGCAGCGCCAGGCGATTGAGCTGCGGCAGCGCGTGTTTAGGTGCGATGAATGCGGGTTGGAAATCGGGCGGGATCACAACGCTGCGAGAAATATCAGGCGCGAAGCAATCGCGCTGCTTGAAAAAGAAGGAGTTGGGGCATCGACTCCGAGCTTAGAGGGTGTCAGCCGGTTGCGTGGGACCGCATCCCTTGCTTGAGGCCAAGAATCCCACCCGCTTCAGCGGTGGGAGTATGTCAATTTACCATGCCTTTCTCGCGCAATGTCTGTACCACCAGTTTTTCCCAAGGCAGATCGGTGATGACCGGAATGTAATGCAGGTGGCGATGGGCACAGTGGGCGGCAATGTCCGTTTGCCAGGCGTGCAGGCGCTGCTGGTACAGCTGCAGTGTGGGCATGTCCAGGGTGATTTCGGCGTCTTGCCCCGTTTCTACGTCTACCAGTTTAAGGTCGCCGCTGACGGGTGGGTCTACTTCATCACGGCTGAGCAGGTGAATGAGCCCAATTTCATAGCCGCGGGCTTGCAGGGTGCTTAACCCGTCTTTGTAGCCATTTGGGGAGAGCAGATCGCTGAGCAGGAAGAGCAGGCCGGGCCGACGGCCGTACAAGGCATAATTCCGCAGTGACAGGTTGACATCGGTCACACCGCCGGCTGCACCGCTTTCCAGGAACTGAAACAAACGCAAGCTGTTGCCCTGCCCCCTAAACGGCCCCCAGGTGCGGTCGCCGCCGCTGTTTAACAGGGTAACGGTCAGCAAATCCCCCGTGGCCAGGGCCACATGCCCCAACGCCCCAGCCAGCCTGAGGGCGTAACGCAGCTTGTTTTCGTCAGTGGCGGCCGCACCGCCCTGGTCTGGCCAGTCCATGCTGGCGCTGGCATCTACCAACAGGTGAACGGCCAGGTCTTCTTCTTCTTCCAGCAGTTTGATAAACGGCCGTTCCAGCCGGGCGTACACATTCCAATCCAGCCGCCGCAAGTCATCCCCCTTGGTATAGTTGCGGTAATCGGCAAACTCAATAGAGGTGCCGCGCTTCTTGCTGCGCCGGTCGCCTTTCATCACGCCCACACGCACGTGATCGGCCACCAACGTCAGTTGTTCTAATTTGCGTAACGTGGTTTCGTCAAAGAGGGGCATAGGTGAGATTAAAGGGCCAGTAAGTTACTGAATTGGTAGGCGTGCTGTAAGATGCCTTAATGCCCAGAACCAGAAAGCTGTTTTTAGGCGGCTGCCAAGCAGTTCCCAATCACTCATGGGCAAATATCGCTTACCTGCACTTTGAAACCTGGCAGCACTTCGGAAAAGGCCTCTTCCTCTGCCGAAAAATGGCCCAAAGGCGCATAAGCCTGTCCTCGCAGTACATTGACCTGAATCGTGCAGCTTTCAGCGTCTACAATCCAATACTCCTTAACAGCTGCATTGGCATACGTCTTAAATTTTGTTTCTGTATCATGGGCAATGTTTCCTGGAGATAATACCTCAACCACTAGATCAGGCGTTCCTTCAATTCTAGTTTCAGCAATAATGCTCAGATTTTCTTTATTGATGAACAACATATCTGGTTGAACTGGCGTGGCAAACGGCGACATAACCACATCAATAGGTGAGATATAGACTCGACCGAGATGATTGTTTTTCACAAATTTCTGGAAAGCCACAAACAATTCACCAAGTATGAACTGGTGGTTAGGGCGCGGTGCCGGCGACATGTACAGATTTCCTCCTATGACTTCATACCTCATACTGTTATCCGGCAGATGCAGGTAATCTTCGTAGGTCCATTTGCCCTGCAGCGGTGGATACCAGCGGTCAGCCTGTTTTGAGTTCTCGGGTTTTGTCAGTTGCGGTATGGCCATTTCAATCTCCAATCTCTAACTTTCCCTGGCGACACTTTCCAGCAGGTTCTTAATGATAGCATCCGGCTTGATGCCTTCGGCCTGGCCTTCAAAGTTAAGCAGCAAACGGTGGCGCAGCGCCGCGGGGGCCACGGCCGTGACATCGTCAAAACTCACATTATAACGGCCGGCCAGCAAGGCGGTAATCTTGGCGCCCAACACCAGCGCTTGGGCCCCACGTGGGCTGGAGCCATAACGCACGTACTGGTTCACCAGCGGCACCGGGCTGTTGCCGGGGTGCGAAGCCACAATGAGCCGGCTGATGTGCTGGCTGACATGGCTGGGAATGGGCACCTGCCGCGCCAACTGCTGCATGGCTATAAGGCGTGGGCCATCGGCGGTCACTTCGGCCACGGCCGTCTCTTTGCCCGTGGTGCGCGCCAGGATCTCCGTCAGGTCATCGGCTGAAGGGAAGGGCACATTCACCTTAAAGAGAAAGCGGTCTAACTGCGCTTCGGGCAGCGGGTAGGTACCTTCTTGCTCGATCGGGTTTTGGGTGGCCAGCACAAAGAAGGGTTCCGGCAGCGGGTAGGTATGGTTAGCCACCGTCACCGTGTGTTCCTGCATAGACTCCAGCAGGGCCGATTGGGTCTTGGGTGTGGCCCGGTTAATTTCATCGGCCAGGATGAGGTTGGCAAAAACGGGCCCTTGCTGGAAGCGAAATTCACGACGGCCGTCGTGAGTTTCTTCCATAATTTCAGTGCCCGTAATATCGGCCGGCATCAGGTCTGGTGTGAACTGAATGCGGCTGAAGTGCAGGTGCAGCGCCTGCCCCAACGTGCGGATGAGCATGGTCTTGCCCAGCCCCGGCACGCCTTCCAGCAGTACATGCCCGGCGCTGAGAATGCCGATCAGCACATGGCGCACCACGTCGGCCTGGCCCACAATCACCTTGCTCACTTCGGCTTCAATGTTTGCGGCCGTTTCTCGAAAATCGGCCACGGATAATTCAGCGGTGTGTTCAATCATGGGTCTGTTCTTTACGCTCCATTAAGGCTCCAACGAGGAAAAATAATCACGAATGTACCCTTTGAGCCCCAGGGGGATATAGTCGTCTTGCAATGCTTCGTTGGCCGCATTGCGGTAGTCACCGAAGACCTGGGTGTAAGGTACGATGCTGGTTTCGTCTGTAAATTCGGTGGGTGTCTCATTCAGTAAGGCGCCGCAGTCGGCCGGGTTGGCCGCACATTCCGCCGGTAGTTCTACATCTACGCCTGTAAAGCCGCTCAGGTCACGCAGTTTCGGCACGTAAACGTTTTCCACGTGGCCGCCACCCGGCCCGGGGCCGCCCAACTGCCCACTTTGCCCGCCATTCTGGCCACCGTTCTGGCCGCTATTCTGGCCATCTCCCGGCCCTTGCCCTTGGCTGCCACCCTGGCCGGGGCCGGGCTGCGGTGACTGCCCCAGGCTTTCATTGGGTCCGGCACGGCCGTCATTGGGTGGCAGTAAATTGTCTGGGTTTGCCGGTTGGCCGGGCTGGTTTTGCCCACCTGCCTGGGCCACAGACTGTCGTCCCTGGCTGAGGGCATTGGCTGCCTGGTTCGCCTGTTGGGCGGCGGCCGCTTCTTGGGCACGCTGCTGTAAGGTGGCCCCCGCTTCACGTAGGGCCTGCTGGGCGGCGGCCACATCCCCATTTTGCAGCGCTTGGGCTGCGGCGGCCAGCTGCTGTGCCAACTGGTCATCGGTGCCCACCAGCGACTGCGCCGTGGCCATCAGGTCTTCGGCCAGCGCCAACTGTTCTTCCCGGCTTAAGGCGGGAAGTTGGTCCGCCAGTTGTGTGGCTGCCGCGCCGGCCTGGGCCAGGTCCCCGTTTTGCAGCGCCGCGCCCAGCGATTGGCTGTTGGGGTTGTCTGCCAATGGCGCGCCGGCCTGGCGTAATTGCTCACGTAGTTGGGTGGCATTGCTGCTGGCGGCCAGATCACGCAGTTCGGCTTCTGCTTCAGAGAGGGCGGCCACGGCTTGCTCCTGGCTGATATTGCCTTCGCCCAGCCCTTCAATGGCCTGCTCAATGGGCGCCAGTATCTCCTCTTTTTGAGTGTCGGTAAGGGCGGGGTTTTGGCGGATTTCTTCGCTCAGCGCTTCTAATTCGCTGACCTGTTCCGCCACGCTTTTGGTAATGGCCCGTTGTTGCAGTACCAACGCTTCTTGCAGATTGGGCAGGAACACGGCCGTGATCAGCAGGACCACAGCCAGCAAAATGACCAGCCAATCTTGCCGGTTAAGCCGCAGGGGCAGCAAGGCACGTGTGTCCACCCGCTGAACGGCCGTAAGCGTATCGGCTAGTTGTTGTTGGGCGATGGTGGGGCTGGTAGCAAGGGCGCCACTGTGGATTTCCACGGCCGTGCTGGCCCGTTCCTGTAAGCGAAACTGGTTATCGGCGAAACGGGCCTGCTCGGGCAGCGCATGGCGCGGCCACAACACCCATGCCAGCCCCACCAGCAGGCCGCCCCCCGCCAGCGCCAACGCCACCAGGCCCACTTCCTGGTTGGTCAACAACGGCCGAAAGCGAGCCACAGCGGCCACCACCATGGCCGCCAGCAGGCCTGCCAGCAGCCCCCGCGGCAGCCACAACAGGGCATCACCCAGGCGGCGACGGCCGTTCCAGGCGTTCAACTGTTTAACAAATGTTGTGTAACTCTGTTCCAGATTCATAGATAGTTTAGAGAAGGTGCCTGTTTTTACGGCACGTCTTTAATCCTTACCGGTTGGCAATTTTGCGTACATTACGTACACACAGCCAGTATAAAACCAACGCCATCAGTAAGTAAAGGATAATGAATAGTGGCCAGGGGCTGGGCAGCCAGACGCCTGATGGTCCGGAAGAGGTCTTGAAAAAAAACAATGCTCCTTCTTCAATGAGCACAATGTCGCTGACAATAAGCGTTGCCGGCAAGTTGGTGGCCGCCAGGATCATAAGCACATATTGCAGCACCGTTTCCAGCGTGCGGGTGAAGGAGGAACTAAACGTGGCGAAAAAAGGCGCCAGAATAGCGGCAAACAACCCGCTGATCATGGGCGTGCCGATGGTCATGAACAGGGCGCCGGCAAAGGTCATAACGCTGGCCCCCAGTGTGGTGCGCATGGCGCTGGAGCAAAACAATCCCCACAAGGCAAAAGTAAGGGTGGCTGTAAAAATAATCAGTTGGGAGATAAACAGCTCAGAAAATGTGACCCCGCCCAACAAAAAAGCGATGCTTTGCAAAGGGATGGCCGCCATAATGAGCAAAAAGACGTAGCTCAGGGCCGAGAGCAGTTTGCCGGTGACAAAAGCGTTGGCAGAGAGCAGGGTGGTGCGCAGCAGATCATATGTTTGCCGTTCTTTCTCACCGGTGACCGTGCCAGACGTAAACGAGGGGCCCACAAAGATCACCAGGAACACCTGCACACCCACAACGCAGGCAAAGATCACTTTGCCCACCTCACGGGGGTCAGGGCCAAAGGGGCCGCTGGCAGCGGAGGCAAAGGCGGCGTAAACCAGCGTAATGAAAGCGCTCATCACCAACAGGTAAACGGTGAGGACCACAAACGCCCGCCGCCCGCGCATCCGGCTGCGTAATTCCTTAATGGTGACCGGGTTTTCACGCATGTTGCGGAAGCGCTTTTTCTTGAGTGGTTGTTCTGACGTAAGTTCAGTCATAGGTTCTAAAAATTGGCGATGGGAGAGGGCAATTCTCTAACCACCAACCATTCTATTGGCCTGGTAAAAAATGCCGGCCCACAGCCCCATGATCGCCAGGGCATACACGGCCGTGGGTCCCACAGACCCCATGGCCAAAACGGCCGTTTCATCGCTCATCTGGTTGCTCATGAGGGCCATCCAAACCAGGCCGCTGTTAAAGATTTTGAAGATCACCACGATGGCGTAGGTGCTGGACACCGCCATGGTGGCCGAGCGCACTACCGTGGAAAACAACAGCCCGGTAAAAGCGGCAAAAAGGATCTCCAACCACGGCCGTAACACGGTTGTCAGCCCTAACAAACCATCCCAAACCGTGATCTTGCCACCCACCAGGCTCATCGAGCAAAAGATAATCAGCCCCTGAAACAGACTCAGGACAAACAACACTGGCCAGATGCGCAGCCGGGATAAGGCCCCCAGCAGCTTGGCCAGCAAAAGAGAATAAACCGGCTGCGGGGTGGTCAATAAAATATCCCATGTGCCCTTATCCCGTTCCAGGCTGATCATCGGGGCCGTCAGGGCCGGGGCCAGCAGCGAGCCAAAAAGGGTCACCATGGAAAGCAGCATCCCTGGCAGGCAAAGCAAACACCAGATAGTAAACAGATCATCATTGTTGTTAAAAAAAGCCGGGTTACCAAACCCGGCGCAGAACCCCAGGCTGATGCCGCCTAACAGTAAAAACGGTGAGAAGCGAATCAGGTTATCATAAAACGGATTGGGCTTACCCCAATGCCCTTTCTCCCGCAGGTAAACCGGGTTTTGGGGCAGATGTCGGTACCAGTGCCACCACCGCATCAGATTCAAGTTACACTCCTCAGGCATTTGGTAGGCACAAGACCTGCCCCTACCAAAGGTCGTAAAACTTTTGGAACCGTGTCCTTAGTTTACAATCCCCTGGGTTACCTGTAAAAAGACATCTTCCAAATCACCCGTTTCTTCGTGGAAAGAGATGACCGGTATGCCCTGGCTGATCATCTGTGCCAGCAGGGCGCTCAACGCTTCATCATTACCGCCGAAGTCAAACTGCACGGTGTCATGGGGGACGTCGGCTTCCCCAGGAGGGGTCAGCCCATGCACGGCCGGGTGCTGCAGCAGGAACTCTTGTACGGCCGTGAGCTCTCCCAACACCTTTACCTGGATCAGCCGGTGGGCGCGCAGCTGCTTTTTCATCTCATGCATATCACCGTGGGCGATGAGCCTGCCGGCCTCCAAAATAGCAATTTCTGTGCAAATGTCTGCCACTTCAGACAGGATATGGGAGGAGAAGAAAATGGTTTTGCCCATGTTTTTTAATTCGCGCAGCAGTTCACGGATTTCAATGCGGGCGCGAGGGTCTAACCCGCTGGCCGGTTCATCCAGGATGAGTACTTGAGGATCGTGGGCCAGGGTGCGGGCCAGGCAGAGGCGCTGTTTCATGCCCCGGCTCAGATTTTCCACGTAGGCGTCTTTTTTGTGCTGCAGGTCTACCAGGGCCAGTAAATCATCAATCATACCCATGCGGGCCGTTTTGGGCACGTCGTAGCAGGCGGCAAAAAAGTCCAGGTATTCCCATACCTTCATATCATCATACACGCCGAAGAAGTCAGGCATATACCCGATGGCCTGGCGCACACCACGGGGGTCATTGGTGACGGAATGGCCGGCCACCCAGGCCTTGCCTGCGGTAGGCTTAAGCAGGGTGGTGAGAATGCGCATGGTCGTGGTTTTGCCCGCGCCGTTGGGGCCAATAAAGCCAAAAACCGCGCCTTCTTGAATGTTTAGCGATAACTCATTGAGTGCCGTCAGGCTGCCATACTTCTTGGTAAGTCCTTGAATTTCAATGATTGTGCCCATAGTAGATCATGTGGGGCTGGCAATTGGCACATGGCCCAGCGGCCAGGCGCTAATTATCCAGATTCATTGTCAGTAAGGGATACACGGCCGTAATGGCCCCATAACTGTACTTATTGTCAGTATCTACCAACTGAATACGCACCGTATTACCTGGGCCAATGTAGGCGGCGGGGTTGGCCACGGCCGTTTCCCCCCAGCCCACACCGGTCTGGCTCTCCCACGTTTCCGCCTGCCAGTTCCACAGGCTGACGTCCGGCACCGGCATTTCCGTATAAGGCTCTTTTTCCAACAAGAGGGCCAGTTCCGTGACTGCCAGCGCCTGAAATTCCGGGCCAGGTTGATATTCAAAGCTGGCCTGGCCGCCCTCCAACTGCAAGTAGGTCACCTTGGGATTGCCAACGGTGCTGTCTGGCAGTGCAGACCATTCCAACAAGAAGGTAGGCAGCACCAGAGTGCCTGTCCCCAAACCCGCCGTCAGGTTTTGGGTCAGGGGGATCTCAATAAAATACAGCGTAGTACTGGTGTAATTAACAGCGCCTTTGTCTAAACTGATCTCAATTTGTGGTTCTTTTGACCAGCCGATGAGGACGGCGTTGCTTCGGGGTAGAGATAGCCCCGTGCTGCCCCCCAAACCTTCGCCTTCCAGCGCCTGGAAGAATTGGAAGCGCGGGTACAATTTGGCGTCGTTATAGTAATCATAGCCCAGCAGTACGTCGGCCTGACCGGAAAGAGGGGCATTATATGTGCCATAAGCGGTACCGGTAGATGTACTGCTGCCCCTGACGATCTGGCTGACGGTTTCCGTCTGCCCTGGTTGGATATCCCCCATGGACACGGCCGTGCCGCCAAACAACAAAGCGGCGTCTTCCAGGGTGATGCTGCTGTTATTCTGTATTGTTGCCTTTATGCGTAGGAACCCTCCCTCCTGGTTTAAGACGCCTTGCCCGGCTATGTCTATGGCCGGCCGGGCCGTTTGGGCGGTGAAGGTTTCTATGTCGCTTACATCCACACGCACCCCATCAACCGAGTGTTCGGCTGCATAGGTGATGGCTGTGGCGTTGGGGTCAGCGCCGGTGGGGCTAGTGAAAACGTTGGCCAGTGGTTTGACCAGGGTATCACTTGGGAAGATAAGGTCATAGGTGCTGCGGCGGGGAGAATATAACCCAACCAGGCTGTAGATACGGGCCTGGGAGCCATCTGCCTGGCTGTAGGCCACAGCCAACTGGTTAATAATGGCCTTACTGCCCCGCATTTGAAAACCGGTGAAGTAAGTCACGGTCGTAAACGCCACAATCATCAATGGCAGTGTGATCCAGGCGCGCTCTAACCGTTTACGCCGTTTTAGAATAAAGTAATTGGCCGGGCCAACGGCCACGGTATACAACAGTAAAAATCCCACCAACTGCCATACGGAAGGCAAATTGACGTCAAGCAGGCTGGTAACGGCACCTTGGGCAGCATAGCCCTCTTCGGGACCCACCCCCCACAAAGAAGGGGGCGAGAGGCGGTTGGCCACAGCGGCAAACATCACTTCGGCGCCATCCCAGTCCAGCAAAGGGGCGAAGCGCGGGTCCAGGGCTAGAAAGTAGACAACACCACGGCCGTGGGGGACCTGCGCCAACAGGGGCAGCCCGGCTTCATGAAAGAGCAGTTCGCCACGCGCCAGGCTGCTGGTGGTGACCACGTAAGGGCCTGGGTCCCGGAAAGGAATGCCCATTTCCTCTACCAACCCTGGTAAATCGGCTACCGTTTCGCTGCCGGCGAGGGTCACGGGCAGCCATGTTTGCAGGGGGACGGCCGTTTTTTGCCAGCTGGCCCCCCCTGTCACCACCAACTGTCCGCCCGTACTCACCCATACTTCCAGTGCGGCCAACTGTTCAGCCGTCAGTTGGGCGGTGTCTGTGTCATTTAAAACCAGCACGTCCAATGCATGCCAGGCAACAGCCACATCCGGCAGGTCTGTCAGGCGCAAAAAGGCCACATTGGCGTCGCTGCGGCTGCCAGCCACATTTTCTAAAAAGGCAAACTCACCGGGGTCCGGGCTGACCACCCCATAAAACAAATCCCCGTTGGCTACCCGCGTTAACTGGGTTGTGTGGGCCGAGGCTATCACAGTGCCCTTGCCGTCTACCAACTGGACCAACACCCTCGTTGCCAGGCCAGGCAGTTGAATGTACAGTGTTACCCGCTTATTGGATTGGGTAGGCAGGCTGATGGGAGCACGGTACATAAAATCTTCACTGGGCGCGGCCCGGGGAAAAACCCGGACTTCCCCTTCAATGGGGGCACCACTGTTGGCCAGGGTGACGGTAATGGGCAGCCAATATTCGCTTTTGTACAGGCTGTCAAAGCCGCCGGTTACCTCCAGGGTCAGGCCCGACGGTTCGTTTTGCGCCCAGGCCGTAGGGGCCAGAAAAACAAAAAGCAGCAAGGGAACCCAAAAAACCTTAAGAGGGTGTTTTTTCATGCCAGGTATACGTTGTCTTGGTATCATTTGTTCCGGGTTAAAGCATTTCAATTTCATAATCGCTAATGGGCACGTCTGGCCGGACAGTTTGTATCCAGGCGACAGCTTTTTCCAGCAAGCCATGCAGATAACGGGCATCGGTGCCTACAGTCGCCAGCCCAATCACGGCCGTTTGCCACACATCATGAGCATCCACTTCGGCCACGGCCACATTAAAGTTCTGCGGTAGGCGTGCTGTAAGGGATTTAACAATACGGCGTTTTTCCTTTAATGAATAAACACCCGCCAGCTCCAATTTGATGACACAAGTGGCCACTATCATACGCTAATTGTAAGTGGCAACTTTATAAGTAGGCAAGTGGCAGATGGTAAGTGATGGGCAGTACTCATAGGCATTGTTAGTTAATGTTTATTTTTGAGAAGTTTATGAACGCTCCGCGACCCTGACAGAGGGGGCTTTTATAATGTTACCTGGGCTTATCTGTTTGGCCGTTACCTCCTTGTTGAAGCTGTTTTGTTGTATGTATGTAAGATGAGGTATTGATGAGACGACGCAACGTGCCGACGGCCGTTGGCGTTCCCATTAACGTGAGGTAATGTTTATATCAAGGGCAAGACTTAATTACCATGCCTGGCAGGCAAGGTTCAGGAGTTTTAATGTTACGTAAGTTAATGTATTTGTTTTTTGTTGTCTTTTTCCTGATGGCATCCTTGGCGGCTTACATGGTCATTGCCACCATGAACAAGGTAGATAACGCCGTTACCCAACCGCTGGAAAACCTGGTCAAGCAGTTGATTATACCGGCAACGCCCGTTATTTTGCCCAGCAGTACCACTATTGTTCACCAGATCAATGATCTGGCCCGGTTAGAAACGGCGTCTGTGGAGTTGGAAAAGCTGATTACGGCCGAACGCGGCAATACTAATGTTTTGTGGGGCATTATGAGTGAGAGCATGATTTTTGTCGCTCACGGCAAGGTAGTGGCCGGGGTTGATTTTGCCGAGATGACGCCGGCCGATGTGCAGGTGGTAGACCCTGATACGGTGATGGTTCATCTGCCCCCGGCCAAAATTTTTGATGACCTGCCTGCCCTGGACAATGAAAAGTCTTATGTGGCGGATCGTGACACAGGCTTGTTGGCCGGTGCAGATGCCCAAATGGAAACGGAAGTACGCCGTGTGGCTGAACAGCGGCTGCGGGAAGAAGCCATTGCCAGTGGCGTCATTGAAACGGCTAACTACAACGCCCAACAGTACATGATCAACTTTCTACAAGGCCTGGGTTTTGAAACCATTGAATTCACCACAGACACACCGCCCACCCCCATGCCTTATGTGCAGGAAATACCCAAGGGATATGTGTTGGTCACGCCGACCCCCGTGCCGTAAGCCGCTTGCCGGCGCAACTGGTAAGCCCCATGATGGATGCGGTTAGCCGGCGTAGCTCCACCCTACGTGTGGTAGTGTCAGGGTGTCAGTCACCTCTCCCTCTTTAAAGACGCCGCCGCCGACAACTTCGCCCAATAAAATATCATGGTCGCTGCCTACGTCCACCAGTTTCACGACGTTGCATTCTACATAGGCGGCAGCCCCGTCTAAAATGGGGCAGCCAGTTTCTGGGGCAGGCGTAAAGGTGGCGGTGGCCATCTTGTCTGGGTTCTTGGCCCGGCCCTTGGTAAAAGGCATCATCGCTTCCTGGTCTGCTTTATTGAAGATGTTAATAGCAAACACACCGCCCTGGCTGATGAGTTGGTGAGAATACGCTTTCTTTTGCAAACCGACGGCCATAAGGCGCGGGGTAAACGAGGCCTGCATGACCCAGTTGGCGACCATGGCGTTGACTTCATCGCCGTGGCGTGAGGTAATGCTGTAGAATCCATAGGGCATTCGGTGTAGAGCATCTTTTACGGGATCGCTTGACATGTGACACACTCCTTGAACAATTATGAAGGACGAAGGATGCATTTCCATCCGTACTATGCATGAGGTTAGCTCAATTTGGACAGCGATGAACTGGACTTTTGTCCAGTTTGCGTTTAGGTAACAGGCAATGCCAATTCCTGAAAAAATTCCCGGCTGGAGGTGGCTGGCAAGTGCCTGGGGTATTTACGGAGTTGTATGGATAGCCCTGGAAGGCAGGTTGTGGCGGGTGGTATTCCTGGCGGTTTTGACCACGGCCGTGGCGCTTCTTGCCCTCACGCAAACGTACCTGGCCGGGCGGGTGCTGACCTTGAGGTGGTGGTTGGTGGGCATGGCGGGGGCCGGGGTTTGTGGGGGCGCCGGCAGCGGTTTGTTGACCCTGCTGCTTATGGCTGTTAAAACCGGGTTACATGCCCATGGCCCGGAATTTTCCGCGGCAGACATCCTCTGGGTCACACAGCAAATACCGTTATGGACGGCCGTAGGGCTGACTGCCGGGTTAGGCACAGGGCTGCTGACGTGGGGCATAGGTCACGAACGGTCATGGTAACGGGTGATATAGCCCGGCTTACGGCCGTAGGCGGGTTTCCAGTGCCTTAATGGCCTGCTCCAAATCTGCTTGGCGTAAACTGGTGGTGACATCGCCGCGGGTGCGTTCCAGCACGGCACGGACGGTATCGGTGCGGCGGCGCAGCCCGCCGGTAATGGCGTCATTAAAGTCGAAGGTTACCAGCAAACTGTAAATCTGGTCCATGTGGTCTAGCAGCCGTTCAGCTTCATCGCTGTGGCCATGCCGGATGATGTCTAGAATGCGGCGGCGCAGTTCCGTGGCCGCTTCCGCCAGCCCGTTGAGCCAGGTAGCGCCGTCGGCCCCCAGGTCTGCCGGGGTAGGCAGGGGCCGGTTACGCACCAGGGCATAAGTCAGGTTGGCCTCTACAAATTCTTTCACCGCATCCTGCGTATAGCCAGCATAGTAGAGGGCCGGATAAGCCTGTACACCTGACACCAGGGTGTCGGTGGCTGCCCTGGCCTCGGCAATGAGCACTTCTGCCTGCGGCCACTCTTCCCGATGCACGGCCCTTATGGCCCGGGCACACAGGCTAATTAACTGGCGCGATTGCTGGTAGGCCTGGTCGCGGGCGGCATTCATGTGTTCCATATCCTCACGAATCAGGTCAGCGGTTTTATCAAGCTGGTTCATGGACAGGTCCTTTGTATTATTCGTTTTTATCACCCTCATCTGCAGGGGGAAAGCGGAAAAGCTGGTCAGCCAGGTTAGAGGGCAAGCGGATTTCACCAAACTGCCGTTCGTAATTGGCAATACTTTGGGACAAGGCATTGTATAACATCTTGGCGTGCATGGGTGACATGATGATCCGTGACAATATCTTTCCCCGCGGGGTACGGGGCAGCACCTGGGCAAAATCGAGGATCATTTCGGCCGGCGTGTGGCTGATGAAGGCGACGTTAGCGTATACGGCCGTTAACTCCTTAGGCAGATCGATGGTAATTCTTTGTTGGCCGGGAACTGGCTGGTTGGTGGGTGTTTCTTGTTCAGACATGCTCATCTCCTGTAAGGTTGGTAGAAGCCCCCTTCACCTTAGGTAAACCGCGAAAAGTTTTCGGATGTAAAAAGAGGCGTTTTCTTGTGGTTTACCCGAGTAATCGGCCGTGATTTGCTCGCTCTTTTTCCAAAAACTTTGTGCCGATTACCTCATACCCCTAGAAGATACCGTAAATACCGTTTTTTGAAAAATGACGAGCGTGCTAAAATGGAGCTGGTTTAGTGGATTCGCGTCTGCTGGTTATATCAGTTAATCCACAACGTTGCGTATACAATAAAATAGGGGTTGTCTGTTTGGTACCCACATGCCTGCAGGTGGTTGGGTACGATAAGGGAGGTCATCATGCAAATAACAAAGTGGTATTGGCTTATTGTTGGTTTTTTTCTAGGCATTGTGGTTGGCGTGGGGGGGCTGACCTTGATGAATCAGGTGCAGCCAGCGCCTATTGTCATTCAGCCGCCGCCCCCGTCTCCACTGCCCGAATCGACAGCCACCCCAGGCCCCGTGCGCGTCTATGTCAATGGGCGGGTCATGACGCCCGATGTATACTGGCTGCCCCCTGGCAGCCTGGTACAGGCGGCGGTAGCGGCGGCGGGGGGCTTTGCTGAGGGAGCGGACACAACCCTGATTAACCTGGCTCAACCGCTGCAAGACGGCATGCAAATCTACGTTCCGGCGGAAGGTGAGGTTGTCAACAGGCCGCTGGGTGGCACTATGATGTCCTTGGGGGAGATGGGGACAGGGTCAGACACGGCCGTAGCCGGCATCAACGGCCCTCTGATCAACATCAACACAGCGACGGCGGACGAATTAGACGCCCTACCCGGTGTTGGCCCCAGTACGGCCCAAAAGATCGTGGCCCATCGCGAAACTAACGGGCCTTTTGCCACCATTGAAGCCATCATGGATGTACCAGGCATTGGCCAGGCAAAGTTCGAGGCTATCAGTGCACTGATCACCGTAGGAAACTGAAAATTGACGATTGGCAGCGGGCGGTTTACGATTGAGGCCATAAAAATCTTCATACCTTAACCAATTTATAAAGTGATCATGCCTCAGGAAAGTATTGTAACTGCCGCCCTTGCCCGATTTGCCAGCATTCCGTTTCGTCTACGAGGGCGCCGCCCGTTTACGTCACCACAAAAGGTACTCATTTTACACCCTTGCTGTATAAGCCAGGTTATGCTGGCCACACCGATGCTTACGGCGCTAAAACAGGCCTACCCACGGGCACGCTTTGATTGGGCGGTGAGCGAGTGGGCCCGGCCGGCGATTGCCGGGAATCCGCACTTAACCGAACTGGTCAGCGTAGGGGAAACGGCTGTATCCCAGCAATCCTGGGGTGACATACAGAGGCTGATCCAGCAGTTACGCCAGGAGCGCTATGACACCTGTTTTATTCCTGGCCGTTCCAGTCTGTTGGCTTATATTGCCTGGCGGGCGGGGATACCACAGCGGATTGGCATCAATGCGCATGGGCGTGGCTTTGCGCACACCCTGCCGGTGTCACCGCCGCCAGGGGAGCGCCATGCCGCGGCTATTTATCTGGCGTTAGCCAGGGCTGTCGGCATCGATACGGGGCAAGAAGGCCGGTTACCCATGGCGTTTTATCCTTCAGATGCAGCGCGCACGGCCGTGACCAGGCGGCTCATTGATGATTTAGAATGGTTGGGTGATGTGCCCTTGATCATTTTGCATCCCGGTGGTGGACATGGGTCCATTTATGCGGACACGCGCAAGCGATGGCCAGTGGAGCGGTTTGTACGTCTGGGCAATTATTTGGTGCGCAAACACGAAGCGCGTTTACTGCTGGTGGGCAGCCGACAGGATCAACCCCTGGCGGCGGACATTGTGGGCATGATGCCCGTGCCGGTGGCCGACTGGACGGGCCGGGTGAGCCTGAGCGAGATTGGAGCCTTAGGCGAGATGGCCGATTTATACGTGGGTAATGACACCGGCCCGACGCACATTGCGGCGGCGGTGGGGTGCCCGACGCTGGCCATCTTTGGCCCCAGCGACCCGGCGATTTCAGCGCCATATGGGGCGACTGGCAAGGTCATGGCCTTATGGCATGAGGGGGAAGGGGGACGGCCGTTTACCTGGGACGAGGGGGTTATGGTCAGCGAAGCCCAAAAAGCAGCCGACAGGCTGTTGGCCAAAAAATCTTAAGGGCGGGCTGCGCCCAAAATTGTGGTTGACACAGTTGATCTAATTTGCTATTATCCCGGTCTTGCTGGGGGCGTGGTGTAGTGGTTAACACGCCGGCCTGTCAAGCCGGAGATCGCGGGTTCGATCCCCGTCGCTCCCGCACGTGACACATGATGGGTCAACCGTGAATTCGGTTGGCCCGTTTGTGTTATGGTTCAAAACCAGGTGGTAATTTGAGCGTAAAGTCATGGCCACAACTTTGTCATCTTGGACG